>NZ_JAKUHT010000047.1 GCF_022436705.1 Nocardioides sp. CFH 31398 | reverse complement strand
GGCCTCGGAGCGGGCACGGGCTCCGGCGTCGGCTCGGGCACCGGGATGACGTCGGCGGGCCGCGCGGGCGGCGCTGCGGGCCGCTCCCCCGGCTGAACCGGCTCAGCCGGGGCAGCCGGGGCGGCGGTCGCGGCAGGCGCCGCCGCGGCCGGCGCCACGCTCATGCGTCGCTCGACCCGGTCGAGCCGTGCGCCGAGCCCGGAGTCACCGTCCGCGGCGGGCAGCAGCACCCGCGCGCACAGGAGCTCGAGGTGCAGGCGGGGTGCGGTGGCGCCGCGCATCTCGGTGAGACCGGTCGCGACGACGTCCGCGGCGCGGCTGAGCTCGGCGGCGCCGAACCGCGCGGCCTGCGCCACCAGCCGCTCCCCCTGGTCGTCGGGGACGTCGATGAGGCCGGTCGTGGGTGCGTCGGGGACGGCGGCGACCACGACGAGGTCGCGCAGCCGCCGGAGCAGGTCCTCGGTGAAGCGCCGGGGGTCCTGGCCGGCCTCGACCACGCGGTCCACGACGGAGAACACGGCGGCGCCGTCGCCCGCGGCGAAGGCGTCGACGACGTCGTCCAGCAGGGAGTCGGGGGTGTAGCCGAGGAGGCCGGTCGCGAGCCGGTGGGTGACGCCGTCCGGCCCGGCCCCGCCGATGAGCTGGTCGAGCACCGACAGCGTGTCCCGGGCCGAACCGGCGCCGGCCCGGACCACGAGCGGCACCGCCGACGGCTCGATCGCGACGCCCTCGGCCCGGCAGAGGTCGGTGAGGTACGACGACAGCAGCCGCGGCGGGATCAGCCGGAACGGGTAGTGGTGGGTGCGGGAGCGGATGGTGCCCAGCACCTTCTCCGGCTCGGTGGTGGCGAAGACGAACCGCAGGTGCGGCGGCGGCTCCTCGACCAGCTTCAGCAGGGCGTTGAAGCCCTGCGTGGTGACCATGTGCGCCTCGTCGATGACGTAGATCTTGAAGCGGCTGCGGACCGGCGCGAAGAACGCCTTCTCCCGCAGGTCGCGCGCGTCGTCGACACCGCCGTGGGACGCCGCGTCGATCTCGATCACGTCGATGGAGCCGGGACCGCCACGCGCGAGGTCGCGGCAGCTGTCGCACTGCCCGCACGGGTCGGCGACCGGCGCGCGCTCGCAGTTGAGGGTGCGGGCGAGGATCCGGGCCGACGTCGTCTTGCCGCAGCCGCGGGGCCCGGAGAACAGGTAGGCGTGGTTGGCGCGGTTCGCGGCCAGGGCCGTGCGCAGCGGCTCCGTGACGTGCTCCTGCCCGATCACCTCGGCGAAGGTCTCCGGCCGGTATCGGCGGTAGAGAGCGAGCGACGGCTCCACGCGGACCACCCTAACCACGGCCGCCGACAGCGGCCGGGGGCCGTGCACAGCCCCTCCGCGAGCGCCGTCCGGAGACGAGAAGGCCCCCCGCGCACCCGGTAGAGCCCGCCTGCCCTTGCTGCCTTCCGGCCCTGGGGGAGTTCAGCGAGGTGCCGCCGCACGGGGGGTTGGCCAGAGTCTAGGCCAGGGTGGGGGCCGCGGCAGCACCCGGGCGATTGCGGCGCGCGCGAGCACGACTAGTAACCTCCTCCGCGGAGGATTCGCCTAGTGGCCTATGGCGCTCGCTTGGAAAGCGGGTTGGGTTAACGCCCTCAGGGGTTCGAATCCCCTATCCTCCGCCATCTCTCAGGAGCGGCGGGTCCTGCGCAGCAGCGGGCGCAGGATCACCGCCCCGACCAGCACGGCCCCGGCGAGCAGGCCCCACCACCGGAAGTCGTCGCGCGACTCGGCCAGCTCGTCGGTCCGCACCGGCGGCGGCTCGGCGCGTCCGCCCTCGCCGTCGTCGACCTGCTCGGGCACCTGCAGCCGGCCCTCCCGGTCCGTGGCGACCTCGCGGGTCAGCGCCTCGAGGGGCTGGACGACGCCCGCCCCGCTGATCGTCGACCGCTGGTCGGCGACCCCGGAGGCGGTGTCGAGGAGCCGGGAGACCAGCTCCTGGGAGGACTGGTCGGGGAACCGCTGCCGCATCAGCGCGAGCACGCCCGAGACGTACGCCGTCGCCCAGGACGTCGCGGGCCCCGGCGCCACGCAGGAGGAGCCGTTGGGCCCGTAGGAGACCGCGCCGATCGTCGGGGCGGCGACGTCGACGTCCCGCGACGCCTCGATGAACTGTTCGGGGGCGAGCGGCTCGCCGTTGTCGTCCGTCTTCGGCACGTACGACGTCACGCCGACGACGCCGGGGTAGGCCGCCGGGTAGACGGGCTCCGCCAGCGGGATCGACCGCGTGGCGCCGTCCTCCTCCGCCAGCTCCTCGTCGCGGTTCGGCGTCGCCGCGACGACGATGACGCCGGCGTCCTGGACGGCCTCGACCGCCGCCTCGAGCTCCGGGACGTCGCCGGAGACGTTCAACGACAGGTTCACCACGTCGATGCCGCGGGGTCGCGCCTCGTCGGCCACCCAGCGCAGCGCCGCGACGACGTCCTCGGTGTCGAACTCCGGCAGCCCGCTCTCGACCTCGGCGGGCTCGGGGTCCGCGACGATCCGCAGGCCCAGGACCTCGGCGCCGGGCGCGACGCCGACCCCGAGGCTCTCGCCACCCACCTGCCGGTCGGCGCCGGCGACGAGCCCGGCGACGACGGTGCCGTGGTCCACCGTGACCGGGCCGCTCTCGAAGTTCTGGCCACCGACCAGCGGGATCTGCGGCAGGCCGACCACCGGGCCGTCCACGATCGCGACCGTCGCGCCCTCACCGGTCGCGATCTGGTGGGCCTCGGGGATCCGCATCTGCTCCAGTGGCGCGCTGACCTGGTCCGTCACCGCGACGTCGGTGCCGGGGTCGACCGCGCTCGAGCAGGGGATGGTCGCCTCGACGGGACCGCCCTCGGAGTCCGCGGCGGCCGGTCCGGGCACGACGGTCGCGGCCACCAGGCCGGCGGCCAGCGTCAGGCCGGCCGTGCGCCGACGACGCCCGGCGCGGGGCTCCACGGCGATCAGCCCCCCTCGCACGAGCTCGGGCTGTCGCTGCCGGGCTCGCCCAGGGCGGCGTTGCGGGACAGCACCACGCCGCAGTCGAACGGCACCAGCCAGGAGTCCGGGACGACGGGGGCGTCGACGTCGCCGTACCCGAGGTTGGTGACCGCGTCGCCGCCCTCGAGGAGGTAGCGCACGCCCTTGGCGTCCACGACGAACGGGCTGGGCCCCTCGTCCTGGCCGAAGGCGGCGGAGACCACGAAGGCCCCGTGGCCGGGCTCGACGACGGCGTCGGTCGCGCCGGGCGCCACCTCGTCGTCCTCCAGCGCCGGGTCGAGGCCCTCGTCGGGGCCCTCGGCGACGAGGACCGTCGGGCCCTCGCCGGAGCGGGTCACGAGCATCGCGCAGACGCTGCCGTCGTCCACCGGTCGCGGCGGCTCGTCGGGCCACTCGTCCGGGATGAGCGGGGCGGGGTCGACGGTGAGTCCGTCGACCGGCACCGGCTCGAGCGAGGTGTCCAGCGCCTCGTAGACGGTGCGGGCGAAGTCGGACAGGCGGGCGGGCCCGTCCGCCGTCACCAGGTAGACCTGGTCCTCGACCTGGACGAGGTCGCCGGCCCGCACCGGCTCGGACAGCCCCTCGAACCAGTCCGCCGACTCCGGCACCTGTCCGCCGCCGACGTCGAACGAGGTCTCGTCGAGGGCCGGCCCCTCGGGCCACAGGTCGATCCAGGCCTCGTCGACGCGGGGGGCCTCCGCCGCGAGCGGGAGCTCGAGGTCGCTGAGGATGCCCTCGCGGTCGCCCTCGTCGTCCGGCAGCTGGAGGCGGAAGGCCTGGTCGTCGGCGTCGTCGACGAGGCTGCCGGCGGCGAGGAGCCAGTAGTCCTGACCGCTGCGGACGACGAGCCCGGCGTCCGTGGCCGCCTCGGCGGGCGGGGTCTCGAAGACGCCCAGGCGCGTGCCGTAGCCGTCCGCGGTGCACGCCACCCAGCCGGAGTCGATCAGCTGCTCGGTCGACGGCAGCACCGCGGGGGCGCCGAGGATGCCGATGTCGTCGCCGATGTCCTCCCCGGCGATGTCCTCGGCGGAGACGGTGGACGGCTCCTGCTCGGTGCCGAAGATCAGCCGGGCGTTGATGTTGCCCACCACCGGCCGCAGGACCGGGTCGTCCGACTCCTCGGTGATGACGTAGGAGTTGCCGGTCTCCTTCTCGATGACGATGCCGGGGTCGAGCCAGCCGTCCGGCGGCCGTCCGGAGAAGATGCCGGCGATCGCGCCGCCGGCGAGCACGAGCACGCCCAGGGCGACTCCGCCGACGATGGTGCGGCCGGGGCGGGACGGCTCGACCTCGCGCCCACCCGGGGCGCCGCTGACGAAGGCCGTGACGAGGCGGCGGCGGCTGAAGGCGTGCGCCTCGACCAGGTCCTTCTTGGTCGACATCTAGCCGCCCACCCGCTCGAAGAGGCCGGTCGCGAGGACGGCCAGCGGCACCAGGGAGACGAGCGAGATGGTCTCGGCGAGGTCGCCGAGACGTCCGCGTCGCACCGACGCGGACGCGGGCACGAGCGTGGCGGCGACGAGGACGGCGCCGGTCACCGCGAGCGTGACGGCCGCGAGCGGACGCCAGGTCGGGTGCATGAGCAGGACGGAGACGGCCACGGCCAGCAGGCCGGTGACCCCGGAGGCGAGGCCGACGAGCACCTCGGAGCCGGTGCGGTACTGCCGCGTCCGCAGCATCACGACCGCGCAGCTCATCACCGCCAGCAGCGTGCCGGTGACGCCGAGCGACACCGCGAGCGGCGCGACGAGGACCAGGAGGATCCCGACGGTCGCGGAGACCGCGAGGAGGATCTCGTGGGCCAGTCGGGCGTCCGAGCCGACCTTGTCCGGGTCGATCTCGTCGGGGTCGCGGGTGACGTCGGCGATCGTGAACGCCTGGTCGACCTGGGTGGACGTCGCGCCGAGGGCGAGCCACGGGAACACGCTGCCGAGGATCACGACGAGCACCAGGAGCGTCACGAACACGACGCGGGGGTCGAGGCCGAGGTAGTCGACCAGCAGGCCGCCGACGACGGCGAGGGCACCCACCACGACGGCCGGGATCGCCAGAGAGCGGCCCTGGTCGATGCCGATGACCGCGGCGATGCCCGCGAGCAGCGCCCCGGCGCCCGCGCAGGCGAGGGGGACGGTGAAGAAGTCGGCGGACAGCACGTCCGGGGAGCCGGGGGCGTAGAGCAGGCCGGCCACCGCGCCGTACACCGCGGCGGTCGAGGCCAAAGCGACCGCGGCCTGCGGCTCGCCGCGGACCCGCGAGAGCACGACGGCACCGGTGAGCAGCAGGACCGACACGACCGTCGCGGCCACGCCGGCCACGAGCGGGTCGCCCTGCACCAGCAGGGCCGCGGCGCCGAGGCCGAGCAGCAGCAGCGCCGCCGCGAGCGCCGTACGGCGGCCGGCGGCGGGCTCCCAGGGCTTCAGGTCGCGCTCGACGACGTCCGCCATGGCCTCGACCACGTCGTCGTAGACCCGCGGCGGCTCCTGGTCGACGCCCGCGGACACGGTCAGCAGGCCGCCGTCCTCGACGCCCTGCACGGTCAGGCCGGTGTCGGGGCCGAGCTCGCGGCCCTCCTGGGTGACGACGGTGTAGCCGCCGTAGACGGTGGCGGGGTCGAGCAGGCCCACGCTGCGGGCCAGCTCCGGGAGCAGCTCGGCGACGGGCACGGACCCGGGCAGCACCAGGTCGACCCGACGGGTCCCCGACGCCACCGTGACCCGCACCAGGCCGGACGTGGTCGTCGACTGGCTCATCGGCCTCCCCTCGCCCGATCCTGGCCGCCCCCCGGGGGTCCGGCACGTGCACTCTACGCAGTTCGGCGACGCGTCCGGGGCCCCTCCGCGGAAGTCGCGGACGGACCCCGGACGGTCCCCCTCACACCCCTGACACCCCGTCAGGTCGTGGCCGGCCCGGCCCCGCTCAGCGCAGGACGCCCGGGCCCGCCTCGTCGTCGTCGACCCAGATCTCCTGCTCGGCGAGCAGGTGCTCGCGGTCGACGTCCGTCTCCTCCGTACGACGGCGCGACCCGGCGGCGCGGGCCGCGTTCGCCGCGGCCGAGCGGCCGGTCCCGGCCGACCGACCCGCGGCCGACCCGGCGCCCTTCGCGGCACCCTTCGCAGCGCCCTTCGCGGCGCCGGCGGCACCCTTCGCACCGCCGGCCCGGGCC
>NZ_JAKUHT010000004.1 GCF_022436705.1 Nocardioides sp. CFH 31398 | reverse complement strand
CTGGAGCAGCCGGCGCCGGGTGAGCTCGGCGGGCGAGAGCTCCCCGTCGGCGACCGGCGCGAGCGCGGCGGTGGTGGTCGCGTCCGGCACGGCGTGGCCGTGCTCGTGGCCGTGCGAGTGGTCGTGCGCGTGGTCGTGGTCGTGCGTGTGGGGGTGGGCGTGGTCGTGCCCGTGCTCGGTGGTCACACCCTCCAATGAGGGGGGTGGACGCCGTCCGGGCCGCGTCCACCCGGGGCCGCGCAGGTGGCGTCCGGGTGAACGTCCGGGGTCGTCCTCAGGACGACGCGGGCGGCGTCAGGTCGACCATCCACCGGACGCCGAACCGGTCGGTGAGCTCGCCGAACTCGTCGCCCCACATCTGCTTCTCGAGCGCGACCGTGACCTCGCCGCCCTCGGCGAGTCCGGTGAAGTGGTCCCGCAGGACCACGTCGTCCCCGGACAGGCAGACCGTGCCGTTGCCGGGCGGCTGCCCCATGCCCGTGGGGACGTCGGAGGCCATGAGGACGTGCCCCGCGGGGGTCGTCAGCTGGCCGTGCATGACCTTGTCGGCGTCGTCCCCGGCGTCGGGCATGAACTCGCCGAAACGGGTCACGTCGAGCTCGCCGCCGAGCACGGATCGGTAGAAGTCGAGGGCCTCCGCGGCACTGCCCGCGAAGAGCAGGTACGGGTTCATCTGCATCGTCATGCCCGCTCCGACCCCGGGGTGCGCCGAAACTCATCGGTGTGGACCTGCCCGGGACGGGGGATGCTGCCGCCATGGACGGTATCGGGGTGATCGTGCTCGTGTTCCTCTTCGTGCTGCTGATCGGCGTCGTCAGCCTCTTCGCCGAGAAGGGCAGGAAGCGCGGCGGTGCCGCGGGCGGGACGTACTTCCACGGCGACGGGGGCGCCGGCGGCTGGGCCGGCGACGGCGGCCACCACGGCGGTGATCACCACGGGGGTGGCCACGACTCCGGCGGGGGCTGGGGTGGTGGCGGCGACGGCGGCGGAGGCGGCGGTGGCGACGGCGGGAGCTCCTGACGTGTCCTCGACGCTCCTCGCCGTCGGCGCCGTCGTCCTCGTCGCCCTCGCCGTCGCCGTCTGGTACTGCTGGCAGGTCCACGTCACCGGCGACCTGGAGGGCTGGCCCGACAAGGCCGAGGAGCGGGACGGGCCGCCCGAGCTGCACCCCGACCTCAGGGCGGGCCTCCAGCGCTACGAGCGCTGGCGTGCCCGTCGGCGCTGACGTCCACCTCAGTCCTTCATCGCGCCCCAGCCGTGCCACCGCTCGACCGTGGCCCAGGCACTGACGCGGGGGCTCTCCCGGTCCGGGTACCCCTGGCCACGGTAGTGCCGGGCGAGCCGGTCGATGTCGGTCAGGTCCGGGTCGTCGACGATCTCGGTGATCCGGGTGAGCAGGCTGACGTGGGTGTACCAGTCCGCCTCGTCGAGCATCGTCAGCGCGACGCGCGGGTCGCGGCGGACGTGCTTCACGCGGACCCGCGAGACGTCCATGTTGAGCAGGATGCGGTCCGTGGAGTCCTCGGCGACCTCGTGGAGGTACCAGGTCGCGACGGAGACCGGTGTCCCGTCCTTGCGCAGCGTCGTCATGGTGCAGGGGTTCGGCTTCGCTAGGAACGCGCGGACGTCGTCGGGCAGCGGGGCTTCGGGCACGGGGTCCTCCTCGGGCAGCGGGTGACCTCGGACGCTACGCCGGGTTCAGGCACCCGTGACGAGGTGGGCGAGGGCTCCGGCGAGACCCACGAGCGCCCCGAGCGTCCGGACGACGTCCGCGGCCAGCAGGCGACGCAGGAGCGCGGGGTCGGGTCCGCCACCGAGCCGGCCGTGGGTGGGCGCGGCGACGAGGGCGGTGGTCGCCAGCGCGACGCCGACCCCGGCCAGCGCGACCAGCAGGGCGACGTCGAGGGGACCGGCGACGAGCACGCCGACGCCGGTGACGAGCAGCCCGCCGTACAGGACGCCGACGAGCGGGGCGATGCCGCGGCTGTGGCCGGCGTGGAAGTCGGTCCAGGCCGCGGCCGGCACGCGCCGGAAGGCGGGGTAGACCACGAGCGTCACCGTGAGCTGGAAGCCGGCGTGCAGGCCGGTGGCCGCCAGCCACGCGATCGCCCAACCCACGACACGGACCGTAGTGCCAGAGTGGGCGCCATGGCCGACGTCCTCCTCCTGCACCACGCCCACGGCCTCACCGAGGGGCTGCTCGGCTTCGCCGGGACCCTCCGGGACGCGGGGCACACGGTCCACGCCCCCGACTCCTACGAGGGCCACACCTTCGGCGACCTCGTCGACGGGCTCTCCTACGCGGAGAGGGTCGGCTTCGGCACGGTCGCCGGGCGAGCCGTCGACGCGGCCCAGGCCCTGCCGGCGGAGCTGGTGTACGTCGGCTTCTCGCTGGGCGTCATGCCCGCGCAGCAGCTGGCGCAGACGCGCGAGGGCGCCCGCGGCGCCGTCCTGGTGGGCTCGTGCGTCGGTCCCACCGAGTTCGCGCCGCGGTGGCCCGACGGGGTGCCGGTGCAGGTGCACGGCGGGGAGCGGGACGAGATCTTCGTCGAGGAGGGCGACCTGGACGCCGCCCGCGAGCTCGTCGCCTCGGTGGGGCCCGACGGCGACGCCGAGCTGTTCCTCTACGACACCGACGCCCACAACTTCGCCGACCCCAGCCTCGACGAGCACGACGAGGCGGCCGCCGCGCTGCTCACCGAGCGGGTGCTGGCGTTCCTGGCCCGGGTCGGCTGAGCCGGCTCAGGCGGTCGCCGGCCGCAGGGCGCAGCTGCGTCGCACCCGCGCACCGGCGGGGCGGAAGTAGTCGTCCAGCCCCACCCGCTCCTCGGCGGGCAGCCGGTCCAGGTCGCACCACGTGACGTCGTAGCCGAGCGTGCGGGCCAGCAGCTCCAGCGCCGAGGCGCTGGGGACGCCGACCACGACGGTGGGCGGTCCGACCTCCAGCCCCGCCCGGCGCGCCGGCTCCTCCGAGAGCCGGATCATCGGCGCCTCCCGCGGCAGGACGGCCGCGTCGACGATCACCAGGCGCGGGCTCAGGGCGTGGACCAGCGACAGCATCCGCGCGTGCTCCGCGGTCCGGTGCAGCAGCCCGAGCACCGTCACCACGTCGTAGCGGCGTCCCGCCTCGACCTCGAGGGCGAGCAGGTCCAGGACGTCGCCCACCCGCATCCGCACCCGGTCCTTGACCGGGCCCGCCGGGAAGTGCGCGAACCCGGCGGCGTTGTCCTCCTCCGGCTCGACCGCGTGCACGAACGAGGCGCCCGCCGCGCTCATCGCGTACGCCCACCGTCCGTCGTGCGCGGCGAGGTCGAGCACCCGCGCACCCGCCAGCTCGTTGGCGTACGGCTCCACCAGGAAGCGGTGGCGGCTGTCCAGCCGGTCGACGCGCTCAGGGCGGCCCTCGTAGCGGGGGGTCTCACGCAGGAAGTCGAAGAAGCCCATCCCCCACGAGGCTACCGACGCCGTTCAGGGGCCTCAGGCCCGGCGGCCGCGGACCTGGCGCACGACACGGCCGTTCAGCGGCTGCGGCCCGCGGGAGTCGCCCTCCTCGAACAGCCGCCGGAAGCGCCGGATCGTCGCCTCCTCGATCGCGCGGGGCTCGCGCATGACGTGCCACGTCACGCCCTGCGTGTACGGCGCGGTGGTGAGGGAGCCGCGGTAGGTCCAGCTCGACAGCGAGGCCGGCAGCATCCGCGACAGGTCGAGCCCGCGCACGCGGATCGGGTCGTCGTCGCACTCCTCCGGCAGGCGGGCGAGCAGGCGGTCCTGCGGGCCGTGGCCGCCGGGCACCAGGAAGACCCCGATGACCAGCAGCGCGCCGTCGGTCGTCCGCTCGTGGACGAAGTGCTGCTCCATCGGGAACGCGCGTCCGTCGACGCGGTGCTCGGAGGTGATGTGGAAGTGGGTCTGCAGCAGCCGCCAGGTCTCCCCGTCGCGGCGGACGACGGCCCGTCGCGACAGGTTCTGCGCCTGGACCGTCTCGTCCTCGGCCCGCTCCTCGCAGCCGTCCTCGCCGTCCCTGTTCACGTAGACGAGGTCGACGCTCTCGCTGCTGGGGTAGTCGACGACCAGGGGCGGGAACCCCGGCGCCCGTGCGACGCGGTCCGTGCGGATGTCGATGGGTGACTGGCGGCGATCGTCGCCGTCGCCACCCCCGGCCGTCGTGAGGCCGGCCCAGGCGGCCGTGCCGGGGGAGCCCCCGAGGAGCGGGGCGAGGGCGGCGCAGGCGCCGAGGCCGGCGGCGCCCCGCAGCAGCGCGCGGCGGTCGTGGAGGGAGGAGGTCGTCCGAGAGTCGTGGGTCACGGGGGTCAGGGGTACGCCCGCCGCCTGTGGTGAGCCTGTGCGTCCGGTGAACGACGGGTGGACAGCTTCGGCAGGATCGGCCGCGTGGACCGCACCTTCCTCGACCTGCTGTGGGCCGACGCCCCGCGCGAGGAGTACGACGCGCTCCGCGACGCGCAGGTGGCCCGGGGGCGGGACCGGGCGTCCGCGGAGCGCACGCACGCCCGGGCGCTGGCCCTCGCCGACCGTCTGGCCGGTCACCGCAGCCGTGAGGCCGAGCTGGCGGCGCTGAACGAGACCGCCGCCGACCTGGTCGCCATCCGCGACCTCGACCGGGTGCTGGGCGCGATCGTGCGGCGCGCGCGGCAGCTGCTGCGCGCCGACATGACCTACCTGTCGCTGAACGACGAGGCCGAGGGCGCGTCGTACATGCGGGTGACCGACGGCGCGCTGACCCAGGAGTTCGGCCGGCTGCGGCTGCCGCTCGGCACGGGCCTGCTGGGCCTCGTCGCGCAGGCGGGGGCGCCGTACTTCACGGAGGACTACTCCGCCGACGACCGGTTCCTGCACCGCGGCTTCATCGACGAGGCCGTCGAGGGCGAGCGGATCCGCGCCATCCTGGGCGTCCCGCTCGTCCTGGAGGGCGAGGTGATCGGCGCGCTGCTGGCGGTGCACCGGGTGGTCCGGCCGTTCCCGCCCGGGGAGGTGGCACTCCTGACGTCGTTCGCCGCCCACGCCGCGGTGGCACTGGAGAACGCCCGGCTGTTCGAGCAGGCGGACGCCGCGAACGCCGAGCTGCGCCGCCGCACCGAGTCCGTGGAGCGGGCCGCGCACGCGCACGACCGGTTGACCGACGCGCTCGTCGCCGGTGCCGGCGTCGACCGGGTCGCCGCCGTCCTCGAGGAGGCGCTGGGCGCCGAGGTCCGCGTGCTCGACCCGGACGGCGGGCTCCTCGCCGGCGCCGGGGAGGCGCCCCCCGGGCTGGACGCCGCGGTCGACGTCGCCCGCCGCACGGGGCGCAGCACCCGGCTGGCGGGCGACCCGGACACCGCCGGCCCCTGGGTCGCCGTCGCCGCCGCCGGCGAGGAGCACCTCGGGACCCTCGTCGTCGACACCCGCGGGCGGGAACCCGAGCCCGCCCAGCTGCGGACCCTCGAGCGCGGGGCCGTGGCCGTCGCGCTCGTGCTGCTGTTCGCCCGGACGGAGGCCGAGGCGGAGGAGCGGGTGCGCGGGGAGCTGCTGGTCGACCTGCTCGACGGCGGCACCGACGAGCCGCGGCTGCGCGAGCGGGCGCGACGGCAGGGCCTGGCCGTGGACGGAACCTGGTCGGTGGCCGTCACCCGCACCGACGACCTGCGCGGCGACGCCCGGCGGGCCGCCCGGCTGGCCGGCGCCCGGGGCGGCCTGGCGGGCGTCCACGAGGACGCGCTGGTCGTGGCCGTGCCCGACGACCAGCTGGCCCGCTCGCTCGGCGAGGCGCTGGCCGCGGGGGTCGGCACCGAGGAGCCCACCGTGGGCGTGCACGCCGCCGGCCTCGGCGAGGCGTACGCCGAGGCGCGGCGCTGCCACGACGCCCTGGTGGCGCTCGGGCGCGCCGGTGAGGTCGCCGACCCCGCCGACCTCGGGCTGGTGCGCCTCGTGCTGGGCGGCGGCGGGCCCGAGCACCTCGGGGACTTCCTGCGCGACACCCTCGGCCCCGTGCTGGCGTACGACACCGAGCACGGCACCGCCCTGGTCGCCACGCTCGACGCCTGGTTCGCGGCCGGGGGCTCGCCGCGCCGGACGGCGGCGACCCTCCACGTCCACCCGAACACCGTCGCGCAGCGTCTCGACCGCGTCACCCACCTGCTGGGCGAGGGGTGGCGCGACCCGGCCCGCGCGCTGGACCTCCAGGTCGCCCTGCGGATGCACCGGCTGAGGGGCCACCGGCGCGGCACCTGACCCTCGGGGTGTCACGGCGGCACACGTCAGCGACCACGGCGTGTGGCCCGGAGACATGGCGTGCGCCACACCGGCGGTCCTAGCGTCGGGGCATGCCCTCAGCCCCCACGCCCGACGCGGCCCCCCTCACCGGCCGCACGGCCCTCGTCACCGGCGCCGCCAGCGGCATCGGCCGCGCCGTCGCCACCCGGCTCGGCGCCGACGGCGCCGACCTGGTGCTGGTGGACCTCGACGAGGCCGGCGTGAAGGCCGCGGCGTCCGACCTCGGCGGCGAGGCGCTCGTCGTCGACCTCTCCGACGCCGACGCGATCGCCGCGCTCGACCTGGCCGCGCGCGGCGTCGACGTCCTGGTCAACAACGCCGGCATCCAGCACGTCGCCCCGGTGCAGGACTTCGACCCCGAGCGCTTCGCCCTGATCCACCGGGTGATGCTGCACGCGCCGTTCCTGCTCGCCCGGCAGGTGCTGCCCGGCATGTACTCCCGCGGCTGGGGCCGCCTGGTGCACGTCACCTCCGCGCACGGGCACCGCGCGTCGGCGTACAAGTCGGCGTACGTGTCGGCGAAGCACGGCCTCGAGGGCCTCAGCAAGGTCATCGCGCTGGAGGCCGCCGGCACCGGCGTCACGTCCAACACCGTGGCGCCCGGCTACGTCCGCACGCCGCTGGTCGAGGGCCAGGTCGCGGACCAGGCCCGCAGCCACGGCATCAGCGAGGACGCGGTGCTCGAGCAGGTGATGCTCGCGCGCACCCCGGTCAAGCGCCTCGTCGAGCCCGAGGAGGTCGCCGCGCTGGTGGCGATGCTCTGCGGCCCGCACACCGACTCCATCACCGGCTCCAGCTACCGCCTCGACGGCGGCTGGACCGCCGCCTGAGAACCCCTCCCCCGGGGACCCACCACCACAGGAGAGACACCCCATGAGCGCACCCGTCGACAAGACCGGCTCCAGGCCGGGCGAGACCACGGACGGTCCCGGCATCGTCAAGGTCGTCTTCGCCAGCCTGATCGGCACCGCCGTCGAGTGGTACGACTTCTTCCTCTACGGCTCCGCCGCCGCCCTCGTGTTCGGCGTGCTGTTCTTCCCCGAGTCGGAGCCGGTGACGGCGACGCTGCTGGCGTTCGGCACCTACGCCCTCGGGTTCGTGGCTCGTCCGCTCGGCGGTGTCGTGTTCGGCCACTTCGGCGACCGGGTGGGGCGCAAGCAGATGCTGGTGCTGTCGCTGATGCTCATGGGCGGCGCCACCATCGCGATCGGCCTGCTGCCGACGTACTCGACCATCGGCATCGCCGCGCCGCTGCTCCTGCTGCTGTGCCGCCTGATCCAGGGCTTCGCCGTCGGCGGCGAGTGGGGCGGCGCCGTCCTCATGGTCGCCGAGCACGGCGACGACGCGAAGCGCGGCTTCTGGACCTCGTGGCCGCAGGCCGGCGTCGCGATGGGCAACCTGCTCGCCACGTTCGTGCTGTTCGTGCTCGCGCTGGTGCAGTCCGAGGAGACCTTCCAGGCGTGGGGCTGGCGGATCCCGTTCCTGCTGTCCGCGGTCCTGGTGTTCATCGGGCTCTACATCCGGCTGTCGATCGAGGACTCGCCGGTCTTCAAGGAGGCGCAGGCGGAGATCGAGCAGAAGAAGGACGCCAAGTCCCACATCCCGATCCTCGAGGTCTTCCGCCGCTACCCCAAGGAGGTCTTCTGCGCCATGGGCATGCGCCTGGCGGAGAACACCTCGTACTACATCTTCACGATCATCGTCATCACCTTCGTCACGACCTACGACGGCCAGGACCGCGGCCCGATCCTGCAGGCGCTGCTCATCGGCTCCGCCGTCCACTTCGTGTGGATCCCGCTGGTCGCGCTGCTGTCGGACAGGATCGGCCGCAAGCCGATGTACATCGCCGGCGCGATCGGCGTCGGCGCCTGGACCTTCGCGTTCTTCCCGCTCGTCACCGGCGGCTCGGCGTCCGGGCTCACCATCGCGGTCGTCGTCGGCCTCATGCTGCACGCGCTGATGTACGCCCCGCAGGCGGCGTTCTTCTCCGAGCTGTTCGGGACGTCGGTCCGCTACACCGGGGCGTCGGTCGGCTACCAGCTCGCCTCGATCGCGGCCGGCGCCATCGCCCCGATCATCGCCCTGCAGCTGCTGGGCAGCGACACCGCGAACCCGAACTCCACCGCGGTCGGCATCTACGTCTCGATCACCTCGCTGCTCACCGTGGTCGCGGTGCTCGCGGTGAAGGAGACCCGCAACACCTCGCTGCGCCACGACCGGGTCGTGTCCGGGGCGCACGACTGAGGCCTAGCCTCGGCGGATGACCGTGAGCCGCGCCGCCGCGCTCGCCTGGCGGCTGCGGCGCCACCACCTGGCCGGTCCGGCGGCCTCCTCGGTCGAGGAGGTCGTCGGCCGGCTTCTCGCCGTCCCGTCCTGGCTCGGGGACGCCGGCGCCGCGATCGGACTGCGGCTGGGTGACAGGTCCGCGGCGCACGACGCGCTCCGCGCCGCCCTGGTCGACGGGCGGGTGGTCACGACGTACGCCCACCGCGGCTCGACGCAGGTGATGACGCCGGGGGGCGCGGCCGTCCACCTCGCGCTGCGGCTCGCGGGCCGGCAGTGGGAGCGGGCGAGCTGGCGCTCGCACTACGGCCTCGAGCCCGGGGACTGGCCGCGGCTGCGGGCCGTCGTCCGCGACGCCGTCGCCGATCGCCCCCTGACGCAGGCCGAGCTCGCCGAGGCCGTCACCCGCGACCCGGCGTACGCCCACCTGGGCGAGGCGTTCACCCATCGCAGCCACACGTTCCTCAAGCCCTTCGGGTGGCACGGCGACGTCCGCATCGACACCTCCGACGGCACGTTCCGCCTCGCGTCGACGGCCGACGTCCCGGGGTGGACGGGCCCGCTCCCGCTCGAGGAGGCCGGGCCGCTCGCCGTCCGCGCCTACCTGGCGACGTACGGACCGGCGACACGGGAGCGGGTCGACCACTGGCTCGTCGACGGCCTGAGCGCCGGTCGCCGCCGCGTCGACGGGTGGGTCGAGGCGCTGCAGGCCGACGGCACCGTCGTGACGCTGGACGTCGAGGGCGAACCGGCGTCCTGCCTGGCCGGGGACGCCGGCGCGATCGCCGCGGCGGAACCCTCGGACGAGGTGGTCCTGGTGCCCGGGCACGACCCGTGGGTGCTGGGTCCGGGGACCGCCGACCCGTGGATCGTCCCGCCCGGGCACCGCGTCCACGCCACCCGCGGCGCCGCGCTCGCGCTGCGCGGCGGGCGGGTCGTCGGGACCTGGCGCCAGGGCACCGACGGCCCGGTCGTCGACTGGTTCCCCTGATGCCGGGGCGCGCAGCGGGCCCGTCGTAGGGTCGGCGGCGTGACGGTCGCGGGTCTGCACATCACACGCCCCACCGGCGACCTGGCGCGGCAGTTCCTCGCCTGGCGACACCGACCCGACGTGACCCGGTGGTTCCTCCAGCAGCGCGTCGACGACGTCGAGGAGTACGTGGCGGACTGGGCGACGTACGACGACCACGACCATCAGCGCTCGGTGGCCGTCATCAACGGGCGGATGGTCGGTCAGGCGACCCTGTCGGTCGTCGACGGCCAGGGACAGTCGGGCAGCGAGGAGCACGTCGTCGGCCGCGAGGGTCGCCTGTCCTACTTCGTCCATCCCGACCACGCGGGCCGGGGGATCGCGACGGAGCTGGCGCGCGACGCGCTCGGCCACGCCTTCGGCAGGCTGCGGCTGCGTCGCGTCCAGGCGGGGTGCTTCGCCGAGAACGTCGGGTCCTGGCGCGTGCTGGAGAAGGTGGGCATGCGGCGTGAGCAGCACGGCGTCAAGGACACCTACCACGCCGAGCTCGGCTGGCTCGACGGCTTCGTCTACGCCCTCCTCGACGAGGAGTGGCGCGGCTGACCGAGGGCCGGGCGCGGCGCGTTGGCCCCGTGCTGGCTCCGGGTACCTCCCGCCCATGGATCTCGACGGAGCCCGCGTCCTCGTCTGCGGCGCCAGCGGCGTGCTGGGAGCGGCCGCGGCCCGCGCCCTGAAGGAGGCCGGCGCCTCGGTCGTCGCCGCCGGCCGCGACGCCGACCGCACCGGTGAGGTCGCGAAGGACCTCGGCACCGAGCCGCTCGTCTTCGACGTCGTCGACACCCGCGCCTGCGCCGAGACCGTCGAGGCCGCGGCCGAGGCGCTCGGCGGGCTCGACGCGCTCGTCGTCGCCACCGGCGTCGCGGGCTTCGGACCGGCGACCGAGCAGGACGCCGCCGTCGCCGAGGAGCTGTTCGCCGTCGACGCCCTCGGGCCGATGGCGCTCGTCCGCGCGGCGTCGCGCCACCTCCCCGACCAGGGTGGCTGCGTCGCCGTCCTGTCGGCGATCCTCGCGGACCTGCCGACCAACGGCATGGCCGAGTACGGCGCCGCGAAGGCCGCGCTCTCCCACTGGCTGACCGTGCTGCGGCGGGAGAACCGCCGCCGCTTCACCGTCGTGGACCTCCGTCCGCCGCACCTCGACACCGGCCTCGCCGACCGCGCGCTCGCCGGGGACCCCCCGAAGCTGCCGGCCGGGCTCGACCACGGCCAGGTCGTCGACGCGCTGCTGCAGGCGATGCGGGACGGCGCCTCCGAGGTGGTCTGGGACGCCGAGGCCAAGGCGCTCGCCGTCCGCTGACGCTTGGCCCTCTCGGGGAGGCTGGGAGCATGCCGATCAAGACCAGCGCCTACGCGCACGTCCGCCTGACCGTCACCGACATCGAGCGGTCGCGGAAGTTCTACGACGACGTCCTCGGGCTGCCCGTGGCCTTCGAGATGCCCGCCGACGCCGACGAGGCCACCCGCGAGCAGCTGTCGTTCCTCTACGGCGGCGTGATCTACCAGCTGGGCGACTCGCTGCTGGGCCTGCGCCCGGTGGCCGAGGAGAGGTTCGACGAGGACAAGACCGGTCTCGACCACGTCGCGTTCGCCGTCGCCGACCAGGCGGCCGTCGAGGAGGCCGCCGCGCACCTCGACTCCCTCGGCGTCGCGCACGAGGGCGTCAAGGACATCGGCGCCGGCTGGATCCTGGAGTTCCGCGACCCCGACAACATCGCGCTGGAGATCTTCGCGCCGAAGTGATCCACCGGCCGCGCGAGGAACGAGCGGGGTCGACGTGGATCAGGTCGAGCGAGCCCACGACCGAGCGTGCGAGGTCGTGAGGGCGGGTCGAGACCCGGTGAGGCGACAGGAGACCTCACCTGGTCTCGACAGGCTCGACCGACGTGTGGTGACGGTCTGCGCGGGCCTCAGCCCTGGCGCGCCTTCAACCGCGGGTTCTTCTTGTTGATCACGTACGTCCGCCCGCGGCGGCGCACGACCTGGGAGCCGGGCTGGTTCTTCAGCGAGCGGAGCGAGTTGCGGACCTTCATCGGGTCCTACTTCCGGTGGTGGGGTCGACGAGCCCGAGCTCGACGGCCCGGAGCAGTCGTCGCGGGACCTGGTGGGTGACGCCGTCCACTCGGACCGGCACGAGGTCGGGGCGGGGCGCCTTCCACTGGGCGCGGCGGGTGCGGGTGTTGGTGCGCGACGTCCGTCGCTTGGGGACGGCCATCACGCCACCGCCCGCGTCGGGCCGAGCCACGGCTCGAAGCCGTCCTCGCCGGCGCCCTTGAACGCCGTCTCCTCGCCGGGCTGCACCAGCAGCCGCTGGAACTCGTCGGCGAGGTGGTCGGGCCGCCGGCCGAGGCCGGTGAGGATCAGGCGGGTCCCCAGCGTCCTGCGGAGGTAGGGGCCCTCGCGCCCGATGCTGAGCTGGCCGCCGGCGCCGTCCCACTCGAGCAGCTGCCCGGTGCGCGACGGCAGGTGGAAGGTCCCGCGCGAGCGGTGGTGCCCGGAGCCGAGGACCTCGAGGTCCTCCAGCAACCGGCCGGGGTGGAACGGCCGCTCGGAGCGCAGGTCGAGGCGCCACAGCCCGGCGTCCACGTGGGCGTCGTGCGGGACCGTCTTGAGCGTCTTCGTCCAGCAGCCCGTGGCCTCGTGGTCGTGGAGGTGGCCGACGAGCAGCCCGGCGTCCAGCAGGGTCGGGTCGGTGACCACCGGCACCTCCGGGCGCGCGAGCGCGCGGACGAGCCCGGTCGCCTCGTCGGGCCCGGAGCCGTCGCAGAGGACGACGGCGTCGGCGTACTCGACCATCGAGCAGGCCACCTCGGCGACGCCGCGCTCGTCGTCGTGGGCGGTGTGCAGGTTCCGCTCGGCGAGGATGTCGTCGCCCAGCAGGTCGGTCAGGACGTGCGGTCCGGTCAGCGCCGTGAGGACCGACGCGACGCGCAGTCGGCGGGCCAGGCGCGGGTCGCGGAGGAGCACCTCGCAGATCTGCACCGGCTCGGCCGAGACCGGCAGGTGGGAGACGATCGCTCCCCACCGCTTCTCGCCGGCCAGGCGGTGGAGGGTCGGCAGCACGTCCTCGCGCAGCGCGCACGAGACGCAGGTGTGCTCGAGCTCGGTGAGGTTCCGCTCCACGATGCCGTGGGCGTCGGACACGACCCGCTCCAGCGTGCCCTCCAGGGGGTCGATGTGGTGGCGGACGACGACGGCGTCGGGCAGGTCCAGCTGGAGCGCCAGGGTCGCGCTGGTCATGGGCTCGGGCGCGACGCCGGCGAGCAGGACGACGGGGGTCCTCATCGCTCACCACCGCCGGCGCGTCCCTTCCCGTAGCGGCGCTCGAAGGCCTGGACGCGGCCCTCGGTGTCGACGACGCGGCCGCGGCCGGTCCAGAACGGGTGGCTGGCGGCCGAGACGTCGACGTCCACGACCGGGTAGGTGACGCCGTCCAGCTCGACGGTCGGGCCGTCGGATCGCGCGGCCAGCGTGGACCGGGTGAGCACGAGCAGGTCGGCGGAGCGGTCGCGGAAGACGACCGGCCCGTAGGCGGGATGGATGTCCTTCTTCACTGGCTCTCCGTTACAGTGCGACTGAGAATCGTTATCAGCATAGACAGGAGAGTCCATGTCCCGCCACTGCCAGGTCACCGGACGGGAGCCGACGTTCGGCCACCACGTCTCCCACTCGCAGCGGAAGACCAAGCGCCGCTTCGACCCGAACGTGCAGCAGCGCCGCTACTACGTGCCGTCCCTCGGGCGCACGGTCCACCTCACCGTCAGCACGAAGGGCATGCGGATCATCGACAAGCGCGGCATCGACGCCGTCGTCGGCGACCTCCGCGCCCGCGGGGTGAGGCTCTGATGGCCGGGAAGGGCAGCGACGTCCGACCCATCGTCAAGCTCCGCTCGACGGCAGGGACCGGCTACACCTACGTCACCCGCAAGAACCGCCGCAACGACCCCGACCGGCTCGTGCTGAAGAAGTTCGACCCCGTCGTCCGGCGCCACGTCGACTTCCGCGAGGAGCGCTGAGATGGCCAAGACCTCGAAGATCGCGAAGCAGAAGCAGCGCGAGCGCACCGTCGCGAAGTACGCCGAGCGGCGCGCCGCGCTGAAGGAGGCCGTCCGTCGGGCCGAGCCCGGCTCGGCCGAGCTGACCGAGGCCGTCGACGCCCTCAACCGGCTCCCCCGCGACGCCTCGCCCGTGCGCCTGCGCAACCGCGACCAGTCCGACGGCAGGCCCCGCGGCTACCTCCGCAAGGCCGGCCTCTCGCGCATCACCTTCCGGCGCATGGCGCACGCCGGGGAGCTGCCGGGCATCACGAAGTCGTCCTGGTAGGACTCGGAGAGCGGCGCCGACCGGGGCGCGGAGGTGCTCCACGAGCCGCAGGGACGGCCGGAGCACCGCGACGCGGAGCAGTCCTCCGTAGCCTGGCGCCGTGGGTCGTGGCGGCGAGCAGGTCGACGTCGTCGTGGTCGGCGGCGGGCAGTCGGGGCTCGCGACGGCGTACCACCTGCTGCGGCGCAACCGCCGCCGGGCGACACCGCTGACCTACGTCGTCCTGGACGACCGCGACCGGCCCGGGGCGGCGTGGCTCGACGGGTGGCCGTCGCTGCGGTTGTTCTCCCCCGCCGGCTACAGCTCCCTGCCGGGGTGGCCGATGCCGAAGGCCCCCGGCGACGCGAACCCCTTGGCGCAGCACGTCGTCGACTACCTGACGGCGTACGAGGAGCGGTACGACCTGCCCGTCGTGCGCCCGGTGCGGGTCCGCGGGATCTCGGACGGCGACGGCGGACGCCTGCTCGTCGACGCCGGCGGGCGGGCGTGGTCGGCGCGGGCCGTCGTGCACGCGACCGGCACCTGGTCGGCGCCGTTCTGGCCCGCCGTCCCCGGCATGCGCGACTTCGCCGGGACGCAGGTGCACACCCACGACTACCGCGGCCCCGCGGCGTACGCCGGGCAGCGGGTGCTCGTCGTGGGCGGCGGCAACTCCGGGGCGCAGGTCGCGGCCGACCTCGCGCTCGCCGACGTCGTCGTCACCTGGGCGGCGGCGCGACCTCCCCGCCTGCTGCCGGACGACGTCGACGGACGGCGTCTCTTCGAGCTCGCCACGCAGCGGGTGCAGGACCCCGACGCGCACGCCGGGGTGGGCCCGCTGGGCGACGTGGTCGCCGTGCCCGACGTCCGGCGGGCCCGCGACGAGCGCGGTCTGCGGGCCGTCGCGATGCCGGAGCGCCTCACCGCGACGGGCGCGACCTGGCCGGACGGCACCGAGACGCCGTACGACGCCGTCGTCTGGTGCACCGGCTTCCGCCCGGCCCTGGCCCACGTCGGACGCCGTCACGCGACAGAGGTCCCCGCGGGGTGGGACCGCGGCGCCCACCGGGTCCGCTCGGCGGACGACCCCCGCGTGTGGTTCGTCGGGTACGGCGACTGGTGCGGCCCGGCGTCCGCCACCCTGATCGGCGTCGGCATGGCCGCCCGGGCCGCGGCCGAGGGCATCGACGGGATGCTGGCCGACGGCTGAGCGCTGCACCGTTGGTGGTTCGGCGCCAAGCCGGAGGATCTCAGCGTTCACGGCGCTGGGATCCTCCGCCGTGAGGGTCTCGACAAGCTCGACCAGCGGTGGTGCGGGCTCGACCAGCGGTGGTGCGGGCTCGACCGGCGATGGTGCGGGCCGATTTCGACCTCACCGGGTCTCGAGGCTCCTCGCCAGGGCTCGTCACACCTCGACCGGCGTCCATTCAAGGTGGTCGAGCAGCACGCGAGCGCAGCGAGCGCGCGTCGTCGAGACCACGCAGCGGGTCTCGACAAGCTCGACCAGCGGTGGTGCGGGCTCGACCGGCGGCGGTGCGGGCTCGACCAGGGGCGGCTAGGGCAGCACGAACGCCAGGACCACGAGGACGACGGCGGCCACGGCGGCGAGGCCGGCGAGGACGCGGGCCTTGGTGGTCTCGCCCCGGTGGTGCTCGACGAGCTCCTCCTCCGAGCGGGTGGAGATCAGCATCTTGTCGGGGCCCTGGGGGCCGCGGACCTCGAGGTCGCCGCGGTCGTCGAAGGCCTCGCCGGAGACGAAGATGCGGGTGTCGGGCAGCAGCACCCACTCCTCGTACTCGTAGCCGATGGTCCTGTCGCCCGAGGTCGGCAGCGTCATCGAGAAGCGGCCGAGCTGGACCTTCGTGCCGCGGGCGCCCTCGTCCTGGCGGAACTCGCTGGCGACCTTGCGGGGGCCGTTGACGCGGGCGGTGGGCACGAGGGTGATCTCGCCCGAGTCGTCGCGCAGCAGGAAGGACTGCTTGGAGGAGCTGTCGACCACGACCTCCTCCTTGCGGCGGGTGCGGCGGTCGCCCTCCTTGGTCCGGTACGACTCCTGGTAGTGGTGGGTGACCTTGTGGCGGTACCAGAGGCACTCGGTGTCCGTGATCTCCGAGGTCAGCAGCCCGCGCGGGCCGGGGACGGCGGTGCCCTTCAGCTCCACGCGGTGGGAGAACGCGCCCGGTCCCGCGGCGTCGGAGGCCGCGCGCGCCAGCTCGTGGACGTCGGCCGCCCGGGAGGTCTCGGTGCCGACGAGTCGGCCGACCTGCCCGGTGGCCTGCCTGCTCTTCCAGTACATCTAGCCGGCGACGGCGAGCGCCAGCGCGGCACCGACGAGGTAGGGGACCATGGCCGGATCCTGCCCGGTGCCGTGGGATCCAACCACCTCATTCGACCCGCCGGGCCGTCGTGAAAGGGTGTGCGCGTCATGACCCGGGGCATGGACAGGTGAGCGGCCGTCGCCGCGCCCTGCCCGGGACGCACCGCCGCGGCGGCCACCGGGCACCCCGGCCGCGCCGACGCCGGGTCCCCGTCGGCGCCCGGACCGTCGCGCTCCTCACCGTCGGCGCCGTGGCCCTGGGGTTCGGGCCCCGGCTGCCCGGCGCCCTCGCCCCCGGGGACGACGCGACCCGCGCCACCGGCGAGGCCGCGCAGCTGCCGGCCGCCGTCGGGGGCGACTCGCGGGCCGCGGGCCCCGAGGCGACCGACGTGCCGGAGGGGACGACGTCCCGCGCGGAACGGCCGCCGGTGCGGGCCTCGGAGCGGTCGCGGCAACGGGCCCCCCGGGCGCGCACCGTGCCGGACGACGGGCCCGGCACGTTCCGCGTCGCGGCCGCCGGAGGCGACCCGGGGCGCGGCGCCGAGGACGCGACGTACGGCGAGCTGACCTACACCGTCGAGGTCGAGGACGGCGTCCCGTTCGACCCCACCGCGACCGGGCGCCGCGTCGAGCGAGTCCTCGAGCACCGCCGCAGCTGGCAGGGTCTGCTCGGGCAGCCGCTGCGCCGGACCACCGGCGTCCCGGACTTCCGCGTGCTGGTGGCCAGCCCGGGCACGACCGACGCGTTGTGCGCGCCGCTGCAGACCCTCGGCCAGGTCTCGTGCCGCAACGGCGACCTCGTCGTCCTGAACGCCGTCCGGTGGGCGGAGGGCATCCCGGACTATGAGGGCGCGCTGGCGCAGTACCGCACCTACCTCGTCAACCACGAGGTCGGCCACCGGCTGGGGCAGGGCCACGTCGAGTGCCCGGGCGCCGGCCGGCCGGCACCGGTGATGCAGCAGCAGACCTACGGGCTCGACGGCTGCACCCGCAACGCCTGGCCGGCCCCCGCCGGCGCGGCCGGGTGAGGGAGACCGGGCTCAGCCCTGCCGGTCGGGCCCGGCCCGCTCGGCGGTGACCCGCAGCAGCACGCGCTTCTCGCGCTCCATCTCGGCGCGGTAGGAGTCCCAGTCGTCGTGCTCGCCGGCGGCGCGGCGGTAGTAGTCGACGAGCGGCTCCATCGCGTCGGGCAGCGACAGCACCTCGGTGGTGCCCTCGACGTAGTACCAGGTCCCGAAGAACGCGTCGGTGAACACGCACAGCTGCGCCCAGCCGTCGGCGCGCAGGTTCTTCGTCTTGTACGCCGTCTCGCGGCTGCTCACGCAGAACCGTCCGGCGTCGTCCACCGCGACGAGCACCGGGCTCTGCTGCACGCCGCCGGACGGCGTCCGGGTCGCGAGGACGGCGCGATGGTGGCGCTCGGCGAAGACACGCACGCGGTCGAGGTCCATGGGGGCAGTCTGCCCCGTGGCATAGTCCATCGTCTCAGTCGACTTACTCGGGAAGAAGCCGTCGTGACCCTCAGCCTGCACCCGGCCAGCCGCCGGACCGTCCTCACCGGCGCCGCCCTGGGCTCGGCCGCCGTCGCCTCCACCGCGGTCACCGGACCCGCGACGAGGGCCGCGGCCGCCTCGGCCCGTCGTCGGCGACCCGGCGACCGCCCGAACGTGGTCGTCGTGTCCGTCGACGACCTCGGCTGGGACGAGATGGGCTGCTACGGCAACGACTTCAACGAGACCCCCGAGATCGACCGGCTCGCGGCGGAGGGCACCCGCTTCACGCAGGCGTACGCCGCCGCCCCGCTCTGCTCCCCCACGCGCGCGGCCCTGGTCACGGGCCGCTACCCGGGCCGGGTCGGCATCACCGACTTCCTGCGACCGCAGACCGCGGCCAGCGACGCCTTCCTCGACCCGCAGCGGACCACGTCGGTCGCCGAGGTCCTCGACCGGCGCGGCTACACCAGCGGCCTGATCGGCAAGTGGCACCTCACCGAGACCTACTCCGGGCCCTACCGCGACCGGCCGGGCAACCCGTACGCCCACGGCTTCGACGACGTCCGCGTCACCGAGGAGCTCTACATCGGCGGCGGAGACTACACCCACCCCTACTTCTTCATGCCGAGCCTGCCCGCGCGCGAGCCGGGCGAGTACCTCACCGACCGCCTCGCCGCCGAGGTCGAGGACTTCGTCGCCACCCACCGCGACGAGCCGTTCTTCCTGCACGTCTCGAACTACGCCGTGCACACCGAGCTCGTGGCCCGCGCGGAGCTGCTCGCGAAGTACGAGGCGAAGCCCGGCGCCGACCGCGCGCCCAACCGTCCCCTGCTCGCCGCGATGCTCGAGAGCGTCGACACCCAGGTCGGCCGCATCCGCCGCGCCCTGGAGGCGAACGGGCTCGAGGGGAACACCCTGCTGCTCGTCACCTCCGACAACGGCGGGCAGAGCCGCCCGGCCAACGCCCCGCTGCGCGGCGGCAAGGGCGAGCTGTACGAGGGGGGCATCCGGGTGCCGCTGGTCGCGTGGGGGCCCGGACTGGTCCGCGCCGGGCTGGACGCCGACCACCTCACCAGCACGATCGACCTGCTGCCGACCGCCGCCGAGCTCGCCGGGGTCCCGGTCCCGCCGGGGGTGGACGGCGTCAGCGTCGTGCCCACCCTGACCGGCCGCGGCCGGCAGCGGGCGCGCCCGGCGACGTACTGGGCCTACCCCCACTTCATCGGCGGCACCCGGCCGCACGCCGCGGTCCGCGAGGGCGACCTCAAGCTCGTGATGTTCCTGCGCGACCGGCGCTGCGAGCTCTACGACCTCGCCGCCGACCCCTCCGAGACGACCGACCTCGCCGCGAGGCGCGGGGACGACACCGCCCGCCTGCGGCGGCTGCTCGAGGCCCACCTGGCCGAGCTCGACCTCCACCCGGGCCCGCCCGACGCCGGCCGCGTCCGCCGCGAGGTGACCGGGACCTTCGACGCCGGGCTCGAGCGGTACACGCTGGCCCCCGTGCCGTCGGGCGGTGCCGTCGCCGACGCGACCGTCGAGGAGGGTCGCCTCCGGATCTCCGCCGGCGGCGCCGCGCACCTGCTGGCCGTCGGCGAGCAGGGCCCGCGCGGCAGCGAGTTCGTCGTCGAGCTCGACCCCGGCCCGCTGCCCCCGGCGGCGCGGGAGCGCACGCTGTTCGCCGGGATCGCCCGCGGCGGCGACGACTACCTGCTCCTGCGCTACCGGCACGACCTGCGTCGCGTCGGCTGGGACCTGCGGGTCGGCGGCCGCCTCGAGACCGGCGGCGCCGAGCCGACCACGGTGCTCGACGGCAGCGTCGACCTCGCCGACGACGCGAGCCGCATCGCCCTCGCCGTCCGCGGCGCCCAGGCCGCGGCGTACGCCGACCTCGGGCGCGGCTGGGAGTTCCTCTTCCGCCTCGACGTCGCCGGCGCGCTCGACCTGCGCGACGACGCCGTGCGCCGCGGGTTCCGCTACGCCGTCGGCGGCCGCGTCAACGGCAGTGCCGTCAGCGTCGACGGGTTCCGCGCCTGGGAGCGCTGAGACCGGACCGTGACGCTCGGCGGCGTCCCCCGCCGTGCGGGCCGGGTTAGGGTCGCGGCAGCCGAGACACGGGGGTGACACGGCGTGCAGGGAACGACGACGCGCCGGGGCGTCCTGGTCGCAGCCGGGGTCGCCGGCGCCGTGGGCGCCGGGGCGGCCGTGTCCGCCCGCGGTCGCGGGGCCGCTCCCCCGGCGTACGCCGCCCGCCCGCGCACCGACCGCCCGCCGCGGTGGCGGCCCCCGGCGGACCGCACGAACGTCGTGGTCGTGTCGATCGACGACCTCGGCTGGAACGAGCTCGGCTGCTACGGCCACCCCTTCAACCGCACCCCCGAGATCGACCGGCTGGCCGCCGAGGGCCTGCGCTTCACCCGCGCGTACGCCGCCGCGCCCACCTGCTCGCCGACCCGGGCGGCGCTGATGACCGGCCGCTACCCCGGCCGGGTCGGGGTCACCGACTACCTGCGACCCGAGCCCGCCGCGAGCGACCGCCACCTCGACGCCGGGCACAGCACGGTGCCGCGGGTGCTCGCGAGACGCGGCTACACCAGCGGGCTGGTCGGCAAGTGGCACCTCAGCGAGACCTACTCCGGGCCCTACCGCGACCGGCCGGGCGGCCCGTGGGCGCACGGGTTCGACGAGGTCCGCGCCTCCGAGGAGCTCTACATCGCCGGCGGCGACTACACCCACCCCTACTTCTTCCTGCCGACCCTGGCGGCGCGGGAGTCCGTCGACGGCCGGCCGGAGTACCTCACCGACCGCCTCGCGCTGGAGGCCGAGGACTTCATCGCCGCCCACCGCGACGAGCCGTTCTTCCTGCACGTCTCGAACTACGCCGTCCACATCGACCACGAGGCGCCCGCCGACGTCGTCGCCCGGTACGCCGCACTGCCCGGGGCCGACGAGGCGCCGAACCGCCCCGTCGTGGCCGCGATGCTCGACCGCATCGACGCCCAGGTCGGCCGGATCCGGCGCGCGCTCGAGGAGAACGGGCTCACCCGGCGCACGCTCGTGCTCGTCACCTCCGACAACGGCTCCGACGACCGCGCCGTCAACGCCCCGCTCCGCGACGGCAAGGGCTCGCTGCACGAGGGCGGCATCCGCGTCCCCCTCGTCGCGTGGGGGCCCGGCCTGGTCCGCGCCGGCCGCACCACCGACCACCCGACGTCGACGATCGACGTGCTGCCGACGGCCGCCGACCTCGCGGGCGCCCGGGACGTCCCGGGTCGTCTGGACGACGCCCGCTGGGACGGCGTCAGCCTCGTGCCCGTGCTCTCCGGCCGCGGCCGCCAGCGCTCCCGGGCGGCGACGTTCTGGGTCTACCCCCACCACTTCGTGCCCGACACCCGCCCCCAGGCCGCCGTCCTCGCGGGGGACCACAAGCTCGTGATGATGCTGCGCGACCGCAGCGTGGCGCTGTACGACCTCGCCGCCGACGAGGCCGAGACCACCGACCTCGCCGCGCGGCGCCCCCGGGTCGCGGCCCGTCTCACGCGCCTGCTCGAGGACCACCTCGCCGAGCTCGACCTGCTGCCGGACCCCCCGGGGCGCCCGGACCGGCGCAGACCGGTCGCGCCGGGTGACGACGGCCCGCGAGGCACCGCCTGGGAGCTCGTCGCCGACCCGGGAGACCTCGCGAGCGGCGACACCGTCTCGCTCGGCCTGGCCTCCGGTCCGGGCGAGCGGCTGCTGCTGACCTACGACCACGACCGGCGCGGGGTCCGGTGGGACCTCGTCGTCGGCGGCCGGCCCGTGACCGTCGGGATGGAGCCGCTGGGACAGATCGACGGCACCGTCGGCCTCGACCGGCGCCCGGCCCGCCTGGGTCTCGTCGGTCGCGGCTCCGAGGTCGCGGCGTACGTCGACGAGCGCGGCGCCGGCTGGGAGTTCCTGGCCCGCCTCGACGTCGCCGGCGTGCTCGACCTCCGCGACGACGCCGTCCGCCGGCGGCTGCGGTGGGCGACGGACGGCGCCGTGGAGGTCGGGGGGCTCACGGCCCGCGACCGTTGACGGCTCGGGCGGACGTCGTGTGACACGGTGCTGCTCACCGACCACGGCAGGAGCGCTCCTTGATCGTCCTCTACTCCGCCCTGGCGATCCTCGCGGTCGTCGTCCTCATCATCGTGCTGGACGTCGACCCGATGATCAGCCTGGTGCTCGGCTCGCTCGGGCTCGGTCTCGCCGCGGGCCTCGGGCCGACGACCACCCTCGCCACGATCGTGGAGGGGTTCGGCTCGATCATGGCCGAGGTCGGCCTGCTGATCGGGTTCGGCGTCCTCATCGGCTCGCTGCTGTTCGCGATGCAGGCGCTGCAACGCCTCGTCGCGGGGCTGCTGCGGCTGCTCGGGGCGAGGCGGCTGCCCTACGCGATGGCCGTCGTGATGACCACCCTCTTCCCGTCGATCTACGTCGACGTGCAGCTCGTCCTCGCCTCCCCGCTGGCGCGCTCGGCGGCTCCGCAGATCGGCGCGCGCGGGCTCGGTCTCATGGGTGGCGCGGTGACCGCGGGCATCCTCGTCGGCTACGTCTTCGTCGTCCCCGGGCTCGGGACGGTCTCGATCGCCGGGCTGCTCGGCGTCCCGCTGGGCACGATGCTGGTCTACGGCCTGCTGGTCGGCCCGCTCACGGCGCTGCTCACCGTGGCCGTGTTCGCGCTCGTGCTGAGGGCGGGCTTCTGGAGCCCCGAGAAGGACGAGGACCCGTCGGAGTCCCTGCTCGAGGCGGAGGCCCTGGCGGAGCGGGAGGCCGGCGCCGAGGGAGCGAAGGGGCCCCGGGTGCCGCCGCTCGCGATCGCCCTGCTGCCGGTGCTCGTGCCGCTGGTGATGATCGCGACCGGGGCGACGCTCGACGCCGTCGGCGCCTCGAACCCGGTCCTCGCCTTCCTCGGCGACCCGGCCCTCGCGCTGTTCGTGGGCCTGCTCGGGGCCTTCGTGCTCGCCCGCACCTCGCTGGGCCGTGAGGGCACGAACGAGGCCCTGGCCAAGGGCTTCGACACCACCGGCCAGATCCTGCTCATCACCGGCGTCGGCGGGTCGCTGGGCGCCGTGATCGCGGCGACCGACCTCGCCGACGTCCTGTCCGCGCTGTTCACGGCCGACGCCGGGGCGCCCGTCGTGGTGACCATCCTGCTCGCCTGGGTCGTGGCCGCCGTCCTGCACCTGGCGATCGGCTCGATCTCGGTGGCGGCCATCGCGGCCGCCGGGATCATCGGCCCCGTCCTGTCCCAGGTCGACGTCGCGCCGCCCGTCGTGGGCCTGGCCATCGGTGCCGGGGCCCTGTTCGCGCTGCACGTGAACAGCAACTTCTTCTGGATGTTCCAGTCCCTGCTCGGGGTGTCGACCCGGGGCGCGCTCAAGGCGCTCACCTTCGTGACGTCGTTGGCCTCGGTCATCGCGCTGCCGCTCATCACCGTGCTCGGGCTCGTCACCTGAACCGTCGGATCCCGCCGGCGGGGCCGGAGCGGTCAGCCGTCGTCCCCGGGTGGCCGCCGGGTCACTCCGGGGCGACGAAGGTGAAGGGCTCGGCCTTCCGCTCGCCGGCCGCGGCCAGCAGGTCCGCGATCTCGTCGCGACCCGCGGGGGACGGGTCCTCGATGTCGCCGTCGGTGGCGTAGGGCAGGGCGTACGCCGGCCGGCCGTTCTCGGCCCGCCAGCTCTCCGCGAGGCCCCCACCGTCGACGACGTCGAAGCCGAGGCGGTCGAGGACGGCGGTGGCGACGTCCTTGGCCGCGAAGTCCTCGCCGAAGATCGGGAGGGCGGACCGGTCGTCGGAGCCCGTCGGCCGGGCCAGCGCACCGATCGCGTCGGAGTGGATGGTGTTGAACGCCTTGACGACGTGGGCGTCGGCGAGGTGGCCCTGGAGCAGGCCGCTGGTCGTGGCGCGCTCCTCGTCGAGCGCCTCCACGCGCCCGTCGCGGTCGGGGTAGTAGTTCAGCGTGTCGAGGACGACCCGTCCCTCGAGCGCGTCCGCGGGAACCTCGGCGTACGCGTGCAGCGGGATCGTCACGACGACCACGTCGGCCGCGGCCGCGTCGGTCGTCGTCCCGGCGCGGGCGCCCTCCCCGTGCTCGGACGTCAGCTCGGACACCAGGCCCGTGAGGGTCTCGGGGCCCCGGGAATTCGACAGCACCACCTCGTAGCCGGCGGCGAGGGCGCGCCGGGCGACGGCGGTGCCGATGCGGCCGGAGCCGATGAAGCCGATGGTGCGGACCTGGTCGACGGCGATGCTCATGGCCGTCCCAACAGCCGAGGTGGTCGCGCTAGTCCCGGACGTGGCCAGCCGCGGCGCCCTCGTGGTTGTGTGTGGCGATGACCACACGGCACCCGGTCGACCGACCCGAGATCGCGAGCGAGACCTTCCGGCAGGTCGGCAGGCGCCTGCTGCCGCTGCTCGGCGTCTGCTACTTCCTGTCCTACCTGGACCGGACGAACGTCTCCGTCGCGGCGCTCACCATGAACGCCGACCTGGGCATCAGCGACGCGGCCTTCGGGCTCGGCGCCGGGCTGTTCTTCATCGGCTACTTCTTCTTCGAGGTGCCGAGCAACATGGTCATGCACCGGGTGGGGGCCCGGATCTGGATGGCCCGGATCATGGTCAGCTGGGGCATCGTGGCGGGCCTGCAGGCGTTCGTCGTCGGCGAGACGAGCTTCTACGTCGTGCGCGTGCTGCTGGGCATCGCCGAGGCCGGGTTCTTCCCCGGGATGATCCTGTACCTGACGTACTGGTTCCCCGCCGAGTACCGCGCCCGCGCGGTCGGCTGGTTCATGGCCGCGGTGCCGCTGTCGACCGCGATCGGCGCCCCGCTGGGCGGCCTGCTCCTGCGGATGGACGGGACCGGGGGCCTCGCGGGCTGGCAGTGGCTGTTCATCGTCGAGGCGGTGCCGACCGTCGTCCTCGGGTTCCTCCTGCTGTGGTGGCTGCCCGACCGCCCCGAGCAGGTCGACTGGCTCCGCGACGACCAGAAGAGCTGGCTGAGGGGCCGGCTCGCCGCCGAGGCCGAGGCCAGCGCCGGCAAGCACGTCTCGGAGTGGGAGAGCCTCAAGCACCCCCGCGTGCTGGGGCTGTCGTTCGTCTACTTCGCCATCGTCTTCGGCCTCTACGGCCTGGGGTTCTGGCTGCCGACGATCGTCCAGGACAGCCTCGGCATCGAGGACACCTTCGACGTCACCCTGCTCACCGCCGCGCCGTACGTGGTCGGCACGGTCGCGATCGTCGTCGTCGGCCGGATCGTCGACCGGCAGGCCAAGCCGGCGCGGATCACCATCGGCGCCATGACCGTCGGCGGGGTCGGGCTCGCCGCGACCGCCTGGCTGTCGGAGAACCCCTGGGTGGGGTACGCCGGCCTCTGCCTGTGCGCCGTCGCCGTGATGTCGTCGTTCCCCGGCTTCTGGCGTCTGCCCACCGCGTTCCTCACCGGCGCCGCCGCGGCCGCCGGCATCGCGGTGGTCAACTCCATCGGCAACCTGTCCGGCTTCGTCGGCCCCTACTGGATCGGCCTGCTCAGCGACGCCACCGGCTCCAACCAGTGGGGCCTGGTCTCGATCGGGGTCGTCATGGTCGCCGGCGCGATCCTCACGGCCGCCCTCACGCGGGACACGAAGCAAGCCTGACGCCGTGAGGTGCTCGAGGCGCTCCGAACCCGCCACCGCTGGTCCAGGTGCGAGCGCAGCGAGCCCTTCGAGGCTCCTCGCTGGCGCTCGTCACGCCTCAACCGCCGAGGGGGCCGCGAACCTGTGGATCCGGTCTCGATCGGTCCCGGGGGGCTCCCCGTGACCCCGGGGTCCTGCCTACGTTGGACCGGCAGCCCCCACTCGGGGGGTGGCTCTCGGGAAGGCAGCACATGAACCTCTCCGCACGACCGCTGGTCCTCGCGACCGGCACCGCCCTCGTCCTCGGTCTCGGTCTCACCGGGCCCGCCCCGGCCAGCAGCGCTCCCACCGCGAGCGCGCCCGCGGCCCCGGCACGCGCCGCGGACGGCGTCACCCACGAGGAGAACCCCGGCGTGCCCGTCGGCGCCTCGTGGACCGAGCACTACTTCGGCGCCGCCCGCGCCGGCTCCCCCACGAAGGTCACGCTGCACGCCGACGTGCTGCGCCCCGAGGGTCTCGAGCCGGGCGAGCAGACGCCCGTGATCCTCTCGGTGGGCCCCTACTTCAACCACTCCGGGCAGACCGGCAAGGAGACCGACGAGGTCCAGCCGTCGTCCCGCTTCGACGACCTCATCGACGGCGCGAGGCTGATGCAGCGCGGCTACACCGTCGTCCTCGTCGACAACCGCGGTTTCGGTGCCTCCACCGGCTGCCTGGACTGGCTGGGCGCCGGCGAGCAGGCCGACATCACCGCCGCGGTCGACTGGGCCGCCTCGCGGCCGTGGTCGACCGGCAAGGTCGGCATGTACGGCAAGTCGTACGACGCCGTCACCGGGCTCTGGGGCGCCGACCTCGACCCCGAGGGCCTCGAGGCGGTCGTCGCGCAGGAGCCGCTGTGGAACATGTACCCCTACCTCTACTCGAACGACGTGCCGCGCTTCAACCAGGTCGGCACCCCCGCGGCCTACAACTCGATCGCGGCGCTGGGCGGCACCTCCGGTGACACCGAGCGCTACCGCGCCGCCGCGGACTACGAGCAGCAGCACCCCGAGTGCCTGACCCGCAACACCCGCGACAACGTCGCCAACACCAGCCAGTCCGACGACTACTGGCGCCTGCGCAACCAGGCCGTGAAGGCGAAGGGCGCCGACACGCCGCTGTTCCTGACCCAGGGCTTCACCGAGTCGAACACCAAGCCCGAGCAGATGGAGCTCTACCTGCGCAACCACCAGGGCCCGACCCGCGGGTGGATGGGCCCGTGGGAGCACGTCCGCGGCAACGAGGTCGACGCGGACACCGGTGACCTGTCGCAGGGCCGCAAGGGCTTCTTCGGCGAGGTCGTGCGCTTCTACGACAAGCACCTCAAGGGCATCACCCCGGCCCGCAAGGACCCGGCGTTCGCGATCCAGGACAACGCCGGTCAGTGGCGCTCGCAGAGGACGTGGCCCGTGGTCGACACCAAGCGGGCGGTGCCGCTCGGCTCCGGTCGCTACATCGACGCCGGTCCGCTCGACGAGGCCGGTGGCGCCGAGGGCCTCGACGCCGCCCAGGAGCGCCAGGTCGAGGCCAAGCAGGTGCCGCCGCGGGTGACCCGGCGCTCCGGCGCGGGTGAGGGTCGCGGCATGGACCAGGTGCTGCGCTCGACGCTCGGCACCGCCGCCGAGCGGGACGCCGCCTCGCTGGCCGAGGCCGGCACCGTGCCGACGTCGTACCAGACGTGGTCGAAGCCGGTCCGCGCCGAGACCCGCCTCACCGGCACCCCGCGGATCGCGCTCGAGACGCGCGGCACCGGTCAGGTCTACGTGTCCATGTGGGACGTCGACCCCGCCGCCGGCACCGCGACGCTGATCAACGAGAACGTCGCCGCGCTCCGGTCGGAGGGCCGCACCTTCGACCTGAAGGGCATGGACTGGACGCTGGGGAAGGGCCACCGGCTCGTCGTCGGCATCGGCACGATCAACGGCGGCAGCTGGAACGCGCTGCCGAGCGGTCGGGTCGTCACCGTGGACGCCGCGCGGCTGACGCTGGCCACGCAGTCGACCGCCGACGACAAGGCCACCCAGGGTGCGCCCTCGCCGTGGCTCGCCCGCTACGTCGAGGACAACACCATCGAGTCCGGCGAGGGCCCGGCCGGGACGTTCACCGTCCCCGCGCCCTGACCCTCACCGCACCCGGAAGACCCAGCAGCACCCCGGTCGCCGGGGACGTCGGGGCCGAGCAGTCGCTCAGCCCCAGACGTCCTCGGCGACCTGCACGATGAGGTCCAGCTTGGCCCGCTCCTCGTCCCACGTGAGGTCGTTGCCCTCCGAGGTGGAGGAGAACCCGCACTGCGGCGACAGGCACAGCTGCTCGAGGGGCACGTGCTGCGCCGCCTCGTCGATGCGGCGCTTGAGGACGTCGGGGTCCTCGAGCGCACCGGTCTTGGTCGTGACCAGCCCGAGCACCACCTGGCGGCCCGGCGGCACGAAGCGCAGCGGCTCGAAGCCGCCCGAGCGCTCGTCGTCGAACTCGAGGAAGAACCCGTCGACGGCGAGCTCGCTGAACAGCACCTCGGCGACGAAGTCGTAGCCGCCCTCCGCCGCCCACGACGAGCGGAAGTTGCCCCGGCACAGGTGGGTGGTCACGGCGAGGGACTCGGGCCGGTCGGCGATGGCGGCGTTCAGGGTGCGGACGTACCGCTCGTGCTGGTGCTCCGCGTCGTCCCCGCGCTCCGTCATCGCGCGGCGCTGCGCCGGGTCGTTGAGGTAGGCCAGCGAGGTGTCGTCGAGCTGGGCGTAGGTGCACCCCAGGTCGGCGACGCGCCGCAGCTGGTCGGCGTACGCCGCGGCGAGGTCGGCCCAGAACGGCTCCTCGTCCGGGTAGACCTCCGGGTCGAGCGCCGCGCGGCCGCCGCGGGCGTGGAGCATGTTCGGCGACGGCATCGTCAGCTTCGGCGTCAGGCCCGGGGCGAGCCGCCCGGCGGTCTCGGCGAGGAAGGTGAAGTCGTCGCCGAAGATCGTGTGGTCCAGCCCGATCCGCTCGCCGACCTTGACGGCGGCGGACTCGAAGTCGAGGTCGCCGTCGGCGTTGCGGAAGTGGACGGCGATCTTCTCGTCCGTGCTGGAGACGCCGCGCAGCTGGTAGAGGAAGTCCATGTGCCAGGACGCCCGGCGCATCTCCCCGTCGGTGACCGTCTGCAGCCCCGCGTCGCGCTGGAGGGCGACGACCTGCTCGACCGCCTCGTCCTCCAGTCCGCGGAGCTCGGCGTCGTCCACCTCACCGGCGGCGTGGCGGCGGCGCGCGTCCAGCAGCGCCGGGGGCCGCAGCAGGCTGCCGACGTGGTCGGCTCGGAACGGCGGTCGGGTGCGCTGCGTCGCGGACTGGCTCATGGGTCGAACCTAGCCACCGCGGCTACCGCCCGGCCGTGGCCGCCTCCACCAGCGCCCCGGCGAGCACCCCGGGCGCGCTGACCTGCGGCCAGTGCCCGGTGGGCAGGTCGACGTACGTCACGTCCGCGACCGCGAGCTCGGGCACGTCGCCACCCGTCACGAACCCCCGCGCCTCGTCGGGGGAGAACTCGGGGCACACGAGGGTGACGGGCACCCGCCCGCGGGCGGTGTCGGTGTAGGCGACCGCCCCCGTGGCGACGCCGCCGGGGACCGGCACCATCGCGGCCGCGACCCTCTCCCGGGTGGCCTCGTCGAGGTCGTCCGAGTCGGGCCCGGCGAACGGCTCCCAGCCGGGGAAGGCCATCACCCCGTCGACGACGTCGAAGAACGCGGCGTACGCCGCGCCGTCGTCCGAGGGGAACCCGCCGACGAGGACGACGCGCGCCACGGCGTCCGGCCTGCGGTCCGCGGCGAGCCAGGCCAGGGTCGCGGCGGCGGAGTGCCCCACCACGACCACGCGGTGCCCGGCCCGGGCGGCGGCGTCCACGTCGGCCAGGACGGCGGCGAGCTGGTCGTCGAGCGTGACGTCGACGGCCTCGTCGTCCACGCCGGGCAGGCGCACCGCGGACGCGTGCACCCCTGTCGCCGCCGGGTGCGCGGCGACGGCGTCGAGGGTGGCGTCCCAGGTGTCGGCGCGCAGCCAGAGGCCGGCGACGAGGAGCAGGTCGGTGGTCGGGCGGTCGGGTGCCTCGGTGGTCATGTCGAGGACGCTAGGAGGTATCCCGGACGGATCCTGTCCGGGACCTGCGAGAGTCTGCGTCGTGACCACCGACGAGACCGGGCCGACCGTCCGGGCGCTGCGCGTCCTCGACGTCCTCCAGCGGAGGCCGGGCGTCCGGGCGTGCGAGCTCGCCGAGCGGCTCGGGGTCAGTGAGCGGGCGGTCCGTCGCAGCGTGGCCGCCCTGCGCGCCGCCGACGTGGCCGTCGAGTCCACGTCCGGGCCGTACGGCGGCTACCGGCTCGGCCGGGGCCTGCGGCTGCCGCCGCTCCGCTTCACGAGCACCGAGGCGCTCGCCCTCGTCATGGCGGTGCTCGACGGCCAGCACGCCGCCGCGGCGGTCGGCGACCCGGTCGCCGACGCCGTGGGCACCATCATCCGGGCCCTGCCGGTGGACGTCGGCCGGCAGGCCGCCCTGATGCGCGAGCACGCGCGCGCCGCGCCCGGCCGTCGCCCGCGGCCCGACCCGGTGACCACCGCCGCCCTGGTCGACGCCGTCGCCGCCCGCGCCGTCGTCCGCCTCGCCTACACGCCCCGATCCGGCACGCCGCGCACCCGCACCGTCGAGCCGTGGGCGGTCGTGGTCCGTGGCGGGCTCTGGTACCTCCTCGCCCGTGCCGTCGACCTCGACGCCCCCCGCACCTACCGCGTCGACCGCGTCGGAGCCGTCGAGACGCTCCCCTCCTCCGCCGGCACCGTCGTCCCACCGCCCGACCTCGACGCCGTGGCCTGGCTGGAGGAGCACCTCGGGTCCGGGCGCGCCCTCGCGACCCGGGTCCGCTTCCACGCGCCGTACGACGAGGTGGCGCCGTGGATCCGGCCGGTCATGGGTCGCCTCGCGCCCACCCCGGACGGCGAGTGCGTGCTCGAGGGCACCACCGACAACCCGGCGATGGTCGCCAACGAGTGGCTCGCTGCCGTGCCCCGCCCGATGACGGTCGAGGGAGGCCCGGAGCTGCGCCTGGCGGTCGACGACCTGGCCCGACGGCTGGCCGCGTCCGTCGCTGCGTCATCGGCGTGACCGGGAGGGGGTCGAGCCCATCCGGGGCGCGGCGGGCGCGAAGCCTGCCTGGCCGAGGTACTTCAGGTGGTTAAGGTTTTCGAGGTGACCTGGGTCACTCGCCGTACCGGCGGGGTACCCGCGTCCCACGGCGCAGCCGCCCGCACCCCGCGGCGGCCGCCGAGCACCACCGAGGAAAGGATCCGACCCCCATGAAGAAGACCCTCCGCTCCCTCGCCGCCACCCTTGCCGCCGGCGCGATGGTCGCCGCCGGCGTCGCCACCGCGGCCCCGGCCTCCGCCGCTCCCGGCACCACCAGCCTGGCCGAGGTGCTGGCCGCGGACTCCGGCTTCGACAAGAACGCCAAGGACTTCGACATCCTCGAGCGTGCGGTCCTCGCCGTGCTCGACAACCGCCCGGACAGCCCGGTCGGCCTGCTCGCGGACGGCGACCGACGCGCGACCGCGTTCCTGCCCACCGACCTCGCGTTCTCCCGCCTCGTGACCGGGCTCACCGGCGAGAAGCCGGCCAACGAGCGCGCCACGTGGCAGGCGACGCGGTCCGTCGGCATCGACACCATCGAGGAGGTCCTGCTCTACCACGTCATCCCGAGCAGGACGATCTACCGCAAGGGCGTCCTCGCGGCGCGCGGCACCCGCGTCGACGTCGCCAACGGCGACAGCGTCGCCGTGATCGTCCGCGACGGCCGGGTCTTCCTGGGCGACCGCGACCGCGGCGCCACGAACCCGGAGGTCACCGTCACCAACATCAACCGGGGCAACAAGCAGATCGGCCACGCGATCAACCGCGTGCTGCGTCCGTTCGACTTCTCGGGCTGAACCGCCCGCTCCACCCGCCACGGGCCGGCGTCCCCCCGGGGGCGGGGGGGGGCGGGGGGGCGGGGGGGGGGGGGCCCCCCCCCCCGGCACACCCCACGCACCCCACCCCCC
>NZ_JAKUHT010000003.1 GCF_022436705.1 Nocardioides sp. CFH 31398 | reverse complement strand
GGGCTGTTCCTCTCCGGGGGCCCACCCGCCCCCCCCCCCCCCCGGGGGGCGGCGCCCCCCGGGGGGCGCCGCCCCGTCGGCCGTCCGGGCCGGCTGCTCACGACACTGTTCACGACACTGCTCACGACACCGCTGGGTACTCCCCGCAGTGACAGCCCCCGCCCCAGCAGGAAGGCCACGACGTGGACCTCGGCATCGCAGGCAAGACCGCACTCGTCACCGGCGGTGACTCCGGCATCGGCTGGCAGACCGCCCGGATGCTGCTGGAGGAGGGCGCGACGGTGGTCATCTCCGACATCGACGCCGACGCCCTCGCGGAGGCGGCGGCGCAGCTCGACGCCCCCGAGGGGCGCCTCCACCACCACGCCGCCGACGTCCGCTCGCTGGAGCAGATCGAGGCGCTGCGTGACGCCGTCCACGACGCCGTCGGCGCGATCGACATCCTGGTGCAGTGCTCCGGGGTCACCGGCGCCCAGGGCCTGTTCCACGAGATCGACGACGACGGCTGGGTCGACACCCTCGCGATCGACCTGCTCGGGCCCGTCCGGCTCACCCGGGCGTTCATCGACGACCTGCGCGGTGGCTGGGGTCGCATCGTCTACCTGACCTCCGAGGACGCCACCCAGCCGTACGACGACGAGCTGCCCTACTGCGCCGCCAAGGCCGGGGTGCTGTCGTTCGCGAAGGGTCTGTCCCGCTCGTACGCCTCCGAGGGGCTGCTCGTGAACTGCGTGTCGCCCGCGTTCATCCACACCCCGATGACCGACGCGATGATGGAGAAGCGCGCCGACGAGCTCGGTGTCTCCTTCGACGAGGCCGTCGAGTCGTTCCTGTCCGAGGAGCGCCCCTTCATGGAGCTCGGCCGCCGCGGCGAGCCCGAGGAGGTCGCCTCCGTCATCACCTTCCTCTGCTCCGACCGGGCGAGCTTCGTGAACGGCTCGGAGTACCGGGTGGACGCCGGCTCCGTCGCCACCCTCTGAGGTGCTCGCGCACCGGGACACCGGCGGGGGCGTGGGCGGGCCGGACGGCGCCCCGGTCCTGCTGCTGCTCCACGCGTTCCCGCTGTCGTCGCGCACGTGGCGGCGGCTGGTCCCGCTGCTGGAGCCGTGGGCGCGGGTCGTCACGCTCGACCTGCCGGGGCTCGGCGCCTCGGCGGTCCCGGACGCCGACCCCTCGATGGCGTACGTGGCCGACGCGGTCGTGGAGGTCCTCGACGCCCGCGGCGTCGAGCGGTGCGTGCCGTTCGGCGTCTCGACCGGCGGGTACGCCGCGCTCGAGCTCGCCGCCCGGCACCCCCACCGGCTGGCGGGGCTCGTGCTGGGCAGCACCACCCCCGAGCGCGTCGCGCCCGACGTGCCCGAGGAGCGGCGCGCGGTCGCCGACGAGGTCGAGGCGCGGCGCAGCACCGGACCGGTGGCCGACAGCGCGCAGGAGGGCCTCGGCCCGACCGCCCGCCGCGAGCAGCCGGAGCTCGAGGCCGAGCTGGCCGCGCTGATCGCCGCCACCGACCCCGACGGCGTGGCCTGGATGGCGCGGGCGATCGCCGCCCGCGAGGACCGGACCGCCGTCCTGGCGTCGTACGACGGGCCGGTGCAGCTCGTCTTCGGCGCGGAGGACGAGGCGACCCCGCCGTCCTGGGGCGAGCGGATGCGCGACGTGCGGCGGGCCGCCGGCCGCGACGCCCGCCTGGACGTGCTGCCGGCGACCGGCCACCTCACCGCGCTGGAGCGACCCGCCGAGGTCGCCCGGCTCCTGGCGACCGCTCAGGCGGGCTGAGAGGTCCGGATCGCCTCGCGTGCGGCGTCGCGCGCGTTCTCGTCGTCCCCGGACACGTTCCACAGCAGCACGCCGGCCACGGTGTCGCCGTCCCGGTAGCGGATGGTGCGGGCGCCGTCCTCCGGGCCGTCGGAGACCTCGGTCTCCAGCGAGCTGTCGAGCGTGCCGACCGCCTCGTAGCGGGTGCCGAGCACCGCGGAGTAGAAGTACGGCGTGTGGTCGTAGGTCTCGTCGGAGCCGGCCATGACCCGGCCGACCGTCTGCCCCATCGTCGTCGCGTTGTCGACGTGCTCGATGCGGCTGCGGCCCAGGACACGGTCCGGGTACGACGCCACGTCGCCGGCCGCGAACACGTCCGGCGCACTGGTGGCGAGGCGCTCGTCGACGACGATCCCGCCGTCGTCGCCCACCTCGAGCCCGGCGGCCTCGGCGAGCTCCGTGGCGGGCTCGATCCCGAGGCCCACCACGGCGACGTCCACGTTCAGCGTCGAGCCGTCGTCGAGCGCCAGGGTGACGCCGTCCAGCCCGGCGGACCCGCCGACGACGGACGTCCCGGGCCGCAGCTCGACGCCCGCGGAGGTGAACAGCCCCTCGAAGTCGGAGGCGAGGTCGGCGGGGAACTTGGTCTCGTTCAGCACGGAGTCGGGGTGGACGAGCTCGACCCGGCACCCCTCGGAGATGAGCGCCGCGGCGATCTCGGTGCCGATGTAGCCGCCGCCGACCACGGCGACGTGGGGCTTGTCGTCGGCCAGCTCACGCAGGTGCAGGTAGTCGCTCAGCGTCCGGAAGTAGACGACCTTGTCGCCCGGCTCCAGCCCGTCGATCCGGGTGGGCCGCCCACCGGTGGCGAGCAGCAGCCGACCGTATCCGATCGTGTCGTCCCCGGCCGTCACCTGCTTGGCGTCGGTGTCGACCGCGGTGACCCGGGTGTCGAGGACGACGGTCGCGCCGGTGTCCTCACCGGTCCCGAGCGCCGTGTTCTCCACCGTGAAGTCCGGGTCGGTCCAGAGCTTCTTCGACAGCGCGGGGCGGGGGAACGGCGCGGTGGGCTCCTCGCCCAGGATCGCGATGGAACCGGTCTCGTCGCGCTCGCGGATGCCGCGGGCCGCGGAGTCGGCGACCATCCCGCCGCCGACGATCACGTAGTCGAAGTCTCGATGCATGCCCGCCCGTACCCCACCCCGCCGGTCTCAGGTGTCGGCGAGGTGGTCGAGCAGGGAGCGAGCCCTGGCGAGTGACCGCGGCGTCGAGGTGGTCGAGCAGGGAGCGAGCCCTGGCGAGTGACCGCGGCGTCGAGGTGGTCGAGCAGGGAGCGAGCCCTGGCGAGTGACCGCGTCGAGACCGCCGCGCCGCGACCGGCGGTCTCGACGCGCTCCTTCGCTGGCGCTCAGTCACTGCTCGACCACCTCGGCGTTCCTTCGCTGGCGCTCAGTCACTGCTCGACCACCTCGGGGAGTCCCGCCCGGGGGCGTCAGAAGCGGTAGCCGAAGCGCTCCAGGTCGGCGGCGTGGGCCCGCTCGACGAGGCGCCGGCTCTCGGGCGAGTACGACGTCCACCAGGCGCGGTCGCGGTCGGTGACGTTGGTGGGCGGCACGGCCAGGTCGAGGCCGAGACCGTCGCGCAGGTCGGTCTCGAGGTGCTCCATCCGCAGGACGACGTCCGCCTCGTCCACGTGACCGGGGTTGATCCGCCGCGGCACCGCGGGGTCGGGGATCACGAGCGTGAGCCAGGCGTCGAAGTCGTGGGTCACGGCGTCGACGATGCGGTCGACCATCCCCGGGGTGACGTGCACCCACGAGTCGGGGTCGCGCAGCTCCTCGACCCACCGCGTCCGCGTCCGCTCGTGCTCGGCGACGTAGAAGTCGAAGGGGTTGCGCGTCGTGGTCACCACCCGCAGGCCGTGGTCGCCGGGCAGCAGCCCGGCGGCGACGAGCTCGGTGACGGTCCCGTGCTTGGCGTCGACGCCGGCGGTCCGCACCGCTCCGGGCGCCGGCACCTCGGTCACGCCCGGGCGGGTGAGGAACGCCTCGCGCAGCGCGGTGCTCGCCGTCCCGGGCGCGGCCGTGACGACGAGGCCGGCTTGCTGGTCGACCAGGGCCATCAGGGCCTCACGGCGTCGGCCGCCGGCTCGTCGACAGGCCCGTCAGCAGGCGGCGCGCCTCCCCGGCGACGGTGCGGGGCCGCAGGACCGGCGTCCCGCCGTCGGGCCCCTCCGCCATGCCCGCCACTGCGTCGGCGAGGGCGTCGGTCGCGGAGATGCCCGGGCCCCAGCCCAGCTCGGTGCGGGCCCGGGTGGTGTCCACCAGCGGCACCGTGTGCGCCAGGTCCAGCCAGCCCGGGTCGAGGCGGCTCACCCGGGCGTGCCAGGCCAGCGCCGCCGCGCGCCGCACGACGGCCGCGGGGACGTGCACCAGCCGTGCTCCCAGCGCGGTCGCGATGTCCTCCGCGGTCACGGGCGGCTCGGCGGCGAGGTTGAAGGGGCCGGTGGCCCGCTGCTCCAGCACCCGCCGGACGGCGTCCGCGACGTCGTGGGCGTGCACGACCGGGACGACGGTGCCGCGGTCCATCGGCAGCACCGGGACCGCCCGGACGGCAACCCTCGGCACCAGCGCCGGGAGCGCGTAGCGCAGCAGCGCGCTGCCCGCCTCGGCCTGCCCGACCAGCCCCGGTCGCAGGCGCGCGACCGCGAGCCCGGGGTGCTCGGCCTCGAGTCCGTCGAGGATGCGCTCGACGTCCGACTTGTCCCGCGAGTAGGCCGAGCCGGGCACGCCGGTGGTCGGGTACGACTCGTCCACCGGGTCGAGCGAGACCCGCGGCGCGTAGGCGCCGACGGACGACATGTGCACGAGGTGCGGCACGCCGGCCCGGACGGCGGCGCGCGCGACGTTGAGGGTGCCGTCGACGGCCGTGGCCCGCAGGCGTGCGTCGTCCCGGCCGGGCTGGAAGCCCCAGGCGAGGTGCACGACCGCGTCGTGGCCCTCGAAGGCCTCCGCGAGGACGCGCTCGGCGTCGTCCGAGGCCAGGTCGACGGCGACCCAGTCGACGCGTCCGAGCGGCTCGGGCGCCGTCGTCGGGTCGGGCGGGCGGCGCACGACGCCGGTCACGGTCGTCGACTCCCCCGCCGGGGCGCGGCCGGTCCCCGGGTCGAGGAGACGGCGCAGCACCGCCGTCCCCAGGTTCCCGGTCGCGCCGGTCACGGCCACCCGCATGTCGCTCCTCCCGGTCGCGGCCCGGTCGGGCCCCGTCCAACCCGCCGTACCCGCTGAACGAGAGGTGAACCCTGGGCCCCCGACCGGGCGCGGGGTGACTAGGAGGGGGGCTCGGGGGTACCCGCCCGGCACCGCCCTCTCCGCTGCACCGACCAGTCCGGGAACCACCCGGGCCCACGACCCCCGAAGGGGAACCCATGACCTCGATCCTGTTCGGCTCCATCTCCTCCGTCGCCGACACCTCGGAGCTCCAGCGCTGGGCGTTCAACAAGGCGTTCGCCGACGCCGGCCTCGACTGGTCCTGGGACCGCGAGGACTACCGCGAGATGCTCACCGGCAACGGCGGAGCCGACCGCGTCCGCGCGTACGCCGAGCAGCGCGGCGAGCAGGTCGACGCCGACGCGATCCACGCGGCGAAGTCCGAGGCGTTCCGCTCCTCGCTGGCCAAGGACGGCGCCGAGGCCCGCCCCGGCGTCGTCGAGACCGTGCAGGCCGCGAAGTCGCTCGGCATGCGCGTCGCCCTGGTCACCACGACGTCGCCGGAGAACGTCGAGGCGCTGCTGACCGCGCTGTCCCCGGCGCTGACGCGCGACGACTTCGACCTCGTCCTCGACACCACCTCGGTCGAGACCACCAAGCCCGACCCGGCCGTCTACGCCAAGGCCCTCGCCGAGCTCGGCGAGGAGGCCGGCGCGTGCGTGGCCATCGAGGACAACGTCGGTGGCGTCCAGGCGGCCAAGGCCGCCGGGGTCGCCTGCATCGCCTTCCCGAACGCCAACACCGTCGCCCACGACTTCTCCGCGGCCGACCGCACCGTCGACCGTCTCGACCCGGCCGACGTGACCGGCCTGCTCGAGGCCTGAGCGCGCCCCCGCCCCCGCCCGACAGACCCAGGAGCACCCGCATGTCCATCGTCGAGTCCCGCCTGACCTCCGACGCCACGACCTTCCACGTCGAGGCCTACGAGAAGATCGACTACACGCTGACGTACGTGGACGGCGTCTTCGACCCCGCAGACACCCACCTCGCCGACATCTACCGGCCGTGGGGTCGCTGCCTCATGGTGATCGACGACGTCGTCGACGACCTGTACGGCGAGCGCGCCCGCGCCTACTTCGCCGCGCACGACATCGAGCTGGTGACCTACCGCCTCGTCGTCGACGAGACCACGAAGGCGTGGACCACGGTCGAGGGGATCGTCGACGCGTTCGCCGACTTCGGGCTGGTCCGCAAGGAGCAGCCGCTGGTCGTCGGTGGCGGGCTCGGCACGGACGTCGCCGGCTTCGCGTGCGCGGCCTTCCGCCGCTCGACGCCGTACGTGCGGATCCCGACGACGCTCATCGGCCTGATCGACGCGAGCGTGTCGATCAAGGTCGGGGTCAACCACCGCAAGTACAAGAACCGTCTCGGCGCCTACCACGCGTCCTCGACGGTGCTGCTCGACTTCGGCTTCCTCGCCACCCTGCCGGTGGACCAGGTGCGCAACGGCATGGCCGAGATCATCAAGATCAGCACCGTCGGCGACAAGCGGACCTTCGACCTCATGGACGCCCACGGCGAGGCGCTGCTGGCCACGCACTTCGGCCACGTCGACGGCGAGGTCGACGGGCGCTGGCACGCCGCGAGCTCCGAGCTGCGGGAGGTGGCGCACGAGATCACCTACCGCGCCATCCAGCGCATGCTCGAGCTGGAGGTGCCCAACCTCCACGAGCTCGACCTCGACCGGGTCATCGCCTTCGGCCACACCTGGAGCCCCACCCTCGAGCTGGCGCCGGACGTGCCGTTCTTCCACGGCCACGCCATCTGCATCGACATGGCGCTGTCGACGACGCTCGCCGAGCAACGCGGGCACGTCACCGCCGAGGAGCGTGACCGCGTGCTGTCGCTGATGAGCCGCATCGGGCTGTCGCTCGACTCCGAGCACCTCACCCCCGAGCTGCTCGAGCGCTCGACCGCCGCCATCCTGCAGACCCGCGACGGCCGCCTGCGCGCAGCGGTCCCGGCGCCGGTCGGCGAGTGCGTCTTCCTCGACGACGTCTCCGCGGACGAGCTCGTCAGCGCGCTCGACAAGCACCGCACCCTCGTCGCCGAGCTGCCGCGCGGCGGCGCCGGGGTGCAGGCGTTCGTCGACGAGGGCCTGTCGGCGTGACGGCTCTCCCCGGCACCCTCGGCCCCGACACCGGACCCGAGTCGGGCCTCCGGCCGGTCACCCCGGCCGGGATCCTCGCCGAGCGCCTCGGCGACCTCGTGGCGCGGGCCGAGGCCGGGGAGGACACCGCCTCGCTGCTGGTCGACCTGACCCGCGCCCACGAGCTCGCGGCCGGGCTCGAGCCGTACGTCGCGGCGTCCACGTCGCCGGAGTCGTCCGCGCTGTCGGCGCTGGCGGCCCGCACCCGCGAGGCGCACTGGAGCGAGGACTCGCCCCTCGAGGCCGAGATGCTATCCGGGCACGTCGAGGGCCGGTTCCTCCGCACCCTGGTGCGGGCCACCGGTGCGCGACGGGTGCTCGAGGTCGGGATGTTCACCGGCTACTCCGCGCTCGCCATGGCCGAGGCGCTGCCCGACGGCTCGGGCCCGGGCTCCGTGGTCGCCTGCGAGCTCGACCCCGGCGTCGCGACGTTCGCGCAGGAGTGCTTCGACGCGACCGGGCCCGAGGGGGCCGGGTCGCGGATCGACGTCCGCGTCGGGCCGGCGTCCGACACCCTCGCCGCGCTCGCCGCGGAGGGCGCGGTCTTCGACCTGGTGTTCGTCGACGCGGACAAGACGGGGTACGCCGACTACGTGCGCGCCGTCCTCGACACGCCGCTGCTGGCGCCCGACGGGCTGCTCGCGCTCGACAACACGCTGCTGCAGGGCGAGCCGTACGGCGCCGGCGTGCTCAGCGACAACGGCCGCGCCATCGCCGACGTGAACCGGCTGCTCGCCGACGACGACCGCGTCGAGCAGGTGCTGCTGCCCCTGCGCGACGGCGTCACGCTCGTGCAGTGGGCCACCGGGCCCACGGCCCCCGCACGCCCGACCGAGGAGGACTGATGGACGTCCAGGTGCTGGAGCCCCTCGGGGCCCGCGTGACGGGGCTGTCGCTCGACACCCCGCCCGACGAGGCGACCGTCGAGGCGATCGTCGGGCTGCTCGCCGACCACGGCGTCGTCCACCTGCCCGGCCAGGACATCGACGACACTGCGTTCGCGGCGTACCTGCGCTGCTTCGGCGACCCCGTCTTCACCGTCGGGGAGACGCCGGTGCCGGGCTTCGACGACCTCAACGTCATCTCCAACGTGGGCCGGACGACGCCGCCGCGGTCGACGTTCCACGTCGACACCAGCTACGTCTCGTCGCCGCCGGCGTACACCTCGCTGCGGGCGGTGACGATCCCGGAGCAGGGCGGGCAGACGGTCTTCACGAACCAGTACCGCGCCCTCGACACCCTGCCCGCCGACCTCCGCGCCCGGATCGAGGGACGCCGGATGCGCCACGTCGTCACCGGCGTCGACCCGGGCGAGAGCCAGGAGAAGGAGGCGTGGCACCCCCTCGTGCGGCCCCACCCCGTCTCCGGGCGCGACACGCTCTACCTGACGACGCCCGCGCGCTGCGCCGAGATCGAGGGCATGGACGCCGACGAGACCGCCGAGACGGTTGCCGCGCTGACCGCCCACTCGACCGCGCCGGAGAACTGCCTGCGCCACACCTGGGCGAGCGGCGACGTGGTGATGTGGGACAACGGCACCGTCCTGCACGCCGCCGACCACTCCGGCGTCGTCGGCGACCGCGTGATGCACCGCGGCATGGCCACCGGGTACGCCGCACCGCTGACGGGGACACTGTCGGAGTGACCCCGTTCCGCCCCGGCCTGCCGCCGCGCCTGAGGACGCTGGGAGCGCTCGCCCTGCTGGGCGCGGCGCTGCCGGCGAACGCGGCGGTGACCGCCGGCGCCGCCGTCGTCGGGGCGGCGCTCGGCGCCCCCGCCCCGCCGGAGCCCGCGGGCGGGCGGCGGACGGTGATGCTGTCCGGCGGCAAGATGACGAAGGCGCTGCAGCTGGCGCGGTCGTTCCACGCCGCGGGCCACCGCGTCGTCCTCGTCGAGGCCGGCCGCTACCGGTTCTCCGGGCACCGGTTCTCCCGCGCCGTCGACGCGTTCCACGTCGTCCCGCCGTCCGGCGACCCGGCGTACGCCGACGCGCTGGTCGAGGTGGTGGCGCGCGAGGGCGTCGACGTCTACGTGCCGGTGTGCAGCCCGGCGTCCAGCCGTCACGACGCCCTGGCGAAGCCCCGGCTGGAGGCGCTCGGGGTCGAGGTCGTGCACCTCGACCCGGACGACCTCGAGGAGCTCGACGACAAGGCGTCGTTCGCGGCGCTCGCCACCGCGCTGGACCTGCCGGTGCCGCTGACCCACCGGGTCACCGACCCGGCCGAGGTGGCGGACTTCGACTTCGCCGCCCACCCCGGCGTCCGTTGGGTGCTGAAGTCGATCGCCTACGACCCGGTGAACCGTCTCGACCTCACCCCGCTGCCGCTGGCCACCCCCGAGGAGACCGCGGCGTTCGCGGCGTCCAAGCCGATCTCGGCCGACAACCCGTGGCTGCTCCAGGAGCTCGTGGACGGCGTCGAGTACTGCACCCACGGCACCGCCCGCGACGGGCGGCTGCGGGTGTGGGCGTGCTGCGCGTCGTCGGCGTTCCAGGTCAACTACACGATGGTCGACCACCCGGAGATCGAGGCGTGGGTGACCCGCCTCGTCGAGGAGCGCAAGCTCACCGGCCAGGTGTCGTTCGACTTCCTCGAGCGCGCCGACGGCACCATCGCCGCGATCGAGTGCAACCCGCGGACGCACTCGGCGATCACGATGTTCCACCGCCACCCCGGCCTCGCGGCGGCGTACCTCACCGACGAGCCGATCGGCAGCACGCCGGGCGGCGACCGGGTCGTGCCGCTGCCGGACTACACCCCGACGTACTGGGCCTACCACGAGCTGTGGCGCCTGCTGAGCGACCCGACGTCGCTGCCCGAGCGGTGGGCGACGGTGCGCCACGGACGCGACGCGATCCTCGACGTCCACGACCCGCTGCCCTTCCTGCTCGTGCACCACCTGCAGGTCCCCTCGCTGCTCCTGCGCGCGCTCGTGACCGGACGCGACTGGATCCGCATCGACTTCAACATCGGGAAGCTGGTCGAGATCGGTGGCGACTGAGCCGGCGGGACGGGGCGCCGCCGTTCCTGCCGAATCGGCGCGCACCCGGGTGCTGCACCTCGCCGGTTCGGCGGAAACGGCGTTCCTCGCCGACCTCTCGCGCCTGTACGCCGCCGGCGCGCTGGCCGCCGCGGCCGACGGCCCGTACGAGCACGTGGTCGCCTGGGTCGAGCCCGGCGGCGGGTGGCGCTTCCCGGCCGACCTGTCGCGGGAGGCCGTCGCCGCGGCGCCGGTGGTGTCACGGGCGAAGGGCCTCGCCGTCCTCGCCTCGCTCGAGGTGGACGTCGCGCTGCCGCAGATGTTCTGCCGGTCCGGCATGACGGCCTACCGCTCGCTGCTCACCGACGTCCTCCGCGTCCCGACGGTCGGCAACACCGGTGACGTCATGGCGATCGGTGCGCACAAGCAGCGTGCGCGGGCGATCGTGGCGGCGGCCGGGGTCGCCGTCCCCGACGGCGAGGTGCTGCGCCCCGGCGACGTCCCGACGCTCGCGCCGCCCGTCGTCGTCAAGCCGGTGGACGCCGACAACTCCCACGGCGTGACCCTGGTGCGGGAGCCGGGCGAGTACGACGCCGCCCTCGCCACCGCGTTCGAGCACGCGGGACCCACGCAGCAGGTGCTCGTCGAGACGTACGTCGAGCTCGGCCGCGAGGTCCGGTGCGGCATCGTCGAGCGCCGCACCGACGACGGGGTGGAGCTCGTGTGCCTGCCCCTCGAGGAGTACGCCGTCGACCCCGACACCAAGCCGGTCCGCGACGCCGCCGACAAGATCACCCGCAGCGACGACGACGGCACCGAGGGCGGTGGGGACCTGAGGCTGATGGCGAAGGACGCCGACCACGCCTGGATCGTGCCGCTCGACGACCCGGCCGTCCCCGCCGTCCACGAGCTCGCGCGGCGGGCCCACGTGGCGCTGGGGTGCCGGGACCACAGCCTCGTCGACGTCCGGATCGACCCGCACGGGACGCCGTACTTCCTGGAGGCGAGCCTCTACTGCTCCTTCGCCCCCAGCAGCGTCGTCGTCATGATGGCGGCCTCGGCCGGTGTGCCGCTCGAGGCACTGCTCGCCGACCAGGTGGCCGCGGCTCTCGCCCGCGGGGCCTGACGCTTCCGCCGCCCTGTCACGATCGTCGGCATGAACATCGACACGCGGAACCTCCGCCGGGTGATGGGGCGCTCCGCGCTCGTCGTCGCCGCCATCCAGGGTGCGACCGCCGCCGTCGCGATCCCGAAGCAGCGACGCGACTACGTCGACGGCATCTGGGGCCCCGGTCTCGCCGCGGTGGCCGTGACCAGCGCCGTCGCCGGCGAGGGCGACGCGCGACGCCGGTGGGCGCTCGCGGCGGCGACGTCCGTCTGGGGCGCGCGCCTCGGGACCCTGATGCTGGGCCGGCTCCGCAGCAAGGACACCGAGGACGAGCGGTACACCGAGTTCCTCGGCGACGCCTCGACCGCGCAGGTCCTCGCCAAGGTGTTCCTCACGCAGGGCGCGGCGCAGCTGCTGGTCTCCCTGCCGATCCAGATGGCCGCCGCGAGCGAGCTGCCGTCCGGACGGCGTCGCCTGCTCTTCCCGCTCGGGATGGCCGCGATGGTCGCGGGGACCGTCGTCGAGGCCGTCGCCGACCGGCAGAAGGACGCCTTCATGGCCGAGAAGAAGGCAGCGAAGGACCGCGGGGACGCCGACGTCCCGGACATCCTCGACACCGGGCTGTGGGGCTGGTCGCGCCACCCGAACTACTTCGGCGACTCCGTCGTCTGGGACGGCGTCTACCTCGCCGGCGCCGCCTCCGCCCCGACGGCCTGGACGTTCCCGGCCCCCGTCGCGATGTCGTACTTCCTCGTCTACGCGACCGGCGCCAAGCGCACCGAGCGGCGCATGCAGGAGCGGCCGGCGTTCCGGGAGTACCAGAAGCGGGTCGCCTTCTTCGTCCCCTGGCCGAAGCGGGCCGTCACCGGGGCCTGAAACCCGGTCGCGCCGCGCCGTCGTCCTGCCTAGCGTCGGTGGTGATGACGAGCAGCGACCTGTGGACCCGTGAGACCGCCGAGGCGTACGACGCCGACGAGGCGGAGATGTTCGACCCCGCCGTCCTCGACCCGACCCTCCACGTCCTGGAACACCTCGCCGACGGCGGCCCGGTGCTCGAGCTGGCGGTCGGCACGGGCCGCGTCGCGGTCCCGCTCGCCGACCGCGGGCTCGCGGTCGCCGGCATCGAGCTGTCGGCACCGATGGTCGAGGTGCTCCACCGCAAGCGCCCGGGGCTGCCCGTGACCGTCGGCGACATGGCGACGGCGACCGCCCCGTCCTCGGTCGCGGCGCCCGGCTCCTTCACGCTCGTCTACCTCGTCTTCAACACGCTCGGGAACCTCCGGACGCAGGACGAGCAGGTCGCCTGCTTCGCCAACGCCGCCCGCCACCTCGCCCCGGGTGGGCGGTTCGTCATCGAGCAGTTCGTCCCCCACCTGCGCCGCTTCCCACCCGGGCAGGCCGCCGTCCCGTTCGACGTGAGCGAGGCCCACACCGGTTTCGACGTCTACGACCAGGCCACCCAGGAGGGGACCTCGCACCACTTCACCCGGGCCGACGACGGGTCGTACCGGTACGGCGTCCATCACTTCCGCTACGTCTGGCCCGCCGAGACCGACCTCATGGCACGCCTCGCCGGACTCGTGCCCGAGTCGAGGCACGCCGACTGGGCCGGCACCCCGTTCACGGGTGACAGCGGCTCCCACGTGTCGGTCTGGCGCAAGCCCGGCTGAGGCTCAGCACCTGCGGTGGAAGGTGACGGTGTCGTCGGGGTGCCAGCGGGTCTCGTACTTCGGGTCGTGGGTGCGGTGGTGGTGGTGGTGGGGGCAGAGCAGGGCGCCGTCGTCGACGGTGGTGTGGCCGCCTTCGGCCCAGGCGTGGCGGTGGTGGGTCTCGCACCAGGGGGCGGGGACGTCGCAGCCGCGGGCTTGGCAGGTGGGGTGTTGCAGCTCGAGGGCGAGGCGTTGGGGGCCGGTGTGCAGGCGGCGGGTGCGGCCGAGGTGGAGGGTCTCGCCGTCGCCGGAGACGACCCAGCCGCGCACGCCGTGCTGGCAGCCCAGCCGGATGGCCTCGCCCACGGAGACGGGGGCGCCGCCGGTCGTGGTGCCGTAACCGGTGTAGCCGGTGTAGCCGGTGTAGCCGTGCTCGGTGGCTTCTTGGCGGAGGGTCTCCTCGGTGATGGTGACCACGACGGTGACCGGGGATCCGCCGTGGGTGGGGAGCCGGTCGGTGGGGAGGTTCTCGATGAGGGTGCAGAACGCTTGGCCGAGGCGTTGGGAGTCGGTCAGCCGCTGACCGTCGGTGACGGTGTCACCGTCCAGGGGACCGTCATCCTCGAAGGGGATGCCTCCGTCGAGGTGGGTGCGCCGCGGGTTGGTGATCGCGCGTAGGGCGTTGTCGAGGATGGAGGCGTGCAGCTCGGGGATCTCCCCGCGGAACCGTCGGGTGCCGCGCCCGGTGCGGGACATCGAGAAGGAGGTCTCGCGGCGAGCCTGTCGTTCCTCGTCGGCCAGGCGTTGGGCCTCCAGGCGCTCGGCGACCTCAGGCGCGACGGCCTCGAGCAGCCGCGCGCCGAGGGTGCGGATCTGGGGCGGGGTGAACTCACCGCAGTGGCCGAGCATCACGGTCTCCGCCTGGACGAGGAGGTCCGGGTCGAGGGCGTCGTCGCCGGTCCGCGGTAGCCGGTCGAGGGCCTCGACGGCGGCGCGGGCGTGCTCGGTGGTGATCTCGCCCGCAGCGAGCGCTGCGGCGAGGCGGGGCCAGCGGTCCAACGCCTTCCCCAGCGTGGTGGCGGCGTGGAGCCGGTTGGCGCGGGTGTGCTGCTCGCCGGCGAGCCAGTCCGCGGCGGATCGTGCGGCGGTGCCTTCGGCGATCGAGTCGGGTCCGGAGCAGGCGGTCAGGACCCGCATCAGCAGTGCGTCCAGGCTGGCCTGCGCCCGCCCCAGCGTCCTCAGCAGCTGGCCCTGGTCCTCGGCCGCGAGCCAGGACGGGTCCGAGCCGGCGTCGATCGCCCCGTGGGCCGCGGCCAGGCCGGTGGTCAGCGACGAGGCAGCGGTCAGCAGCGGGTGCGCGCCGACGCCCCACCGACCCGCCTGCTGATCGTCGTCCCTGACCATGGTTCGAACATACGCTCGACCACCGACAGTGGCGGGCCGTCGTCCACACGCAGTCACCGCGGGTGGTTGAGGTGTGACGAGCCCTGGCGAGGAGCCTCGAAACCCGGTGAGGGGTCTCGACAAGCTCGACCGCCGGTGGTGCGGGCCGTTACTGCGCGCACCGGGGTCTCGAGGCTCGGCCGCGGGCGGCCTCACACCTCGACCACCGCGCTGGTTGAGGTGCGACGAGCCCTGGCGAGGAGCCTCGAAACCCGGTGAGGGTCTCGACGAGCTCGACCGGCGGTGGCGCAGACCGACCACCGCGGTGGTTGAGGTGTGACGAGCCCTGGCGAGGAGCCTCGAAACCCGGTGAGGGGTCTCGACAAGCTCGACCGCCGGTGGTGCGGGCCGTCTGCGCGCACCGGGTCTCGAGGCTCGGCCGCAGGCGGCCTCACACCTCGACCGCCGCGGTGGTTGAGCCTCGAACCCGGTGAGGGTCTCGACGAGCTCGACCGGCGGTGGCGCAGACCGACCACCGCGGTGGTTGAGGTGTGACGAGCCCTGGCGAGGAGCCTCGAAACCCGGTGAGGGTCTCGACAAGCTCGACCACCGGTGGTGCGGACCGACCGCCGGTGGTGCGGACCGTCTCTGCGCGCAACGGGTCTCGAGGCTCGGCCGCGGGCGGTCTCACACCTCGACCGCCGCGGTGGTTGAGCCCCGAAACCCGGTCAGGGGTCTCGGCCAGCTCGACCGACGAGAGTGCGCACAGGGGCACGGTTGACCGCGGGGTGAGGATCGACCCATGACCCTCACGACCCACCCCGTTCTCGCGACGCTCACCGACGCCCTCCCGGCGCAGGTGCTGGCGACGGACGACGACGTGCTCGCGGCGTACGCGCATGACGAGGCCGAGTGGGCGCCGCACGGCCGGCCGGTCGCGCTGGTGCGCGCGCGGACGACCGAGGACGTGCAGGCCACCGTCCGGGCGTGCCTCGCCCACGGCGTCCCCGTGGTGACCCGCGGCGCGGGCACGGGGCTGTCGGGGGCCGCGAACGCCGTCGACGGCTGCGTCGTCCTGTCGACCGAGCGGATGACGGAGATCCGGGAGATCAACGCGCTCGAGCGGCTCGCCGTCGTCCAGCCCGGTGTCGTCAACGACCACCTGCGTGAGGCCTGCGCGGAGCAGGGGCTCTGGTACCCGCCGGACCCCGCCAGCGCCCCCTGGTCGACCATCGGCGGCAACGTCGGGACGAACGCGGGCGGCCTGTGCTGCGTGAAGTACGGCGTCACCCGCGACTACGTGCTGGAGCTCGAGCTGGTCAACGGGCTCGGCGAGCTGGTCCGCGTGGGTCGCCGGACGGCGAAGGGCGTGGTCGGTTACGACCTCGTCGGGCTCATGGTCGGCTCCGAGGGCACCCTCGGCGTCATCACGGAGGTCACCGTCCGGCTGCGCGCCGCCCGGGCACCGGAGCGGACCGTCGTCGGCTACTTCGACTCCGTCGTCGACGCCGGCCGCGCCGTCGAGGCGGTCGGCGCGAGCGGCGTCCTGCCGTCGGCGCTGGAGCTCGTCGACCGTCACTGCCTGAAGGCCGTCGACGACTGGAAGAACATGGGCCTGTCGGCCGACGCGGACGTCGTCCTGCTGGGCCGCACCGACGCGCCGGGCGCGGCCGGTGACGCCGAGGCGGAGGCGATGGTCCGCTGCTTCGAGCAGGGCGGTGCGACGTTCGCGGCCGCCTCGACCGACGAGGACGAGGCGGAGGCCCTGTTCATGGCCCGCCGCATGGCCTACCCCGCCCTGGAACGGCTCGGCCCGCTGCTGACCGAGGACGTCTGCGTGCCCAAGGCCGCCGTCCCGGAGATGCTCGCGCGGATCGAGAAGTCGGCGGCCACCCACGACGTCCTCATCGCCAACATCGCCCACGCCGGCGACGGCAACCTGCACCCGCTGATCATCACGCCACCCGGTGACGACGCCGCCCGCGTGCGCGCCCAGGCGGCGTTCGAGGAGATCATCGCCGACGCCCTGGACCTCGGCGGGACCGTCACCGGCGAGCACGGCGTGGGCCTGCTGAAGCGCGACGGGTTGCACGCCGAGCTGAGCCCCGAGGTGGTCGCGATGCAACGGGCGGTCAAGGCCGCGCTCGACCCGCGCGGGATCCTCAACCCCGGCAAGGTCCTCTGACCTGCGCCGGCCGGGTCAGCCGCTCGCCGACCCGAACCGGAAGAGCGTCCCCACCGGCGGTCGCGGGACCGGTTCCCGGGTCAGGCGGTGGACGCCGACGCAGAAGTCGGTCCCCTCGGGGGTGACCAGGTCCTCCTCGACGAGCCCGTGCGCGGCGAACGAGCGGCGGATCCCCTCGGCGGGGTGCTCCTCGTCGTCGGACTCGACCAGCGGCCCCGCGTCGGACGTCGTCCACGGCCCGCGCGTCCAGACCACGCGGGCACCCGCGGCCGCGAGCTGCGGCAGGGAGACGGCGAGCCGGTCGACGTCGTCGTCGCTCAGGTGCCCGAGGACACCGCAGAGGAGGACGACGTCCGCACGCGCGACCCCCGTGTACGTCGCCAGGTCACCGGCGTCGCCCTCGACGACCCGCGCGGACTCCGCCAGCCCGAGGCGGGTGGCCTGGCGCCGTGCTTCCTCGGCCAGCCGGGGGTCCTGCTCGACCAGGCTCACCCGCGGGAGCCGCGCGCTCACCGCCGCCACGGGCAGCACGTCGCGGCCGTCCCCGGCGCAGAGGCTCGTCACGTACGGCGGCCGCGCCGTCGCGAGGTCGACCGCCTTGCCGACCAGCTGGCGCACGACCGCGAGCCGCTGCGCGAGGTGACCCCGCGGGTCGTCGTACCCGCGGTGCCACTCCACCCAGTCGATGGCTCCGTCGTGCGGCATCGCTCCATCCAACCCTCTCCGTCAGGGTCGTGACGACCCCCGGCGCCGACGCGGGGTCCGCGAACGAGGTGGCTGGGAGCGCATGTGGTCGCGCACGGGCGCCAGCAGCTCGGTGAGCGCGGCGGAGCCCTGCGCGGGCAGCGCACTGAGGAACAGGCTCCGCACCACGTCCACGTGACCGGGCAGCACCCGCTCGAGCCGCTCCCGCCCCTCCGCGGTGATGCTCACGGTCACCCCGCGCTCGTCGTGGGCCGCCGGTGCCCGCGAGACGAGGCCGGCCTTCTCGAGCAGCCCGGCCTGGTAGGTGAGTCCGCTCCGGCTGAACACGATGCGGTCCGCGAGCTCGGTCATGCTCCGGCTGCCGGCGGGCGAGTCCAGACCGAGGACGGCCAGCAGCTGAAACTGCACGAAGCTGAGGTCGCCCTCGTCGCGCAGCTGCTCCTCCACACCGTGACGCAGCAGGCCGGCCACCTCCATCACGGCGAAGTACGCCGCGAGCTGCTCGGGATCGAGAGGTTCCTCGGAGTGGTCCGCCATGGCGTGATCCTACGGCTTGCTTTGAATTCGAAGCACCGCTACCGTTCCCATAGTTGTTTCGAATTCGAAGCATCAACGGAGGAGACACCATGAGAGCCATCCGCTTCCACCAGTACGGCGGGCCCGAGGTCCTGCGCCACGAGGACGTCGACGTGCCGAACCCGAGCCGGGGTCAGGTGCGGGTCCGCGTCGCCGGCACGTCGTTCAACGGGGTCGAGAACAACATCCGTGCCGGGCGGATGCAGGGGCCGATGCCCATGGCGCTGCCCCACACGCCCGGCGTCGACGTGGCCGGCGTCGTCGACGCTCTCGGCCCCGGGGTCGAGGGCCCCGCCGTCGGTGACGCGGTCGTCGCGTTCCTGCCCTTCGCCACCGACGGTGCCGCGGCCGACCACGTCCTCGTCGAGGCGGCGTCGCTCGCGCCCGCTCCGACCTCCGTCCCCCTGGCTGAGGCCGCGGTCCTGCCGACCGTCGGCCTCACGGCGTACCAGGCGCTCTTCGTCCACGCGGACCTGCGACGCGGGCAACGCGTGCTGGTCAACGGCGCGGGCGGGGCCGTCGGCGCGTACGCCGTGCAGCTGGCCCGTGCGGCCGGCGCCCACGTGGTCGCCACGGCGGGCCCGACGGGCCGCGACCGGGTCCGCGCGCTCGGAGCCGACGAGGTCGTCGACCACACGACCACCGACCTCCTCACGGCGGTGGGCAACCCCGTCGACGTCCTGCTCAACCTGGCACCGGTCGACCCGGCCACCTACGCGTCGCTGGTCGCTCTCGTCGCCGACGACGGGGTGGTGGTGGGCACGACCGTCTGGATGCCTGCTCCCAGTGACGAGCCCCGTGGCGTCCGAGGGGTCGACATGTACGTCGAGAGCGACGCGGCCCAGCTCGCGGAGCTGACCGCGCGCGTCGACCGCGACGAGCTCCGCCTCTTCGTCACCGAGCGGGTCGCCCTGGAGGACCTGCCCGACGTCCACGCCCGCGCCGAGGCCGGCACCCTGAGCGGCAAGGTCCTCGTCGTGGTCGCGCAGGACTGAGGCTGGCTAGCCTCGGCGCCATGGCCCGGCTGCTGCTGCTCAACGGCCCGCCCGGCATCGGGAAGTCGACCCTGGCGCGGCGCTACGCCGCCGACCACCCCGGCACGTTGTGCTGTGACATCGACGTGCTGCGGACCCTGATCGGCGGGTGGCAGGACGACTTCCTCACCGCCGGCGGCCTGGTCCGCCCCGCCGCGCTGGCCATGATCTCGGCGTACCTGCGCGACAGCGGGGACGTCGTCCTCCCCCAGCTGCTCGCGGTCCCCGCCGAGCTCGCCCGCTTCGAGGCCGCCGCCACCGACGTCGGCGCCGCCTTCGTCGAGCGGGTGCTGCTCGACACCGCCGACGCCACCGTCGCGCGCTTCCACCGTCGCGGCCGGGGCGCCGACGAGTCCGCCGACCCCTGGCACGAGCAGGTCCGCGGGATCGTCGCCGCCCAGGGCGGGGACGACGTGCTCCGTGACCGTCACGCGGTGCTCACCCGGCTCGCCGCCGAGCGGCCCGGCGCCGTGGTGGTCCGCAGCCGGGAGGGCGACGTCGACGGCACGTACGCCGCCCTGTTGGCGAGCCTGCCCTACTGAGCCTCCGGTGGTCGGTCAACGACAAGCATCGGACGGAGTGGAATCTGATCCCTCCACCGGGCGGGCAAGCGCGCGTAGTGCTCCAGCGTGAGTCGCGTGAGATCCGACCCTCCGAAAAGCCGGAGGTTCTGCCTCTCCCTCTCGAGGTCGACGGCATCCTTCGAGAACGAACCGAGGGTCACAAAGAGACCGACCTCATTCGACGCCAGTGTGCCGATCAGGCGCTGGACATCCGGCCGACTTTGGGTCGCTGTCGTGTGTTTGCACTGGACCTTGATCAGTGGGGGTTCCAGGCCCAGTGCGTCCTTGTGCGCGATGACGTCGACGCCTCCATCAGCGGAGTAGGGCGTCACTCTCGCCTGGTAGCCCATGGCACGCAGGAGCCCGGCAGTGAAGTGCTCGAATTGTTCATGCGACAACTCGGTCAGCAGCACCTTCACGATGAAGTCTCGAGTGTGTTCGTCGATGCGATCGGCGCTGATCTCGCTCTTTGCCTCTTCCTCGAGGTCTGTATCGGAGACGTCTGGAGGCGTGACCACCGTCGTCCGCTCGAAAGACTCCTCCGAGGATGTGTTCAAGAAGGCTCGGAAGATGTCTTCATGCTTGCGCACCCGAAACAGAGTGACGGCTGAACCAATCTCGTAGAGCGCAGATTGGGGGAAAAGCCCCCTGGCGACACCGACCCTCATCCATCGCACAGGACGCCGATGCGGGTGGCGCCCGGCGACCTCGTCGAAAACGTAGGGTCCGCTCACCACACCGAAGTTCAGCGTGCTGTCCGGCTTGTACGGGGCAACGATCAGATCGCCCTCGGACATCTCGAAGGCAAACCGGTGAAGAACTCCGGCCCTCACGGGCACGGCGCCCGGCTTGATCTGCGGGTAGGTGGTCCGAACCAGCCGCTTGATGCGTTCACGATCGGCGCCGATCGTTCTTAGGTCTGGTATTTCTTCCCAGCCGATCGACACGAATCCGCCCTCAACGAGTTCGGCTCCCAGGGTGTCGTTGTGGATTCCCCACATCTTGGTCATGCTTCCCACCCTGCCTCATCTGTGTTTCTGTGGCTGATGGCGTCGCAGGGTCGGGTCGGAGCCATGCGCATGAGCAGCTCGCAGTCGTAGGCCTAACCTCACCTCATGACCACCGCTCGGCTCGTGCCCGTCACGGTCGAGATGGACGGCGAGGAGCTCGACGCCGAGGACGCCTGGCACCTCGTCCGCCGGCACGGGCTCAAGGCGATCGCCGTCCAGTCGTTCCGGCGGTTCCGGTACGGCGACGGCTTCACCAACTCCCGTGCGCTGGCGCTGCAGACCGCGCTGGCCGTCGTCCCGTTCCTGCTGGCGGTGGCGGGCATCGCCGCGGACGTCGACGACGACGCCTGGTCGCGGGTCATCGGCACGACCGTGAACGCCGTGGCGCCGGGCGGCGGCAGCGACGACGCGCTGGCGCGGGCGGCGGAGGGCTCGGAGGAGTCCGGGGAGGTGGCGCTCGTGCTGGGCCTGGGCCTGGCCGCGCTCACCATGATGACGGCGATGGCGCAGGTCGAGCGGGGCAGCAACCGGATCTACGGGATCCGCCGGGACCGCCCGGCGCTGTGGAAGTACGGGCGCGCCGCGGTGTTCACCGCCGTCCTCGCCGCCCCGGTCGGCCTGGGCCTCGCGCTCCTGGTCGCCGGCGGGGCGTTCGCCGACGCGATGACGGAGGAGTACGGCTGGTCCGACGGGGCCCGGGTGGCGTTCGAGGTCGCCCGCTGGCCGCTCGGGCTCGTGCTGCTCGTCGTCACCATCGCCACCCTCTTCAACCACGCCCCGCGGCGGCGGCAGCCGGCCCTGTCGTGGCTGGCGCTCGGGTCGGGGGTCGCCGTCGTCCTGGGGGCGACCGCGGCGGCCGCCCTGGCCCTCTACGTCCGGCTCAGCGGGTCCTTCGACACGACGTACGGGCCGCTGGCCGGGATCATCGCCCTGCTGGTGTGGAGCCAGCTGTCCGCGATGGGGCTCTTCTACGGCATCGCGGTGTGCGCGCAGCTGGAGGCGATCCGCGCCCACGACCCCGACCCCGCCCTCGACGACCCGGGCCGCCCCCACCACCAGTCGGTGTCGAAGCGGGTGTGACCCGCCGGCGGCGCGGTCAGCCGGACGACGTCCGCCCGCGGCGCACCGCCGACGACGAGGCGACGTCGTCCACGATCTCGACGATGTCGCCCAGGTCGGAGATCAGGCGTCCGTAGAGCGGCCACAGCAGGCCCTCGAGACCGTCGCGACCGATGGCGCGGGTGAGGGAGCGCAGGTCGGCGGCGAGCTCGCCCACCTCGGCGCTCGGGTCGGCGACGCGGCGTCCGGTCCGACCGAGCAGGTCGATCCAGGCGTCGCGGAAGTCGGCGTCCCACTCCTGCGACGACGCGGTGGACTCGTGGATCGCCCGGGCCATCCCGCGGACGCTCGCCACGCCCACCTCGAGCGGGCGCAGCACCTCGTCCATCGAGTCCGGGTCGCTGAGCCGACCGGGGTCGAGCCGCCGTCGCGGGTTCCACCAGTGGCTCTCCACGGTCTGCCGCACCCAGCCTCGCGCGTCCGCCAGCTCGTCGTCGATCTCGCGGGTGCGCGCCATCCAGCCCTCGGAGAGCTCGGAGCCGAGCTCGGGGCCGCACAGGTCCTCGGCCATCCCGGCCAGCAGCCGCCCCAGGTGGGCGTTGACGCGGTCGAGGGCGAGGACGGCGCTGCGGTCGCTCACCGGCGGCACCAGCACCACGTTGACCACCAGCGCCACCACGACCCCGACGCCGGTCGCCGCCAACCGCTCGCCCAGCAGGACGACGTCGTCCGCCATGCCACCGGTCAGGACGAACAGCGCGGTCGTCGCGACGGCGACGCCCTCGGTGCGCAGGCCCGGCAGACGGGCCACCACGAGGCCCACCAGCAGCGCCAGCGCGAGCGTCAGCACGCCGTCCCCGAGCAGGGACGACGCCCCGAAGGCCAGCACCACCCCGAGGAACGTGGCCGCCACCGACTGCGCCCCTCGGTGCACCGAGCGGTAGACGGTCGCGTGGACGGCGAGCAGCGCGGTCCACGGCGCGAGGTACGGCGACGCGAGGCCGAGGACCTCGGCGGTGAGCACCCAGGCCAGGGTCCCGGCCACGACGGCCTTGACGACCTGCAGCGCGTCGGTCTGGGTGCCCGGACGCCGGGCCGCGCGCAGCAGCGCAGCCCACGGCGAGCGGTCGGGGCGGGTCACGGAGCCTCCCGGGTCGGCCGGGTCGGTGGCGTCGGTCCGCGCCGGGGGCTGCAGCGTGGTGGTCCTACGACGCTAGCGCGACCCCGCCGTTGACCGCAGCCCGGCCATTGTCTACCTTGAAACCGTGGTTACATCGGGTGTCGCCGCGGAGTCCTGGCCCTGGGTCTGCCTGCTCTACCGCGTGCCCCGTGAGCCCTCGACCCCGCGCATCGCCGTCTGGCGCCGGCTCCGCGCGCTGGGGGTGGCCCAGCTGGGGGACGGCGCGGTGGCCCTGCCCGAGGACCCGCGGACCCGCGAGCACCTCGAGTGGGTGGCCGACCGTGTCCTCGAGGCCGACGGCAGCGCGCTGCTGCTCCGGGCGCAGACGCTCACCCGCGCCGACGAGCAGCGCCTCGTGCGCGGCATGGCCGACGCGCGCGCCGAGGAGTACCGCCGGCTGACGGCGGAGGTCGCCGAGCTCGGCCCCGTCGTCGAGGACCTCCGCGTGGTGCGGCGGCTGCGCCGGACCCTGCGGGCGATCCAGCGCCGCGACTACTTCCCCCCGCCCGAGCGGGACGCCGCGGCGGCCGCCGTCCGGGCGATCGCCCCGTCGCCGCGGACGGACCACGAGCGCGCGGAGGCCGCCCGATGAGGTGGGCCACGCGAGCCGGCATCCACATCGACCGTGCGGCGTCCGCCTGGTTGATCAAGCGACATGTCGACAAAGAGGCATGTTTCCTCTTCGTCGACGACCCGGCCGACGTCCCCGACGACGCGACCCCGTTCGACATGCGCGGCGTCGACTACGGCCACCACGGCGACGACTGCACCTTCGAGACGATCCTGCGCCGCCACGACCTCGACGACCCCGTCCTGTGGCGCATCGCCGCCATCGTCCACGAGGCCGACCTCGAGGACGACCGGTACGACGCCCCCGAGGTGCCCGGCCTGGACGTCGTCCTGCGCGGGTTGTCGATGACGCAGGACGACCACACCGTCCTCGCGCTGTCCGGGCCGGTGTTCGACGGCCTCGCCCACTACTTCCGACGCGGCTACGTCCTCGACAGGAGCGCCCCCGCATGAGCCAGGCACCCGACCGTCCCCGGACCCAGGACGTCATCCCGCTGCGCGAGGCCACCCGCGCGTGGTTCGCGATCTCGCTGCAGACCTTCGGCGGCCCCGCCGGCCAGATCGCCGTCATGCAGCGCACGCTGGTCGACGAGAAGCGCTGGATCGGCCAGCAGCGGTTCCTCTTCGCCCTGTCGTACTGCACGCTCCTGCCCGGCCCCGAGGCCCAGCAGCTCGCGACGTACGTCGGGTGGCTGCTCAACGGCGTGAGGGGCGCGCTGGTCGCCGGGGTGCTGTTCGTGCTCCCCGGCGTCGTCGCGCTGCTCGTGCTGTCGGGCGTCTACGTCGCGTACGGCGAGACCGACCTCGTCGCCTCCGTCTTCCTCGGGCTCGCGCCCGCGGTGATCGCGATCGTCGTGCAGGCCGTGATCAAGGTCAGCAGGAAGGGCCTGGGCCACCCGGCGCTCGTCGTCCTGGCCGCGGTGTCGTTCGTGGCCCTGACCTTCCTCGCCGCGCCCTTCCCGCTGGTCGTCGCCGTCGCCGCGCTCGCCGGTTGGCTCCTGGGCCGGGCCATCCCGGACCTGACCCGTGCCCCGAAGGCGTCCGCCGCCGACACCGGACCCGCGCCGCTCATCAGCGACGACGCCCTCCACACGGAACGACCGTCGGGGCGTCGTACGACGCTGACGCTCGTCGTCGGCCTCGTGCTGTGGGTGGCCCCGGTCGCCGCCGCGGCCCTGCTGCTCGGCCGCTCGAGCGTGCTCGTCGACCAGGGCCTGTTCTTCTCGGGCGCCGCGATCGTGACCTTCGGCGGCGCGTACGCCGTCCTCGCCTACGTCGCGCAGCAGGCGGTCGAGGTGTACGGCTGGCTCGCCCCCGGCGAGATGGTCCGCGGCCTGGCCCTCGCCGAGACCACCCCGGGACCGCTGATCATGGTCGTGCAGTTCGTCGCGTTCCTGGGCGCCTACCGCAACCCCGGCGAGCTCGACCCCTGGGTCGCCGCCGTCATCGCGGCGCTGATCACGACGTGGGTGACGTTCGTGCCGAGCTTCCTGTTCATCCTGCTGGGCGCGCCGTACGTCGAGCGGCTGCGTGGCAACCGCACCCTGTCGACCGCGCTCACCGGGATCACCGCCGCCGTCGTCGGCGTCATCGCGAGCCTCGCGGTGTTCTTCACCGTCCACACGCTCTTCGCCGACACGGGCCGGCTCACGGCCGGACCGGTGGACGTCGAGTACCCCGTCCTGACCTCCCTGCAGTGGGCGCCGCTCGCGATCGCGGTCGTCGCCGGGCTGCTGCTGTTCTGGCGCGGGTGGTCGGTGCTGCGCACGCTGGGCGTCTGCGCGCTGCTCGGGGTCGTGGTGGGGCTGTCGGGCCTGGCCTGAGGCCTGTCCGGCCCCGCCCCGGCGTCATCAGAGCTGGACGGCCGCCCCGCAGATGCCGCAGACCTCGAGCTCCTTGCGGTTCCAGCGCGCCACCGGGATGAAGAAGAGCGTGAACTGCTTGAACTCCTTCACCCGGCCCCACTGCGTGTGGTTGTGACAGCGCGGGCAGGTCCGCGCCGACCCGGCTCCGACGTGCTGACGCTTGGTGCCGAAGCCGAAGAGGAAGAACATGCGGCGAGCCTAGTGACGACACGGCGCGACGGTGTCCGCACGGGGGTGCGCCGGGGTACGGTCACGCCCTCTCGGGCCCGAGCCGTCCTCCTCCTGATCGGTAGGCACCGTGCGCCCACTCACCGCGTTCGCGGCTCCCCTCGGACGCCCGGATCGGCGACCCGCGCGGCGACGCCGAGGGCCAGGGCCCTGCGGCCCGCCGGCGCGCGGACCTGACCCAGGTCCGGTACCGGATGCCCCGCCGTGAGGGTGGCCTCTTCACGGTCTCGGTGCAGTTCGCCCGCCTGTTTCCCCGGGACCCCGATGCCCGACTCGACCAGGGGTTCAACGTGCAGCTCCGCAGCGGCGGGGTCGGCTACGAGGTCCTGGCGTCGAGCGACCGGGCGCGCCCGCGGGTGCTGCTGGCCGAGGAAGACTCGAGGGTCCGGCCCGAGCGCATCGAGCTCGTCCGACGACCCGGGGTCGACGGCCGCCTGACGCTCCGGTTCTCCACCGAGTTCCTGACCTCGCGCCGCGCGCACGTCGAGACCTTCGGGCTGTCGAACGAGGACGACGACGACGTCGCCCGTCCCGACAACGCCTGGGACCGCACGCCGCGCGGGACCCTCGAGCGGGCCGGCTGACCCGTCCTCCGTCGAACCGCGGTCAGAAGTACTGGGCGCCCCCGTCGACGCTGAGGTGCTCGGCGGTGATGAAGGCGGCGTCGTCCGAGGCGAGGAAGGCCACCGCGGCGGAGATCTCGTCGCTCTCCGCGGCGTACCGGGGCAGGAAGGGCGTCCCCATGCCGGCCAGCGGCGGGTTCGTCTCGTTGGTCCGCATGATCGCCGAGACCATGTCGCCCGAGCCCATGGGCGAGTTCACCGCACCCGGGTGGATGCTGTTGACGCGGACGTGGTGCTTGCCGAGCTCGGCGGCGAAGGCGCGCGTCATGCCGACCAGGGCGTGCTTGCTCGTCGTGTACGGGATCATGAACGGCTGCATCTTCTTGCCCGCGTAGCTGCTGATCACGACCACCGATCCGCCCCCGCGCTCGATGAGGTGCGGTGCGGTCGCCACCACCGTGTTCCACACGCCGGTGACGTTGACGTCGATCGTGGTCGAGAAGGTCTCCGGCGTCGTCTCGTCCCAGGTCACCGGGACGCAGATGCCGGCGTTGGCCACCACGACGTCGAGCCCGCCGAGCTCGGCGACCGCGGTCGCCGCCAGGTCCTTCAGCGCGGCGAGGTCGCGGACGTCGCCCTGCCGCAGGATCGCCCGGCGACCCTCCTGCTCCACGAGACGGGCGGTCTCGTCGAGGTCGTCGGGCGTCGGCGAGTCGTACGGCACCCCGGGCAGCGGACCGGCCAGGTCGAGGCCGACGACGTCCGCGCCCTCCTGGGCGAGCCTGACGGCGTGGGCCCGGCCCTGCCCGCGGGCGACACCGGTGATCAGGGCGACCTTGCCGGCAAGACGGCCGGGGACGGGAGTGGGCATGGTGGGAACCTCTCGAGGGTGGTGGTGCACCTCTTATTGCCAGACCCTGACATTAATGTGGCCGGCCCGGGAGCGGAAGAGGCGAGGGAGGACCGGACGTGACGGCGACGGAACCCCCGGCACCGCGGCGCGGCCGCCCACCGAAGGTGACCGCCCGGGGTCTCACCGAGGTCGCGCTCGGCCTGTTCGACGAGCACGGCTACTCCGAGGTCTCCGTCCGTGACATCGCGGAGGCCGCGGGCGTGGACCTCCGCACCGTGCACCGCTACTTCCCGGCCAAGAGCGACGTGGTCTGGGGAACGCTGGTGGGCGCCTTCGACGACCTCGCGGAGCGGCTCGAGGCCACCCCCGACGACCTGCCGCTGGTCGAGCGCATCCGCCTGGCGGTGTGCTCGTCGATCCGTGCGGACGCCGACCCGCTCGACCGTCGCCGGCTCCGGGTCGTCGCACGCTCCCCCGAGCTCCAGTCGACCTTCTCCCCCGCGTTCGTCGCCTGGCGGACGACGATCCACGACTTCGTCGCGAGCCACCTCGACGAGTCCGACGACCTGCGGGCCACCGCGCTCGCCACCGCCGTCCAGTCGGTCACCCTGGCCGCCCTGACGTGGTGGGCGGACCACCCCGGCACCACACCCGAGGACGCCGTCGACCGGGCGCTGGCCTCGCTCGCCGGGGGTTTCGCCGAGACCTCGTGATCCGGCCGACGGTGCCGGAAGAACTTGTCAGTGCGGACCTGCGCAGACGGGCGATCCTGTCATCAAGGGCTGAAGCCATCTTGTCAGTGGTCGGCATCGTCTACCCGTGACACCCCTCGAGTTTGAGACGAGGAGCAGCATGCCAGGACCGTCCTCTAAGGCCCTGTCATCGGGTCGGGACTGGTGCGGCTGGCTGTGGGGATGTCGATGGCCACGTCTTCGTAGAAGTGCGCGCGAGAGCTCCGGCGCCCGCAAGCGCGCGTTCGGCTCCTTGCGCGCTGAGGTAGCGATTGGGTCGGTTCTATCACTGCTTAGGTCCAGGACTGCGAGCGCGCAATCAATCAGGAGGTCTTCGGAGGCACCTGGGGCTCGACCCCCCTGCGGGCTGAGACTTCACGGCGGAGCGCTCACCTACCGCAGCGACGCCCCGGCCGCTAACCCCGTCTTCATCGATGCACTAAACCTGCTGTACGAGCGAGTTCCGTACGAGGGAACCAACGCCGAGGTCGATGAGTCGCTGGGTTAAGTAATCGACTGGGGCCGAAATGGTCCTAGGCTCACCGGAACTGAGCCCGATCCGGTCCCCGTGGCACCCCCAAAGGCAAGACACTTTCCCTGCGCGACAAGTTCGAGAAGGTTCGCTCTGAAGCCGTTCGGGATCTGCCCCCACGGCCCCTGAGTGGCCGTCAGTGGTGGCAGCAGCATGACCCTAATGCCGGCCAAGTCGAAGGTTGGCGGTACGAGTGCGCACTTTTTGCGCTACTCGTCTCGCCGTCTGGCCAATCCCGACCTCGCATACTCCAGGCGCGACCTGCCCCCGCCATCTGACGTGAGGTGGACGAATGCGACGGCGGGTCATCGCCCAAAACGCTGACCACGTAGGGCGGCAGAGGCTCGTCCTGCCCCCAGCGGGTCTAACCTACCGTGACGCCGCCGATGGCCCCGCTACGCCACTAGCGTGCCGTCAGGAGAGGCCCGCCAGGGCAGCAGCGCTGGTCTGGACTACCTCAGGAGTTCCTTCAGCTGCCGCACCAACTCTGCGCGAGCTCCCTCGAACCTGTCGGCATGCGCCGTCGTCGCACCCTCAGGAGAACCAGCCGGAGTGCCAAACATGGCCGCGTCGTAGAGCTCATCCGACGCGTCTGCTAGACGCGGTTGCACTAGCTGAAGGAGGAACCGCGAGGCTCTCGCCTGCTTGTTTGCCCTAGCAGCCTCATCATCGGCGCGATTCAGGATTGCCAGAACGCCGGGGGCCTTCTCGGGGTCTTCCCGCTCAGCCTTGGCGTGGAAAAATAGGGCTTTCTGCTGACGCGTCGACGCTGCGAACAGCTGCTCGCAGCCCGAGACGAACGACGCCGCCTCCAGACGCAGTCTGTCCCTCGTCTCGCGCCGCAGGCTGAACCGGTGACTGCCCAAGAGCGTGATCAGAGCTGTCACCAGGGCCAATCCACCGCCGGTCAGCGCGCCCTGGTTAGCTGGTTCCATAGCGCCGGAAAGTACCCCGGCTCGGCCCGTCTTCGCGTTGCCATACCAATACCAGCCGGTCGCAGCCGGTGCGCATCGGGCGTACGTCACGGAACGTGGAGGTTCTCTGGGCCCACGCCCGCTGCCCGCACAATGGCGGCTTTCCTCTGCATCCCGGCCGTTCTTCTCTCGGCCGCAGTCGCCTTCACCACTACACGTGAGCTCCGGCACCGGCGGTCGGCCAACGACTGAAACGCTCTAGCCGGCGGCTGCACTCCGGCCCGTGACACCAGGGCACCGGCCTTGGGCATGCGCCGCTACCCTGCGGGATCACAGCGAGATGGGGGCACAGTCATGGGCAGGGATAGTCGGGTGGACGTGGCGCGTATTGGCGTCGGCGTTGTCGTGATCGTCGCCGCGGCAATTGCGGTCGCCGTCACGAACCCGGGCAACCTTGGGCTCTGGGGCGTGGTCGGTGCTGGCGTCGTACTTCTCGTCGTCGCAGTCCTGGCCGCGGGACGTAGTCGGTCTCGCACCGGCGACTAGGCCCAATTGGCCCGGTCTCACGCACGTGCGTGCAAAGCCGGGCAAAACTGCGCACACGCCGCCACCCGCGGATTCGCTCTCAAGCCCGGTGAGATTGGGTGTGTTCCTCGAGTGCTCGTGCGGCACTTTTGAAGTCTTGAGCCACCAACGACCAGTCGTCGTCCCTGCAGTAGATCTCGTAACCTTGCTCAGTGCGCACGAAGTTTCCCCTCGCACCCGACGGCGACTCAGTCAAGGCGCCGTAAGCTAGGGAAGTCTTCGAGCCGTTCGGCAGTCGGACATGGGCGCGACCCTCGCGGTCCTCGATGAAGGTGACCGTAAGGCTGCACACTGTTCCCGGTTCCATGATCCCGCCATTCTATGGGCAGTGAGGGGTCCACGCAGGGCGGATCGGAGTTCCCCGGGCGACTCCTCTCACGTGCGCGCGAGGCGGGCAATGTTGCGCATGCGCCGCTCGACGATTTCCGCCTAGGCTGTGTCAATGGATGAGGTGAGCCCGGGCGCCGTGATGGCCTTCGCTATCGAGTACGGCTACAGCGCTTTACCGTTGGCCGACTTCGCGGGTGGTCCGGATCAGCTTGGGTATTTTATGGCTGCCCTGGGCGCTGCTGATGACCCGGAAGCTTTTGCGGCCTATTGGGAAGGTCAGGCTGGCTCGGACTCCTAGCGCGGGCCGTAAGCCAAGCAACACTGCGCGTGCGCCGGGCGATCCGCTCGTACCATCCGACGCATGAAGAGGCCCCGTATGGTGAATCCGCCGTCTCCGACCAAAAAAGCGCGTGATCCTCACGGTCGTTGCCGTCATCGTCCTAATCAACGTTGTGGGCTTCTTCTACGCACTGTTGACGCGTTGACCTGTGACGTGCCAGCGGCGCTTCCTGGACGGCGGCAGCGTGAACGTGGTGGACACACCGCGATGGCGTCACGCACCCGCCAGGGTCTGCATGTCGGTGCCGTACAAGGCAGCCAGGCGCACCAGCACCGCACGGCTCGGCCGAAAGCGGCCCCTGCTCCCAACGGCGGACCGTCTGCGGGTCGCGGGTGACCGATCGTGCACTGCCGCAAGTCGAGCCACGCAGCACTGGATCGGGCTGGAACTCGGTCGCACTGACAAATTCGTTGTGTAACTGACAGTTTACTTTTCGTTACTGCCAGATTGGACTGGCGCCGGCACCGGCGGCACTCGCTCAGCCGTGCGCCATGTCCACGAAGCGCGAGTAGTGGCCCTGGAAGGCCACGACGATGTCGCGGGTGGGTCCGTTGCGGTGCTTCGCCACGATGACGTCGGCCTCGCCCGGGCGGGCGGACTCCTTCTCGTAGGCGTCCTCGCGATGGAGCAGGATGACCATGTCGGCGTCCTGCTCCAAGCTGTTGTGGGCGGCGAGGCCGTCGGCGACGAAGTTGTGCAGGCCCATGACGGTGGCGTCGTAGACCGGCTGGTCGCCGAGGGACTCGATCGAGACGACCGGGTCCCAGCGGACGTCGTTGGTCGCGACGACCTCGAGGTCCTCGTCGTCCAGCACCTCCACCACCCGCGGGAGGGTCGCGGTGCCGCCCTGTGCGTCGCCGGCGGCCGCGCCGGCGAGCCGGCCCGCGAGGGGGGCGTCGGCGTCCTGCTGCTCCGGACGGTTCGCGCGGAGCATCGCGGTGAGGAAGGCGGCCTCGGTCTCCCGGGAGCCGCTGACGCCGATCTTCTCGAGGAAGCGGAGCTGGTCGTCGGCGTCGTCCACCGAGAGGCACCAGGCGTCGCGGAGGCCGGGTCGCTCGACACGGGTGACGGACGCCGAGACGTTGAAGCGCAGCAGCAGCCGGGCGACGTCGTCGACCAGACGGCGGCTCACCGCGCCGTACGACGTCAGCGGGCGCAACCCGTCCGCGAAAGCGGCGGTGCCCGGAGTCGCGAAGAGGTGGCGCAGGAAGGCCGCGAGCTGCGCCGACGGCAGGCCGAACACCCAGTCGGGGACGAACTTGCGGCTGTTGCGCACCCGGCGCAGGCCGTCGGGCAGGAACGAGCGGCGCTTCAGCGACTCCTCGCCCAGCAGACGCGCCACGCCCGCGACCTCGTCGTCGGAGCGGGGCGCGACCATCAGCGGCGACGGCACGTGGCGCGGGGCGGCGATCGGCGTCCCGAGCCGGAGGCAGCCGAGAGGCTGCCAGCCGTCGACGGTGAGGAAGCGGTGGTTCGCGGTCGCCCGGATCGTGCGGCCCGACGCGGTCGTCATCGCGTAGACCGGCTTCGTGCCGGACGGGAAGGCGTGGGTCAACGTCCGCGGCACCAGGGCGAGGCGGTCGTCCAGCGCCCACACGGGGACGTCGGTCGCGCCGCTGTCGAGGAGCTCGCCGAGGCTGACCTCGGCGTTGGTGTCGGCCCGCATGAGGCGGGTGTCGGCGGTCAGGCAGCCGGACTCACGCAGGTCGCTCATCATCGGGCGCTTGTCGCTGCGCTGCTCGGCGCCACGGTTCAGCTGGCTCAGCGCGATGATCGGGACCTCGAGCTCCTTGGCCAGCAGCTTGATCTGGCGGGAGAACTCCGAGACCTCGAGCTGGCGGGACTCGACCTTGCGGCCCGAGCTCATCAGCTGCATGTAGTCGATGACGATGAGCTTGAGGTCGTGGCGCTGCTTCAGGCGCCGCGCCTTCGCCCGGATCTCCATCATCGTCATGTTCGGGCTGTCGTCGATGAAGAAGGGCGCCGAGGACACCTCGCCCATCTTGCGGGCCAGCTTCTGCCAGTCGGCGTCGGTGAGCTGACCGGTGCGGATCGAGTTCAGCGGCACCATCGCCTCCGCCGACAACAGGCGCATCGTGATCTCGGAGCGGTTCATCTCCAGGGAGAAGAAGACGCTCGTCATGTTGTTCGAGATCGACGCCGCGCGGCACAGGTCCAGCGCCAGCGTGGAGTTGTGCGTCGGGATCATCGAGCGCCCGGCCAGGTAGAGGTGCTCCGCGTTGTCGACCTGCACGCAGCGCACCGGGACCGACCGGACGCGGTAGACGTTCTCGATCTTCAGCTCGGAGGAGTCCGGCATCAGCACCACGTGCGTGCTGTCCAGCGAGCGCCGGATCCGGTCGGTGGTGCGCACCCGGGACCGGCCCGAGCCCGCGATCGTGGTCCGCCAGAGGTGCTCGGCGTCGGCCACGATGCGCGAGCCGTCGGAGAAGACCACCTCGTAGCAGGGGCGGCGCTCCATCACCTCGGTCGCCGCGACCACCGTCGTCGGGTCGCCGGCGCCGTCGAGGAGCCGGTCGCCGACCTGCACCTCGCCCATCGTCGTCCAGCCCTCGGGGGTGGCCAGCGGGGTGTCGAGGGCCAACGCCTTCCCCATCGCGGGGCGCGCGGCGACGATGATCATCTGGCCGGCGTGCAGACCGTTCGTGAGCCCGTCGAGGTCGGCGAAGCCCGTGGGGACGCCGTACAGGCCGGTCTCGCGGTTGCCGATCGCCTCGATCTCGTCGAGGACGCCCTCCATGATCGCCGACAGCGGGACGTAGTCCTCGCTCGCGCGCCGCTCGGTGACCTTGTAGACCTCCGCCTGCGCCTCGTCGACGACGGCGTCGACCTGGCCCTCGCCGGCGTAGCCGATCTGGACGATCTTGGTGCCGGCCTCGACCAGGCGCCGCAGGATCGCCTTCTCCCGCACGATCTCGGCGTAGTAGCCGGCGTTGAGCGCGATCGGGACGGTCGAGGTGAGGGTGTGCAGGTACGGCGCGCCGCCCACGCGCTGCAGCTCGCCGCGGCGACCGAGGGTGTCGGCGACGGTGATCGGGTCGACCGGGTCGCCGCGGCCGTAGAGGTCGATGATCGCGTCGTGGATGATCTCGTGGCTCGGGCGGTAGTAGTCCGTGCCCTTGATCGCCTCGACGACGTCGGCGATGGCGTCCTTGCTGATCATCATCGACCCGAGCACGCTCTGCTCGGCCGCCATGTCCTGCGGCGGCGTCCGGTCGGCCCCGCCGCCGGACGGCGCCTCACCGGGTGCGTACGGCGCCGGGCCGTCGCCCCACGCGTCCTCCGGGGGGCCGAAGACCTGGTCCTGGTCGGTGACGCTCACTGTCCGCACCCCTCAGCTCTGTCGACGTCGCATCGAACTGCCGTTCGACGTGAACTCTGGACGTGGGCACCGACATTCCGTTTGACCACCCTCCGGGGGCCGGCCGCGGAGCGCGGAAGGTACCTCAGGTCGCCGACACTAGGGCCGCACGGCGGTCGGGCGACACCACCTTGTCCACAGCCCCCTGGGGACAACCGTCGACACCGGTGGACGACGCGCCATGCCGGTGTGAACAGGGTGGGGACAGACCTGTGGAGAACGACGCGGTTTGCACGATCCAAGAGCCTCTGACCTGCGACGACGCGACCACACAGGTGTGGAGGAAAACTTCTTCGCGACGACCTCGTTCACGGTCCGGTCACTCCTCGTCGGGTTGCGGGTCATGCCCTTGACCCCGGCCCGTCGGGGCTAGTAGAGGACGCTTGCGCCACTTACCCACAGGCTCTCCACCGCCCTCCCGGGGCGGCGGCACGACCCTCCTAGAGTGGGGCCGCGTGAGCCGCGCCGAGCGTCGCACCGGCTCGCGCCGGCACGACAGGGAGATCGTGCGGCTCGCGTTCCCCGCCTTCCTCGCCCTGGTGGCCGAGCCGCTCTACCTGCTCGCCGACGCCGCGGTGGTCGGCAACCTGGGGACCGCCCAGCTGGCCGGGCTCGGCGTCGCGGCCGTCGTCCTGCAGACCGTGGTGGGTCTGTGCGTCTTCCTCGCCTACGGCACGACTGCGACCGTCGCGCGCCGCCTCGGAGCCGGGGACCGGGCCGGTGCCCTGTCCGCCGGGGTGGACGGCCTGTGGCTGGCCGTCGCGCTGGGCGTGGTGCTCACCGTGGTCGGCCTCGCCGTCGCCGACCCCGTCCTCGCCGCCTTCGGTGCGTCGCCCGCCGTGACCGGGTACGCCGAGGACTACCTGCGGCCCGCCCTGCTCGGTGTCACCCCGCTGCTCGTCGTGCTCGCCGGGACCGGCGTCCTGCGCGGGCTGCAGGACACCCGGACGCCGCTGGTCGTCGCGATCGTCGGCAACCTGCTCAACGTCGTGCTCAACGTCGTGCTGGTCTACGGCCTCGGACCCGTCCCCGCACTCGGGATCGCGGGCGCCGCCCTCGGCTCCGTGGTCGCCCAGGCACTGTCCGCGCTGGTCCTGCTGCTCGTCGTCGTCCGGGCCGCCCGCCGGGCGCGGGCCTCGCTGCGACCCCGCGGCGGCGCCGTGCTGCGCGCCGCACGCGACGGCGTCCCCTTGCTCGTGCGCACCCTGACCCTGCGGGCGTCGCTGCTCGTCACCACGTACGCCGTCACGCTCGGCGCCGTCGCCGCGACCGCCGGCTCCTCCGGGGGTGACGTCGAGCTCGCCACCCACCAGCTGGCGATGACGCTGTGGACCTTCACGGCCTTCGTCCTGGACGCCGTCGCGATCGCCGCACAGGCCATCACGGGTCGCTACCTGGGCGCCGGCGACGTGGCCGGCACCCGCGACGTCACCCGGCGGATGGTCACCTGGGGCGTGTGGTCCGGCGTTGTCACCGGGCTGCTGCTCGCCCTCGCCGCCCCGCTCCTCGGCCCCCTCTTCACGCCTGACCCGGCGGTGCGCGACCTGCTCGTCCCGGTGCTCCTCGTCGCCGCCCTCGCCCAGCCGCTCGCCGGGGTCGTGTTCGTCCTGGACGGCGTGCTGATCGGCGCCGGCGACGGCCGCTACCTGGCGTGGGGCGGCCTCGTCGTCCTCCTGGCGCACGCCCCGGTCGCCCTGCTCGTCGCCGGCGTCGGCGGCGGCGTGGTCGCCACCTGGGTCGTGTTCGTGACGGTCTTCATGGGCGGGCGCGCCGTCGTGCTGCTGCACCGGGCCCGGGGCACGGCGTGGCTGGTCACCGGGGCGGGGACACCGGGCCGGGGGCTCTAGGCTCGCGGCGTGCTGCCGCTGCAGAGCATCGCGATGGGGCTGCTGGTCGTGGCCCTGTCGGCGCCCGTCGGTGGCGGCTACGACGTGCTGGCCGACCCACTGGGCTGGGTCCTCGTCCTGCTCGGCGTCACCCGGCTGGGCGGGGGCCGCGGCTTGCTGCTCACCCTGGGCGGGATCGCGCTGGTCGTGGCGACGGCACTCTGGTTCCCCTCGGTGCGCGAGCCCCTGGTCGGCGGGGACCCCGCCCTGACGTGGGGGGTCAACCTGCCGCAGGCGGCGTTCACCGCCGTGCTGCTGTGGACGCTGCGGGGCGAGGCCCGCGTCGCGGGCGACGTCCGCGCCCGGAACTGGCTGACGACGGCGCTGGGCGCGGTGGTGGTGACGGCACTGGCCCCCGCCGTGGTGTTCGGCGGGGGCCAGGGTGACACTGCCGCGCTGGCCGGGGCGACCTACATCGCCGCCGGCTTCGCGATCGTGCTGGTGATCGTCCTGCTGTTCGCCTACGCGAAGCGGGACTGGGTCCTGAGCCGGGTCTGATCCCGTCTCAGCGAGATCTCGACCCGCTCACACGCCTTCGTTCCTCAGGCGTGTCGCTCGCTCGATCTCATCCCCGTTCCTGCTCCGTCGTTCCTCCGAATCAGGAGGGGATGACGTTCAGGTCGAGCGTCGCCACGACGTCGTCGTGCAGGCGGACACCCACGGTGTGGGCGCCCAACGTGCGGATCGGCTGCTCGATGGCGATGGTCCGCTTGTCGACCGACTCGCCGGTGGCGGCCTTGACCGCGTCGGCGATCTCGGTGACGGACACGGCGCCGAAGAGGCGACCGCCGTCGGCGGCGCGGACCTTGACCGGGACGGTCTCGGCCTCGAGCTTGGTGCGGACCTCCTCGGCGTGGTCCTGGTCGCGGACCGCGCGGCTCGCGCGGGCGGCCTTGATGGTCTCGACCGTCTTCTCGCCACCGCGGGTCCAGCGGACGCCCAGGTCGCGGGGGATCAGGTAGTTGCGGCCGTAGCCGTCCTTCACCTCGACGACGTCGCCGGGGCTCCCGAGGCCGGAGACCTCCTGGGTCAGGATGAGCTTCATTGTCCTAGCGCTCCTTGTGCTCGTGCGTCCGGGCTCAGCGACCGGTGGCGGTGTAGGGCAGCAGAGCGACCTCGCGGGCGTTCTTCACCGCGATGGCCACGTCGCGCTGGTGCTGGACGCAGTTGCCGGTCACCCGGCGGGCACGGATCTTGCCGCGGTCGGAGATGAACTTCCGCAGCAGGGTGGTGTCCTTGTAGTCGACACCGTCCGCCTTCTCCTTGCAGAACTGGCAGACCTTCTTCTTGGGCTTCCGGACGATTGCCTTCGCCATTGTGGTGCTCCTTCGTGCGAGCCCGGCCCTCGTCGCACGGCACGTGGTGCCGTGACGGGGTCGGAATGGACTGGATGGATTGAGTGGTGCGGGTGGCCCGGGTCGCCGGGCCCGGGCTCAGAACGGCGGGTCGTCGTTGCCGCCACCGACCCCGGGGGCTCCCCACGGGTCGTTGGAGGCCGGACGGGAGCCGCCGCCCTGCGGGGCCGGCGTGGCCCAGGGGTCGTCGACCGGCGCGGAGGACTGACCGCCCTGCTGACCGCCGCCCTGACCGCCCCAGCCGCCCTGCTGCTGGCCGCCGCCCTGACCGCCGCCCTGCTGACCGCCGCCGTAGCCGCCGCCACCGCCGGAGCGCTGGGTGCGGGTGACCTTGGCGGTCGCGTAGCGCAGCGAGGGGCCGACCTCGTCGACCTCGAGCTCGAACACGGTGCGGCGCTCACCCTGCTGGGTGTCGTACGAGCGCTGCTTGAGCCGGCCCTGGACGACGACGCGCATGCCCTTCACGAGGGACTCGGCGACGTTCTCCGCCGCCTGCCGCCAGATCGAGCAGGACAGGAACAGCGCCTCGCCGTCCTTCCACTCGTTGCTCTGGCGGTCGAAGGTGCGCGGCGTCGAGGCGATGCGGAAGTTCGCGACCGCGGCGCCGGACGGGGTGAAACGCAGCTCGGGGTCGTCGACCAGGTTGCCGACGACGGTGATGACGGTCTCGCCTGCCATGTGTCAGGTCCTCTCAGGTCCCTCGGGTGGGTGTCCCATGCTCACGCCTGGCACCGACAGCCGGAACCCCGTTGTCCACAAGGCCGGCTCCACGGCGCCGTACGGCGTGGGTCAGGACGCCGCCGGGGCGGGAGTGGTGACGACGGGACGGACGACCTTGGTGCGCAGGATCGACTCGTTGAGCGTCAGCTGACGGTCGAGCTCGGCGACGGTGGCCGGGGTCGTGGTCAGCGTCAGCACGGCGTAGATGCCCTCGCTGTGCTTGTCGATCTCGTAGGCGAGGCGACGACGTCCCCAGACGTCGACCTGCTCCACGGTGCCGCCGTCGTTGCGGACGAGCGTCAGGTAGCGGTCCAGCGACGGAGCGATGGTGCGCTCGTCGAGGGACGGGTCGAGGATGATCATGACTTCGTAGGCACGCACGCGGATCCCCACCTCCTGTGGACTCGGCGGCCACGGTGTCTCCGTGGCAGGAGGGCGTTGCGTCCGCCGGCGGGCCGGGCCCGCGACGGGCCGTCGGGCTCGGGGTCCGCTCGGCGGGACCCGTCACGACGACGACAGGACACCGTAGCCCGGCGCCGTCCGGGGGGTGAAATCGCGCCCCGCGCCCCGACGGCGTCACGAGGTTCAGCGGGCACCCGGCCTGGGTAGGGTGACGGCTGCCATGAGTCTGCCCGCCAACCACCCCCTCGCCGGCCGCTACGTGCTGATCGACCAGATCGGCGCCGGCGGCATGGGCTCGGTCTGGCGCGCCTGGGACCTGCGCACCGAGACGTTCCTCGCCGCGAAGGTCCTCGGCCAGCACGACGGCGGCATGCTCCTGCGGTTCGTGCGCGAGCAGTCGGTGCGCATCCGCCACCCGCACGTGGTCGCGCCGAGCGGCTGGGCCGCCGAGGACAACCTCGTCGTCTTCACGATGGACCTCGTGCGCGGCGGCTCCGTGCAGACCCTCGTGGGCGACCACGGCCCGCTGCCAGAGCCGTACGCCGTCGTGGTCATGGACCAGCTGCTCCAGGCGCTGGTCGCGGTGCACTCCGCGGGCGTCGTCCACCGCGACGTCAAGCCCGCCAACCTGCTCCTGGAGGCGACCGGCACCGGCCGGCCCCACGTCCGGCTCTCGGACTTCGGCATCGCCGCGCTCGTCGAGGACGTGCGCCTGACCCGCTTCCCCGGCGCCATCGGCACCGACGGCTACATGTCGCCCGAGCAGGCCCAGGGCGCCCCGCCGGACCCCGCGCAGGACCTGTACGCCGCGGGCGTGGTCGGCACCTACATGCTCACCGGCCTCGAGCCGCGCCAGCAGGACGGCGTGCCGGACGGTGTCCTCGCCCCGCTGCTGCGGGCGATGGTCGACCCCGACCCGGCCAACCGGCCCCCGTCCGCGGCGGCGGCGCTCGACTACCTGCGCCGGGTCGGCGTCCCGCCCGGTGCGCCATGGCAGCAGTCCCCCGAGCCCCCCGAGGTCTTCGACCAGCTCGGCGACGCCCAGGTCCCCGCATGGGCGGCGCAGGCCGGGCCCGGCACCGGCCCCCGGCCCGGCGTCACGCCCGTGGCCGGCGCGGCGGGCGCACCCGGCTCGACCGCGGTCGCCGCCGGCGGCTCGTCGTCCGCGCTCACCGTGGCCATCGTGTGCTTCGTGCTGGCCATCGTGCTGGCCGGCGTCGCGCTCTTCCTGACGTTGGGCTGAGCCCCACGTCGGCCCGGGCCCGGGGTCTCACCTCGGGCCGGGCCCGGACGTCACCGCCCGGCGCCGTCCTCGGGTGGTGACCACGGCTGCTCCTGGGGCGGGCGCTGCGGCTGCCCGGGGCGCCCTCGCCACTCCCCCGACTGGCCCGGGTGCGGGCCGGGACGGATCTGGGTGGGCGGCGTGGGCGGACCCGACGGGCCCGGCCGACCCTGCGGCGGGCCCTGCGGCGGGCCCTGCGGCGGACCCCACTGACCGGGGGGCGGACCCTGCGGCGGGCCCTGCTGGCCCCACTGGCCCGGCGGCGGACCCGGCGGCGGACCCTGCTGCGGACCCCACTGACCCGGCGGCGGGCCCTGCGGCGGGCCCTGCTGGCTCCAGGGCCCGGGCGGCGGTCCCTGCGGCGGCCCGGCGGAGCGTCGTCCGGACGACGACCGCCCGCGGCGGGCCAGCAGGAACGCGCCCGCCGCGATCGCGAGCACGACCAGCACCCCGAGCACGTAGACCCACCCCGGGACGCTCTCGTCCTCGACGGGCTCGTCGGTGCTCTCCTCCTGCTCGGCGGCCTGCTGCTGGAGCTCCTGGGCCGCCGCGGCGCCGTCGTACTCCGTCGGCTCGACGTCGCTCACCGGACCGGCGAGCGGCTCGGGGTAGTCCTGGTCGTACTCGGGGACGACGCCGAACAGGTCACCACCGGACTCCGTCCGAGGTCGCGAGAACGTCAGCGTCGCGGGGAGGGTCTCGGGTCCCTCACCGCCGGTGAGGTCCTGGACGTAGACGGCGACGTAGTAGAGGCCGCCCTCCCCGATCAGCGGCTGGGAGGCGACGACACCGCCCCCTCCGTAGTTGATCGGCTCCAGGTCGTCGTACGCCGCCGGGCCGACGGTGTAGGTCTGCGCCTGCACGTGCGCGTCGCCGAGCCCGACCACGGTGTTGCGGGCGAAGGTCGGGTCGAAGGACCCGACCACCGAGATCGTCTCGCCGACGAACCCGCCCTCGGGGGCGACGATCGACGTCTCGAGCGTGGCGCCCTGGTTGACCCGGTCGGCGTCGGTGAGGGCCACGTCGGCCCCCAGGATGCCGTTCACCGGCACGTCGGCGGCGAACCAGGACACCTCCCCGAGGGGCAGGTCCACGTGGACGGCGCCGTCCTCCTCCGGCAGCGGCGTCGCCTCCTGCTTGGTCGGCCCGGGCTCGAGGGCGACCGTGACGTCCTCGGCCGGCACCGGCTCGATGCGCTGGTCGCCGACGGTCCCCGACGGGAGCGTCATGTCGGCCAGGTTGGACGGCGGGGGCACCTCCCAGATGCTCAGCTCGTACGGCGTCCCCGGCGGCGGGGCCTTCTTGCCGGGGGCGAAGATCGCGAGCCGCAGGAAGTCGGCGTCGGCGCACTGCGGGAAGCCCGGGTACGACGTCCCGCCGAAGGAGGCGACCGGCATGCTCCGCGGGGCCAGGCTGCGCGCGGTGAGCGGTGCCCCGCACTGCTGGGTGTCGTCACCCGTCGGCCGCACCATGAGCGCCCGGACGTAGGAGCTCGCGGTGACGCCCTCGCCCTGCAGGGTGATGCCCCAGCGGATGATCGACCCCGGGATCTGACGCTCGAAGTCGTAGACGTTGAAGACGACCTCGTCCGACGACTCCGGGTTGCGCGGGCCCTCGGGCAGCGTGTCGAGGTACCGGCCGGCCGTGATGTCCGCCGCCGACTCGCCGTCCTCCCCGCCGTCGACGGGCTCCAGGCCGGGCAGCTCCTGCGGGGGCTCCGACGCGTCCTCCGACGCGTCCTCCGAGGGCTCCTCCGACTGCTCCCCCGCCTGCTGCTCCGAGGCGTCCACCGGTGCGGCGACGGCCGGGCCGCCCAGCGCCGGCAGCGCCAGGAGCAGACCGGCGGCCGTGAGCCGGAGGCGGGTGCGGGCGCTGCTCATCGGGGACCTCCGGTCCGACGGGACCTGGCCATCGAGACCAGGCCGATGACGGTCAGGACGGCGGCGAGCCCGATCAGCGCGACGATCACGCCCCACGAGCCGACCACGGCAGCGAGCACGCCCGGCACCACGCCGGCGCTCACGACCGGCTCCGCACGACGCGGCCGACGGCGACGCCGCCGACGGCGGCCAGCAGGGCGGCGCCGGCGAAGAGGCCGCCGACCAGCAGCCACGGCGCCGGTTCCGCCTCCGCCTCCTGCGCCTCCCGCCGCTCGGACTGCGTGGCCTCGTAGCCCGACCCGTCCAGCGACTGCTGGACGGCGGGCTCCGCGGCGTAGTCGGGCGGGGAGCCCTCGTAGTCGGTGACGGTGCGGACGTCCAGCAGCAGCGGGAGCTCCTCGGGCAGGCCGTCAGCGGCCTCGAGCTCGAGCACCAGGTAGTAGGTGCCGGCGAAGGCGGCGGGAGCGGCCTGCACCGACCCGAAGGCGGTGCCGGACTCGCTGGCACCCACGCCCCCGGCCCGCCGGCGGTTGGCGTAGGTGACGATCGGGGTGGCCCACCCCGCCTGCGAGCCCCGCTCACTGGGGTCGAGACCGGCCTGAGGGCCTCCGGAGGGCTCCACCGTCCGCAGCAGCCCGCCCATCGGGGAGACCCACAGGGGGTCGATGAAGTCGAACCCGTCGTGCACCCCGTCGTTCTCGACGAGGACCTGCGCGTGCTGGCCGAAGGTCAGCGGGACGGCGAAGACCTGCGGGGTGCCCCGGCGGATCGTGGTCGAGTAGTAGCCGTCGGGCAGCTCCTCGGCCTCGGCGAAGGTCCGGGCGCCCTCGAGGGGCTGGGGCTCGCCGTCCGGCTCGCCCATCGGCACCCAGGGGCTGTTCTCGTTGGGGTCGGGGAGCGTGCTGGTGTCGTCCACCGGCGGCTCGGTCCAGACCACCAGCTGGTACCACGAGTCGGTGGGGACGACCTCGTCCGGCTCGACCTCGTTGTCGTTCGCGATCCGCAGCACGATGCTCTCGGCGTTGCGGCACTCGCCGGTCCGGTTGGCGCTGAACAGGGTGGTGAGGAAGGTGTACTGGCCGGTCCCGGTGTAGGAGTTGTTGCACGGCACCGTGGTGTCGCCCTCGGCCGAGCTCTCGACCGTGAACGAGGAGTACAGGCTCAGCGGCTCCTGGGTCTGCAGCGTCGTCCCGAACCAGATGACGTCGTCGGGGTCCGTCCGGGGGATCTCGAAGTAGTGGTCCTCGCCCGTGGCGGGGACGTTCAGCGTGTACGTCCCCGGCCCGACCTCGGTCGTGTCGGAGTACGACGTGCCCGGCTCGATCTCGTCGCCGTACGGGCGCTCGAGGACGCTGCTGTCCCCGCTCCCGTCGCTGGGCGCCTCGCTCGGCTCCTCGCTCGCCAGGGCGGGGCCCACGGTCAGCGGTCCGGCCAGGAGGGCGGCACCGAGAGCGAGGACTGCGGCACGGACGGGTCGGGTCGCGGGTCGCACGGGGCCTCCGTCGGGGGCGGTCGGGTGTCGGGCGGGAGCGGTCGGACGGGGTCATCCCCCGTGCGGGCTCGCATGAAACCACATCCGTCACACGGAGACCGGCGATGCGGACGAGCGCTAGCGTCGCCGGGGTGAGCACGAGCCCCGAGGAGCACCGGGCGACCCAGACGTCCCTGTACGGCGCCCCCGTCGACGCCCTCGCCGCGGAGATGAGGGCCCTGCTCGGGCTCGACGACCGCGGCGTCGCCGGCGTCATCGGCGTCTCCGCGCCGATGTTCGCGGACGTGCGGGCCGGACGGCGGAGCCGGATCGGCAACCCGGTCGCGACGCTGCGCCTGCAGATGCTGCGCGACCTGTGCAGGCACCTGCGCGAGGGCCGGGCCTCCGCGGACGACGTCCCCCTCGCGCTGGAGCAGATCCGCGTCGCGACCGCCCCGGCCCCCGCCGGGCCCGAGCCCGTCACGTCCGACCCGTTCGCCCTGACCGACGACCAGCTGCGCGAGGCCGCCCGCGTCGTGCGGCGCCACGTCGCGCCGACGCCCGCCCGCCGGTGGCCGCTGCTGGAGGCGGCGACCGGGGTCGAGACGTGGGTCAAGCACGAGAACCACTGCCCCACCGGGGCGTTCAAGGTCCGCGGCGGGCTCCTCTTCGTCGACCGGCTGCTCGCGTCGGGCCACCGACCCGCGGGGCTGATCACCGCGACCCGGGGCAACCACGGCCAGTCCGTCGCGTACGCCGGTGCCGCGGGCGGCCTGCCCGTGACCGTCGTCGTCCCCGAGGGCAACAGCCCGGACAAGAACGAGGCGATGGCCGGCTACGGCGCCCGGTTGGTCGTCGCCGGCCACGACTTCCAGGCCGCCCGCGAGCACGCCGCGGAGCTCGCCGAGCGCGACGGCCTGCTGTTCGTCCCGTCCTTCGCGCCCGACCTGGTCACCGGCGTCGCGACCTACGCCGCCGAGCTGCACGCCGCCGTCCCCGGGCTCGACGTGGTCTACGTGCCGGTCGGGCTGGGCTCCGGCATCTGCGCGAACCTCGCCGTCCGCGACCTGCTGGGACTGGACTGCGAGGTCGTCGGTGTGGTCGCCGAGCGCGCCCCGGCGTACGCGCTGTCGTTCGAGGCCGGCGAGCCGGTCGCCTCGGCCGCCGCCGACACCCTGGTCGACGGCGTCGCCTGCCGCGTGCCCGACCCGGAGGCCGTCCGCCTCGTCAACGCCGGGGCCGCGCGGATCGTGCGGGTCTCCGAGGAGCAGGCGCAGGCCGCGATGACCCTCATGTACCGCGCCACCCACAACCTGGCCGAGCCGGCCGGGTCGCTGGCGCTGGCGGGCCTGCTCGCCGACGACCGGCGCGACCCGGCGCACACCCGCGTCGCCGTCGTCCACACCGGCGGGAACTGCGACCTGGAGGTCCTCGCCGCCGCCGCGGGCCTCGGGCCCGGTGCCGGCCTCGACGTCGGCGCACGTTCCTAGACTCGGCGCCATGACGCTCGTGATCGGGGCCCACGTGTCCAGCGCCGACCCGGTGGCCGAGGCGCAGGCCCGGGGCACGACGGCCGTGCAGTTCTTCCTCGCCGACCCGCAGGACTTCAAGGCCTCGCCGGCCGTCGAGCGCGCCGGCGGTGCCGAGCAGCTCAGGGCGGACGCCGAGGCGGCGGGCGTCGACCTGTACGTCCACGCGCCGTACATCATCAACGTCGCGACGCGGAACAACCGCCTGCGGATCCCCTCGCGCAAGACCCTGCAGAAGCACGTCGACGCCGCGACCGCGATCGGCGCGAAGGGGCTCGTCGTGCACGGCGGGCACCTCGCGAAGGACGACGACCCGGCCGTGGGCTACGACAACTGGCGCAAGGCGGTGGAGGCCACCGACCTGACCCTGCCGCTGCTGATCGAGAACACCGCCGGCGGCGACAACGCGATGACCCGCTACCTGTCCGCGATCGCGGGCGTCTGGGAGGCCATCTCGTCGACCGAGCAGGCCGACATGGTGGGCTTCTGCCTCGACACGTGCCACGCCCACGCCGGCGGCAACGCGCTGGAGACGGTGGTCGACGACGTCCTCGCGATCACCGGCCGCATCGACCTGGTCCACGCCAACGACAGCCGCGACGACTTCGACTCCGGCGCCGACCGCCACACCAACTTCGGGTCCGGCCGGATCGACCCCGACCTGCTCGCCCAGGTGGTCAGGGACGCCGGCGCCCCCGTCATCTGCGAGACCCCCGGCGGGGCCGACGAGCACCGGGCCGACTTCGCCTGGCTCCGCGACCGCGGGGCCTGAGGGCTAGGCGGTCGCCTCGCGGCACGCCCGCACCAGCGCGTCGAGGACGGTGCCGACCTCCCGGCTGCTGCCCGCCCGCGACGACCGGTGGCGCGCGACGAGGTGCCGGCTCCCGGTGCCCGGCACCGCCACGACCTGGACCAGGTCCGCGGGCAGCGAGCGCACGGCCAGGGCCGGCAGGAGCGCGACGCCGAGACCACCGGCCACCATGGACGTCGCCGAGTCGTAGCTGCTGTAGCGGTGGCCCACCGGCGGTCGCTCCTCGAAGGTCTCCAGCACGCGCTCGGTCGCGGCGTACGCCGCCGCGGTGGGGTCGACCCCCAGCCAGGGGAGGTGCGCGACCTCCGCCAGCGTCGACGGCGTGGGCAGCGACGCCGGCAGCGTCACCAGCCACGGCTCGTCGAGCACCGCCACGTCGCGGGTGCCCTGGGGCCGGCTGCGACCCGACGGGCTGTCCGCCTCCAGGACGAGGAGGTCGATCTCGCCCCGCCGCAGCTGGCGGTCCGCCTCGGTGCCCTCCGCCTGGACGACCCGGAGCTCCAGGTCGGGGTGCTCCTCCGCGAGCCGGGGCACGAGGGGGACGAGGACGGACCGGACCACCGAGGCCAGCGCCCCGACCGTCACCGTGCCGTGGACGTCGTCGCTCAGCGCCGCCAGCGAGCGGCGGGTCTCGGTGAGCTCGATCTCGATGCGGGCGGCGGCGTCCGCGAGCACCCGCCCGGCGTCGGTGAGCCTCGCCCCGGCCGGCCGGCGGTCGAGCAGCGGGCGCCCGACCTCCGCCTCGAGCCGCGCCATCTGCTGCGACACCGCGGACGGCGTGAGGTGCAGCGCCTGCGCGGCGGCCAGCACGCCCCCTGCCCGGTGCACGGCGAGCAGGAGGGCGAGGCGCCGGGGGTCGAGATGCATCCAGAAATGCTAAACCCAGAGGTCGCGAAGACTCGCTTGAGATGTACCCGTCGGACCCGCAGGCTCGAGGCATGGAGCACGTGAGCACCGCCGCCGCGGCCGCCGGGTGGGTGGGCGCCGCCGGCACCGTCGTCGCCTACTGGCTGGTGTCCACCCTCCGCATCACCCCGGGCTCACGGACCTTCCAGGGCTTGAACGCCGCCGGCGCCGGGCTGCTCGCGCTGAGCGCCGCGTCGTCGCGGTCGTGGCCCGGCACCGCGGTGAACCTCGCCTGGATGCTGATCGGCGTCGCGACCCTGCTGGGGCTGGGCCGTCTGCTCGACCGGCGCCGGCACCGGGGTGCCGCTCAGCCCGGGCGCCTCAGCCGGTCCGCCGAGCGTCGCCCCTCGATGGCCGCGACCAGCGACTCCGGGCTGGCGTCGAACACGACCAGCGGGACCCGCACCGCCTCCTCCTTCGTGCCCTTCGGCTGCACCACCAGGTCGTACCGCTGCCGGTCGGCGGCCACCTCACGGATCCGGTCCCACGCCACGAACCGGTCCTGACGCCACCCGCGGTAGCGCAGACCGGTCTCCTCGAGGCGGAGCTCGAAGGGTCGCAGGCGCCCCGACACGGCGCGGACCAGCAGGACGAGCACCATCACCGCCCCCAGGACGATCGGCAGCAGCGCGCCGCCCCGCGCCGACGAGGTCTGCGCCACCACCTCGGGCTCGAGGAGCACGGCGAGCACGCCGAGGACGTCCGCCGCGCAGGCGGTGACCAGGGCGGCCAGGAGCAGCCCGGAGGTGAGCCGGGACGCCCGGACGTGCCCGACGTCGCGCGGGACGTCCCGTGCGCCGTGCCGGAGCCGGGCCCGGCCGTGGGCCCAGGCGACCCAGGCGAGCAGCGAGGCGAGACCCGCGAGCAGCGACGCCGGCCCGAGGAAGCGTCCGGGCAGGGCCCACCCGACACCGCCGAGGAGGGCGGCCATGCCCAGCAGCAGGGCGTGCATCGTCCACGGCGGCCCGTGTCGTCGCGTCCTGCCCACGCCCGCATCCTGCCCAGCCGCGCCGGGCGGCAATCCCGGGCCGCTACCGTGGCGCCGGTGAGCAGCAGCGACCTGACCGTGCGGACGGCGACGCCCGCCGAGCACCTCGCCCACCTCGGCTCGCGACGCTCGGCGAGCTTCCTGCAGACCCCCGCCTGGGCGGCGGTGAAGAACGAGTGGCGCCACGAGTCGCTCCTGTGGGAGCGCGACGGCGCGCCCGTCGGCGCCGGCCTCGTCCTCTATCGCGACCTGCCGCGGCTCAAGCGGTCGCTCGCCTATCTGCCCGAGGGCCCCGTCCTCGACTGGACCGACGACGCCGAGGAGTCCCCGGGCCTGTCGCTGGGGGCCTGGCTCGACCCGATGGTCGCCCACCTCAAGCGCCAGGGGGCGTTCGGCATCCGGATCGGCCCGCCCGTCGTCGTCCGCCGCTGGGACGCCGCCGCCGTGAAGGCCGGTGTCGCCGACCCCGACGTCCACCGCCTCGGCGAGCTCGCCCCCACCGCCCGCGAGAGCACGGGCGCCCGGGTCGTGTCGCAGCTGCACGAGCTCGGCTGGCGCCCGCAGGGGCTCGAGGAGGGCTTCGCCGCCGGCCAGCCGCGCTTCGTCTTCCAGGTCCCGCTGCGTCACCCCGACGGCACGCCGCGCACCGAGGACGAGGTGCTGAAGGGCATGAACCAGCTCTGGCGCCGCAACATCAAGAAGGCCGACAAGGCCGGTGTCGTCGTCACCCGCGCCACCGCCGCCGACGTCGCCCCCCAGCTCGCCGAGTTCCACGCGCTCTACGTGCACACCGCCGAGCGCGACGGGTTCACGCCGCGTCCCGCGTCGTACTTCACCCGCATGGTCGACGCCCTCTCCGCGGAGGACCCCGACCGCATCGCCCTGTGGACCGCCCGCCACGACGGCGACCTGGTGGCCTCGACGATCGCCATCCGCGTCGGCGCCCACGCCTGGTACTCCTACGGCGCCTCCTCCACCGAGAAGCGCGACGTCCGCGGATCCAACGCCGTCCAGTGGGCGATGGTCCGCGACGCGATCGACGCGGGCGCCGACGTGTACGACCTGCGCGGCATCACGGAGACCCTCGACGCCGACGACACCCACGTGGGGCTGATCCAGTTCAAGGCGGGAACCGGCGGTGAGGCGGTCGAGTACGCCGGCGAGTGGGACCTGCCCGTGAACCGCGTGCTCTACAAGGCGTTCGAGACCTACATGGGTCGGCGCCGATGAGCGGGAGGTGGAACCGATGAGCCTGTCCCTCGTGGTGGACGGCGAGCGCTGGCGCACCCACCTGCGCGCGCACGCCGCGGCGAACCCCGGCCTGGTGCCGGTCATCAAGGGCAACGGCTACGGCTTCGGCGTGGGCCGGCTCGCCCGCAAGGCCGACTGGCTGGGCGCCGACACCGTCGCGGTCGGCACGTACGCCGAGATCGGCGAGGTCGAGAAGCGCTTCGGCGGCTCCATGCTCGTGCTCACGCCGTGGCGCCCGTTCGGCCACTCGCTCGCCGCGGTCGCCGACCGCACGCCCGACCCCCGCCTGGTGCACACCGTCTCCCGGGTGGAGGACCTCCACGCGCTGCTCGGCCACGACCCGCAGGCTCGGTTCGTGCTGGAGCGGATGACGAGCATGCTGCGCCACGGCCTGGACGCCGCCGGGCTGCGCGAGGCCGCCGCCGTGCTGCGCGACCACCCTCGCGCGCGCCTCGAGGGTGCCGCCTTCCACCTCCCGCTCGCGCAGGGCTCGCACGTCTCGCAGTTCCACCGCCTGATGACGGACGTCGTCGCCGCCGGCTTCGGCGGCACCGACAACGACCCCGCGCGGCGCACGGTGTGGGTCAGCCACCTCACCCCCGAGGAGCTGACGCAGCTGCGCGCGGCGTACGCCGACTTCCGCATCCGCCCCCGCACCGGCACCGCGCTGTGGCTCGGCGACCGGGCCGCGCTGGGTGTGCAGGCCACCGTGCTCGACGCACACCCGGTCGAGCGGGGCGACCTGTTCGGCTACCGCGGACGCTCGGTGCCGCGCTCCGGCACCCTGCTCGTCGTCTCGGGCGGCACCGCCCACGGCATCGGCCTCGAGGCCCCGCCCGGCGAGCTGACCCTGAAGTCGCGGGCGGCGACCATCGCCCGCGGCGGTCTCGACGCCACGGGCCTCACCCGCTCGCCGTTCTCCATCGACGGCAAGCAGCGGTTGTTCGCCGAGCCGCCGCACATGCAGGCCTCGATGCTGTTCCTCCCCGCGGGCTCCCGGGTGCCCGCCGTCGGCGAGCAGGTCTCCGTCCGCGTGCGCTACACGACGACGACCTTCGACGACGTGACCATCACGTGACTCGCGCCGCCGGTCGGGGCACGAGCGGACCGCGGTCGGGCCGGTCCACCGGGTCGTGCTCCGGGCGCAGGACGTCCCGCGTGACGACCGCGACCAGCCACAGCTGGCAGCCGACGCGCACGAGGATCGCGACCCAGTAGAACGGGCTCTCGTCGCCGCTGCCGGCCTCGAGGATCCCCGCGAGGTACCACCACACGCAGGCGAAGTAGAGGACCTCCCCCGCCTGCCACACCAGCAGGTCGCGCCAGCGTGGCCGCGCGAGGACGGCGAGCGGCAGCAGCCACAGGACGTACTGCGGCGAGTAGACCTTGTTGACCAGCAGGAAGCCGGCGACGACGAGGAACGCCAGCTGCGCCATCCGCGGCTCGGACGGCGCGCGGAGACCGACGAGCAGCACCCCGACGCACCACAGCGCGAACAGCACCAGCGACACCCGGTTCACCGTCTCGGGTGAGGTCGTCGCGCCGGTGGCCTGGTCCCAGACCAGCCACAGCGACCCGAGGTCGGGTCCGCGGTCGGCGTTGAACGACCAGAAGACCCCCCACGCCTCCCGCGACGACAGGGCCGCCGGGAGGTTCAGCACCACCCAGGTCAGCAGGGCAGCGAGGAAGCAGCCGGCGAGGTCGGACCACGCCCGCCGCCTCACGCAGATCACGAGGACCGCGCCGAGGAGGAACAGCGGGTACAGCTTCGCCGCGACCCCGGCGCCGACGAGGATCCCGGTCAGGACCGGCCGGTCGCGGGCGAACGCCCACAGCGCGCCCGCGACGAGCACGACGGCGAGCAGGTCCCAGTTGACCAGTCCCGTCAGCGCCAGCGCCGGCGAGACCGCGAACGCCGCGGCGTCCCACGGCCGGCGGGGGTTCACCCCGACCAGGAACGCCGCCGCGCCGAGGGTGAGCAGGGCCAGCACCAGGGCGTTGACGACGACGAACGCCCGCACCTCGCGGTCGAGGACGGCGGGCGGCGCGAGGTCGTCCACCGGCCGGTCGGCCCGGGCGGCGGGGTCGTCGGGCCCCGCCACCAGGTGGGTCAGCACGGACACGCCGTACACCAGGTAGGAGGTGGCCACGGGGTACTCCATGACCTCGTACCGCTCCCGGACGGCCTCGTCGCCGTCGTAGGGCCACGCCTGCTCGGCGAACCCGCGACCCGTGTAGAGGTACGGCAGGTCGGAGTAGCACATCGCGGTGTAGCGGGCCTGGCCGTCGTTCCAGGAGTCCGCGAAGCACGGCGCCTTCTGCACCATGCCGAGCGCGAAGCACACGGCGACGAGGAGCAGGACGACGCGCATCGGCGTCCACCAGCCGCCCGCCCCGGCGCGGGGACCGAGCGGCCCGCCGACGGACTCCGAGAGTCCGGCGACGACGCGGTCGTCGTGGGTGGGGTGGACGCGGTCCGGCCTCAGCGCCGGCTACCCGTCACCGGGCTGGCGACCGGGGCCGCCGGGGGAGATGCCGGTCCCGCCACCGCCGCCGCCGCCACCGCCACCGCCGGTGCCGCCGCCACCGCCGCCACCGCCGCCGCCGCCGCCACCGCCGCCACCGCCGCCACCGCCTGGCGGCTCGGGCTCGACGTCCGGGGGCTCGGTCGGCGCGGGCGGGTCGGAGTTGTCCGGCGGGTCGCTCGGCTCCGGCTCCTCCGGCGAGGGCGGGGCGATGCTCGGCGGGTCGGACGGCTGGGGGCGCGGCTCCGGCTGCGGCTGCGGTTGCGGCTGGGGCTCGGGCGCCGGGGCCTCCGTGGTCGGCTCCTCGGTCGGGACCTCGGCGGAGGAGTCCGGGGCGTCGCCGTCGAGGAAGACGGGGTCGGGGAACTCGAGGACGTCGGTGCCCTCGAGGGCGCGGCCCATGACGTCGGTCCAGGTGCGGGCGGGGTAGGAGCCGCCGAAGTACTCCGGCAGCCACCCCTCGAGCTGCTCGTTGCCCTGGCCGCGCACGTACATCACGGCCGTCGACAGCTGCGGGGTGTAGCCGACGAACCAGGACGACGAGACCTCGCCGTCGCCGTTCGTCGCGGTGCCGGTCTTGCCCGCCGCCGGCCGGCCGAGCGACAGGGCCGCGGTGCCGGAGCCCGAGGCCACGACCTGCTGGAGCGCGTAGCTGGTGTCCGCGGCGACGTCGCCGGGCAGCCCCTCCGTGGTGGTGTTCTCCCGCTGGTAGAGCTCGTTGCCGTCGGCGTCCTCGACCCGCTCGACCACGTGGACCTCGGCGGTCTGCCCCTCGGCCGCGATCGTGGCGTAGCCGTTGGCCATGTTGATCGGGCTGACGGTCGCGTTGCCCAGCGCGACGCCCGTGACCGGCTCGAGGCCGGGGCTCTCAACGGGGATGCCGTAGCGGTCGCGGGGGCGGGACGCCGCCTGCGCCGGGGGCAGGCCCATCGCGTTGGCGCGGTCGATGATCGACTGCGGGCCGTCGTTCATGCCCAGGGTCAGGTCGATGAAGGCGGTGTTGACCGAGTTCTCGGTCGCGTTCTCCAGGGTGATGGCCTCGCCGTAGTCGGTGTCGCCCTGGTTCTCGACCTCACCGCTGCCGTCGGGGAGCTCGTAGGGCGAGTTCCCCTCGAAGACGTCGGTGAGCGAGAAGCCCTGGTCGATGCCCTCGGCGACCGCGAACGCCTTCATCGTCGACCCGGCCTGGCCGCCGGAGCGCGCCCAGTTGATCTGCGAGTCGAGGTAGTCCTGGCCGCCGTACATGCCGCGCAGCGCTCCGGTGCCCGGCTCGACGCTCGCGACCGCGACGTGGAGGTCCTCGTCGCTGAACCCCTCGGGGCGCTGTGCCGCCACGCCCTCGGCGGCGGCGTCCATGACCTGCTGGTCGAAGGTGGTGGTGATCCGCAGGCCGCCGCCGTCGATCTCGGAGTCGCCGAACCCGAGGTCGTTCAGCTCGCCACGCACCAGCTCGAGCATGTGGCCGCGCTGCCCGCCGTACTGGCTCTCGGCCTCCTGCTCGGGCACGTCCGGCAGCGAGCGGGACGCCTCGGTGGCCTCGGCCTCCGACGCGGTGCCCATCTCGACCATGCCGTCGAGGGTGTAGCGGTAGCGCTCGCGCAGGTCCGCCCTGTTCGCGCGACCCGTGGTCGGGTCGAGGTTGCCGGGGTTGTTGAGCACGCTCGCGAGGAAGGCGGACTGGCGCAGGTTGAGGTCCTTCGCGGGGATCCCGAACCACGCCTGCGACGCGGCCTCGACGCCGTACGCGCCGCGACCGAAGTAGATGGTGTTGAGGTAGCCCTCGAGGATCTCCTCCTTGCTCTGCTGGCGCTGGATCTTCAGCGACAGCAGCGCCTCCTTGGCCTTGCGGCTGAGGGTCTGCTCCTGGGACAGGTAGAGGATCTTCACGTACTGCTGGGTGATCGTCGACGCGCCCTGCGTCGCGTTGCCCTGGGCGTTGGAGAACGCGGCCCGCAGGATCCCGCGGGGGTCGATGCCGTTGTCGGTCCAGAAGGTGCGGTTCTCCGCCGCGACGACGGCGTCCTTGAGGTCGTCCGGCATGTCGGCCAGGTCGATCGAGTCACGGTTCTGGGTGGCGAACTCGCCGAGCTCGCTCTCGCCGTTGCGGTAGTAGACGAAGCTCGTCTCCGTCTGGAAGTCGGCGTTCGGGTCAGGCACGTCGGTCGTGGTGTAAAGCACGACGAACGCGACCGCGCCGGCCACCACCGCGAGGGCGGTGAGACCCGCCGTCCAGATGGCCAGGCGGGCGAGCAGACCGCGTTTCTTCGTCGCGGTCCTCCCGCGGGCCTTGCTGCCCGCGGCGGGGGCCTTGCGCTTCCCGCTCACTCGGTGGTCTCCGGCTTCCTCGACTCCATGACGGCACAACGGACCGCGCCCCCCCGGGGGCGGGCCGGTCAACCAGGGTAACCAGGGCGGGGCCGGTGGCGTGCGTCCTCGTCGGAGCACAGCCGTACCGGAGACGCGTCATGTGACGTGGGATATATCGCTACGATAGGTCGCGATGTCACGACGTGCGGAGACGACGGAGCTGGCGGTCCTCGGGCTGCTCGGCGAGTCGCCCATGCACGGCTACGAGCTGCGCAAGCGGCTCAACCTGATGCTGGGGTGGGGCCGCGTCCTGTCGTACGGCTCCCTGTACCCCACGCTGAAGCGCATGCTGCGCGCGGACCTCATCGAGGAGGAGGTCGTGACGCCGCCCCCGGCGACGCGACGCCAGCGCATCGTCTACCGCCTCACCGACGCCGGCCGCGAGCAGTTCGAGCGGGCCATGGCCGAGGTGGGCCCGACGGCCTGGGAGGACGAGAGCTTCGGCGTCCGCTTCTCCTTCTTCTCGCGCACCGACCTCGAGAGCCGCCTGCGCGTGCTCGAGGGCCGTCGTACGCGGCTGCAGGAGCGCCTCGAGCGGGTCCAGTCGCAGCTGGAGCGCACGCAGAGGAAGGTCGACCGGTACGCCGCGGAGCTGCAGCGCCACGAGCAGGAGTCCGTCGAGCGCGAGGTGCGCTGGCTCTCCGACCTCATCGCGGCCGAGCGCAACGGCACACCCCTCGAGCAGGACCGAGACGAGACCACCCGGGCGACCGGGTCACGCACGACGACCGGCGCCAACGGTGACGCCGACACGACGAGCCCCGCCGGGGCCTGAGGGAAGAGAGACAGCTATGGGTGCGGTACGAGTGGCCATCGTGGGGGTGGGCAACTGTGCGACCTCCCTGGTCCAGGGAGTCCACTACTACGCGGACGCCGACGAGTCCGGGACCGTTCCCGGGCTGATGCACGTCCGGTTCGGCGAGTACCACGTCGGCGACGTCGAGTTCGTCGCCGCGTTCGACGTCGACGACAAGAAGGTCGGCAAGGACCTCTCCGAGGCCATCAACGCCTCTGAGAACAACACCATCAAGATCGCCGACGTCCCGACGCTCGGCGTCGAGGTGCAGCGCGGCCCGACGATGGACGGCCTCGGCAAGTACTACCGCGAGACCATCGAGGAGTCCGCCGCCGAGCCGGTCGACGTCACCGCGGTGCTCCGCGAGACGCAGGCCGACGTCCTCGTCTGCTACCTCCCGGTCGGCTCCGAGGACGCCGCCAAGTTCTACGCGCAGTGCGCCATCGACGCGGGCGTCGCCTTCGTCAACGCGCTGCCGGTCTTCATCGCCTCCGACCCCGAGTGGGCCGCGAAGTTCGAGGCCGCGGGCGTCCCGATCGTCGGCGACGACATCAAGTCGCAGGTCGGCGCGACCATCACGCACCGCGTCATGGCCAAGCTGTTCGAGGACCGCGGCGTCGCGCTGGACCGCACCTACCAGCTCAACGTCGGCGGCAACATGGACTTCAAGAACATGCTCGAGCGCGACCGCCTCGAGTCGAAGAAGGTCTCGAAGACCCAGGCCGTCACCTCCAACGTGACCGGCTCGCTGGCCGGCAAGGTGCACGACAAGAACGTGCACATCGGCCCCTCGGACTACGTCCAGTGGCTCGACGACCGCAAGTGGGCCTACGTCCGCCTCGAGGGCCGCGCGTTCGGCGACGCCCCCCTGAACCTCGAGTACAAGCTCGAGGTCTGGGACTCCCCGAACTCCGCCGGCATCATCATCGACGCCCTGCGCGCCGCGAAGATCGCCAAGGACCGCGGCCTCGGCGGCCCGGTGCACCCGGCGTCGACCTACCTGATGAAGTCGCCGCCGGTCCAGCGCCCCGACGACGAGGGCCGCGCGGGCATCGAGGCGTTCATCAGGGGCGAGGAGCAGTAGCGCGAGGAACGAGCGCTACGGCGCCGCGACGTCGACCACGACCACCACGTGGTTGTCGTCGGCGCCGATCTCCTCCACCGCAGCAGCGACCGCCGCCGCCACCCGCTCCGGGTCGGCGGCGGTCGTCATGTGGGAGGCCAGCACCTCGGGCGCCAGGCGGCCGTGGACGCCGTCGGTGGTGAGCACGAAGCGGTCGCCGCCGCGGACGTCGTACGAGCCGAGGTCGGGCGAGTCGCCCCTGGCGGCCACGGCGACGGCGCGGTTCAGGTGGACCCTCCGCTCGTCCGTGGCGGCCTCCTCGGCGGTGAGCCGGCCCTCGTCGACGAGGGTCTGGGTGACGGTGTGGTCGCGGGTGAGCCGCTCGACGCGCCCGTCACGGACCCGGTACAGGCGGCTGTCGCCGAGGTGGGCCACCAGCGCACGGTCCCCGCGCAGCAGCAGGGCGGTGAGCGTGCAGCCCGCGTCGGGGTGGTCGGCGTAGGTCACGGCGACCGCGGCGGCGGCCCGGGTGACCGCGGCGTCGAGACCGTCGACGCCGGGAGCCTCGTGCCGCCCGAGGTCGTCGGCCAGCCCGGCCAGCAGGTCCGCCGACAGCCCCTGGGCGCTGCCGAGGCCGTCGGCGACGGCGTACAGGTGCGTCCCGAGGTGGACGGCGTCCTGCTGGGTCGCGCGTCCGCCCTGCCCCCCGGCGGTCGCGGCGCGGGCGGCGGGGGTGGTGGTCGTGCTCATCGGGTGGTCCTCCTCGTCCGGAGCGGTGTGCTCCGTGAGCTCCGCGAGGAGGTCGGCCAGCAGTGCCCGCGCGGAGCGGGCGTCCGCGTCGACCTGGCGGGCGTACGACGTCAGCTCGGCCGCGGCCCCCGCGAGGTCGGCGTCCGCGACGACCCGGATCCGCGCGAGCGGCATCCCGGCCAGGCGCAGGCGCGCCACCAGGCGGGCGCGGCCCAGCTGGGAGGGGTGGTAACGGCGGTAGCCCGAGGCCGGGTCCACCTCCGCGGGCACCAGCAGCCCCGTGTCGTCGTACAGCCGCAGCGCCTTGGGGCTGAGCCCGCTCGCGCGGGCGACGTCGCCGATGCTGAGCAGCACGTCCGTCCTCCTCGTCCCGGTGGTGGGTCCGCCGGTGAGGACCACGCTGGACCCTGCCCCAGGGGCAGGCTCAAGAGCCGGGGACGAGGTCGGCCAGGGCGCCCAGGCCGCGCCCGGGGCCCCCTCTTCACGAGCTGGGCGGCGGGGGCTTCCACTCGAACGCCTGGACGACGACGAACCCCGGGCCGTGGAACGAGTACTGGATCGCCTCGCCGGAGCCGCCGCGCAGCACGGAACCCACGTTCATCGAGTTGTGGATGCCCGGGGTCAGGTTGGCCGACCAGCACACCGCGGCCTGGGGGTCGACGAACGTCGGCTGCTGCGAGCAGTCCAGCACCACCGGGTTGCCGACCACGTTGATCGCCACCGTGCCGGTGCCGCCGATCGTGGTGTTGAACAGCCCGCCGGTCGCGATGCCCGCGCCCTTGGTGCGGTTGATGTCCCAGCTCAGCGACTCGTCGAAGGCGAGGATGTTGCGGCTGTTGATGCTGACGCCCTCACCCTCGAGGTGCAGCAGGTGCACGTAGCCGGCCTCGTCGGCGAAGAACACCTCGCCCTGCCCGGACACGCGCATGAGACTGACGTTCTCGCTGGTCAGGACCTTCTTGGCGAGCTTGCCCAGGCTGCCGGACTTCTCGTGGTGGAACTGCACCTGGCCCTGGTAGGCCACCATCGTGCCCTTGGTGGCGAGGACGTCCGGGCCCAGACCGACGCGGAGCATCTGCGGGTTCTGCAGGGCCCACCGCTCCTGGCTCTGCACCTCGAGGTTCTGCTGTGCGAACAGATCGCTTCTCATGGGGCTGCATGATGCCCTCTCGGGCGGGCGCGCGGGGGGAACCGCCCAGGACTCAGGCCTCCGCGGCCGCCTTCAGCCGCTGCAGGGTCTGACCCATGCCCTCACGCAGCTCCTCGGTGAAGTGCGGACGCCCGCCGAGGACCTTGTCGACGAGGACGTTCGACAACGGGCTGATGCCCTTCGGGGTCTCGCGGCGGTGCACGACCCGGGTCCCCTCGGCGGCGTCCACCGTGACCGGCTCGAGCGTGAAGGACCAGACGGTCCAGTTCTCGGTCACGCGGAACGCCACCCGACGGTGCGGGTCGAGCTCGACGACCTTCGCGGTGGTCGGCCACACGAGCGGCCCGCGGTGGTTGAGGTTGACCATGCGGCTGCCGACCCGCAGCGGACGACGCGCCAGCGTGCGCACCACCTGCGGGCTCCACTCCGCGATGCGCGGCAGGTCGGAGACCAGCTTCCACACCTGCGCCGGGCTGGCCGCGATCTCGGTCGACACCTCCAGCTCGGTGTCGCCGGGGGTCTGGGCCTCGTTGCTCGTCGCGCTCATACCGGCCTACGTTACCGGTGGGTAACCGCCGCGCGCAGCCGCCTGTGGCCCATGTAACGCGGAGTTACGGCTTGATCACACGCCCCTGGCGGGGGTCCGGAGCACCAGAACCCCGCGCCAGTGGGCCGGATGGCCGGACGCCGGTGGCAGCGGGTGCGGCGGGACCGGCGGCGTACAGCGGGCCCGGCGGCGTACGACGGGCCGTGGGGCGTCCACAGGCGGCGGGCGGTCGTCGTCCTGCACAGGCTCCCGTCTCGTCGGCGCCGCGGGCCCGTCCCGCGGACCACAGTGCCGCCATGACCTCCACCGCCCACCTGATGCGACCGGCCCTGCGGGTGGTCGCCTCGGTCCAGCGCGGGTTGGTCACGCGTCGCCAGTGCGAGGTCGCCGGGTACTCGACGGTCGAGCTCCGCCAGCTGACCCGCACCCACGGGCCGTGGGTGGTCGTCCGGCGGGCGGTGTACGCCGAGCGCGAGACCTGGGAGGCGGCGTCCGCCCTGGAGCAGTGGGGCCTGCGTGACCTGGCCGCGCACCTGACCGCGGAGGTCGAGCACGCCATGAGCCACGACTCCTCCGCGCGGGCCTGGGGGATCCCCCTGCTGAGGCCACGTCGCGAGCTGTCCCACCTGACGCGGGAGGGCGTTCGCGGGGGCCGCACCGAGGCCGGGGTCTCCCACCACCTCACCCGGTGCGGGCTCGGCGAGATCACCGTCGTCCGCGGTCTGCCGGTCATGACGCCGGCGCGCACCGGGCTCGACCTCGCGCGGGAGCACGGCCTGGCCGCGGGCGTCGCGGCGCTCGACGACGTCCGGGCACGCGGGGTGTCGTTGTCGACCCTGGAGAACGAGCTCGAGGTGATGCAGTCGTGGCGGGGGGTGAGGACCGTCCGGCGGGCGGTCGCCCTGAGCGACCCCCGGGCCGAGAGCCCCGCCGAGTCCCTGGCCCGCCTGCTGCTGGTCGAGATGGGCTACACCGACATCGACGTCGCCTGGCCGATCCGGGTCGGCGGCCGCACGTACTGGACCGACCTGCGGGTCGGGTGCCACGTGTTCGAGGTCGACGGGCTGGTCAAGTACCTCGACCCGGCGGACGGCGGCGTCGCGCGGAAGGCCACCCGGGAGGTGCTGCGCGACGAGCGGCGACGTCAGGCCGACATCTGCGGCGAGGGGCTCGGGATGTCGCGCTTCCTGTTCGACGACCTGTTCGGGCGGGCCCGGGAGGCGCTGGCCGCGCGGCTCGAGCGCGAGGAGGCCCTGACCCGTCAGCGCTTCGGCCCGACCCTGCCCGCCCACCTCGCCGAGCAGGGCGACCGCATCCGCCGCCAGAGCCCACGGCGCCGGCCGCCCCGCTGAGCGCATCCGGCGCGGGGCTGTGGTGCCGACCGGCCCCGCCCGTGCCTGGTGATCAAGCCGTAACTCCGCGTTACATGTCCGGGGGCGGCGCCGGGGCCCGAGCGCTCAGGACGAGCGGGCGGTCCACCAGGCGAGCAGGCGCTCGCGGGCGGTGGCCTCGTCGAGGGGACCCTCCTCGATGCGGAGCTCGAGGAGCCACCGGTACGCCGCGCCGACGTCGCGGCCCGGCCCGATGCCGAGGGTCTCCATGATCTGGTTGCCGTCGAGGGCGGGGCGGAGGGCGTCGAGCTCCTCCTGCTCGGCGAGGCGGTCGATGCGTGCCTCGAGGTCGTCGTACGTCGCGGCGAGGCGCGCCGCCTTGCGCCGGTTGCGGGTGGTGCAGTCGGCGCGGGTGAGGACGTGGAGGTGCTCGAGCAGGTCACCGGCGTCGCGGACGTAGCGGCGCACCGCCGAGTCGGTCCACTCGCCGGTGCCGTAGCCGTGGAACCGGAGGTGCAGCTCGACGAGGGACGAGACCGCCTCGGTCGTCTCGGTGGAGAAGCGCAGCGCCTTCATCCGCTTGCGGGTCAGCTTCGCGCCGACCACGTCGTGGTGGTGGAAGGTGACGGCGCCGTCGGGCTGGAAGCGCCGCGTCCGGGGCTTGCCGACGTCGTGCATCAGCGCAGCGAACCGGGCGACGAAGTCGGGACCGTCGCCGAGGCGGTGCTCCAGCTCCATCGTCTGCTCGAGCACGGTGAGGGTGTGCTCGTAGACGTCCTTGTGGGCGTGGTGCTCGTCGCGCTCCAGCCGCAGGGCGGGCAGCTCGGGCAGCACCCGGTCCGCCAGGCCGGTGTCGACCAGCAGCGTCAGGCCCAGCCGCGGGTACGGCGCGCAGACGAGCTTCACGAGCTCCTCGCGCACCCGCTCGGCCGAGACGATGTCCAGCCGGTCGGCCATCGCCGTCATCGCCGCCGCCACGTCGTCGTCGACGGTGAAGCCGAGCTGCGCCGCGAACCGCGCCGCGCGCAGCATGCGCAGCGGGTCGTCGGAGAACGACTGCTCCGGCGAGGACGGCGTCCGCAGGCGCCGGTGGGCGAGGTCGACGACCCCGCCGTACGGGTCCTCGAAGGTGCGGTCCGGCAGGGTCACGGCCATCGCGTTGACGGTGAAGTCGCGACGGCCGAGGTCGCCGGCGAGGGTGTCGCCGAAGTCGACCGACGGCTTGCGCGAGTCGGCGTCGTAGGCGTCGGAGCGGTACGTCGTGACCTCGACCTGCCAGTCACCCTTCCGGGCGCCGATGGTGCCGAAGGCGCGGCCCATGTCCCAGGTCGCGTCACCCCAGGCCTTGAGGATCCGCTCCGTGGCGTCGGGGCGCGCGGACGTCGTGAAGTCCAGGTCGGTGTGGCGGCGGCCCAGCATCGCGTCGCGCACCGGCCCGCCGACGAGCGCGAGGGTCTCCCCGGCGTCGGTGAACGCCCGGCCCAGGGGCTCCAGCACGGACGCGAGACGGTCCAGCTCGGCGGTCACCGACTCCTGCGCCGCGCGCATGTCGATGCCGGCGGGCGGGGTCCCGGCGGGGGTGGCGGACGGCTCGGGCACGACGGATGATCCTAGTGGTGGCCCGGCGGGGGCACCCGGGCGGTGCCCGCCCTCGCCCTAGGCTGCGAGCCGTGTCCCGTGCCCGCCACCGCGTCGTCGCCGCGCTCCTCGGAGCAGCGGCCGTCATGGCACCCGCACTCGGCACCCCGCCGGCCGGCGCCGTCGCGCCGCCCACGACCGCCCCGGCGGCGGCCCCCTCCGACGACCCGCTGGACGTCACCATCACCGGCGTCAGCCCCGCGGTCGTGCCCGAGAGCGGTCCGATCGAGATCACGGGCACGGTGAGCAACGACAGCATCGAGACGTGGGAGGACGTCCAGCTGTACGGCGTGCCCTCGCCGTCCCCGATCACCGACGCGGCGGCGCTGGCCGAGGCCGCGGACAGCCCCGACGACCTCGTGGTGGGCGAGCGGATCACGGAGCCCGGCACGTTCCCCGACGTCGGCACCCTGACCCCCGGCGCCAGCCGGTCGTTCACCATCACCCTCCCGCGCCGCGTGCTCGCCGACGCGGGCGTCAGCGCCGAGGGCGTGTACTGGCTCGGCGTCCAGGCGCTGGGCGCGTCCGAGGCGGGACGCGACGGGACCGCCGACGGCCGCGCCCGCACCTTCCTCCCGCTCGTCGAGGAGAGCGGCCGCGACGCGGAGGTCGACACCGCCCTCGTGCTGCCGCTGCGCCACGAGGTCAACCTCGACGCCGACGGCCGCGTCACCGACCTCGACGCCTGGGCCACCGACCTCTCCCCCGGCGGACGCCTCGACCGCATCCTCGACTTCGGGGCCGAGGCGGACGACGCCCCGCTCACCTGGCTGCTCGACACCGCCGTCCCCGACACGGTCGCGGAGGTCATCGCGGGCAACCGGGGCCGCACCATCGCGCCGACCCCCGGGGTCGACGGCGACGGCGACGGCGAGGCCGACGGCGGGGACGGGAACGGCCAGGACGGCCAGGACGGCGAGGGCCAGGGCGGTGAGGAGGAGGACCCCTCCCCGGACGGGGAGGGCAGCACCCCGGGCGGCGGGTCCACCCCGGACGACGAGCCCGACCCGACGCAGGCCGCGGTCGACCAGTTCGGCGGCGAGTGGCTCGAGCAGCTCCGCTCGGTGCTCGGCGCCGGGTCCGTCCTGACCCTGCCGTACGGCGACGTGGACGCCGACGCCGCCCTGCGCGGGCGGTCCCGGATGCTGCAGCGGGCCCGGGTGCGGGCCCGCGCGGTCGCCTCCGAGTACGGCCTGCGCGGCGCCCAGCGCGCCATCACCTCGCCGACCGGCTACCTCGACGCACCGACGATCGCGAAGGCGCCCCGCTCGGACACGATCCTGCTCAGCGACGCGGCCCTCGGCGACCTCGGCGGCGACGGGGACGGAACCTCCCGCGCGCGGGTCGACGGGCGCCCGGTCGTGGTCACGGACAGCGGGGCCGCCGAGGGCGGGCCCGGCCCGGACGACCCGCTGTCGCCGCTCGCCCTGCGCCAGCGCCTGCTCAGCGAGGCGGCCCTGCGGCTCGTCGCGTCCTCGGAGCCGTCCGGCGGCGGCGACCAGCTCGTCGAGGGCGACGGCGACCCCCAGAGCGTCGTCACCCTGCCGGACGACTGGTCGCCCGCGGCGGGCACCGACTTCTTCGCCGAGATCGAGGCCGTCGACTGGATGAGGCTCACCGACCTCTCCGACGCCACCGAGTCGTCGACCGCGCAGCCCCCGCTGGCGGTCACGGCCGACCAGCTGGACTACCCCGAGGAGCTGGCGGCGACGGAGCTGCCGCCGTCCGCCTTCGCCGAGGCCCGCGGCCTCGTGGACTCCGCCACGGTCCTGCAGGACGTGCTCCCCCTCAACGAGACCGTCGCACGGCACGCCCTCGACGAGGCCCTGCTGTCGCTGTCCTACGACAACCGCGACGACCCCCAGGCGGCCGAGGACGTGACCGCCGCCGCCGCCACGGAGGTCCGCGACCTCCTGGGCGAGGTCGACGTCGAGACGCCGCCGTCGGTGACCCTGTCCGGCGACACCGGCGACTTCTCGCTGCAGATCACCAACGGGCTCCCCGAACCCGTCGAGGTCCGCCTGCGCGCCGTGACCGACGGCGACCTCGAGATCACCGGCCCCGACGCCGTCGAGGTGCCCGCCGAGGCCGGGACGTCGGTCCGGCTGACCGCCGCCACCACCCGGCTCGGCGTCACCGACGTCGACGTCGAGGTCGTCGACAGCCGTGGCCGCGCCCTCGGCGCCTCCGACCAGCTGCCCCTGCGGTCGGTGCAGATCGGCAACGTCATCTGGTTGATCATGGGCGCCGGCGCCGCCCTGCTGCTCGGCGCGATCGTCCTGCGCCTCGTCCGCCGGGTCCGCGCCTCGCGCGGCACGAGGACCGCGTGAGCGGCAAGCACCGCGCCGGCCGTCCCGTCCCGGAGCCGGCCCCGGAGCCCGCCGAGGAGACCGAGGTCCCCACCCCGGCCACCGAGCCCCGCTCGTCCGGCCGGTCGCTGCTCGCGTCCAGCGCGATCATGGCCGCGGGCACCGTCTTCTCCCGGTTGTCGGGGCTGATCCGGGCGCTCCTGCTCGCCGCCGCCCTGGGCAACCAGCTGCTCGCCGAGCAGTTCGCGATCGGCAACACGATCCCGAACATGGTCTACATCCTGCTCGCGGGCGGGGTGTTCAACGCCGTCCTCGTGCCGCAGCTGGTGCGGGCGATGAAGTCCCACGACGACGGCGGCGAGGCGTACACGAACCGCATCGTGACCCTGGCCGCGCTGTTCCTCGGCGTGGTCACGGTCCTGCTCGTCCTCGGCGCGCCCTGGGTGATGGCCGTCTACCTCGACCCGTCGTGGTCCTCGCCCGAGCTGGCGGCCCAGCGGGCGTCGGTCATCGACTTCGCCCGCTACTGCCTGCCCCAGGTGTTCTTCTACGGGATGTTCGTGCTGGTCGGGCAGATCCTGAACTCCCGCGGCCGCTTCGGCCCGATGATGTGGGCGCCCATCGCCAACAACGCCATCGCGATCGGCGTGCTGCTCGCCTACCTGGTCCTCCACGGCCCGGCGAGCGGGGACGCCGTCAACGGCGCCTACACCTCCGACCAGGAGGTGCTGCTGGGCGTCGGGTCGACGTTCGGGATCGTGGCGCAGCTGCTGATCCTGCTGCCCTACCTGCGCGCGGCGGGGTTCCGGTTCCGCCCCCGGTTCGACTTCCGCGACTCCGGGCTCGGCCACACCCTGCGCCTCGGCAGCTGGACCGTGCTCTTCGTCGTCGTCAACCAGCTCACCGCGACGATGGTCGTCCGGCTGGCGTCCAGCGGCTCCGCGGCCTCGGTCGAGACCGGCGCGGGGGCGGAGGGTTCCGGCACCGGGTACGTCGTCTACTCCACGATGTTCCTCGTCGCGATGGTCCCCCACTCCGTCATCACGGTCTCGCTGGCGACGGCCGTCCTCCCGACGCTGTCGGCGTCCGCCGCGGACGGCGACCTGCGCACCGTGGCCTCGACGCTCGCGGGCGTGATCCGCCGTGCGCTGTCGCTGATGGTCCCGATCGGGCTGCTCCTGCCCGTGCTCGCCCCGGACGCCGCCCGCGCCGCCGCGTTCGGGGCCGTCAGCGAGAGCTACGAGCTGTTCGTGCCGACCCTCGCGCTGTTCGGCCCCGCCGTGGTGCTGTTCACCGTCCACTACCTCGTCCTGCGCGGGTTCTACGCCCTCGAGCGGACCCGGACCGTCTTCTTCGTCCAGTGCACCGTGGCGGCGACCAACATCGCCGTCGCCGTCACCGGGGTCGCGCTCGTGTCGCCGGAGTACACCTCGCCGGCCCTCGTGGTGGCCTACGGCGCGTCGTACGCCGTCGGGTCGGTGGTGTCGTACACCGTGCTGCGCCGCACCCTGGGCGGCCTGGAGACGCGCCGGCTGCTCGGGTTCCTGGCCCGGCTCGGCGTCGCCGTCGTGGTCTCGACCGGGGTGACGCTCGGGGTGGCGCTCCTGCTGCGGGAGGCCTCCGGCGACCCGGGGCAGCTGCTGGCCGCGGTGCGGGCCGCCGGGCTGACGGTGCTCGACCTGGGCCTGCTGCTGGTGCTCGGCCGCCTGCTGCGGGTCTCCGAGCTCGCCGACGTCGCGGGCCTGCTGACCCGACGGCTGCGACGCCGCCGCTGAGGGGACGCCGGCCCGGGCGCCGGGCCGCCGCGGACGGCCCCGGAGCCACCATCCGCACCCTTACGATGTCAGCAGGCCGGGGAACCGGGTCGCCGGCCGAGGAGCGCTCCGCCGGGTCCACGGCGGGGCCGAGCGACGAGCAGGAGGGCATCGAGGTGCACCAGGGGGTCCGGCCCGGTGACGTCCTCGCCGACCGCTACCTGCTCGTCGACCTGCTCACCGAGAGCGGCGGCGGCCGCTTCTGGCGCGCCCACGACCGTGTCCTCGCCCGCCACGTCGCCATGCACGTCGTCGCGGACGACGACCCCCGCGCCGGCGCACTCCTCGACGCGGCCCGGCGCTCGGCCACGGTCGCCGACCGCCACCTGCTGCGCGTCCTCGACGCCGAGCGGCGCGACGGCCTCTGCTACGTCGTCAACGAGTGGGGCCACGGCCGGTCCCTGGACATCGTCCTCGGCGCCGAGGGCCCCCTGACGCCGCGCCGCGCGGCCTGGCTGGTCCGGGAGGCCGCCGACGCGCTCGTCGTCGGCCACGCCGCCGGCGTCCCCCACGGCCACCTCGTGCCCGAGAACCTGCTCGTCGACCGCAGCGGGGCCGTGCGACTCATCGGCTTCGCCGTCGACGGCGCCCTGCGCGGGGAGGAGGCGAGCCCCGAGGGCGACGTCCGCGCCCTCGCCGGCCTGCTGTACGCCGCGCTGACCGGCCGCTGGCCGGGCCCGCCGCCGTCCCACGTGCCCGAGGCCCCGCGCGACGGCGACACCGTGCTCCGCCCGCGCCAGGTGCGCGCCGGCATCACCCGGGCGCTCGACACCGTGTGCGACGAGATCCTCAACCCGCCCGGCACCCACGTCGACGGCGGGTACGACGCCACGCGGCTCTCGGCGGTGCTGAGCGAGATCGTCGGCGACGACAGCGGCATGGCGGCCGCGGAGGCGGCCCGGCACCGCAGCGCCCTCGACGCCCAGCCCGACGGCCGCGGCGCGCCCGCCTGGGCCGCCCGCGCCCGGGAGGCCGCTCGCGAGAACGATCCCGAGCAGCCCGCGCTGCGGGTCGACACCCCGGCCACCGCCCCGCTCGCCGTCCCCGCGACGGAGCCGGTGCCCGCCGCGGAGACGGCCGTCCGCGGTGTCGCCTCACCGGCCGCCCCCGCCGCGGGTCTCCCGGTCGACAGCGCCGACACGGTCGTCGCCGCGCGCCGCGGGGAGACGGACGCGCCCACCGAGCACGGCCGGCCCCTCGGTCCGGCGGAGCCCGTCGGACCCAGGGAGCCCGTCGGACCGTCGGAGCCCCTGGGGTCCGGCACGCGGGAGCGCGACGTCTCGGCCGAGCCGGGCCCGCCGACCGAGGCCGGGATGCCGATCTTCGACGACGAGGCCGACGAGGTCGAGTGGCTGCGCCACCACACCGAGACCCCGGCTCCCCCGCCGCCCTTCGAGGACCCGCCCGAGCGCCCGCTGTTCGCCCCCGGGCCGCCGGACGACTCGCGGACCCACCGCGGACGCCGCGAGGAGGCGTCCCGCCACGGCGGGGACGGCGGCTTCTGGCCCTGGGACACCGGCTCCCCCGGCGCCGCGGCCCCCCCGCCGCTCGACGACGAGGTCCCCGACGAGGACGACGAGGTCCCCGGCCGCCGCTGGCTGGTCCTCGGCGTCGCCCTGATCCTCGCGGTGCTCGTCGGCGTGGGCGGGGTCTACGCCTTCAACGTCGGCGGGGACGGCAGCCCCTTCGGCGGTGACGAGCCCAGCTCCGAGCCTTCACCGCGCCGGGCGGCGCCGTCCGCGGAGCCGCTGCGGATCGAGGGCGTCCGAGACTTCGACCCGCAGGGCGACCCGCCGGAGGAGAGCCCCGAGGAGGCCCCCCTCGCGGTCGACGGCGACCCCGAGACGGTGTGGAGCACCTCGACGTACTTCGACCAGTTCGGCCCGGCCGGCCTCAAGACGGGCGTGGGCCTGCTGGTCGACCTCGGCGAGTTCCGCGACGTCTCCGGCGTCAGCGTGGACGTCCGGGGCGAGACCGGGCTGGCGGTGTACGTCGCGGACACCGAGCCGACCGGCGTGGCCGACCTGCCCCGGCTGGCGGAGGGTTCCGGCGACGGCACCGTCGACCTGACGCTCGACGAGCCCGACACCGGCCGCTACGTCGTGGTGTGGGTCGACTCCCTGCCGCAGGTGGACGACGGCTTCCGCGCCGAGATCGCCGAGATCACGGTCCTGGGATGACCGACCCCGGCGGTCACGACGGGCCCGACGACCGGGCGCTGCTCGCCGCCCACGTCGCCGGCGACCCTGACGCGTTCGGCGTCCTCGTCGCCCGGCACCGCGACCGGCTCTGGGCGGTCGCGCTCCGGACGACCGGCGAGCCCGAAGAGGCGGCGGACGGGCTGCAGGACGGCCTGGTCGCGGCCTACCGGCGGGCCGGGTCCTACCGCGGCGACGCCGCCGTCACCACCTGGCTGCACCGCGTCGTGGTGAACGCCTGCCTCGACCGGCTGCGGGCGCGCCGGGTCCGCGCCGCGGACCCCCTGCCCACCGGTGAGGGCGCCGACCGGCTCGTGCCCCTCGACGGCCCGGGCGGTCGTCCGGCCCCCGTCGACCCCGAGGGCGCGGCCCTCGCGTCGGAGCAGCGGGACGTCGTCCTCGCGGCCCTCGCCACCCTGCCCCCCGAGCAGCGGGCCAGCCTGGTGCTGGTCGACATGGAGGGGTACTCGGTCGCCGAGGCCGCGCAGGTCCTCGACTGCGCCCCCGGCACCGTGAAGTCACGCTGCTCCCGCGGCCGCGCCCGGCTCGCGGTGCTCCTCGGGGTGGCCGACGGGGCCGGGAACCGGGACGCCGCCGCGGACGTCGAAGGACAGGACCACCAGCAGGGGAGGACGCCGTCGTGACCGACGAGCCCGAGGTCGGGCAGCGCGCCGAGGACGAGGTGCGTCGTCTGCTCGCCGCCGCGCGCCACGACGAGCCCGTCCCCGCCGACGTGGTCGCCCGGATCGACGCCGCGCTCGCGGCGGAGTCCCCGCCGGGGGGCTCGGGGACCCCCGACGTGGACCGTGTCGTCGACCTGGACGCGCGCCGCCGGCGGCGGCGCCGCACCGGCCTGCTGGCCGCCGCGGTGGTCGTCGTCGCCGGGGTCGGCGTCGGCGCCGTGGGGATCGGGACGGACGGGCTGCCGGTCGGCGGACCCGACGGCGCCGAGGTCGCCGACGGCGCCGGGAGCGCCGACGGGTCGGCCGGCTCCGACGGCGGGTCCAGCGGTCCCGGCGCGCCGGACGCCGAGGGGCAGGAGGAGCGCGGACCGAGCGTCATGGGCGCGCGGGCCCCCCTCCCCCGGGTCCGCACCGGGCCCACGCTCGCCGCCGACGTCACCCGGGCCCTGCGGACCGCCGGCGTCCTGTCCGCCGCCCGCGCCCGGTGCGCGCCCGCCGCCGAGGGCCAGGAGGTCGTCCGGGTCCTCGCCGACGGCAGCCGGGCCGAGCTGCTCGTCTCCGGGGCCACGGGCGGACGCCGCACCGTCGCGCTGCACCCCTGCGGTCCCGGCGAGGAGGTCGGGGAGACGCCGCTGGCCACGCTCGTCGTCCCCGCGGACTGAGGAACATCGCTGGCCTAGCATCGGTTGACCCCGTAGCGCCGAGCACCACCCCGCGCGGCGTGCACACGATCCGAGGAGCAGCACCACGATGAGCAAGCCCGAGCAGGCCGCGACCGCCCCCGACGTCCGCCACGTGATCGTCGTCGGTTCCGGCCCGGCCGGCTACACCGCAGCCGTGTACGCCGCCCGCGCGAACCTCGAGCCCCTCGTCTTCGAGGGCTCGGTCACCGCCGGCGGCGCGCTGATGAACACCACCGAGGTCGAGAACTTCCCGGGGTTCCGCGACGGCATCATGGGTCCCGCGCTGATGGACGAGATGCGCGCCCAGGCCGAGCGGTTCGGCGCCGAGCTGGTCCCCGACGACGTGGTCGAGGTCGACCTGACCGGCGACGTCAAGGTGGTCCGCACCGCCGACGGCGAGTTCCGGGCCCACTCCGTCGTGCTGGCCACCGGCTCGGCGTACAAGAAGCTGGGCCTGCCGAACGAGGCCGAGTTCTCCGGTCGCGGCGTCTCGTGGTGCGCGACCTGCGACGGGTTCTTCTTCCGCGACCAGGAGATCGCGGTCGTGGGCGGCGGCGACTCCGCCATCGAGGAGGCCACCTTCCTCACCCGCTTCGCGAAGAAGGTCTACCTGCTGCACCGCCGCGACGAGCTGCGCGCCTCCAAGATCATGCAGGAGCGGGCGTTCGCCGATCCCAAGCTGGAGATCGTGTGGGACACCGAGGTCGCCTCCATCGACGGCACCGACCGCCTCGAGGGCCTGACCCTCCGCTCGACGAAGGACGGCTCGGAGCGCCCGCTCGCGGTCACCGGCCTGTTCATCGCCATCGGCCACGACCCCCGCTCGGAGCTGCTGGTCGGCCAGGTCGACCTGGACGACGAGGGCTACGTGCTCGTCGCGCCCGACTCCACCGCCACGAACCTGTCGGGCGTGTTCGCCTCCGGGGACCTCGTCGACCACCGCTACCGCCAGGCGATCACCGCCGCCGGCACCGGCTGCGCCGCGGCGCTGGACGCCGAGCGCTACCTCGCCGACCGCGAGCAGGCCGGCGCGCCGGCCGTGGACGGCGCCCAGACGACCGAGGCCCAGGTGGGCGTCAGCGCCTGAGCGGAAGAAAGCCGGTACCCCCGGCGTTCTGCTCGTACACACCGAGACACACCCGAGACACCCGAGGAGCACCGATGGCCAACATCCCCGCCGTCACCGACGCCGAGTTCGACACCCAGGTCCTGCAGTCCGACAAGCCCGTGCTGGTCGACTTCTGGGCGGAGTGGTGCGGCCCGTGCCGTCAGGTGGCCCCCATCCTCGACGAGATCGCCGACGCGCACGGCGACAAGATCACCTTCCTGAAGATGAACGTCGACGAGAACCCCGTCACGCCCGCGTCGTACCGCGTCACCGGCATCCCGACCATCAACGTCTACTCCGGCGGCGAGGTCGTGAAGAGCATCGTCGGTGCGAAGCCGAAGGCCGCGATGCTGAAGGAGCTCGACTCCTTCATCGCCTGAGACACCGGCCACGACGCGATCGCGCGTCACGACAGCCCCGGGGGGTCCGCCCCCCGGGGCTGTGTCATGCCCGGGGCCGTGTCATGCCCGCCGCCGCGCCCGGGGCCGGCCGGACGCCGGCCCGCAGCCGCTCGAGGGCGTGCTCCACGCCGCCGCGCCAGTCGAGGGCGGCGCGGGGCTCGAGCCGCATCCGCGTCACCACGGGGTGCGCCCGTCGCTCGATGAAGCCCAGCGCTTCACAGAAGCCGATGGACCGCAGGCACGGGTCGTCGGCGTCCGGCCCGTCGGTCCCACCCGTGTCCCGCCGGTCCCTCGTGTCCCCCGCGCGGGCGAACGTCTCGAGGGCGGGCGCCCGGGCGCCGTAGCGGTCGACGAGGTCGCGCACGCCGGCCCGCACGAGGTGGCGGCCCAGGCCCCCGCCGCGGTGGGCCGGGTCGACCCACACCTCCGCCAGCACGAGCGCGTCGGGCGAGGGCGGGGCGGTCGGCAGCCGGGCGAGGCCCGGCAGGTGCGCGGGCGGCGCGTAGACAACGTACCCGACCGGCTCCTCGGCGGCCAGGGCGACCAGGCCGCAGGTCCCCCAGTCCGCCGTGGTGGCCCGCACCCAGTCGGCCTTGCCGTCGCCGGCACCACCGGGGGCGCGGAGCCAGCCGGTGCAGGCGGCGAGCGTCTCCAGCGCCTCCACGTGGGCGGGCCCCAGGGCCACTGTCCTGCGCGACACCACAGCTGCCTCCCTCCGGACGGCCGGCGCGGGCCGACCGGTGTTCCGGCCCCCGACCCGGGCGTGCGGGGCGGGGCCTCATCGTCCATGCTAGGGAGGCCATGGACCACACCCCCGCACCCACCGGACGCACGCGCCTCGACTCCTACGTCGACCGCTACGCCGCGCGCACCGCCGGGATGACCGCCTCGGAGATCCGTGCGCTCTTCTCCGTCGCGTCCCGGCCCGAGGTCGTGTCCCTCGCCGGGGGCATGCCCAACATCTCCGGGCTGCCGCTCGACGTCGTCGGCGGCGCCATCGCCGACCTCATCAGCGACGCCGGGCCCACCGCCCTGCAGTACGGCTCCGGGCAGGGCACCCCGGAGCTGCGCGAGCAGATCTGCGAGGTCATGGCCCTGGAGGGCATCTCCGCCCACCCGGACGACGTGGTCGTGACGGTCGGCTCCCAGCAGGCCGTCGACCTCGTCACCCGGATCTTCTGCGACCCGGGCGACGTCGTGATCTGCGAGGCGCCGTCGTACGTCGGGGCGCTGGGGGTGTTCAAGGCGTTCGAGTGCGAGGTCGTCCACGCCGAGATGGACGAGCACGGGTTGCGGCCCGACGCGCTGCGGGCGGCGATCGCCTCGCTGTGCGAGGCGGGGCGCCGCATCAAGTTCCTGTACACGATCCCGAACTTCCACAACCCCGCCGGCGTGACCCTGTCCGCGGAGCGCCGCCCCGAGATCCTCGAGATCTGCCGCGAGGCGGACGTCCTGATCCTGGAGGACAACCCGTACGGCCTGCTCGGCTTCGACCAGGCGCCGATGCGCGCGCTGCGCGCCGACGAGGCCGAGGGCGTCATCTACCTGGGCTCGTTCTCCAAGACGTTCGCCCCGGGCTTCCGGGTCGGCTGGGCGCTCGCGCCGCACGCGGTGCGGGAGAAGCTGGTCCTGGCCCAGGAGTCCGCGACGCTGTGCCCCCCGTCGTTCTCGCAGATGGCGGTGTCGTCCTACCTGCGCGAGCACGACTGGCAGGGCCAGGTGAAGCAGTTCCGCGAGATGTACCGCGAGCGCCGCGACGCCATGGTCGACGCCCTCGAGGACCTGATGCCGCCCGGGTGCTCCTGGACGGTGCCCTCCGGCGGCTTCTACGTGTGGCTGACGGTCCCGCCGGGCGTCGACACCAAGGCGATGCTGCCGCGGGCCGTGACCGCCCGCGTGGCCTACGTGCCCGGCACCGCCTTCTTCGCCGACGGCTTCGGCAGCTCCGCGATGCGGCTCTCGTTCTGCTACCCCACCCCCGAGCGGATCCGCGAGGGCGTGCGTCGCCTCGCGGGCGTGCTCGAGGAGGAGATGGAGCTGCGGGCGACCTTCGGCGCCACCGGCACCCACGAGGCACTCACCCGCAGCCGGTACGACGGTCCCGGCAGCGACCAGGCCTGAGAGGCGGTCATGACCCAGACGGACCCCAGCACCGGTGCGAGCACCGGGCGCGTCGTCGTCGTCGCGGGCGGGCTCTCCCACGAGCGCGACGTGTCGCTGCGCTCCGGGCGGCGCGTCGCCGACGCCATGCGCGGCGCCGGCCTCGACGTCGAGCAGCTCGACGCGGACTCCACCCTGCTCCCCCGGCTGGCGGAGGACCCGCCGTCCTGCGTCGTCCCCATGCTGCACGGCGAGACCGGCGAGGACGGCGCGATCCGGGAGGTGCTCGAGCTCCTCGACCTCCCCTACGTCGGTGCGCGGCCCACGGCCTGCCGCTCGGCGTTCGACAAGCCGACCGCCAAGGCCCTCGTCGAGGCCGCGGGCGTCCACACCCCGCCGTCGGTCTGCCTGCCCCACGAGACGTTCCGGGAGCTCGGGGCGGCGGCCGTCATGTCGGCGCTCACGGACCGTCTGGGCCTGCCGCTCATGGTGAAGCCCGCGCGGAGCGGTTCCGCGCTCGGCTGCAGCGTCGTCCGCTCCCCCGCCGACCTGCCCCACGCGATGGTCGACGCGTTCGCGTACGGCGCGCTCGCCCTCGCGGAGCGGTTCGTGGTCGGCACGGAGGTCGCGGTGGGCGTGGTGGACACCGGAGACGGTCCACGGGCCCTGTCGCCGGTCTCGATCCACCCCGACGGCGGTGTCTACGACTACACGGCCCGCTACACCGCGGGGTCGACGGAGTTCCAGGTGCCCGCGACGCTGCCGCAGGACCAGGCCGCCGAGTGCGCCCGGGTCGCGCTCCTCGTCCACGAGACCCTCGGGTTGCGCGACGTGTCCCGCTCGGACCTCATCGTCGACGACGAGGGCACCGTCTGGTTCCTCGAGGCCAACGTGGCGCCGGGGTTCACCGAGACGTCGACCGTCCCGCTCGCCGTCCAGGCCGACGGCCTCGAGCTCGGCGCCCTCTGCGCGGAGCTCGTCGACGTCGCCGTCCGGAGGGGCCCCGCCCGTGCGTGACCTGACCTACCCCCCGATCGTCGTCGCCGCCAAGACGGCCTTCCGGATCCTCGGCCAGAGGTTCGTCATCACCGGCGCCGAGAACATCCCGGCCGAGGGCGGTGCGCTCGTCGCCTACAACCACATCGGGTACGTCGACTTCATCTACGGGGGGCTCGCGGCGCAGCCCTCGAAGCGGCTCGTCCGCTTCATGGCCAAGCGGGAGATCTTCGACCACCCCCTGGGCGGACCGCTGATGCGGTCGCTGCACCACATCGAGGTCGACCGCGCGGAGGGGCTGGCGTCCTACCAGGCCGCGATCGACATGCTCGCCGCGGGCGAGGTCGTGGGACTCTTCCCCGAGGCCACCATCTCGCGGTCCATGGAGGTCAAGGAGCTCAAGACCGGCGCGGTGCGGCTCGCCGCCGAGGCCGGGGTGCCCCTCGTGCCCTGCGTCATGTGGGGCACGCAGCGGATGCTCACCAAGGGCCATCCTCGCGACTTCTCGCGGGGCAAGACGATCTCGCTCACCGTCGGGGAGCCGCTGCACCCCGACGGCAGCGACCCGGTCGGCGAGACCGCGGCCCTGCGGACGCGCATGCAGGAGCTGCTCGCGCGCACCATCGAGGACTACCCCGACGGCTGCCCGCCCGGGGCGTGGTGGCTGCCGGCGTCGTACGGCGGTGGGGCGCCGACGCCCGAGGAGGCCGCCCACCTCGACGCCGAGGAGAAGCGCGAACGCGCCCGCCGGCGGGCCGAGAAGCGCGCCAGGAAGTCCTGAGCACCGCTCGACCTGAGCCGACAGGTCGACGTGTCGTCAGGTCGACGAGTCGATGAGTCGATGAGTGATTTTGTCGACATGTCGGCCATGTGGGCTCAGATGGGCCGGTCGGTCCGGTTGCGGGGGTCGATGACGTCCGCGATCCGTCGCAGGTCCTCCACCGAGGCGAAGTCGATCGTGACGCGCCCGTGGCTGCGCCCCATGTCGACCTTGACGCGGGTCTCGAGACGGTCGCCCAGCCGTTCGGCCACGTCGGCCAGGCCGGGGTCGGGCTCGGCGCGCCGGCGGGGACGACGGGTGCCGCTCCCCTGCTCGCCCACCGCGACGATCTCCTCCAGCGCACGGACGCTGATCCCCTCCGCGACCACGCGGGACGCCAGCCGGTCCTGCAGCGCGGGGTCGTCGACGGCCAGCAGCGACCGGGCGTGGCCGGCAGACAGCACCCCCGCAGCCACGCGCCGCTGCACGGCGGGGCTCAGCCGGAGCAGGCGCAGCGTGTTGCTGATCTGCGGCCGTGACCGGCCGATGCGCTGCGCCAGCTCGTCGTGGGTGCATCCGAAGTCCTCGAGCAGCTGCCCGTAGGCCGCGGCCTCCTCCAGGGGGTTCAGCTGCGAGCGGTGGAGGTTCTCCAGGAGGGCGTCGCGGAGCATGTCGTCGTCGCCGGTCTCCCGCACGATGGCCGGGATCCGCTCCAGGCCGGCGGCCTGGCTCGCCCGCCAGCGCCGCTCCCCCATGACCAGCTCGTACGTCTCGTCGCCCGTCGGCCGGACGACGACCGGCTGGAGGAGGCCGATCTCGCCGATCGAGTGCACGAGCTCGGCCATCGCCTCCTCCTCGAAGACGGTGCGCGGCTGCCGCGGGTTGGGAACGACCTGGGCGATCGGCAGCTCGGCGAAGAACGCACCCGAGTCGTCGGTCCAGGTGGTCTCGACGGCGTCGGTTTCACGTGAAACAGCCTGTGACGACGACCCCGTCGGTGCCGGTGGTGCTGTCCGTGCCGTCGGGGACACCGGGCTCGGGCCCGTCGCTGTTTCACGTGAAACCTGCTCACGCTCCGCGGCCGGCGCGGTGGGGATCAGGGAGCCCAGGCCACGGCCCAGACCCCGGCGGGGCGGCTGCTTCGCGGTCATGCCGGCGCTCCCCGCTCCACGATCTCCTTCGCCGCACCCAAGTACGACAGCGCGCCCGGGGAGCCGGGGTCGTACGTCATCACCGACTGTCCGTACGACGGCGCCTCCGAGACGCGAACGGAACGCGGGATCGCCGTGCGCAGGACCTGGGGCCCGAAGTGCTCGCGGACCTCCTGGGCCACGCCCGCGGCCAGGCGCGTCCGGGCGTCGTACATCGTGATGAGGATCGTGGACACGACGAGCTCCGGGTTGAGGTGCTCGTGCACCATCCGGACGGTCTCGAGCAACTGCCCCAGGCCCTCCAGCGCGTAGTACTCCGCCTGGATGGGGATCAGCATCTCCGCGCCGGCCACCAGCGCGTTGAGCGTGAGCAGGCCGAGCGACGGCGGGCAGTCCACCAGGACGTAGTCGTAGCGCTCCTCGCCGACCGACGCGGCGGTACCGACCCGGGGGTGGTCCAGGATGGCCTCGCGCAGCCGTCGCTCCCGACCCTCGATGCTGACCAGCTCGATCTCGGCACCCGCCAGGTCGATTGTCGCCGGGACGACCCGCAGCAACGCCAGATCGGGGCACTGCTGCTCGACCGACGACACGCTCGCGCCGTCGACCAGGACGTCGTACGTCCCGGCGGTCCCACGGGCGTGACCGACGTTGAGAGCCGTGGAGGCGTTGCCCTGCGGGTCGAGGTCGATCAGGAGCACGCGCTGACCGAGCTGTGCGAGCGCCGCCGCGATGTTCACCGAGGTGGTCGTCTTGCCGACGCCGCCCTTCTGGTTCGCCACGACGATCACCCGCGTCGCGTCCGGACGGTCTGCCGCGGGTCGAGCGGCGGCGTCCTGGCGGGCGAGCACGCTGTGCTCCGCGGCTCGCGCCAGGGGAGTGGTCTCGTCGTGCAGGCTGGGCACGCCCGCGGCCAGGTCGGCCGCCGTCGGGACGGCGGGCGCGCTGCGCGGGGCTGTTTCACGTGAAACCACGCGGAGTCTCCTCCGAGGTCGAAGCAACAGGACGGCGCGGCGCGGGGGCGCCGGCTCAGGCCGACGAGCGGCCAGACAAACGTACTCGGGCTGCACGCAGCCGCACGACCCGGACCAGTGTCGTGGGCGGGTCCACCACCCCGGCCCCGACCTCCAGGACCTCCGGCTCAGCGGCGCCGCTGCGACCCCACGCGGCGCGGGGGACGGCGCGCACCTCCTCCGAGGCCCGCGAGCCCTTGAGCGCCAGCACCTGACCGCCCACCCGGGCGAGCGGGAGGCTCCACGTCAGCAACCGGGGGAGTGGTGCCACGGCGCGGGAGGTCACGACGTCCGCCATCTCGTGCGCATGGTCCTCGGCCCGGCCCCGCACGACGGAGACCGTGTCCAGCCCGAGGTCGGCACAGACCTCGGTCAGGAAGACGGTCCGACGCTCCAGGGGCTCCAGGAGCGTCACCCGGAGGTCCGGGCGGGCGATCGCGAGGGGGATCCCCGGGAGCCCGGCCCCGGAGCCTACGTCCACGACGTGGCTGCCCTCGGGCACGGCCTCGGCGAGGACCGCGGAGTTCAGGAGGTGACGGTCCCAGAGCCGGGCCGTCTCCCGCGGACCGATGAGGCCGCGTTCCACCCCGGCCGTGGCCAGCAGCTCGGCGTACGCCGCGGCGAGGGCGGTCCGGTCGCCGAAGACGCGCTCCGCGCCCGGTGGGGGAGCGCCCACCTCGGTCATCGGGTCGAGGTCACCGCGGAGGGAGGATGACCACGTAGCGGCGAGGCTCCGCGCCCTCGGACTCCGAGGTCAGGCCGGCCGCGGCCACGGCGTCGTGGACGACCTTGCGCTCGAAGGCCGACATCGGCTCGAGCGAGGCGGCCTCCCCGGAGCTCCGGACGCCCTCGATCTCCTTCTCGGCGAGCGCGACCAGGGCCGAGCGACGCTCGGCGCGGAAGTCGGCGACGTCGAGCATCAGGCGGGAGCGCTCACCGCTCTCCCGGTGCACCGCCATCCGGGTCAGCTCCTGCAGCGCCTCGAGCACCTCTCCGTCGGGCCCGGCCAGGTGCTCGAGACCCTCGCCGACGATGGAGACGACCGCGCGGTCGCCCTCGACGCCGATCACGAGGTCGCCGTCGAGGTCGACGATGTCGAGGAGCTCCTCGAGGTAGTCGGCCGCGGTGTCCCCCTCGGCCTCCAGCCTCTCGGTGCGCGAGGGGCGGTCGCCGCCGCCGGGGGTGGCGTCGTCCGCGGCAGGGACGACCTCAGCGGTCTCCTCGGCGGCGACGCTCTCGGTCTGGGCGGGGTCCGTGGCCATGGGGCTCCTCGAGGTACGGGCCGCCGGGCGGGCGGCCGGGTTCCGGGTCGCGGCCGGGGCCGCGGCGACGCGGGGCGTCAGCGTCGCTTCTTCGACTTCTGGGGGTGCTTGCGCGGGGGAGTGGACCCACCACCCGCTTTGCTTCCGTTCGCGCTCGTTCGCGTCCGTTCGCTTCGGGTCTGCCGCTTCGGCTGCTGCCGTCCGGCGGGCGTCCCCGACGCCGTGGGCGCCTCGGTCACCGTGGCCGTGCTCGTCGTGCCGGCCGTCTCCACTGCCGGCTCGACCGCCTCGCCCTTGCGGAGCTTCTTCTCGCGCTCACGCTCCTGCTTGGCCGCGAAGGCCGGCGTGCCGGGGGCCGGGTTCCGGCGGATGATGTAGAACTGCTGACCCATCGTCCACAGGTTGGTCGTCGTCCAGTAGACGAGGACGCCGATCGGGAAGGCCACGCCGCCGATCGCGAACACCGGCGGGAGGACGTAGAGGAGCATCTTCTGCTGGCGGGCGTAGGGGCCGTTGAGCGCCTCGGGCGGCATGTTCTTGCTCATCAGCTGCCGCTGGGTCAGGAACGTCGTGGCCGTCATCGCCAGCACCAGCGTGACCGCCAGCACCCGCACGGAGGTGCCGCCGGGGTCGGGGTCGATCAGCGTGCCGGCGATCGGGATCGCGCCGAAGAGGTCCGCGTTGCCGAACTGGACCGCCTGCGCCTGGTCGAGGACACCGCGGGGCTCACCCCGCGAGGCCCGGTCGATCATCCGGAACAGCGCGAAGAAGATCGGCATCTGCACCAGCAGCGGCAGGCACGAGGCGAAGGGGTTCGTCCCCGTCTCCTTGTACAGCTTCATCGACTCCTGGGCGAAGCGCTCCCGGTCGTGCCCGTACTTCTTCTGCAGCTCGCGGATCTGCGGCTGGATCAACTGCATGTTGCGGCTGGAGCGGATCTGCTTCACGAAGAGCGGGATCAGCGCCGCGCGGATGACGATGGTCAGTCCGACGATCGACAGCAGCCAGGCCGCGCCGCCGTCGGGGTCCATGAACGTCGACAGCACGGTGTGGAAGCCGACCATGATGAACGAGACGACGTAGTACAGCGGCGTCATGATGAAGCCGCCGATGGCACTGAAGAACTCGATCACGTCAGGCTCCTGGGGTGCGGGGGGCGCCCGCGCGCACCGCGCGGGACTCGGGGACGGGGTCGTAGCCACCGGCGGCCCACGGGTGGCAGCGCAGCAGCCTGCGAGCCGCCAGCCACGTCCCCCGGACGCTCCCGTGCTCGGTGACGGAGCCGAGGGCGTAGGCCGAGCACGAGGGGTGGTAGCGGCAGACCTGGCCGTACAACGGGCTGATCACCGCCCGGTAGAGGCGGAGGAGCGCGATGAGGACGTGCTTCACGAGCGGGCCGGCTGGGTGGGGACCACGAGCCGGTCCAGGCAGCGGGCGAGGTCACGACCGAGCTCGCCGTACGACGCACTCGCCGAGGCGGGCAGCGCCCGCACCACGAGGCGCGAACCCGGGGCCGACGACCCCAGGCCGTCGACGTGCTCGCGCACGAGGTGCCGCAGGCGACGCCGGACCCGGTTGCGGACCACCGCGCCACCGACCGCGCGGCTCACGACCATCCCCACGCGCACGCTCGACGCGCCCGACGGGTCACCGGGCCCGAGGTGCAGCACGACGGTCCTGCTGCCGCAGCGACGGCCGCCCCGCACTGCGGCGTCGAACCCCGCGGAGCTCGTCAGGCGGTTCGCTGCGGGGAGCACTCAGACCGACAGGCTCTTGCGGCCCTTGCGGCGACGCGAGGACAGGATCGCGCGCCCGGCGCGGGTCCGCATGCGCAGACGGAAGCCGTGCACGCGGTGGCGGCGGCGGTTGTTCGGCTGGTACGTGCGCTTGCTCACGAGTCTCTCCGTTGTCGGTGCGTCATGCGGGGAAGGGCGCCGGCCGTGGTGGCAGGGTGCTGGGTGCACCGAGGCGCCGGGCCGCACCGCGGTCCCGGCCGGGGCCGGGTCGAGCAGCACAGCAGGCACCCCTGGCACGGGGCGTGGTCCACCACGGTACGCGGCCCGCGAAAGCAGGGTCAAACCTCGGCGGGCCCGGCCTCGCCGCCCGTCGGGGACCGACTCGCGCAGCCTGTGGATGACGCCTTGCTCGTCCTCCGACCTCCTTGTTAGGTTCGCCGTCTTCGAGGTTCCCCCGCCCGACCGTCGACGTCATCAGAACCCGCGTCACGCCAGGCTGTCTCGGATGTGAGAGGGCTTCTCGCCCGAGTTGCACAACCTGTGGAAAAAGGTGTGCAGTCCCGGTCAGGAAGATCAGCGCGGAGTCCCGGTCGGGGGCGTCGTGCCCAGCGCGAGGCGACGAGGAGAGCCGTGGACCACGAGGCCGATCTGGACACCGTGTGGGGCTCGGTCCTCGCCGACCTCGAGCCGAACCAGCGGGCGTGGCTCCACCACAGCGCGCCCGTGTCGCTGCACAAGAACACCGCGGTCGTCGCCGTGCCGAACGACTTCACCCGCGACCGCCTCGAGAGCCGGCTGCGCACCAACCTCGAGGAGCGCCTGTCCGACGCGCTGGGCCGAGGCATCCGGATCGCCGTCACGGTCGACCCCGACCTGGAGCGCGAGGACGACGCCGACCCGCCGATCGAGGTCGTCAGCGGCAACCCGCTGTCGACGAACGGCTTCGACGACATGTCGACATCTCGACAGGTCTCCCGCCACGCCGACCTGTCCGGACCCGCACCCGAGCGGCCCCGTGACGGCGGGCCCCTGCACCTCGACCTCGACCTCGACGGGCCCGGGGAGGACGACGACGCGGACGACGCGGTGGTCGTCTCCCTCGCGGAGACCCGCCAGTCCCGCACGACCTCCCACGGGGGAGCCGGCGCGGCCGCGACCGACGCCGGCGAGCGGTCCGACCCCGCGGACGGCCCCGGCGACCTGCGCGCCCGCAACGCCGCCCACGAGACGCGCCTCAACCCCAAGTACACCTTCGAGAGCTTCGTCATCGGCTCCTCGAACCGTTTCCCGCACGCGGCCGCCATCGCCGTCGCCGAGGCCCCGGGCCGGGCGTACAACCCGCTGCTCGTCTACGGCGACTCGGGCCTCGGCAAGACCCACCTGCTCCACGCCATCGGCCACTACGTCCGCAACCTCTACCCGCGCACGCGGGTGCGGTACGTGTCGAGCGAGGAGTTCACCAACGAGTTCATCAACGCGATCCGGGAGAACCGCGCGGACCGCTTCCAGCGCCGCTACCGCGAGACCGACGTCCTGCTGATCGACGACATCCAGTTCCTGGAGGGGAAGACCCAGACCCAGGAGGAGTTCTTCCACACCTTCAACACGCTCCACAACAACAACAAGCAGATCGTGCTGACCTCCGACCGCCCGCCGAAGCGGCTCGAGGCGCTGGAGGACCGGCTGCGCAACCGGTTCGAGTGGGGGCTGATCACCGACGTCCAGCCACCCGACCTCGAGACCCGGATCGCCATCCTCCGCAAGAAGGCCGCCATCGAGGGCTTGACGGTGCCGGCCGACGTCCTCGAGTTCATCGCCAGCAAGATCCAGACCAACATCCGCGAGCTCGAGGGTGCCCTGATCCGCGTCACGGCGTTCGCGAACCTGAACCGGCAGCCCGTCGACCTGACGCTGGCCGAGATCGTGCTGAAGGACCTGATCCCCGAGGGCGGCGAGCCCGAGATCACGGCCGCGACGATCATCGCCCAGACCTCCGGCTACTTCGGCGTCTCCATCGAGGACCTGTGCGGCCCCAGCCGCGGGCGCCACCTGGTCCAGGGCCGGCAGATCGCCATGTACCTGTGCCGCGAGCTCACCCCGATGTCGCTGCCGCAGATCGGCCAGGAGTTCGGCAAGCGCGACCACACCACGGTGATGTACGCCGAGCGCAAGATCGGCCGGCTGCTCGCCGAGCGCCGCTCGGTCTACAACCAGGTCACCGAGCTCACCAACCGCATCAAGCTCCAGGCCCGCAACGGCTGAGCCGCCCCCGTCCGCGCACGTCGTCGTCCACAGGGCCCTGTGCGCCACGCCGGACGACACGGGGGGCGGCGTGTGGGTCACGCCCCACGACCGGGGCCGCACCCGCCCGCTCCACACGTTCGTGTAGTTCGACCCGGCCGCCGTCCACAGCCCCGCCCACAGGCTCCGACGCCCCGCCGGCCCGGCACGGCGGCAAGGACGGCCGTTGTCCACAGTTTCCACCGACGCTATGACGACGAAGACCCCGTACACCGTCCTGCGAGAGCGGAACCCCCACGGCGACCGCGCCCTGTGGACAACCCGCCGACCATGGCAGGATCACAAGCCCCGAGACCGCACGAGACGGTCCGTGGGTGCACCCGAGGAGGACCCGTGAAGTTCCGTGTCGAGCGCGACGTGCTCGCCGACGCCGTGGCGTGGGCGGCCCGCAGCCTGCCGGTCCGGCCCAGCGTGCCCGTGCTCGCGGGTCTGCTGATCGAGGCCGGCGACGACGGCCTGCTCCTGTCGACCTTCGACTACGAGACCTCGGCCCGCGCGAGCCTCGACGCCGACGTCAGCGACGCCGGCACCGCCCTGGTCTCCGGTCGCCTCCTCGCCGACATCTGCCGCAGCCTGCCCGCCAAGCCCGTCGAGATGGTGCTCGACGGTGCCCGCGTGCAGCTGACCTGCGGCTCGGCCCGCTTCAGCCTCCAGACCATGCCGGTGGAGGACTACCCGTCCCTGCCGTCGATGCCGTCCGCCACCGGCACCGTGGCCAGCGACGTGTTCGCCCACGCGGTGGCCCAGGCGGTCACCGCGGCCGGACGCGACGACATGCTGCCCGTGCTGACCGGCGTCCGGGTGGAGATCGAGGGCACCTCCATCGCGCTCCTGGCCACCGACCGCTTCCGCCTGGCGCAGCGCGAGCTGGGCTGGGACCCCCACAGCCCCGACGAGTCGGCCGCCGCGCTGGTCCCGGCCAAGGTCCTCGGTGACACCGCCAAGTCGCTCACCGTCGGCTCCGAGGTCACCATCGCGCTGGCCACCGGCGGCACGGGCGAGGGGATCATCGGGTTCGAGGGCACCGGTCCCGGCGGCGTGCGGCGCACCACCACCCGCCTCCTGGACGGCGAGTTCCCGAAGGTCCGCAGCCTCTTCCCCTCCGAGCACCTGACGACGGCCCGCGTCGACAAGGCCGAGCTCGTCGAGTCGGTGAAGCGTGTCGCCCTCGTCGCCGAGCGCAACACCGCCGTCCAGCTGGCCTTCGGTGACGGCGTCCTCACGCTGGACGCCGGGTCGGGCGACGAGGCCCAGGCCTCGGAGTCCATCCAGGCGGACGTCGACGGTGAGCCGCTGACCACCGGCTTCAACCCGCAGTTCCTGCTCGACGGCCTCACCGCCATCGACGAGCCCGTCGTGGAGCTGGCCTTCACGCAGGCGTCGAAGCCGGTCGTCATGAGCGGCGTCCCCCGCGACGGCGCGGACGCGAACGGCACCGCGGCCTCCGCCGCCCCGTCGGACTTCCGCTACCTGCTGATGCCGCGGCGACTCCTGTCGTAGCGGCCGACCCCCGAGCAACACCCGAGACCCCTGGGAGCGCGCGTGCAGATCGGCATGATCGGCCTCGGCAAGATGGGCGGCAACATGGTCGAGCGGCTGCGTGCCGCCGGCCACGACGTCGTCGGCTACGACCGCGACCCGCAGCTGTCCGACGTCGGCTCGCTCGGCGAGCTCGTCGAGCGGCTCGAGGCGCCGCGGACCGTCTGGGTGATGGTGCCCGCCGGCGGCCCGACCCACGACACCGTGACCGCCCTGGGCGACCTGTTGTCGTCCGGGGACCTCGTGGTCGACGGCGGCAACTCCCGGTGGACCGACGACCAGGCGCACGCCGCGGACCTCGCCGAGAAGGGGATCCGCTTCGTCGACTGCGGCGTCTCGGGCGGCGTCTGGGGCAAGGAGAACGGCTACGCCCTCATGTACGGCGGCGAGCCGGACGCGATCGCCCAGGTCCAGCCCGCCCTCGACGCGCTGCGGCCCGAGGGCGAGTTCGGCAGCGTCCACGCGGGCAAGGTCGGCGCCGGCCACTTCTCCAAGATGGTCCACAACGGCATCGAGTACGCGATGATGCAGGCGTACGCCGAGGGCTTCGAGCTGCTCGAGAAGGTCGACGTCGTCGACGACGTGACCGAGGTCTTCCGGTCGTGGCGCGGAGGCACCGTCGTCCGGTCCTGGCTGCTGGACCTCATGGTCGCCGCGCTCGACGAGGACCCGGGCCTCGGCTCCATCGCCGGCTACGCGGACGACTCCGGCGAGGGTCGCTGGACCGTGGAGGCCGGCATCGAGAACGCCGTCCCCACCCCGGCCATCACCGCCGCGCTCTACGCCCGCTTCGTCTCGCGCCAGGACGACTCCCCGGCCATGAAGGCCATCGCCGCCATGCGCAACCAGTTCGGCGGCCACGCGGTCAGGGGCTCCGTCGCGCCCGGCGGCGACACGGGGCCCGAGCCCGACGCCCCGTAGCCCGGCGCCCGCGTGCACGTCGTCCGCCTCGTCCTGCTCGACTTCCGCTCCTACGCCGAGGTCGACGTCGAGCTCGGGCCCGGCCCCACGGCCTTCGTGGGACGCAACGGCCAGGGCAAGACCAACCTGGTCGAGGCGATCGACTACCTGTCGCGGCTGGCGTCCCACCGGGTGTCGAGCGACCAGGCGCTGGTCCGGGCCGGCGCCGAGCGCGCGCTGGTGCGGGCGGTCGTCGTCCGTGACGGCCGCGAGGCCACCCTCGAGGTCGAGCTGCACCCGGGCCGCGCCAACAGGGCGCGGGTCAACCGCTCGCCGCTGCCCCGCCCGCGGGACCTGGTGGGGCTGGTGCGGACGGTCATGTTCTCGCCGGAGGACCTCGCCCTGGTCAAGGGTGACCCCTCGGAGCGGCGGCGCTTCCTCGACGACCTGCTCGTGCTGCGGGCGCCCCGGTACGCCGGGGTCCGGGCCGACTACGAGCGGGTGCTCAAGCAGCGCAACGCCCTGCTGAAGAACCTGCGCGCGGGTGGGCACCGGCCAGGCACCGCGTCGGGCGACGCGGCGCTCGCGACGCTCGAGGTGTGGGACGACCACCTCGCGCGCACCGGCGGCGAGCTGCTGGCGGCCCGGATGCGCCTGGTCGACGACCTGCGGCCCCACGTGGGGGCGGCGTACGCCGCGGTCGCGCGCGGCGCGACCCGCGAGGACGCGCAGATCGCCTACCAGCCGTCGCTCGAGCTGGGCGAGGCCCGCGACGCGTCGGCGCTGGGTTCGGCCCTGCTCGCCGAGGTCGGCCGACGCCGCCGCGAGGAGCTCGACCGGGCCGTCAGCCTCGTCGGCCCGCACCGCGACGAGCTGCTCCTCACGCTCGGCACGGGGCCGGGGCCGGAGGCGCTCCGGCTGCCGGTGCGGGGGTACGCCTCCCACGGGGAGTCCTGGTCGACGGCGCTCGCGCTGCGGCTGGCGTCGTACGACCTGTTGCGCGACGACGGCGACGACCCGATCCTGATCCTGGACGACGTGTTCGCGGAGCTCGACGCCGAGCGCCGGACGCAGCTCGCCGAGCTGGTCTCCGGCGCCGAGCAGGTCCTCGTCACCGCCGCGGTGCCCGAGGACGTGCCGCCGGGGCTGCGCGGGCGGCGCCACGACGTGGCCGGGGGCACGGTCAGCACGGCCTCGGTCGTGGGGGAGGAGCCGGACGGTGGGTGACGACGAGGACGGCGTCGTGGAGCCCGAGGACGTCGCCGCGCAGCCGGGCCGGGACGAGGGGCCTGACCACGAGGCCGACGGCCTCGACCTCGCGAGGTCGCTGATGCGCACCACCCGGGGCAGGCCGACGACGGGTCAGTCGCGCCGCACGTCGGGTCCCTCCGGGCGGCGCGGGCCCGGTCGCGGGCGACGGGCCGCGGGCGACGAGCGCCGCGGGACCGGTGCGCACCCCGACGACCGCGACCCGCAGACGGTGGAGTCCACCCTCGCGCGCCTGGTCGCCGAGCACGGCTGGGCCCCCGACCTGCGCGCCCACGGCGCGTTCGCCCGCTGGTCGGAGATCGTCGGGCCCGAGGTGGGGGCGCACAGCCGCCCGGAGTCGTTCGCCGACGGCAAGCTCGTGGTGGGCACGGACTCGACCGCCTGGGCGACGCAGCTGCGGCTGCTGGCCCCGACGATCGTCCGGCGCCTGAACGAGGAGCTCGGCCACGGCTCCGTCACCCTCATCGACGTGAAGGGTCCGGCCCTGCCGTCCTGGACCCGCGGCCGTCGGTCGGTGCGGGGGGCGCGGGGCCCGCGCGACACCTACGGCTGAGCGACGCCGGCCTCCCGGCGGAGGAGCCCGTCAGACGGCCCGGGAGGCCCGTGGGTCGTACCGGGGGCAGGTGGAGGCGCTCCGCGTCGGCCTGCGGACCGTTTCCGGGCCGCTGAGAGGTATCGCAGCTCCGCGCCACCCGGCGTCCACAGGTGGTGTCGCGTGTCTGAGGGCCTCAGACGCGCTAGGATCGCATCGGAGTCGCTGGCGCCGAGGCGCCCCGGTCGTGCCGGGGCACCCAGCCGTGCCGCGGCTCTTGTCGTGCCGGAGGCGAGGTCCGGCCCAGCGAGAAGAGGTCGGCCCAGGTGCCCGAGGTCAACGACGCAACGAACGACACCCCCGACGAGCCGCAGGACGCCGCGGGGGAGCAGGCACCCACGGTGTCGTCGGCGTCGTCGGCGTCGGCGTCGGACAACCGGGTCACGGCGGACTACGACGCCTCCGCGATCCAGGTCCTCGAGGGCCTCGAGGCCGTCCGCAAGCGCCCGGGCATGTACATCGGCTCGACCGGCGAGCGCGGCCTGCACCACCTCATCTGGGAGATCGTCGACAACGCGGTCGACGAGGCCCTCGCGGGCCACTGCGACCGCATCGTCGTGACCCTCACCGAGGACGGCGCCGTCCGGGTGGAGGACAACGGCCGGGGGATCCCCACCGACACCGCCCCGGGTGCGGAGATGCCGGCGGTGACGATGGCGCTGACGATGCTGCACGCCGGCGGCAAGTTCGGCGGTGGGGGCTACAAGGTGTCCGGCGGCCTGCACGGCGTCGGCGTCTCGGTCGTCAACGCCCTGTCGTCGCACCTCGTCGTCGAGGTCAGGAACCGCGGACACCTGTGGCGCCAGTCCTTCAGCCTCGGCGTGCCGGACGGTGACCTCGAGCAGGTCCGCGCCCTCGAGGACGGGGAGGGCACCGGCACGACGGTCACCTACTGGCCGTCGGAGGAGATCTTCGAGACCGTCGTCCACCACCGCGAGACGATCACCCGGCGCATCCGTGAGATGGCCTTCCTGAACAAGGGCCTCGAGATCGTCGTCCGCGACGAGCGGCCGGCGGCGGCCGAGGTCGTCGACGCGATCGAGGGCGAGCCCGTGGACGCCGAGACCGCGGCGGCCGGCGGCGGGGTCGACGACCCCCAGCGCGCCGCCGACGGCGGTGTCGAGTTCGTCTTCCGCTACGACCGGGGCCTCGTCGACTACGTCGAGCACCTGAACAAGCGCAAGGACAAGGCGAACCCCACCGTCATCTCCTTCGAGGCCGAGACGTCCGCGGACGTCGAGAACCACATGAGCCTCGAGGTCGCGATGCAGTGGAACACCAGCTTCACCGAGTCGGTGCACACGTTCGCGAACACGATCAACACGCACGAGGGCGGCACCCACGAGGAGGGGTTCCGCTCCGCGCTGACCTCGCTGGTGAACACGTGGGGCGAGACCTGGAACCTCATCAAGAAGCGCGAGGACCGCGTCTCCGGCGACGACATCCGTGAGGGCCTCACCGCGATCATCTCGGTCAAGCTCGGCGAGCCGCAGTTCGAGGGACAGACCAAGACCAAGCTGGGCAACACCGAGGCGCGCTCGTTCGTGCAGAAGGTGATGTACGACCAGCTCGGCGCCTGGCTCGAGCAGAACCCGAACGAGGGCCGCGACATCGTCCGCAAGGCGCAGGCCGCGGCGCACGCCCGCGTCGCCGCACGCAAGGCCCGTGACCTGGCGCGCTCCCGCAAGGGACTGCTCGGTGGCGGCGGCCTGCCCGGCAAGCTGTCGGACTGCCAGTCGACGAAGCCGGAGGAGTGCGAGGTCTTCATCGTCGAGGGCGACTCGGCCGGCGGCTCCGCCCGCCAGGGCCGCGACCCGCGCATCCAGGCGATCCTCCCGATCCGCGGCAAGATCCTGAACGTCGAGAAGGCCCGCATCGACAAGGTCCTGGGCAACGCCGAGGTGCAGTCGATCATCTCCGCGCTCGGCACGGGCATCCAGGAGGAGTTCGACGCCGACAAGCTGCGCTACCACAAGGTCGTGCTGATGGCCGACGCCGACGTCGACGGCCACCACATCAACACGCTGCTGCTGACGCTGCTGTTCCGCTTCATGCGTCCGCTCATCGAGCACGGCCACGTCTACATGGCGCAGCCCCCGCTCTACCGGCTGCGGTGGAACAAGCCGGCCGAGCACGAGTTCGTCTACTCCGACGCCGAGCGCGACGCGCTGCTGCGCGCCGGCCACGAGGCGGGCAAGAAGCTGCCCAAGGAGAACCCGGTCCAGCGCTACAAGGGCCTCGGCGAGATGAACGCCAAGGAGCTGTGGGAGACCACCATGGACCCCGACCAGCGGCTGATGCTGCAGGTCACCCTCGACGACGCCGCCCACGCCGACGAGATCTTCTCCATCCTCATGGGCGAGGACGTCGAGCAGCGTCGCGGCTTCATCCAGCGCAACGCCAAGGACGTCCGCTTCCTCGACATCTGACGACCGACGCGCCCACCGTCGCTCGCCCGCCTCGCCGGGCCACGCCCCTCGCGCCGCTCATCTCCAGGAGACACTGAATGACCGAGTCCCAGACGCCGCCCGGCGGGCGCATCGAGCCCGTCGAGCTGCAGACCTCGATGCAGCGCGCCTACATCGACTACGCGATGGCGGTCATCGTCGGCCGCGCGCTGCCCGACGTCCGTGACGGCCTCAAGCCGGTGCACCGCCGCGTCCTCTACGCGATGTGGGACGGCGGCTACCGCCCGGACCGCGGCTTCTCCAAGTGCTCCCGCGTCGTCGGCGACGTCATGGGCCAGTACCACCCGCACGGCGACACCGCGATCTACGACACCCTCGTGCGCCTCGCGCAGCCGTGGGTCATGCGGGCCCCGCTGGTCAACGGCCAGGGCAACTTCGGCTCGCCGGGCAACGACGCCGCGGCGGCGATGCGGTACACCGAGTGCCGGATGGCGCCGCTGGCCATGGAGATGGTCCGCGACATCGACAAGGAGACCGTCGACTTCCAGCCGAACTACGACGGTCGCTCGCAGGAGCCCGTCGTCCTGCCCAGCCGGATCCCGAACCTGCTGGTCAACGGCTCCGCCGGCATCGCGGTCGGCATGGCGACGTCGATCCCGCCGCACAACCTGCGCGAGGTCGCGGCCGGCGCCACCTGGGCGCTGGAGCACCCCGACGCCACCCGCGAGGAGCTCCAGGACGCGCTGATCGAGCGCATCAAGGGCCCCGACTTCCCCAACGGCGCGCTGATCGTCGGCAACTCCGGCATCGAGCAGGCCTACCGCACCGGACGCGGCTCCATCACCCAGCGCGCGGTGATCGAGGTCGACGAGGACGCCCGCGGCCGCACCACCCTGGTCATCACCGAGCTGCCCTACATGGTCAACCCGGACAACCTGGCGCTGAAGATCGCCGAGCTCGCCGACTCCGGCAAGGTCCAGGGCATCGCCGACGTCCGCGACGACACCTCCGACCGCACCGGCCAGCGCCTCGTCGTGGTCCTCAAGCGCGACGCCGTGGCCCGCGTCGTCCTCAACAACCTGCTGAAGCACACGGAGCTGCAGACCAACTTCAGCGCCAACATGCTCGCCCTGGTGGACGGCGTCCCGCGGACCCTGTCCATCGACCAGTTCATCTCGAACTGGGTCGAGCACCAGATCGAGGTCATCCGCAGGCGCACCGAGTACCTGCTGCGCGAAGCCGAGAACCGGGCCCACATCCTGCGCGGCCTGGTGAAGGCGCTCGACGCCCTGGACGAGGTCATCGCGCTCATCCGCCGCTCGCCCGAGGTGGAGGACGCCCGCCGGGGCCTGATCGAGCTGCTCGAGATCGACGAGCTCCAGGCCAACGCGATCCTCGACATGCAGCTGCGTCGCCTCGCGGCGCTGGAGCGGCAGAAGATCGTCGACGAGCTCGCCGAGATCGAGGAGCGGATCGCCGACCTGCAGGACATCCTCGCGAACGTGTCGCGGCAGCGGCGGATCGTGGCCGAGGAGCTCGCCGAGATCGTCGAGCGGTACGGCGACGAGCGCCGCACCCAGATCATCGCGGCCGCCGGGGACCTGTCCATGGAGGACCTGATCCCCGACGAGGCCCTCGTCGTGTCGATCACCCGGGGCGGCTACGCCAAGCGGACCCTGGCGGCGGCGTACCGGACACAGCGCCGCGGCGGCAAGGGGGTGCGGGGCGCGTCGCTGCGCGGCGACGACGTCGTCGAGCACCTCATCGCGACGTCCAACCACCACTGGCTGCTGTTCTTCACCACCCAGGGCCGCGTCTACCGGACCAAGGCCTACAACCTCCCGGAGGCGTCGCGCGACGCGAAGGGCGGTCACGTCGCGGGGCTGCTGAGCTTCCAGCCGGACGAGCAGATCGCGCAGGTGCTCGCGATCCGCGACTACGACCAGGCGCCGTACCTGGTGCTCGCGACGCGCAGCGGCCTGGTGAAGAAGACCCGTCTCGCGGACTACAACTCGCCGCGCCAGGCCGGCGTCATCGCGATCAACTTCCGCGAGGACGACGACGAGCTGATCGGCGCCGAGCTGGTGGACGCCGCCGACGACATCCTGCTCGTCTCCCGCAAGGGCCAGGCGATCCGGTTCCGCGCGGACGACACGCAGCTGCGCCCGATGGGCCGGGCGACGTCCGGCGTCACGGGCATGAAGTTCCGCGAGGACGACACGCTGTTGTCGATGTCGGTGATCCGCGCGGCCCAGGTGGCCGCGGAGGTCGCCGCCGGCCTCGACGAGGACACCCCGGCCTCGGAGACCCCGGAAGTCCCCGACGAGCCGGTGGCCGAGGTGGACCCCGCGACCGTGAAGCCGCAGTACGTCTTCACCATCACCGACGGGGGCTTCGCCAAGCGCAGCCGCATCAGCGACTACCGCCTCCAGTCGCGCGGCGGGCTCGGCATCCGCACCATGCAGCTGTCCGACGCCGACCGCGGCTCCCTGGTGGGCGCGTTCATCGTGGAGGAGGGCGACGAGGTGCTGTCGATCACCGCCGCCGGCCAGGTCGTCCGGACCCCCATCGACGAGAACCTCCGGCCGACCGGCCGGACCACCATGGGCGTCCGGTTCGTGAGCCCCCGCGGCACCGACACCGTCGCCGTCGTGGCCCGCTCGGTCGAGGCCCGCATGGAGGAGGAGGTCCCCGGCGAGAACCCCGACGAGAACACGGGCGAGGACACGGGCGGGGACCCCGCCGGCCTCCCCGACGAGGCCCCCGGGGACTCGCTCGGGAATGGGGACGAGTCGACCCCGGATGCAACAATCGGTGACTCGACCGCCGGAGACGACGCCGGGGACGGCAGTGACGTGGAGGATGAGGACTGATGGCCGCAGCCCCTGAGGACCGGAGCGCACCCCCGGGTCCGGGACAGCAGACCGCCCAGCGCCCGCCGCGTCCGCCCGCCCAGCAGGCCCCGCCGACCGCGCCCGTCCAGCAGCAGCAGGCCCGCCGTCCGGAGCAGCCGCGCCAGGCCCCGCCGTCGCCCCAGGCGCCGCAGGGTCAGCCGGCATCGCGTGACGAGGGCCGGGAGGACACCGCGGTGCGGCCCTTCACGCAGCGGGTCGCCGCCGCGGTGAGCAACGCGGCGCGTCCCCCGCAGAAGGGCGAGTCCCGCGGTGCGGGTGCCGCGCTGGTGACCGGCGAGAACCGCGCGGTCCAGCCGCGCCGGACCTCGCAGGCCCGCCCGCCCCGGCGGGCACGGCTGCGCCTCACGCGGGTCGACCCGTGGTCGGTGACCAAGACGTCGTTCCTGCTGTCGATCGCGTTCGGCGTCGTCACCCTGGTCGCCGTCCTCATCGTCTGGTCGGTGCTCGGTGCCGCGGGGGTGTGGGAGTCGATCAACGCGACGGTGGCGAGCGTCCTGGACGGCGAGTCGTCGTCCGGCTTCGACGTGGAGAACTACGTCGGGACCTCGCGGATCCTCGCGTTCACGACGCTGGTGACGATCCTGAACGTCTTCCTCATCACCGCCGTGGCGACCCTCGGCGCGTTCATGTACAACCTCGCCGCGGCCCTCCTCGGCGGCGTCGAGGTCACCCTCGCGGAGGACGAGAAGTAGTCCGCCCGGCCCGTCACGAGGACCGTCCCGCCCACCCGTCCGGTGGGCGGGACGGCCCGTTTTGGGGCGCTCTCAGGCGGTGCGGTAGTGTCGCCGCTCGTGATCGACGGCGCGTCGCGCCCGGTCACGGCGGGCCTATAGCTCAGACGGTTAGAGCGCTTCCCTGATAAGGAAGAGGTCACAGGTTCAAGTCCTGTTAGGCCCACCCTCCGTCGCGTCTGCACACATCCCCCGGGAGTCCGAGTGAAGAAAGCCATGGTCCTCGTCCTCGCCGGCATCGGGGTCGCGTTCGCGAAGAAGAAGTACGACGACGGCCGCGCCGAGCAGGCGCTGTGGGCCGAGGCGACCGACCCGGTCGCGCCCGCCCGCCGCTGACGTACCCTCGCTCCACCCGGCCGCCCAGCTCGGCGGCCGTCCCAGGGGCCTTGGCGCAATTGGTAGCGCACCTGCTTTGCAAGCAGGGGGTTAGGGGTTCGAGTCCCCTAGGCTCCACCGTCGCAGCGGCCGTCGGCCGTGCCGATGGCCCGGGAGGCAGACCCGCCGGATCGGGGTGGGGTCTAACCCGGCAATGTTCATAAGGTCACTCGAGATAAGGCCCAGAGCCCCCCCGAGGAGACCCGATGACCCAGATCGACGACCGCCCCACCACCGCAGCCCCGGTGCGCCCGGGCTCACCCGAGCTGACGGCGCTGCTGGACCGCGTCTCGGTCGGCGCCGACCTGCGCGACCGCGACCTCGTCGCGCCGTTCGAGCAGATCGCTCTCGTGAAGGAGGCCGGGCTGGGCCGCCTGCGCGTGCCCACCGCCGAGGGCGGGGGAGGAGCGAGCCTGCGCGAGTTCTTCCAGACCCTCATCGCGCTCGCCGAGGCCGACTCCAACGTGGCGCACATCCTGCGCACGCACTTCTGGTTCGTCGAGCAGCAGCTCGTGGCGACCGACCCCGGCTCCCGCGCCCGGGGGATCGCCCTCATCACCGACGACAAGCTCGTCGGCAACGGGTTCAGCGAGCAGTCCAAGCACGCCGTGGGCCTGCACTTCGACACCACCCTCACCCCGCACCCGGACGGCGGCTACCGCCTGGACGGCGAGAAGTTCTACTCCACGGGCACGCTCTACAGCGACTACACCCAGATCTGGGCCGCCTCGGGCGAGCGGCGCATCGCCGGCGCGGTCGTCCCGATCGACCGCGAGGGCGTCACCGTCGAGGACGACTGGGACGGCTTCGGCCAGCGGCTCACCGCCACCGGCACCACCCGGCTCGACGGCGTGGTGGTGCACGAGCACGAGGTCTTCGACCTCGGCCACCCCGACCACCAGCCCACCGGCTACATGGGGGCGTTCCTCCAGCTCTACCTGCAGGCCGTCACGGCGGGGATCCTGCGCAGCGTCCGCAACGACGCCGTCGCGCTCGTCCACCGTCGCGGCCGCAACTTCAGCCACGCCAGCACCGGCTCGCCCGCGGACGACCGCCAGGTGCTGCAGGTGGTGGGGGAGATCTCCGCCGACGCCTTCGCGGCCGAGGCCATCGTCCTCGCCGCCGCCGACGCCATCCAGGCGGCGTACGACTCGGTGACCGACGGCCTGCCCGACCCCGCTGTCGCCGAGGCCGCCCAGCTGGCCGCCGCGCAGGCGAAGGTGGCCGTCGACCGGTTCTCCTACGCCGCCGCGGCCAAGCTCTTCGACGTCGGCGGGGCCTCCGCGACGCAGCGGGTGCACAACCTCGACCGCCACTGGCGCAACGCGAGGACGGCGTCGACGCACAACCCGACGTTCCTGAAGTCCTCCGCGATCGGCGACCACCTGGTCAACGGCGCGTCCTTCCCCGGCAACGCCTACTTCTGAGCCGCGGACGAGAGGGAGGGACGCACATGTCATCCGTGGGACTGCTCTTCGTGGGAGCGGCGCTGTTCGTCAACGGCCTGCTGTTCCTCGGCCGGGTCGACGCCAAGACGGCCGGGGTCTTTAACCTGTTCGTCGGGGCGCTGCAGACCGCGATCCCGTTCTACCTGATCGCCACCGCCACCGACCCGGACCAGGTCCTGGCCGCGTCGGGGGTCTTCATGTTCGGCTTCACCTACCTGTGGGTCGGCGTCAACAACCTCGCCGGCTACACGGGCAACGGCCTCGGGTGGTACTCCGCGTGGGTGTCGCTCATGGCGGTCGGCTTCGCCGTGACCAACCTCGTGCGCTTCGACGACGCCGCCTCGGCGTTGCTGTGGGCGCAGTGGTCGGTGCTGTGGGGCATGTTCTTCGTGGTGATCGGACTGGGCCGGACCCGCTGGACCGCGCTGGCCGGCTGGACGACGCTCGTCATGGCGATCACCACCTGCACCGTCCCGGCGTTCGTCTACCTGCTGGGCTACGCCGTCCCGGCGTGGGCGATCGCGGCCTCGATCGTCGTCACCGCCGTCGGGCTCACCCCGCTGGCCGTCCGGACGGCGACCGGACGCGCGGACGGCACGGCCACGACGGAGCCGGCCGCGACGGAGTCGGCCGGGGCGGAGCAGGCCGGGGCGGAGCCGCCCGCGGCGGAGCCCGTGCTGGCCCGGGTGTAGGGCGGTCGTCGTCCGGGCTGCGGCCCGGCTTCCTGTGAAGACCACGAAAGCCCGTCCCCGGCGACCGCCGGTCCCCTACCCTCGTGGCGGAGCTCGGACGCCGGGGAGGGTGAGATGCGGGACCGCGGCAGCGACGAGATCGGGCGGGTCGACCGCCGCGCCGGCGGCGGTCTGGCGCCGGGCGCGGAGCGGGTGCTCGTCCTCGTCGGGGCCGGGCTGCTGCTGGTCGCGGTCGGAGTGTTCGGGTACGTCCTGGGCGAGGTGCCGACCAGCACGACGCAGACCCTGCTGCCCCTGCAGCTCGTCGGCCCGCAGACCTTCGGGTGGATCCTGACCGTGGCCGGCGTGGTCGCGGTGGTGCTGGCGTCGCAGCCGGGCACCGTGCGGCTCGGCTACGGCCTGGTCGTCGGGGCGTTCGCCGCGCTGGGCGCGTGGTTCGTCGTCGGCTGGTTCGGCGACGTCGGGGGCGACACCCGCCCGCTCGCCTCGGGCGCCATCTACCTGTTCTGCTCCGGAGCCCTGCTCGTGCAGGCCCGCGCGGGGTCACGCTCGCAGCGCTGAGACGAGGGGGCCAGGGGCGCTTCGTAGACTCGAGGGCGTGTCCAGCAGCCCCGCCTCGCCGCGCGACTACCTCGCGCCGCGCCTGCTGCTGGCCCACGTCGTGGCCCTCGTGCTGGTCTCGATCGCCGTCGCGCTGGGGTTCTGGCAGCTGGGCGCCTGGTCGGCCGAGCGGGAGGCGCAGGCCGTCGACCTGACCCAGGAGGCGCCGCGCCCCATCGCGGACGTCGTCGGCCCGGACGACGGCTTCCCCGCCGACGCCCTCGGCCGCCCGCTCGAGGTCACGGGCACCTGGGTGCCGGAGGGCAGCCTCGTCGTCACCGGCCGCAGCACCGCCCCGGACGAGCCCGGTGACGGCGTCTGGGCCGTCACCCCGGTCGCCGTCGACGCCGCGGACGCGGAGCTGCTGGTCGTCCGCGGCTGGGCGCCGTCCGCCGACGGGCTGCCCGAGGCGCCGAGCGGCCCGGTGGACCTCGTGGTCCGGATGCAGCCCTCTCAGGCGGAGCCGGGGGTCGCCGACCCCGACCCGAGCGACGCCGAGCTGCCCCAGCTGCGCATCGCGGACGCCGTCCAGCTCACCGAGGCCGACCTCTACGGCGGGTACGGCGTCGCCGCGGAGCCGACGCCGGGCCTCGAGGCGGTCCGGGTGCCCGCCAACGCCGAGGTCGGCCCCTTCACCGGGCTCCAGAACCTGCTCTACGCCGTCGAGTGGTGGGTGTTCGGCGCCTTCGCGGCCGTCGTGTGGTGGCGCTCCACCCGCGACGCCGTCCTCGCCGGGCGGGCCGCCGCGGAGGCGGGGGAGGGCGACGACGAGGACGCGGGTCAGGGCGCGGGGCCCACGCCGGTAGGTTCGTCCTCGTGAGAGGGGCACTGCTGCGCTACCGGGTCATGGCCTCCGTCGTCGGGGTCCTGCTCGTCGTCCTGTTCTTCGTGAGCACGCCCCTGTCGAACTTCGACGGCAGCAGCATGTGGGGGTTCATCCCGGTCACGCCCGACTGGGTCACCCCCGGCAGCCCCGTCCAGGAGTTCGGCGCCCACGTCAGCGAGATCCTCGGGGTCGCCCACGGCTGGCTCTACATGATCTTCCTCGTCTGCGCCTTCCTCCTGGCCCGACGTGCGGGCTGGGACCTGCCCTTCACCCTCGTCACCCTCGTGATGGGCACCGTCCCGGTGCTCTCGTTCTGGGCGGAGCACCGGGCCACGAGGCGGGTCCGCGCCGAGCACGCCGACGAGCTCGCCACCCCGGCGCGTCCGCCGGCGGCCTGAGCCCGTGAGCGCCCCGACCACGGCGTTCGTGCTGGGCGGGGGCGGCGTCCTCGGCGCGGTCGAGGTGGGCATGCTGGGCGCCCTGCTGGACGCCGGCGTCGTCCCCGACCTCGTCCTGGGCACCAGCGTGGGCGCCCTCAACGGCGCGCTCCTCGCTCAGGACCCGGACCCGGCCGTGGTGGCGCGACTGACCGGTCTGTGGCGCGAGGCCGCCACCACCCGCGACGTGTACGGCGACGGGCCGCTGGCGACCGTCCGGCGGGCGGTGGCCACCGGGACCCACCTCTACTCCGCGGACCCGCTGACGCGCCGCCTGCGCGAGGAGCTGGGCGACGTCCGGCTCGAGGACCTGCCCGTCCGGCTCGAGGTCTGCGCCTCCAGCATCGAGCGGGCGGCCGAGCACTGGTTCACCACGGGCCCGGTCGTCGACGCGGTGATCGCCAGCGCCGCCGTCCCGGGGCTGCTGCCCCCCGCGCGGGTCGACGGCGAGCACTACCTGGACGGCGGCATCACCAACTCGATCCCCCTGGGGCGGGCCGTGGCGCAGGGCGCCACCCGGGTCTTCGTGCTCCAGGTCGGGCGTATCGACCGGCCGCTGAGCGTGCCCCGGCGTCCGTGGGAGGTCGCCCGCGTGTCGTTCGAGATCGCCCGGAGGCACCGCTTCCACCGGGAGCTGGAGGAGGCCCGGGCCTCCGAGCGCGCCGTGGAGGTGCACGTGCTGCCCGCGGCGGGCACGTCGGAGCGCGACGACCGGCTGCTGTCCCACCGCGACTTCTCCGACGTCGAGGACCGCATCACCGCCACCCGCGCGGCAGCCGCCGCCTACCTCGACGACGCCGGGGTGCGGCCGTGAGGTCGCGCCTGGTCGTCGCGCTGCGGCGGCTGGTGCTGGCGCCCGTCGTCCTGGCGCTGACGGCGCTGCTGTGGGCGACGCTGCCCGTGTGGCTGCTCGTCGCCGCCGTGCTCTCGCCCTTCGTCCCGGGCCACTGGCGGGCCTGGCGGCTGTTCTGGCTGGCCCTGACCTACCTGACCTGCTGCTCGCTCATGCTGCTGGTGATGTTCGCCTGGTGGCTGGCCTCCGGTTTCGGGGCGCGGATCCGGACGCCGTACTGGGAGGGCGTGCACTACGACCTCGTCGAGGGCCTGCTGTGGGTGTTCTACCGCGCGGCGCGCCGCGTCCTGCACCTCGAGCTCGCCACGGAGGGCCCGGCGCCCGACGCGCACCCCGGGCGGCCCCTCGTCGTGTGCTGCCGCCACGCCGGACCGGGCGACTCGTTCCTCCTCATGTACGCGCTCATGCACTGGTACGCCCGCGAGCCCCGCGTCGTCCTGAAGAACACGCTGGCGTGGGACCCGACGATCGACGTGGTCCTGCACCGGCTCCACGCCCGCTTCATCACCCCGAACCCCGCGCCCGGCGCCGACCTGGAGTCGCAGATCTCGGGGCTGGTCGAGGGCCTCGACGAGAACGACGCGTTCGTGATCTTCCCCGAGGGCGGGAACTTCACCGCGGGCCGCCGGGAGCGCGCGATCGAGCGGCTGCACGCGCTGGGCCTTCACGGGATGGCCCAGCGGGCCGCCGACATGGAGCACGTCCTGGCCCCACGACCGGGCGGGCTGATGGCCGCGCTGGACGCCGCCCCGCTGGCCGACGTCGTCTGGGTGGCCCACACCGGGCTCGACCACATGCTGGGCGTCGCCGACGTCTGGCGGGGCCTGCCGATGGACAAGCGCCTGGTGATGCGGTGGTGGCACGTGCCCAGCGACGAGGTGCCGACGACGCAGGACGAGCGCGTCGAGTGGCTCTACGACTGGTGGGACCGCATCGACGACTGGATCGACACCCACCAGCCGGAGACGTTGCGCTGACCCGCGACGGGGCCCGCGGACGACACCGGCCCGCCGCGATCCTCGCGACGGGCCGGTGTGCGGTGGAGCGGTGGTGCTCCCGGGGGAGCGGACCTCAGCGGTTGTCCGGGTCCTGGACGTCGACCTCGGTGGCCGGGTGGTCCGGGTCGGTCACCGGGTGCGGGGCGTCGACCGAGTCCGAGGCGGCCTCGGCGGGGTCGGCGCCGGCGGTGTCGTCCTGCGAGCCCGCGGCGGGCTGGGTCGGCACCGGGCGGGGCGCCGGCGGGGGCGGCGTCGGGGTGTACGACGACTGCCAGTTGTCCTCGCCCGAGGAGCGGAGCTTGCTGAAGACGACCGCGCCGACGCCGGCGAGCAGGGCGAGGACGAGCAGCTTCTTGAGCTTGCTGCCGCCGCCCTTCTGCGCCTTGTCCGCCTCCTTGCGGAGCTTCTTCGCGGTCTTGCCGGCCAGGTCGCTGCGCTCGTCGGCCTTCGCGGCGAGGACGGCGGCACCGGCGGCGGCACGCTCGGCGGCGGAGGCCTTCGCCTCGGCGACGTGCGGCGCCGCGAGCTCGCGGGCGTGGTCGACGTGCGGCTTGGTCTTCGCCTTGGCGAGGTCGGCGTAGGGGCCGACGTTCTTCTTGGCGGCCTTCCGCGCCTTCTTCGCGCGCTTGCGCGCGTCCGCGACGTACGGCTCGGCCTTGCTGCGCGCGGCGTCACGGGCGTCCTCGACACGGGCCTGCGCCGTGGCGCGGGCGTCGTCCGCGGCGGACGAGGCGCGGTCGCGGGCGGTCTCGGTGAGGTCGGCGGCCTTGTGGCGCGCCTCCTCGAGGACGGGGGCGGCGGCCTTGCGGGCCTCGGCGCTCAGCTCGGCGGCCTTGTCGGCGGCCTTCTCGGCCGCCTCGGCGAGCTTGGGGCGGACGGTGTCGGCGAGGTCGCTCGCCTGCTCCTTCGCCTGCTCGAGCGGAGACTTCTTCGTGCGCAGACCCATGGGCCCTCCCTGGTGACGTCGGTGGCTCGTTAGATCATGCCGTACCCCACTGCATCGCCGGTGCTCGCATTGTGTCCTGCGTGGGAGGATCTCGGCGTACACGCCGCGTCCCGCACGGGTCACGCGGCCCCCCAGCGAGAGGACGACATGACTGACGGCACCGCCACCGCGACGCTGAAGACGAACAAGGGCGACATCGTGGTGACCCTCTTCGGCAACCACGCGCCGGCCACGGTGGAGAACTTCACCGGCCTGGCGTCGGGGACCAAGGAGTACAAGGACCCGCAGTCCGGCCAGACCACCACCGGCAAGTTCTACGACGGGCTCGGCTTCCACCGGGTCATCAACGGCTTCATGATCCAGGGCGGCTGCCCGCTGGGCACCGGCACCGGCGGCCCCGGCTACCAGTTCAAGGACGAGTTCCACCCGGAGCTGCAGTTCGACCGCCCGTACCTGCTCGCGATGGCGAACGCCGGCCCGGGCACCAACGGCTCGCAGTTCTTCATCACCGTCGGGCCGACCCCGCACCTGAACAACCGCCACACGATCTTCGGCGAGGTCGCCGACCAGGCCTCCCGCGAGGTCGTCGACGCCATCGCCACCACGCCGACCGGGGCGATGGACCGTCCCAAGGACCCGGTCGTGATCGAGTCGGTCGAGATCTCCTGACCGAGCCGCCCGCTTCCGCGGGGGCGCCCTCGGGTTCGGGGGCGCCCTCCGGTCCGGCCTGCTACCGGCACCCGGACCGCGAGACCTGGATCCGCTGCCAGCGCTGCGACCGGCCGATCTGCCCGGACTGCATGCGCGACGCGTCGGTCGGCTTCCAGTGCCCTGACTGCGTCAAGGAGGGTGCGAAGGCGACCCGCAGCGGTCGCACGCCGTACGGCGGGACCCGTCCGGGCAACCCGACGGCCACCACCGCCACGCTCATCGGCATCAACGTCGCGGTGTGGCTGGCCCTGCTGGTCACCGGCGGCCGCGGTGGACGGCTCTACGAGCTGCTCGCCCTCATGCCCGACGGCTACTGCCGCTCGGCCAGCACCCCCTCGGACTACTACCCGTCCATCACGTCCTCCGCCGCCTGCTCGCGGCTCAACGGGGACGGCGACTGGATCGCCGGGGTCGCCGACGGCGCCCCCTGGCAGCTCGTCACCAGCATGTTCACCCACCTCGAGTGGTGGCACATCGCCTTCAACATGCTCGCCCTGTGGGTCCTCGGGCCCCAGCTCGAGCTCGCGCTCGGTCGCTTGCGCTTCCTGGCCCTCTACCTGCTGTCGGGCCTCGCGGGCTCGGTGGCCGTCCTGTGGCTGTCGGACCCGACCGGGGCGACCGTCGGTGCCTCGACGGCGGTCTTCGGCCTCTTCGGGGCGCTGCTCGTCGTCGGCCTGAAGGTCGGTGGCGACGTGCGACCGATCCTCACGCTGCTCGGCGTGAACGTGCTGATCACCGTCGTCGGCAGCAGCTTCATCTCGTGGCAGGGCCACCTCGGCGGGCTCGTGGGCGGCGCTCTCGTCGCCGCCGTCCTGGTGCACGCCCCGCGGCGGCGTCGCACGACCTACCAGGCGGTTGGCCTCGTGCTGGTCACGGCCCTGCTGGTGGCGGCCACCGTGGTCCGCGTGCTGCTGCTGCGCTGAGCCCAGGCGGCGCCCGGTTGTCCACAGTGTTGTCCACCGGTGTGGACGAGTTACACGGCTGTCGTTCTCCACACGGTTCTCCACCGCTGTGGAGAATCACACCGCTGTAGTCCTCCACAGGGATGTCCACCGGTGTGGAGAAGCAGACGACCCCGCCCGGCGTGCGCCGGGCGGGGTCGAGGGCTCTGGGGCCGGGGTTGGGGGCCGGGTCGAGGCCGGGGAGGAGCGGGTCACTCCCACTTCGTGGCGTAGGTGAACCCCACCGCCATGAACGCGATGCCGACCACGAGGTTGAACTGGCCGAGGTCGTTGAAGACCGGGACGGCCGACAGGTCGTCGGTGATGACGTAGAAGGTGCAGATCCAGACCAGCCCGACGAGGAAGCAGCCCAGCATCCCGACCACGACGCCGCGACCGCGCCCGAGGGGCGTCGACTTGTGGGCCAGCACGACCAGCCCGAGCATGAGCAGCCCGAAGCCGATGAGGTAGTTGTAGCGGGCGAGGTCGCCCATGAAGGCGGGGCCACCGGGCTCCGCGCCCGTGCCGTCGGGCCGGACCTGCACGTAGTAGTAGACGAGCCACGCGATGCCGACGAGGGCGAGCACGGTGCCCAGCAGGAAGCGGGGGGAGCGCCAGGCCCGCGCGCCGAACGGGTCGTCGCCCTTCAGCGGGTCCTTGTCCCGCCGGGGGCGCCGCACCTTCTTCTCGGCGGTCGCCGTCCGGCCGGCCTCCGCGGGGTTCCCCGAGGCGCCCTTGCTCGTCGGGGTCGAGCGCCTCACCGGGGTGGCCTTGTCGGCCGCGGTCGACGTGCTCGCGTCGTCGGGGGTCGACTCGGCGTCGGTCGTCTTGTCGGACTTCTCGTCGGACATGCCTGGGTCACTCCTCGTGTGCTGCCGGGGCGTCGGGGACGTGGGGCCGCGCTCGGCACCGCTCGGCGCCCTGGACGCACGTCACACCCGTCGGGCTAGCGTAGTCGCCGTGACCGAGCCACCCGCCGAGGGCCCGCGGACCGGCCGCTCCCGCGGCTGGCGCTGGGCGACCCCGCTGGCCCTCGCGGTCTGCGGCGGGCTCGTCGTCACCAGCGCCGCGAACAGCGGCGGCACCGACCTCCGCCCGGGCCGGTACGCCGACCTCGCCTCCGTCGTCCGCGCGGAGAACCGCGAGGTCGACGCCCTCCAGGACCGCGCCCGTGAGCTCACCGACGAGGTCGCCGACCTCGGCCGGGCCGGGTCGGACTCCACGGCCCGGCGCTACCGCGACCGATCCGCACGGGTCCGCGGCGCGGCCGGGCTGGAGCCCGTGACCGGCGAGGGCCTCACCGTGACGCTCGCCGACGCCCCGGACGAGGTCGCCGAGACCTCCGAGATGGACAAGAACCGGCTCGTCGTCCACCAGCAGGACATCCAGGCCGTCGTCAACGCGCTGTGGCGGGGCGGCGCGGAGGCGATCACGCTCGAGGGCCGCCGCATCGTGTCGACCACGGGCATCAAGTGCGCGGGTTCCGTGGTGCAGCTCCAGGGCCTCGTCTTCCCCGAGCCCTACACGATCGAGGCGGTGGGCCCGGCGTACGACATGGCGGCGTCACTGGACGCCGACGGCGCCGTCACCGACTTCCGGATCGATGCCGCACGGCCCGACGTCGCCGTCGGGTACGACGTCCAGCTCGACGCCGAGCTGACCGCCCCTCCGTACGAGGGGGTCGTCACCACCTCGTACGCCGAGCCGATGGACTAGTCCGCCCGCTCGCCGACGAGGCGTCCCCCCGGGGGGGGGCATCAGTCGTTGCCGTTGCCGTTGCCGTTGCCGTTGCCGTTGCCGTTGCCGTTGCCGTTGCCGTTGCCGTTGCCTCCGCCGTTGCCGCCGTCGTCGTCGCCGTCGGGAGGACCGATCGACGGCGGCGGGGGCTCCACGTACTCGGAGACGAACAGGACGACCTCGGTGCCCTGGGGGGCGGGGGTGTCACCCTCCGGCGACATGCGGACGACGGTGCCGGCGGGCTCGGTGCTCTCGGCGTCGACCGCGATGGTCACGACGAAGCCCTCGGCCTCGACCGCCTGCTGGGCGGTCTCCTGCTGCTGGCCGACGACGTTCGGGATCGAGTTCGGGCCGTCGGACACGCTGACGGTGACCTGGGTGCCCTCGGCGACGGTGGCGCCCGCCTCGGGGTCGGTGCCCACCACCTCGCCCTGGTCCTCGTCGGAGTCGACGGTCTCGAACGTGACGCGCAGGCCCTGGCCGCGCAGCGTCTGCCGCGCCGTCTGACGGGTCTGCCCGACGACGTTCTGCACCTGGACCTCCGGCGGGCCCTCCGAGACCACGAGGGTGATCTCCGTGCCGGGCTCGACGGCGTCCTCACCGGCGGGGTCCTGGCTGATCACCCGGTCCGCGGGCACGTCGGGGTCGGGCTGGTAGTCGGGCTCGGCGACGCCGAGGCCGGCGTTGCCGAGCTCCTGGCGGGCCTGGGTCTCGGTCAGGCCGGTGACGTCGGGGACGCTGACGGGGTCCGGCTCGCGCTCGAACAGGCGGGGCGCGAAGTAGGCGCCGACCCCGACGAGGGCGATCAGGAGCAGGGCGAGCAGCACGAACCACGCGGTGCGGGCGCCCGAGCCCTCCTCCTTCTCCTCCAGCGGGCCCGAGGTCGTGGTCATGCTCGAGGTCGGCACGTCGGCGATCGGCGCCGGCGCGGCCGCGACGACCGCGGGGGCCTGCACGGGGCGGCCCGCCAGGTAGCGCTCGATGTCGGAGCGCATGGCCGCGGCGCTCTGGTAGCGGTCCTCGACCCGCTTCGCGAGGGCCTTCATGACGATGGCGTCGACCTCGGGGTCGAGGTCGTCCTCGAACTGCGACGGCGGGGTCGCCGGCTCGCGGACGTGCTGGTAGGCCACGGCGACGGGGCTGTCGCCGACGAACGGGGGCCTGCCGGTCAGCAGCTCGTACAGCAGGCAGCCGGTGGAGTAGACGTCCGAGCGGGAGTCGACGGTCTCGCCGCGGGCCTGCTCGGGGGAGAGGTACTGGGCGGTGCCGACCACCGCGGCGGTCTGCGTCATCGTCGACGAGGCGTCGGAGACCGCCCGGGCGATGCCGAAGTCCATGACCTTGACGTCGCCGGCGGGGTTCAGCATGACGTTGCCGGGCTTGATGTCGCGGTGGATGATCCCCGCGCGGTGGCTGTAGTCGAGGGCCGACAGCACGCCCGAGGTGATCTCGAGGGCGCGCTCGGGCAGGATCTTGCGGCCCTCGGCCAGGACCTCGCGCAGGGTCCGCCCCGCGACGTACTCCATGACGATGTAGGGCTGGGCGACGTCGCTGCCGTCGGTCGACAGCTCCTCGCCGGTGTCGTAGACCGACACGATCGCGGGGTGGTTCAGCGAGGCGGACGACTGGGCCTCACGACGGAAGCGCGCCTGGAAGGTCGCGTCGCTGGCGAGGTCGGTGCGCAGGCGCTTGACCGCGACCACCCGGCCGAGCCGGGCATCGGTGCCCTTGCGGACCTCCGCCATGCCGCCACGGCCCAGGAGCTCGCCGAGCTCGTAGCGCCCGCCGACGACCGGTCCGCCTGACCCCGGGGTCGTGGTCACGGGCCGTCACCCGGGCTCTCCGTGGCCGACGGGGAGGACGGGGAGGACGGGGACGACCCGCGGCCGGAGCCGTCCTGCAGCACGCTGCCCGGGCCGGGCTCGCCGTCCGGACCACCGGGACCGCCGGGGGCACCGGGGCCGCCCGGCCCCTGCGCCCCGGGCCCGTCCTCCGGCGGCTCGACGTCCGTCGGCTCGAGCTCGGTGGGCTCCTCGGTGGGCTCCTCGGTGGTCGGCTCCTCCGTGGGGGTCGTCGGCTCCTCGGTGGTGGGCTCCTCCGTGGGGGTCGGCTCCTCGGTCGGGGTCGGCTCCTCGGTCGGGGTCGGGGCCTCGGTGGTGTCCTCGGTGGTCGGGGTGTCGCTCGGCGTCTGCTGGGTGTTGCGGTCACGGGGCCGGTCCGGCTCGGTGTCGTCGTCACCGCCGCTGAAGACGAGCGCGACCACGCCGACGGCCAGCAGCGCCGCGGCGACGAAGACGGCGAAGGGGACCCAGCCGGGCACGCCCTTCTTGCGCCGCGGGCGCTCCTCGGTCGTCGTGGTGCGGAACGCCGAGTCCGGGGGCGGCACGGGCCGCTGCGAGGGCCCGTCGCCGGCACCGACGGACGTGGCCCGGGTGGCGCCGCCCGACGCCGGCTGGCTGCCGGTCGCGGGCATTACCGAGGTCCGCTCGGCGTCGTACGCCGGACCCGCACCGGTGCCACCGTCGGCCGGCAGGCCCGTCGTCCGGTCGTCGCCGCCACCGAAGGCGGCCGCTCCGGCGAGTCCACCGACCGCGGCCCCCGCGGCCCCCGCCGCGGCGACGCCACCGGCCCCGACGCCGCCGGCCGCTCCCGCGCCGCCACCGGCGCCGACGGGGCCACCGGCGGGACCGCGGTAGGCCGCGGGGTCGCGCAGGGCGCGGGCGAACTCGTAGCCGTCGGCGTAGCGCTCCTCGGGCTTCTTCGACAGGCCCCGGCGGACGACGGCCGCCAGGTCGTCGGGCACGAAGTCCGGCAGCTCCGGCACCGGCTCGCGCAGGTGCGCCAGCGCCACCGCCACCGACGACTCGCCGGTGAAGGGTCGGCGCCCGGTCAGGCACTCGAAGGCCACGCAGGACAACGAGTACACGTCGGAGGCGGGGGTCGCCTGCTTGCCCTCGGCCTGCTCGGGCGCGAGGTACTGCGGGGTGCCCATGACCTGGCCGGTCTGGGTCAGCGCCACACCCTCCGCGGCGCGGGCGATGCCGAAGTCGGTGATCTTGATCTTGCGGTCGGCCGTGACGAGGAGGTTCGCCGGCTTCACGTCGCGGTGGACGATCCCCGCCGCGTGGGCCGCGCCGATCGCCTCGGAGGTCTGCGCGAGCAGCTCCACCGCCACCGGGGCGGGCATCGGGGCGTCGGGCCGCAGCAGCGCCGACAGCGGCTGGCCGTCGACGTACTCCATGACGAGGTAGGGCCGCGGGTTGGTCGAGCCGTCGCGCGGCGCGCCCTCGCCGTAGTCGAAGACGCCGGCGACACCCGGGTGCTGCAGCCGGGCGGCGTTGCGGGCCTCGGTCTCGAAGCGGGTGCGGAAGCCCGCGTCGTCCGCGAGCTCGTTCTTCAGCAGCTTGACCGCGACGCGACGGCCGAGCGTCTCGTCGGTCGCCAGCCACACCTCGCCCATGCCGCCGGTGGCGATGCGGGAGTCGAGGCGGTAGCGGTGCGCGTCGTCGGCGTAGCCGTCCGGCGGGCGGGGGACCTGCTGGCCCGTGGTCTCGCCGCCGGAGCCGTCGCCGAAGCCGCTCACTGGTCGATCACCGCCTCGGTCACGGCCCGGGAGATCGGGCCCCCGAGGGTGCCTCCGGCGATCTCCTGCTGGCCGCCGGGGGCCTCGACGAGGACCGCCACCGCGACCTGCGGGTCCTCGGCGGGAGCGAAGGACACGAACCACGCGTACGGCGGGCGCCCCGGGGCGCTCTCGGCGGTGCCGGTCTTCCCGGCGACGTCGATGCCGGGGATCGCGGCGGGCGTCGCGGTGCCGACGCTCACGGTGTTGACCATCATCTGGGTGATCACCTCGGCGGTCTCGGGACTCGTGGCCTCGGACAGCTCGCTCGGGTCGGTCCGGTCGAGCACGTCGAGGTCGGGGGAACGCACCTCGTCGACGAGGTACGGCTTCATCACGACGCCGTCGTTGGCGATGCCCGCCGCCACCATGGCCATCTGGAGGGGGGTGGCGGCGACGTCCGACTGCCCGATGCCCGACAGCGCCGTCTGCGGCTCGTCGAGGGTGCCCGGGTAGCGGGACTCCGCCTGCAGGGGCAGGTCCTCGAGGTACTCGGAGTTGAAGCCGAACTTCTCGGCCTGCTCCTGCATGTCCTCGACGCCGATCTGGTCGGCGAGCGCGAGGAACGTCGTGTTGCACGACTGCTCCATCGCCTGGGTGAAGGGGATGTCGCCGGAGCCGCAGTCGCGGCCGCCGTTCTCGACGGAGATGTCGGTCAGCGGCAGCTGGTACGACGGACCACCCGGCACCGGGTCGTCCGCGGCCGTCGCGATGCCCTGCTCCAGCGCCGCGGCGGCCGTGACGATCTTGAACGTCGACCCCGGGGGCAGCGTCGTCTGGATGGCCCGGTTCAGCAGCGGCTCGTCCTCGCGGGCGTCCAGCTCCTCGAAGGTGTCGTTGAGCCGGCCGAAGTCGTGGTCGGCGAAGCGGTTCGTGTCGAACGACGGCGACGAGACCATCGCGAGGACCTTGCCGGTGGACGGCTCGATGGCCACCACGGAGCCCTGCGTGGAGGGCCCGAGCGCCTCGAGCCCCTCGTACGCCGCGGTCTGCGCGCCGTCGTCGAGGGTCAGCTCGACGGAGCCGCCGACGGGCTCGGAGTTCGACACCATGTCGACCAGCCGGGTGACGAAGAGGCGGGAGTCGTCGCCGGAGAGCACGGAGTTCTGGGTGCGCTCGATGCCGGTCTGGCTGAAGTAGGAGAAGTAGCCGCTGACGTGGGCGTAGCGGAACGGCGCGAGGTACTCGCGCTGGTACTCGAACTCGTCGTCGCTCGGCACCGAGCGCGCGATGGGCTCGCGGCCGACGAGGATGTCGCCGCGCTCGCGGGAGAACGTGGCGTCCACGACGCGGCGGTTGGACGGGTTGGCGTTCAGCTCGCCGGCGTCGACGTACTGGATCACGGTCGCGTTCACCATCAGCGCCCCGAACAGCAACAGGCAGAAGACGGCGAGGGTGCGGATCGGGCGGTTCACAGCTTCACCACCTGGGTCTCCTCGGCGTCGGGCGCGGGGTCGGGCTCGGTGCCCAGCATCGACGGCAGGGGACGCCGGGCCTGGTCGGAGATCCGCAGCAGCAGCGCCGCGATCACCCAGTTGGCGACCAGCGACGACCCGCCGTACGAGAGGAACGGGGTGGTGAGGCCGGTCAGCGGGATCAGGCCCGTGACGCCGCCCACGACCACGAAGACCTGCAGGGCGAACGTGATCGCCAGGCCGGTGGCGACGAGCTTGCCGAAGCCGTCGCGGCAGGTGACGGCGGTGCGCAGGCCGCGCTCCACGATCAGGCCGTAGCAGACCAGGAGCGCCATGACGGCGGTCAGGCCGAGCTCCTCGCCGATGGCGGCGAAGATGAAGTCGGAGTTGGCGTAGGGGATCAGCTCGGGGCGGCCGTTGCCGAAGCCGCGCCCGATGAGGCCGCCCCAGCCCATCCCGAACTGGGTCTCGACCGACTGGCGCCCCAGGTCGTTCGTGCCCTCGCCGTAGTACTCGAACGGGTCCAGCCACAGGTCGAAGCGCTGCCGGACGTGACCGAAGGCCTGGTAGCCCGCGAACGCCCCCGCGGCGAACAGGGTGCCGCCGACGACCAGCCAGCCGGGCCGCTCGGTGGCGACGTACAGCATCACCAGGAAGAGCCCGAAGAACAGCAGGGACGAGCCCAGGTCCCGCTGGAAGACGAGGATGCCGAGGCTGATCAGCCACATCCCGAGGATCGGGCCGAGGTCGCGCCCGCGGGGAAGGTCGACGAACAGCAGCCGCTTGCCGGCGAGCGCGAGGGCGTCACGGTGCAGGACGAGGTAGCCGGCGAAGGCCACCACGAGCAGGACCTTCGCGATCTCGCCGGGCTGGAAGCTGAAGCCGGCGACGTTGATCCAGATCCGGGCGCCGTTGATCTCGGTGCCGATGACCGGCATCAGCGGCAGCAGCAGGAGGAGGATCGCGAGCAGGCCCGAGGTGTAGGTGAACCGCTGCAGGGTGCGGTGGTCGCGCAGCACCAGCAGCGTGGCCAGGAACAGCACGACGCCCAGCGTCATCCAGATCAGCTGCTGCTGGGCGTAGTCGTCCTTCTGCCCCAGCTCGCCGTAGGTGAGGTCGAGGCGGTGGATCACCGCGAGGCCCAGGCCGTTCAGCGCCGCCACCACGGGCAGCAGCACCGGGTCGGCCCACGGGGCGACGAAGCGGACGACGACGTGGCAGGCGGCGACCATCACGGTCAGCCAGCCGCCGTAGGTGAGCATGTCCGCCGGGATGGTCCCCTCCATGCCGAGACCCACGGCGGCGTACGCGCCGAGACCGACGAGCAGGGCGACGACGAGGAGGAACAGCTCCGCGCCCCGCCGGCGGCGGTGCACGACCTGGGGACCGCTGTCGGCCTGGCTCACCGGGTGCTCCCCTGCTGGTCGGGCTGGCCCGTCGAGCCCTGGCTCGGCTGCTGGCTGGGCTGCTGGCTCGGGTCCTGGCTGGGGTCCTGGCTGGGCTGCTCGCTCGGGTCGTTCTCGGGCTTCAGGCCGCCCGAGCCCTCGGAGCGCAGCCCGGCGAGGTCGTCCACGGTCGCCCGGGCGTCCTCCAGGTCGTCGGCCTCGATGCCGTTGCGGACGGCCTGGGCGTCGGTGGAGGGCAGCTCCTCGAGGGGGATGTCGCTCTCCTCGAGGGGGCTGGACAGGTCGATGCCGGGGACCTCCGCGTTCAGGCCGCGGTAGATGGTCACGACGCCGCCGGCCTCGCCGACGTAGTACTGCGACTGGGTCCACGACCACAGCGCCGCGCCCGCGGCCCACAGGACGCCGACCACGACGGCCGCGACCAGCAGCCGGCGCAGCCACAGGAACCGCCGCGGCGGACGCGGCGCGTAGCGGGCGCGCTCGGGGTCGATGGGGTCCGAGGAGATGGCGTGCGGCGCCTCCGCGGGCAGCTCGCGCTCCTCCGACGTGGCCTCGCCGCTCCCGCGGTGGCCGCGGAACAGGGCGATGGAGCGGGTGCCGCTGCCGCCCCCGCGGCGGGGCAGCTCGGACGCCGCGCCGACGAGCAGCGGCGCCAGCGCGCCGCTCTCGTCCACGGCGGCGGAGCCCGGCTCGGGCGGGAGGTCGACGGGCACCACGTCGGCGACCACGCAGGTCACGTTGTCGGTGCTGCCGGCGGCCAGCGCCGCCTGCACCATCTCCAGCGCCGCCGAGTCCGGCGTGCCGTCGGCGAGGATGCCGAGCATCGTCGCGTCGTCCAGGACGCCGCAGGCGCCGTCGCTGCACAGGAAGAGCCGGTCGCCGACCGCGAGGTCGACGACGAACAGGTCGGGCTCCGGGTCCCGCATCCCGTCCAGCGCCTTGAGGATCAGGTTGCGGTGCGGGTGGGTCCGCGCCTCCTCCTCGGTGATGCGGCCCTCGTCGATGAGGCTCTGGACGAACGTGTGGTCGCGCGTGAGCTGGGTCAGGGTGCGCGAGCGCATCAGGTAGGCGCGGCTGTCGCCGACGTGCGCGACGCCGACGCGGGTGCCGTCGAAGAGGGCGACCGTCGCCGTGGTGCTGGTGCCGTTGAGCGCGGGGTCCTCGTCGACCAGCTCCGCGATCCGGTCGTGCGCCCGGTGCAGGCCGCCCGCCACCAGGCCGAGCAGGTCCTCGCCGGGCGCCTCGTCGAGGCGACGGAGCTGGGAGATCGCGGTGGAGGAGGCGATGTCGCCGCGCGCGCCGCCGCCGACGCCGTCGCAGACGGCGAGCAGCCATGCGCCGGCGTACCCGGAGTCCTGGTTGTCCTTGCGGACCCGCCCCACGTCGGACACGGCCGAGAAGGACAGGCGCAGCGTGCCCGGCGTGATCATCCCGTCGCCCGACTGCATCGTGTCGTCGTCGGGGGAGGGCGGGACCTCCAGCGGCTCGGTACGCGGCTGGATCGCCGCCTGCTCGGGCGACAGCTGCTCGCCCGGACCGCCGGGGGTCGGGTCGGGGGCGCCGGGGGGGACGGAGGTCATCGGGACGTCACTCCTGCCGTCACTTCCTCAGCTCGAGGATCGTCTTCCCGATGCGCACCTGCACGCCGAGGGTGATGGTGGTGGGCTGGGTGATGCGGGCGCTGCCGATGTAGGTCCCGTTCGTGGACCCGAGGTCCTCGACGAACCACTCGTCCTCGTACGCCGCGACCCGGGCGTGCCGGGTCGAGGCGTAGTCGTCGTCCAGGCGGATGGCCGCGTCGTTGCCGCGGCCGATCAGCAGCGGGGCGTCGGCGAGCTCGGCGCGCTCGCCGGCGTTGCTGCCCTCCACGACGAGCAGGTGGGTGGGCGCGCCGCGCCGCCGCGACGGACCCTTCGCCGCCTTCGGCGTCCGGCCCGCCTTCTCCTTGCGACCGAGCCGGCCGCGACCGGTGTCGGGCACCCGGGCGCCGAACATGTCGGACCGGATGACGGAGATCGCCGAGAGCACGAAGATCCAGAGGATCGCCAGGTAGGCGAAGCGGATCAGGAACAGGGTCAGCTCAGACACGGGGGCCGTCCTCGACCGTGACGGTCATCGTCGTGTTGCCGATCTTCACCGTCGACCCGTGGCCCAGGGGTGACTGGGCGACGCGCACGCCGTCGACGGTCATGCCGTTGGTGGAACCGAGGTCGCGGACCGACAGGTGCAGGGGGCTGCCCTGGTCGGCGCGGCCCTCGCCCACGCGGAACTCGATGTGGCGCCGGCTGATGCCGGGGTCGTTGATGCGGACGTCGGCGTCGGTGCCGCGGCCCACGACCAGGCCCGGGGCCCGCAGCGCGTGCCGGGTGCCGTTGACCTCGAGCACCGCCCGCGCGGTGCGGCTCTGGCCGTAGCCGCCCTGACCGGGGTGGCCGCCGCGCTCGTCGTACCCGTCGGCGGGGACGTCGTCGCGGCCGGTGACCTTCGCCTGGGCGCGGCTGCGGATGCGGAAGCGGCCGGTGGTGAGGTCCTCCGCCGCCTCGAACGCGATGGAGACCGGGCCGGGGAAGACGTAGCTCTGCTGCTCGGCGTGCTGGCGCAGCGTGTCGGTGAGCTCGCGGGCCATCGCGGAGTCGTACGGCGCCAGCCGCTCCAGGTCGGACGGCGACAGCTCGACGTGGAAGTCGTTGGGCACGAGGCGGCGGTCGCGGCTCAGGATCTGCGCGTTGTTGTCGACCTCGCGCTGCAGGGCCGCGGAGATCTCGACCGGCTGGACGGCGCTGCGGAAGGCGCGGGCGAAGACCCCCGAGATGGCCTGCTCCAGCTTGTTCTCGAAGTTCTGCAGCCGTCCCACGGCACCTCCTCCTCGTCCTGGTCGTGCGTCATGGTGCCGCCTCAGACGCCCGTCGGGCAGCACGCTGGCGCCCGGGTCGAGCCGGGTCGGGTGCGATCGTATCCGGGTCGGGGTCGTCCACGTGGCCCTACTCGGCCCGGTTTGGGCATGTCGGAACCGCTGGGATACGCTCGCCGGGCTTCTGGCGCGAGTGGCGGAATAGGCAGACGCGCACGGTTCAGGTCCGTGTGCCCGAAAGGGCGTGGGGGTTCAACTCCCCCCTCGCGCACCAGACACGACGGCCCCGGTCCAGTGGACCGGGGCCGTCGTGCGTCCCAGTCAGGGCTCCCCTCGTCCCGCCGCGCCCACCGGCGCTGGTGGCTGTGGCAGTGGCTGTCGGTCGCGTGCCCGGCAGGAGTCGTCGACACGGGTGCCGGCCGGGGGGCATGACGGAGGTCACCGGGTGGAACCTGTGAGGAACCGGCGACCCGGCACGACCAATCCGTGAGTAGTTCCGACAACGAACGGAACCCGACCAGGGAGGACCCATCACCAGGCCACGACCCGACCAGCCGGACCGCCTCGAGCAGCGTCGCCCCGTGCGACCCCGACGGCGGCGCCAGCCGTGCCCCGGTGCCGACACCGCGAACAACAACGGTGCCCCGGAGCCGGCCGCGACCGGCGGCGGCGACCTGCGGACGCAGGTGCTGATGTTCGCCCACCTCGCGCAGGTGGCCCTCACGCTGTCCAGCCTGTCCGCGCGTCGGCGCGACGAGGTCCAGGACGACCTCGCGGTGCTGCGCACCGAGTGCGACCGCGGCCGCGTCCGCCCGGCGGTCGTCACCGCCGTCGTCGACTCCGTGATCGAGGTCATGTCCCCCGAGCTGCCCCTGGGCGTCGCGCGCAGCCTCGCCGAGGCGCGTCCCGAGCCGGGCGCCGGGCCGGAACCCGTCGGGGACCCGGTGCCCGGCCTCGATCCGTCCTGCCTGACCTGACTCCCCGCCCGCCCGGGGTGAGACGGGGATCACCCGGCGGATCGCGTGCCGATCGGTGTCTCGTGCACGACTGAGCTCCGGAACGCCCCGGAGAGGCCGGGGCACCGGACCACGGGAGGACACCCCCATGAGTCGCGCCGCTGCGACCACCACGCCCCGCACGTCCCACCGCCTCGCCGCCGAGGCGCTCGGCACCGGCTGGCTGGTGCTCGTCGGGTGCGGCACCGCCGTGCTCGCCGGGGACGACGTGGGCTTCGCCGGCGTCGCGCTCGCTTTCGGCCTGGCCGTGGTGACGATGGCCTATGCCATCGGCCACGTCTCCGGTGGCCACTTCAACCCGGCGGTCACCGTCGGTCTCGCGATCGCCCGCCGCTTCGAGTGGCGCGACGTCCCCGGGTACGTCGTGGCGCAGGTCGTGGGCGGCACCGCCGCGGCCGGCATCCTCTACGTGGTCGCGTCGGGCGCGCCCGGGTTCACCACCGCGGACGGCTTCGCCACCAACGGCTACGGCGCCGCCTCGCCCGGCGGGTACGGCCTGCTCGCCGCGGCCGTCGTCGAGACCGTGCTGACCGTCGGGTTCCTCTACGTGATCCTCGGCGTCACCGACAAGCGCGCCCCCGCCGGCTTCGGCCCGCTCGCCATCGGCCTCGCCCTCACCGCCATCCACCTCGTCTCGATCCCGGTCACCAACACCTCGGTGAACCCGGCCCGCTCGCTCGCGGTCGCGTTCTTCAACCCCGAGGCGCTCGGCCAGGTGTGGCTGTTCGTCGTCGCCCCCGTCGTCGGTGCGCTGCTCGCCGGCCTCACCTACGCCGCCGTGACCGGCGTCCGCCGCGCCGGCGTCGAGGTCGAGGGCGGCTCCGCGGAGACCACCGCGTGAGCCACGACGGCCTCGCGCAGGAGGCGGAGCTGTTCGTCCACGTCGCGCAGATCGCCGCCGCGGCCGCGGGCCTGAGCGCCCGGGCCAGCGCGGACCTGCGCCTGGACCTCCGCCTCCTGCGGGCCGAGCTGGCGCGGGAGCGGCTCCGACCGGGCGTCGTGCTCGCCATGGTCGACTCCGTGACCGACGACCTCGTCCCGCACCTCAACCGCCCCGCCGGCGGGTGCCTCCTCGCGGCGCGCCCCGGTTCGCCGGGCCCGCGGCTGGCCTCCGCCTGAGGGCGGTCCGGGAGCGTTGGCGGGTCAGGCCGTGCCGTCGACCCGCCACCGCACCGGGCTGCCCCCGGTGGAGAAGTCGTAGTCCGACTCGAACTCGAAGAACCACACCTGCTCGATCTGCTCGCCCTTCGCCAGCAGGTAGGCGCTGCAGCTCTCCCGGGTCCGGCCCGAGCGGCCGTCCTCGGTGATGAACTGGGCGACCGAGCAGCCGGGGGTGTCGGCCAGCAGCAGCATGGGGACCTGCTGGTCCCGACCCACCGACACCGAGGTGTGGCTCGACAGGTTCATGCCGGTGACCGAGCCGTTGCCCCGGTCGACCATGGTCCAGTCCTGGTCGACGTACCAGAGCGTCGAGCCCGGCTCGGCGGGGATGTCGGGCGGCAGCTTCGACAGGGGCTGCTCGGTGACCGAGACCAGGTCCACCGTGTAGAGACCGCGCCCGCCCCCGATGTACGGGATCTCGACCACCGCGGTCTCGTCGGGCTCGAGCACCGTGCCGGGCGGGGTCGGTGGCGTGTCCGCGGTGACCTCGTCCTCGGACTGCTCCTCGGACTGCTCCTCGGACTGCTCCGCCGGGGGGCTGTCCTCGGTCTCCTGGCTCGACGTCGAGGACGACCCGTCCTCCCCGTCGGCCCCGTCGCCGCCGCAGGCGGCCAGCGCCGCAGCGAGCACGAGGAGCGTCGCCGCTCCCGCCGTCCTGACCATCGTGACCCCCCGAGCTCGACGTCGAGGGGTCATCGTCCCACGAGGGGACCCGGTGGCCGGGGAGTCAGCGCGCCCGGAGGGCCTCGACGAGCATCGCCTCGAGCGCCTGCACCTGGACGTCGGCCGACGATCCGGTCTCGTCGTCCGTGCCGTCGAGCGCACGGGACGCCAGGCCGGCCTTGGAGTCGATGAGCTCGGCGATCCGTGCGTCGATCGTCTGCGCCGCGATGATCCGCCAGGCCGTGACCGGGCGGTCCTGGCCGATGCGGTGGACGCGGTCGATCGCCTGGGTCTGCTCGGCGTCGGTCCAGGACAGCTCGGCGAGGACGACGTCCGAGGCGACCTGGAGGTTGAGCCCGACACCGGCGGCCATGAGGGAGCAGACGACGACCTGCACGTCGGGGTCGGTGGTGAACCCGTCGATGGCGGCCTGGCGTTGGGCGGCGGTCTGGTCGCCGCGGATCGAGGTGTAGCGGATGCCGCGGGACGACAGCGCGTCCTCGGCGGCGTCCATGACGTCGATGTGCTTCGCGAAGAAGACGACCTTGCCGACGCTGTGGGCGAGCTGGGCGGTGTAGTCCGCGGCCAGGCCGGCCTTCGCCCGGCCGATGCGGCGCATCATGCCGAACACGTTCTCGCCGGTCTTCGAGCTCTCGGAGTCCTTGCGCTCGCTGACGGCGATGGCGTGGACCAGGTCGAGGTCCAGGTCCGCGGACGGCGTGCCGCGGGCGGCCATGGCGGCGTCGTACCGGCCGACCATGCGGGTGGCGAGCTCGCGCTCGGCGGCCTTGATGGAGCGGCCCACCTCGTCGTCCAGCTCGACCGGCAGGTCCGCGACCCGGCGGGCCGGGATGTCGCTGGCCACGTCCACCTTGCGACGGCGCACGATGCCCATGTCGATGACGCAGCGGCGGGCCGCGCCGGAGAACTGGTGGTCGATCGGCGTGAGGCCGGTGTCCTCCAGCTTGCCCATCAGGCACGGCGTCGGCGCCTTCTCGTCGATCCAGCCGAGGAACTGCCAGATCGCGCGGAAGTCCTCGATGTCGTTGATCAGCGGGGTGCCCGTCAGCGCCATCAGCAGCGGCCGGGCGCGGCGCTCGCGGATGCGCTGGGAGAGGCGCAGGACGTTGCGGGACCGCTGGGAGGAGCGGTTCTTGATGAAGTGCGCCTCGTCGACGACCATCCCGCGGAACCCGAACTCGCCGAGCCACCCGACGTGGCGGTCCAGGACGTCGTAGTTGACGACGACCACGTCGGCGAAGGCGTCGAGGTCGTGGCCGTCGCCGTGGATCGCGGTGACGGTGCGGCCCGGCGTCCAGTGCCGGGCCTCGCGGACCCAGCTGGACTTCACGACGTTCGGCACCACGACCAGCAGCGGGAAGGCGCGGGCGGCCTGCGCGGCGAGCAGCGCCTGGGCGGTCTTGCCGAGGCCCGGCTCGTCGGCGAGCAGGAAGGTGCGGTGGCCCTTCTCCGCGGCGGCGACCAGCTCGGCCTGGTGCTCCATGAGCTCCAGCCCGGACGGCGTCCGGCGCGACACGGGCTCCGGCAGCTCCATCGAGGAGGCCTTGCCGTCGGCGGCGCGCTCGAAGGACTCGAACAGCGGGCCCAGCAGCTCCCAGGACGCCAGCCGGCGGGCGGGGGTGGGCAGGTCGGTGACGTCGACGTACTCGGGCGGCTGGAAGGGGTTGGCCAGCTGGCGCCGGACGACGGAGCGGGGCACGACCTGGCGGTCGACGGCGGCGTCGGCGTCGCCGGTCGGGTCGCCGGCGGGGCGCTCGTCGGCGACGGCCATGCCGGCGGCCTCGAGCATCTCGCGGCGCAGCGCGCGGGCGTCGGCGGTGATCTCGACGTCGTCGCCGAGCAGGGTGAACAGGGTGCTGTCCGTGGTCGCCGTCTTGGCGAGGATCGTGGCGATGCCGTCGAGCCGCTTCAGCTGCTCGGCGCGGCGGGCCTCGCTCAGCTCGGTGTCGGCCTTGACGCGGGTGCGCTCCTCGCGGGCCAGCATGGCGACGACCTGGAAGGTCGTGCGCTGGTCGGCGTTCAGGTGGCGCCGCTGCGCCCGCGACTCGACCTCGCGCACGGCGCGGGCGAGGACGGGGAGGATCCCCTCCTCGTCGCGGGGCTTGCCGTTGCGGCGCTGCTTCTGGGCGTTGCCGCCCCGTCCGTTGGAGCGCGCACCGCCACCCGCACGGTTCTCCTGTGTCCGAGCCACCTGGCTCCTCCTCCGCGTACACCCCGGCCCCCCGAGGCGCTGCCTCGGTCGGGTCCGTCGTGCGCGGGTCTGCTCGCGGCGCCGTGACGACGCCTGATCCCGTCGGGGACGGTCGGGCACGTGGGCCCGCGATGTGCTTCCCCCTGTCGGCACGCCCTGGCGGGCGGCCGGCCGACGGCGAGCCGTCGGTCACACAGACGGTACCACCCGTCCTCGTCGGGGGCATGGGGGACGATGGGGCCGTGGAGCGGGGGAGCACCGATGCCGAGGTCGTCGTCGTGGGGGCCGGGCTGGCCGGGCTGCGCTGCGCGAGCGCCCTGGCCGAGCGCGGCCGGGACGTCGTCGTCCTCGAGGCCGCCGACGTCGTGGGGGGCCGGGTGGCGACCGACCGGGTCGACGGCTTCCTCGCCGACCGCGGCTTCCAGCTGCTGAACCCCGCCTACCCCGCCGTACGCCGCTGGGTCGACGTCGACGCGCTGCGCCTGCAGCCCTTCGGTGCCGGGGTCGTGGCCACCGACGTGCCCACCGGGCGGACGAGGACCCTGGGCGACCCGCTGCGGGAGCCGGGGACGCTGCCCGCCACCCTCTGGGGCGCCCTGGGGGCGGGCCGGGCGCCGCGCGACGCCGTGGCGCTGACCCGCTGGGCCGCACCGCTGCTGCGGCACACCGCCCGCGAGGCGCTGCGCCCCGGCGGCCCACCGCTCGCCTCCCGCCTCGACCCCGCCCTCGACCTGCCGCTGACCGACGCCCTCGACGCCGTCGGGGCGGCCGGCGAGCTGCGCCGGGTGCTCGAGCGGTTCCTGTCCGGGGTGGTGCTCGACGACTCCGGGGCCACCTCGTCGCAGTTCGTCCTGCTGCTGCTCCGCTCCTTCCTCACCGGGCGGCCGTCGCTGCCGGCCGGCGGGATGGCGGCGTTGCCGGCCCAGCTCGCGGCTCCGCTCGGCGAGCGGGTGCGGCTCGGATGCCGGGTCGCGGCGCTCGAGCACCGCGGCGGGGCCAGCCCGCTGGTCCGCACCGCCGACGGCGCGCTGCGGGCGCGGGCGGTCGTCGTGGCGACCGACCCCCGGGTCACCGAGACGCTCACCGGGGTCCCGGCCCCCCGGACGCGCGGGGTCACCACCTGCTGGTGGGCGGTCGACGAGGCCCCCACCGCCAGCGGCCTGCTGCACGTGGACGCCGGCGACCCGGCGTCCGGGCCCGTCGTGAACACCGCGGTCGTCAGCCACGCCGCGCCGTCGTACGCCCCGCCCGGCCGCCACCTGGTGCAGGCGTCGGCGCTGCTCGACCGTCGCGGCGGACGCCGTCCCACGGAGCTCGACGTACGCCGGCACGCGGCGCGCCTCCTCGGCGCCCGGCGCGGCGCGGAGGACTCCTGGCAGCTGCTGGTGACCCACGAGGTCGACCTGGCGCTGCCCGCGCAGCCGGCCCCCCTCTCGACGCGGCGGCCCACCGCGGTGCCCGGCCGGCCCGGCCTGCACCTCGCTGGCGACCACCGCGACACGGCGTCCATCCAGGGCGCGCTCGTCAGCGGGGAGCGCGCCGCGCGGGCCGTGCTCGCCGAGCTGGGCGACCCCGTGGAGCCGGCCGCCCGGTGACGGCCGGGGACGCGGCCGACCCCCGCCACCGCCCGGGCACACCGGGCTTCCGGCGGCTGAACGCCGCCATGGTCTGCGCCGGCCTCGCCGCCTTCGGGATCCTGTACTCGACCCAGCCGCTGCTGCCCGCGCTGTCGGAGGACTTCGGCGTCGGCGCGGAGAGCGCCGGGCTGAGCGTGTCGGCCGCCACCGGCGCGGTGGCCCTCGCGGTGGTGCCGGCGACGGCGGTCGCCGTCCGGGTCGGGCCGGTGCGGGCGATGCGTGCCGCGCTCGTCGTGGCGACGCTGCTGACCGCCCTGGGTGCGCTCGCGCCGGCGTACGGCGTGCTCGTCGGGGTGCGCGGTGCCACCGGCGTCGCCCTGGCCGCGATCGTCGCCGTCGCGATGAGCCACGTGGGCACGCAGGTGCACCCGGCGGGGCTCGGTGCGGCGATGGGCATGTACGTCGCCGGCAACTCCATCGGCGGCGTCACCGGCCGGCTGGTCGGCTCGGGCGTCGTCGACCTGGCCGGGTGGCGGTGGGCGACCGTGGCCGTCGCGCTGCTGGCGGCGGTGACGACGGCGCTGTTCTGGTGGCTGCTGCCCGCGACCGTGCCGCGGGCGCCCGCCCCGCCGGACGCCGCCCCCGCGGCGGGCACCCTCGGACTGCTGGCGAACCCGTCGGTGCTGGCGCTGGTGGCGGTCCCGTTCCTCGTCATGGGCGGCTTCGTCGCGGTCTACAACTACCTGACCTACCGGTTGCAGTCGGCGCCGTTCGACCTGCCGGCCGCCCTGGGCGGCCTCGTCTTCCTCGCCTACCTCGTCGGGACCGTGACCTCGACGTGGGCCGGTCGCCTGGCCGACCGCCACGGGCGCGCACCGGTGCTGCTGGCCGGGATCGTGGTGATGGGGGCGGGCGTGGCGCTCACGCTGCCCGACGTGCTGGCCCTCGTCGTGGTCGGCGTCCTCGTCCTGACCGGCGGGTTCTTCGCCGCCCACGCCACCGCCAGCGGCTGGACCCAGGTCGTCGGCGGGCGCCGCCCGGACCGGGCCAGCGCCCTCTACGTCATGGCCTACTACGGCGGGTCGAGCGTGTTCGGCGCGCTGCTGGGTCTCGCGTGGGAGTCCGCCGCCTGGCCGGGGGTCGCGAGCGGGGTGGGCGCGCTCGTCGCCGCGGCGCTCCTCGCCGCCGCCGTCGTAAGCCTCCGCGAGCGCAGGTCGCGCGCCCGCTGACACGGCGGGTGTGGTCGACTCCGCCCGTGCTCCCCGTGATGTCGCCGCTGATCGCCGCCGTCGTGCTGGTCGCCGGGCTCGCGCTGCTCGTGGTCGGGGCGGACGTCGTGGTGGCCCGGGGGTCGTCGCTCGCGGCGCGGTGGGGCGTCCCGCCGTTCGTCGTCGGCGTCACCGTGGTGTCGATCGGCACGAGCCTGCCCGAGCTCGCCGTCGGGGTGAACGCGGCGCTGCAGGACAACGCCGGACTCGCCGTGGGCAACATCGTGGGCACCAACCTGGTCAACCTGCTGCTCGTGCTCGGGCTGGCCGCGCTGCTCGTGCCGGTGGACGTCGACGGCCGGACGCTGCGCGTCGACCTGCCCGCGATGATCGGCGCCGCCGTCCTGCTCCTGGTGCTGTGCCTCGACGCCGAGCTCTCGACGACCGACGGCGTCGTCCTCGTGGCGTACGGCGTCGGCTACCTGGCCGTGGTCCTGGTGCCGGTGCTGCGCGGCGGTGGCGGGGGTGGGGACGACCCCGGTCCGCCCGTGGAGGCGGCCACGGACGGTCCGGGCGTCGGACGGCAGGTGCTGGTCCTGGTGGGCGGGCTCGTCGTGGTGGTCGTCGGCTCGGAGCTGCTGGTGGGCGGGGCCGTCGACGTCGCGACGTCGCTCGGGGCCGGCGACGTCCTGGTCGGGCTGACCGTGGTGGCCATCGGGACCTCGGCGCCGGAGCTGGTGACGACGGTGGTCGGGACCCTGCGCGGCGAGCGCGACCTGGCCATCGGCAACCTCGTCGGGTCGAGCATCATCAACATCGCCCTGGTCCTGGGACCCACCGTTGTCCTCGCGCCCGGTCGGATCACGGTGCCCGGCGAGATCCTCGCCGTCGACCTCGCGCTGCTGGTGGCGGTCACCGTGCTCGCCGTCCCGGCGTTCGTGACCGGGAGGCGCCTCAGTCGGGCGGAGGGCGGCGTGTTCGTGGCGACGTACCTCGTCTACCTGGGCTACCTGCTGCGCGAGATCGCCTGAACCCGAGACGGCTCGCTGCGGGTCGTGAGTGCCAGCCAGGGGGCTTCGCCCGGTCCTGGCCGTCCGGGTCGACCGGCGGGTCAGACCCGGACGTCGATCTCCCGGCCGAGCTCGGCGCCCACGAGCTCGAGCTCGTCGCCGGACCAGAAGCGGCCGGGGTCGTAGTAGTTCGTCGGGCGGGCGCCGTCGAGCAGGCCCATCGCGGTGTACGTCGCGGCGACGACCTCGGCGCAGTACGTCTCCTCGACCTTCGCCGGCCGGCGGACCCGGCCACGGACCCAGCGGCCCAGCAGGGAGGCCGTCTGCGGGAACGGCGTCCCGTCGAGGCGGGCGATCGTCGACAGGACGGCCGCCTCCATGTCGGGGCCCGCCTCGGGGACGAGCTGGCGCAGCCAGGCGCGCTGGCCGTACTCGTCGTGCCAGCGGCGGACGGCGTCGCCGAGGTCGTGCAGCTGCACGCCGCGGTGGTGGTCGCCGGTCCAGAGGTCGACGAGGCCCCTGCCGAGCTCGGCGTGCCACATCATCGGCGGCATGTCGTCGAGGACGACGGCCATCCCGACGTGGTTGACCGGCGCGTTGGTGAGGACGCGGATCGCGTGGTCGGCGCCGCTGCTGCCGCGGAAGAGCCACAGGTCCCCGGTGCGGGTCAGCTCGACGGCCTCGGCGAGGTCGAGGCCCTCCGGGCGGTGCAGGCGCTTCGTCGCCGGGGCGGTCACGGGAGCCAGTCAACCAGTGCCGTGCCCCGGCAGGGAGGGCTAGGTTGGCGCGCGTGAAGGCGTGGAAGTGGGTCGGTCTGGCGGGGCTGGCCGGGGTGGCCGCGACGGGTGCGGTCGTGACCCGCGACCAGCGGCGGCGCACGCAGCTGACGCCGGACGAGGTCCGCGAGCGGCTCCACGCCAAGCTCGCCGAGCAGCAGGCCCGGGAGCAGACCGCCCCGCAGGACGAGTAGCGGGTCGCTAGGACGCGTCGACCGAGCGCACGGCCCGGGCGACGCACTCCAGCGCCATGAGCCGGACGACGTCGACCGGCACCCCGGTCGTGGGACCCGTCGTGGAGACCGCGACGAACGCGTCACCGTCGACGCGGGTGTGGGGCGGGGTGAGCGCGCGGGCCAGGCCGTCGTGGGCGCCCTGGGCGACGACGCGGCACGCGGCCTTGTCGAGGGGGGCGTCGGTGAGGACGACGCCGATGGTGGTCTGGCCGCGGGCCGCCTGGGCCATGGCCTCCGCGGCGAGGACGAGGGCGTCGAGCGCGCCCTCGGTGGTGTCGGGGTGGCCGTGGTCGACGTCCCCGAAGGCGTTGACGGCGACCAGGGCGGCCACGGTGACGGTGCGCCCGCCGACCTCGCGGGAGAGGCGGTGGTGCCCGAGCCCGCCGGGGAGCCGGCCGGGTCCGCGCATCTGGGAACGCATCGCACCGGTGCCGGCGCCGAGGCGCCCGGACACGGGGGCGTCGTCGGTGGCGGCCGCGCACGCGGCGTACCCCTGCTCCGGTCCGGGGCGGACGGTGGGGTCGCCGACGCCGAGGTCGAACAGGCCGAGCGCGGGCACGATCGGCACGGGTCCGGCGGGCGTCGGGTAGCCGAGGCCCTGCTCCTCGCACCACCGCACCACGCCGTCGGCGGCTGCGAGACCGTACGCCGAGCCGCCGGTGAGCAGGACGGCGTCGACGTGCGCGACGGTGCGCGACGGGTCGAGGACGTCGGTCTCCCGCGAGGCGGGCGCGCCGCCGCGGACCTCGCAGGAGGCGACCGCCGTCGGGGGCAGCAGCACCACGGTGCAGCCGGTGGCGGCGTCGGGGTCGGTCCAGTGGCCGACCCGGACGCCCTCGACGCCGGTCCCCTCCACGCCGACGGCCGGAGCGCTCACGCGCCGTCCGTGGGCTTCCGGGCCGCCGGCTTGCCGGAGGGGGCGTCGCGGTCGGGCCGTGCCGGGGTGTCGGGGATCGCCGGGTCGGCGACGTCGTCGCCGACCGCCGCGTCGGACACGCCGACGGTGGCCTCCTCGCGGCGCTTGCGGGCCTCCACGTCCCCGGCGTCGGGCGCGCGGCCGGGTTCGGCGCCGGGGGCGGTGACGGCGGTGGTCTCGTCGTCCAGGTAGCGCAGCACCTCGGCGACGGCCGCGACGACGGGGACGGCGAGGAAGGCGCCGGTGATGCCGAACAGGGTGCTGCCGGCGGTGACGCTGAGCAGGACGATCGCGGCGTGCAGGTTCATGATCTTGCCCTGCAGCCAGGGGGAGAGCACGTTCCCCTCGAGCTGCTGCACGGCGAGGATGATGAGCAGGACGATGAGCGCGTCGCCCGGGCCGTTGGTCACGACGGTGACGAGTACGGCGAGGGCGCCGGCCACGATCGCACCGACGATCGGGATGAAGCCTCCGAAGAAGGTCAGCAGCGCCAGCGGGATCGCGAGCGGCACGCCCACGACCACGAGGCCCACGCCGATGATGACGGCGTCGATGAGCGAGACGACCGCCTGCGTGCGGATGAAGCCCCCGATGGTCCGCCACACCCGGCCGAGCACCTCGGTGAGGTGACGGCCGGCGCGGCGGCCGGCGACCCGGTCGACCCACGGCAGGAAGCGGTGGCCGTCCTTGATGAACAGGAAGGTCAGCACGAGGATGATGGCCAGGTTGACGACCGCGTTCGTCGCGGAGCTGATGCCCGCGAAGACGCCGGTGGAGATGACGTCGGCGGACGACTGGATCTGGTCGGCGATCGCCGCCAGATAGCCGTTGATCTGCTCCTCGGACAGCCCGAGCGGGCCCTCGGTCAGCCACTCCTGGATGGTCGACAGACCCCCGGTCGCGCTGTCCGCGATGCCCGGGGCCTCGTCGATGATCTGCGGGACCATGAACATGAAGAGCAGGGCGATCAGCCCGATGCCGACGACCATGACGAGGACGGCGGCGAGGGTGTCCGGCACCTTGTGGTGGCGCAGCCAGGTCACCGGCGGGGCCAGCACGGTCGACAGCAGGATGGCGAGGAGAACCGGGAACCAGATCACCCAGGTCATCCCGATGGCCCAGCCGAGCACGTAGAGGACCGCGGCGAGGACGATGAGCCTGATGCCCCAGCGCTGCGCGAGCCCTGCCCCCCGGTCGAGGACGGCGGCGCGGTCCGGACCGGGCGGAGCGGCGTCGGGCGTCATGTCTCGACACTAGGGCCTGCACGGGCTGCGAGCGGCCGTGGCGGCGCTGGCACCATGGACGGATGGCCACCTTCACGGCACACAACCGCTCCGAGGCCGTCGTCCCGACCGGGCGCGAGGAGATCTGGAAGGTCCTCACCGACCCCGACCTGCTGGCCAGGCTGACCCCGCTGCTGAAGTCGGTCACGCCGGACGGCGACCTGTGGACCTGGCGGCTGGTGAAGATCCCGGTCCTGTCGACGTCGATCGCACCGAAGTTCACCGAGCGGATGCACTTCACCGAGATGGAGAGCATCACCTTCACCCACGAGCCGCCGGACGACACCGAGAAGGCCGGCGCCGAGGGTCGCTACGACCTGGCGGAGGTCGAGGGCGGCACCCACCTCGTCATCGACCTCCAGCTGTGCGTCGACCTGCCGCTCCCGCGGATCTCCGCGCCCGCCGTGACCGCGGTGATGACGCAGGTCGTCGTCCGCATGGGGGACCGGTTCGCCGACAACCTGTACGACCACCTCGGGCTCCCCAAGCCCTGACGCAGCCTCAGACGCACCCCCGACACACTCCCGACGCACCCCGACGAGAGGACCACGCATGCGCGCAGCCGTGTACGACGCCTTCACCGACACCCCCGAGCAGCCCGGCGCGATCGAGGTCCGCGAGGTCGACGAGCCCCGCCTGGCACCGGCGTCCGTGCTGGTCGAGGTGCGGGCCGCCGGCGTGAACCCCGTGGACTGGAAGGTCGCCACGGGGGGCCTCGACGGCATGATCCCGGCGGCCTTCCCGGTCATCCCCGGGTGGGACGTCGCCGGGGTGGTCGTCGCCGTCGGCCTCGACACCCCCGACTTCGCGATGGGTGACGAGGTCATGGCCTACGCGCGCAAGGACGTCATCCAGCACGGCACGTTCGCCGAGCGGGTCGCCGTGCCGGTGTCGGCCGTGGCCCGCAAGCCCGCGGCGCTCTCGTGGGAGCAGGCCGGGGGGCTGCCGCTCGCGGGCGGCACCGCGCTCCGCACGCTCGACCGGCTGGCCGTCGCCGCCGGCGACACCGTCCTCGTCCACGCCGCGGCGGGCGGTGTCGGGCTCATGGCCGTGCAGATCGCCACCGCCCGCGGGGCCCGCGTGATCGGCTCCGCCTCCGAGCGCAACCACGACCACCTGCGCGGTCTGGGCGCCGAGCCGGTCGCGTACGGCGACGGCCTGGTGGACGCCGTCCGCGCGCTCGCGCCCGACGGGGTGGACGCCGTCGCCGACTTCGTGGGCGGCCAGCTGGAGACCACGCTCGCCGTCCTGCGGCGCGGCGGGCGCCACGCGTCCATCGTCGACCCCGACGCCCCCGCGCACGGCGGCTCGCGGGTCTGGGTCCGCCCCGACGGCCGCGAGACCGCCCGCCTGGGCGAGCTCGCCGCCGCCGGGAGGCTGACCGTCGAGGTCGCCGGCACCTTCGGGCTCGACCAGGTCTCCGAGGCCTTCGCCGCGAGCCGCGAGGGCCACGTGCGCGGGAAGCTGGTCATCGTCCCGTAGCTCCGACCCTCGGTGGTTGAGGTGCGAACGGAGTGAGCCTCGAAACCCGGTGACAGCCCGACGCTCGTCTCACCGGGTCTCGAGGCTCGTCGCTGGCGCTCCTCACACCTCGACCAGCGTGAGGCTCAGGCGCGGTGGGCCGGCTCCGGGTGGCGGTCGGCGTGGCCGGCGCGGTGCTTGTGGCCCGCGTCGGTGACGGCGCCCGGGCCGTCCGCCAGGCTGTCGCCCTCGACGTCCACGTTCGGCAGGACGCGGTCGAGCCAGCGCGGCAGCCACCACGCCTTCTCCTTCATGAGGAACATCAGCGCGGGGATGAGCGTCATCCGGACCACGAACGCGTCGAACGCGACCGCGGCGGCGAGCGCGAAGCCCATCGACTTGATGATCGGGTCCTCCTGCAGGATGAACGCCGCGAAGACCGAGATCATGATGACCGCGGCGGCGGCCACGACCCGCGCCGAGTTCCGGAAGCCGTCGAGGATCGCCTCCCGCGCGTCGGCGCCGTGCACGTGGGCCTCGCGGATGCGGGTCACCAGGAACACCTGGTAGTCCATCGCGAGGCCGAACACGATGCCGATCACGAGCACCGGCAGGAAGCTGATGATCGGGGCGCCGTCGACGAGCCCGCCGACGCCGTCGGAGAACACGGCGACCGTGGCGCCCAGCGTGGCGAGCACCGACAGCAGGAACCCGAGCGTCGCGGTGAGCGGCACCAGGATCGACCGGAAGACGACCATGAGCAGCAGGAACGCGAGCCCGACGACGATCGCGAGGTAGACGGGCAGCGCCTCGTCGAGCTGCTCGGAGGTGTCCACCTGGATGGCGGTCAGGCCGGTGACGCCGAGCGTGGTCCCGGTCTCGGACTCGACGTCGCCCTGCTCCGCGCGGAGGTCGGCGAGCAGGTCGACGGTGCTCAGCGCCGTGGGGCCGGACTGCGGCGTCAGGAGCACCAGCGCGCCGGTGCCGTCGTCGTTGACCTGGGCGACCTGGGCGTTGGCGACGTCCTCCTGACCGCCGGCCCACTCGACGACGGTGCCGTACGCCGCCTGCGCCGCCTGGGGGTCGCCGACCTCGCGGGCGTCGACGACGACGAGCAGCGGCGACTCGCGGCCGGGGCCGAAGGCCTCCTCGATCAGGTCGGAGGCCTTGCGCTGGGTGGTGTCGGTGGCGGCGGTCGAGTCGGACGGGAACGCGAGCTGCAGGTCACGGCCCGGCAGGGCCAGGGCGCCGAGGCCGACGACCACGAGCACGATCGCCACCAGGGGCGCCTTGCCGACCAGCCGCGCCCAGCGGACGCCGTTGTTGACGACCGCCCCGTCGGCGTCGCGCTTCGGGGTGTAGGTCCGGACCCGGCCGCCGAAGGCCTTCGAGCCGAACATCCCGACGATGGCGGGGAGCAGGGTCAGCGCCACGAGGACGGCGATCGTCACCGTCGCGGCGGCGGCGAGGCCCATCGCGGACAGGAACGGGATGCCGACGACCGTCAGCGCCGCGAGGGCGATGACGACGGTGAGGCCGGCGAAGACCACCGCGGAGCCCGCCGTCCCGACCGCCCGGCCGATGGCGCGGCTCGCGTCACCGCCGTTGGCCTCGAGCTCGGTGCGGTAGCGGGCGAGGATGAACAGCGCGTAGTCGATGCCGACCGCCAGGCCGATCATCGAGGCCAGGATCGGCGTCACCGTGCCGAGCTCGGTGAAGTACGTCGCGCCGAGGACGCCGAGCAGCCCGAGCCCGACCCCGACGAGCGCGGTGAGGATCGGCAGGCCCGCGGCGACGAGCGAGCCGAAGGTCAGGACGAGGACGAGCAGGGCGACGCCGATGCCGACGACCTCGGAGGTGACGCCGAAGTCCGTCAGGGCCTGCATGCCCTGGCCGTTGGCCTCGACGACCAGGCCCGCGTCGCGGGCGTCGTCCATGACGTCGGTGATCGCGTCGCGGGTGGCGGGGTCGACCTCGGTCACGGTGGGGACGTCGAGGACGAAGCTGATGATGCCGGTGCGACCGTCGGTGGACAGCGGCGAGACGGAGGCGACGTCCTTCTCGACCAGTGCGTCGAGCTGCTCCGCGGGCAGCTGCGCGGTGGCCGGGTTCTGCTCGTAGCCCTCGCGCAGCTGCTGCTCGACGCCCTGGGCGGCGAGCACCGGGTCGACGATGGCGGAGGTCTGCGGGTCGCGGTCGGCGTCCGACAGCTGGGGGATGCCCTGGAGGTCGGCGACCAGGGCGGTGACGTCGTCGTTGACGTCACGGTCGGCGAGCGTGGAGCCCTCGGGTGCCTGGACGACGACGTTGACGGTCGCCTGGTCGATGGCGTCCGCGCCGCCGCCGAACAGCTCGGACTGGAGGTCGGCGGCCTCCTCGGACTCGATGCCCGGGATGGTGAAGGAGTCGACCAGCGGCTTGGACAGGAAGCCGGCGAACGCGCCGACGCCGATCAGGGCGACGAGCCAGAGCGCGATGAACGCGGGCCAGCGGCGGTGGGCGGTCGCGCCGAGGCGCTGGAGCAGGGAGGCCATGGGGGTCCTTGTCTCGGGGAGGCGGACGCGGGGGTGCGGGTGAGGGGTCAGGTGCGGGACACCAACGACCGGGCGGCCGTCAGCAGGCGGGTGAGGTGGTCGACGAGGGGTCGGCCCTCGGTGTCGGCGACGTAGTCGTCGAGCGCCATCTCGGCGAGCGAGACCAGGACGCTCACCGCGACGCGGGCCCGGGTCTCGTCGTATGCGGCACCCTCGCGGGCGGCGATGTGGTCGAGGAACGGCTCGGCGTACGCCGCGAACCGCTCGTTGCTGGCGGCGAGCAGCCGGGGGTCGGCGAGCATCCGGCGGCCCAGCGCGATCTCCTCGCGGGTGGCGTCGTGGTCGGCGACGACCTCCTCCGCGAGGGCGCCCAGGTCGCTGAACAGGTCGCCGTGGGGGCCGCCGGCGCGGAACTGCTCGACGAGGGCCTCGGGGACGACCGGGAACTCGCCGAGCACGGCGTCGAGCTTGGAGCCGACGTGGTTGAACAGGGTGCGGCGCGAGACGTCGGCGGCGGCGGCGAGGTCGTCCATGGTGAAGCCGTCGAACCCGTGCTCCTCGACGAGACGCTGGGCCTCGACGGTGATGCGCCGGTTCGTCGCGAGGCGGCGGGCCTCACGACGGTCGGTGACGCACATTGCACTCTTGACCACGGAGTGCATTCTTGCACTCCCGCACAAACGAGTGCACATCCTCGACCGCATCCGCGGCCCCGGATACTGGAGCGGTGCACGCGCCCACACCCGACGCCGAGGTCCTGTCCGAACCGCTGCGCTCCCGGTGGAGCCCGAGCAGCTTCGACCCCGCCCACGAGGTCGCGGACGGCGACCTCGACGTCCTCGTGCAGGCGGCCCGGTGGGCCCCGAGCCGCGGCAACAGCCAGCCGTGGGTCCTCGTGGTGCTGCGCCGCGGGGTGGGCAACCACGCCGCCTGGTGCGAGACCCTGAGCCGGGGCAACGCCTGGGTCCGCCGGGCGTCGGCGGTGCTCGTGACCGCCGTGCGCACCGGCCCCGACCCGGACGCGGAGCCCGGCTCGAAGGCGGCGCGCGAGGTGCCTGCCGACTACGCCTGCTACGACACCGGCCAGGCCGCCGCCCACGTCACGCTGCAGGCCCGCGCGATGGGTCTGCACGCCCACCAGTTCTCCGGGATGGACCTCGACGCGGCGGGCGGGGTGCTCGGGGTCCCCGGTCACTTCCGCGTGCTGTCGGGCATCGCCGTCGGCCGCCACCTCGAGCCCACGGAGGGCGACCTCGTCGAGCGCGAGGACCGGCCGCGCGAGCGGCGTCCCACCGGCGAGGCGCTGCGCGACGGCGCCTGGGACCGACCCTGGCCGAGCGCGTGACCCCGGCGAAGCTCGTCCTGCTGGTCGCGCTGCTCGCGCTGGTCAACCTGCCGATCGTGTCGTCGGTGCTCGCCGACCGCCAGGTGGCGAGCGAGGGCCGTGACGTGGTCGCGGAGGTCGTCTCCGCGCAGTCGCAGGGCGACGCCTACGTCGTGTTCCTCGGCTTCGACGGCGAGTACGCCGTCGAGCAGCCGGAGTCGGGCTGGCCGCGCCGGGTCGACGCCGCGACGTACGAGGCGGCGGAGCGGGACGGGACCCTCGAGGTGACGGCCGTGCCGGGGGAGCCCAACGCCTTCCGGGTGCCCGGGGAGGTCGGCTCGTCGACCGGGCTGTGGATGACCGCGCTGGGCAACGTGCTGATCGCCGGCTGGGTGCTGGTCACCGTCCGGCGCTCACGGCGACGGGCCGCCGACGTCGGCCCCGACGAGGGGGACGACGCCGACGGCCCGTCGAGGCCCGTCTAGCGGCTCAGGCCGCGTGGCGGCAGGTGCCGCAGGAGCAGTCCGCGCAGATGCAGGACGAGCAGGGCTCGCCGCCGCAGTTGCTGCACTCGCAGGTGGCGTGGTTGCAGGTCGGGCAGGAGCAGCTCGCGCAGCTGCAGGTCGCGCAGGAGTCGTTGCAGTCGCCGCACTGGCACTTCGTGCACTCGTCGTAGTGGCCGTCGTGCTCGTGGTGCAGGTGGCCGTCGTGCTCGTAGTCGACGTGGTCGTCGTGGACGACGGCCAGGTGGCCGCAACCCGGGCCGTGGGTGTGGGCGTGCTTCTCGGCCTCGGTGTGGGGGGCGGTGTCACTCATCGGGGTCCTCGTGCTCCTTGGTGTGGGTGAACGCGTCGAGGAACACGTGGGCCACGTGGTCGTCCGACAGCGCGTAGGTGGTGGTCCGGCCGGTGCGGGTGGGGGTCACGACGTGCGCCGTGCGCAGCACCCGGAGGTGCTGCGACATCAGCGGTTGCGACACCCCGAGCTCCTCGGTGAGCTCGGTGACCGTCCGCGGCCGCTCGGAGAGCCGGTGCACCACCGCCGCGCGCACGGGGTTGGCGAGCGCCGAGAAGAGCTCGCTGACCCCGTCGTACGCCGAGAGGCCCGGTTCCATGCGGGAATCCTGATATGCGCATGTCTGCATGTCAAGTGGCCCATGCAGCCATCGGGCCGCGGCCGGGCCCGGGCAGCACGACGGCCCGGCCCCCGTGCGGGGACCGGGCCGTCGGACGTCTGCTGACGCCCCCTGGATCAGGACAGGGACGCGGTGTCGATGACGGCGCGGTAGCGCACGTCACCGGAGACGACCTTGTCGTAGTACTCGTCGACCTGGTCGGCGGAGATGACCTCGACGGTCGCGGTGATGCCGTGCTCGGCGCAGAAGTCCATCATCTCCTGCGTCTCGGGCAGGCCGCCGACCATGGAGCCGGCGATGGAGCGGCGGTTCGGGAGCAGCGAGAAGGCGCTGACCTCCAGGTTGTCGCTCGGGGCGCCGAGGTTCGCCATGACGCCGCCGCGGCCCAGCAGGCCCATGAAGGCGTCGAGGTCGATGCCGGAGCCGACGGTGTTGAGCAGGATGTCGAAGCTGCCGGCCTGCTCGGTGAAGACCGACTCGTCCTCGGTCGCGAAGTACTCCGAGGCGCCGAACGCCTTGCCGTCGTCGGCCTTGGCGTCGGTGCGCGACAGCACCGCGACGTCGGCGCCCATCGCCGCGGCGATCTTCACCGCGACGTGGCCGAGGCCGCCCATGCCGATGACGCCCACGCGCTTGCCGGGGCCGGCGCCGTGCTCCTTCAGCGGGTGGAACGTGGTGATGCCGGCGCACAGCAGCGGCGTGGCCGCGGCGAGGTCCATGCCCTCGGGCACGCGGACGACGAAGTGGTCGCGGACGACGACCTGGGTGCTGTAGCCCCCGAAGGTCTTCTCGCCGTCGTACCCCTCGTCGTTGTAGGTCTGCACGACACCCTTCGTGCAGTACTGCTCCTCGCCGTCCTTGCACGCCTCGCACTCGAGGCAGGAGTCGACGAAGCAGCCCACGCCGACGGTGTCGCCGACGGCGTGCTCGGTGACCTCGGAGCCGACCTCGGCCACGGTGCCGATGATCTCGTGGCCCGGGACCATGGGGAACGTCTCGCCGCCCCACTCACCGCGGACCTGGTGGATGTCGGAGTGGCAGATGCCGGCGAAGCGGATGTCGATGCGGACGTCGTTCGGTCGCAGGTCGCGTCGGTCGACGGTGGTGCGCTCGAACGAGGCGGAGGCCTGGGGGACGGACAGGGCGGAGACCGTGGTGGACATGGATGGTTGAACGTCGCACGACCTCGGCGTATTCCGCGCCGGACCCGAATCGTTCGGGCCGGGACGGTTCAGTCCAGGCCGAGCTCCGCGCGCCGGGCGGCCGGCACGAGGTCGGCGTACGACGGGTCGCGGCGCAGGAACTCGGCGACGTAGGGGCAGGACGGGACCACGGCGAGCCCGTCGCGGCGCGCCGCGTCGAGCGCGTGGGTCACCAGCGCCTTGGCGAGGCCGCGGCCGGCGTAGGCGTCGTCCACCTCGGTGTGCAGGAGGTCGATCTGGGTCTCGCCGCGGTCGTAGGTGAGCAGACCCGCCTGCCGGCCGTCCGCGAGGACGACGTAGCGGGAGCGGTCGGGGACGTCCTGCACGACGACGGGCATGCGTCGACGGTATCGCCCCCGTGACGGCCGGCCCGCCCACAGGTGTGTGGTCGCAACAGCGATGTCACGACGGTGAAATCCGCGTCGGTGACAGTGGCCGCTCCTCCACCCGAAGCCCCACCCGCACCACCCCAGGAGCCCCCGCGTGAGCGCACCCGCCCCCTCCCGTCACGACCACCGCCGCCCGGCCCCCCGGCGCACCCTCGCCGCGGCCGCCGCGGCCGCCGTCCTGCCCCTGCTGCTGGCGTCGTGCACGTCGACCGGCGGCGGCGACGACGAGGCGGGGGCCACGACCACCGTCACGGTCGGCACCCTGCGGGGCCAGCCGCACTTCTACGCGCCGTTCCTCTACGCCGACCACGCGACCGGCGACCTCGACTACGAGGTCGTCACCCTCGACACCGCACCCGCCCTGAACGACGCGCTGCTGTCGGGGACGGTCGACATGGCGGTCGGCAGCATCACGACCACCGTCGCCGGCGCGGCGCAGGGCCGTGACGTCCAGGTCGTCGCCGGCGCCGCGGACGGTGGCAGCGGCCTGGTCGGGGACCCGTCCATCGAGACCGTCGCCGACCTCGCCGGCAAGCGGGTCGGCTACCTCGAGTCGAGCTCGCAGTACGTCGCGCTGCAGCTGATGCTCGAGGACGCCGGGGTCGACATCGAGGAGCTCGAGCTGGTGTCCCTGGCCGCCCCCGAGTTCTTCACCGCCTTCGACACCGGCCAGATCGACGCGTTCCTGGCGCCCGAGATCGGTGTCTCGCTCGCCCTCGGCGCGGGCGGGCAGGAGATCGCGTCGCCGTACGACACGGAGATCGGACGGGTGAACATCGGCCTGCTCGCCAGCGGCGACTTCATCGACGCCGAGCCCGAGGCGGTGCAGGAGGTCGTCGACACCCACGCGGCCGCGACGGCGTACATGGCCGAGAACCAGGACGAGTGGCTGCCCGCCATGGTCGAGGAGTACGGCGGCGACGAGCAGGTCTTCGCCACCGCCCTGGACAACTCCTGGCTGCGCTCCGACCTCGCCCCGGCGTACGTCGACGAGATCGGCGAGCTGGCCGCCCAGATGGAGCGGCTCGGGATGATCGACGAGGCCCCGGCCGTCGACGAGGTCGTCGACACCTCCTTCGCGAGCACCGACGCCCCGGCCGGGACACGGTGAGGCGCCCGACGGCGGCACTCTGGGCGCCCCGGCTCGGCCGCCTGGCGCTCGGCCTGGCCGTGCTCGCGCTGCTGGTGGCGATGTGGCACCTCGGCGTGCGCGGCGAGTGGGTGCTGGTGTTCGACATCAAGATGGCGTTCCTGCCCGAGCCGCTGGACGTCGCGGTGCTGCTGTGGGACTTCGCCTTCGGCGGGGTCAACGACGACGCGTTCAGCCGGACGCTGTGGGAGCACCTCGGCGCCAGCACGCTCCGGGTCCTCGCCGGGTTCGCCCTCGCGGCGGTGCTGGCGATCCCGCTCGGGGTCCTGATGGGGCGCTTCGCGCTCGTCAACGCCGCGCTCGACCCCGCGGTGAACCTGTTCCGCCCGATCCCGGCGACCGCGTGGGTGCCGCTGGTGCTCCTCATCATCGGCTTCGGGTCGCAGGCCACCGTCTTCCTCATCACCCTGTCGGCGTTCTTCCCGATCCTGCTCAACACGCTCGGCGCGACCCGCGAGGTGTCGCCGCGGCTCGTGGAGGCCGCCCGGATGCTCGGCACCCGGCCGGCGGGCATCCTGCTGCGGGTGGTCGTCCCGGCCGCGACGCCCGGGATCGTCAGCGGCCTGCGGATCGGCCTGGGGCTGGCGTGGGTCATCCTCGTGCTGGGGGAGTCCAACGGCATCGACACCGGGCTGGGCAGCATGATCACGCTGGCCCGCGAGCAGGTCCGCACCGACCGGATCGTCGTCGGCATGATCGTCATCGGCGTCGCCGGCTTCTGCTCCGACCGGCTCCTCGTGCTGGGGCTGCGCGGGCTGTTCGGACGACGTCCGCTGATGAGGGCCGCGTGAGCGCCGCGGGCGTCGTGGACCCGGCGCGGGTCGTGGACGAGTCGGGCCGCGTGGTGCTCGAGGGCGTCGGCAAGCGCTACGACACCGTCCGGGGCCCCGTGGACGCCGTCGCCGACGTCACGCTCGAGATCGCACCGGGCGAGGTCGCCGCCGTCGTCGGCGCCAGCGGGTGCGGCAAGTCGACCGTGCTGCGCATGCTCGCGGGCTTCGAGCGACCGACGGCCGGCTCGCTGGTCGTCGGCGGCCGGCCGGTGCGCGGCCCCGGCCCCGACCGCGGCGTCGTCTTCCAGGACTACGGCCTGTTCCCGTGGCTGACCGTCGCCGAGAACGTCCGGTGGGGGCCACGTCGGCAGCGGCTGCCGCGCGGCGTCGTCCGCCGTCGGACCGAGGCGGTCATCGAGACGGTCGGGCTCACCCGGTTCGCCGACCGCTTCCCCGGCGAGCTGTCCGGCGGGATGCAGCAGCGCGTGGCGCTGGCGCGCGTGCTCGCCAACGAGCCCGCCGTCCTGCTCATGGACGAGCCGTTCGGGGCGCTGGACGCCCTGACCCGCACCTCGATGCAGCACGAGCTGCGGCGCATCCACCGCGAGGCGGGGACGACGATCCTGCTCGTCACCCACTCCATCGAGGAGGCGGTGTACCTCGCCGACCGCGTCGTGGTCATGGCGGGCGGCGCGTCGGTCGGCGTCCCGGGCCACGTCCGCGAGGTGGTCGCCGTCGACCTCGCCGGCGAGCGTGACGTCAACGCTCCCGACTTCAACGCCGTGGAGCGGCGCATCGCCGCGCTGGTCCACGCGGGGACCGACGGGCCGGGGGGAGGGGCCGACGCGGCGGACCGGGCGTGAGCGTCGTCACCGGCGCCCGAGGTGACTTGCCGGTAACCCGTCGGCCCCGCGATTCTTCGCTCATGGCCGCCACCACGTCGTCGTACTCGATCACCATGCGTCTGCACGCGGACCCCGACCACGCGGTGGTCGGCGAGGTCGCGACGTGCATCGCCCAGGCCGGCGGGATCGTGACGGCGATCGACGTCACCGAGTCGCGCCACGACCGTCTCGTCGTCGACGTCACGTGCTCGGCGGGCAACGCGGAGCACTCCGAGGAGCTCGTCGAGCTGGTCAAGGCCCTGCCGGGCGTGACCGTGCACAAGGTGTCCGACCGGACCTTCCTGCTGCACATCGGCGGCAAGATCGAGGTGTCCTCGAAGGTCCCCCTGCGGACCCGCGACGACCTGTCGATGGCCTACACCCCCGGGGTCGGTCGGGTGTCGATGGCGCTGGCGAAGAACCCCGAGGACGTGCGGCGGCTGACGGTGAAGGGCAACTCGGTCGCGGTCGTCACCGACGGCTCGGCGGTGCTCGGTCTGGGCAACATCGGCCCGGGCGCGGCCATGCCGGTGATGGAGGGCAAGGCGGCCCTGTTCAAGCGGTTCGCGAACATCGACGCGTGGCCGATCTGCCTGGCCAGCCAGGACACCGACGAGATCGTCAAGGCCGTCGAGATGATCGCCCCCGGCTTCGGCGGCATCAACCTCGAGGACATCGCCGCGCCGCGCTGCTTCGAGATCGAGCGCCGGCTGCGCGAGAGCCTCGACATCCCGGTCTTCCACGACGACCAGCACGGGACGGCCATCGTCGTCCTCGCCGCGCTGACCAACGCGCTGCGGGTCGTCGACAAGGAGCTGTCGACCGTGCGCGTCGTCGTCTCCGGCGGCGGTGCCGCCGGCACCGCGATCGTGACCCTGCTGCTCGCGGCGGGTGCCGAGGACGTCGTGGTGGTCGACCGCGAGGGCGCCATCTGCGCCGGTGACGAGAACCTGTCGGACTCCCACCGCACGCTCGCGGAGCAGACGAACCCGCGGCGGGTGACGGGGTCGCTGCACGACGTGCTCGTCGACGCCGACGTCTTCATCGGCGTGAGCGCCCCGCGCATCCTCGAGCCGGAGTGGATCGACGACATGGCCGACAAGGCCGTCGTCTTCGCGCTGGCGAACCCCGACCCCGAGGTGGACCCCGGCGAGGCCGGCCGCCGCGCCGCCGTCGTGGCCTCGGGCCGCTCGGACTACCCGAACCAGATCAACAACGTCCTGGCGTTCCCCGGCGTGTTCCGCGGCCTGCTCGACGCCCGCGCCTCGGACGTGACGATCGACATGATGCTGGCCGCCGCGGAGGGCATCGCCCACGTGGTGACCGACGAGGAGCTCAACGCGTCCTTCATCATCCCGTCGGTGTTCGACACCGCCGTCCCCAAGGCCGTGGCCCGCGCCATCGCGGGGGAGTGAGCGGGCCGCCCCGGGCCGGTCTCGGGTCTCGGTCTCGGCCTCAGTCCTGCTCGCGAGCGGCGAGCAGAGCGGCGCCGACGACCCCGGCGCGGTTCAGCAGGGTCGCGGTGACGATGGGCGTGCGCACGTGGACGTGCGGCAGCCAGTGCTCGGCGTCCTTGCTGACGCCGCCGCCGATCACGAACACCTCGGGGGAGAAGAGCATCTCCACGGTGCGGTAGTAGCGGGTGAGCCGGGCGCCCCACTCCTCCCACGAGAGCTCCTCGCGCTTGCGGGCGGAGTTCGCGGCGCGCGACTCGGCGTCGTGCCCGTCGATCTCGAGGTGGCCCAGCTCGGCGTTCGGCACGAGCACCCCGTCGTGGACCATGGCCGAGCCGATCCCGGTGCCGAGCGTCGTCACGATCACCAGGCCGGTCACGCCCCGCGCCGCGCCGTACGCCGCCTCGGCGAGGCCCGCCGCGTCGGCGTCGTTGACCACGTGCACCGAGCGCCGGAGCCGGTCGGACAGCATCGCGTCGGCGTCGGTGCCGATCCAGGCGTCGTCGATGTTGGCCGCGGACCCGACGACCCCCCTGCGCACGACGCCGGGGACGGTGACCCCCACGGGCGAGTACGACTCGGGAAACGAGGCCAGGAGCTGGACGAAGACGTCCGCGACGGCCTCCGGCGTCGAGGGCTGGGGCGTGGGGTGACGCACGCGCTCCTCGGCGAAGTCGCCGACCGCGAGGTCGACGGGGGCGCCCTTGATGCCGGTGCCGCCGAAGTCGATCCCGAAGGGGTGTTCCATGGCCCTCATGCCACCACACGAGGCCCACGTGCACCCCGACGGCACGCTCACCCTGCACCTCGGACATCGCGAGCTGCTCCTGCGCCGCCGCTACGAGACCCTCTCCATTGCCAACGACCTGCTCGTGGCCGTGTGGTTCCTCGTCGGCTCGTTCCTGTTCCTCGACTCCGCGACGACCGAGGCCGGGACGTGGCTGTTCATCGTGGGCAGCGCCGAGCTGGCGGTCCGTCCCGTCATCCGGCTCTCACGCCGGGTGCACCTGCGCCGCGTCGGGGCGCACGAGTCGGCGGCGGACTTCTAGCGGACGCCTAGCGCGGGTCGGTGCGGACCGCACGGACCCGGTCGGCGGCGCGGACGCCGTCGACGGGTGTCGCCGGCGTGGCGGTCGCGGTGGCGCGGAGCCTCAGCGTCTCTCCCGGCGTGGTGCGGATGCAGGAGAAGGGGATCCGGACGACGAGCGCGTCCACGGCCCCCCGCCGCCTCACCGAGCCGCCCTCGCAGAGCCGGTCGCTGAGCAGGTCGCCGCGCAGCACGTCGGCGCCGGAGACCGTGAACCGCTGGGCCCGGCGCTCGCGGGAGAACACGAACGTCGCGCCCTGCTCCCACGCCGCGAACGAGCGCACGTCACGCAGCGCCAGCCGCAGGCGCAGCTCGTTGTCGTCGCGCCGCACCTGCAGGGACGAGACGTCGACGCTGCGGCGGACCGACCGGGGCACGGCGCCGGTCGCGCGGACGTCGCCGCGCGGGTCCCCCACGGTCTGCACCCGGGGCACGTCCGCGGCGCCCGGGGCGGCCGAGGCGGCCGGGGCCGGGGCCGCGGCGCCCAGCGGCAGCGCGAGCGCGACGAGGACGGACGTGGCGACGAGCCCGCGCACCGGTGACATGTCCACGACGTTACTGGCGGGTAGCCGCTCACAGCGAAACGCCGTGGACGGTTGTCGGTACCACGCGGTTCACTCGTGAGGTGAGCACCGACCGACCCTCCATGATCACCGCACGCGGGCTCGTCCAGACCTTCCGGACGGGGCGGGGCCGCGCGCGGACCGACGTCCACGCCGTGCGCGGCGTCGACCTCGACGTCGCGGAGGGCGAGGTCGTCGGCTTCCTCGGCCCCAACGGCGCGGGCAAGACCACGACCCTGCGGATGCTGACCACGCTCCTGCGACCCACGGCGGGCACGGCGACCGTGGCCGGCTACGACGTGGCCACCCAGGCGGTGCAGGTGCGCCGCAGCATCGGCTACGTCTCGCAGGCCGGGTCGACGTACTCGGGGGCCTTCGCCGGCGACGAGGTCATCGACCACGGGATGCTGTACGGGATGTCGCACGCCGACGCCGTCCGCCGCGGGCAGGGGCTCTTCGACGACCTGCAGCTCGAGGGCCTGTGGCGGCGCCGGCCGAAGAGCATGTCGGGCGGGCAGAAGCGCCGCCTCGACATCGTCATGGGGCTCGTCCACGAACCGTCCCTGGTGTTCCTCGACGAGCCGACGACCGGTCTCGACCCGCAGGCCCGGGCGAACCTGTGGGGCCACATCTCGGCGCTGCGCGACCGCAAGGGCGCCACCGTCTTCCTCACCACGCACTACCTCGACGAGGCCGACGCGCTCGCGGACCGCATCGTCATCATCGACCGCGGCGAGATCGTCGCCTCCGACACCGCCGACAACCTCAAGGCCCAGGTCGCGGGCGACCTCGTCGTCCTCGAGGTCGCCGCCGACGACCAGGTCGCGACCGCCCACGAGCGCCTGCGCGTGCTCGCCGGCCGCGCCGAGGTCGACGGGCGCCGGGTCTCCGCGCGCGTGCCGCGCGCCGGGCGCGCCGTCCCTGGCCTGCTGCGCGACCTCGGGTCCGAGGGCGTCTCCCTCGACTCCATCGAGGTCGCCCGGCCCACCCTGGACGACGTCTTCCTGACCCTGACCGGGCGCAGCCTGCGCGACGCGGAGCAACCGGAGCAACCGGAGCAACCGGGGCATCCCGAGCAACCCGGCGACCCGAACGACCAGGAGGTGGCGTGATGACCACGACCGCACCCCGTCCGTCCTCACGGCCCGCGCGCACGCCCGCGGCGGCCGAGGAGCTGCCGCAGCGCGGAGCGGTCGGCCGGTTCTGGCGGGAGTCGTTCATCGTCTTCCGCCGCCAGATGCGGATGAACCTGCGCAACCCCGCGTGGGTGATCATCGGGATGCTGCAGCCGGTGCTCTACCTGCTGCTGTTCGGCCCGCTGCTCGAACCGGTGATCGCGCAGCTCGGGCCGGGGATCAACCAGTACACGTGGTTCGTCCCGGGGATGCTCGTCCAGCTCGGGATCTTCGGCGCCTTCTTCGCGGGCTTCTCCCTGATCGGGGAGTGGCGCGAGGGCGTCATCGAGGCCGAGCGGGTCACCCCGGCCAGCCGGACGGCGCTCCTCGTCGGCCGCCTCGGGCGCGACCTGCTCCAGCTGTTCGTGCAGGCGGTGATCCTCGTCGCCCTCGGCACGGCGCTCGGCATGGACGCCTCGGTCGGCGGGGTGGTCGTCGGCGTCCTGCTCACCCTGCTGCTGGGCGGGGCCTGCGCGGCGGCGTCCAACGCGCTCGCGCTGACCACCAAGTCCGAGGACGTCATGGCGCCCGTCATCAACCTCGTGATGATGCCGGTGCTGCTGCTGTCCGGGATCCTCCTGCCGATGACGTTCGGCGCCGCGTGGCTCGACCGCCTGGCCGACTTCATGCCCATCCGTCACGTCGTCGACGCCGTCCGCGGGGCGTTCTTCGGCGACTTCGACCTCGCCACGATGGGTTGGGGCGTCGGCTGGTCCGTCGTTCTCTTCGCGCTGGCGCTGTGGTGGGGGACGGCCGTCTTCCGCAAGGAGAACGCGTAGGCCCACACTGGGCCGGGTGACCTCCCAGCCCGTGACCGGCGAGCCCGTCTGCGAGGGCGAGCCGGTCCGGCTGGGGACGCCCGCCGGCCGTGCCGTCCTCGCCGCCGCCACGCTGGGCTCGGGCATGGCGCTGCTCGACCAGACGGTCGTCAACGTCGCGCTCCGCACGATCGGCGAGGACCTCGACGCGGACCTCGCCGCCCTGCAGTGGGTGACCAACGGTTACCTGCTGACGCTCGCCGGGCTGATCCTGCTCGGCGGCTCGCTGGGCGACCGGTTCGGGCGCCGGCGTGTCTTCCTCGTCGGCACCGTCACCTTCGCGGTCGCCTCCCTGGCCTGCGGGCTCGCCCCGAGCGTGGAGGTGCTGATCGGCTCCCGGGTGCTGCAGGGCGTCGGCGCCGCGCTGCTCACGCCGGGCAGCCTCGCGATGATCCAGGGCGCTTTCGCCCGCGAGGACCGCGCCCGCGCCATCGGCACCTGGACCGGTCTGGGCTCCATCGCCGCAGCAGCCGGGCCGTTCCTCGGCGGGGTCCTGGTCGAGCAGGCCTCGTGGCGCTGGATCTTCCTGGTCAACCTGCTGCCCGCGGTCCTCGTGGTGGCGATCGCGGTACGCTCGGTGCCGGAGTCCCGCGACCCCCAGGCCGCGCACGGCTTCGACGTGGCCGGGACCGTCCTGGCGGTGGCCGCGCTCGGCTCCGTCACGTGGGCGCTGGTCGAGCCCGGGTCGCCGTACGCCGTGCCCGCCGCGGTGCTCGGGGCCGTGGCCGCGGCGGCGTTCGTCCTCGTCGAGCGCCGCAGCCGCCATCCCCTGGTGCCGCTCGTGCTGTTCACCGACCGCACCTTCAGCGCGGTCAACGCCCTCACCCTGCTCGTGTACGCCGCGCTGGGGGCCGTGCTCTTCTTCCTCGTCCTGCAGCTGCAGACGGTCGCGGGCTGGGGCGCGCTCGCCGCGGGCCTGTCCACGCTGCCGATCACGATCTGCATGCTCCTGCTGGCCTCCCGCGGCGGCGCGCTGGCGCAGCGGATCGGGCCGCGGGTCCCGCTCACGGTCGGGCCGCTGGTCCTCGCCGTCGGCACCCTGCTGCTGCTGCGCGCCGACGCGGACACGGTCGGGTTCGCGGGGTTCGCCACCGACGTGCTGCCCGGGATCACGGTCTTCGGGCTCGGCCTCGCGCTCCTCGTCGCCCCACTGACCGCGACGGTCCTCGCCGCGGCGCCCGACCGGTACGCCGGCGTCGCGAGCGGTGTGAACAACGCGGTCTCCCGCACCGGCGGCCTCGTCGCCGTCGCCGCCCTGCCCGCGCTGGTCGGTCTCTCCGGCACCGACTACGCCGACCCCGACGCGTTCGCGGCGGGCTACGTCGTCGCCGTGTGGATCTGCGCGGGCCTCATGGCGGCCGGCGCGCTGCTGTCGGCCCTGCTGGTCCGCACGCGGGTGGGCGACCTCACGCCGGACAGGCGTTGAACGCCCACCTACCCTGGACCCCGCACCACAGGGGGAGGCACCGAATGAGGTCGATCCGGACGCGCGCCGCCGTCGCCGGCACCGCAGTCCTCGCCTGCGCGACCCTGCTCGCCGGGTGCGGGGACACCTCCGCCTCGGACCGCGCCTCCGACGGCGCCTCCCAGGGAGCCGAGGGCGAGGCCCCGCAGGACGCCGACACCGAGGAGATCCCCCAGCCGGTCGAGTCCGAGGTCGCCGACTCCGACGGCGGGGAGCAGGGCCCGACGATCGACCCCGCGATGGCCGTCGAGGACCCCGGGCCCCTCCAGGGTCGCCTGTTCGGTGACGACATCCTCGTCTACGCCCCGGACACCCTCGCCGACGACGTCGTCGAGGCGATCGCCGGGACCGAAGGCGTCGAGGCCGTCGAGCAGTTCGCCCTCGCGCCCGTCGCGGTGGAGGACACCGTCATCGACGTCGCCGCGGTCGACCCCTCGTCGTACCGCAACTTCAACCCGATCCAGACCGCGCAGTTCCAGGAGGTGTGGGACCGCGTCGCCGGCGGCGAGCTCGGCATCCTGCCCGGCCTCGGCCGGCGGGTCGAGGACGGGAACGGGTTCGTGCGGCTCGGCAACGACCGCGACGCCCCGCAGGTCCACATCGGCGCCTACGCGCCGCAGGTCCGCCAGATCGACGCCGTCCTCAACGAGAACTGGATCGAGCCGCTCGGCATGCGGCCGGGCAACGCGCTGCTGGTCAACACCGGCTCGGTCGCCCCGCAGGACGTCCGCGACGACCTCAAGGAGATCGTCGGCGACGACGTGCCGGTCCAGATCCTCGGCCCGGACCTCGACATCACCGCCACCCAGACCGCCTTCCTGACCGGAGGCTCGGTCGCCGAGGCGGTCGGCACGTTCACGTACGAAGTCATCGGCGGCGGACGGATCGCGCCCGACCCGGCCTGGGTGGAGGAGAACATCCGCACCGAGGAGGTCCCGATCCTCGGCGACGTGACCTGCCACAAGGTGATGCTGCCGCAGCTGCGGGCGGCGTTCACCGAGGTCGTGACGCGCGGGCTGGCGGCCGAGATCAACCCCGACGAGTACGCCGGCTGCTACTACCCGCGCTTCATCGCCGGGTCGAGCTCGCTGTCGCTGCACTCCTTCGGCATCGCCGTCGACCTCAACGTGCCCGGCAACCAGCGCGGCACCGTCGGCGACATCGACCGCGACGTCGTGGCGATCATGAAGAAGTGGGGCTTCGCCTGGGGCGGTGACTGGTCGTTCACCGACCCGATGCACTTCGAGATGGACAGGCTGGTCGAGGCCCGCTGACGACCGGCGCGCGGCCGGGTGGACAGGACCGATAGACAGGGGTGATGCCGATCACCCCCGCGGGACCCCGTCCATGACCGAGCTCGTCTCCCTCCTCGTCCTCGTGGTCGTCTTCCTGGTCGCCACGGTCCGCAGCGTCAACATGGGCGCGCTGGCGCTCGTCGCGTCGTTCGTCGTGGGCCTGACGGTCTTCGACTTCCCCGTCGAGGACGCCGCGGCGGAGACGCTGGCGGGCTTCCCCGCCGAGCTGTTCGTGATCCTGGTGGGGGTCACCTACCTGTTCGCGCTGGCGAAGAACAACGGCACCGTCGACTGGATCGTGCACGGCGCCGTCCGCGCGGTCGGCGGGGTGGTGTGGCTGGTGCCGTGGGCGATGTTCGGCGTCTGCGCGGTCGTCACGTCCATCGGCGCCGTGAGCCCCGCCGCCGTCGCGATCGTGGCGCCGGTCGCGATGGGCTTCGCGCTGCGCTGGTCTATCCACCCGGTGATGATGGGGATGATGGTCGTGCAGGGCGCGACCGCCGGCAGCTTCTCGCCCATCGGCATCTTCGGCTCGATCACCAACGGCGTGGTCGCCGACAACGACCTGCCCGGCAACCAGCTCCTGCTGTTCCTCGCCACCTTCTTCTCGGCGTTCCTCATCGCCCTCGTCACGTTCCTCGCGTTCGGCGGCCGCGGCCTGGTCGCCCGCGGGCGGGAGGAGACGACGACGGCCGCCATGGGCGCCGAGGCCGAGGCCGCCTCCCGCGCCGCGACCCACGACGGTCCGCGCAGCGGCACGCCGTACTCGCCGGCGGACGTGAGGCGCGACCGCACCGAGGTCGCCGACGTCCGCGACGACCCCGCGAACCTGCGCCTCGACACCCAGCGCTCCCTCACGCTGGCCGGCCTGGGGCTGCTCATCGTCGGCGCCCTCGGCTTCGACCTGGACGTCGGGTTCACCGCGCTCGCGATCGCCGTCCTGCTCACCCTCGCGTTCCCCGCGACCGCCAAGGGCGCCGTGGAGAAGATCAGCTGGAGCACCGTGCTGCTGATCGGCGGCATCGTCACCTACGTGACGCTGCTGCAGGACCAGGGCGTCGTCGACTCCCTCGGCGAGCGCGTGGCCTCGATCGGGGCGCCCCTGGTCGCCGCGCTGCTGATCTGCCTCATCGGCTCCGTGGTCTCCGCGTTCGCCTCCACCACCGGCATCATCGGCGCCCTGATCCCGCTGGCCGTGCCCTTCCTGCTCGTCGGCGAGGTCAGCGCCGTCGGCCTCATCACCGCCCTCGCCATCTCCAGCTCGGTGGTCGACTGCTCCCCGTTCTCCACCAACGGCGCCCTCGTCGTCGCCAACGCCGAGCCCGACCAGCGCGACATGGTCTTCAAGCGCCTCATGCAGTGGGGCATGTCCATCGTCGTCCTCGCCCCGCTGCTCGCCTGGGCCGCGTTCGTGGTGCCGACGGCCTGAGTCGCAGGGGCACCGCCTGCCTCAGGTTTCACCAGCCGGCTGGTGATGTGCCGTCCTGGCCCACGAAGTTTTGTCAGCCCAGTCGCGGGTTCACCAGCCGGCTGGTGAAACCCCGCCCGCCCAGCTGAAGGATGCCTGCGCCAGCCATCTAGTCCTGCGCGGCCGCGAGGACGGCGGAGGGCAGGTCGCGGGCGTCGGCGACCTCGTGGGGCGGGGGAGGGCCGTCGGGGTCGACGGCGTGGCCGGGTCGGGCGAGGCGGACGGCGGCGATGTCGGCCTCGAGAGCGCCGCGGACGTCGCGGGCCGACGCCGCCACGTGCACGAGCCGCAGCCCGGCGGTCGCGGCGGCCTCACGGGCGGCGCGGTAGATCGCCGGGTCCGGCTTGTACGCCGCGAGGCGCTGCGAGGTCAGCAGCCAGGCGTCGTCCACCAGGGCCGCCGCACGGGCGGCACGGGCGAGGTCGTCGTCGACGTTCGACAGGATCCCGACGGCGTCGACGGCGGGGGTGGCCCGCAGGGCGGTGACGCCGGCGGCCAGGTCCGGCCACAGCGGCCAGGCACCGACCGCCGCGTGCACGCGGGCGCGGTCCTGCGCGGCGTGCCCGACGGGCAGCCCGAGGTCGTCGTACGCCGCGGCGAGGGCGGCCTCGGAGACCTCCGCGAACGTCGTGGGCGGGCGCGCCGTGCGCTGGGCGGCCTTGTTGCGGGCGTCCCACGCGGCGTACAGCTCCGGGCCACCCGCCGGCCACGACCGCTCGGCCGCGATCGCGGCGAAGGTCGCCGCGGCCCCGCGGGCGGAGTCCGTGGCCGCGCTGAACAGGTCGAGGGTGACCAGCAGCCTCACGACAGCGCCCGGCGGATCTCGTCGGACGTCTTCGCCATGGTCGAGCGGGCGCGGGCCGGGTCCTCGGTGAGGAAGTAGTGGTCGACGCCCGGGGTCACGTCGTGCCACACCCGGACGCCCGCCTCGGCGAGCCGCCGGGCGTAGGCGTCGCCGTCCGGGCGCAGGGAGTCCCGCTCGGCCGTGAGGACGACGGCCGGCGGGAGCCCGGTGAGGTCCTCGGCCAGCAGGGGGCTGGCGTAGGGCTCGCGCCGCGAGGCGACGTCCGGGAAGTAGACGCGGCGCACGAGCCTGCGCAGCCGCAGCGAGATCATCCCGGCGTCCCCCTGGGCGGCGGGGTCGGAGTGCATGTCGAGCGCGGGGACGCCCAGGACCTGCAGCCGCGGCGTGAACGAGCCGGTGTCGCGGGCCATCAGCGCGACCGCGGCCGCCGTCCCGCCACCGGAGGAGAACCCGCCGATCGCGACCGGCGCCTCCGCGGCCACCGCGGCGGCCACGTCGTGGCACTGCTCCTGCGCGACCGGGTAGCGCACGTACGGCCCGGCGTCGAAGTCGACGTTCACGACCCGCACGCCGGCGGTCGCGGCGACGTAGCGGCACCACCAGTCGTCCATCATCGGGTAGCGCATCAGCCACGCGCCGCCGTGGACGTGCACGTACGCCGGGGCCCCGGGCTCGCCGTGCTCGAGGACGCCGACCTTCCCGTGACGGGTGGCGAGCCGCCGCCGACGGGGCGCCGGGAGGTCGATCCCGGCGAACTGCAGGTCGGAGCCGTACCGGACCGTGAACGGCGCGGAGTGGTGGATGACGAACGCCTTCAGCCAGTCGCCCACCGCCACGCCGACGACCCTATGTCCCTCTAGGCTGCCGCCATGAGAGCCGTCCAGGTCGTCGACACCACCGGACCGGACGGCATCGCCGTCACCGACGTCGCGGAGCCGCAGCCCGCCGACGGCGAGGTCGTGGTCGAGGTGCACAGCGTCGGGGTCGCCTTCCCCGACCTCCTGCTGTCCCGCGGGCAGTACCAGGTCCGCCCCGAGGTGCCGTTCACCCTCGGCGTCGACTGCGCCGGCACGGTCGTGTCCGGGCCCGGCTCCGAGCCGGGCCAGCGGGTGTGCGGCTTCCTCGTCCACGGCTGCGCCGCGGAGCGGGTCGCCATCCCCGCGTCGCAGGTCTTCGCCCTCCCCGACTCCGTCTCGTACGACGCGGGGGCGGCGATCCCCCTCAACTACCTCACCGCCCAGTTCGCGCTGGACGAGCGCGCGGGGCTGCGCGAGGGCGAGACCGTCCTCGTCCACGGCGCCGCGGGCGGCGTCGGCACCGCCACCATCCAGGTCGCGAAGGGCATGGGCGCCCGCACCATCGCCGTCGTCTCGACCGAGGAGAAGGCGCAGGTCGCCCGTGACGCCGGCGCCGACGAGGCCGTGATGGTCGACGGGTTCAAGGACGCCGTCGCCGAGCTCACCGGCGGGGCCGGGGTCGACGTCGTCCTCGACGTCGTCGGCGGGGACGTCTTCACCGACTCCCTGCGCTCCCTCGCCCCGCAGGGCCGGCTGCTCGTCGTCGGGTTCGCCGCCGGGCAGGGCATCCCCGAGGTCAAGGTGAACCGGCTGCTGCTCAACAACACCGACGTCCGCGGTGTCGGCTGGGGGGCCTTCGTGACCCGGTTCCCCGACCACCTCGCGACGCAGTGGCAGGCGTTGCTCCCCCTGCTCGAGTCCGGCGTCGTCGACCCGCCGGTCGGCGCGACGTACGCCGCCGAGGACTACGCCCGCGCGCTGGTCGACATGGACTCCCGCCGCACGCTCGGCAAGTCGGTGGTCCGTCTGCGGGACTGACGCCGGGGTGGGTCGTCGGCGCTCAGCAGCTGAAGAGCTTCGTCTGCGTCGCACCGACGCCACCGAAGCGCAGGCGACAGATCCCGGGCCTGACCCTCGGGAGGGTGCCGGACCAGGTGCCACCCGCCGTGGTGCGGGCCAGGACCCGCTTGACCTGCACCCAGGCTCCCCGCGAGTCCTGGCGGTGGAGGGTGACGGCGACCTTCTTCACCGCGGCAGGTGTCACCGTCAGGTCGACGGCGATCCTCGGCCGGTTCCGGTAGCCGACCGCCAGGGAGTACTGGGGCGGGGCGCCCCACTGGACGCAGGTCCCGGTGGGGCACGGCTGCCAGTCGTCGAACTGCTGGTAGCTGTGCGGGGCAGCCCCCTTCTGCAGAGCACCTGTCGCGACGGTGACGACGCGGGGCTGGGTCACGAACTCCTCGTCACTCACGCCGAACAGGATGCGGGAGCCGTCAGCGGACCACACCGGGCGAGCGGCGGAGCGCTGCGAGTAGCCGCCGTCGGTGAAGGCGATCGGGATCGTCGTGGCGGGGGTGCCGTACTTCTCCCCGCGTCGGACGACGGACACCGTCGTCGAGCACGTGGCGGCTCCGCGGCAGCCGCGGTCCACGTCATCGGTGAAGACGTAGGCCACCAGGGTGGTCCCGTCCGGCGACCACTCGGGGGAGCTGAACTCGGCGTAGCGCGGGTCCGAGCGGTCGTCCACCCGCGCGCTGTAGCGGACGGGGGAGCCCCCGTCGGCCGACACGGTCCAGAGCTGCTGGTGGTCGACGGAGAACCAGCCGTCCTCGGGACCGGTCCTGCTCGCCGCGACGAACGCGACCTGGTCGCCCCCCGGCCGCCACGAGACACTGTCCGAGCTCCAGTCGATCTCGAAGGTGGGGGTGTCCTGCACCAGACGGACCGGGGGCCGGCCGTCCAGCGGGACCCGCCAGATCGAGCGGTCCTCGAGGCTCCGCTCGACCAGGACGGCGACCTCGGTGGCGGCGCTGTTCCACGACAGTGCGGTGCCCCGGCCGGGGAGCTCGGCGGCCTCGAGCGAGCCTCCGTCGGCTGCGGTCTCGACGACGGTCGTGTAGTCCTGGCCGTCCGGGCACGGCGACTCGCCGACCCGGCACCTCACGACGAGGGACGCGACACGTCCGCCGTCCGGCGAGAACTCGGACACCCACGGCGTCAGACCCGTGACCACGCGCGTCACCGGCGACCCGCCGAGCGGAGCCAGCTCGACGCCGCCGAACACCGAGTACAGCAGCGGGCCGTCGGTCGGGTCGGCCGCTGCGGCACCGGTCGCCGGCGTGGTCGGGGAGACGGTCAGGACCGCCAGGAGGGGAGAGACCAGCGCGAGGCGGACGCGGGACATCGGATCGTCACCCGGTGCAGACGGCCGCGGTGAACTTCTGGTCCCAGTCGTTCGCGTCGACGCGGTCCCAGGTGGCCTTCACGACGAGGTAGACGGTCTGGTCCGGGGCGACGAACGGGCCCCAGGACTGCCGTGGCGCCGTCCAGGAGAAGGACTGCGCGTCGTTCGGGAAACGTGCCGACGAGAACGACTTGCGCCGCTGCGAGGGGTTCAGCATCCCTGGCAAGCCGTAGTAGAGCAGGTACTGCACCTTGAAGCCGCGCACCCGGTGCTTGCCGATCTCCTTCAGCCAGGCCGCGGTGCCGATCGTCATGAAGCCGTCCTCGACCGCGCAGGTCGGGCGCACGGCCCGCCAGTCCGCCTGACCCGGGGGAGGCTCTCCCGCGCTCGCCGGGCTGGCGTGGCCGAGGGCGAGCACGCCGGACAGGACGACGGCGAGGAGGATGGCCGACAGCTTCTTCACGAGGACTCCTGGGGTCGGACGGACGGTCTCTGAGGAGGCGCGGTGGACGCGCCGCCGGCTCCGCCCAGGAGCACCCCCCATAATGTCCTCCGACGGCGGTGCAGGCCCGCCCGAGCCGGCCCGGGGCGAAGGCTGCTCCCTGCCGCTGAAGGGTCGCTGAAGGGCGCGGGTCAGGCCTCGGTTGCCGCGATCAGCTCGGCGACGGCGTCGGCCACCGAACGTCGTGGCCACCGGGGGACAACGCCCGCGAGCCATTGCCTCAGGAAGTTGTCCTCGGTCTCGCTCGGGACGGCGCCTGCGCGGCTGAGGAGCGCCCGGTAGGTGCCGAGGCACCGCGCCGCCGTGGTCGCCCGGCCGCGAGCGAGGGATCCGGCAGCCAGTCTGAGCAAGGCGTCGGCGCTGGTCCGCAGCTCGTCGTGCTCCCAGGCGACCCGCAACACCTCGGTGACCTGTCGCAGGCCGGCGTCGCTCCCGCTCAGCACCTCGACGGTTCCGAGCACGGCGCGTTGGGTGACGAGGATGGCGCGGTTGTGGAGCCGTTCGGCGGCCGCCGCCGACTCCAGCGCGTGCACGCGGGCGTTCTCCAGGTCGCCGTTCTCCAGGAGCCAGGCGGCGAGGTTGTGCGAGGCCAGGGCCAGCAGACCCTCGTGGCGGGCGGCCCGCGCGACCCCGACGGCGCGGGCCAGGCTGCCGCGCAGCGCGGGCGGGGAGCCGGGCGTGGGGTAGAGCAGCAGGAGTGTGCCGGCGAGGACCTCGTCGGAGCCGGACTGCTCGGCCAGTCGGATCGCCTCGCTCCAGTCCTCGGGCCTCGTGCCGAAGTCCCGCCCGGTGATGACCCGGGACACGACCAGGTTCCCGAGTGCGATCGCCGCCCTCCCGGGGTCGTCGAGCGTGCGGGCCTCGGCCAGGGCCTGCTCCAGCCGCGCCCTTCCCCGTGCGGGTTCGTCGTGATTGACGAGATCGACCCCCTCGGCGAGGAGCAGGTCGACACGACGTGGCGGGGGCAGGTCCCGGTCGAGGAGCAGCCAGGTGAAGCGACCGGGACGGGGACCCGCGGCGTAGCGGCTGTAGTGCAGCTCCGACAACACCATGGCGACCTCGGCCACGTCAGGTCCCCGCCCGAGCTCACGGGCCAGGTCGGGCGCGGCGGCCAGGGCCGGCTCCATGGCCACGAGCCGGCGAGCGTGCTCGGCGTCCGCCATCTGCATCGGCGTCCACGGGCCGCGGGGTCCGACGGCGGTGACCAGGGCGTCCAGCAACCGGTGCTGTGCGGTCCGGGTGGCCGCCGGGTCCCGCGTCGAGGCCCGGTGGTCGGCGAGCAGGGGACGCACGGAGTAGAGGTTCGCTCCCGGGCTGCCCGCAACGCGCACGACCATCCCGTCCCGCACCAGGCGGGAGAGCGTCCCGACCGCGTCCGGGACCCCGGTCGAGAGCAGCGTGGTCGCGTCGAGTGGTCCGCCGGCGCAGGTGAGGACGTCGAGCAGGAGCAGCTCTGCAGGCTGGAGACGATCGAGGCTGCTGGCGAAGGTGACCATGAGGTCGGCCCGGCCCCGGCGTGCGAGGTGGTCGCGCAGCTCGCGCAGGCCGAGGACGGCGGACGGTGCCGCCAGCTCCAGGGCCAGGGGGTTGCCGTCGAGGAGGTCGGCGCACTCGGCGGCGAGCCGCATCGTCGCCCGGTCCGTCGCTCGTGGGGCTCCCGCGGTCGCCGCGCGGTCCACGAGCAGCACCGCCGCCGGACCGGGCGCCCCGTCCGCGTCCCACGCCGGCAGCGACGGAACCTGGACCACCTGCTCGCCCGGGGCGTCCAGCGGTCGTGACGATGTGAGCAACCAGGTCGCACGGCCGCGCCTCGGCAGGTCGCCGATCCAGTGCTCGACGCCGTCCACGGGCCTCAGGTCGTCGAGCACGACCAGCGCGCGGATCCGGTCGACGGCAGGCCGGTCCGAACCCGGGAGGACGGCCCCGGGCCGCTGCGCCGCCACGACCTGGCGCACGCGGACCTCGAGGTCCTCCACCGAGCCGAGGTCACCGGCCGGGACGAGAACGGTGCCGTCGGGAAAGCGGTGCTGCATCCGCGCGGCGGCGGCGAGGGCGATCCGGGTCTTGCCCACTCCCGACGGCCCGACCAGGGTGGTGACGCTGGCGCGGCACAGCCGGCCCTGCAGCTCCGCGAGCAGGGCCTCGCGACCCACCAGGTCGACCGTCCCCCCGACCGGGGCGCCCGGGTCGGGCGGCGCCGGCACGGTCGCGATCCGACTGGCCGTCGGCGCCTCGAGCAGAGGTCCCTGACGCAGGACCTCCTCGTGGGTGCGGCGGAGGCGGGGGCCGGGCTCGACGCCGAGCTCGTGGGCGAGGCGGTCGCGCACCTGCCGGTACGTCGCGAGGGCCTCGACCTGCCGGCCGCTGCGGTAGAGCGCGACGAGCAGGCGGTCGGCGACGGTCTCGTCGTACGGGTGGTCCTGGAGCAGCTCGGTCAGCTCCGGCACGAGGAAGAGGTGCCGGCCGAGGGCGAGCTCCGCGTCGACGCGTGCCAGCCGGGCGGTGAGTCGGAGGGCCTCGAGTCGGTGTCGGTGCGGCTCGAGCCCGGGGGAGTCGAGGCCCTCGAAGGGCACCCCGCGCCAGGTGGCAAGGGCGGACCGGAGGCGTCGGGCGGCCTCCTCGTGCCGCCCTGCGTGCTGGGAGATCAACCCGTCCTCGACCAGCGCGGTGAAGTCGAGCGCGTCCACCGTCGTCGTCCGGTCGTCGAGCAGGTAGCCGTCCCCATGGCTCCGCACCGTCTCGGCGCCCAGGACGCGGCGCAGAGCGGACGCGTGGACCTGCAGGGTGTTGCGAGCGGTCGCGGGCTGGTCCTCGCCGAAGACCGCCCTGGCCAGACCTGATCCCGGGACGCCGTGCCCGGACTGCAGGGCGAGGGCGGCCAGGAGGGCGGACTGTCGAGCGCTGCGCAGGGTCGTGACGCGGTCGCCGTCGACGACCGTGACGCGTCCCAGCAGCAGGATCTGCACGCCGCCCCCTGTGTCCGACCACTCCCGGGCGAGGTCTGCAGGATAGGGCCGCCGAGGAGCGCCCGGGGAGGTCTCAGCCCACCTCTCAGCCCACCTCGCGCGCGGCCGCGAGCCGCGCCGCTCCGGCGGCGGCGACCATGCCGGAGTCGCAGGCCAGCGCGATGGTGTCGATGCCGAGGCCGCGCCAGGCGGGGACGAGGCGCCCGTCGCCGGCGTACGCCGCCACCGCGAGGCCGTGCGCGGACGCGGCCTCGACGACGCGCCGGGTGGCGTCGAGCGTGCGGTCGGAGGTGAGGTCGTCGGGCACGCGGCCGCCGAGGGAGACGGTGAGGTCGGCGGGGCCGACGAGCACGCCGCCCAGGCCGGGCGTGGCGCAGATGGCGTCGGCGTCCTCGACGGCCGCGACGTCCTCGATCATGACCACCAGGCGCTGGGCGGGCGTGCCGGCGGGGCGCAGGGCGGCGCGGGCGGGACCCCAGGACCGGTGTCCGTCGGGGGCGTAGCGGGAGGCGGCGACGGCCGCGGCCGCCTCGGCGGCCGACGAGACCTGCGGGACGACGACCACGTCGGCGCCCATGTCGAGGCACCAGGCGGCCGTCGTGAGGTCGTCGGCGTGCACCCGGACCCACGCCTGGGCGCCGCGGCCCTGCACGGCCGCGAGGAGGGCGAGGACCGACGAGCGCGACGCCTCGCCGTGCTGCAGGTCGATCGCCACCCAGTCGAAGCCGGAGACGGCGAGGGCCTCCGCCGCGAGGACGGAGTCGAGGTCGAGCCAGGCGCCGTACGAGGTCCGGGGGGAGGTCGTCACCCGCGTGACGGTAGCGCCTGTGCGGCGGCCCCGCCCGGCTCAGCAGCGGGCGATGTCGCGGGCCGGGCAGCTGTCACCGAGGCCCTGGCCGTCGGTCTCGCCGATGCCCATCGTCACGAGGGCGGAGCGGCTGACGACGAGCGACCTCACGCCGGACACCCGCCCGGCCGCCACCCGGAAGCTCCGCGACCGGCCGTCGGGGGCGGAGGCGCCACCGAGGTGGGTGTGGGCGGCCCGACGGTTGTCCAGGCGGACGCGGACCTCGATCCGGGAGCCGCCGTCCACCGGGCGGGTGCAGGCCTGCACCACTCCGCGTGGATCCGGGCGAAGCCCTGCCACGCCGCCTGCGCGGGAGCGGGTCACCGGGGAGGTCGTCGCACGCTCGTCTGAGTCACGATCCGGCGTCGTGACGCGCCCTGCGCCGCGTCCTGCGTAGGCTCGTGCGCGTGACGATCCTCGACGACGCCCGCCCGGGCATGGACCTCGACGTCCGGCCGCAGGACGACCTGTTCGGCCACGTCAACGGCACCTGGCTGCGTGAGACCCCGATCCCCGACGACCGCTCCAGCTGGGGCCCGTTCGTCGAGCTGGCCGACACCGCCGAGCAGCGGGTGCGCGACATCATCACCGACCTCGCCGGGCGCGACCCCGCGACGCTGGACGCCGACGGCGCCAAGATCAACGCCCTGTACTCCTCCTTCATGGACACCGAGCGCATCGCCGCCCTCGGCACCACGCCGCTGCAGCCGCTGCTCGACGCGGTCGCCGGCCTGCGCGACGTCCGGGACCTCGCCGCGTTCCTCGGGGAGTTCGAGCGGCTCGGCGGCTACGGGATGTTCGGCTCCTACGTCACCACGGATGCCCGCGACTCCGACCGCTACCTGTTCCACCTCGGGCAGGGCGGTCTCGGCCTGCCGGACGAGTCGTACTACCGCGAGGAGAAGTTCGCGGAGACCCGCGAGGCCTACCGCGCGTACGTCGAGCGGATGCTGTCGCTGGTCGGTCACGCCGACCCCGCCGCGGGGGCGCAGGAGGTCCTGGCGCTCGAGACGCGCCTGGCCGAGGGCCACTGGGAGCGCGCGGAGACCCGCGACGTCCAGAAGACCTACAACCTGCTCTCCGCCGACGAGCTGCGCGGGCTCTGCCCGGCGTTCGACTGGGACGTCTACGCCACCAACCTCGGCGGCACCGTCGTCGGTGCGGACGTCGTCCTGCGCGAGGTAATCGTCCGCCAGCCGTCGTTCTTCGCCCACCTGTCCGAGCTCCTCGGGGGGCCCGACGGCGACGTCGAGCCGTGGCGGGCCTGGATGCTCCTGCGCGTCGCCCGCTCCGGGGCGCCGTACCTCACCGACGAGATGGTCGAGACCAACTTCGACTTCTACGGCCGGACCCTGTCCGGCACCCCGCAGCTGCGCGAGCGGTGGAAGCGTGCGGTGTCGTTCGTCGAGGGCACCATCGGCGAGGCCGTGGGACGCGAGTACGTCGCCCGCCACTTCCCGCCGCGCTCCAAGCAGCTGATGGACGACCTGGTCGCCAACCTCCTCGAGGCCTACCGCCGCTCCATCGCGGCCCTCGACTGGATGACCGAGGAGACCAAGCAGCGGGCCTACGACAAGCTCGGCACCTTCCGCCCCAAGATCGGCTACCCCGACGAGTTCCGCGACTACTCCGCGCTGCGCGTCGACGCCGGCGACCTCTACGGCAACGCCGCCGCGGCGGCCGCGTTCGAGACCGACCGCCAGCTCGCCAAGCTGGGCGCTCCGGTCGACCGCGACGAGTGGTTCATGCTCCCGCAGACGGTCAACGCCTACTACAACCCCGGCACCAACGAGATCTGCTTCCCCGCCGGGATCCTGCAGAAGCCGTTCTTCGACCCCGACGCCGACCCGGCCGAGAACTACGGCGGGATCGGCGCCGTCATCGGTCACGAGATCGGGCACGGGTTCGACGACCAGGGCGCGCAGTACGACGGCGCGGGCAACCTCGACGACTGGTGGACGCCGGACGACAAGGCCGCCTTCGAGGTCCGCAGCAAGATGCTCATCGACCAGTACGACGGGTTCAGCCCCCGGAACCTGCCCGGCGAGCGGGTCAACGGCTCGCTGACCGTCGGCGAGAACATCGGCGACCTCGGCGGGCTGACGATCGGTCACCACGCGTACCGGATCTCGATCGAGGGCCAGGACGTGCCCGAGCGCGACGGGCTGACCGGCTCGCAGCGGCTGTTCATGAACTGGGCCTACGTGTGGCGCACGAAGCGCCGCGAGCAGCAGGAGCGGCAGTACCTGACCATCGACCCCCACAGCCCGCCGGAGTTCCGCGCCAACATCGTGCGGAACCTCGACGAGTTCCACACGGCGTTCGGCACGGTCCCCGGCGACGGCCTGTGGCTCGACCCCGAGGACCGCGTCCGGATCTGGTGACCGGCGCCGCTGCCCGGCGCCGCTGCCCGGCGCCGCTGACCGGCGCCCGCCGGTCAGCGGGCGGCCGGGACGACCCGCAGCCGCTCCAGCTCGGCGAAGGTGTCCAGGAACGAGTCGAGCGTCGAGCGGTAGCCGACCCAGCCGGCGGAGCGGCCGCGGGTCTGGTCGGTGAGGCACTCCATGTCGCGGCCGAGGTCGCCGTCGGTGTGCCACCACGACGCGACGCGGTCGAGGTCGGGCTCGGCGAGGCCCTCACGCTCGGCGAGGGCGCGCCACGTGTCCCCCCACGGCTCGGCGGCGCCCGCCACCTGCTCCTCCAGGGGGCGCGGCTCGTCCTCGAAGCCCTCCGGGGTCACGCCGAGCGCGTCGGCGAGGCGGGGCCACAGCCAGCGCCACCGGAAGACGTCGCCGTTCGCGGTGTTGAACGCGGTGTCCGCGGCGGCGGGCGTGGTCGCGGCCCAGACGAGCTGGTCGGCGAGCAGGTCGGCGCTGGTCACGTCGGTCAGGCCGTCCCACTGCGTCGCGGAGCCGGGGAAGGTGAACGGGCGGCCGGTCTCGCGGCAGATGGCGGCGTACGCCGCGAGCGTCTGCGCGATGTTCATCGCGTTGCCGACCGCGTGCCCGACCATCGTGTGCGCGCGGTGGACGCTCCAGGTGAAGCCGTCCCGCTCGGCGGCGGCGAACAGCTCGTCCTCCTGCGCGTAGTAGAAGTTCGGGTAGGGCAACCGCTCCTCGTCCTCGTGGAACGGCGTGTCCGGGATCTCGCCCTCGCCGTACGCCTCGAACGGGCCGAGGTAGTGCTTGAGCCCGGTGACCAGCGCGACGTGGCGCACCGAGGCGGCGTCCCGGACGGCGGCGAGGACGTCGCGGACCATCGCCCCGTTGACGGCGATGTTCTCCTCCTCGGTCTCCTGCTTGGCCCAGGCGGTGAGGAACACGTGCGTGGGGCGGTGCCCGCGCAGGGCCTCCGCGAGCGCGTCGGCGTCCGTCAGGTCGGCCAGGACGGGCTCGACGCCCTTCACGTCGGAGGCGCTGCGGCGCGACAGCCCCAGCACCCGCCAGCCCTCGTCGACCAGCCGGTGCGAGAGGGCGCGGCCGGCGATGCCGGTGGCACCGACGACGAGGGCGGTGGCCTCGTCGTCACCGAGGTCGGTCGGGCGGGTCGTGGGGGTGTTCGTCATCCCGGCGCAACGCGCCCGACGGACCCACTGTTCCGTCCGTCCGCGGCCCGGCGTCCCGGCGTCCCGCCGGCCGGTCACCCGGGGCCCGGCGGGTCACGGGGTGGCGGCGGCCTCGCCCGAGGCCGCGTCGGTCTGCGACACGGCGTCGTCGTCCCCGGCCTCGCGCAGGGCGACCTGGGCGACGCGGCGCCCGTCCATGGCGGTGACGACGAGCTCGTGGTCGTCGGCGGGGACGACGTCGCCGCGGGCGGCGAGGCGGCCCAGCCGCTGGGCGACGTACCCGCCGACGGTCTCGTAGTCGCCGTCCGCCAGCTCGACGCCGGTGTGCTCGGCGAACTCCTCGATGGTGAGCCCGGCGTCGACCAGGCGGGCGTCCCCGGCCTCGATGACCACCTCGGGCGCGGGGGAGTCGTACTCGTCCTGGATCTCCCCGACCAGCTCCTCCACGAGGTCCTCGAGGGTCACGATGCCCGCGAAGCCGCCGTGCTCGTCGACGACCACGGCCAGGTGGGCGCCGACGGCGCGCAGCTCGGAGAGGGTCGGGAGGACCTTGTTGGTGTCGGGGACGCCGGGCAGGTCGCGCAGAAGCTCGCTGATCGGCTGCTCCCCGTCGACCCCCAGCAGGTCGCGGGCGTGCAGGTAGCCGCGGACGTCGTCCACCGAGTCCCCGGTGACCGGGTAGCGGGAGTAGGGCTTCTCCTTCATCGTCGTCACGACGTCGGCGACCGTGAGGTCGGCGGTCAGCGTCGTCACGCGCGGGCGGGGCGTCATGACCTCGCGGACGATCCGCTCACCGGCCTCGAAGACGTCGTCGAGCATCTCCCGCTCCTGCTGGGGCAGGTCCTCGAGCTGGGCGATCTGGCGGCGCAGCTCCTCCTCGGAGATGTCGTCCTCGACGGCGTTCGGGTCCTGGCCGAGGAGCCGCAGGACCAGGTTGGTCGACTTCGACAGCAGCCAGATGACCGGGCGCATCACCTTCGCGAAGCGGTCGAGCGGCGGAGTGACGACGAGGGACAGGCCCTCGGAGTTCTGCAGGGCGATCCGCTTCGGCACCAGCTCGCCGAGCACCAGCGAGAAGTACGAGACCACCAGCGTGCAGAACACCAGCGAGACCGTGCCGGCGACACCCTCGGACAGCCCCAGGCCGGTGAACAGGAAGACGAAGTCCGGGGCGAGCGTCGACGCGCCGAATGCGGCGGAGAAGAACCCCGCGACGGTGACGCCGATCTGCACCGCGGAGAGGAACCGGTTGGGGTCCCGCGCGACCTTCGCGACGCGGGCCGCGCGGCCGCCCTGCTCGGCCATGGTGTCGACCTGGCTGGAGCGCAGCGAGATCAGCGCGATCTCGGTCCCGGCGAAGACACCTCCGACCAGCACGAACAGCAGCACCAGCAGCGCGTTCCACAGGGTCTCGACGTCCACGCCCCCCAGTGTCCCGGCTCTGGGCACACCAGTCGCCCCGGGGTGTGATCACCCCGGGGCGGCCGGTGCGGTGTGCCGGGCCTCAGCCGGGGCGGACGGCCCCGAGCCGACGCTGCTCGGGACGGTCGATCGCGCCCTCGCGCTCCGGGACGCCGTTCCGCTCGACGGCGAGGCGGGCCGGGTCGTCGGGGCCGAGGCCCGCCCAGCGCATCAGCCGGGTGGTCGCGACCTGCTGGTCCGGCCGCGCGAGGCCCGCGATGGAGGCGCCGTGGTTGCCGCCGGCGACGTACATCCGCAGGCACTCGCGGGCCTTGCCGTCGCTGCCGCAGCGGAACGGCTCGGCGCTCCACGGGTCGTTGCTGCCGTAGACGTAGAGCATCCGCTCGGACTCGGTGCGCACCCAGCGGTCGACGTCCGGCATGGCGGAGTCGTCGAAGGTGATCGGCTTCAGCTCGGCCGGCACGAAGGTCGGGGCGACGTCCGCGCCGGGGAACTCGAGCAGGTCGCGGATGCGGTTCTCGTACGGGTGAGGGGCGCCCAGCTGGTACGAGGCCTGGTAGTAGTACGGCACGAACCGCTCGATCGACTGGTCGGCGTAGACCGTCATCCCGACGATGCGGTCGAACCAGTCGTAGACCTCGGGGTCCGGGGTCTCCGCGGTCGGGACGTCGGCGCAGTCGTCCTGGCTCTGGTACTGCCAGAACGCGAAGTAGGCGTCCACGACGCCGGCCTCCCAGCCCATCTCGGGGTTGCCGACGATGTCCCAGGTCAGCCCCTGCTCCTGCGCGGTGGCCAGCGCCCGGCCGAGGAAGTAGTCGCGACCGACGCCCAGCACGCGGCGCTGCGCCTCGGTGATGGCGTCGCGGCAGGCCTGCGAGTCACCGACCCGGCCGAGGAAGCGGTTGTAGACGTCCTGACGGTCGACGACGTCGTTCGGCGCGACGTACGGCACGGACCCGTCGACGTCGTCCGGGAAGAAGCGGCGGTGGTACGTCGCGGTCATGCCGCCCTTGGACCCGCCGGTGGTGATCCACCGCTTCCGGTAGAGCCGCTGGAAGGACTCGATGACCTCGTGCTGGTCGGTGGCGGCCTGCTCGATGGTGAGCTGTCGCGGCCAGTTCGGCCGCGCCGGTCGCGAGGGCTCGAAGAACCGGTACTCCATGCTCAGCTGGTTGGCGTCCAGGATCCGCGTGGGCTCGCTGCGGCCCGGGCTGGTGGAGACGTTGTAGCCCGACGTCGACATCACCATCGGCCGCGAGGTGTCCCGGTGCAGCAGCGTCAGTCGCTGGGTGAACGTCGGGCCGTCGGGCCGGGTGTGGTCGACGGGCTGGGTGAAGCCGATGAGGAAGAACCGGTACGGCGCCGGCACCTCGGCCCTCTCGACCGAGACGACGCCCGGCAGCGCCGCGATGCGCTGCTTCAGCGTGGCCGCGCGGGCCCGCGGCTCGGCCGCCACGGCGCCGGGCGCCGCGGCCGTGCCGGCGCCGGTGATGATGGTGCTGGCTGGTGCGGCCGCGGAGGCCGGCACCGACGCCAACCCCACGGCCAGTGCTGCGGACCCGAGCCCTGCGAGCACACGACGGACACCCATGACGACCTCCCGAGACGTGAATGGTGCTCCGCAACCTACGCCTCCCGGGCGTCGTGGGTCGCGGGTCGCGCGGGGGCGCGCGGGGGCGGCGGCACATGTAACGCGGGGTTAGGGCTTGTCCACACGGCGTGGGCGGGGGTCCGGAGCACCACAGCCCCGCGGCAGACGGGGTGGACGGGTCGGACGGGGCGGACGACGGGGCCGCTCAGGCCTGGCCACGGGCGGGGAACCGGCCGGCCGAGCGGGCCTCGACGGCCCGGACGGCCAGCTCGGACACGGCCACCGCGAACGTCACGAGCGCGAGCAGGAGGAGCCACCCCGGGGCCGCCGTCCGGTCGTCGGTCAGGTAGCCGAGCAGGATCAGGCTCACCCCGAGCAGCGCCGTGGCGTTCAGGCGCAGCAGCACCCGGCTGCGGGCGCGCACCACCGGGGCGAGGTGGTGGCAGGTCCGCAGGTCGTCGTCGTCCAGAACACCCGTGCGTCCCCGCAGGAGCGCCCAGCGGAGCCGCCGACGGCGGCCACGGCTGCCCGCGGTCAGCACCTCGCGCTTGGCCAGGTCGCCCGGCACCACCTCACCCAGCGCGAACCCGGTGCCCAGCACGAGTGCGAACCCCGCCACGACCAGCACGGTCGGACGGGGACCGCTCACCACCGACACCACCGCGGCCGCGGCGAGGACGACGCCGACGAGGATCATCAGGCGGCGGCCGAGCCGGCGCAGGCCGGCCTCCGTCGGCAGCCCGTGGCGGACGTCGTCCGGTCGGCCGCTCCGGGGCGGTGGGACACCGCCGGCGGCGTCACCGGGGCCGATCACCGGGCCCCGCTGACGCCGGTCACGGCCGTCGCCCGGGCTCGTCGAGGTCGCGCAGGAAGTTCTCGAGGCGCAAGCGGTCGCGACGGTGGAGCACCCCGGCGGTCCCGAACAGCCCGACCACCAGCGCGACGGCGAGCACCTGGGCCACGGGGCCGTCCGCGAACGGCGGTGGGTTCAGCGCGAGGTTGACCAGCTGGGTCGTCGCGACCGCCAGCCAGAGCCCGCCGAGACCGTACGGCGCCAACCGCGCGCGGACCGCCGCGGCCTCCGCTGACCGCACCATGTCCGCGGCCTCGTCCGGGTCCACCTCGTCGAACCGGCCGTCCCGCACGGCCCGGGACCAGCGCCTGACCCGCGACTGCTTGCCCTGGCTGGCCTCCCGCACCCGGTCGCCCGCCGCCCGCAGGGTGCGCGCCGTGCGCAGCCACGCCCAGGCGCCGGCGACGACGGCGGCCAGGCAGACGGCCACGAGCACCGCCGGCCACGCGAGGCCGTAGGCGAACCCCACGAGCGAGACGAGGAGGGCGACGCCGACGCCGCAGACGGTCCAGGTGGCCCGGGCGCGGTCCTCGACCCGGGCCACGGCCACCGGGTCCAGGAGTGCGTCGTCCCGTGCCGTCACGGCCCCACCCCCTGCGGTCCCCGCGTCCCGGGCTCCCCCGCCCGGCACGTGCCGGGGAGGGTAACCGCTCACGGCCCCTGGGGACGACGATCGCGCCGTTGTCCGGGCCCGCTGGTAGACACGCGACATGACCACCGACCCCGCGACCGCGACCGACCGCGCCGCCGTCCGCGAGGAGGCGGAGGCCCTCCTCCGGCGCCTCGTCGGGCGGGACGACGTGGCGCTGCGCGACGACCAGTGGACGGCGATCGAGGCGCTCGCGGTCGACCGACGGCGGGCGCTGGTGGTGCAGCGGACCGGGTGGGGCAAGTCCGCCGTCTACTTCCTCGCCACCGCGCTGCTGCGGGTCCGTGGCGCGGGCCCGACGGTCATCGTCAGCCCGCTGCTGGCGCTGATGCGCAACCAGATCGAGGCCGCCGAGCGGGCGGGGATCCGCGCGGTGACCATCAACTCCACCAACCTCGACGACTGGGAGGCCGTGCACGCCGACATCTCCGCCGGTGAGGTCGACGTCCTGCTCGTCAGCCCGGAGCGGCTCAACAACCCGTCGTTCCGCGACGAGGTCCTGCCGCGCCTCGCGGCCACCACGGGCCTGCTCGTCGTCGACGAGGCGCACTGCATCTCCGACTGGGGCCACGACTTCCGGCCCGACTACCGCCGCATCCGCACCCTGCTGGGCGACCTGCAGACCGGCATCCCCGTGCTCGCGACGACCGCGACCGCCAATGAGCGGGTGACCCGTGACGTGGCCGAGCAGCTGGCGACGTCCCGGGCCGAGGACGCCGAGCTCGAGCGGCAGGGCGTGCTGGTGCTGCGCGGCTCGCTCGACCGGGAGTCGTTGCGGCTCGGCGTGGTGCGGCTGAGCACGGCCCAGCAGCGTCTCGCCTGGCTCGCCGAGCACCTGGGCGACCTGCCCGGCTCGGGCATCGTCTACTGCCTGACCGTCGCGGCCACCCAGGAGGTCGCCGAGCACCTGCGGAAGGCCGGCCACACCGTCGCGGCGTACTCCGGGCGCACCGAGACGGCCGAGCGCCAGGCGCTCGAGGCCGACCTCATCGCCGGGCGCGTCAAGGCCCTGGTGGCGACGAGCGCCCTCGGGATGGGCTTCGACGCGACCCTCGGGTTCGTGGTCAACCTCGGGGCGCCGTCCTCCCCGGTCAGCTACTACCAGCAGGTCGGCCGTGCGGGCCGCGGCACGCCCGAGGCGCCGGCCGTCCTGCTCCCGGCGACCGAGGACCGCGACATCTGGGCGTACTTCGCCTCCCTCGCCTTCCCGCGCGAGCAGCAGGTCCGCGACACCCTGGCCGCCCTCGCCGAGCAGGGCACCGCGAGCACCGCGGTGCTCGAGACGTACGTCGACCTGTCGCGCACCCGCCTCGAGACCATGCTCAAGGTGCTGGACGTCGACGGCGCGGTGCGCCGGGTCCGCGGCGGGTGGGAGGCGACGGGCGAGCCCTGGTCGTACGACGAGGAGCGGTACCGCCGCGTCAGCGAGGCCCGTGAGCGCGAGCAGCAGGCCATGCTCGACTACCTCTCCACCGACGAGTGCCGGATGCTCTTCCTGCGCCGCCAGCTCGACGACCCGCTGCCGCAGGACGGCTCCGCCGCCTGCGGCCGGTGCGACAACTGCGGGGGCCTCGACCTCACCGCCTCGGTCAGCGACACCGCCCTGAGCGCCGCGGACGAGGCGCTCGCCCGGCCCGGGGTCACCCTCGCGCCGCGGAAGCTGTGGCCCACGGGCCTCGCCAACCTGGGCCTCGACCTCAAGGGCAAGATCGCCGACGGCCCCGCCGAGGGCCGCGCGGTCGCCCGCCTCACCGACCTCGGGCACGGCCAGGCGCTGCGCGAGCTGTTCGCCGCCCGCGGCGAGCCGGTCGACTCCGCGGTGCCGCCCGGCCTGGTCCGGGCCGTGCTCGAGGTGCTGGGCGACTGGCCCGAGGCACGGGCGGTCGACGCCGTCGCCTACGTCGACTCCACCACGCGGCCGCAGCTCGTGCGGGACCTCGCGAGCGGCGTCTCCCGCCACCTCGGCGTCCCGATCACCGCCCGGATGGCGGTGACCGATCCCGACGTGGAGCCCGGCCGCGGCGCCGCGAACTCCGCGCGCCGGGTGGCCGCGGTGCAGCGCCGGTACGGCCTGCAGCTGGCGCCCGACCGTGACGCGGTGGGCGGGACGGTCCTCCTCGTCGACGACCTGCAGGTCACCGGGTGGACGCTCGCCGTCGCCGGGCGCGCCCTCCGCGCCGCCGGGGCCGACGCCGTCCTGCCGCTGACGCTGGGGCTCCAGGGGTGACATGAGCCCGGCGTGCGACGAGAACGGTGTTCACACGTTCTCCACACCCTGTGGAGGAAATGTCCGATCGGCTGATGCGCGGTGAGGCCCCGATGAGCTTCGTGCCCCTCACCGGCGCGGCGGAGCTGGCCGTCGCCGACCCGCCGCGGGACACCGTGGTCACGTTCACCAGCGGCCCGGACGGCGCCCGTACCGTCCCGATGCCGATGCGGGCCGCGCTCCCGGTGCTCACCCGGGCCAACGCACGGGACGACGTCGACCCGAGCGTCGCGCTCCTCGCCGGGGCCGCCCTCCTCGGCGTGCGGCTCGTCGCCGCGGCCCGGTTCGAGCCGGGCAGCACGGCGGACGGCACCCCCTGCTGGCGGGTCCCGACGGCGACCGCCGACGAGGACGAGCGGGCCGACGCGCTGGCGGCGGCCCGCGCCTACGGCGACCTCGACGCCCGGGCGGCGCGAGCCGTGGTCGACCAGGTCGTCGCCGCGGTCGTCGACGCCATGCCGCGGGCCGCCCCGAGCCGGCACCCCGCGCCCGCCCGGACGCCCGTACGACGCCGCGCGTCCCCGGCCCCGGCCGACCCGTCGTACGGCGACCGGCTGAGCCGCCGGCTGGCGTCACGGTTGTCCTCGGTCACCGACGAGCGCCCGCAGCTGGTCACCTTGTCGCTGCGCGTCGAGGCCGACGAGCAGGAGCTGCGCGGCGGCGCCGTCCGTCTCGTGACGCAGGTCCACGACGAGCGCAACCCCCTGCACCTCGCGGACGCCGCGGCGCTGTGGACCGACACCGGGCCCGGCGCGGCCCACGGGTTCGGCGACCGGGCCCGCGTCCACGCCGGGATCGCGCTGCGCGCCGCGGCCCAGGCGTGGCCGGTGCTCGACCGGCTGCTCGACCTGGCCGTCCCCGACCAGATCACGCTGGACTCCGACGAGATCGCCGACCTGCTCGAGCACGGCGTGGAGGCGCTGCGGGAGCGCAGCGTCGACGTGCTCTGGCCCCGCAGCCTCGGCCGCGACCTCACGACGGTCGCCGTCCTCGACGCCGTCCCGGCCGCCGGCGGCCGGGGGGAGAAGGTCGTGCGGGAGGGGGAGATCCAGGAGGGCCTGCTCTCGACGGGCGCGGTCTTCGCCTTCAACTGGCGCGTCTCGCTGCACGGCGAGCAGCTGACCGACGCCGAGATGGACGAGCTCGCCTCCGCCACCAGCCCGCTGCTGAGGCTGCGCGGCAATTGGGTCGTCGTCGACCCGCTCACGGCGAGGCGCGCACGGAAGCGGCTGCTGCGAACCGTTCCCGCCGTCGAGGCCGTCGCCGCCGGCCTGTCGGGCCGCGTGGAGGTCGAGGACACCGAGGAGCAGGTCGTCGTGGGCGCCACCCTCGAGCGGTTGCGCGCGGACCTCGTCGGCGCCGCCACGCGGGAGCCCGTGCCCGACCCGCCCGGGCTCGAGGCGAGCCTGCGCGGCTACCAGCGGCACGGTCTCACCTGGCTCGCGGACCTCACCGCCCGCGGGCTCGGCGGCTGCCTCGCCGACGACATGGGCCTCGGCAAGACCCTGACGACGATCGCTCTGCACCTGCACCGCCGGGCTGCCACCGGCGCGCCGGGCGCGACCCTCGTGGTCTGCCCGACCTCGCTGCTCGGCAACTGGGAGGCGGAGGTCCGGCGGTTCGCCCCCGGCGTGCCGGTCCGGCGCTTCCACGGGGCCCGCCGCACCCTCGAGGGCGTCGGGGACGGGTTCGTCCTCACGACGTACGGCACCCTGCGGACCACGGTCGACGACCTCACCGCCGTCCGGTGGGACCTGGTCGTCGCCGACGAGGCCCAGCACGTCAAGAACCCCCGGTCCGCCACGGCCCGCGCCCTGCGCAAGGTGCCCTCCACGGCCCGGGTCGCCCTGACCGGCACGCCGGTCGAGAACAACCTCGAGGACCTCTGGTCGGTCCTCGACTGGGCCTGCCCCGGGCTGCTGGGCAGCAGGCTCGCCTTCCGGCGGCGGTGGGCCGTGCCCATCGAGTCCGGCGCCGACCCCGAGACGGCCCGCCACTTCGCCGACCTCATCACGCCGTTCCTGCTGCGCCGCCGCAAGTCCGACCCCGGGATCGCCCCCGAGCTGCCCGCCAAGTTCGACACCGACCACGTGCTCGGCCTCACCCGGGAGCAGACGGTGCTCTACGAGGGCTTCGTCCGCGACACGATGGAGCGCATCGCCCGCTCGGACCCCGACCACCGACGCGGCCTCGTCCTCACGCTGCTGACCGGGCTGAAGCAGATCTGCAACCACCCCGCGCAGTTCCTCGCCCAGACCGACCCCCGGTTGTCGGGGCGCTCGGAGAAGCTGGACCTGCTCGGCGACCTGCTGGGCACCGTGGTCGCCGAGGGCGGTGCCGCGCTCGTGTTCACGCAGTACGTCGCGATGGCCCGCCTGGTGTCGGTGCACCTGGGTCGTCTCGGCGTGGAGCACCACCTGCTGCACGGCCAGACCCCGGTCGCGGAGCGGGAACGGATGGTCGCGTCGTTCCAGGGCGGCGGGGTCCCCGTGTTCCTGCTGTCGCTCAAGGCCGGCGGGACGGGCCTGAACCTGACCCGCGCCGACCACGTCGTCCACGTCGACCGCTGGTGGAACCCCGCCGTCGAGGACCAGGCCACCGACCGCGCCCACCGCATCGGGCGCACCCGGCCCGTGCAGGTGCACCGCCTGATGTGCGAGGGGACCGTCGAGGAGCGGATCGGGTTGCTGCTGCAGCGCAAGCGCGGCATCGCCGACAGCGTGCTCGCCCGCGGGGAGACCGCGCTGACCGAGCTCGATGACGACGCGCTGCGCGACCTCGTGACGCTGCGGCGTCCGGACGGCGGCTGAGACCGTGCCGGCGGTGACCCACGCCCGCGCCGCGTCCTCGCGGGGTGGCCGGACCACGGGCTGGTGGGCGAAGGCGTGGCTGCGCGCCGTCGAGGAGGCGGCGTACGGCGAGGCCGACCTGCGCCGGGGTCGCTCGCTGGCCCGGAGCGGGAGGGTCGGGGCGGTCACCGTCGACGGCGGGTCGTTCGTGGCCGCCGTGGAGGAGGGCGACGACGCGCACACGGTCTCGGGCACCGTCGAGGTCTGGGACGACGTCGCCGCGGCCACGCTCGTCGAGATCGTCGCCGCCCGGTCGGGTCGCGTGACCGAGCTGCTGGCCGGGGAGCTGCCCCTCAGCCTCGTCGAGGACGCCGAGGAGGCCGGCGTCGAGCTCGTCCCGTACGCCGGGGAGCTCGACGCGACCTGCACCTGCCAGGCCTGGCTCGACCCGTGCCCGCACGCCCTCGCCGTGCTGGTCGTGCTCTCCGTCCTGCTCGACCGCGACCCGCTGGTGCTGTTCCACCTCCGTGGTCTCGACCGGGAGCAGCTCCTCGCGCGTCTCCACGCCCGCACCGTCTCGGCCCCGCCCGGCCCGGACGCGGTGGAGGGCGACGACGAGGGCGACCTCGACGTCGGCCTCGACGCGGTGCTCCGCGCGCAGCGCCTCCTCGAGCTCGTGGCCCGTGGCGACACGGCGGCGGACCACCTCTTCTGATCCTGGGCCCGGTCCGGCCTAGGGTGGCGGGCATGGCCGGCCGGACCATGACGGTGAGCGACTCGGTGCTGATCGCCGCCGACGCCCTGGAGCTCTACAGCGCCGTCGCCGACCCCTCGCAGATGCCGCGGTGGAGCCCCGAGAACACCGGCGCCACCGTGCCCCACCCGGGTCGCCCCCTCCCCGAGGGCGCCTCCTTCGTGGGGACGAACCAGCGCGGTCGTGCCCGGTGGAGCACCCGGTGCGTGGTCACGCACGCCGAGCCGGGCCGCCGGTTCAGCTTCGTCGTCGGCGAGATCGGTCTGCGCCGTCCCGTGGTGCGTGGCCGCATCGCGCGCTGGGACTGGCGCTTCGAGGAGGTCGTCGACGGCACCCTCGTGACCGAGACCTGGACCGACGGCCGCCGCCGCTGGCCCGACCGCCTCGCCGCCGGGTTCGACCGCGTCGTCACCGGTGGCCGCACGTTCCCCGACTTCCAGCGCCGCAACATCGCCCGCACCCTCGCCCGCCTGAAGGCCGACTTCGAGGGCGGGACCGAGACCGCCTGAGCCCGCCGGCCCGCGCCGACGTCCGGGGTGGGGGCTAGTCCACGGCCAGCGAGCGCAGGGCCATCGCGCGCAGCAGGTCGCGCATGCGGTCGGCGGGGACGCGGGCGCTGTGGGGGGTGGAGTTGAGCAGGCCGAAGGTGGCGTGGGCGGCCGCGCGGGAGGCGTCGCGGTCCAGGGAGGGGTCGACCTCGCGGAGCTGCGCGGCCCACAGGTCCACGTACGCGCGCTGCAGGCCCCGGACGCGCTCGCGGGCGTCGTCGGGCAGGGAGGCCCAGTCACGGTCCTGGACGACGATGAGCGCGGGCCGGCCGAGGGCGAAGTCGACGTGGAACCCGACCAGGCGGCGGACGGCGTCGGCGGGGCCGTCGGCGGCGCCGACGTGCTCCCGGCCGACCGACAGCAGCTCCTCGCTGATGGCGACGAGCATCTCGGCGAGGACGGCGTCCTTCGAGGGGAAGTGCTTGTAGAGCGCCGGCCCCGAGATGCCGCACGCCGCGCCGAGGTCGGCGACCGAGACGCCGTGGAACCCGCGGGCGGCGAACAGCTCCGCCGCCGTCGCGAGGATCTGGTCGCGGCGGGCGGGGGCGCCGGTCGCCGTCGAGGTCACCGGGCCAGGTTAGTGGGCGTTAACGCCGGGCGAGGGCCGTGACCACGAGCCCGCCGCAGGTACCTTGACGGGCATGCACACCCGCATCCTCGGCAACGACACCGTCGGACGGATCGAGGTCGGCGCCGTCGGCCTCGGCCTCATGACCTTCACCCAGACCGGCGAGGCGCCCCGCGAGCAGCTGCTCGACACCCTGCGCACCGCGATCGACGCCGGCGTGACCCTGCTCGACACCGCCGACGCGTACGGCGACGCGGACTCGCAGGGCTCGGCCGCGATGGGCCACAACGAGCGCGTGGTCGCCTCGCTGCTCGACGAGCTCGGCGTCCGCGACCGCGTCGTCCTGGCCACCAAGGGCGGCCACACCCGCACCGACGACGGCGGCTGGGACACCGACTCCAGCCCCGAGCACCTCCACGCCGCCGTCGACGCCAGCCTGCAGCGCCTCGGCGTCGAGCAGGTCGACCTGTGGCAGCACCACCGCCCCGACCCGAAGGTGCCGTACGACGAGGTGATCGGCACCCTCGACGAGATCGCCCGCACCGGCAAGGTCGCGATGATCGGCCTGTCGAACGCCGACCCGGACCAGATCCGCGCCGCGCACCAGGTGCTCGGCTCGTCGCTGGTGAGCGTGCAGAACCAGTACAGCCCGAAGTTCCGCTCCTCGAAGCCTGAGATCGATGTCTGCGAGGAGCTCGGCCTGGCGTTCCTGCCGTGGAGCCCGCTCGGCGGCCTCGCCGACGCGAAGGAGCTCGCCGAGAAGCACCCGGCCTTCGCGGAGGTCGCCTCCGAGCGTGGCGTCAGCCCGCAGCAGGTGGCGCTGGCCTGGGAGCTCGCGGCGTCGCGGTGCGTCATCCCGATCCCGGGGGCCAAGCGGCCGCAGTCGATCGCCGACTCCGCCGCCGCGGCGGACATCGAGCTCACCGCCGAGGAGATCGCGCGCCTCGACGCCAGTTGAGGCGGACAGGGGTGAGGATGGCGCCGTGCTGCACGTCCGCCTCACCGCCCCCCACGACCTCGCGGAGCAGGCCCTCGCCCGGGTCCGCGACGACCCGACCGTCGTCCACCTCGTCGCCCTGCGCGGCGTGGTCCTCGACTGCGACGGCGACCTGCTGACGTTCGACCTCGCCCGGGAGAACGCGAACGCCGTCCTCGGCGACCTCCGCGCCATGGGCGTGGAGCAGCAGGGCTCCCTGCGGGTCGACGAGGCGGAGACCCTGATGTCGTACGCCGCGGACCGTGCCGAGGAGCTGGCGCCGGGCGAGCCCGTGGACGCCGTCATCTGGGACGCCGTCGAGGAGCGTGCGGCCATCGACGCCCGCTGGTCGTGGTCGTTCCTGGCCTTCATGGTGCTCGCCACCCTGATCGCGAGCGTCGGGCGGTACCTCGACCAGCCCATCCTCATCGTCGGGGCGATGGTCGTCGGGCCGGAGTTCGCGCCGCTCGCGTGCGTCTGCTTCGCGCTGGCCCGCCGGTCGTGGGGCCTGATCGGTCCCGCCACCGGCAGCCTCGCCGGCGCCGTGGCCGCCGCCGCGGTGGTCACCTACGTGGTGTGGCAGGTCGCCGACCTCGCCGGGGTGGTGGACCGCCGGGCCGCCACCACGGGCGACCTCACCGAGTTCATCGTCGCCCCCGACGTCTGGTCGTTCGTCGTCGCCGTGCTCGCCGGGGTCGCGGGCGTGCTGTCCCTGACGGCGTCGAAGTCGTCGACGCTGGTCGGCGTCTTCATCTCGGTGACCACCGTGCCCGCCATCGGCACCCTCGGCCTCACCCTCGCGGTCGGCGCCTGGGGCGAGGCCTGGTCGTCGGTGCTGCAGCTGGCGATCAACGTGGCGGGCATCGTCCTCGCGGGCACGCTCACCCTCGCGGTGCAGAGCGCCATCTGGCGCCCGGGCCGTCCCGGGCCCCGCGAGGCTCGCAGGAGCGGCCCGGTGGACGCCGTCGGTTAACGATCGCTAACCTGCGCGGGTGACGAGCACGCTGCGGGAGCTGACCGACGACCTGCACGCCCGGCTGGCCGTCGTCCGACAGGGCGGCAGCGAGCGGGCCCGTGAGCGCCACGTCGGGCGCGGCAAGCTGCTGGCGCGCGACCGGGTGGACCGGCTGCTCGACCCCGGCAGCCCCTTCCTCGAGATCGCGCCCCTCGCCGCCACCGGCATGTACGACGACGAGGTGCCCTCGGCGGGCATCGTCGCCGGCGTCGGCCGCATCGCGGGCCGCGAGTGCCTGGTCGCCGCGAACGACGCCACCGTCAAGGGCGGCACCTACTACCCGATGACGGTCAAGAAGCACCTGCGCGCCCAGACGATCGCCGCCGAGCACCGCCTGCCGTGCCTCTACCTCGTCGACTCCGGCGGGGCCTACCTGCCCATGCAGGACGAGGTGTTCCCCGACCGCGACCACTTCGGCCGGATCTTCTTCCACCAGGCCCGTATGTCGGCCCGCGGGATCCCGCAGCTCGCCGCCGTCATGGGCTCCTGCACCGCGGGCGGCGCCTACGTGCCGGCGATGTCGGACGAGTCGGTCATCGTCCGCAACCAGGGGACGATCTTCCTCGGCGGCCCGCCGCTGGTGAAGGCCGCGACCGGCGAGGTCGTGACCGCCGAGGACCTCGGCGGCGGCGACGTCCACGCCCGCACCTCCGGCGTCGTCGACCACCTCGCGAACGACGACGCCCACGCCCTGCGGATCCTCCGCTCGATCGTCGAGACGCTCCCCGCCGTCCCGGAGCCCGGCCCCGCACCCGTGAGCGAGCCCCTCGAGGACCCCGCGACCCTCCTGGACGTCGTCCCCGCCGACGCGCGCACGCCGTACGACGTCCGCGAGGTGGTCCGCCGGGTCGTCGACGGCAGCCGGTTCCACGAGTTCAAGGCCCTGTACGGCGACACGCTGGTGTGCGGCTTCGCGCGCATCCACGGCTTCGAGGTCGGGATCGTCGCCAACAACGGGATCCTCTTCAGCGAGTCCGCGACCAAGGGCGCGCACTTCGTCGAGCTCTGCGAGCAGCGCCGGGTCCCGCTGCTGTTCCTGCAGAACATCACCGGCTTCATGGTCGGCCGCGACTACGAGAACGGCGGCATCGCCCGCCACGGCGCCAAGCTGGTCACCGCCGTCGCGAGCTGCAGCGTGCCGAAGCTGACCGTCGTCATCGGCGGCTCCTACGGCGCCGGCAACTACGGCATGTGCGGCCGCGCCTACGACCCCCGGTTCCTCTGGGTCTGGCCCAACGCCCGCATCTCCGTCATGGGCGGCGAGCAGGCCGCCTCGGTCCTCGCGACCGTGCGCCGCGACGGGCTGGAGTCGCGCGGCGAGGAGTGGTCGGCCGAGGACGAGGAGGCCTTCAAGGCCCCCATCCGCGCGCAGTACGAGACCCAGGGCTCGCCGTACTACTCCACCGCCCGTCTCTGGGACGACGGCGTCATCGACCCCACCGACACCCGCCGCGTGGTCGGCATGGCCCTGCACCTGGCCGCCCGCACCACCCCCGAGCCCGAGACGTCCGGCTTCGGCGTCTTCCGGATGTGAGGCCAGTGACCAGGACAGCCATGACCACCCTCCTCGTGGCCAACCGCGGCGAGATCGCGCTGCGGGTCTTCCGCACCGCCTCCGCGCTGGGCCTGCGCACCGTCGCGATCCACACCGACCTCGATGCCGGAGCGCCCCACGTGCGCGGCGCCGACGTCGCCGTCCGGGTGGCGAGCTACCTCGACGTGGACGACGTCGTCCGCGCCGCCACCGAGGCGGGCGCCGACCTGGTGCACCCCGGCTACGGCTTCCTCTCCGAGCGGGCCGCCTTCGCCCGCGCCCTCGACGACGCCGGGATCACCCTCGTCGGCCCCAGCGCCGACGTCATGGACGCCATGGGCCGCAAGGACCACGCCCGCGCCGTCGCCGAGCGCGCCGGCGTCCCCGTCGTGCCGTCGTACGACGCCGCGCGGCCGGAGGAGATGACCTTCCCGGTGCTCGTGAAGGCCGCCGCGGGCGGGGGCGGCAAGGGGATGCGGGTCGTCCGCGCCGCCGAGGAGTACGACGAGGCGCTCGCCGCCGCACGCCGCGAGGCGGCCGCCGGGTTCGGTGACGACACGATGCTCGTCGAGCGGTACGTCGAGCGCGGCCGCCACGTCGAGGTCCAGGTCGTGGGCGACACCCACGGCCACGTCGTCCACTGCTTCGAGCGCGACTGCTCCACCCAGCGCCGCCACCAGAAGGTGCTCGAGGAGGCCCCCGCGCCCACCCTGACCCCCGCCCAGCGCGCCGAGATCACCGAGGCGGGCGCCCGGCTGGCCCGCGAGGTCGGCTACGTCGGCGCCGGCACCGTCGAGTTCCTCCTCGACGCCGACACCGGCGAGTTCTTCTTCCTCGAGATGAACACCCGCCTCCAGGTCGAGCACCCCGTGACCGAGATGGTGACCGGTCTCGACCTCGTCGCGCTGCAGCTCCGGGTCGCCCTCGGCGAGCCGCTCGGCCTCACCCAGGACGACGTCACGCTGGCCGGGCACGCCATCGAGGCCCGCGTGTACGCCGAGGACTCCTGGGCGGGCTTCCTGCCCCAGGCCGGCACCGCGTCGCTCGTGCGCTGGCCGTCCGGCGACGGCGTCCGCGTCGACCACGCGCTGGAGTCCGGCCAGGTCGTCTCCACGGCGTACGACCCGATGCTGGGCAAGGTCGTCGCGGCCGGCGCGGACCGCGAGGAGGCGCGCGCCCGGCTGCTCGGCGCGCTCGACCGCACCGGGGTGCTCGGGCTGACCACGAACGCCGGGTTCCTGCGGGCCCTCGTCGCCACCGACGCCTTCCGTGACGCGACGATCGACACCGCCTGGCTCGACCGGGAGTCGCTGCCGGAGCAGGGGGTCGAGCCGCCGAGCGCAGACGCCGCCCGCCTCGCCGCGGCCTGGGTGTCCGCGATGCTCGTCGCCGCGACCTCGCCGCCCGGACCCTTCGCCGCGGACGGCTTCCGCCCCGGCGGCCCCGCGGCTCCCACGCTCGTGGACCTCGACCGGGTCGTCGCCGTGGACCGGACGGCGGGCACGGTCGACGGCGTCCACCTCGAGCAGGTCTCCGCGGCCGACCACGTGCTCGAGGCGCTCGTGGACGGCGAGCCCCTGACCTCGGTCGTCAACGTGCAGCCCCACGAGGTCGAGGCCGCCGTCCGCGGTCAGCGCTTCGTGCTCACCCCGCCCGACCCGGCCGCCGGGGACCACGCCGACGTCGCGGACGGCTCCGTGACCGCCCCGATGCCCGGCACGGTCGTCGACGTCCGCGTCGCGGCGGGCGACGCCGTCGCCGCGGGCCAGGTCCTCGGGGTCATGGAGGCGATGAAGATGGAGCTCGCCCTCACGGCGCCGTACGACGGCACCGTCACCGCCGTCGGCGCCGCCGCGGGCGACCAGGTCGGCATGGGTCACGAGCTGTTCGTCGTGGACGACGGTGAGGGCGCGTGAGCACCCCGATCGCCGGCCTGCCCGAGCGCATCACGATCTACGAGGTCGGCCCCCGCGACGGCCTGCAGAACGAGTCCGCCCCGATCCCCACCGAGGTGAAGGCCGGGCTGGTCACGCGGCTGCTGGACGCCGGCCTGCCGGTCGTGGAGGCCACGAGCTTCGTGCACCCCCGCTGGGTGCCGCAGCTCGCGGACGCCGGCGAGCTGCTCGACGCCCTGACGGCGCACCTGGGCGACGCGGCCCGTGACCTCCCGGTGCTCGTGCCGAACGAGCGCGGCCTCGACCGGGCGCTGGAGCGGGGCTGCCGCCACGTGGCCGTGTTCGGCTCCGCCACCCAGACGTTCGCGCAGCGCAACCTGAACCGGTCGTGGGACTCCCAGTTCGCCATGTTCGCCCCCGTCGTCGAGCGCGCGCTCGCGGCGGGCGCGGACGTCCGCGCCTACGTCTCCATGTGCTTCGGCGACCCGTGGGAGGGGGCGGTGGACCCCGACCGCGTCGTCGAGACGGGGCAGCGGCTGCTCGCCATGGGCGCCACGCAGCTCAGCCTCGGCGACACGATCGGCGTCGGCACGGCCGGGCAGGTCGGTGACCTGGTGGGCCGGTTCGTCGCCGCCGGGACGCCGCTGGAGGCGCTCGCGCTGCACTTCCACGACACCTACGGTCAGGCGCTGGCCAACGTCCTCGCCGGGCTGCACGCCGGGGTGACGACGTACGACGCCAGCGCGGGCGGTCTCGGGGGCTGCCCGTACGCGAGGTCGGCGACCGGCAACCTCGCCACCGAGGACCTGCTGTGGTTCTGCCGGGGCCTCGGGATCGAGACCGGCGTCGACCTCGACGCCGTGGTCGCCACGAGCCGCTGGGTCGCCGGGCACCTGGGTCGCCCCAGCCCCAGTGCGGTCGTGAGGGCGCTGGCAGACTGACCGGCGTGAGCCGCCGCGTCATCCTCCACGTCGGTGCCCCGAAGACCGGCACCACCTACGTGCAGGACCGGCTCACCCTCAACGCCGCCACCCTCGCGCGCCACGGCGTCCACTTCCCGTCGCGCAACCGCCTCGTCGACGCCTCCCGCTTCCACTTCCGCGCCGCGCTCGACCTGCTCGGCCAGGACTGGGGCGGCGACCCCGGGCACGCCGAGGGCTCGTGGGACGCGATGGTCCGCCGAGTCCGCCGCGCCTCGGGGACGGCGATCATCAGCCACGAGATCCTCGCCCCCGCCCCGAAGGCCGCGATCGCGAAGGCGATGGCGGACCTCAAGGGCCCCGAGATCCACATCGTGTACGCCGTCCGCGACCCCGCCCGCCAGCTGCCCGCCGCGTGGCAGGAGAGCATCAAGCAGGGCGGACGCTGGACCTTCTCCGGCTTCCTCGACCGCGTCGAGAAGGGCAAGCCCTGGTTCTTCCACGCCATGGACCTGCCCCGGGTCCTGGCGAGCTGGGGCGCGCACCTGCCGCCCGAGAACGTGCACGTCGTGACGGTGCCGCACCAGCGTGACGAGCGCCTGTGGCAGCGCTACCGCCAGGCGTTCGGCATCGAGGAGTCGTGGGCGCCGGAGGACAGCACGCAGGTCAACAGCTCGCTCGGCATCGCCGAGACCCAGCTCATCCGGCAGCTCAACCGCCGGGTCGAGCGCGGCGCGCGGCGCTCCACGGCGTACGACCAGCTGATCCGGGAGATGCTCGCCCAGGAGCACCTCGTCCACCGGCGCTCGCCGCCGGTGCGGCTGCCCCCGGACCGCTACGACTGGTCCCACGAGCAGGCCGAGCTGTGGATCGACTGGCTCAAGGGCAGCGGTGTCGACGTGATCGGGGACGTCGAGGACCTCCGGCCCGTCCCGCCGGACCCGGACGTGCGGTGGCGCAACCCCGACCAGGTGACGGCGAAGCCGCTGCTCGCGGCGGCGCTGTCGGCGCTGCAGGCCATGACCGACGAGGCCGCCACCCGCACGCCGCCGGAGATGCAGCTCTCCAGCCGGGTCCGCACGGGCGTCGAGCGACTCCGGGGGAAGTGAGCGCGTGAGCACGTCCGGACCCGCCGAGCAGCAACCCGGGCACCCCGGGCACCCCGGGGACCCCGCGGTGCTGGCGCACGCCTGGGTCGCGCACCTCGTCGACGGCGGGACGACGCCCTGGGCCGACGTCCTGGCGAGCGGCCACGTCCCCGGCCGCGTCCTCGACGCCGAGGCCGACGAGCTGAGCCTGCCCGGCGCCCAGCAGCTCGAGGTGCTGCGCCGCCTCAACGAGCGTCTCGCCACGCGCGGCGAGTCGGCGCCGTGGCTGGCGGAGCAGGTGCTCGCCGTCTCGCCGCCCGGCCGAGGCGCCCTCGACCTGCCTCTGAGCGGCCTGCCCGCCCGCCCGTACGGCGCGCGGCCGGCCGATCCCGCGCGCCTGCCCACCGCGGAGCTGCTGCGCGTCGTCACCGGGCTGATCGCCGATCGGCTCGTCGGCGCCCCCGTGCCCCAGGAGTCCGGGCAGCCCGTCCGCGAGCGCCTCGGCGGTGCCATCGCCGACCGGCTGCCGCGGCGCCACGGCTACCGCCTCGCCGGGCCGGTGGTGCGGGTCGGCCCCGTCCGCGATCGCCTGCACGCGATGGGCCGCCGACCCGGCGGCCGCGACGCCACGACGTACGTCGTCGGGGCCGGCATGGGCCGCCTCGTCACCGACGCCTGGACCACCCGGGTGCTGGACGGCGTCGCCCCCTCCTGGCTGGAGTGGCTCGCCACCTGGGTGGACCGCGACGAGACCCCCCGCCGCGCGGACCTCGCCGGCGCCGCCGCCGTCTGGGCGGACCGCTCCGGCGGCCCCGGGCGGGTCGAGGTGGTGCTCGACGCGGGCCTGCTCACCGGCCTGCTCGACCTCCCGGAGCCGGTGCGCGCAGCCCCGCCGCTCCCCGCCGCGGCGGTCGAGCTGCTGCGCCAGGTCTCCGGCGTGCTCGCCGTCCTCGTCGGCCGCGAGGAGCGCAGCCGGCTGCTCACCGACGCCCTGCGACCCCGCCTGACGGGCGCCGCGGGGCCGCCGCTCGTCGTCCCCGCGGCGTACGCCGGGTGGCTGACGCGTCGTGGGCAGACCCTGCTCGGCGACCTGCGCGCCGGTGGCTACCGTGTGCACGGCCCGACCGACCTCCTCGAGCACCCGCTGACCGACGCGTCGGTGCCCGGGGTCGCGGAGCCCGACGACGACGGCGTCCTGGCCCTGGCACTCGACACCCTGGCGGACTGGAGGACCTCGTGAGCGCGAAGGTCCTCCTGCACGTCGGGACGCCGAAGACGGGGACGTCGCACCTGCAGGACGTGCTGTTCCGCAACCGCGAGCGGCTGGCCGGCCACGGCATCCACTACCCGGCCGACCGGTTCGACGGCCAGTTCCTCGCCGCCCTCGACCTGATGCGCATGCCGTGGGGCGGTCTCGAGACCCAGGCCGTGGGGGCCTGGGACGACCTCGCCGCCCGCGTCCGGGCCGCGGAGGGCACGAGCATCGTGTCCCACGAGATACTCGCCGCGGCGTCGGCCAGCGAGGTGGCCCGCGCCCTCGAGTCGCTGGGCCACGGCGACGGCGCCGAGGTCCACCTCGTGCTGTCCGTGCGCGACCTCGCCCGGCAGGTCCCCGCGGAGTGGCAGGAGAACGTCAAGCACCGCGCGACCCTGTCGTACGCGAAGTTCCTGAGGAAGATCCGCGACCCCCACCGCAACGGCCGCATCCCCAGCTGGTTCTGGGCGGTCCAGGAGGTCCCCGACATCCTCGACCGGTGGGGCTCCGCGCTGCCACCGGAGCGGGTGCACGTCGTCACGGTGCCGCAGCCGGACGCGCCCCGGTCGCTGCTGTGGGAGCGGTTCTCGTCGGTCATGGGGCTCGACGGTCTCGAGCTGGACCTCGACTCCGAGCGCGCCAACCCGTCGCTCGGCGTCCCCGAGACCGCGCTGGTGCGCCGCCTCAACCGCAAGGTCAACCGCGTCATCGAGCCCGCGGCGTACCGCGAGCTGGTGCGGGAGCTGATCGTGCACCGGACGCTGTCGCAGCGCACACGGACGGCGCGGCTGACGCTGCCGCCCGAGGTACACCCCTGGGCGGTGGAGCTGTCGGAGGCGTGGACCGCGGAGATCCGCGACCGCGGCTACGACGTCGTGGGGGACCTCGACGACCTGCGCTGCGGCCCGCCGGCCACGTCGTACGTCGACCCCGACTCGCCGCGCGAGAAGCAGGTCACCTCCGCCGCGACCGTCGCCCTGCGCGCGCTGCTCGAGGAGCACGTGCGCCTGATGAGCGAGCGCGACCGGCTGGTCGTCGAGCGTGACGAGGCGCGCTGGGAGGCGCAGGCCGCGCTGTCCGCGCGCCTGCGGCGGCGGCTCGAGACCAACCTGGCGGGCCGGGTGGCCCTCAAGGCCTACCGCGTCGGGCGGGGCAGGAGCTCCTTGTCGGCGTAGCGGCCGATCTTCCAGGTCGAGTAGCCGTCGGTGCCGGCGCCGACCACGCCGCCGACGACGGGGACGCGGCGCCCGACGGTGCCGGCGAGGCGCTTGCCGATCACGCGGCCGATGAGCTCCTGCGCCACGGAGTTCGACAGCGCCGTCGCGAGGGCCGGGTCGTCGGCGGGCGCGGTCGCCATCGCCATCGGCGGCGCCGGGATGACCTTCTTCTTGAGCATCCGCTTCACGTCCTCCTCGCCGAGCAGCGTGACGAGGACGGCGTTGCGCACGCGCGGGTCGGCGAGGTCGTAGCCGCGGAGGTGGGCGATGCCGGCGATGAGGCGGCACTGCAGCAGCGCCAGGCCGGTGATGTTCGCGGGCGCGGCGACGGCCATCACGGCGATGCCGCCGAGGTTGGTGACGAAGCCCTGGGCGCCGGAGAGACGGACGTGGGTCTCGATGAGCGCCTTGACGGCCTTCTCCTGGTCGCCGTCGACCTTCGCGAGCGCCTTCTCGGCGGCAGCGGCCGCGCCGGGGAGCGGCCCGACGCCCTCGATCGCGCGGGCCAGGGCCTCACGCACGAGGGTCGCCGTCATCTTCGGCGAGAGGTTGGTGACCTTGGGCGCAAGCGAGCGCCCCACGTTCTGACCGATGCCCATGGGCCCAATGTTACGGAGGCTGTCCCCGCCGCCGCCTAGGGTCGGGGACGTGCCGCCCGTCGAACCCAGCCCGTCCTCCTGGGACATGGCTGCGGTGGCCCGGGCCGTCGCGGAGGGCGACACCGAGGGCGACCTGGTCGCCGTCGGCGCCGACCTCGAGCCGGGGACGCTGCTCGCGGCGTACCGGTCGGGGTTGTTCCCGATGCCGTCGGGGCCGACCCGGTCGCGGCGTCGGACGCCGCCGGCCTGGTACTCGCCCGAGCGGCGCGGCGTCCTGCCCCTCGACGGGATGGTGGTGTCCCGGTCGCTGCGGCGCTCGGCGCGCGACTACGAGGTGCGCGTCGACACCGCCTTCACCGACGTCGTCCGCGCCTGCGCCGACCCGTCGCGGGACGGGTCGTGGATCTCGACCGAGATCGCCGACGCCTACACCTGGCTGCACGAGCTCGGGTGGGCGCACAGCGTCGAGACGTGGCGCGACGACGAGCTCGTCGGCGGCCTGTACGGCGTGGCCATCGGGGGCCTGTTCGCGGGGGAGTCGATGTTCCACCACGCCACGGACGCCTCGAAGGTCGCGCTGGTGGGTCTGGTGGAGGTGATGCGCGCCGACGGCGACGAGCGTCGCCTGCTCGACGTCCAGTGGCGCACCGACCACCTGGCGAGCCTCGGCGTGGTGGAGCTGCCGCGCGGCGACTACCTCGCGCGGCTGGCCGACGCGCTCGCGGCGCCGCTGCCACCGCGCTGGCGCGACGCCTCGTAGAGCACCACGGTGGTCGCCGCCGCGACGTTGAGCGAGCTCGCCGCACCCCGCATCGGGATGCTCGCGGTCACGTCCGCGGCCTCCCGCCACGCCGTCGACAGCCCGCGGGTCTCGTTGCCGGCCAGCAGCAGGGTCGGTCCGGTGAGGTCGACGGCGTCGAGCGGCGCGTCGCCGTCCTCGTCGGTGGCGACGAGCGCCACCGGCGTCCCGCCGGCCCGGAGCCGCTCGACCCACGCCAGGACGTCCGCCGGTGGTCCGACCCGGACGACGGGCAGGGCGAACATCGACCCGGTGCTCGACCGGACGGCGCGGGGGTCGTACGGGTCGGCCGCGTGCCCGACGACGAGGACGGCGTGCGCGCCGAGGGCATCGGCGGAGCGGACGACGGAGCCCAGGTTGCCCGGGCTCGTCGGGCGGTCGAGGACGACGACGAGCAGCGCCTCGCCGTCGTCACCGGTGACGGGCACCCGGTCGAGGTCGTCGTCCGGGAGTCCGACCACGGCCAGCAGCTCGGGGACGTCCTCGTCCTTCTCGCCGAGCTCGGCCATGAGGTCGGGCGTCACCGCGTGGACCGGCGCGGCGGCGACGGCCGGGTCGTCGAGGACGGCGTACGCCCAGCGGGAGAGCGCCCGCTCCTCGGTCAGCAGCAGCTCGCGCACCTTCCAGCCGTGCTCGAGCGCCAGCGAGACGGGCCGGACGCCGCCGACGAGCATCGCGCCGGCCCGGTGCCGCTTGCGCCGGGAGCCGAGCAGCGCCTGCCACTGCTGGAACCGCGCGTCGCGGGCGACGACCCGGACGCCGCCGCGGGCGGGCGCGGGTGCGCTCACACCACCTGCGCGGGCGAGCCGGTCTCGGAGACCATCGGGCGGCCGGCGGCCTGCCAGTCGAGCATGCCGCCGTCGAGGTTCACGGCGTCGCGGCCCTGCGAGGTCAGCCACGCCACCACCCGGGCGGAGCGGCCGCCGACCTTGCACACCACCAGCAGCTGGCCGTCGGGGACCTCGTCGGTGCGCTGGCCCAGCTGTGAGAGCGGCAGGTGCACGGCGCCCTCGACGTGACCGGCCTCCCACTCGTCGTCCTCGCGGACGTCGAGGACCGTGAGGTCGGTGGGCACGGGGTCGGGGACGGCGTCGATCGACACGGACGGCACGGGCGGGTGCATGCGGCCATCCTGCCCCGGCCTCGGGCGGCTCGTAGGATCGGGAGGGTGAGCAGGGCCGTCGTGCTCCGACTCCTGGGAGCACTCCTCGTGGCCGTCCTCGTGGGCGGCCTGCTCGGCATGCACACTCTCGGCCTGCACGGGACCGCCCACGGCGGGCACGGCACGGACGCCGTCCACGCGGGCGCCCACGTCGGCGGGACGGACGGCGACCACGCCGCGGTCGCGACCCACGGCACGACCGGTCACCAGGACACCGGGGTCCCGGCGGACGGGATGGCGATGGCCTGCCTGTTCCTCCTGGTGGTCGCCGGCGCCCTGCTGCTGCTGCCGCGGCTGCGCGGTGGTCTGCGGCGAGGGCTGACCCTGCCGCGGCCCCCGCCCGGCGGTCGTGTGCTGCCGGTGCTCGTCGTCGACGGACGACCACCCCCCGCCCTCGCCTGGGCCGTCGTCCGGTGCTGAGGGGTCGGCCCGACGCCGACCCCCGACGCACCCGACGACCCCTCTGGAGACCCCTGATGCGCACCCCCCTCGCCGGCGCCGCCCTGCCCGCGACCGCCCTGACCACCGCCCTGCTGGCCGGCCTGCTCGCCGGCTGCGGCGCGGACGACTCGACGGCGTCCGAGCAGACGCTGTCCGACACCGACCACAACGACGCCGACGTCACGTTCGCGCAGGACATGATCCCGCACCACGCGCAGGCGCTGACCCTCGTCGACCTGACCGTGGGCCGCGACCTCGACCCCGGGCTGACCCGGATCGCCGAGCAGATCCGCGCCGAGCAGGCACCCGAGATCGAGACGATGGCCGACTGGCTGGGCGACTGGGACGAGGAGGTCCCCGAAACGGTCCGCGACCACTCCAACGCCGGCCACGGCGGCGGGTCCGCCACCGACGCGATGCGGGAGATGGACGACGAGGGCCACTCGATGGAGGGCATGCTCACCGCCGACCAGCTCGAGACCCTCGAGGAGGCCCCCGACGACGAGTTCGCGTCGCTGTGGGTCGAGGCGATGATCGGCCACCACGAGGGCGCGATCGCGATGGCGGAGACCGAGGAGGCCGAGGGCATGTACCGCCCCGCCGTCGAGCTCGCCGGCGACGTCGTCGACGCGCAGACCGCGGAGATCGAGGAGCTGGAGCAGATCGGCGGTTGAGGTGCGAGGCCCGCCGGGGCCGAGCCTCGAGACCCGGAGAGGTCCGCACCGGCCTGTCACCGGGTCTCGAGGCTCACTGCGTTCGCACCTCGACCACCGCTGCTCAGCCTCAGCGCGTCTGCCGGCCCAGCAGCTCGAGGAACTCGTCGGCCATGTCGAGCTGGCGCGCGAGCGCCGTGCGCCGGTCCTCGGCCTCGACGGCGACCTCGCGCAGACGGGCGCGGGCGGCGGTGCGGACGGCGTCGTCCGCGTCCTGCCCGCGCAGCACCTCGATGTCGTCCATGACGGCCCTCATGGCGTCGAGGCTGAACCCGAGCGGCTTCATGCGGCGGATGACGAGAATCTTCTCGACGTCGTCCTCGGTGTAGAGGCGGAACCCGCCGTCGGTCCGTCCCGAGGGCCGGAGGAGGCCGACCTCCTCCCAGTGGCGCAGGCTGCGCAGGGACAGTTCCGTCCGCGCCGCCACCTCGCCGATGTGCATCACGGGCTCATCCTCCCGCGACCGGCGATTCAGACTCTACCCTTACGTAAGGGTAGGTTTGCGCCTCGTGCCCACCGCCGCCACCACCACGTCCCCCACGGTCCGCGACGTCCTCCGCTCGCCGCGCCTGCTGCGCACCGAGGTGCTCGCCGGTCTCGTCGTCGCGCTGGCGCTGATCCCCGAGGCCATCTCGTTCTCGATCATCGCGGGCGTCGACCCCCGGGTGGGGCTGTTCGCGTCGTTCACGATGGCGGTGTCGATCGCGTTCCTGGGCGGCCGGCCGGCCATGATCTCGGCGGCGACGGGAGCGATCGCGCTGGTCGTGGCGCCGGTCGTGACCGACCACGGGCTCGACTACCTGATCGCCACGGTGATCCTCGGCGGGGCGATCCAGGTCGCCCTCGGCCTCGCGGGGTTCGGCCGGCTGATGCGGTTCGTGCCCCGCTCGGTCATGGTCGGCTTCGTCAACGCCCTCGCGATCCTGATCTTCATGGCGCAGGTGCCCTACCTCGTCGACGTGCCGTGGATCGTCTACCCGATGGTCGCCGTCGGCATCGCGATCATCGTCGGCCTGCCGCGGGTGACGACCGTCGTCCCGGCGCCGCTCGTGGCGATCGTGGCCCTCACCGGCTTCACGGTGCTGGGCGCGCTGACCGTGCCGGACGTCGGCGACGAGGGCCGTCTGCCGGACTCGCTGCCCTCGCTCGTCGTCCCGGACGTCCCGCTCACGCTCGAGACGCTGCGGATCATCGCGCCGTACGCCCTGGCCATGGCGGTCGTGGGCCTCCTGGAGTCGCTGATGACCGCGAAGCTGGTCGACGACATCACCGACACGCCCTCGTCGAAGACCCGCGAGTCGTGGGGCCAGGGCGTCGCGAACCTCGTCACCGGGTTCACCGGGGGCATGGGCGGCTGCGCGATGATCGGCCAGACGATGATCAACGTGAGGGTCTCGGGCGCCCGCAGCCGGGTCTCGACCTTCCTCGCCGGCGTCTTCCTGCTCGTGCTCGTGGTCGGCTTCGGCGACGTCGTCGCGACCATCCCGATGGCCGCGCTGGTCGCCGTGATGGTCATGGTCTCGGTCGGCACCTTCGACTGGCACTCGGTCCGCCCGGCGACGCTGCGCCGGATGCCCCGCTCGGAGACGCTCGTGATGCTCTCGACGGTCGTCGTCACCGTCACCACCCACAACCTCGCGATCGGCGTGGGTGTCGGGGTGCTCGTGGCGATGACCCTCTTCGCCCGCCGCGTGGCCCACGTGGCCGGCACCGAGCGGTCCCTGGTGACCGACCCGGACGGCGAGCCGGTCGCGGTGTACCGCGTCACCGGCGAGCTGTTCTTCGCCTCCTCCGCCGACCTCGTGACCCAGTTCGACTACGTCGGCGACCCCGAGCGGGTTCGCATCGACCTCGCCGACGCCCACGTCTGGGACGCCTCCACCGTCGCCTCGCTCGACGCGATCACCACCAAGTACGCCCGCCGCGGCCACGACGTCCGGATCGTCGGCCTCTCCGGCCCCAGCGCCGAGCGCCACGACCGCCTCACCGGGCGGCTCGGGGCGCACTGAGCACCCCGGGCTGCGGGGCCGGGGCGGCGGGCTACTTCAGCAGCCGCGACATGCGCCGGTCGGCGAGGGGCTTGCCGCCGGTCTGGCAGGTGGGGCAGTACTGCAGGCTCGAGTCCGCGAAGCTGACCTCGCGCACGGTGTCCCCGCACACCGGACAGGTCTCGCCGGTGCGGCCGTGGACGGCCATGTTCGCCTTCTTCTCGCCCTTCAGGTCCGCGGCGGGCTTGCCGCTGGCGCGGGCGACGGCGGCGCCGAGGACGTCGCGGATCGCGGCGTACAGCGTCTCCACCTCGGTCTCGCTCAGGGAGCTGGCGGGCTTGAAGGGCGACATCCGGGCGGCGTGCAGCAGCTCGTCGGAGTAGGCGTTGCCGATGCCGGCGATGGTGCTCTGGTAGCGCAGCACGCCCTTGATCTGGGCGCGACCGGCGTCGGTGAGGATGCGCCGCAGGACGTCGATGGTGAACTCGTCGGCGAGCGGGTCCGGGCCGAGGCGCGCGATGCCCTCGACCTCCGCGGGGTCGCGGACGACGTACAGCGCCAGCGACTTGCGGGTCCCCGCCTCGGTGATGTCGAGGCCGGACGGCGCCTCCTGGCCCTCGGGGGTGTCCAGGACGACGCGCGCCGCCATCGGCGACTTGTTGCTCGGCCGCGGCGGCAGGGTCGGCACCTCGTCGCGCCAGCGCACCCACCCGGCGCGGGCGAGGTGCATCACGAGGTGGAGGCCGGAGGCCTGGATGTCGAGGAACTTGCCGTGGCGGGTGACGTCCTCGACGAGCGTCCCGTCGAGCGCGGAGGCGGGCGGGTCGTAGGTCTTCAGGGCGCTGAACGCCGCGATGTGCAGCTTCGTGATCGCACGTCCGGCGAGCCGGCCCCGCAGGTCGAGGGCCAGCGCCTCCACCTCGGGCAGCTCGGGCACGTCGTCATCCTAGGAGCCGGGGCGAGGCGGACGGAGGGGCTCAGACGTTCTCGTGGGTGTCGCGGTGCCGCTTCTTCATCCGCTGGTACGTCGGGTCGTCGGCCGCCGCGCGCCACGCGGCCTTGAAGATCCGCGCGGCCGCCACCTTCTCCGGGTCCTGCTCCTCGGCGTCCAGGCGCGGCTTCGCCGACCGGCCGTGGGCCCCGCTGACGCCCTTCTTGTCGTCGGGCACCGGACCGTCGTACTTCTTCCCGCCCCGGTGGTTCGCGTAGCGGCGTGAGCGCGTGTAGCCCATCTGGAGGAACTTGCGCGCCATGTCGGCGCCGACGAAGTCGTCGTCGGCGAGGTAGGCGTGGAAGCGCTCGGTGATCGCCTCGGACGACTCGCGGGCGGCGTCGGCGGTCGCGAAGCGCCACAGGGGCAGCAGCTCGGACTTGTAGGGCTGCACCCGCAGCACCCCCTGCTCGCCGCGGCCGACCGAGTACAGCTCGGGGTGCTCGCGCAGGTCCAGGGAGTCGTAGTCGAGGGAGTAGTCGAACTCGCGCACGTCGCAGTGGTACCCCGGTCGCGCCATGGGGCAGGATCGCTGAGCATGAGACCGCAGGTCGTCTCCCACCGGGGGACCGGGGACTCGGTCGCGGAGCACACCCTCGGCGGGTACCTCAAGGCGCTGGACGACGGCGCCGACGCCCTGGAGTGCGACGTGCGGCTCACCGCCGACGGGCACCTCGTCTGCGTCCACGACCGCTCGGCGGGCCGGGACACCTCCGGGCCGCAGCTGATCTCCACGATGACCCTCGAGCAGCTGGACGACGTCGACGTGACGGCCCTGAACCGGCCATGGGCCGACCTCGACGACGAGGCGCCGGAGCGCGACGAGCACAACGACAGGGTCCTCACCCTGCGCCGGCTCATGGAGTGCGTCGCCGACCACCGCGCGCCGTCCGGGCGTCGCGTGGAGCTCGCCATCGAGACCAAGCACCCCACGCGGTACGCCGGGCTGGTCGAGCGCCGCGTGGTCGAGCTGCTGCGGGACTTCGGCTGGGACCGCGAGGGCTCCCCGGCGCGCGTCATGAGCTTCTCGTACGTCGCGATGCAGCGCGTCCGCCGCCTCGCGCCGCGGGTGCCGGTGGTGATGCTGATCGACCACGCCCACTACTGGCCGCTCCTGCGGCAGGTCGTCGGCGACGACTGGATCATCGGCCCCGGCGTCGAGCACCTCCGCGACCACCCGGGCCTCGGCCGCCGCCTCGTCGAGGCCGGCCGCGAGATCCACGTGTGGACGGTCAACACGGCGGCGGACGTCGAGCTGTGCCGCTCCCTCGGGGTCACGGCCTACATCACAGACCGGCCGGCGTTCGTGAGGTCCCTGGTCGACGGCTAACTTGGCGCCCATGGCGAAGAAGTCCCGCACCCGTCCCGAGACCCCCGGCAGCGCTGCCGCCGCGAGCGGCGAGGGCCAGGTCGGACCCCGCCAGCCCTGCCCCTGCGGCTCCGGCAAGCGCTACAAGAACTGCCACGGCGGCGCCGACGGCGGCGCGACAGCGTACGTCGCCCGCCCCTTCGCCGGCCTGACGATGGAGTGCGACCTCGTCGCGCTGAAGGAGCTCGTCCCCGCCGCGACCGCCCCGCTGACGCTGAGGGACGACGTCGAGAACCCCGAGGGCCGCGCCGTCCGCCTGTGCACCCTGCTGCCTGGAGCCACGCCCGCGCTCGTCCGCGAGGACGGCACCGTCTGGCTCGGCCTGCAGGTCCAGCACGCGTACGGTGACCCGTCGCGCGACCTCGCCGCCGTCCTCGAGCGGGCGCTCGCCGCCCCGGCGGGCGAGGCCGTCGTGGTCACCACCGGCCCCGGCGCCGGGCCCCGCCTGCAGGACCTCGTGGTCGACGAGCCGCTCGACGTCACCGTCCACGACGGGTTCGGCTTCTGGGCCGACGACCTCGACGAGGAGACCCGCGCGGCGATGGGCGAGGCCCTGAGCCAGGCCGACTCGGCCGCCGTCCCGACGGTGCGCCTCGACGGGCTCGGAGCGGCGTACTGGTGCGACGTCTCGACCAAGGAGCACCTGCGCTGGGTGCGCCCCGAGCCCGAGGACCGGCTGCTCGACGCCCTGGCCCGCCTGCACGCCGCCGACGCGAGCCGCCTCACCGACGACTCGCGGCTGGTCGGCATGTTCCGCAGCCACGGCGTCCTCTGTCCGGTGTGGGACCTCGAGGTCGGCACCGGCGCCGACGCCGTCCAGGGCCCGGCCGAGCGGTTCGACGCCGCGCTGACCGACGCGCTGGCGGCCACCGGGTCGCTCTCGAGCGCGGAGCGTGCCGCCCGCAACGGCCTCGCGAACCGACAGGTCACGATCCGCTGACGGCCCGCTCGGCGCGCCGGCCGAGCCGGACGACGGCCTCGCCGAGCTCCGGGGGACCGACCACCTCGAGGTCGGCGTCGAAGGTCGCCAGGAGCCCGGCGACCCCGGCCCACGACCACGCCCCCAGCCGCACCCGGCTGCGGCGCCGCCCGGCCGGCTCGACCGAGGCGCCGCCGGGCAGCCACGGCGCGACGGTGCGGGCCGGCAGGTCGAGGAGGACCTCGCCCACGCACGGCCACCCCACCGGCTCGTCACCCCGGGACACCGCCCCCGACACGTGGGCGGCCGCGTCGCGGCCCGGCAGGCCCAAGCGCTCGAAGACGGGTCCCTCGCCGGCCAGCACGTGCAGGCGATCGAGCCGCAGCACGGGCCACGTGCGGTCGGCGGGGTCGTGGGCGACGAGGTACCAGCGGCCCGCCCAGGTCACGAGGTGGTGGGGCCACACCTCCCTCGGCGCGACGAAGTCGTCGTCGGTGGGCGCCGGACGCCGCCCGTCCGCCGCGAGGACCTCGACCCGCAGCGCCCGACGACGGCGGACGGCGGCGCCGACGCGGCGGAGGACGACGCTGTCGCCGGGCGGGGCGAGGAAGGCCCACGGGTTGGCGACGGGGGTGATGTCCAGGTCCTCGACGGCCGCGCGCAGGTGGGCCGGCATCACGCGCAGGAGCCCGGTCAGCGCCCGCGCGGCGACGTCCTCCGTCCCCGACAGCGCGGTCGGTGAGGTCCGCAGCGCGAGGGCGACCGCCACCGCCTGGTCCTCGTCGAGCAGGAGGGGCGGCAGCGAGCCCCCGGCGCCCAGGCGGTAGCCACCGTCCGGCCCCTTGAGGGCGACCACCTCGTACCCCAGGTCGCGGAGCGCCTGGACGTCCCGGCGCAGCGTGCGCGGGCCGACCTCGAGCCGCGCCGCGAGCTCCGCGCCGGGCCAGCGGGTGCGCGCTGACAACAGGGACAGCAGCGTGAGCAGGCGGGTGGAGGTGACGGCCACGCCGCCATCGTGCGCCGAGAAGCGGTCACCGGGCGACCTCTTCCTCCCGGACCCTGGGTCCATGACCACCACAGGGACGTCCCTCGACCGCTCCGGCTCCCGGATCGACCACCTCAACCTGACCGTGCCCACCTCGGGGCGGCCGTCGCCTTCTACACGCCCGTCCTTGCCTCGATCGGCATCGTGACGATCCTCGAGGTCCCCGCCGGGGACGCCCCGGCCATGCACGGCTTCGGCACGGCGGGGGTCAAGCCCTGGCTGTGGTTCGTGGCCGGCGGCCGGGTCGGGGACGACGTCCACCTCGCACTGACGGCGGACACGCGCGAGGAGGCCGAGGTGTTCCACGCCGCGGCGCTCGCCGCCGGGGCCGACGAGATCCTGCCGCCCGCCGTCCACCCGGAGTACCACGCCGACTACTACGGCGGCTTCGTCCGCGACCCGCTGGGCATCAACCTCGAGGCGGTCTGCCACCACCCGCCCCGGACCGGTCGCGCTGCCCGAGGGCACGGCCCCGACCGGGTGATCGACCCCACACCGTGATCCTGCGTTTTCCGGGCACCCGGTGTGGTCTCCGGGCCTCTTATCGACTAACTTTCAACAAGCCCGGCCGCTGTTGCCTCCCCCGTCAGCAGCGGCCGGGCATCCACGTCCCTGACGTCCGTCTAGACGTGGACGCCGAAGTCGGTGGCCACGCCCCGCAGCCCCGAGGCCCAGCTCTGGCCCACGGCCATGACCTTCCAGTCGTCGCCGGCACGGTAGACCTCGAGGAGCGACACCGCGGTCTGGATCGACGTCTCCACGTCCAGGTCGTAGCGCACCACCTCCGTGCCCTCGGCCGAGAGCACCCGGGCGAACACGCCGGTCGCGTCGGCGAGCGTCTGCTCGCGCTCCTCGGCCTCGTAGACCGAGACCACGACCAGGACCCGCTCCACGCCGTCCTCGAGGTGGGCCAGGTCGAGGGTCAGCACCTGACGGTCGGCGCCCGGAGCCTCGTCGATCGGCTCGTCGACGAGCACCACCGTGCCGTCGGGGCTCGTGCGCTGGTTGTAGAAGACGAGGTGCGCGTCGGAGAGCACCGTGCCCTCGGCGCCCACCAGCAGCGCGGCCGCCTGGACGTCGAGACCGCTCCCCGCGGTGACGGGCTCCCAGCCCACCGCGACCCGCACGCCGTCGTCCACGCCGACGAGGTCGGACAGCACCAGGTTGTGGCCGCGGGTCAGGGTCGTGCTCGAGGTGTCTCCCACGCGCACAGTATCGCCGGGACCGCCCGGGATCGCCGGGATCAGCGCGATCCGTCGGCCGCGTCGCCCCTGCCGTGCCGCAGGGCCCAGACCCGCAGGCCGGAGTAGTCCTTCACGGAGGCGCGGCGTACCCGACGCAGCGCGAAGCGGCCCTCGCGGGCGGCGGGGGAGTCGCCGTGGTCGCCGCAGAGGACGTCGTGCGCGCCCTGGTCGACCAGGACGGTGCCCGGGCGCGCGGCCGAGGTGACGCGCGCCGCCAGGTTCACCGTCTGGCCGAACACGTCGCCGAGGCGCTGGACGACGGGTCCGTGGGCCAGGCCGGCGCGGACGCGGGGGAAGTCGTCGTCGGCGTCCTCGCCCCGCTCCACGAGACCCAGCGCGATCGCGCCCGCGGCGGCGGGGTCGTCGGCCACGAGCAGCACCTCGTCGCCGATGCCCTTGATGACCCGGGCGCCGGCGTCCGCGTGGTCGGCGACGGCGGTGGCCACCTCGTCCTCGAACGCCTCGACCCACCGGACGAGCCCGGCGGAGTCCAGGCGCTTGCTGGTCGCGGTGTAGCCGACGATGTCGACGAAGACGACGGACAGCGGAGCGGTGTCGTCACCGGTGTCGGTGGCCACCTCGCGCAGCTCGCTGGAGGCGCTGGCGAGGTGGCGGCGCCAGATGTAGTTCTGGAGCGTCTCGACGCGGGGGAGGACCTCGTCGGTCAGTCGGGCCAGGCGGGCGGCAGGGTCGTCGCCGTCCGCCCCGTCGGTCGACGCGACGTGGGCGAGGAGCGCCGTCTGCCACTCCGCGAGCCGGGCGAAGCTGCGCCCCCAGGTCCGGACCAGCGCGGTCTGGGAGTCCTCCCCGAGCACGCCGAGCTCCACCAGCTCGCGGGCCAGGCGCAGCGCCTCGACGTCACGGTCGGTGAAGGCGACGGCGTCGTCGTCCACCTGCGCGAAGCCGAGTCGGCGCCAGAGCTCCGTCGCGAGCTCCAGGGGGACGCCGGCCTGCTCCGCGACCTGCTCGCGGGTCAGGCTCGGCGGGCCGCCGAGCAGCAGCGCCTCGACGTCCTGCGGGCCGACGCCGCCGGCGGACCCGGTGGGCCCAGGGGCCGACACGCTCAGCCGCCGATGCGCTCGCGGGCCAGGTCGTCGAGGGCGGCGCGGAAGCCGGGGACGTCGTTCAGCAGCTTCTCGAACTTCTCGCGCGTGTAGTGCAGCAGCACGAGGTCGGTGAGGCTGACGACCGAGGCGGTGCGCAGCGTGTGGTTCACGATGGACATCTCGCCGAGGACCGCCCCGGGCCCGACGCGGGCGATCTCCTCGCCGCCCTTGCGGACCGACGCCTCACCCTCGAGGAGGATGTACGCCTTGTCGGAGCCGGTGCCCTGGTTGATCGGCGACCAGCCCTCGGGGACGGTCACGCGCGTGCCCGCGCCCTTGACGGTCTTGGCGTCACCCGAGGAGAGCTTGTCGAAGATCGAGCCGGTCATGGGCTGATCGTACCCAGCCCGAACGCCTGTCCACTCGATTCTGTGAGCAGCGTGACGCCCGGCGGGTCGTGGGTCAGGACGTCGGCAGGGGCTCGCGCTCGATCGGGCAGCTCATGCAGCGCGGGCCACCGCGGCCGGAGCCCAGCTCGGACCCGGCGATGCGGACGACCTCGATCCCGGCGTCCTCTAGGCGGGCGTTGGTCTCGTCGTTGCGCTCGTAGGCCATGGCGACCCGCGGCGCGACCGCCAGCGTGTTGTTGCCGTCGTCCCACTGCTCGCGCTCGGCGGTGACGGGGTCGAGGCCGGTATCGATCTGCTCGAGGGTGTCGATGCCCATGGCCTTCGCGGCGGCGACGAGGAACGGCTCGGGCTGCTCGACGCGCAGGCGGACGTCGGCCGCCCCGGCCTCCGTCGCGCCGCCCGCGCCCTCGGCGGTGACGGTGTGCGCGACCAGGCTGTCGGCGACGTTGGCGTAGACCACCATCTTGTCGACGTCGACCATCGTGCAGATGGTGTCGAGGTGCATCGTCGCCCGCTCCTGCGCGATCGGCACCGCCAGGACGGTGTGCGCCAGGTCCGCGTGGAACACCTGGCGGGCGAGGCGCTCGACGCCCGCGGGCGTCGTCCGCTCACCCACGCCGACGGCGACGACGCCGGGCGAGAGCAGCAGGACGTCGCCGCCCTCCACGTGCTCGTGGTGCCAGCCGTGGACGGTGCGGGTGCCGGCGAAGCGCGGGTGGGCGGTGTAGATGAGCTCCGTCAGCTGGGTCTCGCGCCGGCGGGCGGGCATGGCCAGGCTCGTGATGGCGACGCGGTCGCGCACCCACACGCTGGAGTCGCGCGTGAACAGCAGGTTCGGCAACGGGTCGATGAGGAAGTCGTCGGGCGCGAGCAGGCTGGTCACCAGCCCGTGGCCGCCTCGGACCTCGTCGTTGCGGATGCCCGCGGTCAGGGACGTCATCAGCTCGGACGGCGACTCGTCGCGCAGCGCCTCGGCGAGGTAGGACCGCAGCGTGTCGCCGAGGTGCAGGCCCGCCAGCGCGGTGGTGATCGCGTGGTTGCGGGCGTCGCGCGACTCGAGGGTCTCGGTCAGCAGCTCGGTCAGGTAGAGCACCTCGACGTCGCGGTCGCGCAGGGCCTGGGCGAAGGCGTCGTGCTCGTCCTGGGCGCGCGAGACCCACGGCAGCCCGTCGAAGAGCAGCTTGTCGTTGTTGCGGGGGGTCAGCCGCTTCAGCTCCGGCCCCGGACGGTGCAGCATCACCGTGCGCAGTCGACCGACCTCGCTGTCGGCGCCCCTCCGGGCCACCTGGTCCTGCTCGCTCATCGGGCCAGCCTAGGGGTCCGGGCGCCGGGGCCCGGGCGTGGTGAGCCGTCGGCGGGGCCGCGGGGCCCTAGGGTCGCGGCGTGGAGGTCTCCCTCGTCGTCTCGGTCGTGGTCGCCGTCGTCCTCGCGGGCCTGATCGCCGCCGTCGCGTCGCTGACCGGCACCGTCCGCCGGCTCGAGGCCGAGCGCACCGACGCCGAGCCCGGCGTCGAGCCCCTGCCCGCCGACGTCCGGGGGCTGCGGCAGGAGGTCGCCGCCCTGCGCAGCGAGTCGAAGGACGCCCTGCGCCACCTCGCCGTCGTCCGCTACGACGCCTTCGGCGATATGGGCGGCCACCTGTCCTGGTCGGTCGCCCTGCTCGACGACAACGGCCACGGCGTCGTCCTCACGAGCATCCACGGCCGCGCCGAGTCCCGCACCTACGCCAAGAACATCGCCTCCTGGCGTTGCGAGCAGCCCCTCTCGCCCGAGGAGGAGGAGGCCGTCGGTCACGCGCGGCCCGACGCCTGAGCGCGCTGGTCGCCGCCGCCGTGGTTCGGCGGTCGTGGGACGTGGTGTCGGATCATCACGAGCACGTTCTTGATCGACACCTCACACGACGAATTCGCCGTGTGGAGTGACAAGTCACCGTGCTCTCGTGGGGATTCGACCCCGCTCACTCGCGCGCCCGACGCGCCCACGCGCGCCCACGCCGACCCCTCAGCGGGGGACCCGGACCAGGACGCGGCCGGGCTCGCAGCGCAGGTGCAGCTCGTGGCCGGGGCCGATGGTGTCGCCGTCGAGCTGGCGGGGGGCCTCGGTGGAGGTGCGGATGGAGATGGTCCGCCCGACCATGCGGTTGACGAGCTCGTCGGTGTGCGGACGGCGGGCGATGACGCGCCACGCCAGCGGGATCCAGGAGAACAGCCGGCGGGGGTGCAGCAGGACGAGGTCCAGGACGCCGTCGTCGATCGCGGCGTCCGGCAGCAGCGGCATGCCCGCCTGCAGGTAGCCGACGTTGCCGACGACGATCGTGCGGGCGCGGTGCTTGGTCCACTCGCCGCCGTCGACGCTGACCTCGACGCGGACGGCGGGGTACATGATCGACTTGAAGCCCGACACGACGTACGCGAGCCAGCCGACGCGGCGCTTGAAGTCGTCGTTGACGCCCTCCATGATCGCGGCGTCGAAGCCCATGCCGGCCATGACCATGAAGTGGGTGTCCTCCATGCCGTCCCCGGAGACGGTGCCGAGGTCGATGGCGCGGTCCTGGCCGGAGAGCGCCACGTCCAGCGCCGAGCGCAGCACGAGCGGGATCCCGAGGTTGCGGGCGAGCAGGTTGCCGGTGCCGGCGGGGACGATCCCGACCGGGATGCCGGTGCCCGCGAGCTCGGCGCACACCTCGCGGACCGTGCCGTCGCCGCCGCAGACGATCACCAGGTCGGCGCCGGCCACCGCGGCGGCCTCGGCCATGCCGGTGCCCGGGTCCTCCACGGTCGTCTCGTAGAAGGTCGGCTCCGACCACCCGGCCGCCTCCGCCATCGTGGTGAGCGTCGAGGAGAAGCGCGCCACGTCGTCGACCTTGACCGGGTTGAGGACGACGGCCAGCCGGCGCTCGGAGGCGAACACCTCCGGCAGCGGCGCCGCGTCCACGGCGCGGGAGGTCGGCGGTGGGTTGACGACGGCCCACAGCACGAGCAGGACGCCGCCGCCGAGCAGGAAGCCCCCGACGACGTCGGAGGGGTAGTGGCGCCCGAGCAGCACCCGGTCGAGGCACACCAGCACGATCGCCAGGGGCGCCGTCACGGCCACGAGCCGGCGCAGGGCCACGGAGCGCACGTGCAGCAGGACGACGAGCAGCACCAGGCCCGCCAGCGCGGTGATGGACGACGCGTGACCCGACGGGAACGCGAAGTTCGTCAGCAGGTCGCCCGTGTCCTGCCAGACCGGCCGGTCGCGCCCGACCGCGGTCTTGACCAGCGTCGTCGCGCCCGCCGTCACGCCCATGACGAGGGCGACGAGGACGCCGCTGCGCCGCTGGCCGGTCGCGATCAGCGCCACGGCGAGCAGCACCGTGTACATCGTCATCGCGACGGTCCCGAACAGGTCCTCGACGACGGCGAGCGCCGAGCGCAGCCAGCCGATGTCGGTGGCCCACGCCTCCACGGGACGCCCGCGGTCGTCGAGGACGCCGAGGGACGGGAAGTCCGAGACGACGAGGTACGACAGGAGCCCGAGCAGTGCCAGCAGGGCCACGCCCCACGCGAACCTCGCGCCACGGGACCCACGTGAGATGGACAGCACCGTTCGACGTCTCCCTCTTCCGACCACCCCCACGACCTCACCGGCCAGGACCGGCGACGAGGCGCCAGTATGCCGCTCGGCGGGGTCCCGCCCGATATCGACGTGAGGCGCGTCGACGCCCACGTCTAGCCTTGCCGCATGATCGATCCACGGGTGCTTCGCGAGGAACCGGACCGGGTGCGCACGGCGCAGACCAGGCGCGGCCTCTCGTCCTCCCCGGTGGACGACGCCCTCGCGGCCGACGAGGCACGTCGCCGCGCGATCGCCGACTACGAGGCCCGCCGTGCGGAGCAGAAGTCGCTCGGCAAGCAGGTCGCGAAGGCCCAGGGCGACGAGAAGGCCGAGCTGCTGGCCCGCACCCGCGCCCTCGCCGCCGAGGTGAAGGGGCTCGAGGCCGCCCAGGGCGCGGCCGAGCAGGCGTGGCGCGACGCCGTCCTCGCGATCCCGAACCTGGCCCACCCCGACATCCCCGCCGGCGGGGAGGAGCAGTTCGCGCTGCTCGAGACCCGGGGCGACAAGCCGGAGTTCGACTTCACCCCGCGCGACCACGTCGAGCTCGGCGCGATGCTCGGCGCCATCGACGTCGAGCGCGGCGCGAAGGTCTCGGGCAGCCGCTTCTACTACCTGACCGGCGTGGGCGCCGAGCTCGAGCTGGCGCTGGTCTCGATGGCCATGGACCAGGCCCGCGAGACCGGCTTCACCCCGATGATCCCGCCGTCGCTGGTCAAGCCCCGCGCGATGGAGGGCACCGGCTTCCTCGGCCAGGCCGCCGACGACGTGTACCGGATCGAGGGCCAGGACCTCTACCTCGTCGGCACCAGCGAGGTGCCGCTCGCGGCGTACCACTCTGACGAGATCCTGGACGGCGAGCGCCTGCCGCTGCGGTACGCCGCGTTCAGCCCGTGCTTCCGCAAGGAGGCCGGCTCGCACGGCAAGGACACCCGCGGGATCTTCCGGACCCACTGGTTCGACAAGGTCGAGATGTTCGTCTTCACCACCCTCGACCAGGCGGAGGCCGAGCACGCCCGCCTGCTCGAGCACGAGAAGACGTTCATGGACAAGCTCGAGCTGCACTACCGCGTCATCGACGTGGCCGCGGGCGACCTCGGCCTGTCGGCGACCCGCAAGTACGACTGCGAGGCCTGGCTGCCGAGCCAGGAGCGGTTCCGGGAGCTGACGTCGACGTCGAACTGCACCGACTTCCAGACGCGACGCCTCGACACCCGGGCGCGGTACGCCGAGGGCATCGGCCCGGTGGCGACGCTCAACGGCACGCTGTGCTCGACGAACCGCCCGATCATCGCGCTGCTGGAGACCCACCAGCAGGCCGACGGGTCGGTGCGGGTCCCGAAGGCCCTGCAGCCCTACCTCGGCGGCCGCGAGGTGCTCGAGCCCCGATGACGACCGACCCCACGCCGTCCGGCGGCGGCTGGCAGCCGAAGCTCGTCGCGCTCGACATCGACGGCACGCTGCTGCGCTGGGACGACTCCGACGAGGGCCCCGGCGCGAGCGTCGAGGAGATCGCCCCGGCCGTGCGCAACGCCGTCCGCCGGGTGGTCGACGCCGGCGTCGAGGTGGTCCTGGCCAGCGGCCGCTCGCCGTACGACATGACACGGGTCGCCGACCTGCTCGAGCTGCACGTCTCCGGCGCGGAGCCGCTGTGGGTCGTCGCCGCCAACGGGGCGGTCGTGTTCCGCTACCCGCCGGTCGAGGTCGTGCACGAGGAGACCTTCGACGCCCGCGAGTCCGTCGCGGCAGCGCTGGAGCGGCACCCCGAGGCCATCGTCGCGGTCGAGGAGCGCGGCGTGGGCTACCGGATGAACCGGCCGTTCCCGCCCGGCGAGCTGACCGGCGAGCACACCATCGTCGACGTGGCCGAGCTGGTCGGCGAGCCGGTGACCCGGGTGATCATCCGCGACCCGCAGGCCTCCGTCGACGACTTCGTGCAGCTCGCGCAGGACCTGGGCCTCGCCGGCACGCAGTACGTCGTCGGCTGGACCGCCTGGCTCGACCTCATGCCCGTCGGGGTGAACAAGGCCTCCGGGCTGTCTCACGTCTGCGAGGCGCTGGGCGTGTCGTCGTCCGACGTCCTCGCCATCGGCGACGGGCGCAACGACATCGAGATGCTCGGGTGGGCCGGTCGCGGCGTGGCGATGGGACAGGCCGTCGAGGTGGTCCGCGAGGCCGCCGACGCCACCACCGGCACCGTCGACGACGACGGCGCCGCACAGGAGATCACCCGCTGGTTCTAGCCCGCCCCAGGGTCTACAGCGCCAGCGCGTGGTCGCGCGGGGGCACCCAGTCACCGGTCGCCCCGAGGCGCGCGTAGAGGTCGTACTCCGGCGCGAAGAACTCCTCGGCCCGCCGGCGCAGGCCCGGGTCCAGCGGCTCCGGGCGGCGCTCGGACACGTTGGCCCGCCGGAAGCCGAGGTCGACGCCGACGTGGGAGGTCAGGTAGCGCTGCCACACGTCGGTGGACTCGTAGCGCAGGAGCCGGTCGACGCCGACGACCTGGCCCTCGTAGGAGCAGAAGCGCGCCGGCCGCCCGATGCCCTTGAGGCTCGGGTGGCGGTCGACGTAGCGGGTCACGAACTCGTCGAAGCTCATGTCGCCCGTGTAGTTGTGCGCCTTCGCGGTCTCGAGGATCTCGGGGCGGGCGCGGTAGCGCCACCAGCTCTCCAGCCAGCTGACGGGCTCGCGGAAGAGGCAGACGACCTCGTACGACGACCGCTGGTGGCCGAAGGCGAGCAGCATCGGCTCGATCCGCTTGGTGAAGCCGGTGTAGTTGAGGTGCTTGAACTCGTGGCGCAGCACGACGGCCGAGTGGATGTCGAGCGCCTCCTCGACGGCCGTCGAGGCACACTTCGGCGCCGAGAGCCACACGAAGCCACGGGCTGGCAGGGCCATCACGGGCACGCACTCTACGGTGTGCGGGTGTCCGCGCCCCCGCCCCCGCCGCTGCCGCGGCTGGTGGCGACCGACCTGGACGGGACCCTGCTCGACGCCCAGGGGCGCGTCACGCCCCGCACCCGCGAGGTGCTGAAGGCTCTCGAGGACCTCGGCGTGCCCACCGTCTTCGTCACCGGCCGCCCCGTGCGGTGGATGGAGACGCTGTGGGAGGAGGTGGGCGACGTCGGCCTCGCGATCTGCAGCAACGGCGCCGTCGTGTACGACGTCGCGCGCCACGTCGTCCGCGACACCCGTCCGGTGGCGGCGGCGACGGTCCTGGCCATCGCGGACGCGGTCCGCGCCGTCGAGCCCCACGCCCGGTTCGCCGTCGAGCGGCTGGACGGGATGGCCCACGAGCCGGACTTCGTGAAGGACCCGGAGCGCTTCCGGCCCACCGCCGTCGGCGCCCTGCCCGAGCTGCTCGACGGCCCGGACGTGGTGAAGGTGCTGGTCCGCCACCCCGACGCGGACCCCGAGACGTTCTGGCGGGCCGTCGAGGGCGCCTGTGCGGGCCTCGCGACGGTGACCTGGTCCTCGGTGGGCGCGCTGGTCGAGATCAGCGCGGACGGCGTCACCAAGGCCACCACCCTCGCGCTGCTGTGCGCCGACCTCGGTGTGGCCGCCGACGAGGTCGTGGCGTTCGGCGACATGCCCAACGACGTGCCGCTGCTGGCGTGGGCGGGACGCTCCTACGCCATGGCGGACGCGCACCCGACCGCGCGCGCGGTCGCCGGCGGTCTGGCCGGTCCCCACGACGAGGACGGCGTCGCCGAGGTGCTGGCCGGGATCTTCGGCCTGGGGGCCTGAGCGGGCGACGCGGAACCGCCGCCACCCGCGACCCGTCAGAATGGGTGGGCGGACCGGCGAGCGGAGGAGGCGCGACGACGTGGTGACCCGTGCCCTGGCGGCGCTCCTGACGACCCTGGTGGCGGCCTGCTCGGTCGTCGTCCTCGGCGCGGCGCCCGCCCAGGCCTGCCGCTGCGTCCAGCAGGGGGTGGCACAGCAGGCCGGGGCGGCGGACCTGGTGGTGAGCGGTGTGGTCACCGGCCAGCGCGACCCGCAGGGCCGGCAGACCCGGCGTGGTCAGCAGGGCCCGAGCCAGTTCGGCACCGTCACGCTGGTCGTCGACGTCGACCGGGTGTACGCCGGCGCGCTGCCCGACCCCACCATCGAGGTCACGACCGCCGCCGCGACGTCCGCCTGCGGGCTGGGGCGCGTGCCCCGCGGCGAGGAGTACCTGTTCTTCCTCACCGACGACGCCCGGACGCTGCGGGCGACGTCCTGCAACGGCACCGCCCCGGCGTCCGCGCGTGAGGTGGCCGCCGTCGAGCGGACCCTCGGCGAGGGCCGCCCCGTGCGGGGCACCGCGGAGCAGGAGCGCGAGCGGGACGGCGTGGACGCCGACGAGCCGGTGGCCGCCGACCTCACCGTCGTCGACGACGCCCCGGCGCCCGACGCGGCACGGACCGCGCTGCCCGGCGGCCTGCTCGCCGCCGTCGGGCTGGTGGGTCTGCTCGTCCTGCGGCGGTTCGGCGCCGAGCGGTGACGCCCCGCCGGCCTCCCGCCGCGGGGGCTGGTCGCGCCGGGAGGGGCATGTCCGCGGCGGAGTCGGGTACTCGTTGTTGACCCGGTGACACACCGGGTCGGTCGGGGACCACCGGCTGCTGAGCCGCACGGAGGGTGCTGCCACGACCACCCACGCGACCGCGGGTCCGCTGACCGACCCACCGCCGGAGCACCCGGCGGTCGTCGGTGCGCCGTCGTCCGCGCCGTCGTCCGCGCACGCCGACGCCACGGTCGACGCCCGAGCGGTCGACCGGTTGCTGCGCCGGGACCTCGAGCGCCGCGGCCGCACGCTGCTCGAGGTGTCGCCCGAGCTGTCGCCCATGGTCGACGCCCTGGTCGCCGCGGGCCGCGGCGGCAAGCGGCTGCGGGCCACGTTCGCCCTCCTCGGCGCGCGCTCGGTCGCCGGCGGGCCGGTGCCGGGGGACGTCGAGGTCGGGGCCGCGCTCGAGATGTTCCACCTCGCGGCCCTCGTGCACGACGACCTGATGGACCGCAGCGTCACCCGCCGCGGGGAGCCGACCGTCCACCGGCGCTTCGGCGACGGCCACCTCGAGGCCGACGGGCTCGGCGACCCCGAGCACTTCGGGACGTCGATGGCCGTGCTGGCGGGGGACCTGTGCCTCACCTGGTCCGACGACCTGCTCGCCGCCGGGGTCGCGTCCGCCGACGCGGTCCGGGCCGGCGAGGTCCGCACCGCCTGGTCGCGGATGCGCGACGAGACCCTCGCGGGCCAGTACCTCGACGTCCTGGGCCACACGCGCGCCGCGGTGTCGCCGTCGTACGCGCGGCGGGTGCTGCGCTACAAGTCCGCGGCGTACACGGTGCAGCAGCCGCTGCTGCTCGGCGCCCGCCTGGCCGGGGCGCCGGCGCCGCTGCTGGCGGCGTTCAGCGACATCGGGCTCGCCGCGGGCGAGGCGTTCCAGCTGCGCGACGACGTCCTCGGGGTGCTCGGGGACCCGACGGTGACGGGCAAGCCGGTGCTCGACGACGTGCGCGAGGGCAAGCGGACGGTGCTCGTCGCGGTCGCGACCGACCGCGCCACCCCCGCCCAGCGCGAGGTCCTGGACGCCGCGGTGGGCGACCCCGACCTGACCCCCGACGGCCTGGCCGCCGTCCAGGAGGTGCTCGTGGCGACCGGCGCGGCCAGCGAGGTCGAGGACCGGATCACGACCCTCGCCACCCGCGCGCTGACCCTGACCTCGACCCTCGACGTCGCGGAGGAGCACGCCGAGCGCCTGGCCGCGCTCATCGGTCTCTGCGCGTGGCGAGACGCCTGAGCTCCGGACGGGGACCCGGGGGCACCTCGGCCTGCACGCCACGCCGCCCCCACCAGACCCACCAGATCATGGACTGGGCGACCAGACTGAACCCGAAGAGGAAGTCCTCGATCGGCGCGTGCCCGATGCGCCAGCCGAGGATCGCGTCCGGGTCGTAGAGGAACACGCCCCGCGAGGTGAGCCACTCGTTGGTGATCAGCTGGAAGAACAGCACGATGGCGTAGGAGACCCAGAACACCCGTCGGGTCAGCAGTCGGGTACGAAGCACCCAGAGGTCCAGCACGATGGTGACGGCGATGCCGAGGAGGGAGGCTTCCGTGTGGGTCACGACGCCTCCCGGCTTCCCCCGGCGGCCCGTCCGGCGGCCTGCTCGTCGCCGACCGGCCACGGCCGCATCGACCGCACCGCCTCGAGGGTCATGACCGACGCGAGCGGGACGACGAGGAAGAACAGCCACTCCTCCAGGGGCAGACCCCCGGGCAGGTCGAGGCCGAGGGTCTGGTCGTGGTCGAAGCGCCAGTGCCCGGCCGCGGTGGCGGCGAGGTCCCAGAGCACGAACGGCACCCCCACGCACACGACCACGAGCGCGAGCCGCCTGAGCCGGGCGTACACCCGGGTGCGCAGCAGCACCTCCAGCGGGAGCGTCGCCACGAGGACGAACACGATCATCGCGATGTACGTCAGGCGCTCCACGGCCCCATCCTTGCGCGGTGGCCGATGAGGGCCCCACGGCTGTCCGTGATGTCCGCCTACGCGACCGAGGTCCGAGGTCTCGCGGTCGGCGCCCGCCGCATCCTCGTCGGCCCCGAGCTGGGTCCCGCCGCCGCCGGGATGACGTTCTTCTCCGGGATAGCGCTGGTGCCCTGGCTGCTGCTGCTGGTGTGGACGACGACCTGGTGGTGGGGCGTCGACGACGCCGAGCAGCGGCTCCTCGCCCTGCGGCTCCTCGTGCCGCCCGACATGGGCGCGCGGGTGCCGTACGAGGAGCTGGTGCGCGCCGGCACGGACCTCGGCGTGGTGGGTGCCCTCGTCGTGCTGTTCCCCGCGTCCTTCTACGGCGAGGGGCTCCGCCGCGCCGGGCTGGCGCTGCGGCCCCGCACCGAGCGGTTCACGGGCTGGCGGGCGCGTGCCCAGGTGATGGTGCTCCTCGCCGCCCTGCCGCCGATCGCCTTCCTCTTCTTCGCCGTCGGCGAGTGGCTGGTGCCCCTCACGCCCGAGGGCGGGGGCGGCGGCGCGGTCGCGCTGACGGTGAGGGTGGTCGTGGGGTTCCACGTGGTCTGGCTGCTGATGGCGGTGCCGCTGACCTGGTGCCTCAAGCACGTCTTCCCGGGCGAGCCCCGCTGGTGGGTCGCCCTGCTCGGGGGGCTCTCGACGAGCGCGTTCCTCGTGGGCTTCCTCTACGGCTTCCAGCTGTTCCTGGCCATCCCCGTCGACGTCGGCATCCCCTTCGGCGGCCTCGGCGTCGTGGGTGGCGTCGTCGCGGTGGGCCTGTGGCTGTGCATGCTGCACCTCGTCCTCCTCGTCGGCTGGGCGAGCACGACCGCGCTGGAGGAGCGGGCGGTCCGGGGCACCCCGCTCCCCGACGTGGGGCCCGCGGCATGAGCCGGTGGGAGGGCGGCGGGTCGTACGCCGAGCTGCGGCTGTGGGGCACCGACGCGGTCCTGCCGGCCCTGGGTCGCATGGCCCGGGGACGGCGGTCGCTGCGCGGCACCCCCGGGCTCCGCTTCGCCAAGCTGCTCGGCACCGGGTCGGGCGACACGTTCTCGCCCCGCGACGCCGACCCGCACCACTGGGCCCTGCTCACGGTGTGGGCCGACGAGGCCACCCGCGCCGACTTCGCCGCCTCGCGCGTCGTCCGCTCCTGGCAGGCGGCCGCCACCGAGGAGCTCGTCGTGTCCCTGACCCCGTTGACCAGCCGCGGGCTGTGGTCCGGCGTGCAGCCGTTCGCCGGGAACCCCCCGCCGACGACCGAGGCGGACGGCGGCCGGTGGCGCGGGCCCGTCGCCGCGATCACCCGGGCCCGGCTGCGCACGCTGCGCTCGCCGTCCTTCCACCGGGCCGTCCCGCCCGTCGCGGACGACCTGCGCACCGCCGAGGGCCTGCGGGCCTCGGTGGGGATCGGGGAGTCGCCGGTCGGCCTGCAGGGAACCTTCTCGGTGTGGGAATCGTCCGACGCCCTCGTCGGGTTCGCCTACCGCAGCGCCGCGCACCGTGAGGTGGTGCGCCGCACCGATCCCGCTCGGTGGTACGCCGAGGAGATGTTCGCCCGCTTCGCCGTCACCGACCTGAGCGGCACCTACCGAGGAGGGACCCCGTGAGCACCCGGACCGACGAGACGACCGGCCGGGCCGGGGTGCGCCTCGCCGCCGTGCTGGCGGCCGGCGCCGTGGGTGTGCAGATGGCCTTCCCCTTCACCGACGGCGGCACCCTGGCCCTGACCGCCGCCAGCGTGGTGCTGCTGTCCGCGGCGGCCGTCGTCCACGCCCTCGCGACCCGCGGTGCGCGGACGGCGGCGGTCCTCGTCGTCGTCGCCGGGGGCGGGGGTCTCCTCGCGGAGGCGGTCGGCGTGCGGACGGGCTTCCCGTTCGGCGAGTACGCCTACTCCGGCACGCTCGGCTGGGAGGTCCTCGGCGTGCCCGCCCTGGTGCCGATGGCCTGGACGATGATGGCGTGGCCGGCGCTGCTCGTCGCCCGCTGGCTGGTGTCCAGGACCGTGCCCGCCATCTCGGCGGCCGGCTCCCGGCTCGCGGTCGCGCTGCTGGGCGCCTGGACGCTCACCGCCTGGGACGTCTTCCTCGACCCCCAGATGGTCGACCTCGGCCACTGGACGTGGGCCGACCCGACCCCGGGCCTGCCCGGCGTCGAGGGCATCCCGCTGACGAACTTCGCGGGCTGGCTGCTCGTGTCGTTCCTCATGGTCGGCGTCCTCGACCGGCTCGTCGACCCCGGCGACGGCCCGGACGGCGTCCGCGACGCCGTGCCGTTCGCCGTCTACCTGTGGACCTACTTCTCCTCCGTGCTCGCGCACGCCGTCTTCTTCGGGCGACCGCCGGTCGCGCTGGTGGGCGCCGTCGTGATGGGCGCCGTGGCGGTGCCGCTCGCGCTGACCTGGCTGCGCGCCCGCCCGGTGCCGACCCCGGCGCCGGAGCACGTCGGGTGAGGCGTGCCGCCCGGGGCCTGGTGCGACTGGGCGCGGGCCTCGCCGTGGCCTCGCTCGGGCTGACGCTGGCCAACCTGCGGCGCCTGCGCGCCCCGGACCCGTTGGCCGTGCCGACGCCGGAGCGGCTCGCCGTCCTGCTGCCGCTGCGCGACGAGGCCGCCCACGTCGCCGGCTGCCTCACCGCCGTCCTCGCGGCGGCCGACGCCTGGCCCCGACCCGGTGACGTCCGGGTGCTCGTGCTCGACGACGGCTCCACCGACGCGACGCCCGCGCTGCTCAGCGAGTACGCCGCCGACGAGCGGGTGCAGGTGCTCACCGGGCGCGCGCGGCCCGCCGGCTGGCTCGGCAAGCCGTGGGCCTGCGAGCAGCTGGGCCGCGCCGCGCTGGCCGGGGGAGCCGACGTGCTGGTGTTCCTCGACGCCGACGTGCGGCTCGCGCCGTGGGCCCTGACGTCGTCCGTCGCGCTGCTGCGGGACTCCGGTCTCGACCTGGTCTGCCCCTACCCCCGGCAGGTGGCCGACGGGCCGCTGGAGCGGCTGGTGCAGCCGCTGCTGCAGTGGTCGTGGATGAGCACCCTCCCGCTGGGGCTCGCCGAGACCTCCCCGCGGCCCTCCCTCGTCGCCGCGAACGGCCAGCTGCTGGTCGTCGACGCCGCGGCGTACGCCGGCGCGGGCGGGCACGCCGCCGTGGCCGGCGAGGTCGTCGAGGACGTCGCGCTGCTCCGCGCGCTCAAGGGGGCCGGCGGTCGCGGGGTGGTAGCCGAGGGCAGCGGCGTCGCCGCCTGCCGCATGTACGACGGTGCGAGGGCGCTGCGCGAGGGGTACACCAAGTCGCTCTGGGCCGCCTTCGGCTCGCCCGCGGGAGCGGTCGGGGTGACCGCGCTGCTGGGGCTGGCGCACGTCGTCCCCGCCGTGGCCGCGCTGAACGGCTCCCGCGTCGGCGCCCTCGGCTGGGCCGCGAGCACGCTGTCGCGGGCCCTGGTGGCGCGACGGACCCGGGGGCGGGTCGCCGACTCGCTGGCGCACCCGGTGTCGGTGCTGGCCTTCGGCGCGCTCGTCACCGAGTCGCTGGTGGCGCGCCGGCGCGGCACGCTGACGTGGAAGGGGCGACCGGTCCATGCCTCGTGACGTGGTGGTCGTCGGCGCGGGCGTCGGCGGCCTCGCCGCGGCGGCGCGGCTGCAGGCTGCCGGTCACCGCGTGACGGTGCTCGAGCAGGCCGACGCCGTGGGCGGCAAGCTCGGCACGCTGGAGCGCGACGGCTTCGTCTTCGACACCGGCCCGTCGCTGGTGACGATGCCGCACGTGCTCACCGAGCTCCTCGCCGCGACCGGTGGTGAGGTCGACGCGCTGGGTCTCGAGCGGCTCGACGTCGCCTGCCGCTACCGCTTCGCCGACGGGACCTTGCTCGACCTGCCCGGCGACCTCGCCGCCGTCCCCGACGCCCTCGACGCCGCGCTCGGCCCGGGCCGCGGCGCCCAGTGGACGGCGTTCCTGGAGCGCGCCGAGCGGATCTGGGACGTCACCCACGGCCCGTTCCTCTTCTCGCCCATCACCGTCGGTGACATGGCGCGGCTGTCGCGGCGGGTGCCCGACATCGCGACCGTCGCGCCCTGGCGCAGCCTGCGCGCGCTCGGGCGGCGCTACCTCACCGACCCCCGGCTCGTCGCCCTGCTCGACCGGTACGCGACGTACACCGGCTCGGACCCGCGGCGCGCCCCGGCGGCGCTCGCGACGGTGCCGTACGCCGAGCAGACCTGGGGGTCCTGGTACGTCCCCGGCGGGCTGGGACGGATCGCGACCGTGCTCGCCGAGCGGGTCGAGGCGCTCGGTGGCAGCGTCGAGACGGGGGTCGAGGTGACCGACGTCCTCGTCGGGGGCGGCCGGGCGAGCGGCGTCCGGCTGGCCGACGGGACCGTGCGCGGCGCCGACGTGGTCGTCGCCAACGCCGACGCCACCCAGGTCTACTCCCGGCTCGTCGCCGGCCCCGCCGGCCGCCGGGCCTCGGCCCGCCTGGCCCGGGCGACGCCCTCGCTCGCCGGGTTCGTGCTGCTGCTGGCGCTCGACGACCCACCGCCCGTGCCGCACCACCAGGTGTTCTTCGCCGAGGACTACGACGAGGAGTTCGACGGCGTCTTCGGCCGGAACGGGCCACCGCGGCCCGTGGCGCGGCCCACGGTCTACGTCGCCGCGCCCGACGACCCCGCGATCGTCCCCGGACCCGGCACCGGGGCCTGGTTCGTGCTGGTCAACGCGCCGCGCCACGACCCGGCGCCGGGCTCGACGTCCGGGCTCGACTGGGACGCCCCCGGCCTGGCGGCGTCGTACGCCGACGACGTGCTGGCCGTCCTCGCCTCCCGGGGGCTCGACGTCCGCCACCGGGTCCGGCACCGCACCGTGCTCACCCCCGCCGACCTCGAGCGCGCCACCCTCACCCCCGGCGGCTCGATCTACGGGACGTCGTCCAACGGCGCCCGCGCGGCCTTCCTCCGACCCGCCAACCGGTCACCCGTCCCCGGTCTCTACCTCGTCGGCGGCTCCTCCCACCCCGGCGGCGGCCTGCCCCTCGTCATGCTCTCCGCGAGGATCGTCGCCGACCTCGTGGGCACCCCCAGCCGCCGAGTCGGCCCGAACGGTCGCGCTGAGGGCGCCGAGTCGGCCCGAACGGTCGCGTTGAGGGCGCCGAGTCGGCCCGAACGCTCGCGTTGAGGGCGCCGAGTCGGCCCGAACGGTTGCGCTGAGGGCGCCGAGTCGGCCCGAACGGTCGCGCTGGGGGCGCCGAGTCGGCCCGAACGGCTGCGTTGAGGGCGCCGAGTCGGCCCGAACGGTCGCGTTGAGGGCGCCGAGTCGGCCCGAACGGTTGCGCTGAGGGCGCCGAGTCGGCCCGAACGGTTGCGCTGGGGGCGCCGAGTCGGCCCGAACGGTCGCGCTGGGGGCGCCGAGTCGGCCCGAACGGTCGCGTTGAGGGCGCCGAGTCGGCCCGAACGGTCGCGTTGAGGGCGCCGAGTCGGGCCCGAGCTTGATACGACGCCAGCGTTCGGGCCGACTGGGCGTTGCTGGGGCGTGTGTTCGGGCCGACTGGGCGTTGCTGGGGCGTGTGTTCGGGCCGACTGGGCGTTGCTGGGGCGTGTGTTCGGGCCGACTGGGCGTTGCTGGGGCGTGTGTTCGGGCCGACTCGGCGTTGCTGGGGCGTGTGTTCGGGCCGACTCGGCGTTGCTGGGGCGCGCGTTCGGGCCGACTCGGCGATCAGGACAGCGCGCGTCGCAGCGCGGGGAGCAGCTGAACCAGACCGACGGCGGTGAGGACGACGCCGGCGACCGCGGCGACGCCGGCGAGCTGGGCGGGACCGAGGTCGGGCAGGAGGGCGACGCCGACGGCGCGGGAGACCCACTCGAGGCCGACGAGGAGGACGGCGACCCCCGTGACGATCACGCGGGTCGGGCGCTCGCTCACGGTGACGGCTCCGGGGCCGGTCATCCCGGCGGCCTGGGCGACGGCGCGGAGCAGCTCGTGGAGCAGCAGCCCGACGGCGTACGCCGCGCACAGCCAGGCGGGCGCGCCGAGCGCGAGCAGGGCGAGCACGAGCAGGAGGTCGCCGAGGCGGTCGGCGAGCGCGTCGACGAGCTTGCCCCACGCCGCGGTGCGGCCGAGACGGGCGGCCAGGGCGCCGTCCACGCCGTCCGCCAGGCCCGCCAGGACGACGAGTGGCACCCCGAGCAGCACCCAGCCGTCGCCGAGCAGGCAGACCAGGGGGACGAGGGCGGTGAGCAGCACCCCGGCGGCGGAGACGACGTCGGGGGAGACCCCCCGCTCCGCCAGTGGTCGCGCGACGCCGTGCGACAACCGGACCCACCCCGAGACCCAGAACGACCCCGACGGGTCGACGCCGCCGTGCCGCCGCGACCAGGCGTCGTACGCCGCGGCGCGGTCGTCGGGCGAGCAGTCGTCGCCCTGCGCGGCCGCCACCGGTCTCAGGCCCGGGCGGGCTCGGGCTCGGGGGTCGGGCCCACGGAGCGGTCACCCCGGACCCGCTTCAGCACGAGCTCGGCGCTGATCAGGCACATCGGCAGGCCGATGCCCGGCACGGTGCTCGACCCGGCGTAGAGCAGCCCCTCGACCTTCCGCGACCGGTTGCCGGCCCGGAAGAACGCGCTCTGCCGCAACGTGTGGGCGGGCCCCAGCGCGCCGCCGCACCAGGCGTTCAGGTCGTCGACGAAGTCGCCCGGCGCGAGCGTCCGGCGGACGACGACCCGCTCCGCGAGGTCACCGACCCCGGTCGCCTCGGCGATCGCCGCGATGGCGCGGTCGGCGACGGCCTCGACCGCCGCGTCGCCCTCGCCGTCCAGTCCGCCGTGGCCGAGGGTGCCCGGGTCCGGCTGGACCGGGACGAGCACGAAGACGTTCTCGTGACCCGCCGGGGCCACCGAGGCGTCGGTCGCCGACGGCTTGCAGACGTAGAGCGACGCCGGGTCCGGCGTCCGCGTCGGCTGCTCGAAGATCGCGTCGAAGTTCGACGTCCAGTCGGCGGTGAAGAACAGCGAGTGGTGGGCGAGCTCGGGCAGCGCGCCGCGCACGCCGAGGTAGACCAGGACGGCGCCGGGTCCCGAGGTCGCGCGGTCCCACCACGTCTGCGGGTAGGTCTGCAACGACTCCGGCAGCAGCCGGGTCTCGACGTGGTGCAGGTCGGCGGCGCCGACCACGAGGTCGGCCTCGGTCACGTGCACGGACCCGTCGCCGGTGGAACGCCAGCGCACCCCGGTCGCCGCGGCGCGCCGTGACTCGCCGCGGCGCGGACGGCGGGGCTCGGTCGTGATCTCGAGGGCCTCCGCGCCCGTGCGGACGTCGACGCCGGCCTCGACGGCGAGCCGGGTCATGGCCTCGACCAGGCGGGTGAACCCGCCGTCGGGGTAGCGGACGCCGTCGGCGAGGTCCAGCGCGCTCATGAGGTGGTACATCGCGGGCGCCCGGTCCGGGGAGGAGCCGAGGAACACCGCGGGGTAGCCGAGCACCTGCCGCAGCCGCCGGTCGTCGAACCGCGACGCGACGAACGACTCCAGCGACCGGGTCAGCAGCGTGGCCAGGCGCGGGGCGCGGCGCAGCACCGCGCGGCCGGCGTACGCCGCTGCGGAGTCGAAGCTCGTGTAGAGGAACCGGTCGACCGCGAGGCGGTAGACCTCACGCCCGGAGCGCAGGTAGTCGGCCAGCTTCGCACCGGCGCCCGGCTCGATCGACTCGAACAGGTCGAGGTTCCCCTGCTCGTCGGCGGCGACGTCGAACGGCTCGTGGCCCTCGGCGAAGACGCGGTAGCCGGGGTCGAGCCGGACCAGGTCGAGCTGCTCGGCGGTGGTGGTGCCCAGCAGCCGGAAGAAGTGGTCGAAGACCTCCGGCATCAGCCACCACGACGGGCCGGTGTCGAACCGGAACCCGTCGGCCTCCCACGACCCGGCGCGGCCGCCGAGGTCGGCGTTCTTCTCCAGCAGGGTGACGTCGTGGCCGTCGCGGGCCAGCAGCGCCGCGGTGGCGAGCCCCGCGACGCCGCCACCGACGACGGCGACCCGCCGGGTGGGGGAGGGGGGTGGGGTGGTGCTCACGGTCGGCCTCCTCGGGCGACGGCGCGGGCGACGATCCGGGCCTTCGTGGACGTCGGAACGCTCACGCGCCGCCGGCGCAGCGTGGTCACCGGGACCTCGCGCAGCCGGGTGGACAGCGCGCCGAACAGGTCGTGCGCGGCGCAGACGGCCACGCGGCTGTTGGAGGGCAGGGCGGGGACCACCTCGGCCGCGGCCGCGAGGTCGGCGTCGACCTCGTCGAGCCAGCGGTCGCGCGCCGGGTCCTGCGTGGCGGGGTCGCCGTCCGGCTCGAGACCGGGGAGGTACGACCGGCCGAGCTCGCCGGTGTCCTCGGCGAGGTCGCGCACGAAGTTGACCTTCTGGAAGGCGGCGCCGAGCCGGGAGGCGCCGGGCGCCAGGGCGTCGTACCGACGCTCGCGGGCGGGCTCGGCGGCCAGGAAGGCCCGCAGGCACATCAGGCCGACGACCTCGGCGGAGCCGTGGACGTACGTCGCGAGGCTGGCCTCGTCGTGCACCCGGACGTCGAGGTCGGTGCGCATCGAGGCGAAGAACGGGGTGACGAGCTCGGCGGTGATGCCGCACCGGCGGGCGGTCCGCGCGAACGCGTGGACGACGAGGTTCGCGCTAGAGCCGTACCGCATCGCGTCGGCGACCTCCGCCTCCAACGCGTCCAGGGAGGCCCGCTGCCGGGCCCGGCCCTCCGGGGGCACGGGGACGTCGACGACCTCGTCGGCCACCCGGACGAGGGCGTAGATCGTGCGGACCTCGCCGCGCACCGACGGTCCGAGGAGGCGGGAGGCCAGCCCGAACGAGCTCGAGAAGGACTCGATGACGAGAGCGGCGCTGGCTTCGGCCACCGCGTCGTACGTCGCGAGGGCCTGCGCGACCTGGTCGGGCCGGTCGTCCGGTCGGGGTCGGGGCAGCGTCGTGCTCACCCCCGGACGTACCCACGGCGCACGTCGGGCACGACGTGCCGGGCGGGTGGTCACGGTGCTCGGGACGTTCAGAGGTACATGCCGCCCGAGCCGGGACCCTGGCCGGAGCCGGGCTGCTGGCCGGGGTGGCCCTGCTGCGGGCCGCCCTGCGGTCCGCCGGGGACCGCACCGGGCGGGAGCGCCCGGCGCATCTGCTCGAGCTGGGCCCGCGCCGCCATCTGCTGGGCGTAGATGGCGGTCTGGATGCCGTGGAACAACCCCTCCAGCCAGCCGACGAGCTGGGCCTGCGCGATCCGGAGCTCGCCCTCGCTGGGGGTGCCCTCGGCGAAGGGCAGGGACAACCGGCGCAGCTCCTCGATGAGCTCGGGGGCGAGGCCGGCCTCGAGCTCGGTGATGGAGGACTGGTGGATCTCCTTGAGGCGGGCGCGGCTCGCCTCGTCGAGCGGAGCGGCCTTCACCTCCTCGAGCAGCTGGCGGATCATCCCGCCGATCCGCAGCACCTTCGCGGGCTGCTCGACGAGGTCGGCGAGGTTGCGCTCGCCGTCGTCGTCGCCGTCCCCGTCCCCGTCCGCGTCGCCGCCGTTGCCCGCCATCGCCGCCAGGGCGCCCGCGGGCACCGTGCCGACCGGCTGGCCGTCCGGGCCGATGATGACGACCTGGTCGCCACCCGCCTGGCCGCCGTCGGGCTGGCCCTGTCCGGACTGCTGCTCGCTCATGCGTCCAGACTAGGACCCGTCAGGAACCGGAGACGTCGAGGACGATCTTGCCCCGGTGGCCGCCGGTCTCCATCCGCTCGTGGGCCCGTGCGACGTCGTCCAGGCCGAGGACGTCCTCCACGTGGATCCGCACCCGGCCGTCGCTGATCAGCGGCCACACGTGCTCGACGACCTGCGCGCAGATCTCGGCCTTCTCGGCCGGGGGACGACCGCGCAGGGAGGTGGCGTGCACCGAGGCGCGCTTCGGCAGGAGCGTCGAGAGGTCGAGCTCGCCCTTCGCGCCGCCCTGCATGCCGATGACGACGACGCGACCTTCGGTGGCGAGGACGTCGACGTTGCGCGGCAGGTAGGCCCCGCCCATGTTGTCGAGGACGACGTCGGCGCCGTGGCCGTCGGTCCACTCCTTCACCTCGGCCACGAAGTCGCCGGTGCGGTAGTCGACGACGAGGCCGGCGCCGAGGTCGCGGCAGTAGTCGGCGCTCGCCGCGCCGGCGGTGGTCGCCACGCGCGCGTCGTACGCCGCGGCGAGCTGGATCGCGCAGCTGCCGATGCCCCCGGAGCCGCCGTGGACCAGCAGCACGTCGCCCGCGGTGAGGCCGGCGCGCATGAAGACGTTCGACCAGACCGTGCACGCCACCTCGGCGATGCCGGCGGCCGTGACGAGGTCGACGCCGTCGGGGACGGGCATGACCTGGCCCGCGGGGACGGCGACGCGCTCGGCGTACCCCCCGCCGGCGAGCAGCGCGCAGACCTCGTCGCCGACCGCGAGGTGCTCCACGCCCTCGCCGAGGGCCGCGACGGTCCCGCTGCACTCGAGGCCGATGATGTCCGAGGCGCCCGGGGGCGGCGGGTACATGCCCCGGCGCTGCAGGGTGTCGGCGCGGTTCACCGCCGTCGCGCGGACCTCGAGCAGGACCTCGCCCGGGCCCGCCTCCGGCTCGGCGACGTCGTCCGCCACCCGCAGGACCTCGGGACCACCCGGCTCTTCGACCACCACAGCGCGCATGCGTGCAGCCTAGGAGTCCACGCCGACATCCGTCCGCGCAGCGGGCGGCCGCAGGTCGCGGCGCATCTCCAGCTCGCGCAGCGCCGGCGGGGCCGACGGGTCCTCGACCTCCCCGGTCACGACGAAGCCGAGCCGCTCGTACGCCGCCCGCGCGCGGGCGTTGGCCTCCCGCACCTGCAGCAGCAGCGCCTCGGCGCCCTGCCCGGCGGCGTACGTCGCGACCTCCGCGACGAGGGCGTCGACCACCCCGCGCCCGCGGGCCCCCGGGGCGACCCACATCGAGACCAGCGACCACCCCCCGAGCGCGGGCTGGAGCGCGACCATGCCGACGTCCACGCCGTCGAGGACGGCGACGCGGAAGACGGCCCGGGGGGTGTCGAACCGGCTCCGCCAGCGGCCCTCGTCGGCGTCGGCCCAGTCGACGTGCCGGGACCCGAAGGCGTCGGGGGCGTCCTCGAGCGCGACGAGGCGCAGGCGGGCCCAGCGCTCCCAGTCCTCGGCGTCGACCGGCTCGACCGAGACGCCGTGGCTGGCGGCGAGGTCGGCCGGGGTGTCGACGTCGAGGCCCTCGGCGCCCTCCGGCTCCACCTCGACGAGGTCGAGCCCCGCGAGCAGGCGGTGGACCGGCAGGCCGTCTGCGGGTCCCGCCGGCCGGACGGCCCGCAGCCGGTGCGCGTCGAGGACCAGCGCGAGCTGGCGACGCTCGTCCGCCCCGAGCAGGACGGCGCCGTCCCGCCCGGCCGCGGCACGGCGCAGGCGCTCGACGGTCCCGGGGGTCACCCCCGGCATGTCGACGGCGAGGACGACGACCTCGGATGCCTCGCCACGGGGGTCCCCGGCGTCGAGCCCCGCGAGGATCCCGGCGCCCGGCCCGCCGCCCGGGGGGTCCTCCCGGACGTAGCGGGGCGCGGGGTGGTGCGGGTCGGCGTCGCCCACGACGACGACCGCGTCGGCGTCGGCGACCGCCGCCAGGGCCAGGGCCAGGTAGCTGGCCCCGCCGCGGCGCAGGGTCGACTTCGGGGTCCCCGCGAGCCGACGCGCGCCCCCGCCGGTCAGGACGATCGCGACGCGTGAACTCATCCGGCGATCCTGGCACCCTGGGGTGATGAGCTCCTCGCTGCGCGTCAGCCTGGTCCAGGCGGCCTCCACCCTCGACCCCGCGGAGAACCGGGAGCTCCTCGCGAAGACCGCGGCCGAGGTGCCGGACGGCACCGACCTGATGGTGTGGCCCGAGGCGTTCGCCCGCGACTTCGGCAAGGCGGGGTCCGACGTCTCCGGGGCCGCCGAGACCGTCTGGGGCGCCGACGCCGGCGACGGGCCCTTCGCGGGCGCCGTCGCGCAGCTCGCCGCGGAGCGCCGCGCGACGGTCGTCGCGGGGATGTTCGAGACCTCCGACGACCCCGGCCGCCCGTGGAACACGCTCGCGGTCGCGGGCCCCGACGGCGAGCGGGCGTCGTACCGGAAGATCCACCTGTACGACTCGTTCGGCTACCGCGAGTCCGACCGCCTCAGCCCCGGCGGGACCACGCCGGTCACGGTCGAGGTCGGCGGCTTCACCCTCGGCCTCATGACCTGCTACGACCTGCGCTTCCCCGAGCACGCCCGGATGCTGGTGGACGCCGGCTCGGAGGTCCTCGTCCTGCCCGCGGCGTGGCTCGCCGGGCCCGGCAAGCTCCACCACTGGCGCACCCTGCTCACCGCGCGGGCGATCGAGAACACGGTCTTCGTGGTGGCCGCGGCCCAGCCCGCGCCCCGCTACACCGGCCACTCCCTCGCCCTCGACCCGATGGGACGCGTGCTCGGCGAGGCCGGCGACGACGCGGGCCGCGTGGACGTCGTCCTCGAGCGCTCGGTGCTCGCCGAGGCGCGCGAGACCAACCCGTCGCTGGCCAACCGACGGTTGTAGCGTTCCCCGGATGTCTCAGACCACCGGACGGCGCCGCGCGGCGCCGCCGACCTCCGGGCGGGGGACCCGGTGGCGCGAACGGCTCGAGGCCCTCCGGGCGGGTCGGGTGCCGGTCGTCGCGTGGTTCGTCCTCGTCGGGCTCGGGGTGGTCCTGCTCGGCCTCCGGGCGGCCGACCTCGGCCCGCGCGTGATCGCGGACGTCGGGTCGGTGGTCATCGCCAGCGCCTACAGCTGGGCGCTCGCCGCAAGGACCGGTGGCCGACCGGTGCTCTTCGGCAGCCTCGCCGCCGTCCTCGCCACGACGGCGGTCGTCACGGACCTCGACGAGCTGCGCACCGGTGCCGCCGTCCTGACCTGCACCGTCGGCGCCGTGCTGGGGGTGATGGTGACCGTCCCGGCCCGGCGGTTCCGGGTCGCCGTCCGCGAGGTCCTCGTCGCGACGGTCATCGGCGCCGTCGGGGCCTTCGCCAGCATCGGGTTCGAGCCCGTCGTCCGTCTCGGCCGCTTCGAGTACGTCACCCTCGCCCTGGCGCTCGCGGGCTCGTTCGCGGTGGTGTGGCGCCTCGGCGCCGGCCTCCACGGGCTCGGACGACGCGGCCTGGTCGTCGTGCTGGGCGGCGCCGTCCTGCTGGCCGTCGCCCTGGGCTACGCCGAGCTGCTCCGCTCCTACGGCCCGCCGGGCGCGGTCGAGTCGGTGCTGTCGCGGGTCAGCGCCGTCCGGGCCGACCTGGGGGCGGTCCCGCGGCCGACCCAGGCGTTCATCGGCGTCCCCGCCCTCGTGTGGGGCTGCCACATGCGCGCCCGCCGCCGTCAGGGCTGGTGGGTCTGCGCCTTCGGCGTCGCCGCGCTGCTGCCGGTCGCGCACGGCCTCGTCAACCCCGCCGCCTCGGTGCTCGAGGTGGCCCTGTCGACGGCGTACGGCCTCGTCATCGGGCTCGCGCTCGGGTACGCCGTCATCCGCCTCGACCTGGCCCTCACCGGCCCCCGCGGCGCCCGCGCCCGGCGCGAGGAGGAGGCGTCGGCCCGGCGCCCCGAGCCCTCCCGCACCCGCGCCCTGCTCTGACGGCCCCGGCGGGGGTAGGTTGCGGCCCATGGCGCGCGAGAAGCTCGAGGCGATCACCGCGGAGATGGTGGCGAACGTGATGGCCGTGGAGGTCGCCGTCGGCGACACCGTCGCCCCCGGGGACTCCGTCGTGTTGCTGGAGTCGATGAAGATGGAGATCCCGGTCGTCGTCGAGCGCGCCGGCGTCGTCCGCGACATCAAGGTCGACCCCGGCGACGTCGTCCAGGAGGGCGACATCCTCGTCGTGCTGGGCTGAGACCCACCCCGGGGACGCCGAGTCGGCCCGAACGCTTGTCGTGGGGACGCCGAGTCGGCCCGAACGCCCGACCACGGAGGCTGGCTGGGCGAGCTGCTGCTGGTGCCGCCCGTGTGTCTCGATGCGCGAACCGACCTCGTCCCTCGGTCGCTTCGCTCACTCGTCCCGATCGGACGACGCCGCGGACTCGTTCCTCGTCCGCGGCTGTCCGATCGCAGAGGGGGCGGGATTCGAACCCGCGGCCGACATCGCTGCCGGCGACCGCTTTCAAGGCGGTTCCCTTAGGCCGCTCGGGCACCCCTCCAGAGCGGTCCCGGACGACACCGGGGCCGGCTCGCCTGCGATCCTAGGGGCGTGGCCACCGACTACCGACTCTCCCCACGCGTGGTCGCCCGTGTGGTCGGCGGCGTGCTGCTCGTGCTGGCCGTCGTCGTCGCGATCCTGACCGTCCTCGTCGCCGCGCTCGACCTGCCGGCGTGGACCCTGCTCGTGGTCGCCCTCGGCGCCCTGCTCCTCGTCAGCGGCACCGCCTGGTTCGTCGCCCGCACCGGGTGGGTCCTGCGCGTGACCGACGAGGGGTACGTCGTCCGCTTCGTCCGCGGCGTCGGCACCGACCGGGCCCGGTGGAAGGACGTCGAGGACGCCGTCACCGCGACCGTGGGCGGCACCCCCTGCGTCGTCCTCAGGCTCCGCGACGGCCGGTCGAGCACGATCCCCGTGACCCTGTTGACCGTCGACCGGGAGCAGTTCGTCCGGGAGCTGCAGGAGCACCTGCGGCGCGGACAGGGCCTGCGCCCCCTCTGATCCGAGCCCGGCCCGGGCCCGGTCCGAGCCCGGGGGTGCACCGGGTTTCTGGCCCGCCCTCCGCTCCTTGTAGCCTGTGCGGGCTGTCGGGGAGGCGTCGCCTAGTGGCCTATGGCGCCCGCCTGCTAAGCGGGTTGAGGGTGATTCCCTCTCGCGGGTTCAAATCCCGCCGCCTCCGCAGCAGACCGTGGTCCGGGCGTCCGTCCCGGACCACGGTCCCCCTCCCCGGGCACCGGCTCCGCGACGTGTCCGGCCGTTCCGCGTCGCGAGGACACGCCGGGGCCCACACTGCTTCATAGCGGTGCACAGACGTGCGTTGTACTGTCCACGCGTCCCATCCGTCCGCCGCCTCGTGGCCCCCAGGCCGCCCTTCCGAGGCCCCCCAGGCTGGGTCTACCTCACTGCGCCCTTTTGCAACTCTTTGCATTGCAGGTTTCTGAGGGAGCGCATCTCTGCTGCACAACCCTGCAACGCCCCATCATGGATCTGCGCGAGGAAGTAACCCCGAGCTTCCCCCGAGACCCAGTGGAGCGTCATGAAGCACCTTCGTCGAGCCGGCACCACGATCGTCGTCGCCCTGTTCTCCGCGGGCCTCGTCACCGTCGCGTCCGCGCCCGCTGCGAACGCTGACGACGACGGCGCCGCGGCCTCCAAGACCAAGACCTCCTACGTCGTCTCCACCAACCGCAGGGACAGCAGCTGGGGCTGACGCCGCAGCACATCGGACCTGGCCCTCACTCCCCCCGAGGGCCGTGGACCCCGAGACGAGGACCATCCCCCCGGTCCGTGAGCCTCCCCCCGGCTCGTCTCGAGGATTGAGGGCGGCGACCGACTCCGGTCGCCGCCCTCACTGCTTCCGGGGCTGATTACGAGCCACCAGCATGGTCACGCCGTCTGGTCGTCGTCCGTCCCGGAGACCCCCAGCCGGCCCATCTCGTACCCGAGCTGGAAGCGGCTCTGGACCTGGTACTCCTCCTTCAGGTCCGCGATGTAGCCGGCGTACGTACGGGGGCTGACCCCGAGGCGCTTGGCGCTGACGGGGTCGGAGTGACCCTCGACGAGCATCCGGATGGTCATCGCCCGCTGCTCGGCCGCGATGCTCTTCATCAGGTCGCGGTCCTTGCTGGTGAAGGGCCGAGCCCGCTCCCAGTGGCGCTCGAAGACGTCGACGAGGTAGGCCACGAGCGAGTGCTCGCGGATGACGAGGGCGGCGTCCGTGCCCTCGGCGCTCGGGATCACCGCGACCCGGCGGTCGACGACGATCAGCCGGTTGAAGAACTCGTCGAGGGTCCTGATCTCACCACCGCGCTCGGTGACCGCGGCGACGTAGGCGTGGGTGAAGCTGCTGCGCCGGGCCGCGTGCTGGTAGAGCGTGCGGATCGTCACGCCGCGCTCGAGGGCCGCGAGATCCCTCTCCGTCGCGGCCTCCAGCGAGGGGGCCGTGCGGCCCGTCTGGGGCTGCGCGGTGAGCATCTCCGTCTCGAGGTCCGACACCAGCGAGGCGATGAAGGCGTTGATGGCCGTCTTGCCGCGGATCTCCGTGTACGGGCCCGACGCCGGCTGAGGGGCACGACGCCAGGTCTGGCCCAGCCCGGCGAACACGCCCGCCCACTGGGACGACTCGTTCAGCAGCTGGGCGCCCCGCTGCCCGAGGGGGGCCACGACCCGCGACTGGACGGCGGCGGGGTCGACCGCGACGTACTGCTGGCCCGGGGCGTCGAGCGTCAGGAGACCCAGCTCGAGGAGCAGCCTGCAGGCGACCTCGTACGGGCCCCCCTCGACGATGCGCGGATCGTTCGTGTCGATCCCGGCCGAGGCGAGGACCTGTTCCCACAGCTCCGTGCCCGTCGACTCCAGCAGGGCACGCTCGTCCGGCCCGAGGTCAACCATGGACTCCCCCCCTCGCACCCCCGCCCGGTTATTCAACACCAGGCGAGGGTGCGAGAGCGTGGATCAGGCGCCGAGGCGCGTGCGCAGACCGTCCAGCTCGGTCCACAGGACGGCGGGCATCTGCTCGCCGAACTTCTCGAACCACTCCTGGATCTGCGGCAGCTCGGCCTTCCACTCCTCGGCGTCCACGTCGAGGGCGGCCTCGAGGGCCTCGGTCGTCATGTCGAGACCCTCGACGTCGAGCGAGTCGAGGGTCGGCACGTGGCCGATGGGCGTCTCCTTCGCGGCGGCCTGGCCGTCGATGCGCTCGACGACCCACTTCAGCACCCGGCTGTTCTCACCGAAGCCCGGCCACAGGAAGCCACCGTCCTCGTCGCGGCGGAACCAGTTGACGTAGAAGATGCGCGGCAGCTTGGAGGCGTCGTTGTCCTTGCCCATGGCGATCCAGTGGCTGAAGTAGTCGCCGGCGTGGTAGCCGATGAACGGCAGCATCGCCATCGGGTCGCGGCGGACGACGCCGACCTGACCGGTCGCCGCAGCCGTCGTCTCGCTCGAGAGGGTGGCCCCGAGGAAGGTGCCGTGGGTCCAGTCGCGGGCCTCGAAGACCAGCGGGACCGTCGTCTTGCGGCGCCCACCGAACAGGATCGCGTCGATCGGGACGCCGCGCGGGTCGTCGTACTCGGCGGCGAGGATGTCGCACTGCTTGATCGGCGTGCAGTAGCGGCTGTTCGGGTGGCTGGAGAGGAAGTCGGAGTCCGGCGTCCAGTCCTCGCCCTTCCACGACGTCGCGTGGTCGGGCATGTTCTCCAGGCCCTCCCACCAGATGTCGCCGTCGTCGGTCAGGGCGACGTTGGTGAAGACGCTGTTGCCCTTGTTGATGGTGCGCATCGCGTTCGGGTTGGTGTGCTCGTTCGTGCCGGGGGCGACGCCGAAGAACCCGTACTCGGGGTTGACGGCCCACAGCCGGCCGTCCTCACCGATGCGCATCCAGGCGATGTCGTCGCCGAGGGTCTCGACCTTCCAGCCGGGGATGGTCGGCTCCAGCATGGCGAGGTTCGTCTTGCCGCAGGCGCTCGGGAAGGCGGCGGCGACGTACTTCACGACGCCCTCGGGGCTGGTGAGCTTGAGGATCAGCATGTGCTCGGCGAGCCAGCCCTCGTCGCGGGCCATGACGCTGGCGATGCGCAGGGCGTAGCACTTCTTGCCGAGCAGGGCGTTGCCGCCGTAGCCGGAGCCGAACGACCAGATCGCGCGCTCCTCGGGGAACTGCACGATGTACTTGGTGTCGTTGCAGGGCCACGCGACGTCGTCCTGACCGGGCTCCAGCGGCATGCCGACGGAGTGCAGGCAGGGCACGAAGTCCGCGTCGAGCTCCTCCATGCGCTCCAGCACGTGCTTGCCCATGCGGGCCATGACGCGCATCGACACGGTGACGTACGCCGAGTCGGTGATCTCGACGCCGAACATCGGGCGCTCCGCCTCGAGGTGACCCATGACGAAGGGGACGACGTACATCGTGCGGCCCCGCATGCAGCCCTCGTAGAGACCCCGCATGAGGGTCTTCATCTCCTCGGGGTCCATCCAGTTGTTGGTGGGCCCGCAGTCCTTCTCGTCGACCGAGCAGATGTAGGTGCGGTCCTCGACGCGCGCGACGTCGATGGGGTCCGAGGCGGCGTGGAAGGAGTTGGGCTTCTTCGCCGGGTCGAGACGGGTGAAGGTGCCGGTGGCCTCGAGGGCCTGCGTGAGCTGCTCCCACTCCTCGTCGGATCCGTCGCACCAGTGGACTCGATCGGGCTGCGTCAGCGCGGCGATCTCGTTGACCCAGTCGAGGATCCCTCGGTGGGTGGTGGGCTCCTGGAGTTCCGCGGTCATGCCTGGTGGTCCCTCTCGTCCGCCTCGGTCCGAGCGTGTCGTCCGGGGCCGTGGAGTGTCGTGGAGTCTCGGTGTGCGGCCGCCTCGCGTCGTTGCTCGGCGCCCGATTTGTCGTACCCACGGGGCAGGCGCCCACAGGGTGGCGCTGAGGCTACATAAGGCTCAGGACGCGGACATATTGGATCGATCAAGCCTCGCCGGCCAGCTGCTCGACGGTCAGCCAGGCCTGCCGCTTGGGCAGTCCGCGCAGCGTGATCGAGCGTCCGGCGAGCCGCGCGGTGGGGGTGACGACGACCTGGAGGCCCTCGTCGTCGGTGAGGACCTGGTCGTCGCCGCGGGTCGGCAGGGGGAGCGGTGCGCCGTCCGGGGCGAAGGCGAGACGGACCCGCCACGTCAGCCCCGTCGCCTCGGGCCGGGTGGACGCGGACACCAGGATGACCCGGCGGGGCGGACCCACCGGGCGGACCTGGAAGGTGGTGGACGAGCCGCACAGCCGCTCGATCTGGTTGGCGGTGCACGGCTCGTCGACCGCCGTACGGCGCGCCGCACTGATCGTCAGCTCGCGCTCGCCGTCGAACGTGGGGGCGCCGCCGGTGCCGCCCGTCCCGCCGTCCGCCCCGCCGCCCTCGAGCTCCGGGGCGCTCAGGGCCGGCTCGTCGGACGACGCCGCGGCGTCCGGGCCCGCGCCGCCACCACCGCTCGGCCCCCCGCCACCGGAGCAGGCGGTCAGGAGGAGGGCCGCGACGAGCACCGGGGCGGCGGGCCCGGATCGGCGAGTCACCCCCCCGATCCTCCGGGGCGGGCCCAAGGCTGTCGAGGTCCACCTGATTTCTCCCTGCCCCCCGGCGTCGGCTAAAGTCGACGGGTCGCGCGAGCGACGGGCGCCTGTAGCTCAACGGATAGAGCATCTGACTACGGATCAGAAGGTTTGGGGTTCGAATCCCTACAGGCGCGCAGCACGACGAAGCCCCAGGTCAGATCGATGACCTGGGGCTTCCTCCGTCCGGTGGTCGACCAGGGCGTCCGCCCATCGGTCCCGCGTCGCGCCCGCCGTTGCCCCTGTCCGGGGAGGGTCCACCGGGGCGGTGGCGCTGCGACCGACGTTCACCCGCACTGGGGATGCGGTCGCGAGCCCTGCCGCCCATCCTCGTGCGTGGGCGCACCAGGTGGAGGTGGTCATGTCCGGGGACGTGCTCGGCGCAGGGGAGCGGGGTCGCACGCCGGGACGGACGACGTGAGCGTGCCGGCGGCGACCCGTCGTGATCGTCTGGGTGACTCCGCCTGGGTGACCGACGGTGGTCTCGAGACCGACCTCATCTTCAACCACGCCGTCGACCTGCCGGAGTTCGCGTCGTTCCCCCTCGTCGAGGACCCCGACGGTGCCGCGATGCTCGAGCGCTACTTCGCCGGGTACGCCGCGATCGCCGGGGCGGCCGGCGCGGGTCTGCTCCTGGAGACGCCGACCTGGCGGGCCAACCCCGACTGGGGCCGGGTGCTCGGGTACGACGCGAACGGCCTCGACCGCGCGAACCGCCGTGCGGTCGACCTCGTGAGACGTGTCCAGTCGGCGTCCGGGCTCGACGTGGTGCTGGTCAGCGGCAACGTCGGGCCCCGCGGTGACGGGTACCGGGCGGGCGGCGCGGACCCGGACGAGGCGGCGGAGTACCACGCGGCGCAGGTGCGGTCGTTCGCCGCGGCCGGCGTGGACCTGGTGCACGCCATGACGATGACCGGCCCGGCCGAGGCGATCGGGGTGGTGCGCGCCGCCCGGGACGCCGGGGTGCCGGTGGCGCTCTCGTTCACGGTCGAGACGACGGGCTGCTGCCCGACGACAGCACGCTGGCGGCGACCCTGGACCGGGTGGAGGCCCAGGCGCCCGCCGACTGGTACGGCGTCAACTGCGCCCACCCGACCCACGTGATGCGCGCGCTGGACGGCGGGTCGTGGCAGCGACGGCTCCGGTTCTTCCGGCCGAACGCGTCGGCGATGTCGCACGCCGAGCTCGACGAGATGGAGGTCCTGGACCCCGGCGACCTCGAGCAGCTGCGGTCGTCCACGGACGGGGTCAGGGAGCAGGTGCCGACGCTCGGCGTCATCGGGGGTTGCTGCGGGACCGACAGCCGGCACGTGGCCGAGCTCTGGGGCGTCTCGGCGGACGGCTAGCCGGCCGGAGGGCCGGGGCCGCGGCGGCTCCGGCGGCGGGCGGGAGGGCGTGCCGCGGGGCGACCGGCGGCGAGGGCCTGCTCAGCGGCTCCCGGCCCGGCCGCCGAAGTCCTTCGACTCCACGACGAGGGAGACCACGACGCCGCCCAGCAGCGCCCAGAAGGGGCTGGAGATGTTCAGGATGGTCACCCCGCTCATGGCGATCACCAGGGCCACGAGCGCGCCGGACTGGAAGCCGGTGGCGCCGAAGGCGCCGCGGAAGGCCGACACGAGCACGCCGATCATGGCCAGGCCGGCCACGGCGGCGACGAGGGTCGTCGGCATCGCCGTGACCAGGGCGACGGCCGCCCCGGCGAAGATCCCGAACAGCAGGAACAGCACCCCGTTCACGAGGGTGGCCACGTAACGTCCGTCGCGGTCCGTCCCGGCCTGCTCGGAGGAGCAGATGGCGGTCATCGGCCCCGCGATGTTGGCGTTGTGGCCGCCGAACGCCGACGCCAGCACGCCTCCGACCCCGCTCACCAGCGTCATGGCGTTCACCGGTGGCCGGTAGCCCTCCGCCATGAGGACCCCGGTGGCCTGGGCGTTCTCGGCCCCGATCACGAGGATCGCCAGCGGGACGCCGACCGCGAGGATCGCGTTGACGTCGAAGGCGGGTGCGACCAGCTGGGGCGCGGAGAGCGTGAGGTCCGTCGCGGCCGAGCCGAACGCGCCCGTGAGCGCGGCCGCGGCCACGCCGAAGGCCAGCGCGCCCACCACTCCCGGCACGGCGCGGACGTAGCGGGTGAGCAGCAGGTAGCCGACCACCGCGGCCAGGACGACCACGGGCTGGCTCACCGCGGCGTCCACGACCCCGGTCCCGAAACGGATGAGCGCGCCGGCGATCATCGCCATCACGATGGGGACGGGCAGCCAGGCCGCCACCTTGCGGATGAGCCCGCTGAGACCCAGGGCGAGGACGAGGACCCCGGCGGCCAGGAAGGCGCCGACGAGCTCGGCGAACTCGAAGGAGCCCAGCGCACCAACGACGAGCACGGCCCCCGGGATGCTCCAGGCCCCGGTGACCGGGATCTTGTAGTACAGCCCCAGCAGCAGCGAGATCAGCCCGCCGAAGGCGTAGATGCCGAAGATCCACGAGGTGGTCAGCCGAGGGTCGAGCCCCGCGGCGTTCGCGCCGTTGATGATGATCAGCGCCGGCCCGGTGCACCCGAAGATCGCGGCGACGACACCGGCGCCGACGGGACCGACCCCGACGTGGGCGCGGACGTCCCGCACCCCGGAGCGGAAGCCGGGACCGCGCTCGACCAGGGACCTGCCGTGGTCGAGATCGGGGGCACCGAGGTCGTCGGTGGGGTCGGACGCGGGACGTGGCATGGCAACCTCGTTCGTTGAACCGTCGGTTTCATACGGTCTGATTCGGACCATGCGAACGTAGGACGGGTGCTTGGGTGTGTCAAGGGTCACTGGATCGCCCGGGGACCCGGCGGTCCGGCTGGGCCGGCGACGGGTGGACCCGGGCTCGCCGGGCGGGGGGCGTCAGCCCCGCTCGGCCTCGAGCTGCACCCAGAAGTCCAGGGCGGCGCGCTCCATCGCCAGGCCCAGACGCAGCGGGACCATCCGGTCGGCGATGTCGTCGCGGTCGCGGAAGCGCTCCTGCATCGCCTCGTAGACGCTGATGCGCTCGCGGTGCTGGGCGACCTGCTCGCGCGCCAGGTTGAGGATGTCGCGCTCCTGGGCGAACTCGGCGAAGAACAGCTTGAGCTCGGCCACGTCGCGCACCTGGAGCTGCTCGTCGGTCGGCTCGGCCAGCCAGGACCTCAGGGCCGCGAGACCCTCGGTCGTCACGGTGTAGGTCTGCCGCCGCCGGCCGTCCTCCTCGCTGCGCACCGCGAGCAGGCCCATGTCGACCAGGCGCTTGGGCTCCGAGTAGAGCTGCGCGTGGGGGAAGGGCCAGAAGTAGCCCACCGAGTTCTGCACCGCGCGCTTCAGGTCGTAGGACGTCGAGGCGCCCCGCATGGCCACCATGCCCAGGACCACGTAGGACGTGGGCGTCAGTCGGGCGGTTGACACGCTCCGAACCGTATCGTACGTTCCAACCATCTGAATCAGACGATCCGGATCAGACTGTGAGGTCAGCATGAACCTGGGCACCGCGCTCCGCTGGACGGCGGAGAGGCATCCGCACCGCCGGGCGGTCGGAGGACTCGCGCCGCTGACCTACGCCGAGTGGGACGACCGCACCGAGCGGCAGGCGCACGCGCTGCACGACCTGGGCGCCCACGAGGGCAGTCGAGCTGTCTTCCTGACGACCGGTGGCGAACCCCTGGCCACGCTCCACCTCGCCGCGCAGAAGGCCGGGGTCACCTCGATCCCGCTGTCCACCCGCCTGGGGGCGGACGAGCTGGCCTACTGCATCGCGGACTGCGCCCCGGCCGTCGTGGCCGTGGACGAGCTGACCCACGACGTGGTGGTCGAGGCCCTGGCGGACTACGAGACGCGGCCGGCGCTCGTGTGGGCCGGCCGACCCGAGGACGCGCCGGCGTCGGTGCCGGCCGTCGGCCGGGTCGCCGACGGCGCGCCGGGCTCCCGGGTGCCCGTGTCGCCCCGGGCGGGGGACCCCAGCGTCATGCTGTACACCTCCGGGACCACCGGACGGCCCAAGGGCGTGCCACGCACCCACGGCGCCGAGCAGCAGGCGGCTCTCGCCCACCTCGTGCAGACCGGCCACCTGCCGGGCGGGGCGACGCTCGGCGTCATGCCCCTCTTCCACACCATGGGGCTCCGCACCCTCCTCGCCAGCGTGATGAGCGCGGGCACGTGGGTCCCCCAGGCCAGGTTCGACGCCGACGAGGCCATCGAGCTCATCCGGGACGAGCACGTCGAGATGCTCTACCTCGTCCCCACGATCTACTGGGCGCTCCTGGAGACCGGACGGCTGTCCGACGTGGGCCCGGTGCGCAGCGTCGCCTACGCCGGCGCGGCCATGACCCCCACGCTGGCCCGGCGCCTCGTCGACGCCGTGGCCCCCGAGCGGTTCGTGAACCACTACGGGAGCACCGAGATCTACACCTTCACGATCGGCCCCGACAACGTGGGCAAGCCGGGCTGCGCCGGACGTGCGGGCCTGTTCTCGCGCATCCGCCTGGTCGACCCGGACCCCGCGGCCACCCCCGACCAGGTCGTCGCGCCGGGCGAGCGCGGCCAGGTGATCGCCTCGATGGACAGCCCCGAGGCGTTCGCCGGCTACTGGAGGCGTCCGGACGCCGACGCCCGCGCGATCCGGGACGGCTGGTACTACACCAACGACCTCGCCGTCGCCGACGAGGACGGGGACCTCTGGGTCTCCGGGCGGGTGGACGACATGATCAACTCCGGCGGGGAGAACCTCTACCCGGAGGAGATCGAGCACGCCCTCGCCGCGTGCCCCGACCTCTCCGAGGTGGTGGTCGCCGGCAGCCCGCACGAGCGGTGGGGTCAGGCCGTCACGGCGTACGTCGTCGGCCGACCGGGCGACTCGCCCCGCGAGACGCTGGACCGGGTCCGACGGTTCGCCCGGGAGGGCGCGGGCCTGCCGTCCCTGAAGCGCCCCAAGCGCTACGTCGTGGTCGAGAGCATCCCGAAGTCGGCGGTCGGCAAGATCCTGCGCCGCCGCCTGACGGAGCACGAGCTCACCGTCCTGTCGGACTCCGAGGCGGGTGAGCAGTCGTGACCGGCCTCGCCCGGGTGGAGGACGCCGCCCTGCTGACCGGCCAGGGCCGGTTCCTGGACGACCTCGACCCGCTGCCGGGCACGCTCGTCGCAGCGGTCGTGCGCAGCCCGCACCCGCACGCCCGGATCCGGGCGGTCGACCTCGAGAAGGCCCGCAGGGCTCCCGGCGTCGCGGCCGTGATCGGCCCCGAGGAGGTGCTGGAGACCCTCCGGCCGTTCCCGCTGTCGGTGCGCACGCCCCACCCGTACTACCCGACCGCCACCGACAAGACCCGGTTCGTCGGGGAGCCGGTCGCGGTCGTCGTGGCGTCCGACCGCTACCTCGCCGAGGACGCCGCCGAGCTCGTGGAGGTGGACTACGAGCCGCTGCCGGCCGTCGTCCGCACGGATGCTGCCCTCTCCCCGGAGGCACCGCTGCTGCACGAGGGGTCCGACGGCAACGTCGCCACCGACCGCACGTTCACCTTCGGCGACGTCGACGGGGCCTTCGCCGGCGCTCGGCGCGTGGTCAGCCGCCGGTACTCCTTCCCGCGGTACTCCTCCACGCCGATGGAGTGCTACGTCGTGGTCGCGGACTGGCGCGAGGGTCCCGACGGACCCGAGATCACCGCCCACGCCAACTTCCACGGGCCGTTCTCGATGGCGCCGGTGGTGGCCGGGGCGCTCGGCGTCCCGACCTCGTCGCTGCGCCTGGTGGTGCCGGCCGACATCGGCGGCAGCTTCGGCATCAAGTCGGGCGTCTACCCCTACATCGCGCTCATGGCGCTGGCGAGCAAGCACGCGGGTCGCCCGGTGCGGTGGACCGAGGACAGGCTCGAGCACCTCGTGGCCAGCTCGTCCGGGTCCGACCGGCTCATGGAGCTCGAGGCCGCCCTCGACGAGGACGGGAGGATCCAGGCCCTCCGGGTCGACCTGGTCGACAACGTCGGCGCCTACCTGCGGCCCCCCGAGCCCAGCACGCTCTACCGCTGCTTCGGCAACATCACCGGCGCCTACGCGATCGAGGCCGTGGGGATCCGGGCCCGCGCCGTGGTCACGAACAAGTCACCCACCGGCCTGAACCGCGGCTTCGGTGGCCAGCAGCTGTACTTCGGGCTGGAACGGCTGATCGACGACATCGCCGCGGAGCACGGCCTGGACCCCGCCGAGGTCCGCCGCCGCAACCTGGTGCCGGTCACGGCCTTCCCCTACGCGACCCCCAGCGGCGGGATCTACGACTCCGGTGACTACCAGCGGGCGCTCGAGCTCGCGCTGGACAACGTCGGCTACGAGCGGCTCCGTGAGGAGCAGCGCGCGGCGCGCGCCGACGGCGACTGGATGGGCATCGGCATCGCCGCCGTGGTGGACCCCTCGGCGACCAACATCGGCTACGTCGGCCTGGCCACGCCGGTGGCGGACCGCACCGCCCGGCGCGGCAAGTCCGGGTCCACCGAGCACGTCCGGGTCAGCGTGGACCCGCAGGGCGTCGTGACGGTGCTGCTGGGCACGGTGCCCCAGGGCCAGGGCCACGCCACCGTGGCGCGGGACCTGGTGGCCGCCCACCTGGGACTGCCGGTCGAGCAGGTCCGCGCGAGGGTCGAGATGGACACCGCCTCCACGCCCTGGACGATCAGCTCCGGCAGCTACTCCTCGCGCTTCGCGCCGCTGCTGACCAGCGCCCTGCTCGAGGCCGCCGACCGGCTCGCGGCGTCCGTGACGGTGGCGGCCTCGGTGATCCTCGAGGTGGAGGCCGAGCGCCTGGAGCTCGCGGACGGCGTCGTGCGGGTGGTCGACGACCACGAGCGGTCCGTGGCCTTCCGGCACGCCGCCGGCCTGCTGCACTGGGACCCGGGCTCCCTGCCGGACGACGTCGACGCCCGGGTCTACGAGGAGGCGGCCTTCACGCCGCCGCAGTCCAAGGCCGCCTCGCGCACCGACCAGATCAACTCGAGCCTCTGCTACGGCTTCGTCGCCGACGTCGTCGTGGTGCGCATCGACCGCGAGACGCTCACGGTGCGCATCGAGCACCTCTCCAGCGTCCACGACGCCGGCACGATCCTCAACGCGCAGCTGCTCGAGGGGCAGGTGCACGGGGCGATCACCCAGGCCCTGGGCGGCGCGCTGTTCGAGGAGATGACCTACTCGGACGCCGGCCAGCCCACGGCGGGCACGTTCATGGACTACCTGTGCCCGACCTCCGCGGAGTCGTCGTTCCCCCTCACCAGCGACCACCTCCAGACCCCCTCGCCGCTGACCCGGCTCGGCGCGAAGGGCTGCGGCGAGGGCAGCTCGATGAGCCTGCCGGTCGCGATCGCGAACGCCGTCGCCGACGCCCTGCGCGACGAGGGCGTCGAGATCACCTCCCTGCCCCTGCACGGCAACGTCCTGCACGAGCTCCTCACGACAGTGAAAGGAACCTGACCCATGCCCCTGACCGGAGGCGAGATCCGACTCGAGCACAGCCACGGCGGCGCGGTCGCCCACCTGGTGATCGACCACGGGAAGTACAACGTCATCACGATGGAGACCCGGCGGGTCATGGCGGACCGCTTCGCCGAGGTCGACGCCGACCCGCAGGTCCACGTGGTGGTCATCCGCGCGGAGGGTGAGCACTTCACCTCCGGCGGCGACATCGCGGGCTTCATGGAGGTCGAGCCCGTCGAGCTGACCGACCTCGGCCAGGACGTCACGGCGGCCGCGCGCAGCCCCAAGCCGGTCGTGGTCGCCGTCGACGGCTACTGCTTCGGCGTCGGCCTCGAGCTGGCGCTGTCGGCCGACATCCGCCTCGCCACGGAGCGCTCGCGGTTCGCGCTGCCCGAGATGAAGCTCGGCATGATCCCCGGCAGCGGCGGCACCCAGCGTCTCGCGCGTCTCGTGGGACTCTCCCGCGCGAAGTACCACGTCCTCACCGGGGAGCGGATCACCGGCCAGCAGGCCTACGACTGGGGGCTCGTGGCGCGCTGCTGCCCCGACGCCGACGCGCTCTCCGAGGCCCTCGAGGAGGTGGTCACCACCCTGCTGAGGCACTCGCCGCTGGCCATGCGCACCGCCAAGGAGGTCCTCGACCGCGGCGTCGACGGCCCCCTTTACACCGGTATCGAGCTGGAGCGGAAGGCCTACTCCATGCTGCGGGCGAGCCACGACTTCGCCGAGGGCGTCGCCGCGTTCGGGGAGAAGCGGACCCCGCAGTTCGAGGGCCGGTGAGCACCCCGTGAAGGCCGCGCCGTTCGCCTACACCCGTCCCGGGACCGTCGAGGAGGTGGTCGCCGACCTCGCGCGCGAGGACGCCAAGGTCATCGCCGGGGGACAGTCGCTGGTCCCCGTCCTCGCCATGCGGCTGGGGCGTCCGGCGCTGCTGGTGGACGTGAACGCCGTCCCCGAGCTGGACGCGCTGACGCGCGACGGGGACGTCGTCCGGGTCGGCGCGACCGTGCGGCAGCGGCGCACGGAGAGGTCGGAGCTGGCCGCGGCGGTCCCGCTCCTGCGCATGGCACTGCCCTGGGTGGGCCACCGCGAGATCCGCAGCCGGGGGACGGTCTGCGGCAGCATCGCCCACGCCGACCCGTCCGCGGAGCTGCCGGCCGTCGCGCGCTGCCTGGGGGCGACGATGGTCCTCACCAGCACCCACGGCACCCGGGAGGTGCCGGCGGCCGACTTCTTCAGCGGCGCGATGACCACCGCGGTGGCGGCCGACGAGCTGCTGACCCAGGTGGCGTTCCCGGTCGCCCGGCGCGACGAGGGTTTCGGGTTCGGCGAGTTCGCCCGTCGCCACGGCGACTTCGCCCTGGCCGGCGTTGCGGTCCGCGTCCGGGCGCCCGGCCACGGCGACGGTCCCGAGGCCCGGGTCACCTGCTTCGGGGTGTCCGACGTCCCGGTCACCGCGGACGTCTCGGCGGAGCTGCGGGCCGGCCTGGAGGCCGTCGGCCCGGCCCCGTCACGGGGCGAGCTGGTGAGCGCCCTCGCCGGGCACGCCGGCGACGTCGCCCGCGCCGTCGTCGACACGGGCGGCGACAGCCACGCCAGCCCGGAGTACCGCCGACGGCTCCTGAGCGGGCTGATCGCCCGTGAGGTCGCCGCGGCGTACCTGCGTGCCACCCGTCCCGAGACCGAGCGGAGCCCCCGATGACCCTGCCCCAGCCCACCGCCCGCACCGGAGCCGACCAGGACGTCGAGGTGAGCCTCACCGTCAACGGCAGCCCGGTGACGGTCTCGCTCCCGGCGCGCGTCACCCTGTCCGACGCCCTGCGGGACCACCTCGGCCTCACCGGGACCCACGTCGGCTGCGAGCACGGGATCTGCGGCATGTGCACGGTCCTCGTCGACGGCGACGCGGCGCGGGCGTGCCTGCTCTTCGCCGTCCAGCTCGACGGCGCCGAGATCACGACCGTCGAGGGCCTCGGACGACCGGACGAGCTGCACCCCCTCCAGGAGGCGTTCGGGCGCCACCACGGCCTGCAGTGCGGCTTCTGCACCCCGGGATTCCTGATGAGCTCCTACGACCTGCTGACCCACGAGCCCGACGTCGAGCGCGAGGACCTGCCGAGCAAGCTCTCCGGCGTCCTGTGCCGGTGCACCGGCTACCGCGGCATCGTCGACGCCGTCGACGAGGTCGCCCACGCCCACCGTGACGGGCTCCCCGGGCCCGGCAACTGCCACCGGCGGACCCTGGTGGGTCGCACCGCGGCCGGGACGACGGTCCCACCGGCCGTCGACCAGCCCGCGGGCGAGGGCCCGGGCGCCGACGAGGGCCACCCCGAGGAGATCGCGCTGCCCGAGGGCGAGCCGACGATCCGCATCGACGTCACCAGCGCGCTCGACGCGGCGCCGGAGGACGTCGCGCGGGTCTTCCACGACGTCCGGCTGCTCGCCCGCTGCCTGCCCGGCGCCGAGCTCACCGACGACCTGGGGGACGACTGGTACCGGGGCCGCGCGCGCGTGGCACTGGGACCGGTCAAGCTGGCGTTCAACGGGATGGCCCACATCCTCGAGCAGTCCGACGAGCGGATCCGCATGAACGGCCAGGGCCGCGACAGCGGTGGCGGCGGGGCGCAGGCCGGGATCACGATGGTCGCCGCTCCCGGCGACGACGGCGGCACGACCCTGCGCGCGACGGCCGACGTCTTCCTGACGGGTCGCATCGCCGGCTTCGGGCGGTCGCTGGCCGGCGACGTCAGCCGGCGGATGTTCGCCGACTTCGCCCGCGCGCTCGACCGGGCCGCGGCCGGCGAGGAGCCCGCCGTCGACGCCCGGCCCCCGAGCGCGGTCGCCCTGCTCTGGTCGAGCCTCGTCGACCGGGTGCGTGCCCGCCGCCGGCGCGCCACGTCCGGACGCCGACGCCGGCCCTGACACGCCCTCGACCAACCGGCCCGGGGAGGGCGTCGGGGCCGGCGGGGGCTTCGCTAGCGTGACGTGGTGGCGGAACGGGTCTCGGCGCTCCTCGTCGCCGGGGCGACCTCGGACGCCGGCAAGTCCGTCCTGACGACCGGGTTGTGCCGCGCGGCGGCGCGCCGCGGGGTGCGGGTGGCGCCGTTCAAGGCGCAGAACATGTCGAACAACTCCATGGTCTGCCGCGACCCCGCCACCGGCGAGGGCGTCGAGATCGGTCGCGCCCAGTGGACGCAGGCGCTCGCGGCACGGGCCGAGCCCGAGCCCGCGATGAACCCGGTCCTGCTCAAGCCGGGCGGGGAGCGCCGCAGCCACGTCGTGGTCATGGGCCGTCCGGCCGGGACGGTCGACTCGGCGGACTGGGTCGACGGCCGACGCCACCTCGCCGCCGCGGCCCACGCCGCCTTCGACGACCTCGCCTCCCGCGCCGGGCTCGTCGTCGCCGAGGGCGCCGGCAGTCCGGCGGAGATCAACCTGCGCGCCGGCGACTACACCAACCTCGGTCTCGCGCGGCACGCCGCGATGCCGGTCGTGGTGGTCGGCGACATCGACCGGGGCGGCTGGTTCGCCGCCGCGCTCGGCACCGTCGCCCTCCTCGAGCCCGCCGACCAGCGGCTGGTGGCGGGCTTCGTGGTCAACAAGTTCCGCGGCGACGTCGACCTGCTGCGCCCCGGGCTCGACGAGCTGGCCCGCCTCACGGGCCGGCCGACGTACGGCGTGCTGCCGTGGCGCGGCGACATCTGGCTGGACTCCGAGGACGCGCTCGACCTGGCCTCGGCCGCGCGACCGACCGGGGCCAGGGCGCTGCGCGTCGCCGTCGTCAGGCTCCCGCGGATCAGCAACTTCACCGACGTCGACGCGCTCGGGCTCGAGCCGGACGTCGACGTCCGCTGGGTGACGCGCCCCGCCGACCTCGGCGACGCCGACCTCCTCGTCCTGCCCGGCACGCGCGCCACCCGCGCCGACCTCGCGTGGCTGCGCGAGCGGGGCCTCGACGCCGCGATCGCGGCGCACGCCGCCGCCGGGCGACCGGTGCTCGGGATCTGCGGCGGCTGCCAGATGCTCGGGCGGGTCGTCGAGGACCCCGACGGGGTCGAGGGCGCACCGGGTGCGGCCGAGGGCCTGGGCCTGCTCGACCTCGCCACGCGCTTCACCGCCGAGAAGGTGCTGCGGCTGCCGTCGGGCACCGCGTACGGCGAGGCCGTCGGCGGCTACGAGATCCACCACGGCCGGGCGGCCGCGGGCGACGGCGAGCCCTTCCCCGGCGGGGTGCGCGACGGGGTCGTGGCGGGGACCATGTGGCACGGCACGCTGGAGTCGGACGGCTTCCGCGCGGCCTACCTCGCCTCGGTGGCCGAGGCGGTCGGGACGTCCCTGCCGCCGTCGGGCGTGTCGTTCCCCGCGGCGCGGGAGGCGCGCTTCGAGCTGCTCGCCGACCTGGTCGAGCAGCACCTGGACGTCGACGCGCTCCTGGCCCTCGCGGCCGCGGGCGCCCCCGAGGACCTGCCGCTGCTGGCGCCCGGGTCGCACCGATGAGGGTGCTGCTGCTCGGCGGCACCGCCGAGGCGCGCGCGCTCGCCGACGCGCTCGTGGACGACGGCGTCGACGTGGTGTCCTCGCTGGCCGGACGGGTGCAGCGGCCGCGGCTGCCCCGCGGCGAGGTCCGGCTCGGCGGCTTCGGGGGCGTGGCCGGGCTGCGGACCCACCTCGTCGAGGCGGCGTACGACCTCGTGGTCGACGCGACCCACCCGTTCGCCGACGGGATCTCCGCCCACGCCGCCGAGGCCTGCGCCGCGGAGCGGGTGCCGCTGCTGCGGCTCGAGCGGCCCGGCTGGTCGGGGCTGCCGGGGGCCGCCGACTGGCACTGGGTCGACGACCACGACGCGGCCGCCGCCGCGACCGCGACCCTCGGACGGCGCCCCTTCCTCACCGTCGGCCGGCAGTCGCTGGACCGCTTCGTCGCGCCGCTCGCCGACCACGCCGTGCTGGCGCGGGTGGTCGACCCGCCGGAGGTCGCGCTGCCCCCCGCCTGGTCGCTGCTGCAGGACCGGGGGCCCTACACGCTGCCCGGCGAGCGGGCGCTCCTGGAGGGGCACGGCGCCGACGTCCTGGTCACGAAGGACTCCGGCGGCGAGCACACCCGCCCCAAGCTGGACGCCGCCGCCGCCCTGGGGGTGCCCGTCGTCGTCGTCGCCCGCCCACGCCCGGCCGCGGGCGTGGAGGTCGTCACCGACGTCGACGCCGCCGTGGCCCGGGTGCGCGGCTGACGGCGAGGGCGGCGGCCGCCGCGACGAGGGCCGAGCCCGTCTGCACCCGACGGGCCAGCCGGCAGGCCCGCTCGACGTCGTCCGGCGTGGGCACGCGACCGTCGCCCAGCCGAGGGCGCTGCTCGACCCGGCCCGGGTACGCCGTCTCGCCGCCGAGCCGCAGCCCGAGGGCGCCCGCGAACGCGGCCTCGACCACCCCGGCGTTCGGGCTGGGGTGCGCTCCGGCGTCACGGCGCCAGGCCCGGGCGGCGCCGGCCCGGTCGGGTCCGACGGCGACCGCCAGCAACCCCGCGAGTCGCGCACCGGGGAGGTTGAGCACGTCGTCGAGGCGCGCCGAGGCCCACCCGAACCGTTCGTGGCGCGGCGTCCGGTGGCCCACCATCGCGTCGAGGGTGTTGGCGGCGCGGTAGGCGAGGAGGCCGGGTGTGCCGGCGATCGCGCCCCACACGAGCGGCGCCACGACGGCGTCCGAGGTGTTCTCCGCGACCGACTCGACCACGGCGCGGGCGATCCCGTCGGCGTCGAGCACGGAGGGGTCGCGGCCGACGAGGTGCGGCAGCCGGGCGCGCGCCGCCGCGAGGTCGCCGGCCGTCAGCGACGCACCGATCGCGTGGGCCTCGCGCTCCAGCGACGTGCCCCCGAGGACCGTCCAGGTCGCCGCGGCGACGACCGCGGTCCGCACCGGCGGGTGGTCGCGGGTCGCCCGGTCCACCGCCGCGCCGAGCAGCGCCGTGCCGCCCACCAGGACGACGCAGTGCACGAGCCCCCGGGGTCGGGAGTCCGCCCACAGCCGCGACTCCACGCGCGCCGCGAGCGCGCCGAAGCCCGCGACGGGGTGACCGCGGCGGGGGTCGCCGAGGAGCCGGTCGAGCCCGTGGCCGAGCAGGAGGCCGGCCGCGGTCACCAGTAGCCTCCGGGAGCGTGAAGGTCCTGGTCACCGGCGGCGTCCGCTCGGGCAAGTCGGCGTACGCCGAGTCGCTGCTGGCCGATCGTCCGACCCTGTACGTGGCGCCGGGCCCGACGACGGACGAGGACCCCGACCCCGACTGGGCCGACCGGCTCGCCCGGCACCGCGCGCGCCGCCCGGCGTCCTGGGAGACGCGGGAGACCCGCGACCTGGCGGCGGCGGTCTCGCAGGCGGGGGGCCCGGTGCTCGTGGACTGCCTCGGCACCTGGCTCACCGCCCTGCTCGACGAGGCCGGGTGGGACGCCGCCCGCGACGCCCTCGAGGCCTCCGTGGGCGAGCGGCTCGACGCGCTGGTCGAGGCCGTCGCGGCCACGACCCGGCCGGTGGTCCTCGTGACCAACGAGGTGGGCTCGGGCGTCGTGCCCGAGCACCGCTCGGGGCGCGTCTTCCGCGACCTGCTCGGCACGGTCAACCAGCGGGTGGCGACGGTCTGCGACGACGTCGTCCTGGTGGTCGCGGGCCGCACGCTGCACCTCTGAGCAGAGCCCCGGGCGCCTCACGTGAGCCCCACCAGCAGCACCGCCAGGGTGGTCTCGATCGACGCGCCGAACACGTCGCCGGTGACCCCGCCGAGCCGCCGCACGGCTCGGCGCACCAGCAGCACCACGAGCAGCGCCGCCACCGCGAGCGCCAGCGGCCCCCGCCACCAGGGGAGGCCCGCCAGGGTCCCGACCGCGGCGAGGACGACGCCCGCCCCGACCCACAGCGCCGCCGCGGCCGGACGGCCGATCGCGCCGGCGTACGGCGCCGCGAGCCGCGAGCCGGGGGCCGCGGGGACGCCCCGGGTGCAGGCCGCGGCGTGGGCGACCCGCGACAGCGCCACGCAGGCGCCCAGGAGCGCCGGCCCGCAGGCCGGGCCCAGGAGCGCCGCCGTCCCGGCGGTCTGGGCCAGCAGGGCCAGGGCGACGGCCGCGACGCCGGCGGGGCCCGTGTCCCCGGAGCGCATCACGGCCAGCGACCGCTCCGCGTCGTAGGAGGAGGTCAGGGCGTCGGCGGTGTCGGCGAGCCCGTCGACGTGGAACGCGCGGCTGCCCGCGACGACCGCCCCGACGACGACGACGGCCACGGCGTACGGCGCCAGACCGGCCTCGCGCCCGACCCACGCCAGCACGCCCGCCAGCAGGCCCAGCGGCACCGCCGCGAGCGGGGCGAGCAGGAGCGAGTGGCGGGCGACGCCGGGGTCGACCCGCGACGGTGGGCGGACCGGCAGGGCGGTGAGCGTGCCGACGGCCAGGCGCCATCCGTCACCCACCCCGCAGGACCTCCTCGAGGCTCGCGGTGTCACGCAGCAGGGCCACCGCTCCGCGCAGCAGGGGGACGGCGGCGACCGCACCGGAGCCCTCGCCGAGCCTCATGCCGGCGTCGAGCACCGGGACCAGGCCGAGCTTCTCCAGCGCCACCGCCTGGGCCGGCTCGGTGGAGCGGTGCCCGGCGGCGAACCAGCGGGCCACCCCGGGCGCGACCGCCTCGGCCGCGAGGGCGCACGCGACGGAGACCACGCCGTCCAGCAGCACGGGGACGCCGGCCTCGGCCGCGCCGAGCAGGAGGCCCGTCATCACGGCCAGGTCCTCCCCGCCGAGCGCGGCGAGGAGGTCGACGGGGTCGGTGAGGTCGGCGGTCCGGTCCAGGGCGGCCTGCACGACGGCGGTCTTGCGGGCCAGGGCCTCGCCGTCCAGCCCGGTGCCGGTCCCGGTCACCTCGGTGGCCGGCAGGCCGAGCAGCGCCCCGGTGAGCGCGGCCGCGGGGGTGGTGTTGCCGATGCCGACCTCGCCGGGGACGACGAGGTCGCGTCCACGCTCCTCCGCGGCGATCGCCCGCCCGCGGGCCAGCGCGGCCTCCGCCTGCGTCCGGGAGACCGCGTCGGTGAGGTGGAGGGGGGCGCTGGGGCGGCCCACGCTGACGTCCTCGACCCGGACCGCGACGCCGTGGGCCGCGGCCAGCGCCGAGACCCCCGCCCGGCCCGCCCGCAGCGTGGCCACCATGAGTCCGGTGATCTCGGCCGGGTACGCCGAGACCCCGTGGGCCGCGACCCCGTGGTCGCCGGCGAGGACCACGCACACGACGTCGTCCAGCGGCTCGGGGGGGCACGCCGCCTGGCAGGCCGCGACCCACACGGCCAGGTCGCCGAGCCGGCCGAGCGCGCCGGCGGGCGTCGCGAGACCGGCGAGGCGTTCGCGGGCGGCCTCCTCGGCCGCGGCGTCCGGGGCCCTCACGCGGGCCCGCGCCGTCCGAAGGACCGCGCCCGCAGCGCGGGCGGCAGCGGGGCGGACGCGCCGTCGGAGACCCAGCCGACGAGGGCCTCGGTCTCACGCGGGCCGAGGACCCGCGCCAGCCACGTGTCGGCCTCGCGGCGGGGCCGTCGGTGGTCGCGCACGTGGACGACGTTGCTGCGCGAGCACTCGTCGAGGCAGTCGCTGACCCTGACCCGGACCGTGTCGCTCGCGCAGGCGAGCAGGCGCTCCCGCTGCTCGTCGTGGTCGGTGCCGGGGTGCTTCGACCCGCTGCCGCAGCAGCAGTCACGGCACACGGTGACGGTGACGTCCGGCCTGCTCACAGGGAGGCCGCCAGGGCGCGACGGTCGGTCGCGGCCACGTGCGTGCGCCAGGACCGTCCGACCAGCCCCGTGAGGGCGAAGCCGAGGACGGCCCACAGCGTGGCCAGGGTGAGCAGGGAGGAGAGCCGGAACTGCCACAGGACGTCGGCCGGGAAGGCACCCAGCTCGTCGACGCGGGGCATCAGCGCCCCCGCCACGACCACCGCCCCGACGTACCCCGCGACCCCGACGGCGGTCGCGGCGTACGCGGAGCCCGCGCGGGCGAGCCGCGACGCGGCCGCGAGCGCCACCCCGGCGGCGACGACCGAGACGAGCAGGAACGTGAAGTAGAGGGCCGTCCGCGAGCCGATGGTGTCCCCGGAGCCCACCGCGGGAGGCACGGCCGGGTACTTCAGGAACGGGACGAGCGCGACCGCGACGAAGCCGACGGCTGCCACCAGCGCGGTCGACTGCGGCGGGGTGAGCCTGCCGATGCGTCCCATGACGGCGGCCGCGGCCAGGGCGACGAGACCACCCAGGGCGGTCCCCACGGCGAGGGTGGCGGTGGCGAGACCGGGACCGGCCTGCTGCCCGCGGCTGATGCCGCTCTCGCCCTCGTCGGCGTGGGAGTGGCCCTCCTCCTCGGTGCCGTCGTGGCTGTGGGGTTCGCTGGCCGCCGCGGACTCCTCGAGGGCGATGGCGTCGTCGATCGGAGGCTCCCCGACCGTGAAGGCGACCGCGAAGGCCGCGAGGCCGGCGAGCAGGCCGGCGAGGAGCCCGTGGACCAGGAAGGTGCGGGGACTCATCCGAGGCCCGCCCTCAGTGGCAGGGGAAGGCGAGCAGGTGGCGTCCGTCGTGGACCCACTCGTGGACCGCCGTCCCGGCCGGGATCGACACGGCACCCTGGTCGGCGGAGACGAAGAAGAGGACCAGCAGCGACAGCAGGCCGGCGAACAGCAGCCACGGCAGCAGCCGCAGCACCGGGATCGGGGAGACCTCGACGCCGCCGGCGAGCGAGGTGGGGGCAGGGGTGGACTGCGACATCGGTGCGCTCCTTCCGGGGATCATGCGCCCCGGGGTCGGTGGGAGTGGAGCGGACCTTCGGGTCTGGCTCCCGACCTCCCCCGAGCTGGTGCTCCTCGGGAGGGCCGGTCACAGTAGCGCGACTGCGCCGGAGTCCCACCGGCTTCCTCGTGCCCGCTGGCGCAGCGTAGCCCCCCGCCGTCCGTCGCCGGTACGGCGTCCGCGCGTGGCGCGGCTCACGCCTCGAGCGCGGCCAGCAGACGCGCCGTGGGCCCGGGCCCGCGGACGGCGATGCGCACCCAGGTGCCGTCGAGCCCGGGGAACGTGTCGGCGCGGCGGACGGCGACGCCGCGCCCGCGCAGCAGCTCGCGCACGCCGGTGCCGACGCAGGCGAGCACGAACGACGCCCGGCCGGGGACGACCTCGACCCCCAGGCCGCTGAGCCCGTCGACCAGGGCGGCGCGCCACCCCGCGATCTCGAGCGCCCGACGCTCGGCCTCGGCCCGGGCCCGGGGCGTGCAGCACGCCCCGATCGCGGCCAGCGCGGGGGTGGAGACCGACCACGGGGTCTGGCCGTCGCGCAGGGCGGCGACGACGTCGGGGGGTCCGAGGAGGTAGCCGGCGCGGATGCCGGGGATCGACCAGTGCTTCGTCAGGCTGCGGATCACGACCAGCCCGTCGCCGCCGTCCCCGCCGGGCCCGGCCGGCGGGCCGGTGAGGGTCTCGGGCTCGCCGGGCACGGTGTCCATGAAGGCCTCGTCGACCACCACCAGCCGCCCGGGCCGGGCCAGCGCCCGCACGCTGGCCGCCGGGTGGAGGACGCCGGTGGGGTTCGTGGGGTTGCCGACGACGACGAGGTCGGCGTCGTCGGGCACCGCGGCGGGGTCGAGCGCGAAGCCGTCCTCGGCCCGGCACGACGCCACGGTCACGGCGTGCCCGGCCTGCTGCAGCGCGGCGTGCGGCTCGGTGAACTGCGGGTGCACCACGACGGGGCGCCGCCACGGCCGGAGCCGGGCCACGAGGGTGAAGGCCTCGGCCGCGCCCGCGGTGGCGAGCACCTCCTCGGGCTCGCGGGCGTGGTGCGCCGCGACCGTCCGCTCGGCGGCGCCGGGGTGGGGGTAGGCGCCGACGTCGAGCAGCGAGGCACGCAGCGTCTCGTCGAGCCAGGCCGGTCGGGGGCCGTCGTACACGTTGACGGCGAGGTCGAGCAGCCCCTCGCCGAGCTCCGCGTCGCCGTGGTGGCGCAGCGGGTCGACGGGGCGGCTCACGGGGCCGCTCACGGGGCCGCCCGCGTGGCCTCGTGGGCGTGGACGGCGTCCGCGAACCGCTGCGCCAGGCGGGGGTGGCCCGCCCAGTGGGTGTGCAGGTACGACGCGTGCAGGGTGGGCCCCGCGTGCCCGACGACGTCGTCCCCGATCCGCCAGGCCGGCACGTCGCCGGCCTCGGGGGCGGTGAGGGTGCGGTGGAACTCGTGGCCGGTGACCTCCTCGCCCGCCCGGGTCAGCAGGGTGTCGGCCGCGGCGACGGCGGTGGGGTAGCGCAGGGTCAGCCGCTCCGCCATCGCGGCGGTCGCGTCGAGGGCGCCGACCATGGCGGTGTCGTCGAGGGTGCGGCACAGGTAGAGCAGCCCGGCGCACTCGGCGACGGTGGGGACGCCGGCCGTGACGGCGTCCCGCACGGCGGTGAGCAGGGCGTGGTTCCCGGCCAGCGACGCGGCGTGGACCTCGGGGAAGCCGCCGCCCAGGTAGATCCCGGCCGTCCGCTCGGGCAGGGGGTCGCGGGTGGGGTCGAAGACGACGACCTCGCAGCCCGCGGCCGTCAGCAGCTCCGTGGTCTCCGCGTAGGAGAACGTGAACGCGCGCCCGCCGGCCACGGCGACCCGGGGGCGCGCGGCGGACGGCGGTGCGACCTCCGCGGCCGGGTCCCAGGCCGCGGCGTCCAGGTCCGGCGCGGCGCGGGCGAGGGCGAGGACGGCGTCGAGGTCGACGTGCTCCTCGACGCGCGCGGCCAGCGCGTCGAGGGTCGCCTCGGCCTCGGCGCGCTCCGCGGCGGGCACGAGCCCCAGGTGCCGCGACGGCACCGCCAGGCCGGGGTCGCGGGGCAGGGCCCCGAGCACCGGCAGGCGGACGGCGTCGCTGATCTCCTCCACGAGCCGGGGCGAGCCGACCTGGTTGAGCACCACGCCGGCGACGTGCACGTCGTCGTCGTACGTCGCGAGGCCGTGGACGACGGCGCCCAGGGTGCGCGAGGACCGGGACACGTCGACGACCAGCACGACGGGGGAGGCGGTGAGGGCCGCGACGTGGGCGGTGGAGGAGAAGCCGCGGCCCCCGACCTTGCCGTCGAACAGCCCCATGACGCCCTCGACGACCGCGACGTCGGCGGGTGCGGGGACGGCGGCGCCGTGCAGGAGCAGCGGGACGACCCGGTCCTCGCCGACGAGGTGCGGGTCGAGGTTGCGGCCGGGCCGTCCGCAGGCCAGCGCGTGGTAGCCGGGGTCGATGTAGTCGGGCCCGACCTTGTGGCCCGAGACGGCGAGCCCGCGGCGCCGCAGCGCGGCCATCAGGCCGGTCGCCACGGTCGTCTTGCCCTGCCCGGTGGCGGGGGCGGCGACGACGAGGCGGGGGAGCCTCACCACTCGATGCCCTTCTGGCCCTTCTGACCGCGGTCCATCTGGTGCTTGACCTTCGTCATCTCGGTGACGAGGTCGGCCGCCTCGACCAGCGCGGGGTGCGCGCGGCGACCGGTGACGACGACGTACTGCCGCCCGGGCCGGTCGCGCAGGGTGGCGACCACCTCCTCGACGTCCACCCAGCCCCACTCCATGGGGTAGGTGAACTCGTCGAGCACGTAGAGGTCGTGGCGCTCCTCGGCGATCGCCCGCCGGACCTCGGCCCAGCCCTCGGCGGCGTCGGCGGCGTGGTCGGTCTCGTCGCCGGCCTTGCGCGACCACGACCACCCGGCGCCCATCTTGTGCCAGGTCACCGGTCCGCCCTCGCCGGTGGCCTCGTGCAGCTCGCCGAGCCGCTCGAGGACGGTCTGCTCGCCGATGCGCCACTTCGCGGACTTCACGAACTGGAACACCCCGACGTCCCAGCCCTGGTTCCACGCGCGCATGGCCAGGCCGAACGCCGCGGTCGACTTTCCCTTGCCGTCGCCGGTGTGGACCATCAGCAGCGGCAGCCGCCGCCGCTGCGCCGTCGTCAGCCCGTCGTCGGGCACGACCTCGACCTTGCCCTGCGGCATCTCAGGCTCCTTCGCTCTCGTGCTGGTCGGACCAGCGCTCGGTGTGGACGGCGTCCGCCAGCGGTCGGCGGCTGCGCCAGTGGTGGCGTTCCAGGTCGGGGACCTCGGCCAGCGAGGTGACCGGACCGACGCACAGCCAGGCCACGACCTGCACCCGCGCCGGGGCGCCGACGAGCGCCCGCAGCCGCTCCTCGCGGTAGAAGGACACCCAGCCCACGCCGAGGCCCTCCGCGGTCGCGGCGAGCCAGAGGTTCTGGACGGCCAGGTAGGTCGAGGCCAGCCCGGTGCCCGGCACGGTCCGCCGTCCGAGGACCTGCGGGCCGCCGCGGTCGGGGTCGTGGGTGACGACCACCCCCGTGCCGGCGCGCCGGACACCCTCGACGGTGATCGGCGCCAACCGCTCGGCGCGCTCGGGCGGCAGCTCGGCGGCGTAGGCCTCCCGCTCCTGGGCCACGTGGTCGGCGAACGCCGCCAGGGTGGCCGGGTCGCGGACGACGACGAAGTCCCACGGCTGGCTCATGCCGACGCTCGGCGCCCGGTGCGCGGCCCCGAGGACGCGGGTCAGCACGGCGTCGTCCACGACCTCGCCGGTGAACTCCGTGCGCACGTCGCGGCGCCGCTCGATGGCCTCGTAGACGTTCACGCGACCCGGTCCCGGACGACGCTGGTCAGCGCCTGCGCGCTGACCTCCGCGACCGGGACGTGCTCGGCGCCGAGGTGCTCCGCCAGCGTGCTCGCCAGCCCGAGACGCATCGGACCGGCCTCGCAGTCGACGACGAGGCTCGCGACCCCGGCGGCGGCGAGGTGGTCGGCCACCTGCCGGGACCGGGCGACGGCGTCGGCGCCGGCGGTGGCCCGGCCGTCGGTGACCAGCACCAGCAGCGGACGACGGCGCGGGTCCCGGACGCGCTCCCGGGCCAGCACCCGGTCGGTGAGCAGGAGGCCCTCGGCGAGCGGCGTCCGGCCGCCCGCGGGCAGCTCCGCCAGCCGGGTGGCGGCGATGTCGACCGAGTGGGTCGGCGGGAGCGCCAGGTCGGCGTCCGCGCCCCGGAAGGTGATCAGGCCGACCTTGTCGCGCCGCTGGTAGGCGTCGAGGAGCAGCGACAGGATCGCGGTCTTGACCTGCTCCATCCGCTTGCGGGCCGCCATCGAGCCGGAGGCGTCGACGCAGAACAGCACGAGGTTCGACTCGCGACCCTCCCGCGTCGCGACCCGCAGGTCGTCGGGGTCGAGCCGCAGGCGACCACCGGTGCGGCCGCGCCGCCCCTGGTGGGGGGCGGCGGCCCGGACCGTCTGCACGAGGTCGACCGACCCGCCCGCCCCGGGCTCGCGGCGCCGCGCGCCGGTGCGCCGGCCCGACTCCGTCACCGCCCGGCTGCGGCGGCCGGTCTCGCCGGCCCCGGTGCCGCCGACGGTGAACAGCCGCGGCCGGTACGGCGTCCCGACCGCGGCGGTGGTGCCGGCCCCGGCGGAACCCCCGGGAGCATCGGAGCCGGCCGGACGCCCGGGGGCCTCGGAGCCGTCGGTGCCGTCGGGGGCCCGGTCTTGGGTCTGGCCCGTCTGGTCCGGGCCCTGCCCGGGTGACGGGTCGGGCCCGCCGGTCGTGTCGTCGGTCGGCACGGCGTCGGGACCCCCGTCGGGCCCGGGGCCCTGGTCGGGGCCGGGCTCCGGCTCGGGCTCCGGCTCGGGGGGCTCCGGCTCGAAGCCGTCGAGGAGCGCGTCGAGGAGGTCGGTGTCGATGCCGGGGGCGTCGAAGGGGTTGCGCCGCCGCCGGTGCGGCAGCGCGAGGATCGCGGCGGCGCGGATGTCGGGGCGGGCGACGCGGTCGCGGCCGTGCCAGGCGGCGTGCGCCACCGCGGCGCGGGCCAGCACCAGGTCGGCACGCATGCCGTCGACCTCGAAGGCGGCGCAGATCTCGGCGATCCTCAGCAGCGCGGCGTCGGACAGCACGACGTCGGCGACGGCGTCCCGGGCGGCGCGGATCCGGTCGGTCAGCGCGGCCTCGGCGTCGGCGTACGACGCGACGAAGCCGTCGGGGTCGGCGTCGTAGGCCATCCGGCGGCGCACCACCTCGACCCGCAGCGCGGGGTCGCGCGGCGCGGCGACCTCGACGGTCAGCCCGAAGCGGTCCAGCAGCTGGGGGCGGAGCTCGCCCTCCTCGGGGTTCATGGTGCCGACGAGGACGAACCGGGCGTCGTGGACGACGGAGACCCCGTCGCGCTCGACGGTGGAGGAGCCCATGGCGGCGGCGTCGAGGAGCAGGTCGACCAGGTGGTCGTGCAGCAGGTTGACCTCGTCGACGTACAGCACGCCGCGGTGCGCGCGGGCCAGCAGCCCGGGCTCGTACTCCGCCCGGCCCTCGCTGAGCGCCCGCTCGAGGTGCAGGGAGCCGAGGACGCGGTCCTCGGTGGCGCCGACGGGCAGCTCCACCAGGCGGACGGGCCGGGTCTCGACCTCGGCGTCCGGGCCGAACGGACCGTCGGGGGACCGCGGCGCGGGGTCGGCCGGGTCGGAGGAGAACCGGTCGCCCGCGACGACGTCGATCGGTGGCAGCACGCCGGCGAGGGCCCGGACGATCGTCGACTTCGCGGTGCCCTTCTCGCCGCGGACCAGCACCCCGCCGATCGCCGGCGAGATCGTGGTCAGCACGAGGGCCAACGCCAGGGGGTCGTCGTCACCGGAGGTGACGACGGCAGAGAAGGGGTAGTGCACTGGCACGTGGGGCTCCCGCTCGCATCGCCAAGAAGATGGGGGCGCGAGGCCGGTCTTCGGACTTCCCACGTGCGCCGTGCCCGGCTCTCGTCGAGCCGGCGGCGCCGCAGGTCACCGCAGCGGGCCCTGTGCCGGATTCTCACCGGCTTCCCAGATTCTCCCCGTGGCGCCGGTTGTCTCCCCGGGCCCGTGGGCACCTCGTGCCTGTCCCGGGTGACGCTACCGGCACCCGGTCGCCCGCCGTCCCGGCGGTCGGTTGTCCTAGGGTCGCCGTCGTGCCGGGCCCGAGGATCCACGTCGTCGGTCTGGGTGCCGACGGCTGGCCGGGTGTCCCCGAGCCGCTGCGGACGCGGGTGCTCGGAGCCGACGTGCTGCTCGGCGGGGCACGACACCTGGCGCTCGTGCCCGACGTGCCCGGGCAGCGGCGCGAGCCGTGGCCCTCGCCGCTGCGGGAGGGGCTGCCCGCCCTGCTGGTGTCCGTCGGCGACGCCTCGGTCGTCGCGCTCGCGTCGGGCGACCCGTTCGTGTCCGGGATCGGGACCACCCTCGTCGACCTCCTGGGCGCCGACGCCGTCGTCGTCCACCCGGCGGTCTCGTCGGTCGCGCTCGCCCGCGCCCGGATGGGGTGGGCCGCGGAGACCACGACGACGCTCACCCTGGTCGGTCGCGACGTCGACCTGCTGCGGCGCGCGCTGTCGCCCGGCGCCCGCGTCGTGGTCCTGTCCTCCGACGAGCACACCCCCGCGGCGGTCGCGGCGCTGCTCGTCTCGTCCGGCTACGGCGCGACCCGGATGACGGTGCTCGGCGACCTGGGCGCGGCCACTGAGTCGCGTCACGAGGCCACCGCGGCCACGTGGTCCGGCGAGGGCCCGCGCCTGCACGTGCTCGCCCTCGAATGCCTCGGCCCGGTGCTCGGCGGCTGGGCGGCCGGTCTCCCGGACGACGCCTACGAGCACGACGGCCAGCTCACCAAGCGGGACCTCCGCGCGTCGGCCTTGGCGCGGCTCGCCCCCCAGCCCGGGCAGCTGCTGTGGGACGTCGGCGCCGGGGCGGGCTCGGTCGGCATCGAGTGGGCCCGCGCCCACCCCACCTGCCGCACCGTCGCGGTCGAGCGGCACCCCGACCGGGCCGAGCGCGTCGCGCGCAACGCCGCCGCGCTCGGCGTCCCCGGCCTCGAGGTCGTGCGGGGGCCCGCGCCGGACGCGCTGGCCGGTCTCGACGGGCCGGACGCGGTCTTCGTCGGTGGCGGGCTGACGGCGCCCGGCGTGCTCGACGCCTGCCTCGCGGCGCTGCGCCCCGGGGGGCGGCTGGTCGCGCACGCGGTGACGGTCGAGTCGGAGACCCTCGTGGCCCGCGCGTACGCCGAGCACGGCGGGGAGCTCACCCGCCACGGGGTCGAGACCGCGGCCCCGCTGGGCTCGATGACGGGCTGGACGCCGGCGCGCACGGTCACCCAGTGGGCGTGGTCGGCGTGATCCACTTCGTGGGGGCCGGGCCCGGGGCCGCCGACCTGCTGACCGTGCGGGCCACGCGGCTGCTCGCGGCCGCCGACGTGGTCGTCTACCCGGGGACCTACCTCGACCCCGAGGTCCTGACGCACTGCTCCCCGGAGGCCCGGCTGGTCGACAGCCAGGCCCTCGACCTCGACCGCATCACCGCGGTGCTCGTCGAGGCCGCCGCCGAGGGACTGGCGGTCGTGCGGCTGACCTCGGGCGACCCGTCGGTCTACTCGGCGCTGGCCGAGCAGACCCGCCGCCTCGCCGCCGCGGGCGTGGCGTGGGACGTGACGCCCGGCGTGCCGTCGTACGCCGCCGCGACGGCGCTGGTCGGGGCCGAGCTGACCGTGCCGCTGCTGGCGCAGTCGGTGGTGCTGACGCGCGCCCAGGCCCGCTCGACGCCGATGCCGGACGGCGAGTCGCTGGAGGCGTTCGCGGCCACCGGCGCGACCCTCGTGCTGCACCTCGCCGTCACCCGCACCACCGAGCTCGCCGAGCGGCTGGCGCCGTACTACGGCGCGGACTGCCCCGCCGTCGTCGTCTTCCGCGCCAGCCAGCCCGGCGAGCTGGTGCTGCGCGGCACCCTCGCCGACATCGGCGCGCAGGTCGAGGACGCCGGGCTGCGCCAGGCCGCCGTCATCATCGTCGGCCGGGTGCTCGGCACCACCGGCGGCGGCGAGTCCCACCTGTACGACGCCGCCCGCCCCCGCCCGACCACCGGTGCGTGAGGTGGTCGAGCAGCGAGGAGCCCCTGGGCGACGAGCGCGTCGAGACCGCCGGGCATCGCCAGGGGTGCGCGACCACCGTCGGTCGAGCCTGTCGAGACCTCGGCCTCCGGGTGGCGGCGGGCGGGGTCTCGACGGACGTTCGCTCGCTGGCGCTCGCTCACTGCTCGACCACCGGTGAGTGAGGTGGTCGAGCAGCGAGGAGCCCCTGGGCGACGAGCGCGTCGAGACCGCCGGTCGTCAGGAGGTGCCCGGGTCCGTCGATCGCGGCGACCAGACCCGGCCGCCGCGGGTGACGCGGGTGGCCGACGAGCCGACGATGAGCAGGCACTTCATGTCGATGCTCGCGGGGTCGAGGTCGCCGAGGGTGGTGACCGTCAGCGACTCCTCGGCCCGGCCGACGTCACGGCCCACCACGACGACGGTGTCGGGAGCGCGCACCTCGCCGAGCACGGCGCAGGCCTTGGCCACCTGGTCGGTCCGCGACCGGGAGGCGGGGTTGTAGACCGCGAGCACGAGGTCGGCCTCGGCAACGGCGCGGAGGCGCCGCTCGACCAGCGACCAGGGCTTGAGCCGGTCCGACAGCGACATCACCGCGAAGTCGGCCCCCACCGGGGCCCCGGCCCGGGCCGCGACGGCCTGCACGGCCGAGACGCCCGGCAGCACCCGCACCGGCACGTCGTCGTAGGCCGGGTCCGCGGCGACGGCCTCGAAGACCGCCGTCGCCATCCCGAACACGCCGGCGTCCCCGCCGGAGACCACCGCCACGCGCTCGCCGCGGCGCGCCAGGTCGAGGGCGAGCCGGGCGCGGTCGAGCTCGACGGTGTTGCCCGACGCGTGCCGCGTGAGACCGGCGCGCTGCGGCACCCGGTCGACGTACGGCGCGTAGCCGACGACGTGCTCGACCTCCGCCAGGGCCGACGAGGCCTCCGGGGTCAGCCAGGTGTCCGGGCCGGGGCCCAGCCCGACGACGAGCAGCTCGGCCGCCCGGTCCGACCCGGGGACGGCGACCGGCTCGGGCTCAGCGACCGGGGGAGCGACGTCGCGGCTGCGGCGTCCGTTGCGGCTGTCGCCTTCGACGAGCAGCAGCGAGAGGTAGGGGACGCTCGCCGGGTCCACCTCGGCGGCCGGCATGGTCCGCTCCTGCGCGGTCGAGGCGCGCTCGACGTACGTCGCGTCGTCCAGGCGTCCCGCCTCGACGAGCGCCTGGCGGACGGCGGGGAACGTGCGGCCCAGCTTCATCACCACCGCGCCGTCGGTGTCGGCGAGCCGGCGCGCCAGCTCGGGGGCGGGCAGGGTGCCGGGCAGCACGGTGAGGACGTCGGTCTGGCGGACGAGCGGCAGCGCGGCGCCCGCGGCCGCCGCGGCGAAGGCGGGCACGCCCGGCACGACCTCGGTGGGGAAGCGGTCGGCGAGCCGGTCGTGGAGGTACATGAACGAGCCGTAGAACAGCGGGTCGCCCTCGGCGAGCACCACCACGTCGCGGCCCGCCTCGAGGTGCGCGGCGAGGCGGGCGGCGGCCTCGGCGTAGAAGTCGGCGAGCGCGCCGGTGTAACCCTGCGGGTGGTCGGTCGTGCCGGTCGTGACGGGGTAGCGCAGCTCCTCCTCGATCGCGTCGTCGGGGATCAGGTCGGCGGCGATCGAGCGCGCGTGGGACTGCTTGCCGACGCCCGCGTGGTAGGCCACGACGTCGGCGGCGCCGATGAGCCGGGCCGCCTTGAGGGTGATGAGCTCCGGGTCGCCGGGGCCGAGCCCGACCCCGTGGAGACGTCCGGTCGCGGGGCTGCTCACTCGTCCTCCTGGGCCAGTGCGTTGAGGGCCGACGCGGTCATCGCCGAACCGCCGCGGCGCCCGCGGACGGTCAGGTACGGCACGTCGACGCCGTGGTCGTCCGCGAGCGACTCCAGGGCGGCCTTCGACTCGGCCGCGCCCACGAACCCGACGGGGCACCCGACGACGGCCGCGGGCCGCGGCCCGCCGTCGGCGAGCATCTCCAGCAGGTGGAACAGGGCCGTGGGCGCGTTACCGATGGCGACGACCCCGCCTTCGAGCCGGTCGCCCCACAGCCCGAGGGCCGCGGCGGAGCGGGTGGTGCCCCAGGCGCGGGCGAGGTCGGTGACGCCGGGCTCGCGCAGCGTGCACACGACCTCGTTGTCGGCGGGCAGCCGGGCCCGGGTGACCCCGGAGGCGACCATGTGCGCGTCGACGAGGATGGCCGCGCCCCCGACGAGGGCGGCCCGGGCGGCCCCGACGAAGGCCTCGTGGACGACGAGGTCGCCCGCGAGGTCGGTCTGGCCGGTGCCGTGGACCATCCGCACGGCGACCTTCTCCGCGTCGGCGGGCAGGTGGGAGACGTCGGTCTCGGCGCGGATCGTCGCGAACGACTCCGCGTAGATCGCCGCGCCGTCGCCCTCGTAGGGGTAGCGCCGGGTGGGAGGTCTCATGCGGCTCTCCTCGGGTCGGGGACGACCGATCGCCACGGCGTGACGACGAGGTCGCCGGCGGGCAGGGGCAGGCCCCTGGTCAGCCGCCCGTCGGGCACCGCCACGTGGGCGGCGTCGTACGGCGGCGCGCCGGTGGGCGCCGGCAGGGCGGGGTCGGGCGGCGTGGGCACGGCCAGGGGGTGGTCGAGGGGCGCGGGCAGCTCGGTGACGTGCCAGGGGGCGTCGGGCCCGGTGCCCCGGGCCTCCGCGAAGGTCTCGGCGAGCGCGACCAGCGCGGGCACGGCGTCGGTCAGGTCGATCACGGGCCCGAGCCCGTCGCCGACCCGCAGCTGTGCCCGGGTCCCCGACAGGGCCACCAGCCCGAGGTCGCACGGCCGGTCGAGGACCTCGCCGCCCCCGTCGTCCAGGACGACGAGGAACCGTGCGGAGAGCCGGGCCAGCGACCGGGAGCCGCACACGGCGGCGTCCAGCGCGGACAGCAGCGGCCGCAGGTCGGCGCGCGTGGCGCCCAGGCCGGGGGAGAGCAGGTAGTTGCGGACCAGCTCGTGGCTGGCGCTCGGCACGAGACCGGTCGCGAGGACGGCGTCCGCGACGTCGGGCCGCAGGCGACCCTCGCCGTCGTGGGGGAGGGCCCGCAGCTGGAGGTTGGCTCGCCGGGTGAGGTGGACGGCGCCGTCGCCGTGGGCCTCCGCGACGTCGAGCAGGGCGGCCAGCTGGTCGGCGCCCACGGCGCCGCCGAGCAGGCGCAGCCGCACGAGGGCGCCGTCGTCGGCGATCCAGGGTCGCGCGAGGCCGGGGCAGCGGTCGGCGCGGGTGCGGGCGCCGGTCGGGGTCGGCGGACTCACGCCGGTCATGCTTCCAGGCGCGGCAGGGCGCGCAGGTAGCGGACCGAGGGGCCCGAGGCGGTCGACTCCACGACCGCCTCAACGCCGTACACGCGGGCGACGAGGTCGGCGGTGACCACCGTCGCGGGGGCGCCGGCGGCGACCACCCGGCCCCCGTCGAGCACCACGACCTCGTCGCAGAACGACATGGCGAGGGTGAGGTCGTGCAGCGCCAGGACGGTGGTGACATCGGCGGAGACGACGAGCGCGAGCAGCTCCAGCTGGTGGCGGACGTCGAGGTGGTTGGTGGGCTCGTCCAGCAGCAGCTCGCTGGGCTCCTGGGCCAGCGCCCGCGCCAGCTGGACGCGCTGGCGCTCCCCGCCGGACAGCGTGGCGTAGCGGCGCGCCAGCAGGTGCTCGGTGCGCATGGCGGTCGCGGCGCGGAGCACCGCCGCCCGGTCGACGTCCCGCTCCCCCGCCCAGGGTCGCCGGTGCGGCAGGCGGCCGAGGGCGACGACCTCGGCGACGGTGGGGTCGGTGTCGGTGCCGGACTCCTGGTCGACCACCGCGAGCCGGCGCGCCACGGCCCGGCGGCCGAGCCCGGACAGGTCGTCGTCGCCCAGGCGGACGACGCCGGAGGACGCCGGACGGAGGCCGGCCAGCAGCCGTAGCAGGGTGGACTTGCCGGACCCGTTCGGCCCGAGCAGCCCCACGGTCGCCCCGGGGGGGACGTGCAGGTCGACGCCGTCGACGACGAGCCGGTCGCGTGCCGCCCAGCTCACGGCCCGTGCGGTGATGCTCATGCGCGCCCCCGCCGGCGGCGCAGCAGGACGACGACGAAGGCCGGCACCCCGACCAGCGCGGTCGCCACGCCGACGGGCAGCTCCTGCGGGGCGATCACCAGCCGCGCCGCGGTGTCGACCCAGACCAGGAAGACGGCGCCGAGCACCGCCGCGGTCGGCACCAGCACCCGGTGGCCGACGCCGACGAGGCCGCGGGCGACGTGCGGCAGGACCAGGCCCACGAACCCGATGGCCCCCGACGTCGAGACCACGACGGCGGTCATGAGGGCGGTGACGACGAGCAGGACCACCCGGACCGCGGCCACCGGCACCCCGAGGGTGGCGGCGGCGTCCTGGCCGAACATGAAGGCGTCCATCGACCCCGCCGCGAGCCCGCACAGGACCGCCCCGAGGCCGACCACCACCCCGCACAGGACGACATCGGTCCAGGTGGAGCCGGCGAGGGAGCCCAGCAGCCAGAACAGCACGCCGCGCGTCTGCTCGGCGTCCGCCCCGACGTAGACCACGAACGAGGTCAGCGCCGTGAACAGCTGGGTCACCGCGACGCCGGCGAGGACGATGCGGTCCGGGGTGCCGTCCGCGAGCAGGCCGAGCGCCAGCACGAGGCCGAACGCGACCACCGCGCCGAGGAAGGCGCCGGAGGCCAGGCCGAGAGCCCCCGCGCCGATCCCGAGGACGACCACGAGGACCGCCCCGGTGGAGGCGCCCGAGGAGACCCCCAGCAGGTAGGGGTCGGCCAGGGGGTTGCGCAGCAGCGACTGCAGGACCACCCCGACCAGCGCGAGCCCGGCACCGCAGACCGCGGCCAGGACGGCGCGGGGCAGCCGCAGGTCCCACACGATCGCCTCCTGCAGGACGCTGAGCCCCGACTCCGCGCCGGTGAGCCGGGACCACGCGACGGCGTACGCGTCGGTCGGGCCCAGCGTCGAGGGGCCCACCGTCGTCGCGGCGGCGACCGAGACCGCGAGCAGCACGAGACCCGCGGGCCCGAGCACCCACGGCCGGGCGAGGACGGCGCTCACCGCGTCCTCAGTCGGCCAGGCCGAGGTCGCGCACCCCGGCGGCGACCTTCTCGACGGCGTCGACGGTGCGGATCGAGGGGTTCAGCTCGGCCCCGGCGAGCGCGACGTAGCGGCCCTCCCGGACGGCCGTCATCCGCCGGGCCACCGGGTGGGACTCCAGGAACGCGATCTTGGCGGCGGCGGTCTCCGCGGTCTGGCTGCGCCGCGACAGGTCGCCGAGGACCAGCACGTCGGGGTCCCGCTCGGCGACGGCCTCCCAGCCGACCTGGGGCCAGTCGGCGGTCTGCTCCGCGAAGACGTTCTCCAGGCCCAGGGCACGGCTGACGATGCCGGGGCCGCCGCAGCACCCGGCGAGGTACGGCGACTCGGCGTTGGCGAACCAGTACATGACCGACACCGGCTCGCCGTCGGGGGTCCTCAGCGGCTCGACGGCGTCCATGCGGTCGGTGAGGTCGGCGACCAGCTCCTCGCCGGCCCGATCCTCGCCGAGCAGGGCCGCGAGGTCGCGGACCTCGGTGTGGATCGTCTCCATCTCCAGGGTGTCGCGGCGCTCGCCGTCGGTGTCGCCGACCTCGACCTTGCCGCACTCGGCGGGGGAGAGGTAGGCGGGCACGCCCAGCTCCTCGAAGGCCGCGACCGGCGCGACGCCGCCCTCGGCGAGCGTGCTGGTGAACGAGGCGGTCACCAGGTCCGGCTCGGCGGCGAGCACCGACTCGAGCGACGGTGCGTCGTCCGAGAGCCGTGGGACGCCGGCCTCCGCCCCGGCCAGCCGCGGCAGGACGGGGTCGGTCCACTGCGCGGTGCGGACCAGCCGGTCCGCGGCGCCGAGCGACAGCAGGATCTCGGTGGTGCCCTGGTTGAGGGACACCACGCGCTGGGGAGGCGCCTGCACGGTCACGTCGCGGCCGCAGTCGTCGACGGTGACCGGGTCGGCGCCGGCACCCGAGGCACCGGCCCCGGCGGCGGGTCCGCCCGTGCCGCAGGCGGAGAGCCCGGCGGCGAGCAGCAGGACGAGGACGGGGGGCACGAGGGCGCGTGCGCGGCTCACGAGGAGCTCCTTCGGCATCCGGGCCCGGCACGCGGGGCCCGTACGGACGCGCCGCGCGGTCACGCGGCCGGCCAGCAGGTCCTCGGACTCGGGCACGTGGGCCCACACCGTTGCGCGTCAGTCCCGGAGTCGCACCGGGTTCCCCTGCCGTGAGGCGACTGGCGCCGCCGACGCTACCAACGACCGCGGTGCCGGCGTCCAGGGTGGGCCCGCTGGCCTAGGGTGAGCGGCACACCTCCCGTGGAGCCGGGAACCCGGTGCGAGTCCGGGACGGTTCCGCCACTGTGAGCCCGCCGCGAGGCGGGTCAGTCAGACACCGACCACGGGGGCTCCTTGACGACCAGGGGCGAGAACCCCGGGGAGGACCACGCGATGCGCATCGCCCTGCTCTCGACGTCCGACACCGACCTGCTGTCCGCGCGGGCGAGCGGCGCGGACTGGGTCCACGCCAACCCGGCGCGGCCCGGCCACCAGTCGATGGCCGAGGTCATCGAGGGCTGCGACCTGGTCGTCGGCCGGGTGCTCGGCGACCCCAGCGACCTGTGCAGCGGCTTCCGCCGCATCCGCGGCACCGGGATGCCGATGGTCGTCCTCGGCGGGGAGCAGCAGCCGAGCGCCGAGCTGATGGAGCTCTCGACGGTCCCCGTCGGCACCGCGGCGCAGGCCCACCGCTACCTCGCCGAGGGCGGGCCGGCGAACCTCCGCGAGCTGCACGCCTTCCTCTCCGACACCGTGCTGCTGACCGGGGAGGGCTTCGAGCCGCCGGTGCGCGTGCCCGAGTGGGGGTGGGCCGAGCGCGACGTCCCGGCCGGCGACCGGGCGCGGATCGGCGTCCTCTACTACCGGGCGCACCGCGCCAGCGGCAACGACGCCTTCGCCCACGCGCTGGCCGACGCGATCGACGCGACCGGCGAGGCCGTCGGCCTGCCCGTGTACGCCGGGTCGCTGCGCTCGGCGCCCGACGCGCTGTTCGAGGCCCTCGGCGACCTCGACGCGCTGGTGGTGACGGTGCTGGCCGCGGGCGGCGCGACCCCCGCCGACGCCCAGGCCGGCGGTGACGACGAGGCGTGGGACGTGGCGCGGATCGCCGCGCTCGACGTCCCGGTGATCCAGGCGCTGACGCTGACCTCGAGCCGGGCCGAGTGGGAGGCCTCCGACGACGGCGTCTCGCCGCTCGACTCGGCCACCCAGATCGCCATCCCCGAGTTCGACGGGCGGATCATCACCGTCCCGTTCTCGTTCAAGGAGGTCGACGCCGACGGGCTGCCCCGCTACGTCGCCGACGCGGAGCGCTCGGCCCGGGTCGCCGGGATCGCGGCGAACCACGCCCGCCTGCGCCGGACGCCGCCCGCGCAGCGCCGGGTGGCCCTCATGCTCTCGGCGTACCCGACCAAGCACGCCCGGGTCGGCAACGCCGTCGGCCTCGACACCCCGGTCTCCACCATCCGGCTGCTGCGGGCCATGCGCGACGCCGGCTACGACCTCGGCGGGCCGGGAGCCGTCCCGGGCCTGGACGAGGCCGACGAGACCGTCGCCGGCGACACCCTCATCCACGCGCTCATCGACGCGGGCGGCCAGGACGAGGAGTGGCTGACGAACGCCCAGCTCACCGACGCCCACGTCCGCATCGCCGCCGACGACTACCGGCGCTGGACCGCCGACCTGCCGGAGGACCTGCGCGCCGAGGTGCACGCCGCGTGGGGCGACGCCCCCGGCGAGCTGTTCGTCAACGACGACGGCGAGATCGTGCTCGCGACCATCCGGGCCGGCAACGTGGTGCTGCTCATCCAGCCGCCGCGCGGCTTCGGCGAGAACCCGGTGGCGATCTACCACGACCCCGAGCTCGCGCCGTCCCACCACTTCCTGGCCGCCTACCGCTGGCTGCGCGCCACCGAGGACGACGGCGGCTTCGGCGCGCACGCCGTCGTCCACCTCGGCAAGCACGGGTCGATGGAGTGGCTGCCGGGCAAGAACGCCGCCCTGTCGGCGTCCTGCGCCACCGACGCCGCGATCGCGGACCTGCCGCTGGTCTACCCGTTCCTGGTCAACGACCCCGGCGAGGGGGCGCAGGCCAAGCGTCGCGCCCACGCCGTCGTGGTCGACCACCTGATCCCGCCGATGGCGCGGGCCGAGACGTACGGCGACGTCGCCCGGCTCGAGCAGCTGCTCGACGAGTACGCCAACATCGCCGCCATGGACCCGGCGAAGCTGCCGGCGATCCGCGGGGAGATCTGGCAGCTGATGCACGCCGCCGAGATGCACCGCGACCTCGGGCTCGAGGAGCGCCCCGACGACGAGGAGTTCGACGACTTCCTGCTGCACGTCGACGGCTGGCTCTGCGAGATCAAGGACGCCCAGATCCGCGACGGCCTGCACGTGCTCGGCGGGGCACCCACCGGCGAGGTCCGGGTCGACCTGGTGCTCGCCATCCTGCGGGCGACGCAGGTGTGGGGCGGCGGGGAGCAGGCCGTGCCCGGCCTGCGCAGCGCCCTGGGCCTGAAGGACGGCGAGGCGGTGGGCGCCGTCGACGAGGTCGAGCGCCGCGCCCGCGACCTGGTCGCCGGGATGGAGGCCCGCGACTGGGACCCCGACGCCGTCGGCGAGCTCCACGACGACCCCGAGGTGCAGCGGGTGCTGCGCTTCGCGGCGCGGCACGTGGTCCCCCGCCTGGCCCGCACCACCGACGAGCTGGACGCCGTCCTGCACGCGCTGGAGGGCGGGTTCGTGCCGGCCGGGCCGTCCGGCTCGCCTCTGCGCGGCCTGGTCAACGTGCTGCCGACCGGCCGCAACTTCTACACCGTCGACCCGCGCGCCGTCCCCAGCCGCCTGTCGTGGGAGACCGGGCAGGCGATGGCGGCGTCGCTGGTGGAGCGGTACGTCGCCGACCACGGCGAGCCCCCGTCCGCGGTGGGGCTCTCGGTGTGGGGCACCTCGGCGATGCGGACCTCCGGCGACGACGTGGCCGAGGTCCTCGCGCTGCTGGGCGTCCGCCCGGTCTGGGACGAGGCCTCGCGGCGGGTCTCCCGCCTCGAGGTGATCGACCTCGAGGAGCTGGGTCGCCCGCGGGTCGACGTGACGGTCCGCATCTCGGGGTTCTTCCGCGACGCGTTCCCGCACGTGGTCGAGATGCTCGACGACGCCGTCCGGATGGTCGCGGCCCTCGACGAGCCGGCGACGCACAACTTCGTGCGCGCCCACGCGCAGGCCGACCTGGCCGAGCACGGCGACGAGCGGCGCGCCACCACCCGCGTCTTCGGCTCCCGCCCCGGCTCGTACGGCGCCGGGATGCTCCAGCTCATGGAGTCCGGCAACTGGCGCGACGACGCCGACCTCGCCGAGGTCTACACCGCCTGGGGCGGTTTCGCCTACGGCCGCGACCTCGACGGTCGTCCCGCCGCCGACGACATGCGGACCAACTACCGGCGGATGAAGGTGGCCGCCAAGAACATCGACACCCGCGAGCACGACATCGCCGACTCCGACGACTACTACCAGTACCACGGCGGCATGGTCGCCACGGTGCGCGCGCTGACCGGCGCCGAGCCGGCGGCCTACGTCGGGGACTCGACCTCGCCCGACCTCGTCCGCACCCGCACGCTGCAGGAGGAGACCACCCGCGTCTTCCGCGCCCGGGTGGTGAACCCGCGGTGGATCACCGCGATGCAGCGCCACGGCTACAAGGGGGCCTTCGAGCTGGCGGCGACCGTGGACTACCTCTACGGGTTCGACGCGACGACCGGGGTCGTGCACGACTGGATGTACGAGAAGCTCGCCGAGTCCTACGTGCTCGACGAGACGAACCAGGAGTTCATGCGCCGCTCGAACCCGTGGGCGCTGCGGGGCATCGTCGAGAAGCTGCACGAGGCCGTCGAGCGGGGCCTGTGGGCGGAGCCCGACGCCGACCTGCTGGCGCGGATGCAGGAGGTCTACCTCGACCTCGAGGGCGACCTCGAGGACCGCTGAGCCGTCGGTGACCACCACGATCCGCGTGGTCGGGATGGGCATGGGCCCCGACCACCTCACCCCCGCGGCAGCCCGGGCGCTGGCGGCGTCGTCATACGTCGTCGCGCCGCGCAAGCACCGCCCCGGCGGCCAGGGGGACCAGCTCCTGGCCGTCCGCGCCGAGGTCTGCCGCACGTTCGGCCTCGAGCTCGTCGAGGTGGTCGACCCGCCGCGCTCAGGGGAGGGCGACTACCGGGGGTCCGTCGCGGAGTGGCACGCCGCCCGGCTGGCGCGGTGGGAGGAGGCGGTGGCCGCCCGGGCCGGGGACCCGGCGTGGCTGGTCTGGGGCGACCCGTCGCTCTACGACTCCCACGTGCGGATCCTGGGTGAGCTCGCCCGGCGCCGGGGCGCCGCCCTGCAGGTCGAGCCGGGCGTCGCGGCCCCGTCCCTGCTGGCGGCGCGCCACGGCGTGGTGCTGCACGCGATCGGCGAGCCCGTGCTCGTCACGACCGGTCGCAGGCTGGAGCGCGACCTGGTCGGGCAGTCGGCGGTGGTCGTCATGCTCGACGGAGACCTCACCTGCCTGGCCCCGCCGGTGCTGACGAGGCTGGACGGGTGGTCGATCTGGTGGGGGGCAAATCTGCAGACGTCGTCCGAGCGGCTGGTCTCGGGTCGGCTGCCCGCGGTGGCCGAGGACCTGCGCTCGGCGCGGGACGAGGTGCGTCGTCGGGCGGGATGGGTGCTGGACACCTACCTGGTGCGGTCGCCGTCCTCCACGGGGTGAGCGAGCGGGGTCGCTCCCCACGACGACTCCCACCCGCTGGTCCGGCGGGTCCGCGGCGGAGGCCGGACCTGCTGTGGACCCGGTCTCAGAGCACGGCGCGCGCGGCGTCCGTCGCACCCGCGACGAGCCAGTAGTGCACCCAGGTGCCGCGTCGCTCGCAGTCGATCAGCCCCGCTTCGCGCAGCTTGCGGAGGTGGTGGGACACCGTGGGCTGCGAGACCCCGACGTCGTCGATGTCGCAGACGCAGACCGCGGCGGGCGAGGCCGCCGCGATGCGTGAGTAGAGGCGCAGGCGCACCGGGTCGCCCAGGGCCTTGAGCACGGCCGCGACGGCCGAGGCGTCGTCCGCGTCGAGGCCTGCGCCGCCCGGCGGGCAGCAGGACGCCTCCGACAGGAGGTCGTCCGCGACGGGCTGCACGACGGTGGGCATGCAGGCATATTGACAGATCTCGAATCAGCGCGCCAGAGTTGCTGCATCGACAGACGTCGAACCACGACCGAGGAGGACCATGGCAGCGACGGACGGCAGGACGCCGGAGGCCCTGCGCGAGACGGTGCGGGCGAGGTACGCCGGCGCGGCGGGGGCCGCGTGCTGCGAGACGGTCGCCGACCCCTACGACACCACCGAGCGGGACGGGGTCACGGTGTTCGGCTCCGGTTTGTACGACGACGAGGCCGGCGGGCGTGACGAGGGGACGGCGTCCGCGATCGAGGCGTCCCTCGGGTGCGGCGTCCCGACGGCCGTCGCCCGCCTCGCGGAGGGCGAGGTGGTCCTCGACCTGGGGTCCGGCGCCGGCGGCGACGTCCTCATCTCGGCCCGGCGGGTCGGCCCGTCGGGACGGGTCTACGGCCTGGACATGACTCCCGAGATGCTCGAGCTCGCGCGGCGCAACGCCGCGGCGGCCGGGGTCGACAACGTCGAGTTCCTCGAGGGGTACCTCGAGGACGTCCCGCTGCCGGACCGCTCGGTCGACGTGGTCATCTCGAACTGCGTGATCAACCTCGCCGCGGACAAGCGGGTCGTGCTCGCCGAGGCCGCCCGGGTCACCCGACCCGGTGGACGCTTCGCCGTCTCGGACGTCGTCGCGGACGAGGACATGGACGACGCCACCCGGGCGGACATGGCCGCCTGGACCGGCTGCATCGCCGGGGCGCTGACCGAGGCCGAGTTCCGCGGCGCCCTCGCCGCCACCGGGTGGGAGCAGGTGGAGATCGAGACCACCCACCGGGTGCACGACGCCGCCGCGGCCGCCGTCGTCCGCGCCGTCCGGTCCGGCGGGGGTGGGGCGTGAGCAGCACGAGCGAGGCCCGTGCCTCCCGGGCGGGTGGACCGGGCCAGGAGCGCGTGGCCGCCCGTCTCTCGACGCTCGACCGGTTCCTGCCGGTCTGGATCGTCGCGGCCATGCTCCTCGGCCTCGCGCTGGGCCGCCTGGTGCCGGGGCTGGACGAGGCCCTCGAGGCGGTGGAGATCGGGTCGGTGTCCCTGCCCATCGCCCTCGGCCTGCTGCTGATGATGTATCCGGTGCTCGCGAAGGTGCGGTACTCCGAGACCTCGCGGGTGACCGCCGACCGGCGGCTGCTGGCCGCCTCGCTGGTGCTGAACTGGCTGGTGGGGCCCGCGCTGATGTTCGCGCTGGCCTGGCTGCTGCTGCCCGACCTCCCGGAGTACCGCACCGGCCTGGTCATCGTCGGCCTGGCGCGGTGCATCGCCATGGTGCTGATCTGGAACGACCTGGCGTGCGGCGACCGGGAGGCGGCGGCCGTGCTGGTCGCGCTGAACTCCGTCTTCCAGATCCTCGCGTTCGCCGGTCTGGGCTGGTTCTACCTGCAGGTCCTCCCCGGCTGGCTGGGCCTTCCCACCACCTCCGCCGACTTCTCGGTGGTCGCGATCGCGGGCAGCGTCCTGGTCTTCCTGGGCATCCCGCTGGCCGCCGGCTACCTGACCCGCGTCGTGGGGGAGCGGACCCGTGGGCGGGACTGGTACGAGGAGCGGTTCCTGCCCAGGATCGGCCCGCTCGCCCTCTACGGCCTGCTGTTCACGATCGTCATGCTGTTCGCCCTGCAGGGTGAGGCGATCACCTCCCAGCCGCTCGACGTCGCCCGGATCGCGCTGCCGCTGCTCGCCTACTTCCTGGTGATGTTCGCCGTCTCCTGGGCGACCGGGTCGCGGTTGGGCCTGGGTTACCCCCGGACGGCGACGCTCGCGTTCACCGCCGCCGGCAACAACTTCGAGCTCGCCATCGCCGTGGCGATCGGGACCTTCGGCGTCACCTCCGGCCAGGCGCTCGCCGGCGTCGTCGGCCCGCTGATCGAGGTGCCCGTCCTCGTCGCGCTCGTCTACGTCGCCCTGCGCCTGCGACCCGCGCCAGGCCCGGCCGATCAGGAGGTCCGCCCGTGACGACGTCCGGACCCGGCCCGATGCCGGGCGTGGAGGATCCGCGTCAGCTGCTCCACGACGCCGGGACCCGGCTCGCGGAGCGGTTCACCGGGCACTTCGCGCCGGAGACGATCGAGCGCTACCTGTTCGAGTCCTACGCCGCACTGCGCCGGACGTCGAGGCTCACGGCCTTCCTGCCGGTGCTCGCCGAGACCTTCGCCCGCGAGCGGCTCACCGCTCTGGCCCAGCACCAGGGCAGCATCGCGCGCGACGTGCCGGAGGTGCTGCTCGTGTGCGAGCAGAACGCCGGACGCTCGCAGATGGCGGCCGCGCTCATCGACCGCCACGCCGCCGGCAGCGTCCACGTGCGATCGGCCGGCTCGCAGCCCGCGGCCGAGGTCGGCCCCGAGGTGGTCGCCGTCATGGGCGAGCTGGGGATCGACCTCGCCGACGCCTTCCCGAAGCCCCTGACCGACGACGTGGTCCGTGCCGCCGACGTGGTCGTCACCATGGGCTGCGGCGACGCCTGCCCGATCTACCCCGGACGGACGTACCTCGACTGGGACCTCGCCGACCCGGCGGGCCGTCCCCTCGACGAGGTGCGCGCGATCCGCGACGAGATCGACGCGCGCGCTCGGGACCTCGTCGCCACCGTCCTCGCCCACCACCAGGAAGGAGCCTCCTCATGACCGACACCCACCTCGACGCCGGCGCACCGCCCGTCGTCGTCTTCGCCTGCCGCGCGAACGGCGGGCGGTCCGTGGCCTCCCGCTTGCTCACCGAGCACTACGCGCAGGGACGCGTGGTCGCGGTCTCCGCGGGCACGGAGCCCGGGGAGCACGTCCACCCCGAGGTCGCCGCCGTCCTGACCGACCTCGGCCTCGACGTCTCACGGGAGTCGCCGACGCTCCTGACCGCCGAGATGATCGCCGACAGCGACCTCGCGATCACCCAGGGCTGCGGGGAGAACTGCCCCTACGTCCCCGGCGCCCGCTACCGCGACTGGCCGCTCGACGACCCGAAGGGCAAGGACGAGGCCGAGGTCCGTCGGATCGTCGCCGACATCGACGCCCGGGTCCGGGACCTGATCGCCGAGCTCGTCCCGGACCACGTGCTCCCGCCGTCGGTGATCACGACCTGACGCCGACACCCTGGCGTGAGGCGTGGCGGCCGTCAGGCGGCCACGACGGCACCGCCCGCGACCGCCGGGATCGACCGGCGGTTCGGGGACCGGTTCCCGAAGGGTCCAGGGGGGTCGGGCGTCCAGGCCGGCGTCCGAGACCACCCGCGACCGGGCCGAGCCGGGCAGGCGGGATCAGGCCAGAGCCAGGAACAGCTTCTCCATCCTCTTGACGTCGACGCCGTCGAGGCCGTCGTCGGACTCGGCGAGGCAGTGCTGGAGTCCGGTGGCGACGATGGCGTAGCCGCTGCGGGAGATGGCCTTGTTCACAGCGGCGAGCTGGGTGAGCACGGACTCGCAGTCGGAGCCCTCCTCCATCATGCGGATGACGCTGCCGAGGTGGCCGTGAGCCCGCTTCATGCGGGTGATGATCGCCTTGATCTCGCTGGGTTCGAGGTCCATGGGGGTGCTCCTGTGGCTGTCGGTGCTGGTGGGTGGGGTCTGCTCAGCCGAGGGCGTCGAGCATCGCGGTGAGGCGTGCGCGCGCATCGTCTGCCACGTCGGTGAGCGGTGAGGTCTGCTCCGGGTCCGCGGCCTTGCCGCCCATCGCGACCATGGCCGCGGGGTCGAAGGCCTCGACGACGCTGGTGGTGCCGTCGACCGCACGGACGACGACGTTGCAGGGCAGCATCGCGGCGACGGACGGGTCGGCCTGGATCGCGACGTGCGCGAGCTGCGGGCGGCACGCTCCGAGGATCACCTGCGGCGGCAGGTCGGCGCCGATCTTCTGCTCCAGCGCCGCCGCGAGGTCGATCTCGGTGAGGACGCCGAAGCCCTGCTGGCCGAGGCCCTCCTTCACGGCGACGACGGCGGCGTCGTACGGCAGGTCGACGGTCGTGCTCAGCGTGTCGTCGCTCATGGTCACGACTTTACATCCCCCTGGGGGGTTCCGTTAGCGTGGGATCCAGAACCCCCTAGGGGGATGCGCCGACGTGAGAAGGAGAGTCCCATGAGCGACGCCACCCTCGACGACCTCGCCACCGCGCTGGAACGCGGCGACCCGGTCGTCGACGTCCGAGAACCCGACGAGTACGCCGCCGGTCACGTGCCCGGCGCGACCTCGATGCCGATGGGGCGCCTGCCCAGCCGGCTCGACGAGCTGGACCGTTCGCGACCCGTGCTCGTGGTCTGCGCCTCCGGCAACCGCTCGTCCGCGATGACCGACGTCCTCCTCGCCCACGGCTTCGAGGCCCGCTCGGTCGCCGGCGGGACCCACGCCTGGGTCGAGTCCGGCCGGCCGGTCGAGCAGGGGGCGCGCCGATGAGCGACACGAGCGACCTGACTGTGCTGGTGATCGAGACCCCCACGCTCGGAGACCGCTCGTACCTCGTCCACGACAGCGAGGTGGCCTTCGTCGTCGATCCGCAGCGCGACATCGACCGGGTGCTGGCGCTGCTGGACGAGCACGGCGTGCGCCTGAGCCACGTCCTCGAGACCCACCTCCACAACGACTACGTGACCGGAGGACTCGCGCTCGCCGAGCGCACGGGAGCGGCGTACCTCGTCAACGCGGCGGACGACGTCGTCTTCGACCGCACGCCCGTCCGTGACGGGGAGACCCTCGCCCTCAGCGAGCGGATGCGGATCACCGCCCTGGCCACCCCGGGTCACACCCACACCCACCTGTCCTACGCACTGGCCGACGCGCGCACGGGCGAGCAGGTGGCGGTGTTCTCGGGAGGCTCGCTTCTCCACGGCGCCACGGGTCGCCCCGACCTGCTCGGCCCGGAGCACACGCACGACCTCGCGCGGGCCCAGCACGCCTCGGCCCACCGGCTCGCCGCGCTGCTGCCGGACGACGCCGAGGTCTTCCCGACCCACGGCTTCGGCTCGTTCTGCTCCGCCACCCAGTCGCAGGCCACCGCCTCCACGATCGGGCACGAGAGGACCGCCAACCCGGTGCTCACCCAGGATGAGGAGACCTGGGTGACCGAGCTCCTCGACGGGCTCGGGGCCTACCCGGCCTACTACGCCCACATGGCTCCGGCCAACGCGGCGGGTCCCTCCGAGCCCGACCTGTCGGCTCCGGCCCAGGCCGAGCCCGACGAGCTGCGGCGTCGCATCGAGGCGGGCGAGTGGGTCGTCGACCTCCGCAACCGCACCGTCTTCGCCGCCGGCCACGTGCCGGGCTCGCTGAACTTCGGCCTCGACGGCGGGTTCGCGACCTACCTCGGCTGGCTCGTCGAGTGGGGCACCCCGATCACCCTCCTGGGCGAGAGCGCGGACGACGTCGCCGAGGCGCAGCGCGAGCTGGTGCGCATCGGCATCGACCGCCCCGCCGCCGCAGCCACGGGCTCCCCCGAGGACTGGGTCGCCGGCACCGGGACCGGGCTCGGCTCCTTCGCCACAGCGACCTTCGCCGACCTCGTGCAGGTGCGCCACCACCGCGACGTCGTCGTGCTCGACGTCCGCCGCACCGAGGAGCACGCCGCCTCGCGCATCGACGGCGCGGTCAACATCCCGCTCCACGAGCTGCCCCGCCGACTCGCCGAGGTCCCGGCCGGCGAGGTCTGGGTGCACTGCGCCGGCGGCTACCGCGCCTCGGTCGCCGCGTCGTTCCTCGCCGCCGGTGGCCGCCCGTTGGTCGCCGTCGACGACGGCTTCGACAACGCCGGCGAGGCCGGGCTCCCGCTGGTCGACGCCGCGGCATGAGCCCAGCGCTGCTCGCGACCGCCGTCGTCGCCGGGTTGCTCATCGGGCTCAGCCTGGGGGCGCTCGGGGGCGGCGGGTCGGTGCTGGCGGTGCCAGTCCTCGTCTACCTGCTGGACCAGACGCCGGCCCAGGCGACGACGGGCTCGCTGGTGGTGGTCGGCCTGACCTCCCTGATCAGCGCCGTCACCGCCCACCGACAGGGCACCGTGATGCTGGGGCGGGGGATGGCCTTCGGCGCTACCGCCATCGGTGGGGCGGCGCTCGGTGCGAGGCTCGCCGCCCACGTGCCCGACGCCGTGCTGATGGCCGCCTTCAGCGTCCTGCTCGTCGTCGTCGCCGCGGTCATGGTGCACCGCCAGCTCGCAGCGCGACGGGACGGGACGCCGCGACCCCGGCCTCGCGTCGACGACCCGATCCTCACCTTCAGCCCGACGTTCGCGTGCGCCTGCCCGCGGGCGTTGAGGGTCCTGGTGACCGCGACGGTCGTGGGCCTGCTGACCGGGTTCCTCGGCGTGGGCGGCGGGTTCCTCGTCGTCCCCGCCCTCGTGCTCGCCCTCGGCTTGCCGATGGACCGCGCCGCCGGCACCTCGCTCGTCGTCATCACCATCACCTCCGCCGCGGCACTCGCCGTCCGGGCGGGCTCCGGGATCCAGCCCGACTGGGTCCTGGTCGCCCTGCTCACCGCCGTCGCCGTCGCCGGAGGCTGGCTAGGCGCACGCCTGGCCTGCCGGGTCCGCGTGGCACGGCTGCAGACCGGGTTCACCGCCCTGCTCCTCCTGGTGGCCGGACTCACCGCGGCCCAGGCCGTCCCTGCCCTGCTCTGACCCGTCCCGAGCACGACCCACCCAGCTCACGACCTCACGACACCGGAGGCCCTCATGACCCCCACGACCCTCGACCCCACCGACCTGCGCGACCTGCTCGACCGCCCCGACGCACCCCTCGTCCTCGACGTCCGCACCCCGGCCGAGTTCGAGAGCGCGCACGTGCCCGGCTCGTGGAACCTGCCGCTCGACCTGCTGCGTGAGCACCGCCGCGATCTCGTGGACCGCCTCGACCACGTCGACATCCGCGACGTCCTGGCCACGCTCGACGGCGGCGTCTGACCCACCCCGACCGACAGGAGGACCGAGAGATGTGTCGAGCCGTCACCTGCAGGACCTGCGGCAGGACGACCTGGGCCGGCTGCGGCCGGCACGTCGCCCAGGTCGAGGCCGCCGTCCCCGCCGGCCAGTGGTGTCACGGGCACCCGAGGAGCAGCAAGCGATCCTGGGTGGACCGCCTGCTCCGGCGGTGAGCTGAGGCGTGGTTCGGACGCGTCGCGCCGACGAGCGCCGAGCGCGACCCGCGTGAGCCATCCTGGCGCGATGAGCGACGTCGCGAGCCAGGGAGCCGACCTCATGCGAGCCGCGGTCATCGACCGTCACGGTGGCCCCGAGGTGATCGAGCTGCGGTCGGTCCCCGTGCCCCGCCCCGGTCCGGACGAGCTGGTGGTCCGCGTCGCCGCTGCCGGGTGCAACAACACCGACATCTGGACCCGTGAAGGCGCCTACGGGAGCGGATCCGGCGTCAGGGCCGGATGGCTGGGACCGCTGTCCTTCCCGCGCGTCCAAGGCGGGGACGTCTGCGGCACCGTCGTCGAGCTCGGCGCCGGGGTCGGCGACCGGGACCTGCTCGGCGCGCGGGTGCTGCTCGACCCGGCGGGGTACGACGGACCGGGCCGCGACGCCTCAGTCGCCGACGTGCTCGGGAGCGAACGCGACGGGGGGTTCGCCGAGCGGGTCGTGGTCCCCGCCGTCCGGGCCCACCGGGTCGACGACTCGCCGCTCAGCGACGTCGAGCTCGCCGCGCTGCCGATCGCCTACGGCACCGCACTGGGGATGCTCGAGCGGGGCGGGGTGGGGGAGGGTCAGCAGGTGCTGGTCACCGGGGCCTCCGGCGGTGTGGGTCTCGCAGCCGTGCAGCTCTCCGGCGCCCGCGGAGCACGGGTCGTCGCGGTGTGCGGTGCGCACAAGGCGGCCGCCGTCCTGGCCGCGGGAGCCGACGTCGTGGTTCCGCGCGACGGCGACGTGCTGACGGCTGCGGCCGACGCTGCCCCCGAGGGGTACGACGTCGTCGTGGACCTCGTCGCGGGGCCGTTCCTCGGCGAGGGGCTCGGGCTGTTGCGCCGCCGAGGCCGCTGGGTGGTCTCCGGTGCGCTCGCCGGCTCGGACGTCGCCTTCGACGTCCGACGGCTCTACCTGTCGGACCTGACCGTCGTGGGCTCGACCATGCACACGAGGCGAGTGTTCGACGACCTCGTGACCATCGCTCGACGCGGTAGCGTCCGGCCGGCCGTCGCCGCTACCTACGCGCTCGAGCACCTCGAGGCCGCGCAGCGTGCCCTGGCCACCCGCGAGCACGTGGGCAAGATCGTCGTCGTGCCCTCGTCGTGCTGACCGGCGGCGTGGTCCACAGGTCGGATGGTCCGGGGGGTCGCATCGTCCACCCGCACAGGACTGGGCGCCCCCGGGCAGCACGGGCTGCTCGGGGGCGCCCTGCGTCCCGGCGGAGGGGGGACGGTGTGTCTCAGGCGGCCAGGACGCCGCCCGCGACCGCCGGCTCCTCCAGGGCCGCGGCGAGGACGTCCGCGACGTCCGCCACGGGTCGCACGTCGAGGGCCTCCAGGACCTCCGCCGGGACGTCGTCGAGGTCGGGCTCGTTGCGCGCCGGGATGAACACCGTCGTGGTGCCCGCGCGCTGCGCGGCCAGCAGCTTCTGCTTGACGCCGCCGATGGGCAGCACCCGGCCGTTGAGGGTGACCTCGCCGGTCATCGCCACGTCCGCCCGGACGGGGCGTCCGGTCGCGAGCGACGCCAGCGCGGTGACCATGGTGATGCCGGCCGAGGGCCCGTCCTTAGGCACCGCGCCCGCCGGCACGTGCAGGTGCAGGGCGCGGTCGAGCCCGGTCGGGTCGACGCCGTGCTCGGTGCCGTGGGCGCGCAGGTACGACAGCGCGATCTGCGCGGACTCCTTCATGACGTCACCGAGCTGGCCGGTCAGGTGGAGCGACCTGTCGCCGTCCGAGGCCGAGGCCTCGATGAACAGGACGTCGCCCCCGGTGCCGGTGACCGCCAGGCCCGTCGCCACGCCCGGGACGGCGGTGCGCTCGGCCGACTCCGGGGTGAACCGGGGCCGCCCGAGCAGCTCGCGCAGGCTCTCCGCGGTGACCGTCACCCGCTCCTCGCCGGAGGCGAGACGAGTCGCGACCTTGCGCAGCACCTTGGCCAGCGCCCGCTCGAGCTGCCGCACGCCCGCCTCGCGGGTGTGCTGGGTGGCGACGAGACGCAGCGCCTCGTCGTCCACGCTGACCTCGTCGGCGGTGAGGGCCGCCCGCTCGAGCTGCCGGGGCAGCAGGTGGGTGCGGGCGATCGCGACCTTGTCGTCCTCGGTGTACCCGTCGAGACGGACCACCTCCATGCGGTCGAGGAGGGCCTCGGGGATCTGCTCGGCGACGTTGGCGGTCGCGAGGAAGACGACGTCGGACAGGTCCAGGTCGACCTCGAGGTAGTGGTCGCGGAAGGTGTGGTTCTGCGCGGGGTCGAGCACCTCGAGCAGGGCGGCCGCCGGGTCGCCCCGGTAGTCGGAGCCGACCTTGTCGACCTCGTCCAGCAGCACGACCGGGTTCATCGAGCCGGCCTCGGAGATCGCGCGCACGACCCGGCCGGGGAGGGCGCCGACGTAGGTGCGCCGGTGCCCGCGGATCTCCGCCTCGTCGCGGACGCCGCCCAGGGCCACCCGGACGAAACGACGCCCGAGCGCGCGGGCCACGGACTCGCCGAGCGAGGTCTTGCCGACGCCGGGCGGGCCGACGAGGGCGAGCACCGCCCCCGACCCACGGCCGCCCACGACCTCGAGGCCGCGCTCGGCGCGTCGGGCGCGCACCGCGAGGTGCTCGACGATCCGGTCCTTCACGTCGTCCAGGCCGTGGTGGTCGGCGTCGAGGACCTCGCGCGCCGCGACCACGTCGGTGCGGTCGTCGGTGCTCACCTGCCAAGGCAGGTCGAGCACGGTGTCGAGCCAGGTGCGGATCCACCCCGACTCGGGGCTCTGGTCGCTGGCGCGCTCGAGCTTGCCCACCTCGCGCAGGGCGGCCTCGCGCACGTGGTCGGGCAGGTCGGCGGCCTCGACCCGGGCGCGGTAGTCGTCGGTGCCCTCGGGCTCGCCCTCGCCGAGCTCCTTGCGGATCGCCGCGAGCTGCTCGCGCAGCAGGAACTCCCGCTGCCGCTTGTCCATGCCCTCGCGCACGTCCTGGCTGATCTTCTCGCTGACCTCGAGCTCGGCGAGGTGCTCGCGCGCCCACCCGACGACGAGCGCGAGGCGCTGGTCGACGTCGGGGGTCTCGAGCAGCTCGCGCTTCTGGGTGTCGTCGAGGTACGACGCGTAGCCGGCGAGGTCCGCGAGGGCGCCGGGGTCGCTCACCTGCTGCACCTGGTCGACGACCTGCCAGGCGTTGCGGCGCTGCAGGATCGCGACGGTGGTGCGCTTGAACTCCTCGGCCCGCTCCCGCGTCGCGTCGGTGACGGCGCCGGCCTCGACGGGCTCGGCCTCCACCCACAGCGCCGCGCCGGGTCCGGGCACGCCGTGCCCGATGCGGACCCGCTCGCCGGCGCGCAGGACGACGACGTGGGCGCCCCCGGGCAGGCGACCGACCTGGTCGATGGTGGCGACGACGCCGTGGGTCGCCCAGCGGTCGGGCAGCCGCGGGGACAGGATGAGTCGGCCGTCGGCCGACGCCCGGGCCGCCTCGATGACGGGGCGCACGTCGGCGTCGTAATCGAGCGGCACGACCATGCCGGGCAGCACGACGGTGTCGGGCGCCGAGAGCAGGGGCAGGTGCACCGGTTGGTCCTGGGTCTGGTCGACGGACTGGCCGTCGCGGGCCTCGGTCATGGGGTCTCCTCAGAGGTTGAGTGGTGTCGACTCAACCTCGGGAGCAGGTCGGGCGTTCCGGTCTGGCGTCCGCCCACGGCGAACGCCCGCACGGGGTCAGCGCGGAGGGCTCGGGCGGCGGACGCTTCCAGCTGATGGAAGGGTCGCGGTGCTCGCCCGCCGCACTGTCCTAGCGTCGACCGACGACGTCCGAACAACGCTGGGAGCGCCCGTGGTCTACACGCCCGCCATCGACCTCGACGCGGTGTCCGCGATCGACGTGCACGTGCACGTCGAGCAGGACCACGACGGGTGCCTGTCGCTGGACGACGAGCTGATGGAGGCGTCGGCGAAGTACTTCCGCTCCTCCGACAACCGCACACCGACCGTCGAGGACCTCGCCGAGCGCTACCGGCGGTCCGGGATGGCCGCGGTCGTCTTCACGATCGACGCCAGGACCAACCTCGGGCGCGAGCCGCTGTCGAGCGAGGACATCGCGGCCCGCGCCGCCGACCACGCCGACGTGCTGATCCCGTTCGGCTCGGTCGACCCGCTGCGGGGGGAGGCGGCCGTCGACCACGCGCGCAGCCTCGTCGTCGACCACGGCGTCCGCGGCTTCAAGTTCCACCCGAGCCTGCAGGGCTTCTCGCCGGACGAGGAGCGCTTCGACCCGCTCTGGGGGGCCATCGAGGAGCTCGGCGTCCCCGCCCTGTTCCACACCGGCCAGAACGGCATCGGCGCGGGCCTGCCCGGCGGCCGCGGCATCAAGCTCCGCTACTCCGACCCGATGCTGCTCGACGACGTCGCGGCCGAGCACCCCGGCCTGACGATCATCATGGCCCACCCCTCGGTGCCGTGGCAGGCCCAGGCCATCTCGATCGCGACCCACAAGAGCAACGTGTTCATCGACCTGTCGGGCTGGTCGCCGAAGTACTTCCCGGCCGAGCTGGTGCGGGCCGCCGGGGGGCTGCTCAAGCGCAAGGTGCTGTTCGGCAGCGACTACCCCCTCATCGCGCCGGAGACCTGGATCGAGCACTTCGAGGGCCTCGGGGTGAAGCCCGAGGTGCTCCCCCTCGTGCTGAAGGAGAACGCCGTCGGGGTCCTCGGCCTCGGCTGACCGGCTCCGGTCAGGCCCGGTCCAGCAGGCGCAGCACGGCGTCGGCCACGAGCCCCGGCGCCTCCAGCGGCACGAAGTGGCCGGACGCCGGGGCGTGGACCAGCGTGAGGTCGGCGTACCACTCGTCGAGCCGGTCGCTCCACGCGGCGGGGAACAGCGGGTCCTGCCCCGGCCAGACGACCTCGACGGGGGTCGCGATCCGTGTCTCGGGGCCGGTCTCCGCGCCGGCCCCGGCCGCACTGCCCGTCCGGGAGCGGTACCAGCCGATCGAGGCGGTGAACGCCCCCGGCCGCGCGTAGAGGTCGACGAGCCGGGTCAGCTCCTCCTCGGGCAGCGAGAACCCGTCGCCGGACCAGTGGTCCCAGAAGTGCCCGAGGTACGACCGGACCGCCGTCGGCGAGGAGTCCACGAGGGCGTCGGCGAGCGGCAGGCGGTGCAGCACCTGGTACCAGAACTCCCGCTGCACCGCCGGCGCCAGCATCCGCTCGGCGGCGCCGGGCAGCGGAGGGGTCATGACGGCCGCGGCGACACGCTCCGAGCCGACCTCGAGCAGGCGCTGGACGAGGCGGCTGCCGATGTCGTAGCCCACGAACACGGCCCGGTCGACGTCCAGGTCGTCCAGCAGGGCGAGGACGCTGCGCAGCTGGGCGTCGGCGGAGTAGCCCTCGACGGCGGGCACGTCGTGCCGGTCGGAGTCCCCGAAGCCCCGGAGGTCGGGGACGACGAGACGGGCCCGTCCCTCGAGCAGGGGGACGACGCGCCGGTAGTCGCCGCGCTCGCCCGGCCAGCCGTGGAGCAGGACGACGGGCGGGCCGTCGCCGTGCAGGTCATAGGCCAGCGCGAAGCCGTCGACCGGCGTGGAGCGGTTCACGCGCCCACCGGCTGCTCGACCAGGGTCCGCAGGGGCGCGGTGACGTCGGCGGCCCGCTCCCGCGGGATCGTGGCGCCCTGGGCGAGCGCCTTCTTCACGGTGACGAACTCGGCCGGCGCGTCGACGGTGTCGGCGGCGACGAGCCGACCGTCGCGGTAGTAGAGCGTCGTCAGGCCGCCCCTCGCCGGGTCGCGCCGGACGACGCGCTCGTCGTCGGCGTGGGACACCCCCGCGATCTGCAGGCGGTGCGCCCCCTGGGTCGACCAGAACCACGGCACGCCCGGGTAGGCGAGCTCGCGTCCGAGGAGGGTGGCCGCGGCGACCGCGGCCTGGTCCAGGGTGTTCGAGACGCTCTCGAGTCGCACGCGGCTGCCCGCGGCCGCTCCGGGGGCGGGATGGGGCTGGTTGGCCACGTCCCCGACCGCCAGCGTGAGCCCGTCCGAGGCGAGGGCGCGCTCGTCGACCCTCACCCCGTCGTCGCACACGAGCCCCAGCGACTCCGCGAGCTCGGTCGCGGGGACGACGCCCACGCCGACGACGACCAGGTCGGCCTCGAGGTGGTCGTCCCCGAGGCGGACGCCGGTGACCCGCCGCTCACCCGTCAGGGCGGTGACCCGCGCCCCGAGCCTGACGTCGATGCCGTCCGCTCGGTGGCGGTCGAGCAGCTCCTGGGCGGTCTCCGGGCCACAGGCCCGCGCGAGGAGGCGGTCCGCGGACTCGAGGACCACGACCTCCGCCCCCACCGCGCGGAGGGCCGCGGCCACCTCCAGCCCGATGAAGCCGCCCCCGACGACGACCGCCCTCCGCAGGTCGGGGAGACGCTCCCGGAGCTCCAGCGCGTCGTCGGCGTCCCGCAGCAGCAGCACCCCCTCGAGGTCGCCACCGGGCACCGGCAGCGCGCGCGCCCGCGCGCCGGTGGCGAGCACCAGCCGGTCGTGGGCGATCTCGGTGCCCCGGTCCGTGCGGGCGACGGCGGGCTCCGTCGACCGGTCCACCTCGACGACGCGCTCACCCGGGAGCACGCGGATGTCCCGCTCGGCCCAGAACGCGTCGCTGCGCAGGAGCACCGAGTCCTTCTCGGCCTTGCCCAGGAGCCAGTCCTTCGACAGCGGCGGCCGCTGGTAGGGACGATGGTCCTCGGCGCCGACGAGCGTGACGGGCCCGTGGTGGCCCTGCTCCCTGAGCGCCACCGCGAGCTGGACTCCGGCGTGCGAGGCGCCGACGACCAGCACGTGCGCGGCCTCAGGGTTCACTGCTGCGTCTCCGGCGTCCGGACGTGCATCGGGCGGCGGGGCCGCAGCTGACAGCTCAGGCGCGACTCGTCGCGACGGTCGACCGCCGTCCCCCAGAGCATCTCGTCCTCCATCTCGTCCATGGCGGGGAGGTCCGCGGGGTCGGCGTCGACCACGAAGACGTGGCAGGTCGCGCACGCCAGCGCACCGCCGCACTCGCCGACGATGCCGGGGACGCCCTGACGGACCGCGGTCTCCATGAGGGAGTCCCCGTCGGGGACGTCGACCTCCCGGTCGGTGCCGTCGTCGGCGGTGAAGGTCACGATGGGCACAGGGTCCCCTTCCGGTGGTGTGGGTGCAGGAGTCAGAGGAACTGGCGGCCGCCGTCGACCACGAGGGTCTGACCGGTGACGAAGCCGGCGCCCTCGCCGGCCAGGAAGAGGCAGGCGCCGACGACGTCGGCGGGGTCGCAGGAGCGGCGCAGGGCGCCGCGGTCGACGCCGTACGTGGCGGCGTCCTCGCCCATCTGGCCGTAGCTCGCCTCCGTGAGCACGAAGCCCGGCGCGAGCGTGTTCACCCGGATCTCCCGGCGCCCCAGCTCCTTGGCCATGGTGCGCGTCATCGCGACCACGGCGCCCTTCGAGGCCACGTAGTGCAGCCACTGCTCGGAGCCGCTGAGGACCGTCGCCGAGGCGACGTTGACGACGCTCGAGCCGGCGCCGAGGTAGGGGCTGGCCGCCCGCACCACGAGCCACGGGCCCTTCACGTTGACCCGCATCACCAGGTCGAACTCGTCGGGGTCGATGTCCTCGAGCGGGCTCCGGTTCAAGGTGGCGTAGACCGCCGCGTTGTTGACGACCACGTCGATGCGGCCCTCGCCCAGGTCGGCGGCGGCCTCGGCCGCACGGGCGGTGTCCGTGGCCGACGTGACGTCCACACGGCCCGACCACGTCGCCGGTGCGCCGGCCTCCTCGCTCAGGCGTGCGGTCTCGGCCGCCCCCTCCGCGTCGAGGTCGGCGACGGCGACCCGGTGGCCGAGACCGGCGAAGCCGAGGGCGAAGGCCCGGCCGAGGCCGCCGGCGGCGCCGGTGACCAGGACGGTGGGGGCGCTCACCAGGTCACCGGGACGGCGACGGGGGCCCGCATCGACAGGCTGTCGGGGAACTCGATGGTGTCGGGATCGACGGCGAGCCGCAGGTCCGGCGTCGACGCGGCCAGCTCGCGCAGGGCGATGGCCGACTGCATCTTCGCCAGCTTGTTGCCGAGGCAGAAGTGGATGCCGTACCCGAACGCGAGGTGCTCCCGCGCGTTGGCGCGCCCGATGTCGAAGACCTCGGGGTCCTCGAACCGCGACGGGTCGCGGTTGGCCGCGCCCATCAGGAGGAGCACCTCGGACCCCTCGGGGATCCTGACGCCCGCCACCTCGCCGTCCTTCCGGGCCAGGCGGCGCCACGCCACGATGGAGGGGCTGAAGCGCAGCGCCTCCTCGATGGCGCCCGGGGCGAGCGACGGGTCCGCGACGAGTCGCTCCCACTGGTCACGGTGGGTGAGCAGCAGCCGGACGGCGTTGCCGAGGAGGGTCGTGGTGGTCTCGTGCCCGGCGAACAGCAGGGAGTAGCAGACGGACGCGATCTCGTGGTCGTCGAGCGCACCCTCGGGGTTCTCGGTCTGCGCCCGCACGAGGTCGCCGACGAGGCTGTCGGGCCGGTCGCGGTGCGCGGCCGCGACCAGGTCCAGGCACGCCTGCCAGTACTGGACGAGCGCCTCCGCGTGCGGCAGCTGCTCCTCGTCGCTGAGATGGCCCCAGGTCATCGCGGACCGGGAGTCGGACCATCGCTTGAACGACTCGACGCTGTGGTCGACGTCCACGCCGAGCAGGCTCAGGATCGTCATGACGGGCAGCTGGTTGGTGAAGGTCGGGACGAGGTCCACCGGCCCGCCGGCGCGGTGGACCTGCTCGAGCAGGTCGCGGACGTGCGCCTCGACCTGTGGCTCCAGGGCCTTGAACCGCCGCGGAGTAAAGGCGGCGCTCGCCGACCGCCGGATGCGGGTGTGGACCGGGGGCTGTCGGGCGGACATCCCGGAGTACGCGGTGAAGCCGCCGTCGTCGAGGACCTGCTGGGCCGCGGCGGTGCGCGGGGTGACGGGGCGCTGGGCGTTCTCGCTGCTGAAGGTCTCCCAGTCGCCGAACACGGCCCGGACGTCGTCGTAGCGGCTGACGACCCAGTAGCCGGTGCGCTCGTCGTGGAAGACGGGCTCGTTCTCGCGCAGTCGCGCGTAGGCCGGGAAGGGGTCGTGCTGGGCGAACGGCTCGTAGCCCTGGTGGTCCCCGTGCGCCACGGGGCATCCGGTGGTCGTCATGCGGCGAGTCTCCGACGTGGCGACGGTGGGACCGCGACGTCCTTCCACATGGTGGAAGCCAGGCTCAGGCGGAGTCGGCGGCGAAGGTGTCGATGACGGCCCGGACGTTCGGCCAGCGTGGCGCCTCGAGCGCGATGGATGCGGCGACCTCGCGCAGGGTGGGGACGTGGTCGACGAGCCGTCGCGCCTCGGTCGCGCCGGCCACGAGGCCCACCGCCGCCACCGCGACGCCCGACCCGACCACGACCGGCACCGCCAGGGCGGCGGTCCCCAGGCGCGCCTCCTCGACCGTCGTCGCCCACCCGCGGCGCCGGACCTGCTCGAGCTGGGCGGCGAGGGCCGTCGCGTCCGCCTGGGTCGACGGGGTCGACCTCTCCAGGCTCCCGGAGAGGTAGCCCTCGCGGATCCACGACTCCTCGTGGGCGAGCAGGGCCTTGCCCGTCGCGCAGGTGTGCAGCGGGAGCCGTGCCCCCGGGCGGCTCGAGGTGCCGGGCCGCGCGGCCGAGCCGTGGACCCCGTCGATGACGAGGGCGTGGCCGCCGTCCCGGATGGCCAGCTGCGCCGCGTGGCCGGTGCGGCGGTGCAGCTCGACCAGGCGGGGACGGACGGCCTCCTGCAGGGCCCGCCCGGCGTTCTGCCCGATCTTCCAGGCCCGCCGCCCGGGCCGGAACCGACCGTCCGGCTCCCGGCGCAGGAACTCGGTCCGCACGAGGTCTCCCACGAGCCGGTGCGTCGTCGACAGCGGGAGGTCGGCGTGCCTCGACAGCTCGGTGAGCGTCAGCGAGGGACGACTGCCCTCGAACGCGGCGAGCACGTCGAGGGCCTTCGTCACCGCCGTGCGGCGACCCTCAGTCGCCGTCACGCTCGCGGTCCAGGGCCAGCCGCTGCTCGCTGACGTCGACCCAGCCGACCGCGGTCAGGGTACGGGCCATGACCTTCGCGGCGTCGGTGAACAGGTGCCCGTGCACGCGACCGGCGTTGAGCGCCACCGACTGCTCCCGGGTCAGCCCGAACCAGTCCATGACCACGTCGGTGGCACGCGGGGTGACCCGCCAGAGCCGGTCCGCGTCCTTCAGCAGGGCGTCCTCGAGGCTGAGGGCCTCCCGGCGGGTGTCGTGGCCCTCGATGATCGTGCAGATCGTCTCCACGCGGTCCTCGGGGACGTGGAGCCCGGTCAGGACCTCGCGGGCGATGCGCTCCCCGGCGATCTCGTGCAGCCGCACCGTCTCGAACGACTCCTGGCTGGCCGACCACACGCCCGGCTCGAGCGCCGCCATGACGCGGTCGATCGGCACCTCCGACCACCCGGAGTCGTGGAGGATGATCCCCGGCAGGACGACGTCGGCGTCGGCCTCCGGGTGCAGCGCGCAGAGCTCCCGCGCGATCGCGTAGGAGTAGAGGGTGTGGACGTCGTTGTCCCGGTGCCGCAGGTGGGGGAGCGCCAGGTCCCACACCGCCCGGTCCTCCGGGCGCATGCCCGGGAGGCCGACCTCGGGCCCCACCGCGGGGACGACCGCGGGGTCGAGCGGACGACCGAGGTCGTTGCGGGTGGCTGCGGGACGGGGGAGCTCCTGGCGCACCGGCCCAGCCGACACCACCGGTGTCACGAGCGACCCACCGTCCTTCCGCATGACGGAAGCCTGCCACGGAGCGCCCCCGTCCGCTCCCGTCCGCTCCCGCCCGCTCACTGCTCGTACCAGCGCTGCTCCAGAGCCTCCACCGCCCGGGACACGGCGTGCGAGCAGGCCCGCAGCGGGTCCTCGAGCGAGGCGAGCCTCACGTCACCGGAGGCGAGCAGGCCGATCGCGGCCATGACGGTCTCGCCCTGGCCGAAGACCGGGACCGCCAGCGACCCGACGCCGAGGCGGTTCTGCTGGAGGCTCTCGGCCAGGCGCCGGCGACGGACCTGGTCGAGGTCGCGCCGGAGCCGGGCAGGGTCGGTCACGGTGAACTCGGTGACGGAGGTCAGGCGAGCCAGTGCCTGGCGCTGGACGTCGTCCGGGGCGAAGGCGAGCAGCACCTTCCCGATGCCGGTCGAGTGGAGAGGCAGGCGGGAGCCGGGCAGGTGCCGCGTCGTGAAGGTCCGCGAGCCCGCCAGCCGGTCGATCACGAGGGCGGTCAGGCCGTCGCGGACGCCCACGTGCACGGTCTGCCCGGTGCGCAGCACCAGGTCCTGGAGGTGGGGCAGCGCGGCCTCGCGCATGGACGTCGGGCGGGCGAGCTGCCCCAGGTGCCAGGTGCGGGCCCCGATCTCGTACAACCCGTCCGTGCGTTGCTGCAGCAGCCGGCCGTCGACCAGGTCGCGGAGCCGGCGGTGCGTGGTGGCGAGCGGTGTCCCGGTGCGGCGCGCGACCTGGCTGAGGCTCAGCACGCGGTGCGTCTCGTCGAAGGCGTTGAGGAGCCCGAGCGCGCGGAACGTCACGGAGTCCCCGGGGGCGGTGCGTCGTACGGCCATGCGGTCTGCCCCTGCCCTCCCGACGACCGGCCGCGCCGGTCAAGTTTTCCAACGAATGGAAAGGTACAGCGGGCCTCGGATCGCCGCTGAGCAGTGTGGTCCCCGCCACAGCAGACGTGGGCTCACGAGGAGGAGGACGCAGGTGACGGTCTCAGCGCGGTACGACGCAGTGGTGCTCGGAGGCGGGCACCACGCGACGATCATCGCCCCCTACCTGGCCCGGGCCGGTCTGTCCGTGGGGGTCTTCGAGCGGGGTGGGCGCCTCGGCGGGTCGGCGATCAGCAGCAAGGGCCCGCTCACCGGGTTCCGCATGAACAACTACTCGCACTGGACCCGCTTCTACTCGCACCCGGCGTACAAGGACTTCGACCTCTACGCCGAGGGACTGCGCTACGAGTTCCCCGAGGGCAACGAGGCCATGGTCTTCGACGACGGGTCCTCGTTCGTCGGCTGGTCGGCCTGGCGGGTCGTCGACGCCCACGGCACCCAGGAGCCGTGGCCCGAGGGCGTGAAGCGCACCGAGGAGGCCATCCGCCGGTTCAGCGACGCGGACGCCGAGACCTACCTGCGCATCCACGAGGCGTACTCGTCGAGCTGGAAGCGCGCGTTCGGCGAGCACCGCTACACGACGCCGCCGGCGTGGGGCACCCCCGACCCGCTGGAGCGACTCCTCGAGGAGGGTGGCCTCCTCGAGCCGGTCCACCAGTTCATGACGGTCCGTCAGCTCGCCTACGACTTCTTCGAGTCCGACGAGCTGCGGACGCTGTTCATGCGGGCGGCCACGACGTCGACCGGGTGCTACGGCGACGACGTGCCGGGGCTGCAGGGCCTGGTCCACGTGCTCGCGCTGACGCTCTCCCTGGAGCCCGCTGCCATCGCGATCGGTGGGACGCAGGCCATCACGGACGCACTCGTCGGCGCGGGCCGCAGGCTCGGGGTCGAGTACCACACCCACGCGGGGGTGGCGCAGGTCCTGGTCGAGGGCGGCCGCGCGACCGGCATCCGGCTCGAGTCCGGCGACACGGTGGCGGCGGACGTGGTCGTGAGCGGGCTGGGCCTGCCGCAGACGCTGCTCGACCTCAGCCCGGACGTCCCGCTCGAGCGCCGCACCCGCAACCGGCTGTCGAACGTGCACTACGACCGCGGCCAGCTGGTCTGGATCAACGTCGCGGTCCACGAGCCGCCGGACTACGCCTCCTTCACCGGCGACCCGGCGGTCGGACCGCAGCCCCGTCTCTACTGGGGACCGAAGGACCCCGACTGGCTGGCCACGCGCTACCAGGCGGAGATCATGACCAAGGGCCACTCGAGCCGGTTCTTCGCGCTGAGCAGCACCGACACGCTGTGGGACCCCAGCCGCGCGCCCGAGGGCCGCCACCTGGTGGGGGTCGAGGAGTTCTGCGCACCGCTGCGCTTCTTCGACCGCGACGGGTGGAAGCACGTCGAGGCCTCGGTCGAGGCGCTGCTGCGCGCCGAGTGGCCGCGGTACGCCCCCAACATGACCGCCGACAACATCGAGTCCGTCCGGCTCACCATGCCGCGCGACGTCCTGGCGACGCACCCCGACATGCTCGAGGGCGGCTACAGCCAGGGCACCACGATGGCGAGCCAGCAGGGCCGGTTCCGGCCGGTCCCCGAGCTGTCCGGCTACCGCACCGTCCTGCCCAACCTCTACAACTGCTCGTCCTCGATGCACTCGGGATCCGGCATCGGTCGGGGCAACAGCCTCAACTGCTGGCGGACCATCGCGGGCGACCTCGGCCTCGACCCCGACGCCACCGTCACCACACCCGCCAGCAGGACCAGCACCAGCGAGGAGCCCGCATGACCACCATCGAGAACGAGCCGACGACCACGGAGTCGGGCACGGCGGCCCCCACCGGCGGACGCCGCTTCCCCGACCCGTACGAGGTCGCGGCCCCGGCCGGTGCCGAGAACTGGCGCGACATGTACTCCTACTTCAACCTCTTCCTCGAGGAGCGGCGGGAGAAGGACGACAAGCGCACCTGGTTCCGCAACGGCATGCAGTTCCCCGAGCCGATGCCGCCGTTCGACATCGCGACCGCCGACAGCGCGTACATGAGCGTCGGGGTGATGAACACCCGCGTGTTCGCGCTGCCGCCCGCCCTCGGCATGGACATCCGTGTGGTCAACGGGCACATGTACATGTCGGCGCTCGGGGTGGACGACCCGGCCGAGCTCGAGCGGCGCGCCGCCGAGTTCGGCCCCCGTGTCGGCCACTACTACGCCAACTGGCCCGACCTCTACGCGCGGTGGGAGGACAAGGTCCGAGCCCAGATCGCCGCGCTGCAGCAGCTGGAGCTCCCGGCGCTGGGGGACTTCGAGCCCCAGGAGAGCGTCCTCGCCGGGCGGGGCGTCACCGAGGCCAACGACCTCCTCGTCGCCTTCCAGGCGATCCTCGCCTCGCTCGACGCGACGTGGAACCTGCACAGCGAGATGCTCAACATGGGCTACGCCGCCTACCTGAACTTCCTCATGACGGTGAAGTCGCACTTCCCCGAGATCAAGGACCAGCAGGTCGCCCAGATGGTCAGCGGCGTCGACGTCCTGCTGTTCCGGCCGGACGACGAGCTGAAGCGTCTCGCCGCGAAGGCGATCGAGCTCGGTGTCGCCGACCGCGTCGTGGGGGTCACCGACCTCGGTGCGCTGACCCAGGACCTGTCCTCGGACGAGGCCGGCCGCCAGTGGCTCGCGGAGTGGGAGGTCTCGGCCGACCCGTGGTTCAACTTCTCCTACGGCAACGGCTTCTACCACCACCACCGCAGCTGGAACGACGACCCGACCTTCCCCCTGGGCATGGTGGGCGAGTACGTCGGCCGCCTGCGCAACGGCGAGGACCTGTCGCGGCCCGTCGCCGAGGTCGAGGCCGAGCGGGACGCCGTCACGGCGCGCTACCGCGAGCTGATCCCCGAGGGCGAGGCCCGCCAGGCCTTCGACGACGCACTCGGGCTGTCGAAGACGGTCTTCCCGTACGTCGAGAACCACAACTTCTACATCGAGCACTGGTACATGACGGTGTTCTGGAACAAGATGCGCGAGCTCGGCGAGGTCTTCGTGCGGTTCGGGTTCTTCGACCAGGTCGACGACATGTTCTTCCTGCGGCGCGCCGAGCTGGCCGACGCCGTCGCGGACGTCCAGATCTCCTGGTGCTCCGGCGGTGAGCCCATCGGCCCGTCGTACTGGCCGAAGATCGTGGCCGAGCGCCGTCGCATGCTCGACGTGCTCCGCGCCGAGCTGCCGCCGCCGGCCCTCGGCCCCGCTCCGGGCGCCATCGTCGAGCCGATGACCATCATGCTCTGGGGCATCACCGACGAGCAGGTGCAGAAGTGGCTCGCGGCCGAGGACGACGCCAAGGTGCTCGAGGGCTTCGCCGGCTCCCCCGGGGTCGTGGAGGGCCGCGCGCGCGTCGTGATGAGCCCCCAGGGGCTCGACGACCTGCTCCAGGACGAGATCCTCGTCGCCCCCATCACCTCGCCCAGCTGGACGCCCGTCTTCGCCCGCATCAAGGGCGCCGTGAGCGACATCGGCGGGATCATGTGCCACGCCGCGATCGTGTCCCGCGAGTACGGGCTCCCGGCGGTCGTCGGCACCGGCAACGCGACCTCCGCCATCAGGACGGGGGACCTGATCCGCGTCGACGGCGACACCGGGACGGTGACGATCCTCGATGCCTGACCTGATCACCCGCCACGAGGAGGGACCCTCCGTGTCCGTGACCGACACCCCGGCGATCCGCTGGTTCGACGAGCTGCGCAAGGACGACCGACCCCAGGTCGGCGGCAAGTGCGCCAGCCTCGGCGAGCTGACGAGCGCCGGCATCCCGGTGCCGCGCGGCTTCGCGATCACCGTCGACGCCTGGGAGCAGGTCATCGAGCACGGCGGGCTGCGCGAGCAGATCAGCTCCTGGACGGCCGGCGTCGACCCCGGCGACAACGCCGCCCTGCGCGAGGTGCAGCGCCACGCGGTGGAGATCATCGGCGCCGCGCCGATCCCGGAGCACGTCGAGAGCGCCATCCGCGCGGGCTACGCCGAGCTGTGCGCCCGTGCCGGCGTCGCGGAGGTCCCGGTGGCGGTCCGGTCGTCGGCCGTGGCCGAGGACGGCGAGGCGACCAGCTTCGCCGGCCAGCAGGAGACCTACCTGTGGGTGGTGGGGATCGACGAGGTCGTCGCCCGCATCCGCGACTGCTGGGCCAGCCTGTTCACCCCGCAGGCCATCGCCTACCGCAGCAAGCTCGACGACCAGGCCCGCTACGAGGCCGTCCTCATGAGCGTGGCGGTGCAGGAGATGGTCGACGCGGAGGTGGCCGGCGTCGGGTTCACCGTGAGCCCGCGGACCGGCGACCCCTCCGTCATGGCGGTCAACGCCAGCTGGGGGCTCGGCGAGACGGTGGTGTCCGGGGAGGTGACGCCCGACGAGTTCTGGATCGACAAGGTCCAGCGCTCCGTCCGCAGCCGCACCATCACGCACAAGGAGCAGCAGTGCGTGCCGGCGCCGGGCGGCACCGGCACCGCGACGGTGCCCGTGCCCGCCGAGCGGGCCGACGAGCCGTCGCTCGACGACCAGCAGCTCCGCGAGCTCGCCGACATCATGGTGAGCGTCGAGAGGCACTACGGCGCCCCGCAGGACATCGAGTGGGCCATGGCCCGCGACGCCGACGGGTCGCACCGGTTCCTGCTCCTCCAGAGCCGGCCCGAGACCGTCGTGACCGCGAGGAGGGCGACGACGCCGGCCCCCTCGCCGGTGACGTCCTACCTCTCGATGGTGCAGTCCCTCAGCAGCCGGGCGGGGGGCGGCTCGTGAGCACGACGTGGTCCGACGTCCTCGCGCTGCTCACCCAGCTGGACGAGTCGGGCGTGGTGGAGGCCGAGGTCGTCGCCGACGGCGTCTCGGTCCGGGTGTCCCGCGCCGCCGGTGGGTTGTCCGCCTCACGTGACGCCGCCCCCGCCGCTGCCGCCGCCACCCCTGTCCCGGCGACGCCCGCCCCCGCGGCGTCCGCCCCGACGCCGTCGGCCCCGCCGGCGTCGGCGGCCCCCGTGCTGTCGTCCGTGCCGTCGTCCGCGCCGTCGTCCGCAGCCGGTGACCTCGTCGACGTGACGGCGCCGATCCTGGGCGTCCTCTACCGCCGTCCGGCGCCCGACAGGGCCGAGTTCGTCCGGGTCGGCGACCTCGTCGAGCCGGACACCACCGTGGCGATCCTGGAGGTCATGAAGATGATGAACCAGGTCACGGCAGGAGTCGCCGGCCGCGTGGCCGAGATCCTCGTCGAGGACGGCGTCATGGTCGAGCACGGCGACGTCCTGCTGCGGGTCGAGCCGGCATGACCCGCGTCCTCGTCGCGAACCGGGGTGAGATCGCGGTCCGGATCGTCGCGGCCTGCCGGCGGCTCGGCTTCGAGGCGGTGCTGGCCGCGAGCTCGGCCGACGCGGACTCCCTGGCCGCCCGGCTCGCCGACCGCGTCCTGGTGATCGGCCCGCCGCAGCCGTCGCTGTCCTACCTGCGACCCGAGCTGCTGGTCCAGGCGGCCGTGATGGCGGGGGCCGACGTGCTCCACCCCGGCTACGGGTTCTGCAGCGAGAAGGTCGAGCTCGGCGAGATGCTCGACGAGGCCGGCATCGCCCTCGCCGGGCCACGGCCCGACACCCTCCGCTCGGTGGGCGACAAGAACACCGCCCGTGCGGTGGCCGTCGCCGCGGGCGTCCCCGTCGCGGCGGGCGCCGAGGTCAAGGACCTGGACGGGGCGGTCCACGCGGCGCGTGAGATCGGCTACCCCGTGCTGCTGAAGGCCGTCCACGGCGGTGGCGGCCGCGGCATCCACCTCGTCGAGCACGAGGACCAGCTGCCGACGCTCGTCGACCAGGCGGCCGCCGAGGCGCGCGCGGGCTTCGGCGACGGCGCCCTGTACCTCGAGAAGTTCTTCGCCGCCGCCCGCCACGTCGAGGTGCAGGTCTTCGGCGACGGCGAGGGCGGCTGCGTCGTGGCCGGCGACCGGGACTGCTCGGTGCAGCGTCGGCACCAGAAGCTGGTCGAGGAGTGCCCGGCACCCGGGATCGGTCCGGCCACCCGTGCGCTGCTGCACGACAGCGCCCGCCGCCTCGTGTCCCACCTGAGGTACCGGGGCGCCGGGACGGTCGAGTTCCTCGTGGACACCACGTCGGACCCTGCGTCGGCCACCGAGCCCGCCACCGTCGTCTTCCTCGAGGTCAACGCCCGCATCCAGGTCGAGCACCCCGTCACCGAGGAGGCCTTCGGGATCGACCTGGTGGCCGCCCAGCTCCGCCTCGCCGCCGGCCTGCACCACGGCCTGCCCGACCTCCCGGCGGTCCCTCCGGCGCACGTCATCGAGTGCCGGATCACCTCGGAGGACCCGGCGGCCGACTTCCGCCCGACGCCCGGGCGGATCACCGCGGTCGAGTGGCCCCGGGGGCCGGGGGTGCGGATCGACACCCACGTGCACGAGGGCTACCTGTTCCCGCCGTACTACGACAGCCTCCTGGCGAAGGTGATCGTGCGGGCCCACGACCGGGAGGCGGCGGTCGACGGCATGCTCGCCGCCCTCCGGGCCACGCGCGTCGAGGGCGTCAGCACGGTGACGCCCGTGCACGAGGCCGTCCTGTCCCACCCCGACTTCCGTGCCGGCGGCGTCACCACGCAGTGGCTGCCCGCCGCCTGGCCACCCCCGCTCGAGGAGGCACCGCGATGACCGCGCCCGCGACGTCCGTCCGGCTGGTCGACACCAGCACCCGCGACGGCAACCAGAGCCTGTGGGGGGCGGCGGGCCTGACCACCGGCATGGTCGAGGCACTGGCCCCGCACCTCGAGGCGGCCGGCTTCCTGGCCCTCGACTTCACCTCGTCCACCCACCTCTCGGTCGGCGTGCGCTGGCACCACGAGGACCCCTGGGAGCGCATCCGCCGCATGCGCGCGCTCACCCCCGGGACGCCGCTCGCCCTCATCACCACCGGCATGCGCTTCATGTCCTGGGACCGCTCGCCGCAGTCGGTGATGCGTCTGTCGATGCGCATGCTCGCCGAGTCGGGCCTGCGGCGGCTGCAGATCGCCGAGCCGATGAACGACACCGCCCAGGCGTCCGCCATCGCGCGGCTGGCCAAGGAGGAGGGCATCGAGCAGGTCGTGGCGGCGGTGACCTTCACCGAGTCCCCGGTCCACGACGACGCGCTGTACGCCGCGGCCGCCAAGACGCTCGCCGCCGACGAGAACGTCGACGCGATCTACCTCAAGGACCCCGGCGGGCTGCTGACCCCGGAGCGGACCCGCACGCTCGTGCCCCAGCTCAGGGCGGCCTCCGGCGACCGGTCCCTGGAGCTCCACAGCCACTGCACCACGGGTCTCGCCCCGGAGGTCTACGTGGTGGCGGCCCAGCTCGGCATCGACGTGCTGCACACCGCCCTGGGCGCGCTCAGCAACGGGACCAGCCAGCCGTCCGCCGTCCGCCTCGTGGAGAACCTGGCCGCGGTGGGGATCGGCACCGACATCGAGCTCGGGCCGCTGCACGAGGCGGAGCGGATCATCGGGGTCATCGCGTCGAGCCAGGGCCTGGAGCCCGGCCGCCCCACCGAGCTCGACCTCGCCTACCAGCGCCACCAGGTGCCCGGGGGGATGATGGGCACGCTGCGCCGCCAGCTCTCGGAGATCGGTCAGCTCGACCTGCTGCCGGCCGTCCTCGACGAGGTGGGGTCGGTGCGGGCCGCGCTGGGCTACCCGATCATGGTGACGCCCTACAGCCAGTTCGTCGGCAGCCAGGCGGTCATGAACGTCCTCGCCCGGCAGGCCGGGCAGGAGCCCTGGTCACGCATGCCGGACGAGGTGCTGCGCTACCTGCTGGGTCACTTCGGCGAGCCGCCCGGCCCGGTCGACCCCGAGGTCGCCTCCCGCGCCGCCGACAACCCGCGGACGCGCGAGCTCGACCGGCCGCAGGCCGAGCCCGAGCTCGCCGACCTCCGCGCGAGCGTCGTCGAGCAGACGGGCCGCGCCGACGTCGGGGACGGCGAGGTGCTGCTCCGCACGGTCCTGCCCGCCGAGCAGGTCGACGCGATCGTCACCCCGGCACCGGCGTGGTCGGCGGAGGCCGCCGGGAACGACGTGACCTCGGCAGCGGAGTTCGTCCGCGCCGCCGGCGCCCTGCCGAACTGGCGGGAGATCGACGTGCGGCTCGGCGACGAGAGAGTCCACCTGCGACGGGAGGGGGCGTCATGACCGTCACCGAGCCGACCGAACCGACCGGGCCCACCGGGCCCACCGGGTCCAGCGACCTCCGGACCCGGCTCGCCGACGTGCGGGGCGTGGTCCTCGACGTGGACGGCTGCCTGATCCTGTCGAGCCAGCCGGCGGGTGACGACGGCGCGACCCTGCCCGGCGCCGTCGGCGCGGTGCGGGAGCTGCGGGACCTGGGCCTGCCGGTCGTGGTCTTCACCAACGCCTCGAGCCGGCCACCCGCGGACATCGCCGTGTCCCTCGCCTCCCTCGGGTTCCCCGTCGGGCCCGACGACGTGCTCACCCCGTCGGTCGTGGGCGCGGAGACCATCCTGCACCGGTTCGGGGACCGGCCGGCCCTCGCCTTCGGCGGGTCCGGTGTCGTCCAGGTGCTGCGTGACGCCGGGGTCACCGTCATCGATCCCGAGGAGCGTGACGCCGCTCGTCGCGCCGAGGTGGTGCTGGTCGGCTGGGACGTGGGGTTCGACCAGAAGCGCCTGCAGGTGGCGGCCGAGGCCGTCTGGAACGGCGCGCCGCTGCTGGTCACGAGCGACGCGCCCGCGTTCGCCACCGCCGGCGGCCGCACCGCCGGCCTGGGCGGGTTCATCGCGAACGGCCTCTCCTACGTCACGGGCCGCTCCTACGAGGTCCTCGGGAAGCCGTCGCCGGCCGCCATCGACATCGCCACCCGTCGGCTCGGCGTCGCCTCGAGCGAGCTGCTGGTGGCCGGGGACGACCTGAGCCTCGAGGTCGCGATGGCCCGTACGGCGGGCGGGGTCGGCGTGCTGGTGACGACCGGTACGCACAGCCGTGACGACGCGGACGCCGCGACCGAGGACCGGCGCCCGGACCTGGTGGTCGACAGCCTCGCCGAGGCCACCGCGCTGGTCCGTGCCGCCCGCACGGGGGTCACGGCACGGTGACCACGGGGCTCCGCGTGCCGGCCCTCGGCGACGTGGTCTGGACGCCGTCCGAGGACGCCCGCGCGACGACGAGGCTCGGCCGGTTCCTGACCTGGCTGGCCGAGCGGGACGTGGTCCTCGACGACGTCGGCGACCTCCACCGGTGGTCGGTCGGGCATCCCGAGGCCTTCTGGCAGAGCATCTGGGACCACTTCGGCGTCCGCGCCCGGCACGCCCCGACCGAGGTCCTGCCCGACCGCACCATGCCGGGGACCCGGTGGTTCCCCGGGGCCGCGCTGAACTACGCCGAGCACGCCTTCGGCGTCGCCCCCGCCGACGCCGTCGCGGTGCACGCCCGCTCGCAGACCCGGCCCGCCTCGACCCTGACGTTCGGCGAGCTCGAGCAGCAGGTCGCCGCCTGCCGTGCCGCGCTGGCCGCGCTCGGGGTCGGTCGTGGCGACCGCGTGGCCGCCTACCTGCCGAACGTCCCCGAGGCCCTGGTCGGCTTCCTCGCCACCGCCGCCCTGGGCGCGGTCTGGGCGGGGTGCGCCCTCGAGCTCGGTCCCTCGGGCGCCGCCGACCGGCTGGGACAGGTCGAGCCGACCGTGCTCCTGACGGCCGGGGGCTACGACTACGGGCCCAAGCCCGTCGACCGGTCCTCCGAGGTCGCGGAGGTCCGCCGGCGCATCCCGTCGTTGCGGCACGTGGTCGACGTCGAGTACGGCGACTGGCGGGTCGACGACGCCCTGGCGTGGTCGACGCTCCTGGCGGGGCACACGGACGCCGAGCCGACGTACGAGCCGGTCGGGTTCGACCACCCGCTCACCGTCCTGTTCTCGAGCGGGACCACCTCGAAGCCGAAGCCGATCGTCCACGGGCACGGCGGCATCCTCCTCGAGCACCTCAAGAACCACGCGCTGTCCTGGGACCTCGGCCCCGGGGACTGCCTCCTGTGGTTCACCACGACCTCCTGGATGATGTGGAGCTCGCTCGTCTCGGGCCTGCACGTCGGCGCGGCGATCGTGATGATCGACGGGAACCCCGTGTCTCCCGACCTCGGGTGGCAGTGGCGGCTGGCCGCCGAGGTGGGCGCGACGACCATGGGGGCGAGCCCGGGCTTCGTGGGGGCGTGCCTCAAGGCCGGCCTGACCCTGGAGGACGTCGACCTCTCCCGCCTGCGCGTCCTCGGGTCGGCGGGCGCGCCCATGCCCCTGCCGGGGTTCGCGTGGCTCCGTGAGCAGCTCGGGCCGGGCGTGCAGCCCTGCATCGGCAGCGGCGGCACCGACGTCTGCTCGGGCCTGGTCCAGGACAACCCGCTCACGCCCACGCGCGCCGGCGTCATCGCGGGCCCGTGCCTCGGCGTCGACGTCCACGCCTGGGACGAGCAGGGCCACGACGTCGTCGGCAGCCCGGGCGAGCTCGTGGTGACCACCCCCATGCCCTCGATGCCCGTCGGGCTGTGGGGCGACGAGGACGGCTCGCGGCTGCGCGCGTCGTACTTCGACACGTGGCCGGGGGTGTGGCGGCACGGCGACTGGATCGTCATGGGCGCCGACCAGGGCTGCCAGGTCACCGGCCGTTCCGACGCCACCCTGAACCGGGGAGGGGTCCGGCTCGGCACGTCCGAGTTCTACGGCGTCGTCGAGCAGCTCGACGGCATCGCCGACTCCCTGGTCGTCCACCTCGACGACCCCGAGGGCGGCAACGGCGAGCTGTGGCTGTTCGTCGAGCTGGACGAGCCGACGGCCGAGCCGCACCCCGCCGACCCCGGACTGGCCCGCACCGTGGCCTCGACCCTCCGCCGGGAGCTGTCGCCCCGCCACGTGCCCGACCGGCTCGTCGTGGTCCCCCACGTGCCGCGGAACCTGACGGGCAAGAAGCTGGAGGTGCCGGTCAAGCGCGTGCTCCTGGGCGGCGATCCCGACGTCGTCGCGAGTCGGGACACCCTCGCGGTCGCGGACTCCCTCGACGCCTTCGTCGGCCTCCGTCGGGCGACGGCCGAGCGCGCCGCCGGTGGTGCGCGGTGAGCGGCGGGGGCGGCGCGCCGCGGCTGCCGACCCACGTCGACGACCTGTACGTCGGGGGCCGGTGGGTCACGTCGTCGTCGGCCCAGCGGCTCGAGGTCGTGGACCCGGCGACCGGCGAGGCGTGGGGGAGCGCGCCGCAGGCGTCCCCGACCGACGTCGACGCCGCCGCGAGGGCGGCCCGGGTCGCCTTCGACGACGGGCCCTGGCCCCGTCTCGCCCCCGCCGAGCGCGCGCGTGTCCTGGAACGTGTCGCCTCCGAGGTGGAGGGCCTCGCCGAGCAGATCGCGACGACGACCACCCGCGAGAACGGCTCACCGGTCGCCGAGACCGCCGGGGCGGCGGCCAACGCGGCGGGGATCCTGCGGCACGTGGCGTCGCTGGCGCCCCACCTCGAGGCCGACGACGTGCGGCCGTTCCCCGACGCGACGCGGGAGAGCGTGGTCCGTCGCGACCCGGTCGGGGTGTGCGCCCTGGTCGCGCCCTGGAACTTCCCGATCAACCTCGTCGTGACCAAGCTCGCACCCGCCCTCCTGGCGGGGTGCACGGTGGTGATCAAGCCGGCGGAGACGACCCCCCTCTCCATCCGGCACGTGGTCGAGGCCTGCGCGGCCGCCGGCGTCCCCGACGGGGTCGTCAACCTCGTGACGGGCGACGGCCGGGTGGGCCACGCGCTCGTGACCCACCCCGCGGTCGACAAGATCGCCTTCACCGGCTCGACCGGCGTCGGCCGGCGCATCGCCGCCGCGTGCGGCGAGCGGCTGCGACCCGTGACCCTCGAGCTCGGCGGCAAGTCCAGCGCCGTCATCCTCCCCGACGCCGACCTCGACGCGGTCGCTCACGTCCTGCTCCGGTCCTGCCTGCGCAACACGGGCCAGACGTGCTACGTCGCCACCCGCATCCTGGCCCCGGCGTCGCGCCACGACGAGGTCGTGGACATGGTGGTCAGGACGGTCCGGTCAGCGCCGCAGGGTGACCCGTCCGACCCGGCCACCGTGTTCGGTCCGGTGGCCAACCGCAGCCAGTACGAGTCCGTGCGGCGGATGCTGGCCACGGCGAGCGGGGAGGGCGCGCGAGCCGTGCTCGGGGGCGGTGTCCTCGACCGCCCGGGCTACTGGATCGAGCCCACCGTCCTGGTCGACGTCGCCCGCGGGTCCACCGTCGCGCGCGAGGAGGTGTTCGGACCGGTCGTCACCATCCAGCCCTACTCCGACGTCGACGACGCCGTGGCCCTCGCCAACGACACCGCCTACGGTCTGGGCGGCATCGTGTTCTCGTCGGACGCCGACCGGGCGCAGGCCGTGGCCGAGCGTCTCGACACCGGCTCGGTCGGGGTCAACTTCTTCGCCTCGAACCACGCCGCCCCCTTCGGCGGCCGGCGGGACTCCGGCCTCGGCGTCGAGTACGGCGTCGAGGGACTGCACCAGTACCTCACCTTCAAGTCCATCCACCGGGTGCGGAGCCGGTAGGACGGCGACGGCGCCCGGCGCGGCGCCTCGTCGGTCGAGGAGCAGGCCGGGGTCCGCCGCGGTCCCGAGCCCGCGAGCCCGTGAGCGCCCGTCCTGCGGGTGGACACCCCCGGCGCCGACCACCCCCGGCGTACGGTCGGTGGTAGTTGCCGAGTGCACATGGGGGACGGATGCTGGCAGCTCGGATACACGTGTGGTTGGCGCGCCGGTGGGCGAACGAGGCCCTCGCGGCCGCCAGCGACGCCCGCCGCCGCGGCCGGACGGGCCGAGGGCACGCCTCGTCGGTGCGCGCTCTCGCCGCCGACGACGCGGCCTTCCTCGCCAGGACGGCGCTGCTGCGGCACCGGTGCGACGAGGCGCGGGTGCTGGCGCGCCGGGCCCGGGAGGAGGCCCTCGCGGTCAGGCGCCTGTGCGCGTGACGGCGGTCCCGGTCACCTCGACGGTGGTCCGCGGCGCCTCGCTACCCCCACGGCGAGGCGCCGCGGTCCAGCATCGAGAGGCCGGTGCCCGTCAGGCCGGGACGGCGTCGTCCTGGCTGCGGCGCCAGCGTCGGTTGTTGTCGATGACGACGTCGAGCGCGGCGAGCGTGCCGGTCAGCTCGGTGATGTGGTCCTGGAGGCGCTGCCGCTCGACCTGCAGACGCTCGAACGCGTCGTCGTTCGCGGCCACGCTCGGGGCGTAGGTGCAGGGCAGCAGCTCCGCGATGACGCTGCTGGTCAGGCCGGCGGCGTACAGCTGCTTCAGCAGCGCCACGTGACCGACCGCGTCGTCGCCGTAGTGCCGCTGGCCCGAGGGGCTGCGTCTCGAGACCAGCAGGCCCCTCTCCTCGTAGTAGCGCAGCGAGCGGACGCTCACCCCGGCGCGCTCCGCGAGCTCTCCGATCCGCACGACGACCTCCGTCACTCCTGTGAGCCCGCGCACATCCCTGCGCCGGGACTTGCCCCTGACGTCAGTGTCAGGTCCTAGCGTCGTCGACGGCAACTCGCCGCGGACACGACCTGAGGAGAACGACGACATGACCACCCTGTTCGACCGCTACCGGCTCGGGGAGCTGGACCTGCCCAACCGGGTCGTGATGGCCCCGATGTCACGGGTGCGGGGCACCGCGCGGGGTCTCGCGACCCCGGCGATGGCGACCTACTTCGCCCAGCGGGCCACCGTGGGCCTGCTGATCAGCGACGGCATCGGCCCGAACGTCGTCGGCACGTCGAACCCCGGCGCCGCCGGACTCCGCAGGGCCGAGGAGGCAGCCTCCTGGCGGCAGGTGACGGACGCCGTCCACGCCAACGGCGGCCGGATCGTGGCCCAGCTCATGCACGGCGGCCGCATCGGCCACCGCCTCGTCACCGGCACCCAGCCGGTCGGCCCGTCGGCCGTGGCGGCGCGGGCGTCGGTGTTCACGCCGCAGGGCCCGCAGCCCGCGCCGGTGCCCCGGGCGCTGACGACCGTGGAGGTGGGCGAGCAGGCGCGGTCGTACGCCGAGGCGGCGCGGCGGGCCGTGGACGCCGGGTTCGACGGCGTCGAGCTGCACGGGGCGAACGGCTACCTGATCGGCCAGTTCCTCTCCAGCAACGCGAACCTCCGCACCGACCGCTACGGCGGGTCGGTGCCGAACCGGATCCGCTTCGCCGTCGAGGCGGTCGCCGCGACCGTCGACGCGATCGGGGCCGACCGGGTCGGGATCCGCCTGTCCCCGGACGCGGGGATCTGGGACGTCGTCGAGGACGACGCCCCCGCGCTGTACGACGCCCTGCTGGACGAGCTCGGCGCCGTCGGCCCGGCGTACGTGCACCTCGAGGCGACGACCGACGAGGACACGATGCTCGCCCTGCGTCGTCGGTGGCAGGGCACGCTCGTCGTCAACCCGAGCACGTGGCTGCAGCGTGACGGGGCGCCGTACGGCCCGGTGGCGACGAATCGGGACCTCGCGGAGGCCTGGCTCGGCCTCGGCGCGGACCTGATCAGCTTCGGCCGCGCGTACGTGGCGAACCCGGACCTGGTCGAGCGCCTGCGCCTGCGGCTGCCACTGGCCGAGGCCGACCCCGCCACCTTCTACGGCGGCGGCGACGCCGGCTACCTCGACTACCCGGCGTACCGCCACACGGCGTGAGCCCGAGCCGCGCGTCCGCACGGCGAGACCCTCACCCGGCGTCCAGCGGGACGAGCTCGGCCGCGGTGCGGACGCCGCTCCACCGGGCGACCTCGCCGGGCAGGTCGAGGCGCTCGACGGGGGCGGCGTTCTCGTGCTCGCCCCACTGCGCCCGCGGCAGCATCCACATGACCTCGAACTCGTTGCCGTCGGGGTCCTTGCCGTAGACGCTCTTGGTGGCGCCGTGGCTGGACTCGCCGGTGAGGGCGTCGAGGTCCGCCAGGGTCCGGCGCGCCTCCTCGAGCTCCTCAATCGTGTCGACCTGCCACGCGAGGTGGTAGAGGCCGAGACCGCCGGGCTGCCGCGGCGGCTGCGCCCCGACCCCGAACAGGCCGAGGTCGTGGTGGTTGCCCGAGCGGGGCAGCCGCAGGAACGCGGCGTCCGCGCGGGGCTCGCGGGCCACGACGGTCATGCCGAAGGCCTCGGCGTAGAAGGAGACGCTGCGCTCGGTGTCGGACACGAAGAGCACGGCGTGGTTGAGGCGGACGGCGTGGACGGTCATGAGCTCCCTCTTTCGGGACGTCGGTGACAGGAGAACGGCGCCGCCCGCGATGTTGTTCCATCAAGTTCGGTCGTCGCCCTCGACGCCGCCCCGCGTGGCACACTCCGCCGCATGAGCGGCGTGTCCTCGCGCGGGGCGGTCCCCTACCTGGACCTGGCCAGCACGGCCCTCGACGTCACGTCGGCGGAGGTGCACGAGGCGCGCAAGCGGTCCTGGTACGCCGAGACGCCGTACGGCCACGCCGTGCTGCGGTACGCCGAGGCGAGCGCGCTGCTGACCGACCGCCGGTTCGTCCAGGGCAACGCGCGCTGGCCCGAGCAGAACGGCATCCACGACGGCCCGTTCCTGCGCTGGTGGCAGGAGGTGCTGCTGAGCCTGGAGGGAGAGGACCACGCCCGGCTCCGGCGCCTGCTGAACCCGGCCTTCCGACGGCGGTCGATCCAGGCGCTGCAACCGGACTTCACCCGCCTCGCCACCGAGCTGGTCGACGGGTTCGCCGCCCGCGGCGAGGTCGAGCTGATCGAGGAGTTCGCGGAGCCCTACGCCTCCCGCATCCTCTGCCTCCTGCTCGGCCTCCCGGACGACGAGTGGCACGTCGTGGCGCGGTGGGCCGACGACCTCGGGAAGTCCTTCGGGATCCGGGTCAAGGACGACCTGCCACGGATCGAGGCCGCGCTCGAGGGCCTGACCGGCTACGTCACCGCGGTCGTCGAGGACCGCCTCGCCGAGCCGCGCGAGGACCTCGTCACCACGCTCCTCCACGCGCAGACCACCGACGGCCGGCTGACCCGCGACGAGCTCGTCGTGTCGCTGGTCTTCCTCGCCTTCGCGGGCATGGAGACCACCCGCAACCAGATCGGCCTCGCCGTCCAGACCCTCCTGCGCCACCCCGACCAGTGGGCACTGCTCGCCGAGCGCCCCGAGCTGGGGCCCGCCGCGGTCGAGGAGGTGATGCGCGTCAACCCGACGGTCACCTGGGTCACCCGCGAGGCGGTCGAGGACGTCGACCTGCACGGTCTCCACCTGCCCGCGGGCAGCATCGTCCAGGTGCTCTCGCACGCGGCCGGGACGGACCCGTCGGCCGTCGACGACCCCGACGTCGACATCGAGCGTGCCTCCGAGCGGCCGCCGCACCTGGGCTTCGGCGGCGGTTGGCACCACTGCCTGGGGCACTTCGTGGCCCGCACGGACATGGCCGTGGCCCTGCCCCTGCTGGCGCGGCGCATGCCGGACGCACGGCCCGACGGGCCCGGCGAGTGGCTGCCCGTCTCGGGCAACACGGGGGCGCTGCGCTTCCCCGTCGTGTTCAGACCCACCTGAGGTCCGGTTGACCTGCAGCGCGGTCGAGCTCCTAGCGTGGGCGCGATCCCCGACGACGAGAGGACGGCGATGAGCCAGACCGCGGTTCCCCCGCCCGAGGACGGTGCCGACGCCGACGTCGCGGCGCTGTTCAAGGAGGGCTTCCGCCACCACGCCGCCGGGGTCGCCCTGGTCTGCGCCGCCACACCCGACGGCCCGGTGGGCGCGACGTTGTCGAGCGTGGCGTCGGTGAGCGCTGCCCCGCCCCTGCTGTCGTTCTCCATGGCGCGCACGAGCGCGACGGGCGCCGCCGTCCTCGCCGCCGACGCGGTGACGGTGTACCTGCTCCGGGCCGACCAGGCGGCGCTGGCGCACTCCTTCGCGGTGCGCGGTGCGGACCGCTTCTCCGCGGAGCAGGGCTGGCGTCACCGGGAGGGCTCGGACCTGCCGGTGCTCACCGACGCCGCCGCCCGGTTCACGGGCCGGTTGTCGGTCGTCGTCCCGGCGGGGGCGTCCTGGCTGGCGCTGATGGAGGTCGACGAGATCGAGCTCGGCACCGGCGGGGCGCCGCTGGTGCACCACGACCGTGCCTACTGGGCGCCGGGCCCGCTGGATGCTTGAAGCAATCTTGTATCGACCCTCGTGCCGTCCCTCTCTAGGGTGAAAGTCATCTCGGGCAGGTCGAGCCTGGGAGGCTTTCAATGGATAGACCGACGGTCATCAGGAAAGAGCATCGCGCAACCTATTACCTGTTGCGGATCGCGGTCATCGCTGCCGGCTCCTTGGTAATGTCAGCCCCTCTCCTGTCCCGGATCGGTGATGGGATCCTGCCGCCGAGCATCTCTGACTCCTGGTACTACGACGGGCAGATCGCCTTCGTCATGGGAATGGCGGCAGCGGGTTGTCTGCTCGCCATCATCCGCGGGAACACGGCGAGTGAACAGTCGCTCCTGAACCTCGCCGGGGGGTGCGCCCTAGTGGTCGGCGCGGCTGCCTGCTGGCCCAAGACGGCGGCCGGTGACCCGTTGGGACCGGACGCCTACCCCGAGGAGGTCCAGACGGCCAACACCATCAATCTCGTTGCGCTGATCGTCCTCGTGATCGCGGCAGCCGTCGTCGCCGCCCGCGTGCCGGCGGATCTCATCAACGCCGGACGGGCTCACAGGACGGAGGATCCACCCGCGCAGGGCGGAGCAGGCGGCGCACGCGTCATCCTGCGTGTCATCGAGCTTCTCTGTCCGCTGGTGGTCGGAGGCGCGATCGTGTGGTTCATCCTGGACACGGAGACGGTGGCCCGTCGTGCCCACGGGTCCGCGGCGGTCCTGCTCTTCCTCTGCCTCGGCGTCGTCGCGTTCCTGCGGACCCCACCAGGCATCTCGGTCCTGCGATGGCTGGATGACGTCCCTGTCGGCGACTCCGTCGTTCCGTCATCGAGCGACTTCTCCTTGGCGAACGGCCGCCGGTGGCCACGGATCTTCTCCGCGATCTACTCCGTCGTGGCGGTCGGCATGCTGACGGTTGTCGGCTTCGCCTTCGTCATGTTCCAGCTCGGTGCCGTCTCGGAGTGGATCATCGAGATCGAGTTCGCGCTGCTGAGCCTGTTCCTGGTCTTCTGGGTGGCTCAGACCAGGGACGCCTGGATGGAGGAGACCCCGAGCCCGAGCGAGCGCGAGTTCGCTCTGGGGACGTAGCCGTCGTCCGGGGTGAACGGAGGCGCTCAACCCCTCCGCGACAGCAGCCGGAACGCCGGGCCGATGAGACGGTCGTAGACCGCGGGCACGATGTCGAAGGCCGCGATGACGGCGTGGTTGCTGAACGCGGTCTGCAGCTCGTGGCGGCGTCCGTCGACGTGGCGGACGACGGCCTTCGCGGCACGCTCCGGGCTCATCGTGGGCGGCGGTGGGCGGTGCCCGCCCGAGCCGTCGGCCAGCGCCCGCTCGTAGATCGGGGTATCGACGCTGCCCGGGGCGACGTACGCGATCCGCAGGCCGGGCACGTCGGCGTTCTCGATCTTCAGCTGCCGGGCGAGGGCGCGGACGCCCCACTTGCTCACGACGTACGCCGTCATCCCGGGGATCGCCACGTGGCCCAGGAGCGAGCCGACCAGCACGAACGACCCGCGGCCCTGGCTGCGCATCACGGGCAGGGCGTGGCGGGCGACGGTCGCGGCGCCGACGAGGTTGACCTCCATCACGGAGCGGAAGTCCTCGGAGTCCGTCGTCACGTGGTCGCCGTACGTCACGAGGCCGGCGCAGTGGACGACGACGTCCAGCCGCCCGTGGCGCGAGACGGTCGCGGCCACGGCACGGCCCACCGCCTCGTCGTCCGAGACGTCGGCGGGCTGCACGTCGACCGAGGCGGCGCCGCGGTCGCGGCACTCCTGCGCGATCTCCTCGAGCACCTCCCGACGGCGGGCGAGGAGCACGAGGGCCGCCCCGCGTCCGGCGAGCTCGTGGGCGACGGAGCGGCCGATGCCGCTGGAGGCTCCGGTGACGAGACAGACGCGAGGCACGGGTTCCGGTGCCCATTCGTGGGGGCTCGCCTAACGGGGGCCTGTGTGGGCCTGAACACCCTGTCTAGGTTGGGGGCGTGGCCGACCGACGGATCGTGATGGTGGTGGGGGGCACGTCCGGCATCGGCCTGGCGACCGCCCGCCTGCTGGTGGAGACGGGCGAGCAGGTCCGGGTGGTGGCGCGCTCGGAGGAGCGCCTGCGCCGCGTGGCCGCCGACCTCGGGGGCGGGACGACGTGGGCGGTCGCCGACGTGTCCGACCCCGACGCGGTGCAGGCCGCCGTCGACGGCTGCGTGCGCGAGCACGGCCGTCTGGACGCCGTGGTGACCACGGCGCAGCCGATGGCGTACGGCGGCGTCGAACAGGTCCCGCACGACGTGCTCACCCAGGTGGTCGCCGTCGGGGTCGGCGGCGTCGGGAACCTCGCCCGCTCCGTGATGCCGGTCTTCCGCTCGCAGGGCGGCGGCTCCCTGGTCGTCGTGGGCTCCCTGCTCGGGGAGATCGCCGTGCCGGGCATGGGGGCCTACTGCGCCGCGAAGTGGGGGCAGATGGCGCTCGTGCGGGCGCTGCAGGTCGAGACGCGCCGCGAGCGCGGCGTCCACGTCTCCCTGGTGCTGCCCGGTGCGGTGGACACGCCGGTCTACCACCTCGCCGGCTCGTACGCCGGCAGCGCCGGCTCGGCCCCGCCGCCCATCGTCGCCCCCGAGCAGGTCGCGAAGGCCTGCGTGCGGCTGCTCGACCACCCCCGCCGCGCCGTGCACGTGGGCCCGGGCACGCTGCTCACCCGCACGGGGTTCCGGATGATGCCCGCGATCTACGACCGCCTGGCCGGCCCCCTGGTCGCGAAGGTCGCCCTCCGTGGGCCCGGCGTGCCCGACCACCCCGGCAACGTCTTCGCCCCGCGCCCGGACGGCGAGTCCGAGCGCGGCGGCTGGACCCCCGACGGCCGCCTCCGCAGCGGGCCGGGCCGCCGCGCCCGCTGGCGCCGCCGCTGAGCAGGCCGGCCGCCTGGCCGCCGCCGAGGTCGAGGTGCGAAGCCGGCCACGGCTGAGCCACGAGACCCGGTGAGGAGCACGCCGGGCCGCACCGCCGCCGGTCGAGCTTGTCGAGACCACCCGCCGATCCGCACCACCGTCGGTCGAGCTTGTCGAGACCACCGCAGAGCGCTGTGGACGGACCGCCGTCACTACCGCTACCACTGTCGGTGGTCGTCGATAGCATCGAACGCATGAGCGAAGGCGTGGACGAGGTGCAGCAGGAGCAGGAGCCGGTGGACCCGGCTGCCGTGCTCGTCGCGCTGCGCACCGCCCGCACCACCGCGGACGCTGCCGAGGCCACCCAGCTCAAGCTCGCCGTCACCTGGGCGACCATGCACCCGCCGCAGTCGGTCGAGGACGCCGCCACCTGGTCCAGCGGTCCCGGTCGTGAGCGGGCCCGGCAGCTGGCCGGGGAGGGCACCCCCGAGGTCGGGGAGTTCTGCCTGGCCGACCTCGCCACCACCCTCGGCCTCCCGCCGGAGTCCGGACGTGCCTACCTCACCGCCGCCCTCGAGCTCGCCTACCGCTTGCCGCGCCTCTACGCCGCGGTCATGGACGGACGCCTACCCGCCTGGCGCGCGCGTCGCATCGCCGAACGCACCACCGGGATCTCCCGCGCCGCCGCCGACTTCGTCGACCGCCACCTCCTGCCCGTCGCCCACCGCGCCGGCCCCGCGGTCCTCGACCGCGCCGTGGCCGCGGCGATCGCGGCCACCGACCCCGACCTCGCCGAACGCCTCGCCCGCGAAGCCCGCGACGCCGAGGGCCACGCCAAGCGGTTCCTCGACCTCGACTTCAAAGCCACCGCCGACGCCTCCGCCCAGGGGGACCTCTCCGCCACCGTGTCGCTGTCCGGATGCCTCGACCTCGACGACGCCGTCGACCTCGAGACCGCGATCCGAGCGGGCGCGCAACTACGCGCCGACCTCGGCTCCGACGCACCCCTCGACGAACGCCGCGCCCACGCCGCCGGCGACCTCGCCCGCCAGCAGCTCGGCCTCGACCTCACCACCGTCACCGAGGAGGACGGCGAGGGCAGTGCTGGGTCCCGCGCAGCGAGGAGGCCGACCAAGAACGTCAGCCTCGTCGTGCACCTCACCCGCGCCGCGCTCGACGGTTCGGGCGAGGTCGTCACCGTGCGCCACCCCATCACCGGCGAGGTCCTCACCCTCGCCGAACAGGTCCGCACCTGGTGCCACGACCCCGCCACCGCGACGACGGTGACCGTGCAGCCCGTCATCGACCTCACCCTGGACGACGACGTCGTCGAGCAGGTCGTCGGACACGGCACCAGCTACCGCATCCCCACCCACCTCGACCGCACCGTGCGCCTGCGCGACCGCCACTGCGTCTTCCCCTACTGCACCCGCCCCGCAGAATCCTGCGACCTCGACCACACCGTCCCCTACGGCGCCGGCGGCGAGACCTGCGCCGCGAACCTCGCCCCTCTCTGCCGCTACCACCACCGACTCAAGACCCACGGCCGATGGCGCTACCGCCACCTGCGACCCGGCCTGTACGAGTGGACCAGCCCGCAGCGCGAGACCTACCGCGTCGACACCCGCCCCCACGGAGGCACCACCCGCGGCTCACCCCGAGCCCCGGATTGACGGGGTCCGGCGAACAGTCGAACGAGAGGCGATGGCGCTTCGTCCTCAGTGAACGGTCGAACAACGGGTCGAGTTCGCTGCTGCCTCGAGCCCGCCGCGGGTCTCGGCCCGCGTCTCCTTGGCGTGCCCCCGCCGAGGCGTCCTGTGATGGCGCGGGTCACCTCGCGCTGTAGGTGAGACAGTCGGCGACGCCGCCAGACGGCCCGATCTGGACGCTCTCCGCGCCGCACTCGAGAGCCGAGTTGTGCACGCACTCGGCGCGGTGGCAGGCGCCGACCGTCGCCTGGGTGTCGATGCCGGCCTCGGCGGCAGCCTCGACGTACGTGCCGCAGCCGGACGTCACCGTGATGGCCGCGGCGTGGCAGTCGGAGTCGTGGTTGTAGGAGCAGCCGGTGCTGCCACAAGTGCTCACGATCGGGAGGCCCATCGTCGTCATGGGCCCACGGTGATCCCGCTCCCTGGAGCTTGTCCAGCCTGGGAAGGCTTGCCTGACCTGCGGAAACAGGTGCGGGTCAGGCGGTCTCGACGCGGTCGTCGCTGGCGCTCCTCCCTGCTCGACCACCCTGATCCTCAGCCCGTCAGCAGGTCCTTCTCCTCGGCCAGCGTGGCGTCGATCGTGCGGTAGCCGGCCTCGTCGAACAGCACCGTCACCTCGCCGTCGGTGACGTCGGTGACCGTGCCCTCGCCGAACGTGGGGTGGGTGACCGTCTCGTCCACCGTGTACGGCGAGTCGTCGTCGTGGGCGTGCTCGGCGGCGCTGCCGCTGCGGCAGGAGTCGCAGTGCCCGCACGCCTCGCCGACCTCGCCGAAGTAGGCGAGGAGGTACTCGGCACGGCAGCGGCCGGTCTCGGCGTACGCGCGGATCATGTCGACGCGGCTCAGCTCCAGCGCCCGCTGGGCCTCGGCGACCTCCCGCGCCGAGTCGACGATGGCGCTCGGGGTGGGGTCGTCCTCCCCGTCGAGGCGCGCGACGCCCAGCTCGAGCAGGTTCAGCAGCTTGCCGGTCTTGCGCCGACCGAACGGCAGGTCCTCGGCCAGGGCCGCGGCGTCGGCCTCCTCCGGCGGGGTGTCGCAGGCGGCGAGCACGCGCCGCAGGTCCGTCGCCGAGGGGACTCCCCCGGAGAAGTAGCGGCCGAGGCCGAGGTCCTCGGGGCGGTACATCAGGGTCGCGGTCGCGGGCTCGCCGTCGCGGCCGGCGCGGCCCGCCTCCTGCCAGTAGACGTCCGGCGAGCCCGGCACCTGGGCGTGGACGACGAACCGCACGTCGGGCTTGTCGACGCCCATCCCGAAGGCGGAGGTGGCCACGACGACCGGGGTCGAGCCGTCCATGAACGACTCCTGCACGGCCTCGCGGCGCGTGCGCGACAACCCCCCGTGGTAGGCGCCGACGGGCACGTCGAGCTCGCCGGCCAGGCGCTCGGCGAGCTCCTCGACCGCGGGGCGGGTGCGGGCGTAGACCAGCCCGGCCTCGCCGGCCTTCGCGTGGTCCGCGACGACGCCGACCACGGCCTCGGTCTGCTCGGCCTCGTCGCGGCACCGTCGCACGTCGAGCGCGATCTCGGGACGGGCGAACCCCGTGACGACCGTGCGGGGCGAGCGCATCCGCAGGCGCTCCGCGATCTCGGCGCGCACCGGGGCCGCCGCGGTCGCCGTGGTGGCGAGCACGGGTGGGCGGCCGAGGTCCTCGACCACGGCGCCGAGGCGCTGGTAGTCGGGCCGGAAGTCGTGGCCCCACGCCGCCACGCAGTGCGCCTCGTCGACGGCGACGAGGACCGGCCGCAGGTCGGCCAGCGCCGAGCGGACGTCGTCGTCGGCGAGCAGCTCGGGGGAGCAGAACAGGTAGCCCACCTCGCCGGCGGCCGCCTGCTCGAGGGCGGCACGCCGCTGGGCGGCGGACTCGGCGGAGCTGAGCCGGGCCGCCGCGACGGGGGTCGGCGCGGCCGTGACGGCGTCCACCTGGTCCTGCTCGAGGGCGAGCAGCGGTGAGACGACCACGACCGGGCCGTCGAGCAGGCGCCCGGCGACGAGGTAGGTCAGCGACTTGCCGGCGCCGGTCGGGGCGACCAGGAGCACGTCCTCGCCGTTGCCGAGGGCGGCGATCGTCTCCTCCTGACCGGTGAGGAGGCGGTCGTGCCCGAAGTCGTCGTGGGCGATGGTGTGGATGCGGTCGGCGAGGTCGTTCATCGCCCCGAGAGGTTCCCCGGGGCGGGGGATCTCAGTTGGTCTCAGCCCGAACGCGCGGGCAGTCCGTCGAGCAGGTGCCGCAGGACGGTGACGACGCCCTCGTCGCGGTGCGACGGCGCGGTGAAGTTCGCCCGCTCCGCCACCCCGGCCGGGGAGCCGTCCATCGCGAAGGACAGCTCGGCGGCGTCCAGCATCTCGACGTCGTTGAAGTTGTCGCCGAACACGACGGTCTGCGCGGGGCCGACGCCGAGGGAGTCCTGGAGCCGCCGGACGGCGACGCCCTTGTGGACGCCCGACGGCATCACGTCGCACCAGTGCTGCCCGGAGACCACGACCTGGACGGGGCCGCCCTGCGCCTCGTCGTACGACGCCAGCCCGGGCGCGACTGACTCGTGCGGGTCACCGGGGGTGAAGACCGCCAGCTTCACGGGGGCGTCGCCGGTGGGGCCGGGCGCGGTGAGCAGGTCGTCGACCTCGCTGAGCGCGAGGTAGTACGGGTCCACGTGGTCGAGGAAGGCGCGGTCGGTGCGCTCGACGTACGCCGAGTCGCGGCCGCACCACACGACGCCGAGGTCGAGCCCGTCGGCGGCGAGTCCGCGCAGGTGGCGGACCAGCTCGGCGGCCAGGTCCACCTCGAGGGTGGTGGAGCTCAGCTCGACGCCGTCGCGGACGACGTAGGCGCCGTTCTCGGCGATGACGACGAGACCCTCGAGCACGGGCTCAAAGGTGCTGCGCAGCGTCGCGTACTGCCGCCCGCTCGCCGGCGCGAACACCACGCCGCGCTCCCGCATCTGCTCGACCAGCGGCCAGAACGCCGCCGGCACGGCGCCGTCCTCACCCAGCAGGGTGCCGTCCATGTCGGTCACCACGAGGCGGACGTCGGCGGGGGAGGGCAGGTCGTTCGGCGCGGACACGTGCCTCATTCCCCCCAGCGCAGCCCCCGCCGCCCGAATCCGCGCGCCCCGGGTGGTCGAGCAGGGAGCGAGCCCTGGCGAGCGACCGCGTCGAGACCGCCGTACGTCGACCGGCGGTCTCGACGCAGTCGTCGCTGGCGCTCCTCCCTGCTCGACCACCGTCAGGGGAGCTTGTTCAGCTCCTCCTCGAGCTTGGCGGCCACCTTGTCGCCCAGCACCTTCAGCGCCACCGGCATCACGGGTGCGGCGAGCTTCGCCGCGGTGCCGTCCGGGACGAACTCCGCGTGGTAGGTCACCGACGTCCGGTCGGCGGCCTCGGCGGTGAAGGTGATGGTGTCGACGAGCTTGATCGACCCGGCGTCCCCGTGCAGCACGAAGCGCCCGGGGGTGGTGGCGGTCGGCGGGGTGTGCTCGACGACCTCGTAGGTCACCCGCTGCTCGCTGCCGAGGAAGCTCGAGACGTTGTGGTACGTCGTCCCGACGCCGCCGTCGCCGGACGTGCGCTCGGTGCGCACGGTCGGCGGGTCCCACTGCTCGGTCGACCGGAAGTCGGTCATGTAGTCCCAGACGCGGCCGACGGGCTTGTCCACGGTCACGGTGCGCTCCACGTCGGGCATCTCAGACCTCGATCCCGTCGACCCAGCGCTGACCCTCGTCGCCGCCCCACGCGTCCCAGGCGACCCGACCGGGGGAGGGGAAGCCCTCGCTGCCGCTCTTGAACCCCTTCGCGTCCTTGTCGACGGAGTGGCGCTTGAAGTAGGCCTGCATCTTCTTCACCTCGTCGTCGGACAGGGCCTCGCCGTTCGCCAGCTGGTGGGCCCGCTTCTCGCCGGTCTCGGTGAAGCCCTTGCCGGCCTTGCCGTCCTCGATCCACTTCACGGCGCGCTGGCCGTTCTCCTGCACGCCCTTCGGCGGTCTGTGCCCGTCGGCCACGGTCTCCTCCTGCTCGAGCCGGATGTGCTGTCGGTCCCCGAGTACCCGACCGGCGCGCGGCCAGAGGCCGGGACCGACGGACCGGCTGTGCACTGTCCAGTTCTAGAACACCCACGGCGGGGCGCGAGGGGCAGTGTGGGGCCCGTCACAGCACCCGAGGTCCAGCAGGAGGACGCGCGATGAAGACGAAGGCCGCAGTGGTCTACGAGCCCGGAGCCAGGATCGAGATCGAGGAGCTCGAGCTCGACAAGCCCCAGGAGGGCGAGGTCCTCATCCGCTACACCCACGCCGGCCTGTGCCACTCCGACGTCCACGTCGCCCACGGCGACCTCGAGGCCCGCCTGCCCATGGTGCTCGGCCACGAGGGCGCCGGCGTCATCGAGGAGGTCGGCCCCGGCGTCACCCGCGTGAAGCCCGGCGACCACGTCGTCTGCTCGTTCATCCCGAACTGCGGCCACTGCCGCTACTGCGCCAACGGTCAGCAGTCGATCTGCGACATGGGCGCCACGATCCTCGAGGGCTACCTGCCCGGTGAGCGCTTCCCGATCACCGGCCCCCGCGGCCAGTACGGCGCGATGTGCATGCTCGGCACGTTCAGCCAGTACGGCGTGATCCACCAGAACTCCGCCGTGAAGGTGGACGACGACCTGCCCCTCGACAAGGCCGTCCTCGTCGGCTGCGGCGTGCCCACCGGCTGGGGCGCCGCGGTCAACACCGCCGAGGTGAAGCCCGGCCAGACCGTCATGGTCGTCGGCGTCGGCGGCATCGGCATCAACGCCGTCCAGGGCGCGGCGATGGCCGGGGCCAAGAACGTCATCGCCATCGACCCGCTGCCCAACAAGCGGGAGAAGGCCATGGAGCTCGGCGCGACCCACGCGTTCGCCAGCACCGACGAGGCGATGGAGACCATCACCAACCTCACCCGGGGCCAGATGGCGGACTCCGCGATCCTCACCCCGGGCCTGATGACCCCCGAGATCGTCGCGGGAGGCTTCCACGGCGTCGGCAAGGGCGGCGTCGTCGTCCTCACCGGCCTGAACAAGGTGATGGAGGAGACGATCAAGCTGCCCGGCACGATCATGACCCTCTACCGCAAGCAGCTCCGCGGCAGCCTGTTCGGCGACTGCAACCCCACGACGGACATCCCGAAGATCCTCGGGCTCTACCAGTCCGGCGACATCAAGCTCGACGAGATCATCACGAAGACCTACACGCTGGACGAGGTCAACGAGGGGTACGACGCCCTCCTCAACGGTGAGAACGTCCGCGGCGTGGTCGTCCACGAGCACTCGTGAGTGACTCCCCCGCCGCCGCCGTCCCTGTGGGCGGCGGCGAGGGGGTCGTCGACCGGGGCCTGGAGACCGAGCTCCTCGAGGCGGCGCTGGCCAGTGGCGCCAACGTCGTCCTCGAGGGGCCGCCCGGCACGGGCAAGTCCACGCTGCTGCGCGAGGTCGCCCAGCACCGGTCCACGACCTTCGTCCTCGTCGAGGGCAACGCCGAGCTGACCCCCGCCCGCATCGTCGGGCAGTTCGACCCCGCCCAGGTGCTCACCGTCGGCTACGACCCCGAGGTCTTCGTCGACGGACCCCTGCTCACCGCGATGCGCGAGGGCGGGCTGTTCTACGTCGAGGAGCTCAACCGGGTCCCCGAGGAGACCCTCAACACGCTGCTCGCGGTGATGAGCGAGCGGGAGATCCGGGTGCCGCGGCTCGGCGTCGTCCGGGCCGCACCGGGCTTCTCCGTCGTGGCCGCGATGAACCCGTACGACGCGGTCGGCACCGCGCGGGTGTCGGGGGCCATCTACGACCGGACCTGCCGCATCGTCATGGGCTACCAGTCCGCCGCGGCCGAGGAGGCCATCACCGCCTCCCGCGCACCGGTGCCCTCGCCCGACTGGACCCGTCGTGCGGTGTCGATGATCCGCGCCAGCCGGGACCACCCGGACCTGCGCGTCGGGGCGTCCGTGCGCGGGGCCATCGACCTCGCCGGGCTCGTGCACCAGCTCACCGCACGCCGCGGGGTGAAGCCCGAGGACTGGTACGCCGGTCGCGACGCCGCCCGTGTGGCGCTGTCGGGACGGGTGCGCGTCGAGGAGTCCTCGCCCCGGAGCGCGGAGGAGGTCGTCGACGAGCTGTACGTCGCGGCCTTCGGGCCGGAGCCGAGCGACACCGACGCCGACCCGTCGTCCGACGGCTCGGAGGGCGGGGCGCCGCCGCCACCGGGGGGCCCGGGGGAAGCCTGAGCCCGCCCCCGAGTGGGGCGGGCGAGCAGAAGCAGAAGCGGCGGGGCCGGCGCGAGCGCACGGCCCCGCGGGCCGAGCTCGCGCAGAACCCGCGCTTCGTCGAGCTTTCCCCGGAGGTGGGTGAGCTCGACGAGGACGCCGTGCGCGACGCGGCCGCCGAGGACCTCGACGACACCCTCACCCTGCTCATGGCGATGAGCCGGGCCACCGACGAGCAGCTGCGGCGGCGCGTGGCCGGGCTGGTGCCGCGGCTGATCATCGACCGGGCGCGCTACGGCGCCCGCCACCGCGTCGGCGCCTCCCAGCTGCGGCGGGTCCGGGCCGACCGGGGCGGTGACCTCGACGTCGACTCCTCCCTCGAGGCGATCGCGGAGGCCCGGGCGTCCCGGCGCCCGCCCGCGGTGGACGAGCTCACGGCGTACGACTGGCAGAAGCCGCGGACGGCGATCTGCCTGCTCATCGACCGCTCCGGCTCGATGGAGGGCACGCGGCTGGCGACGGCCGCGATGGCGGCGGCGTCGTGCGCGCTGCGGGCGGAGCACTCGCGCACCGAGCTGTCGGTGGTCGCGTTCGACTCCCGCACGCAGGTGCTGCTCGACCTCGCGGCCCCGTGCCGTGCCGACGTGGTCGTCGACCGGGTGCTGGGGCTGCGGGGCTTCGGGACGACGTCGCTGGACGCCGCCCTGCGCGCCGCCGAGGCGCAGCTCGCGGGGGCCCGGGCGAACCGGCGCATCACCCTGCTGCTCTCGGACTGCCGGGTCACCGACGACGTCGATCCCCTCCCGGCCGCGCGGGCACACGCCGAGCTGCTCGTCGTCGCGCCGGCCTCCGACGACGAGGAGGCCGTCCGCTTCGCCCGCGCCGCCGGCGCCCGCGTCGCCTCGCTCGACACCATCGACGGCCTGCCCGGCGTCCTCGAGGGGCTGCTGGCGCACTAGGCCCCTCAGGTGGCCCCTCAGGTGGTCGAGCAGGGAGCGAGCCCTGGCGAGCGACCGCGTCGAGACCGCCGGCCGGTCGGCGTCCACATCCTGTCCCCGGCCCTGCCCGAGGGCGCCGGTGCGCGAGTAGCGTGACCGAGGACACACCCGGGAGCGGCGGCGGGAGGGGGAGGCGTGACGACGACGCCCGAGCTGCGGCCGCCGATCGCGGCCTCGTGGCACCGCGCGCAGATCGCCGGGCTCGAGCCGGACTCCGCCCTCGAGGGCATCGACTACGACGACGTCGAGCTCACCGGGTCGCTGCTGTCGGCGGCCGGGCCGGTGCTCGACGACCTGACCGAGCGGCTCGCCCACACCGGGTACGCGACGGTCCTCGTCGACCGCGACGGCCGGGTCGTGCACCGCGCGAGCGGGCAGCGCGCCGTCCTGCGGGCTCTCGACGAGCTCGGCATCGGCGTCGGCGCCTCGCTGCAGGAGGAGCGGGTCGGCACCAACGCACCGGGCACGGTCGTGGAGACGCGCTCCAGCATCGTCGTCCGCGGCGACGAGCACTTCGCCCGGCAGCTGCGCGGCTACTCCTGCTACGCGCACCCGATCTTCCACCCGACGACGCGGCGGATCCTGGGTGCGCTCGACCTCACCGCCCGCGTCGACGAGGCCAACCCGCTGCTGCCGCCGCTGGTCGAGCGGGCCGTCGCCGACATCGAGGCGCGGCTGCTGGAGGCGGGCAGCGCCTCGCAGGCCCGGCTGCTGGCGGCCTTCCGCCGGGCCTCGGTACGCCGGGGCGCCGTCGTCGCGGTCGGCCGCGACGTCACCATGTCGAACCAGGCGGCGCTGGACCTGCTGGAGTCCGCCGACGTGGCCCTGCTGCAGGCGGTCGCCCGGGACGCCGGCTCGACGCACTGCGCCGGCGGCTGCCACGAGGTGGAGCTGACGTCGGGCCTGCGGGTGCACGTGCGGACCACGCCCGTCGACGGCGACAGCGCGCTGCTGGACGTCGAGCCCGCGGCGTCCTCGCGACGCGTGACGACCGACCGGGTCGTGCCCAGGCCGGCGGGGACGACGACGGTCGCGCCGCGGCTCGTCTGCGGCCCGCCCGGGTCGGGCCGCACCACCGAGGCGCTGCGGCTGGCCCGCGAGCAGGCCGGGCCCACCGCGCCGGTCGCGGTCCTCACCGCGACCAGCGCCCTGCTCGACGGACCGTCGGCCTGGGCGCGGCACCACGAGTCCGTCGTCCGCACGGGCGTCGGCGCGCTCGTCGTCGACGGCCTCGAGCAGCTGGACGACCCGCTGCTCGAGCTGGTCGGTGCGCACGCCGCGTCGGGCCGCGCCCCCGCCGTCGTCCTCGTCTCCGCACCGCACGACGAGCTGACCGGCCGGGCCGCCGTGCTCGCGGCGACGTGCCTGGAGGTGGTCGTCGTCCCGCCGCTGGCGCAGCGGGCCGGGGAGCTCGGGTCGCTGGTCGCCGCGATGCTGCGCGACCTCGGTGCGGACCCGTCGCTGCACCTCGTCCCGAGCGCCCTGCGCGCCCTCGCCACCCACCCGTGGCCCGGCAACCTGGCCGAGCTGCGGGCCGTCGTCGCCCACGTCGCCGCGCGTCGCCACGCGGGCGGGGCGACCGTCGACGACCTGCCCGAGGCGTACCGGGCCCCGGCGCCGTCCCGGCCCCTCACGCCGCTGGCGCGCGCCGAGCGCGACGCGATCGCCGCCGCGCTGCGCGAGCACGGCGGCAACAAGCTCCGCGCCGCGCGGTCGCTGGGGATCTCGCGCACCACGCTGTACGCCAAGCTGCGCGCCCTCGGCATCGCGGCCGACTGAGGCCCGCGGCTGCCCACGCCGTACGCTCGGGGGTCACCGCCGTCCCCCGCGGCGGGTCCGTCCGCCTGCGAGGAGGGTGCCCGGTGGCGCTGCAGCCCGTCCGCTTCGGCTTCTCGATCGTCGGTGTGCAGAAGGCCGCGACGAGCACGCTGTACGACCTGCTGATCCAGCACCCGGAGATCGTCTCGGCGCCGAAGAAGGAGCGTCACTTCTTCGACGACAACCGGCGGGACTGGAGCAGCGAGGACTACTCGTCGTACCGGGTCCGGCCCCGCGCCGAGGGCGAGCACCTCGCCTGCGACGCGACCCCGTCGTACCTGTTCTGGCCGCGGGCGCTGCCCCGGATGCGCGACTACGACCCGGCGATGCCGCTGGTCGCGTGCTTCCGGGACCCGATCGAGCGGGCGTTCTCGCACTGGAACATGGACTACGTCCGCCGCCGGGGCATGAAGCAGTTCGGGGAGGCGGTCCGGATGGGTCGCCGCGCGGACCTGCCGCCGTGGGAGGACTGGAAGTTCCCCGCGCTGCGGCGCCGCAGCACCGTGGTCCGGGGGCTCTACGGGCTGCAGCTGGAGAAGGCCTTCGAGGTCTTCGGTCGCGAGCAGTGGCTGCTGCTCGAGTTCCGCGAGACCGTCAAGGACCTGGCCGGCACCTGCAACCGGATCGTCGACCACCTCGGCCTGCCGGCGTACGAGCCGCGGTCGCTCGACGCGCCGCGCAACCAGTCGAGCACCTCGGTCGACGCCGACCCCCTCGTCGCCTCGGACGTCGAGGTCCTCGTCGAGGAGCTCGCCGACGACCTGCCCCGGTTCGTCGGGCTCTCCGGGATCGACGTCTCCGGCTGGCCGTTGCAGCAGATCGTCGACGGCCGCCTCACCCCCGCCGACATGGCCGAGCGCCTCAACGCCAAGGCCGGCATCACCCGCTCCTGAGGGTCGGGTCGGCGGGCTAGCCGATGCCCAGCAGGGAGCGGGCGCGGACGCCGTCGGAGCGGAACTCGGCGGTGGTGGACTCGTGGACGATGCGGCCCTTGTTCATGACGAGGACGCGGTCGGCGACGGAGAACGCGAGGCGGAGGTCCTGCTCGACGACCAGCAGCGCCATGCCGGACGACGCCAGGTCGCGCAGCACCTCGCCGACGGTCTCCACGACGGCGGGGGCGAGGCCGTCGGAGGGCTCGTCGAGCAGCAGCAGGTCGGGGGAGCCGAGGAGGGCGCGGCCGATGGCCAGCATCTGCTGCTCGCCGCCGGACAGCTGCCGCCCCAGGTTCGTGCGACGCTCGGCCAGCCTCGGCATGAGGGTGTAGACGTCGTCGACGGTCCAGGTGCGGACCCCCTCGCCGGGGGTGCGGCCCTTGCGCCTGCGGGCGGCGACGCGGAGGTTCTCCTCGACGGTCAGCGGAGCGAAGACGCGGCGGCCCTGGGGGACGATCGCGACCCCGGCCCGGGCCACGACGTGGGGCTTGCGGCCGGCGACGTCCGCCTGCGCGACGCCGACCAGGACCTGCCCGGCGACCGGGCGGACGAGGCCCATCACGGTCTCCAGCAGGGTGGTCTTGCCGACGCCGTTGCGGCCGAGCAGGGCGACGGTCTCGCCGGCGGCGACGACGAGGTCGACCTCGTCGACGACGCGGCTGCCGTCGTACCCGGAGACGAGACCGCGGACGGTCATCACGGGGGTGGTGGTCATGGGCGACCTGCCTCGGGGGAGTCGGTGAACAGCGCCTCGCGGCCGTCGGCGACGCCGAGGTAGGCCTCGTTGACGGCCGGGTCGGCGCGGACCTCCTCGGGGCTGCCGTCGGCGATCAGCCTCCCGGCGGCCAGGACGCTGATGCGGTCGGCGAGGCGGAAGACGACGTCGAGGTCGTGCTCGACGACCACCGTGGTGATGTCGCGGGGAAGACCCTCGACGAGCTCGAGGAAGCGGGTGGTCTCCGCGGCCGACATCCCGGCGGTGGGCTCGTCGAACAGCACGAGCCGCGGCTCGCAGGCGAGCACGAGGGCGACCTCGAGCTGGCGGCGCTCGCCGTGCGACAGCGACGAGACGGGCTCACGGCGGCGGTCCGCGAGGCCGACCTGCGCGAGACGGTCGTCGGCGGCGGCGGTGACACGGCGGTCGGCGCGCGGGGAGGGCCACGGCCGCAGCGGGCGGCCGCTCCGCCGCTCGACCGCCAGCCTCACGTTGTCGAGCACCGACAGGCGCAGGAACAGGCTGGAGTGCTGGTAGGTCCGCACCAGCCCGGCGCGGGCGCGGGCGACCTCGTCGGACGACGTGATGTCGTCGCCGCCGAAGCGGACGGTCCCGGCGGTGGCCCTCGTGGCCCCCGCGAGCACGGAGAACAGGCTCGACTTGCCGGCGCCGTTCGGGCCGATCAGCGCGTGCCGGGATCCCTCGGCGACGGTGAGGGTGACGTCGTCGACGGCGGTGACGGCGCCGTAGCGCAGCGTCAGGCCCTCGACCTCCAGGAGCGCCGTCATGCGGGCCTCACCGACGGGACCCGCCGCAGCCTCGAGCCGGCGATGCCGCGGGGGAGCGCGTAGACGGCCACGACGAACAGGATGCCGAGCAGCAGCTCGCCGTACCCCGCGACGTACGCCGCGAGCTCGTCGCGGACGACGATGACGACGGCCGCGCCGAGCAGCGGGCCCCAGAGCGTCCCGGCCCCGCCGAGGACGACGCTCAGCAGCGCGATCGCGGAGACGGAGAAGGCGAGGTCGCCGGGGGAGACGAACCGGTTCTGCGCCGTCCACGCGGTGCCGGCCGCGCCGGCGACGGCGCCCGCGACGACGAACGCGGCGAGCTTGACGGCGTAGGTCCGCTGCCCCAGCGCGGGGAGACGGCCCTCGGCCTCGCGGACGCCGCGCATCGCCCTGCCGAGCGGGGAGCGGGACACCACCAGGGCGACCGCCATCCCGAGCAGGAACACCGCGAGCACCCACCAGTAGACGAACCCGGCGATGAGCAGCGGCTCCCCACCCGGCAGGACGGTGCCGGGCGGGATGCCCGCCAGGCCGTTGCTGCCGCCGACGGCGTCCAGGCCGTCGGCGAGACGGTGGGTCAGCTCGCCCACCGCGAGGGTGACCATGAGGAACACGATCCCGGAGGTCCGGACGACGAACGCGCCCGTGACGAGCGCGAAGAGCGCGGCCAGCGCGACCCCGGCCGCGAGCTGCACGACGAGGTTGTCGGTGACGTGCACCCCGACCATGCCGGCCGTGTAGGCGCCGACGCCGAAGTAGGCGATCTGTCCCAGCGACGGCAGCCCCGTGACGCCGGTGAGCAGGTCGACGGAGACGACGAGCAGGCCGAAGGCGAGGATCCGGGTCACCAGCGAGATCGGGTACGGCGTGAGGAACAGCGGCAGCGCGACGAGCACGACGACGACCGCGCCGACGAGGCCGGGGGCGAGCGCGCGCCTCATGCGTGGCCCCCCGCGTGGGCGTAGGGCGAGGGCAGCAGGCCCCGCGGACGCAGCAGCAGCACGAGCGCCATCGCCCCGAACAGCAGGTACGACGCCTGGCCGGGCAGCAGGCTGACCCCGAGGGTCTGCACCTGGCCGACCAGCAGCGCGCCGAGCAGGGCCCCGCGGACCGAGCCGAGCCCCCCGACCACCACGACCACCAGCGCGAGCAGCAGCACGGTGGAGTCGAGACCCGGCCGGGCGCCGAGCACCGGCCCGGCGAGCAGCCCGCCGAGGGTGGCCAGGGCGGCGCCGACGCCGAAGACGCCGAGCAGCACGACCTGGGAGCGGATGCCGATGGCCTCGACCATCCCGCGGTCGGCGACGGTGGCGCGGACGATCGCGCCGGCCTGCGTCCGCTCCAGCACGACGTAGAGGACGAGCCCGATCACGACGGCGACCGCGACGACCGACAGGCGGTAGACGGGGTAGGGCCGCCCGAGGACGTCGACCGACCCGGCGAGCGCCGCCGGCGCCGAGACCCGCTCGGGGTCGGAGCCGAACAGCTCGCGCAGCACGTCGGCCGCGATGAGGGCGACCCCGAGCGTGAGCAGCGCCTGCCGCAGGTGGTCGTTGATCGCACTGGTCATGGCGGCCAGGGCGGCCCCCAGCGCGGCGCCGACCGCCGCCGCCAGCAGCGCGGCGAGCACGAAGACGCCGAGGGAGGCGTCCTCGTCGACCAGCGCGACCCCGAGGTAGGCCCCGATCAGCGACAGGCTGCCGTGGGCCAGGTTGAGCACGTCCATGGTGCCGAACACCAGGGACAGCCCCACGGCGATGAGGAACAGCAGTGCCGCCAGCGCGAAGCCGTTGAGCACGCTGATCAGGTTGGCGTCGAGCCAGCCCATGGGTGGGGTTCTCCTCTGCTCGGTCTGCGGGGTCCCGCCGGGCCGGGGCCCGGGGCGGGGGTCAGTTCAGCTCGCCCTGGACGACGTTGCCCGGGGCGCCGTCGACCATCTCGACCTCGCGCAGGAAGTAGGTCTGCTCGGGGTTGTGCTCCTCGTCGAAGCTCCAGGGGCCGCGGGGGCTGTCGGAGAACTCGCCGACCTCGCCGAGCGCGGCGGCGATGTCCGCGCCGCTGGTCCCGTCGGAGACCTCCAGCGCGGCGTCGAGCGCGGCGGCGGCGTCGTAGGCCTGCACGGCGTACGTCGTCGGCTGGGCGTCGTAGGCCTCGACGTAGGCGTCCACGAACTCGGTGTTCTCGGGCGTGTCGAGCAGGTTCGAGTAGTGCATCGCGGTCTGCACGCCCTCGGCCGCGTCGCCCTGCGCCTCGAGCACGCCACCCTCGGTGAGGAAGCCGGGGCCGTAGAGGGGGAGGTCCTCGGCTGCGCCGAACTCGCGGTACTGCTGCACGAAGCTCACGGCCTCCGCCCCGGCGTAGAAGGCGTAGATCGCGCCCGCGTCGGAGTTCTGCGCCCGGGTGAGGAACGGCTGGTAGTCGGAGGTGGTGCCGAACGGGGTGAGGGACTCGCCCGCGACGGTGCCGCCGGCGGCCTCGAACGCCTCGCGGAAGCCCGCGATGGACTCCTCGCCCGCGGCGTAGTCGGAGGCCATGAGGTAGACGGGCTCGTCGCCGACGTCCTCGGCCACCTGCTCGCCGAGCGAGGCGGCGATGCCGCCGTTGGTGAACGACGTCCGCCACACCCACTCGCCGCCGTCGGCGAGGTCGTCGGCGCCCGCGTTGGCGACGATGAGCGGCACCTCGGAGGAGGCGAGCCCCTCCTTGACGCCGAGCGCGGTGGCGGAGTTCACGATGCCGACGACGACGTCGGCCTGGTCCTGGGTGATGACGCGGGTCGTCGCGGGGACGCCGACGTCCGGGCCCTCGCCCTCGTCGGCGGTGACCACCTCGACGTCGCGACCGCCCAGCTGGCCGTCGTTCTGCTCGAGGTAGAGCTCCCAGCCGCGGGTCATGTCGACGCCGAGCGGCTCGTAGACGCCGGAGGCGGGGAGCACGAGGCCGACGGTGACGCTGTCGTCGCCGCCGCCCCCCGAGTCCTCGGAGAGCGAGCCGCCGCCGCAGCCGGCGAGGGCGAGGGCGGCGGTGGAGAGGAGGGCGGCCGGGGCGAGGCGACGTGTGCGCACGAGGAGCTCCTGGGGCTGGGTCCGAGTCTGGGGCCGAGGCTGGGTGTGAGGCGGGTGTGAGGCGGGTGTGAGGCGGGTGTGACGTAGGTCATGCGAGGGGGTGGCCCGAAAGGTTCTACACAAGTAGCGCGTTCGTCAAGGCTTCTGTCACATGTAGTGACGTGTCGTGACCTGCCCGACCCGGGACGGCGGGGCGCGGGGGAGGATGGCCGGCATGACTGGGACGACCGGGCCGATGAGCGGGATGCTGGGACCCTTCGCCGAGTTCCTCGGCCTCGAGCTGACGGAGGCGTCGGGCGACCGCGTGGCGTGCACCTGGGAGGCGCGGCCGGCGCTGCACCAGCCGTACGGGATCGTCCACGGCGGCGTGCACTGCAGCGTCGTCGAGACGCTGGCGAGCATCGGTGCCGCGACGTGGCTGGGCGAGGACGGCCAGGTGGTGGGCGTCTCGAACACCACGGACTTCCTGCGGGCCACCAGGGACGGTGCCCTGACCTCCGTGGCGACCCCGGTCCACCGGGGCCGCCTCCAGCAGGTCTGGGACGTCGTCACCACCCAGGGCGACCGCGTCGTCTCCCGGGGCAGCGTGCGCCTGCAGAACCTCGCCGCCGACCACGTCTGAGTCGGGCGCTCGGCGCACCGACGGTGGTGACGACCGTCAGTCGGCGGCCTCGACCAGCGCCCCCGCGATCGCGGCGGGAGCGGTGAAGAGCGACTCGTGGCTGCCGACGGTCTCGACGACGCGGGTGTCGGGCAGGCGGTCCGGGAACCGGGGCGCCCAGCCGAACGGTCCCGGCGGGAGGGCGATGTCGTCCGGCGAGATGACGTACGACGTGGGCACGCCGAGGTCGCCGGGGCCGGAGCCGACCGCGTCGGTGAAGGTGGCGTAGGGGTGCGGCTTCATCAGCGAGTGGGCCAGCACCTGCTCGTGTGGTGAGGCGTCCTGCATGAACCCGCCCTGCCAGACCTCGAGCGGCATGGCGACGGTGTTGTCGTCCGACGCGCCCGCGAGCTGGTCGAAGAGGCCCTGGTAGTCCGGCGGCACGAGGTCGTAGAGCGACTCCCCGGCCTCGGGCACGAACGCCGAGAAGTAGACGAGCCGGGAGAGCCTGTCGCGCAGCCGCGGCGCGGCCGCGGTCAGGACCATGCCGCCCCACGAGTGGCCGACGAGGACGACGTCGTGCAGGTCGGCGCGCTCGACGACCCCGACCAGGTGGTCGACGACGTCGGCCAGGCCGACGCCGCGTGGGTCGTCGTCCCCGAGACCGGGCGCGGTCGGCTGCAGGGCGACGGTGTGACCGGCGGCGCGGAGGTGGGCGGCGACGGGGTTGTACCCCCAGCCGCCGTGCCAGGCGCCGTGCATGAGGACGAAGGTGTGGGACATGGGCTCTCTCTCCTCGGGTGGGGCGGGTGCGGGGGTCGACCGGCGCTGCCGCCGACCTTAGTGCAACATCATCTGAACGGCCACCGTCAGTCTGTTGCAGTTGGGCTTCCGGCTGGCCTACGGTGAGGCCATGCCCCGCCGCATCGCGATCGTCGGGGGCGGACCCGGGGGGTTGTTCCTCGCGGCGCTGCTCCGCACCCGCCGCCCGGACCTCGACGTCACCGTCCTCGAGCGCAACGGCCGCGACGACGCCTTCGGCTTCGGTGTCGTCTTCTCCGACGCCACCCTCAAGGCCATCGACGCCGCCGACCCGGTCCTGCGCGACGGCCTGCGCGACCACGGCGAGCACTGGGACCGGATCGAGGTCCGGCAGGCGACGGACGACCACCCCGAGGGGACCGTCCGCCACGGGTTCTCGGGCAACGGCATGGCCGCCATCCACCGGCGCACCCTGCTGCGCCTGCTGCAGGAGAACGCCGAGCGCGCCGGCGCGGAGCTCCGCTTCTCGACCCCCGTGCCGGACGTCGGCGCCCTGGCCGCGTCGTACGACCTGGTGGTGGGCGCCGACGGCACGAGCTCCACGGTCCGCGCCTGGCTCTCCGACGCCGTCGACCTCGGACACTCCGTGCAGGAGGCGACGGCCCACTTCATCTGGTTCGGCACGACGTACCGCTTCGACGGCCTGACCTTCCTGCACCGCGCCTCGGAGCACGGCCACTTCGCGGTGCACGGCTACCCGATCAGCGACGAGCTCGGCACGTTCATCGTCGAGACCGACCCCGGCACGTGGCGCCGCGCGGGGATGGACCGCTTCGACGTGACCCAGCCGCCCGGACCCTCCGACCTCGAGACGCAGCACTACCTCGAGAAGCTGTTCGCCGACGACGTCGACGGCCACGGGCTCGTGGCGAACAACTCCCGGTGGGGCCGCTTCCGCACGCGTCGCACGCGCCGGTGGCACCACGTCGACACCGCGGGCGCCGTGGTGCTCCTCGGCGACGCCGTGCACACCGCCCACTTCTCCGTCGGCTCCGGCACGAAGATGGCGATGGAGGACGCCGTGACGCTCTCGGAGCAGCTCGCCGGCGTCGACGACCTCGGCGACGCCGCCGCGCTGGAGGCCGCCCTGGCGTCGTACGCCGAGCAGCGGAAGCGCTCGGTGGGCCGCATCCAGGACGCCTCCGTGCCGAGCCTCGGGTGGTGGGAGCGGTTCGGGCGCTACCGCGACGCCCTCGACCCGCTGACGTTCGCCTTCCACTTCTTCTCGCGCAGCATCGGCGTCGACAAGATCGCCCAGCGCGACCCCGACCTCGCCCGCGACGTCCGTGCCGCCTGGCTCGCCGCCCACCGGACCCCGGCCCTCGAGACGCCCTGGCGGGCGGACGGGGTCGCCCTGGGCCGGCGGCTCGTGGTCGACGGCCGGACCCTGGTCGACGCGACCTCCGGGCTCCGGGTCCCCGCCACGGTCGTCACCGCCCCCGAGGACGCGGACGACCTGCCGGCCGCCCTCGCCGCGCTGCCGTCCGCCGGCGTCGTGGCCGTGACCGGCGGGACGGCGTACACGCGCGGCGTGCTCGCCGAGGAGGCCCGGCTGTGGTGCGGGCTCGGCGCGGTCCTCGTGACCCCCGCCGACGAGACGCCGGACGACGCCGCCCTCGAGACCCTGCTGCTGTCGGCCCGGGCCGACGGGGTGGCGACGCGATGAGGCGGCCCCGGGACCTGACCCCGCTCCTCGACCCCCGCGCCGTCCTGCTGGTCGGGGCCTCCAGCGACCACGCCAAGCTCGGCGGCGCCATGGCCGCCTCGCTGGCGTCGTACGACCGGCCCGTCGCGCTGGTCAACGCCCGCGGCGGCGAGGGGATGCACACCGACGTCGCCGCCGCGGCCGCCGCCCTCGACGCGACGCCCGACCTGGCCGTCCTCTGCGTCCCCGCGCCCGCGTGCCCCGACGTGCTCGAGGAGTGCGCCGCCGTCGGCGTCCGGGCCGCGCTGGTCTGCGCCGGCGGGTTCGCCGAGCTCGGCGGCGAGGGCGCCGAGGCCGGTGCCGCGCTGCAGTCGCGGCTCGCCGGCGTGGCCGCCCGGCACGACCTGGCGGTGCTCGGCCCGAACACGTCCGGCTTCGTCGTCCCCGCTCTCGACCTGCGGGCAAGCTTCGTGCCCGGCGTCGCCCGCGTCGCCGACGGCGCCGTGGCCGTGGTCGCCGCCAGCGGCGGGCTGAACCACGCGCTGATGTTCGCCCTCGAGCGGGCCGGGCAGGGCGTCAGCCTGGGCGTCGGCGTGGGCGCCGGGACGTCCGTGGACGCCGTCGACCTCCTCGCCCACGCGGCCACGGACCCCCGCACCCGGGCGGTCGCGCTGCACCTCGAGACCGTGCCGGACGGCGTCGCCCTGCTGGACGCCGTCCGCACGACCACGGCCACCACCCCGGTCGTGGCGCTCGTCGTCGGCGAGCACGACCTCGGTGACTTCGCGACGTCCCACACCGGCGCGCTCGCCACGTCGTGGCGCACCACCCGCGCGCTGCTCGAGCAGGCCGGCGCCGTCGTGGTGGACGACGAGGAGCAGCTCGTCGCCGCCGCCTCGACGCTCGCCGCCACCCGCCTCACGCCCCACCCCGACCCCGGGGTCGGGCTCGTCACCGCCCAGGCAGGCCCCGGGCTGCTCGTCACCGACGCCCTGCTGGGCGCCGGCGTCCGGGTCCCGGAGCTGGGCGGCGCCGCCCGCGACAGGCTCGCCGGCCTGCTGCCGCCGATGACGCACCTCGGCAACCCCGTCGACACGGGCCGGCCCGGTCCCCGCCACGGCGAGGTCCTCACCGCCGTCGCCGCCGACCCGGGCGTCGACCTGGTCGCGGTCTACGCCCTCGCCGAGCCCGTGGTCGACCTGCCCGCCTCCGTCGCGGCCGCCGACCTCGGCGACGCCGCGGTCGTCGTCGGGCTCGACGGCTCCGCCGACGAGGTCGGCATCGGGCGCCGCGACGCCGCCAAGCGGGGCCTGGCCTGCCAGGTCGGCGCCCGGGGCCTGGTGTCCGGGCTCGTCGGCCTGGTCGCCGACGCCCGCACCCGCCACCGCGGCCTCGACGACGTCGTCGCCGGCACCGGCTGGGTCGGGGCGACGGACGGCGCCTGGGACGAGGCCCGCGCGAAGGACCTCCTCGACGCCCTCGGCGTCCCGACCCCCGCGCGGGCGGTCGTGACCGAGGCCGACGCCCGCGGCGCGATCCGTGCGCTCGGCGGGCCCGCCGTGCTCAAGGTCTGCGACCCCGCCGTCGCCCACAAGACCGACGTCGGCGGCGTCGTCGTCGGCGTCACCGAGGCGACCCTGGACGACGCGCTGGCCCGCGTGCGGCCCCTGGGTGCCGAGCGCCTCATCGTCGAGGAGCTCGTACCGGACGGGCTCGACCTCGTCGTGGGCGCCCGCCGCGACCCCGTCTTCGGACCCGTCGTGCTCGTCGGGGTCGGCGGCGTCGCCACCGAGGTGCACGCCGACGTCGCGCTCGCCGGCGTCCCCGCCACCCGGGCGCAGCTCACGGCGCTGCCCGGGCGGCTCCGCGCCCGTGCCCTGCTCGCGGGCCACCGCGGCGGCCCCGTCGTGGACGTGGACGCGCTCGCGGACCTGCTGGCCGACCTCGGACGGCTGCTGCTCGACCACCCCGGGCTCGAGGAGGTCGAGATCAACCCGCTGCGGGTCACCCCCGGTGACGGCGCCGCGGGCTGGGTCGCCCTCGACGCCCTGGTCGTCCCGACCACGACCCGCCCGACCACCCGCGCGACCACCCGCCCCACCGACCAGGAGGACTGACGTGCCGCACCACACCCGCGACGGCGTCGTGCCGTGGCCGCCCGAGGTGGCCGCTCGCTACCGCGCGGCCGGCTACTGGCTCGACCGCACCCTCGGCGACCTGCTGTGGGAGACAGCGGACGCCCGCCGCGACGAGGTCGCCGTGGTCGACGCCGCGCAGCAGCCCGCCACCCGTCTGACGTACGGCGAGCTGACCGCCCGCGCGGACGCCGCGGCCCTGCGCCTGGGCGACCTCGGCCTGGAGCCCGACGACCGGCTGCTCGTGCAGCTGCCGAACGGCTGGGAGTTCGTCGTCCTCACCCTCGCGTGCTTCCGCTCCGGGGTGATCCCCGTGATGGCGCTGCCCGCGCACCGCCGCCACGAGCTCGAGCACCTCGCGTCGGTGTCGGAGGCGCGCGCGATCGCCGTCCCCGGCGTGCTGCGCGGCTTCGACCACCAGGGGCTGGCCCACGAGCTGGCCGTCGACCTGCCGGACCTCGCCCACGTCCTCGTCCTCGGCGAGCCCACCGGCGGCGCGCACGACCTCGCCGCGCTCCTCGCCCCGCCTGCCGGGGCCGACGCCGCGGACCTGCGCGCCCGGGTCGACGCCCTGGACCCCGACCCGGCCTCGCCCGCCTGCTTCCTCATCTCCGGAGGCACCACCGGCCTGCCGAAGCTCATCACCCGGACGCACGACGACTACGCCTGCAACGTCCGGGCCACCGCCGCGACGTGCGCGCTGGGCCCGGACGACGTCTACCTCGGCACGCTGCCGGCGTCCCACAACTTCCCGCTGGCCTGCCCCGGCGTGCTCGGCACGCTGCTCGTCGGCGGCCGGGTCGTGATGCTGCCCAGCCCCGAGCCCGAGCGCGCGATGCGCACGATCGAGGCCGAGGGCGTGACCGTGTCGGCCGCCGTCCCCGCCGTCGCCCAGGCGTGGGTCGATCACCGCCAGGCGCACCCCGGCGCCCACGACCTGTCGACGCTGCGGGTCCTGCAGGTCGGCGGATCGCGGCTGCCCGACGCGTACGCCGCGAGGATCGCCCCGGTCCTCGGCTGCACCCTGCAGCAGGTGTTCGGCATGGCCGAGGGTCTCATCAACACCACCCGCCTCGACGACCCGGAGGAGGCGATCTGCCGCACGCAGGGTCGCCCCGTGCACGAGGCCGACGAGGTGCGGATCCTCGACCCGCTCGGGGCGGACCTGCCCGACGGCGAGCCCGGCTCGATCGTCACCCGCGGGCCGTACACGCCGCGCGGCTACTACCGCGCCCCCGCGGCCGACGCGCGGGCGTTCGTCGACGACGGCTGGTACGCCTCCGGCGACGTCGTCCTCCGGCGCAGTGACGGCAACCTCGTCGTCCAGGGCCGCGACAAGGACATGATCAACCGGGGCGGCGAGAAGATCTCCGCCGAGGAGGTCGAGACCCTCGTGTACGCCATGGACGCCGCCGAGATGGTCGCCGCCGTCTCGATGCCCGACGAGCGGCTCGGCGAGCGGCTGTGCGTGTACGTCGTGCCCAAGGCGGGCCACGAGGTCACGCTGGAGGCGGTCCGCGCGCACTTCGACGCGTCCGGCGTCGCGGCGTACAAGTGGCCGGAGCGGCTCGAGCTCGTGACGGCGCTGCCCATGACCAAGGTCGGCAAGATCGACAAGAAGGCGCTCCGCGAGCGCCTGACCCTCACCACCGCAGGGAGCTGAGATGACCGGCAACAGCATGACCGCACCCCCGCCCACGCCGGAGGAGGCCGCCCAGATCGAGGTCCTCTACAAGGACTTCGACGCCGAGAACCTCGTCCCGCTGTGGACCGAGCGCGAGGGCCTGATGCCGCTGGCGCCCGAGCCGCGTGCCGTCCCCCACGTGTGGCGGTGGGACACCCTGCTGCCGCTCGCCGAGCGCGCGGGAGACCTGGTCCCGGTCGGCCGCGGCGGCGAGCGCCGCGCGATCGCGCTGGCCAACCCCGGCCTCGGCGGGCGCCCCTACGTGACGCCGACGCTGTGGGCGGCGATCCAGTACCTCGGCGGGCACGAGGTCGCCCCGGAGCACCGCCACACCCAGAACGCCTTCCGGTTCGTCGTGGAGGGCGAGGGGGTGTGGACCGTCGTGAACGGGGACCCGGTCGCGATGCGCCGCGGGGACTTCCTGCTGACGCCGGGCTGGTACTTCCACGGCCACCACAACGAGACCGACCAGCCGATGGCGTGGATCGACGGGCTCGACATCCCCTTCGTCCACTACACCGACACCGGGTTCTTCGAGTTCGGCTCGGAGAAGGTGACCGACTCCTCCACCCCGGACCGCTCGCGCTCCGAGAAGCTCTGGTGCCACCCGGGCCTGCGGCCGCTGTCGCAGCTGGAGGACACCGCGGCCTCGCCGATCGGCGCCTACCGGTGGGAGCACACCGACGCCGCGCTGGCCGAGCAGCTCGAGCTGGAGGAGGCCGGTTTCCCGGCCACGGTCGAGCAGGGCCACGCCGCCGTCCGCTTCACCAACCCGACCACGGGCGGCGACGTCATGCCGACGATCCGCGCCGAGTTCCACCGCCTCCGGGCGGGCACGACGACCCGCACCCGTCGTACGTCGGGCTCGCAGGTGTTCCAGGTCTTCGACGGCGCCGCGGAGGTGCTGCTCGGGCAGGAGCGCCGCCACGTCGAGAAGGGCGACCTGTTCTGCGTGCCGTCCTGGGTGCCGTTCGCGACGAGCAGCGAGGACGGCGTCGACCTGTTCGGGTTCGGCGACGGCCCCATCGTCGAGCGGCTGTCGCTCGACCGCACCCACGTCGAGGAGGTCTGATGCGGCTCGTCACGCTGCGTACCGGCGCCGGCACCGTCGCCGCCCGCCAGGACGACGACGGCTCGGCCACCGAGATCCTCGACGTGCCCGACGTCGGCGCCCTGCTGGCCTCGCCCGACTGGCGCAACCGCGCCGAGGACGCCGACGGCCCGCGCCACGAGGCCGGCGACCTCGACCTCGCGCCCGTGGTCACACGACCCAGCAAGGTGCTCTGCGTGGGGCTGAACTACGCCTCCCACATCACCGAGATGGGCCGCGACCTGCCGGAGCACCCCACGCTGTTCGCGAAGTACGCCGACACGCTCGCCGGCCCGTACGACGACCTCCCGCTGCCCGTCGACGAGGAGGAGGCCCTCGACTGGGAGGCCGAGCTCGTCGTCGTCATCGGGACGACCTGCCGGCGCGTCCCGGAGGCCGACGCCGCGGACGTCATCGCCGGCTACACCGTCGCGAACGACGTCTCGATGCGGTCGTGGCAGTTCCGGACGAACGAGTGGCTGCAGGGCAAGATGTGGGACCGCTCGACGCCCGTGGGCCCCGCCCTCGTCACCGCCGACGCCTGGTCGCCCGGGCCCGAGGTGTCCTGCGTCGTGGACGGCGAGACGATGCAGCGCCACCCCACCTCGGACCTCGTCTTCGGCCCGGAGGCGCTCGTGGCCTACGCGTCGAGGATCATCACGCTGCGTCCCGGCGACCTCATCCTCACCGGCACCCCCGGCGGGGTCGGCCACGCGCGGGACCCGCAGCGCTACCTGCGCCCCGGCGCCGAGGTCGTCACCGCCGTCGAGGGCCTCGGCGAGCTCCGGAACCGCTGCGTGGCGGACACCCCCGAGGACGGCTGATGCCGGCCCGCCACGACCTCGTCACCGACCCCGCGGTCGTCGCCGACCTGGCGGCGGTGCGCTTCGGCACGGCGTACTTCCGGCGGGCGCTGCAGCACGTCACGGACGGCGGGCTGGCCGGGCCCAGTCTCCTGCCGGGCTGGAGCCGGGGGGCGCTCGTCGCCCACGTCGGCTACAACGCCCGCGCGCTCACGCGGCTCGTCGAGTGGGCCGCGACCGGGGTCGAGAACCCGATGTACGCCTCCCCCGAGGCCCGCGACGCGGAGATCGCGTACGGCGCCTCGCTGCGCCCGGTCGCCCTGCGCAACCTCGCCGAGCACGCCGCGATCGATCTCGACGTCCGGTGGCGGGACCTGCCCGCGGAGCGGTGGTCGGTGACCGTCCGGACCGCCCAGGGTCGTGAGGTGCCGGTGTCGGAGACGGTCTGGATGCGGATGCGCGAGGTCTGGCTCCACGCCGTCGACCTGGACTCCGGCGCCCGCGTGCACGACGTCCCCGCCCCGGTGCTCGAGCGCCTGCTGCGCGACGTCGTCGGCACGTGGTCGCGCCGCGACTCGGTCGAGGTCGCCGTCGTCGCGGACGACGTCGAGGTCGGCGACCCGGCGTCCGCCGTCCGTGTCGTCAAGGCGTCCCTGGCCGACGCCACCGCCTGGGCGACCGGCCGCGGCACCCTGCCCGGCGAGGACCCCGCCCCCCGCTGGTTGTAGTGGGGCCGGCGGTCAGGTCGCCCGACCGTCGTGGGGCCGCCGTCGGACAGGATGGACGGATGGTCACGCCCCGCTCCCTGATCCTGGACCTGTTCGGGGACTACCTGCGCTACACCGACGCCGAGGTGCGGCTGGGCCACCTCGCCAGCCTGCTCGGGGACTTCGGGGTCGCGCCGGCGACGGTGCGGGTGACGTTGTCGCGGCTGCGCCGCGAGGGCTGGTTCACGTCGCGTCGGGAGGGCCGCGAGACGGTCTACACGCTCAGCGGCGACATGCTCGACGTGCTCGACGAGGGGCGCCGACGGATCTTCGCGCCCGCCGCCGTGTCGTGGGACGGCGACTGGACGATGGTCATCTACCAGCTGTCCGAGGCCGAGCGCGCCGAGCGCGACGAGCTCCGCAAGCAGCTCGCCTGGCTCGGGTTCGGCAGCCTCACCACCTCGACCTGGCTGGCGCCGGGGGAGCGGACGGCGGAGGTCGACCGCCTCGACGCCGTACGACGCACCGACCGGGTCGACGTCCTGCGCTGCCGCTCCCGGGGCCTCGACCACGACCGCGACCTCGCCCGTCGCTGCTGGGACCTCGACGACCTCGCCTCGCAGTACGCCGCGTTCGTCGACACGCACCGCGACCTCGAGGCCCGCGCCGGCGACCTCCGGGGCGCCGAGGCGCTCGTGGCCCGCACCGACCTCGTCGCGACCTTCCGCCACTTCCCCTTCCTCGACCCGCGGCTGCCGGTCGAGGTGCGGCCCGACGCGTGGCCGGGCGAGGAGGCGCACCGCCTGTTCGCCGACGTCCACCGCCGGCTCGGCCCTCCCGCGCGGGCGCACGTCGCCGCCGTCGTCGGCCGCGACATCGCGGCGCCGGACGCCTGACGAGGGCCCGGTCGAGGGATCAGTCGAGGTCCCGGCCGGTCCGGTGCCCGGGCCAGCCCGTGGGGATCCGGCGACGCACCTCGCGGATGCCCCGGACGAGCTGCGACAGCGGCGAGCGGCGCACGACGACGACGCGCCGCGGCGCCGCGGTCGACGTGGACGCCGCGCCCCGCCCGTGGCGCCGGTCGACCTCCGCGAGCGCGGCCTGCAGCGCCACCGGGTCGCCCCCGACGTCCGGGTGGTGGCGCCGTACGGCGGCCCGCCGGTCGCGGCGCCAGGCGCGCTCGTCGGGGGTCTCGCTCACGGCACCATCCTGTCCCACCGCGCGGACGGCCCCGATATCCTGGGAGCTCCAGAGGAGGTCGCCATGGGATCCGACAGCCCACCCGGTGCCGGGGGCACCCACGATCCCGACGCCGCTCTCATCGCCGGCGACGACCTGCCCTCGGCGCGCGTGCCGCTCGACAAGGACCGGATCGTCGCCGCCGCCGTCACCTTCATCGAGGAGAACGGGCTGCCCGGCCTCTCGATGCGCCGGCTGGGTCGCGAGCTCGGCGTCGAGGCGATGTCGCTCTACCGCTACGTCCCCGGCAAGGAGGAGGTCCTGGACTCCGTCGTCGAACGGATCATGGGGACGATGGCCGACGACCCGGAGGTCCGGTTCGGGCCGGAGGACGGCTGGCAGGACTTCCTGCAGCGCCTCGCCCACGGCGTGCGCCGGGTGGCGCTGCAGCACCCGAAGTGCTTCCCCCTCGTCGCCTCCCGCCCGCCCGAGGCGCCGTGGCTGCGCCCGCCGCTGCGCGACCTGCGGTGGGTCGAGATCTTCCTGGCGTCGTTGATCGCCGAGGGGTTCACCCGGTCCGCCGCCGTCCAGGCCTACCGCGCGTTCACCGGGTTCCTCCTCGGCACGCTGCTGCTCGAGGTCGCCGGCCGGGGCGCCGACCTCGGGCCGATCGACACCATCGACGACGGGTCCGTCATCCCCGGGGACCTCGGGGACTTCCCGACCGTCGCCGCCCTCGCGGAGCCCCTCAGCGAGGACCACATGGCGACGGAGTTCGAGGAGACGCTGGAGACCCTCATCGACCGCCTCGCCCTGGTCCGCGCGGAGGGCTAGACCCCGGCTGCGAGGCGGGTGGCCGTCCGAATTCCGTCGATCGGCGGCGGCCGACCCGGACCGGGCTTTACTCTCGGGGCGCACCTCTCGGGCCCTGGTGCACGGGTCCTGACGTGGAGGTGCAGGTGGACGTCGAGCGCGCGGTCGGGCCAGCCCCGCCGAGGGTCCCCGTCGTCCCGGCGTGGAGCTTCTGGTGCTTCCTGGTGGCCTACGTCGTGCTCGTCCTCGCCGGCCGGGCGACAGCGCTCGTGGAGGGCGGGCCGGCCCTGGTCTGGCCGGCGGCCGGCGCCGGCGTGCTCTGGCTGCTGGCCCGCCCCGGGCGTCGCTGGGCGGCCTCGGTGCTGGGTGCCGTCGCGGTCGTCGCGCTGACCCTGCACGCCGTGACCGGCGCCGCGCCCGGGCTCGTCCTGGCCGGCACGCTCGCCGCCGTCCTGCAGCCGGTCGTGGCCGTGCTGGTGCTGCGACGGTGGTGCCCGCGGCTCCTGGGCGCCGGCGGCGACCGGACCATCTCGGACCCCTCCCTCCTGGCCCGCACGGTGCTGGCCGCCGGCCTCGCGAGCGCGGTGGGCGCGCTGGCCGCCACGACGTCCATGCTGCTGTTCGGCGAGCCCGCGACCGTGCTCACGACGGTGCTGTGGTGGACCCGCAACCTGTCGGGGATGCTCCTGGCGCTCACGGCGGGCCACCTGCTGCTCCACGCCGTCGTCACCGGCACCCGGGTCCTCCCGTCGCGCCGCCGGGTCCCCGAGCTGTGCCTGCTGCTCCTCACCTCCCTGGGCGCCTTCGCGCTCGCCGAGGTCGACCGCGGCCAGGGCATGGCGTGCCTGCTGATCGGGACCAGCGTCTGGTGCGCCCTGCGCTTCTCCACCGCGCTGGCCGCGCTGGAGGTGGCGGGCGTCGGAGCCCTCGGGGTCGCCCTCGTGGTGGTCGGCCGGGCGGGCTACCCCGAGCTGCCCGACGCGTCGGACGCCGTGATGATCCAGGCCTTCACGGTCACCCTGCTCACCGTGGCCCTCGCCATCGGCTCCAGCCGCGACCAGCGCGACGCCGTCCTGGCCGAGCTCGACGAGGCACGACGCGACGCCGCGGGCCGGGCCCGGCACCTGGAGACGGTCACCGAGGTGATGGGCGAGGGGCTGACGGTGCTGGACGCCGACGCGAACCTCGTCCGCATGAACTCCGCCGCCCGCGCCATCCTCGAGATGACACCGGCCGGCGCGACGGCGCCGACGGCCGCACGGGACTACGTCGTCTGCGCGCCCGACGGCAGCGTCCTCGACCCCCGGCAGCACCCGTCGGTGCGGGCCATCACGGAGGGACGCGTGGGTCCCGAGGACCTGCTGCTCGTGCTGGACGACGGCAGCCGCCGCACCCTGTCCGTCACCGCGGACATGCTCTCCGACGGCGGCCGCTCCGTGGGCTCCGTCGTCGTCTTCCACGACGTCACCGACGAGCGACGCCAGACCGACCAGCTCGCGGAGTTCGCGGCGACCGCGGCCCACGACCTGCGCAACCCCCTCACCGCACTGCGGGGCTGGCTCGAGATGGCGACGGAGACCGCGACGGACGGCCCGTCCCAGCTCTCTCTGTCCCGGGCGCGGGAGGCGGCCGCCCGCATGCAGGCCCTCATCACCGACCTCCTCGAGCAGGCCTCGGCGGAGGGCGGGCTGCTGAGCGCGGGCGAGCTCGAGGCCGTGCCGCTGGACCTCGCCGTCGACGACGTGGCGCGGTACCTGCCCACCGACGCCGTCCTCACCCGCGAGGCCGAGCTGCCCGTGGTCTCGGCGCACCCGGAGATGCTGCGCCAGCTGCTGACCAACCTGCTCGGCAACGCCGTGAAGTACGTCGAGCCGGGCGTGACGCCGCGGATCGCGGTCACCGCCCGCCGGGTCGGGGACCGGGTCGAGGTCGAGGTCGAGGACAACGGCATCGGCATCCCCGAGTCGGAGCGCACCCGGGTCTTCGAGCGGCTGCACCGCGCCCACGCGGACGACGGCCGGTTCGGCGGCACCGGCCTCGGCCTCGCCATCTGCCGCACGGTCGTGCTGCGCCACGGCGGTCACATCGAGTGCCGCCCGGCCGCCGGCGGGGGCACCGTCCTCGCCTTCGACCTGCCCGCCGCCGTCCCCGACGTCCCCCCGGTCGCCGCGCCGCGCGTCGACGGGGCGCTGACCGACGAGGGCTGAGGCCACCGGTTTCGCAGAAACGTCGTGCACGACGCAGCGGCGGTCCTACCCTCGACGTAGCCGCGGGCACCGGGCCCCGCGAACGGCCGAGCGGGGAGGTGGGGATGAGCCGCGTGCAGCCCGACGCCCGTCCGGACCCGGAGGGGGCACCCGGCGAGCCGGCCACGTCGGGGCCCGCCGTCCCGCCGTGGTCCTTCTGGTGCTTCGCGGCCGCGTACGCCCTGCTCGCGCTCGCCGGACGGGCGACCGCGGTGGTCGACCAGGGCCCGTCCCTGGTCTGGCCCGCGGCGGGCGTCGGCCTGCTCTGGGTGCTGGCCCGTCCGGGACGCCGGTGGGCGCTCGCCTCCTCGGCCGCCATCGCCGTGATCGCGTGCGCCATGCACGCGGTGACCGGCGCGGCGGCCCCGCTGGTGGTGGCCGGGACCGCCGCCGCGGTCAGCCAGGCCGGACTGGGGGCGGTGGTGCTGCGCCGGTGGCGCCCGGACCTGCTCGGGGCCCGCGGCACGGGCACGATCTCCGACCCCCGGACGCTCACCGCCGTCGTGGGCTCCGCCGTCCTCGGCACCGGGGTGGGGACGGCGCTCGCGGCCACCTCGTTCGCGGCGTCGGGCGAGACGGTCACCCTCACGTTCCTCGCGCTGTGGTGGGGCCGGAACCTCGCCGGGATGCTGCTGGTCGGGACCAGCGGGCACCTGCTCGTCCACGCACTGGCCACCCGCACCCGCATCCTCGAGTCGCGGCGCCTGCCCGAGCTCGGGCTGGTGGTCCTCGCCGGACTGGTGACGTTCGTCCTGGTCGACCTCGACCGCGGCGGTTCCCTGACCTTCCTGCTGATCGTGGTCAGCGTGTGGTGCGCCATGCGTTTCTCGACCACGGTCGCGGCCCTGCAGGTGGTCGGCACCGGGGCGGCGGCGTTCGGCGTCGTGCTCGCGACGGACGGGCTCGCCGCCTCGGCCCCCGACGACCTCGACGCCCTCGCCGTCCAGGCCTTCGTCATCACGCTCCTCGTCATCACCCTGGCGATCGGCAGCACCCGCGACCAGCGCGACGCGTCGACGGCGCAGCTGCGGGTCGCGCAGCAGGAGGCGCGGGCGCGCGCGGAGTTCCTGGAGACCGTGACCGAGGTGATGGCCGAGGGCCTCGTCGTCCTCGACGCCGACGCGAACCTGGTGCGGATGAACCCGGCCGCCCGCGCGATGCTCTCCCGGACCTCGGCCGGCGGCGAGGACGGCGTCGCCTCCGAGGAGTTCGTCGTGACCACGCCGGGAGGCACGGTCCTCCGGGCGTCCGAGCACCCGTCGTACCGCGCGATCACCGAGGGGAGGGTGGGCCCGGAGGACATCGTCCTGCACCTCGGCGACGGCACCCGCCGCACCCTGTCCGTCGTCGCCGACCGGCTGGTGCACGAGGACGGGTCGGGGGGCTCGGTGGTGGTCTACCGCGACGTCACCGGCGAGCGGCGCCACGCCGACCAGCTCGCCGAGTTCGCGGCCACCGCCGCCCACGACCTCCGCAACCCGCTGACCGCGCTCCGCGGCTGGCTCGAGATGGCCGCCGACACCGACGACCCCGTCGTGCTGGCCAGCCTGGACCGCGCCCGGGGCGCCGCGATCCGCATGCAGGAGCTCATCTCCGACCTCCTCGAGCAGGCCTCGGCGGAGGGCGGCCTGCTGAGCGCGGCGGAGCTGGAGGCCGTCCCCCTGGACCTGGCCGTGGACGACGTCCTGGAGTACCTGGACGCCGAGGCCGTGGTGCACCGCGCCGAGGACCTGGTGGTCGTCTCGGCCCAGCCGGACATGCTGCGCCAGCTGCTCACCAACCTGCTCGGCAACGCGGTCAAGTACGTCGAGCCGGGCGTGCGCCCGGAGATCACGGTGAGCGCCCGGCGCGTGGGCGACCGGGTCGAGGTGGAGGTCGCCGACAACGGGATCGGCATCCCGGAGGACCAGCGTGCGCGGGTCTTCGAGCGCCTGCACCGCGCCCACGCCGAGGACGACCGCTTCGCCGGGACCGGGCTGGGCCTGGCGATCTGCAAGACGATCGTCGTGCGGCACGGCGGCCTGATCGAGTGCCGTCCCGCGCCCGGCGGCGGCACGGTCTTCGCCTTCGACCTTCCCGCGGCCGTCCCCGACGTCCCCCCGGTCACCGCACCCGTCGCGGACGGCGTCGTCCCCGACGAGGCCTGACGCGCTCGGGCCCCGACGGGCTCGACCAGCAGCGGCGTCAGTCGTGCGCCAGCTGGGTGAGGCGGCGCTTGACCTGCTCGCCCAGCTCGATCTGGGTGTCCAGGTCGAACCGCGCGCCGTGCACGGTGCCGGTGAACCGGTTGTGCACCGGCGCGTAGTCGTCGGTCACGGGGGCGCCGCGGTCGACGCCGACGTTGAGGGTCTCGTCGAAGGCGAAGTAGTACGCGGTCGTCTGCGGCACGTGGCCCCGCGCGACCTCCCGGCCGTCGACCTCGAGGACGACGTCGGCGGCGTCGCCGGGCGGGCCCCCGGCGTACGAGAACCGCATCGTCACCTCGTGGTCGCCCGCCGTGAGTGACTCCTCCGAGCGCACCGTGGTGAGCTCGCGGCCGTAGCAGTTGTAGGCGTACGCCGGTCGGCCGTCGACGACGTACAGCGACCAGCCGCCGAAGCGACCGCCCTGCGCGACGAGCACCCCGGAGTCGGTGTCGGTGCGCGCGGTGAGCGGCACCGTGATCGTGTGGGAGCGGTTCTTGACGTTGGGGGCCGCCTCCTCGGTGAGCCGGCCGGCGCGGGGGCCCAGCTCGATCGACGTCCGCCCGGCGTGCAGGTCGAGACGACCGGCGATGGCGGGGTTCTCCCGCTCCGTGACGCGGTCGTCGAGCGGGAAGACCTGGTGGCGCGACGCCTCGATGAGGAAGATGTCGCGCAGCGCGCGCAGCTGGTCGGGGCCCTCCCCGGCGAGGTCGAAGGCCTGTGACCAGTCCCGGTCGGTGTGGTACAGCTCCCAGACGTCCTCCTCGAACGGCCGGTCGCCGCCGTCCACCATCAGCCACGGCGTGCCGTGGCGGGTGACCGCCATCCAGCCGTTGTGGTAGATCCCGCGGTTGCCGACCATCTCGAAGTACTGCGTCACGCGGCGGTCGGCGGCGTCCGCGTCGGCGAACGAGTACGCCATCGAGACGCCCTCGATGACCTGCTGCGTCACGCCGTACACGGTCGTCGGGTGCGGCAGGCCCGCGACCTCGAGGATCGTCGGCAGCACGTCGATGACGTGGTGCCACTGGTGGCGGACCTCGCCGCGGGCGGCGATGCCGTTCGGCCAGTGCACGATCAGGCCGTCGCGGGTGCCGCCCAGGTGGGAGGCGATCTGCTTGGTCCACGCGTACGGCGTGTTCATCGCCGACGCCCAGCCCGCCGGGTAGATCGCGTACGTCGTGGGGTCGCCGAAGCTGTCGAGGCGGGCGTGCATGTCGGCGGTGTCGTCGGCGATGCCGTGGCCGACGAGGTGCTCGCGCAGGGTGCCCTCGGGGCCCCCCTCGCCGGAGGCACCGTTGTCGCCGAGCATGTAGACGAAGATCGTGTCGTCGAGGATCCCGAGGCGCTCGAGCTCGTCGGTGATCCGGCCGACCTGGACGTCGGCGTGCTCGGCGAACCCGGCGTAGGTCTCCATGAAGCGGGCGGCGACCTCGCGCTCCATCTCGTCGAGCTCCCACCACTGCGGCAGGCCGTCCGGCCACGGCGCGAGGACCGTGTCCTGGGGGACCAGGCCCAGCTCCTTCTGACGGGCGAGGGTCTGCTTGCGCATCTCGTCCCAGCCCTCGTCGAAGCGGCCGGCGTACTTCTCGCGCCACTCCTTCTGCACGTGGAACGGCCCGTGCGTCGCGCCCAGGGCCAGGTAGGCGAAGAACGGCTGGTCGGGGGTGATGGCGTGCTGGTCGCGGATCCAGTCGATCGTGTGGTCGACGAGGTCCTCGGTGAGGTGGTAGCCGTCCTCGGGCAGGCGGTCCGGCTCGACCGGCGTCGTCCCGGAGTAGAGCTGCGGGTACCAGTGGTTCATCTCCGCGCCCATGAACCCGTAGAAGGTGCCGAAGCCCTCGCCGACGGGCCAGCGGTTGAACGGCCCCGTCGGGTTCACCTCGACCGGCGGCGTCTGGTGCCACTTCCCGAACGCCGCCGTGGCGTAGCCGTTGCCCTGCAGGATCTGCGCCATCGTCGCCGCGGACGGCGGCCGGAACCCGGTGTAGCCGGGCTCCAGCGTCGTCATCTCCGAGGTCACGCCCATGCCGACCGAGTGGTGGTTGCGGCCCGTCATCAACGCCTGCCGCGTCGGCGAGCACAGCGCGGTGACGTGGAAGCGGCTGTAGCGCAGGCCGCCGTCCGAGAGCCGCTCGGCGGTCGGCATCTCGCACGGGCCGCCGTACGTGCTGGAGGCGCCGAAGCCCATGTCGTCGACGAGCACGATCACCACGTTCGGCGCGCCCTCGGGCGGCCGGACGGGCTGGATCGGGTCGTGCTGCGAGGCCTTCGCCCCCGGGAACCCCGAGAGGTGCGCCGCCGCCCGCGCGCCGGCGTCGTTCGTCGGGGTGCTGATGCGGATCGGCAGGTTGCGGCGGCCGGGGTTCGGCCAGCTCGGGTACGACGGGGGGCCGCTGGTCGTGCCGTTCTTGCTGCCGGGGGTGTCCTCGCTCACGGGGCCAACGAACCACACGGGTGGGCGCGCCGCCGGGCCGGGTGTGACGGCGTGTCGCGGACAGCCGGTCCCGGGCGCGTCGGGTGCGGGTACACAGGGGGCGTGGTCCGCCTCGTCAGTGCCAACGCCGCCTCGGGACGCGACCGAGGCCGCCACGACTTTGCCGCCTGGGCGCGCAGGGCTGCGGCCCTGGACGCCGACGTGTACGCCGTCCAGGAGGTCGACCACCGGCTGCCCCGCAGCGGCGCCGAGGACCAGGCCGCCGCGCTCGCCGACGCCTGCGCGCGCCCCGGCGAGTCCTGGCAGCACCACTTCACCGCGGCGATCCTCGGGACGCCGGGCTCCCGGGACACGTTCCGCCCCGCCACCTCGGCCGCCCTCGCCGCCGACGAGGGGGCGTACGGCGTCGCGCTGGTGACCCGCTTCCCCGTGGTGCGCACGGACGAGCTGCGCATGGAGGGCTCGCGGCTGAGCATCCCGGTGCCGCTGCCGCCCGGGGCCGGGCAGCGGGTGCTGTGGGTGCCGGACGAGCCCCGCGCCGCGGTGGCCGCGGAGCTGACCACGCCGTCCGGGCCGCTGACCGTGGTGTGCACGCACCTGTCGTTCGAGCCGGTCCGCGCGGGCCGGCAGCTGCGCGAGCTGACCGCGTGGGCGGGCGAGCTGCCCGGGCCCGTCGTCCTGCTCGGCGACCTCAACATGCCGCCGGGCGTCGCCGCGATGCTGAGCCGGTGGACGCCGCTCGCCCGCCACCCCACCTACCCCGCGCAGGACCCGCGGGTCCAGCTCGACCACGCCCTGGCCGCCCCCGGCCCCGGCGTCCGCGCGACCTCGTCCCGGGCCGAGGTCGTGGGCGCCAGCGACCACCGCGCGCTCGTGGTCGAGGTGGCCGTCGCCGGCTGAGGCCCCGCGAGCCGCGGTGACGCCTCAGTCGGTCGAGACCTGCACCCGGAAGGTGTCGCGCTCGGTGTGGAGGTCCCACAGCTTCTCCGCGAGGACGGCGGGGTCCTTCTCCTCGTCGCCCTCGATGATCTGCCCGCCGATGATCAGCTGGCCGACGAAGATGCCCTCCTCGCCGAGCACCTCGTGCAGCAGCTCGGCGTACGCCGCCTGACCGGCGAAGGCGATGGAGGTGCCGGTGACGTTGCGGCCGGGCTTGACCGCGGACCCGCCGTTGACGAACAGGATCGAGCCCGTCCCCTCGCCCAGGAACCGCATGCCCGGGACGACCTGGTGGACGGCCGCGACGGGGCCGTAGATCGAGAACTCGACGGGGCCGACGAGGTCGGCGGGCGTCGTCTCGAGCACGGGCCGCATGAAGTCCTTCTGCGGCAGCGGGGAGTACTGCAGCACCTCGATCGGGCCCAGGGTCTCGGTGACCTGCTCGAGGGCCTTCGCGATCGAGGCGGGGTCGCGCACGTCGGCGGCGAAGCCCTGCGCGCGGACGCCCTCGGTCTCGAGCTCGGCGGCGAGCGCGTCGAGGCGTCCCTGGTGCCGCGAGATCAGCCCCACGGCGTACCCCTCGGCGGCGAAGCGCCGCGCGACGGCCGCCCCCAGTCCTCGTCCGGCTCCGATGATCGCGATGGTGGTCATGCAGCCTTCAACCACCTCTCCTCGACGGGTGTTCCACGTCTCTCCCGGCGTACGATCGAGGGCATGGCAGCGAAGATCGACCCCCTCGACATCGTCGGCATCGACGACCAGCTCACGGCGGAGGAGCGGGACATCCGCGCCGCGGTGAGGAAGCTCTGCGACGACGTCGTCATGCCCGACGTCGCCGAGTGGTTCGAGCGCGGCGAGCTCCCCGACGTCCGCGGGCTCGCCAAGGAGTTCGGCGCCATGGGGCTGCTCGGCATGCACCTCGAGGGCTACGGCTGCCCGGGCATGAGCGCCGTCGACTACGGCCTGGCGTGCCTCGAGCTCGAGGCCGCCGACTCCGGCATCCGCTCCCTCGTGTCCGTGCAGGGCTCGCTGGCGATGTTCGCGATCCACCGCTGGGGCAGCGAGGAGCAGAAGCAGCAGTGGCTGCCCGCCATGGCCGCCGGCGAGGCCATCGGCTGCTTCGGCCTCACCGAGCCCGACCACGGCTCCGACCCCGACTCCATGCGCACCCGGGCGAAGCGCGACGGCGACGACTGGGTCCTCGACGGGCGCAAGATGTGGATCACCAACGGCTCCGTCGCCGACGTCGCCGTCGTGTGGGCGCAGACCGAGGAGGGCGTCCGCGGGTTCGTCGTCCCGACCGACACCCCCGGCTTCTCCGCGCCGCAGATCCACCACAAGATGTCGCTGCGCGCCTCCGTGACCAGCGAGCTCGTCCTGGACGGCGTCCGCCTGCCCGCCGACGCCGTGCTGCCGGAGGTCACCGGGCTCCGCGGCCCGCTGTCCTGCCTCAACGAGGCCCGCTACGGGATCGTGTGGGGCGCGATGGGCGCGGCCCGCTCCTGCTTCTCCGCCGCGCTGGACTACAGCAAGGAGCGCGAGCAGTTCGGCAAGCCGATCGCCGGCTTCCAGCTGACCCAGCAGAAGCTCGCCGACATGAGCCTCGAGCTCACCAAGGGCACGCTGCTCGCGCTGCACCTCGGTCGCCGCAAGGACGCCGGCACGCTGGCTCCGCCGCAGGTGAGCGTGGGCAAGCTGAACAACGTGCGCGAGGCCATCGACATCTGCCGCACGGCCCGCACGATCCTGGGCGCCAACGGCATCTCGCTCGAGTACCCGGTGATCCGGCACATGAACAACCTCGAGTCCGTGCTCACCTACGAGGGCACGGTCGAGATGCACACCCTCGTCGTCGGCCAGACGCTGACGGGGCACGCCGCCTTCCGCTGATCCCGCGGACGGGTCGGCCCCCGGTCGGGACCGACGCGCAGAAGCCCCCGGAACACCCCCGCGAGGGGCGTTCCGGGGGCTTCTGCACGTCCGTCCGGACGACCTCAGAGCGGCAGCGGCTTCCACTCGCTGGTGAAGGCGAGGCCGGAGCGGCGGAACAGCTGCGTCACGGGGCAGCGGCGGTCGACCTCGGCGACGAGGCGGTCGAAGGTCTCGGCGTCGGCGTCGGTCTGCACGGTGGCGTCGACGGTCACGGCGGAGAAGTTGGCGTTGCCGTCGGCACCGCCGACCATGACGCTCGGGTCGAGGTCGCCCCGCGCGGACAGCGAGAACTCGCCGAGGGTCACGCCGAGCTCCTTCGCCACCACCTGCGCGGTGACCTGGTTGCAGGAGGTGAGGGCGCCGAGGCTGTAGGCCAGCGGGCTGGGGGCGGCGTCCGCACCGCCGAAGGCGGGGTAGGTGTCGGCGTGGAAGACGTGGGCGTTGTCGCCGAGGACGGTGATCTCCTGGGCGACGCCGGTGCCGGTGCTCTGGACGGTGAAGGGGACGGTGCTCACCACTGCTCCTATCTGAACAATGTCAACTGACTCAATGGAGTATAGGTCGCCGCTCTAACCGGGTGAGAGGTCTCTCACGGTCGTCTCACCGTCGGCTCACCGGCACCCGGGAACGTCGGGCCCAGCGGTCGGGGTGGTCCCGGCCCCGAAGGAGGCCCCGATGTCCGCGCAGACCCTGCTCCGCTCCGCCGCTCCCGCCCTGGGGGCGCTGGCCCTGGCCGCGTCGGCCCTGGCCGTCGCCGCGCCCGCCCACGCCGACGAGCGCACCTGCCGAGGCTCCCTCGGCGCCGTCGAGGTCGACGACCTCCGCGTGCCGCGCGGCGCCACCTGCACGCTCACCGGCACGCAGGTGGGCGGCAACGTCACCGTGGCCGACGGCGCCACGCTCGTCGCGCGACGCGTCGACGTCGAGGGCAACGTCCAGGCCGAGGGTCACGAGAAGGTCGTCGTCCGGCGCTCGGTCGTCGACGGGAGCGTCCAGCTCGTCCAGGGCGGTGCCGCCACGATCGTCGCCAACCGCGTCGGCTCCGACGTGCAGTCCTTCGAGAACCGCCGCGCGCAGACGATCAGCGACAACCGGGTCGACGGCAACCTGCAGTGCAAGGAGAACCGCCCGGCCCCGACCGGCAGCGGCAACGTGGTCGAGGGGAACAAGGAGGACCAGTGCCGCCGGCTCTGAGCCGACGTCCGCGGCGCCGACGGGCGGCGCAGGTCCCGAAGCGGTCACGATCCTTGACGCCCCATCGGGCCGACCGCTTGGGTTGTGCCACCGTCCGTTCGGTGGATCTCGGCCGCCGTCGACGTGGTGCGACCCGTCGGACGACGGGCGTGCGACGCCTCCCTGCCGAGCCGCCCTCGCAGTGAGGAACGACCATGACCTGGTCCCGCCCGACCCGCTCCCGAGCACGCGGGGTGGTGGCCCTCGCGGGCGCCGGCCTGCTGCTCGGCTCCCTGCCGGCGCTCGCGTCGGCCACCGCGGGCGCCGCACCCGCGGCCGCGCCCGTCCGGGCCGCTGACGCGCCGTACGAGCTGAAGAACGGGCGCACCGCCCCGATCTACGGCTACGCCGGCGCCATCCGCGAGACCGTCTACGTGCTCGCCGACGACTTCGACGGCAACGGCCAGCCCGACCGCGTCGCGGTCGACGTCGTGCGGCCCGCCGAGACCGAGCGCGCCGGCCAGCAGGTCCCCGTGATCATGGACGCGAGCCCGTACTACCTCTCCATCGGCCGCGGCAACGAGGCCGAGAAGAAGACGTACGACGCGGACGGCAACCCGGCCCTGACGCCGCTGTTCTACGACAACTACTTCGTGCCCCGCGGCTACGCGTTCGTCGCCGTCGACCTCGCCGGCACCGCGCGCTCCACCGGGTGCGTCGACGAGGGCGGCGTCTCCGACGTCGGCTCCGCCGCGGCGGCCGTCGACTGGCTCAACGGCAACGCCGAGGCCGTCGACGCCGACGGTGAGCCCGTCGTGGCCGACTGGACCAACGGGAAGACCGGCATGATCGGCAAGTCGTACGACGGCACGATCGCCAACGGCGTCGCCGCGCTCGGCACCGAGGGCCTCGAGACGATCGTCCCGATCTCCGCCATCTCGTCCTGGTACGACTACACCCGCTCGCAGAAGCTGCCCTACAGCTGGGACTACGCCGAGGGCCTGTCGCGCCGCGTCGCCGCCGACCGCACCGAGACCGTCGACTGCGAGGCGACGTACGAGCGCCTGTCCGCCGAGGACGACGACGAGACCGGCCGCTACAACGCCTTCTGGGCCGAGCGCGACCACCGCAACGGCACCACCACGAAGGCCTCGAACGTCACCGCCAGCGTCTTCGTGATGCACGGCCTGCAGGACCTCAACGTCAAGACCCGGCACTTCTCGAAGTGGTGGACCCAGCTCGGCAAGAACGGCGTCACCCGCAAGATGTGGCTGACCCGCCTGGGCCACGTCGACGCCTTCGACTCCGACCGCACGCGCTGGATCAAGACCCTGCACCGCTGGTTCGACTCCCAGCTGATGGGCATCGACAACGGCATCCTCGACGAGCCCGCCGTCGACATCGAGACCCAGCCGAACGAGTGGACGACGGCGGAGCAGTGGCCGACCGGTGAGCGGACCGTCCTGCGGCCGACCGCCGGTGGCACCCTCGCGGCCACCGGCGCGCAGTCCGGCACCGCCTCCTGGCTCAACGCCCCGAACCAGACCGAGACCACGGCGCTGACCGCCGGGTCCGAGGCCAACCGCCTGCTGTACGCCTCCGCGCCCCTGGGCGAGGACACCCGCATCTCGGGGGAGACCGTCGCGAAGCTGCGGATCACCAGCGAGGTCGAGACCGGCCAGGTCGGCGTCATGCTCGTCGACTACGGCCTCGACGAGCGCGTCCTGGCCACCGGCGACGGCGCCCGGACCACCGAGGAGCAGAGCTGCCACGGCCGGTCGACGTCGTACGACGACGCCTGCTACTACCGGATGACCCGCAACCTGGGCCAGACCCCGTTCGGCGTCCTCGGTCGCGGCTGGGCCCGCCTCGACGGCGCCCGCACCCGCGACGTGACCGTCCGCCTCGACCCGGACGACGCGGTCGTCGAGGCCGGTCACCGGCTCGGTGTCGTGCTGGTCGGGGCCGCCCCGAGCCGCGTGCGCAACGTCGACACCTCGCCGACCTCGCGCTACACGATCGATCTCGCCCGGACGTCCTTCACGGTGCCCGGCGACCTCGCCCTCGGCGGCGGTGCGGGCTCGCGCTCGCAGGGTCCGGCCGCGTGGCTCCCGGCGCCGAGCGACGTCGTCCCCGGCACGGTGGCGGAGCCGACCCCGCGGTTCCAGCTGCCCCGCTGAGCGCTCTCGCTGCGCTGCTACCCGGTGCTCAGCGGGCGCTGAGCACCAGGTAGCGCTCGTCGCTGACCGGCCCGCCCCACAGGAGCGGGTCGGTCAGTCGCGTCAGGACCCCCTCCGCGCGGTGGGCGCGGACCGCGGCCAGGGTCTGCTCGCCCCTCAGCCCGGCGCCCGTGTGCCAGAAGCCCTCGACCAGCACCAGCCGCCCGCCCGGCGCGAGGAGCCCGGCCCAGCGTCGTACGGCGTCGGCGGGGTCGGGCAGCGCCCACAGCACGTGGCGGGCCAGCACCACGTCGTACGCCGCCTCCGCGAGCGGGGGCGCGGCGGCGTCGCCCACGACGGCGGTGACGGGCAGCCCGGCGCACTTCGCCCGGGCGGCGTCGACCATCCGCGGCGACAGGTCCACGCCGTCGACCGTGTGGCCCGCCTCGGCGAGCAGCCGGCTCAACGTGCCCGTGCCGCAGCCGAGGTCGGCGACCCGGGCCGGCGCGTCGGGCAGGACGCCCGTGAGCAGCCGGCGCCAGGCCTCGCGGCACGCCGGGTCCCGCAGTCCGTGGTCGGGCTCGTCGTCGAACGTGTCGGCCTGGGCGTCCCACTCCGCCGCCGTCGCCGCCGTTCCTGCCGAATCGGTCACGGGTACCTCCGCTTGACCCCGAAGTCTGGCTGGCTCACTATCTAGCCATGCGCGCAGACAGCAAGGTACTCCCCGACGAGGAGGGCGTCGACCTCGCCGTCGAGGTGTTCCGGATGCTCGCGGACGCCACCCGCCTGCGCCTGCTGTGGCTCATGACGACGGATGAGGTGGGCGTCGGCGACCTCGCGGCCGCCCTCGACAAGCCGCCGGCCCTGGTCTCGCAGCACCTCGCCAAGCTCCGGATGGCGCGCCTCGTGCAGACCCGTCGCGCCGGCAACCAGGTGTTCTACCGGCTCGCGAACGACCACGTCCGCCAGCTCGTCACCGACGGCCTCTTCCACGCCGAGCACCTCGCGCCCGGGGTCCCCCCGCACCACCGGGAGTCGCGATGAGCGGGCACGGTCACGGCCACGGGCACGGGCACTCGCCGGGTCGCAGCGGGTGGTGGGCCCGGCTGCGCCACGCCGTCGTCCCGCACGCCCACGACCACCACGACGCGATCCGGACGGCCGAGGAGTCCAGCCGGCTCGGCATCCGCGCCGCCTGGATCGGCCTGGCGGGCATGACCGCGACCGCGCTGGCCCAGGTGCTGATCGTCGCGGTCTCCGGGTCGGTCGCGCTGCTCGCCGACACCATCCACAACGTCGGGCACGCGGCGACCACGATCCCGCTGATCCTCGCGTTCCGGCTCGGGATGCGTCGACCGGACGAGCGCTACAGCTACGGCTACCGCCGCGCCGAGGACCTCGTCGGGCTGTTCATCGGGCTCGTGGTCCTCGTCTCGGCGGCGTGGGTGCTGTGGGAGTCCGTCTCCGCGCTCCTCGACCCGCGGCCGCTCGCGAACCTCGGCTGGGTGCTGGCGGCCGGGCTCGTCGGTGCGGCCGGCAACGAGGCGGTCGCGGTGCAGCGCATCCGGGCCGGCCGCCGCATCGGCTCCGCCGCCCTCGTCGCCGAGGGCCAGCACGCCCGCGCCGACGGGCTGACGTCGCTCGCGGTCGTCGGCGGCGTCCTCGGGGTGTACGCCGGGTTCCCCCGCGCCGACGCGGTCGTCGGCCTGGTCATCGGGGTGTCGATCGTCGGCATCCTGGTGGCCTCGATGCGACCCGTCGTCCGACGGCTGATGGACGGCGTCGAGCCCGGGGTCCTCGCGGCGATGCGCGCGACCGCGCTCGCGGAGGAGGAGGTCCGCGGCGTGGACCGGGTCCGCGCCCGCTGGGCCGGCCACCGGCTGGAGGGCGACGCGACGATCCGGGTCGACGGCGGGTTGTCGGTGACGGCGGCCCACGCGGTCGCGGAGCGGGTGGAGCACGCGCTGCTCCACGTCGTGGACCACCTCGACGCGGTCGTCGTCCACGTGCACCCGGACATTCACGACCACGCCGACCTGCACCCGCTGACGTCGCACCACGCCTGAGCCGGCCACCGTTCTCTGCTGCGGCGCACGTGGGGTACGGGGGGTCATGAGCGACGCGACCAGCACCCGGACCGGCACCACCGAGCGCCTGACCGAGCTCGCCGACGGCGAGCGGGTCTGCATGTTCACCACCGTCGACGCCGACGGCACCCTCGTCTCGCGACCGATGGCCCACCAGAAGGTCACCGACGTCGCGGAGCTGTGGTTCTTCGCGGAGCGGGACTCGCGGAAGGTGGCGCACGTCCGGGCGAACCCGCACGTCAGCCTGACCATGGCGTCGTCCGACACGTGGATCTCCATCGACGGGACCGCCGAGGTCGTCGAGGACACCGCGAAGGCGAAGGAGCTGTGGAACACGTGGGTCGAGGCGTGGATGCCGCAGGGCCCCGAGGACCCGTCCGTCGTCCTGCTCAAGGTGACCGGCAGCTCCGGGGAGTACTGGGACACCCCGGGCAGCCGCATCTCCTCCGCCCTGAGCCTGGTGAAGGCGAAGGTCAAGGGCGAGCGGTACGACGGCGGCGAGAACGAGCGCGTGGACCTTTGATCCTCCCTGTGAGACTCGCGGGGTGAGCGTGTCTGATCCCGGGCCGGGCCCGGCCCCCGTCGTCGTGGTGGGTGCCGGCCTCGCCGGCGCCGCGTGCGCGCTCGAGCTCGTCTCGGCCGGCGTCCCGGTGCGGGTCCTCGACCGCGGCCGGCGTCCCGGCGGCCGGATGAGCGGGCGCGCGTTCGACGACGGGGGCGACCTGGGCGACCGCGAGACCGACCTCGGGGCGTCGTACTTCACGGCGGGCGACGAGGACTTCGCGGCGATCGCCGAGGACTGGCGCGTCCGCGGCCTCGCCCGGCCGTGGACGGACACCTTCACCGTCCTCCACGGCGGCGAGCCCGCCGGCGACAAGGACGGTCCGACCCGCTGGGGCGGCACCCGCGGCCTGCGTGCGCTGGTGGACGACGTCCTCGAGCCGCTGGTCGCCGGGGGCGCGCTGGAGCGGCAGCAGGTCGAGTCGGTGGCGGTCTCGCCCGACGGCCTGCTGACGGTGGACGGCGCCGCCGCCTCCGCCGTCGTCCTGGCGATGCCGGACCCCCAGGCCGTCCGCCTGCTCGGCGACGGCCTGGGAGACGTCGCCGCGGTGCTGACCCGGGAGTGGGAGCCGACGCTCGCGCTCGCGGCGCGCTTCGAGCAGCGCACGTGGGACCGGGTCTCGCCGTCCGGCACCTTCCACGGCGCCTTCGTCAACGACGACCCCGTGCTGTCCTGGATCGCGGACGACGGCCGTCGTCGCGGCGACGACGCCCCGGTGGTGGTCGCCCACTCGACCCCCGAGCTCGCCGCCCGCTACCTCGACGACCCGGCCGGCGCGGCCCCCGTCATGGCGATGGCCCTCAGCTCCCTGCTCGACGCCGGCGACCCCGTCGAGACCCGCGTGCAGCGCTGGACCTTCGCCAAGCCGACCGGTGAGCGGCCCGAGCCGTTCCACCTCTCCTCCGAGGGTGACGGCCTGGTCGGGGTCTGCGGCGACGGGTGGGGCGAGACGTCGAAGGTGGAGACGGCGTACCTCTCCGGCGCCGCCCTCGGTCGCGCGCTGGCCGCCCGCCTGCCCTGACGCCCCCCGGTGGTCGAGGTGTGACGAGCCCCTGGGCGAGGAGCCTCGAGACCCCGTGAGCCGACGGGTGCGGTGACGGGCCCTCAGCGGTAGCCGGCGGCCACGTCGAGCAGGACGTCGTGGAGCGCGAGCTCGGCGGCGGCGCGGACGCGGCCCTCGCGGCGGGCGACGAGGACGCGGCGCGGGGGAGCGGTGTCGCCCAGCGACAGCACGCGGACGTCGGGGTGCTGGTTGACCGTCGCCGTGCGGGGCGCCAGCGCGATGCCCAGGCCGACGCTCGCCATCGCCTGGGCCTCCTGGTAGTCGTTCGCGTGGAAGGCGATGCGCGGCGTGAAGCCCGCGGCGACGGTGCTGCGCTCGAGCACCTCGACCACCGGGTGGCCGCCGGCGCGGATGATCCACGGCTCGTCGGCGAGCTCGGTCATCGTCACCTGCTTCCGCCTCGCCAGCCGGTGGGTGGCGCCGACGAGCAGCACGGTCGGGTCGGTGAACAGCTCGGTGAGCAGCAGCTCGTCGTTCTCGATGCGGCGCCACTCGTAGTCCCACAGCAGCGACATGGCGACCCGGCCCTCCTCGAGGTGGCGGACCAGGTGGTCCTCGCGGCCGCTCTCGATGGTCAGCTCGATGCCCGGGTAGAGCTCGCGGAAGCGACGGACGGCGAGGGGGAGGAACGAGCTGCCCACGGTCGGGAACGTCCCGAGCGTCACCCGGCCCCGTCGTACGCCGGCGATCTCGGCCAGGTCGGCCTCGGCGGCGGCGAGCTGGCGGACCACCTTCCGGGCGTGCCGGGCGAGGACGACGCCCGCGTCGGTGGGCCGCATCCCGCGGGCGTAGCGCTCCAGCAGCGGCTGGCCGGCCTCCCTCTCCAGGCGCAGCAGCTGCTGCGAGATCGCGGAGGGCGTGTACCCCAGCGACTGCGCGGCGGCGGTCACCGAGCCCTCCTCGACCACCGCGAGCAGCACCTGGAGTCGTTTGACGTCGAGCACGGGCCCATCCTGCCTGAAGCATCGCTACACGACCATGTACAGGCCTCCAGTCGTGCTGAAGGCCGCCGTGGACCGCCGGGCGTCACTCGTTGTTAAGTGCTGCTACACGACAGCGTACGAAGTCGTGATTGTGCTACACCTCACCGCCGCCGCACAGTGGCTGCGCCCGGAGACACCGGGCCGGCGACGAGGAGGCAGACGTGCGGGAGATCGCGGCGACGTGGATGCGCGGGGGGACCAGCAAGTGCTGGGTCTTCCGGCGCGAGGACCTGCAGGTCGCGGACCAGTCCGTCGACGAGGTTCTGCTCCGCCTGTACGGCAGCCCCGACCACCGTCAGGTGGACGGCGTCGGCGGGGGCACCTCGACGACGAGCAAGGCCGTCATCCTGGCGCCGTCGTCCGACGAGGGCGTCGACGTCGACTACACCTTCGCGCAGGTCGGCATCGAGGACGCGAAGGTCGACTGGGGCAGCAACTGCGGCAACTGCTCGGCCGTCGTCGCCGCCTTCGCCATCCGCGAGGGCTGGGTCCGCCCCGGCGAGGTCGAGACCGCCGTCCGCGTGCTCAACACGAACACCGACCAGCTGATCGTCCAGCACGTCCCCACCCCCGGTGGTGTGCTCGCCGAGGAGGGCTCGACCCACATCCCCGGCGTCCCCTTCGGCGGCGCGCCGGTGCGGATGGGCTTCGTCGACCCGGCCGGCCGCAGCACCGGCCGCCTCTTCCCGAGCGGCGCGCAGCGCGACGTGCTCGAGGCCGCGGGCGTCACCGTGACCCTCGTGGACGCCGGCGCACCGGTCGTCGCCGTCGACGTCGCCGAGCTCGGTCTCGATGCCCACGGCATCGTCGGCGACGAGTCCCCCGACCGCCTCGACGCCGTCCCCGGGCTGCTCGCCCGCCTCGACGTCGTACGACGGGAGGCCGGGGTCCGCATGGGCCTGGCGGAGACCGCGGGCGAGGTCGCCCGAGCCGTGCCGAAGCTCGCGCTCGTCTCCCCGCCCTCGTCGCGCGCCGACGAGCCGACCGACCTCACGGTGCGGATGCTGTCGATGGGCCGCTTCCACCCCGCCGTCCCGGTCACCGGCTCGGTCGCCCTCACCCTCGCCGCCGCCACCCCCGGCACGGTCGTCGCGGACCTCGTGGAGAGCCGTGCCGCGGCGACGGGCGCCGACGTCGAGAAGGGGCTGCGCCTCGGCAGCCCGGCCGGGTGCGTCCAGACCTTCGTCGAGACCCACGCCGGCCTGCCGGTGGTCGGGGTCACCCGCACCTACCGACGGCTGGCCCAGGGGTCCGTCGTCCTGCCCGAGCCTCCGCTGATGCCGTCGGTGTCGGCGTGAGGACCCCCGTTCGACCCCTGCCCCTCGGGCTCGCCACGTGGCAGGCTCACCGCACCTGGAGGACCGCATGACGCTCTACACGGACGAGGTCGACGCCACGACCCCGGACGATCCGACCCCGCCGGAGGACGCCTCGTCCGCCGGCGCAGACTCCGGCCCCCCGCGGGCCCGGACCGCGGCCGCCGTCATCGCCGGGTTCACCGCGCTGGCCGTCGGCGTCACCGCCTTCGGCGGCGGCCTCCTGGACCCGCCCGCCTCGACCACGGACGGCGACTACGCCGGCGAGACCGTCGAGATGATGATCCCGCTCGCCGAGGGTGGCGGCACCGACACCTGGGCGCGCTTCGTGGCCGCCGAGCTCACCGAGGCCGTCCCCGGCCAGCCGGGGCTCGCACCGGTCAACGACGACGGCGGTGAGGGCATCGTCGGCACCAACCACTTCATGACCTCGGCCCGCCCCGACGGCACCGAGTGGCTGGTCTCCACCGCCTCGACGGTGGTGCCCTACCTGCTCGAGATGGAGGCCGTCCGCTACGACTTCACCGAGCTCCGGCCCATCCTCGCGAACGGGACCGGGGCGGTGGTCTACGCCCGCACCGGCGCCGGCGTGGACGGCGTGGCCGACCTCGTCGACCGTGACCGCCCGCTGGTCTTCGGCGGCATCGCCGCGACCAGCCTCGACCTCACCACGCTGCTGGCCTTCGACCTGCTCGGGGCGGACGTCGAGTCCACCTTCGGCTTCGAGGGCCGCGGCCCCGTCAACCTCGCGCTCCAGCGCGGCGAGGTCGACATCGACTACCAGACGACCTCGTCGTACGGCCCCGCCGTGCAGCCGCTGGTGGACGACGGCACCGCCGTCCCGCTGTTCAGCCTCGGCCAGGTCGACGAGGACGGCGAGATCGTCCGCGACCCCAACTTCCCGAAGATGCCGACGGTCGTCGAGGTGTACTCCGAGCTGAACGGCGAGCAGCCGCCCGCCGACGCCCTCGAGACCTACCGCGCGATCCTGGCGCTAACCTACACCTTCCAGAAGGCGCTCTGGGTGCCCGAGGACACGCCGGACGAGGCCCTCGAGCTCGTCCGCGACGAGGCCGAGAAGCTCAGCGTGGACCCCTCCTTCGAGGAGTCCGCCGCGGAGGTCCTCGGCGGCTACCCGCTCGACGCGGCCCCCGACCTCCCCGAGCGCATCGGCGCCGCCTACCAGGTGGACGCCGAGGTGCGTGAGGACGTCCTCGAGCTGCTCGAGCGCGACCACGACATCACGATCGACTGAGGCCCACCACCATGACTGACGCAGCGTTCTCCGCCCTGGCCTCGTTGGCCGACCCGTCCCTGTTGCTGATGCTCGCGATCGGCGTCGTCGCCGGTCTCGTCATCGGGCTCATCCCCGGTCTCGGCGGCACGGGTGCCGTCGCGATCCTGCTCCCCGTCACCTTCGGCATGGAGCCCGAGGCCGCCCTCGCCATGCTCATCGGCGCCCTCGCCGTCGTCCACACCTCCGACACGGTGGCCGCCGTCCTGCTCGGCGCACCGGGCTCGGCGTCCGCGAGCGTCACGATGCTCGACGGCTACTCGATGGCGAGGAAGGGACAGGCGAAACGCGCCCTGTCCCTGGCGTTCCTCTCCTCGATGGCGGGCGGCCTGATCGGTGCGCTCGGCCTGACGATCGCGATCCCGCTGGCCCGCCCGATGGTGCTGTCGTTCGGCAGCCCCGAGCTGTTCATGCTCACCATCCTCGGTGTCTCGCTCGCCGCCGTGCTGTCCCGCGGCAACGTCGTGAAGGGCCTGACCGCCGGCCTCCTGGGTCTGCTGCTCGGCCTCGTCGGCACCTCCCCGACCACCGCGGAGGAGCGCTTCAGCTTCGGCTCGCTGTTCCTCTCCGACGGCATGTCGCTCGTCGCGGTCGCCCTGGGCGTCTTCGGCCTCGCCGAGATCGCCAGCCGCGTCGGCCAGCGCCGCGTCACCGAGAAGCCCGTCGAGCTGTCCGGCGGCTGGGGCTCCGGCATCCGCGAGTGGCTGACCCACTGGACCCAGGTCATCCGCGGCTCGCTCATCGGCATCTGGGCCGGCGTCCTGCCCGGCGTCGGCGCCACCGCCGGCACCTGGCTCGCCTACGGCCAGGCCGTCGCCACCGCGAAGGACAAGCGCAAGTTCGGCAAGGGTGACCCCCGCGGCATCGTCGGCCCCGAGTCGGCCAACAACTCCGTGGAGGCCGGCGACCTGATCCCGACGTTCCTGTTCGGCATCCCGGGCGGCGTGCCCTCCGCGATGCTCCTCGGGATGCTGCTGACCTACGGCATCCAGCCCGGCCCGGCCATCGTCACCGAGCACCTCGACCTGATGTACCTCATCGTCTGGGCCTTCGCGATCGCCTCCGTCGCCGGCGCGTTCTTCTGCTTCCTCGCCACCGGCCAGCTGGCCCGCCTCACCAAGGTGCCGTTCGCGGTGCTCGGCCCCGGCCTGCTCGTCATCATGCTGCTCGGCGCGTTCCAGGAGGGTGGCCAGCTCGGCGACCTGTGGATCATGGTCGCCCTCGGCGTGGTCGGTTTCTTCCTCAAGGCGACCGGCATGCCCCGTGCGCCGATGCTGATCGGCTTCGTCCTGGCGATCCCGATGGAGCGCTACTACTACCTGACCGCCAACCTGTACGACGGCTTCGGCTGGATGACCCGCCCGGGCGTGCTGATCTTCGCCGCCGTCCTCGTGGTGCCGATCCTGTGGGCGCTGCTGAAGAAGCTGCGCCGCACCGCCGGCCAGGTGGACGACGGTCACCGCGACGAGCACGACGAGCCCGACGCCGCCGGGGGCGACGAGCTCGAGGGCTCCTTCGCCGGCACGCGCTGGTCGCTCGGTGTCGCCGTCACCGCCGTGGTGGTCTTCGCCGGGGCCCTGTGGCTCAGTGCCTCCTTCTCCGACGAGGCCCAGCTCATGCCGCGTCTCGTCGCGATCGGCGGCCTGGTCATGGCCGGGCTGCTCGTCGCCCAGGAGCTGCGTCGCCGTCCCCGTCGTCCGGCCGACGTGCCGCTCGACGACCAGCTGCCCGGTGCGGACCCCTCGGGCTCGGGCGGTCCCGGCGGCACGATGGTCGCCACCCGGCCCCGCACGGAGCCCTCGGTCCAGGCCGAGACCCGGCGTCGCGACCTGGTGATCGCCGCCCGCACCTTCGGTGCCATGGCCGTCTTCCTGGTCCTCGTCGGCCTGGTCGGCTACGTCGCCGCCACCCTGGTCTTCGTGCCGGTGTTCCTCATGTACGCGGCCTGGGCGAAGCCCCGGACCGCGATCGTCTACACGCTGGTGCTCGGCGCGGTGCTGCTCGCGCTGCCGTCGCTGCTGCCGGTCGACCTTCCGATGGGAGTCCTCCAGTGACCGTCGTCGTCGCCTACGCCGACAGCGAGCCCGGGCACGCCGCCGTGCGTGCCGCCGCCCAGGCGCCCGGCCCCGAGGGCGAGACCGTCGTCCTCGTCCCGGCCGTGCGGGGCGAGTCCGTCCCGACGCCCGACGAGGCGGCGGCCCGCTGGCCCGGCCTCGCCGGGCGGGTCGAGGTCGAGCACGGGGACGTCGGGGACCCGAGCGACGCCGTCGTGCAGGTCGCCCAGCGGCTCGGCGCGCGGCTCGTCGTCCTCGGGCTGCGGGCCCGGAGCCCCGTCGGGAAGCTGGTGTTCGGCAGCACCGCCCAGCGGATCCTGCTCGACGCGACCTGCCCGGTGCTGGCGGTGAAGCCGGACCCCGCCGCCTGACCTCAGGCGTCCGGGCCTGTGGATGGGCGGATGCGCGGCAGCTGGTCAGGGGTGACGCTGGGCCCGTGGACGTGGCGGAGGTGGTGGCGCGGCTGGGAGGGGTGGCCCGCACCGACCAGCTCCTCCGCCACGTCACCGCTCGGGCACTGACCGAGGCCGTCCGGGCCGGACGGGTCGAACGACTGTCGAAGGGGCACTACGGACTCCCTGCGCTGGCCGCGACCCATCGGGCGGCCGCCCGGCTCGACGCGACCATCACCTGCCTGTCGGCCGCGGTCGAGCAGGGATGGGAGGTGCTCCAGCAGCCGGACCGGCCCTGGCTCGCGGTGCCCCGGAACCGGAAGGTCGAGCTCGGCCGCCGTCGGGGCGTCAACCTGACCTGGACGGGCCACGGCGCGACGGTCACCTCCCCGGTGACCACGGTGCTCGAGTGCGCACGACGGTTGCCGTTCCCCGAGGCGCTGGCGGTCGCCGACTCGGCGCTGCGCCACGGCGTCGTCGACCTCGACGAGCTGCAGGTGGCGGCCGCCCGCGTGCGAGGTCCCGGCTCACCGGCGGTGAGCAGGGTCGCCACCCGTGCCCACCCGTCGTCCCGGAACCCGCTCGAGTCCGCGCTGCGGGCTCTGTCGCTCGAGGTCCCCGGGCTCGCTCTCGTCCCGCAGGTCCCGGTCACGGTCGACGGCATCGTGATCCATCCCGACCTCGTGGACGAGCGGCTCCGCCTCGTGGTGGAGGCGGAGGGGTGGCTCTACCACGGCGGCCCCGAGCAGTTCGCGCACGACCTGTGGCGCTACACGGCGCTGACGGTCGACGGGTGGACCGTGGTGCGCTTCGGCCATCGCGCGGTCACCACGGAGTGGGTCGTGGAGTGCTTGGAGTCGTTGGAACGGACGTGCAGACGTCGGACCGACTGCCGGAGATGTGCCTGAGCTCGCGCTTCTGCACGTCCGTCCTGACGGTGGCCCTCAGCCCAGGAGGGTGCCCGGTCCCACGAGCCGGTCGCTGCGCCCCAGCCACGGCTTGACCCAGGTCATGTGCTCGGGGCGTAGCGGTGCGCCGCAGGCGCTGCACACCTCGCCGCGGGTGGTCTCGGCGCCGCAGGTGTCGTGCACCATCGCCATGTGGGCGCCGCCCTCGGGCAACGCCGTGTGCCGCTCGCCCCACAGCGCCAGCTGCTGCAGGACCGGCAGCAGGTCGGCGCCGGCCTCGGTGGCGGCGTACCCCTGACGGGTGCGGGCGCCGTCGGCGTACTCCACCCGCTCGAGGAGACCGGCGTCGAGCATCGCGGCCAGACGGCGGCTGAGCACCGCCTCGGAGATGCCGAGGCCGTCGCGGAGCTGGTCGAACCGGCCGCGGCCGTGCAGCACGTCGCGGACGATGAGCAGCACCCACGGGTCGCCGACGACGTCGAGCGAGCGCCGCACGGGGCAGGGCTCGGTGGACCAGTCGGACCGCAGCGGCACGGTGTTCCTCTCGTGTTCCCCTCGGGTTCCTCGCGGTGTAGCGTGCTCGCCCAGCGTAACTTCGCTGAAGAAAGTGAGCAATCGTGGCCACTCCGGACGTGAGCTCCCGGCCCACCCGTCGCGTCCACCCGGCGTGGTGGGTCGCGGCCGTCGCGTTCCTCGCGCTGTTCGCCGCCGCCGGCTTCCGGGCGGCCCCGGGTGCGCTGATGGTGCCGCTGAACGAGGAGTTCGGCTGGACCGTCACGTCCATGTCGGCCGCCGTGAGCCTCAACCTGGTGCTCTTCGGTCTCGTCGCCCCCTTCGCCGCCGCGCTGATGGACCGCTTCGGCATGCGCCAGGTCATGTGCGCCGCGCTGGGCCTGATCGCCCTCGGCGCGGGTGGCAGCGTCGTCATGACCGCGTCGTGGCAGCTGCTGGTCTTCTGGGGCCTGCTCATCGGCGGCGGCACCGGGTCGATGGCGCTCGTGCTGGCCGCGACCGTCGCGAACCGGTGGTTCGTGGCGCGGCGCGGCCTGGTCATGGGCGTGCTCACCGCCGGCTCCGCGACCGGGCAGCTCGCGCTGCTGCCCGTGGTCGCCGCCCTGGCCGAGAACGTCGGCTGGCGCGCCGCCTCGCTCGTGATCGCAGCGGCCGCGCTGGCGGCGGTCCCGCTGGTCTGGACCGTCATCCGCGACCACCCGGAGGACCGCGGCGCCGCGCCGTACGGCGCCGACCCCGTGACGTGGACGCCGCCCGCACGGGCCACCGGTGGCGCGGTCGCGCGGGCGCTCGAGGGGTTGTCGTACGCCGTCCGCCGCCGCGCGTTCTGGGCGCTGGCCGTCGCCTTCGCGATCTGCGGCGCGACGACGAACGGGCTGATCGGGATCCACTTCATCCCGTCCGCCCACGACCACGGGATGTCGACGACGACGGCCGCCGGGCTCCTCGCGATGGTGGGCGTCTTCGACATCGCCGGGACCGTCGCGTCGGGGTGGCTCACCGACCGCTTCGACCCGCGGCTGCTGCTCGTCGGCTACTACACGTTCCGGGGGGTCAGCCTGATGCTGCTGCCCTGGCTGCTGTCGGACAGCGTCCACCCGAGCATGGTGCTGTTCGTCGTCATCTACGGCCTGGACTGGGTCGCGACCGTCCCGCCGACGGCCGTGCTGTGCCGCGAGATCTTCGGCGACCGCGGCACGATCGTCTTCGGCTGGGTCTTCGCCTCCCACCAGGTCGGCGCCGCGCTGGCGGCCCTCGGCGCGGGCGTCGTCCGGGACTCGTTCGGCTCCTACACCTACGCCTGGTGGGCCGGTGCCGCGCTCTGCGTCGTCGCGGCGACGCTGTCGATCCTCGCCCGGCCGCGGGTGGTCGGCGCGGACCTGACGTAGTCCCGACTCGCGGCGGGCAGGAACACGGTGGGGGGCCCCGCCGTTCGGGTCGTCATGACCCACAACACCTACGACGTCGCCGGCCGCACCGTCCTCGTGACCGGGGGAGGCTCCGGCATCGGCCGCGCCATCGCCCGGGCCTTCGCCGACAACGGCGCCAACGTCGCCGTCAGCGGCCGTCGCCGCGACCCGCTCGAAGAGACGCTGTCCGACGTGCCCGAGGAGCGGGCGCTCGTGGTCGAGGCGGACGTCAGCGACGACGACTCCGCGGCCGCGATGGTCCGCTCGGTCGTCGAGCGGTTCGGCTCCCTGGACGTCGTCGTCAACAACGCCGCGGACTACGTCAACGCGCCCTTCGACGAGCTGACGCTCGAGCGGTGGCAGCAGATCCGCTCGGTCAACATCGACGGCTTCTTCCACGTCGCCCGTCACGCGCTGCCCGAGCTCGAGAAGGCCGGCGGCAACCTCGTGGTGGTCGGCTCGGTGTCGGGCATGGCCGGCGACTGGGGCCAGGCCGCCTACAACGCGACGAAGGCCGCGATCATGAACTTCGTCCAGTCGCTCGCGCTGGACTACGGCGAGCGCGGCGTCCGCATCAACGCCGTCGCCCCCGCGCTCACGATCACCGCGCTGACCCAGGCCGTGGAGGACGACCCCGAGGCCCTCGCAGCCGCGAACAACCGCATCGCGCTCGGACGCCCCGGCCGTCCGGACGACATCGCCCCCGCCGTGCTGTGGCTCGCGAGCGACGACGCGGCGTACGTCACCGGGGCGTGGCTGCCCGTGGACGGCGGGACCACCGCGAGCACGGGTCAGGCGCACTGACGAGCCGCGCCGAGGGAGGTCAGTCCGCCCAGCGCGACGTGAACCAGGTGACCGCCCCGGTCGCGGGGTCGTAGCTGCGGCGCGGGAGCGTGCCGATGTCGGTGCCGTACACGTGGATGCCCACGACCGGCTGCTCGCCGCCGCAGCGCACCTGATGGACGTCGTCGTCGCTGGTGCAGCAGACGGTGACCTCGCCGGCGGTCCACGCGACGGTGTCCTTCTCGACGAGGGGGACGTCGGGGACAGTCGGCTTCTCGGAGCGCGTCTCGACCTCGACGCCGGAGTGGATGCCGACGACGCCCCACGTCTCGGTGTCGAGGACGTCGAGCTAGAGCACGTGGTCGGCGATGATCTGGCCGAGGACCTTGATGTCCACGGAGCCGGCGAACTCGAGCCGGACCTTGCCGAGACCGCTGAAGTAGATCTCCAGCTCGCAGTCACGGTCGAAGCGCCCGGCGGTCTCGATCGACCACGCCTGGATCTTCGCGTACGGCAGGGAGGAGTAGTCGACCTTCTTGCCGGTCAGCCCCTGGACGTTGACGGCGATGATCCGCTTGCTGGTGAAGTGCACGGAGTCACGGATGCCCTTGAAGCTCCGGTAGACCTGCTCGCCGGTGACGAGCATGGCCAGGACGCCCTCGTCCGGCTGCGACGGGTTGAGCTTCACGATGGTGCCGTTGGCGAAGTCGATCACGGTGTCCTCTTCTCGTGGTGCTGGTGGCCCTGGGCCGGGTTGGCCACCCGGAAGCCGATGTTCGCGCTGGCCGCGTCGGGGCCGTTCGAGGAGCGGGCGGCGACGCGGTAGCGGTGGCAGTAGGAGTCGTGGCACAGGTAGGACCCGCCCCGCATGACCCGCAGCTCGACCTCGCCCGGGCCCTCGGGGCCGGTCGGGTCGGCCGTCGGTGACTCCGCGTAGAACGTCGGTGAGAACCAGTCCGCGCACCACTCCCACACGTTGCCTGAGGTCTGGTGCAGCCCGAGGCCGTTGGGCGGGTAGGACTTCACCGGCGCGGTCGTGAGGTGGCCGTCGTCGAGGGTGTTGGCGGTGGGGAAGGTTCCCTGCCAGATGTTCATCCGCCAGCGCCCCTTCGGCGTCAGCTCGTCGCCCCACGGGTAGCGGGCGCCGGCGAGACCGCCGCGGGCGGCGTGCTCCCACTGCGCCTCGGTGGGCAGGACGGTGCCGGACCACGCGCAGTACGCCTGCGCGTCGCGCCACGACACGTGGACGACGGGGTGGTTCTGCCGCTTCGTCACGTCCGAGCCCGGGCCCTCGGGGTGGCGCCAGTCCGCCCCCCGCACGGCCAGCCACCACGGCGTCGCCGCGACCTGGTGCAGCACGTGGCGCCGCTCCCCGCCGTACGCGAGGTGGAACACGGCCGAGACGCCGAGGTCCTCGGCGTCGGTGACCCAGCCGGTGGCCTTCACGAACGTCGCGAACTGCGCGTTCGTCACCGGCGTGGGCGCGATGAGGTACGGCGACAGCACGACGTCGTGGACCGGGGTCTCCCCGTCGGCCGGGTAGCCCTCGTCGAAGTGGTCGCCCATCGCGAACGTCCCCCCGGGCACCGCGACCAGCCCGCGACGCTGCGGCGCGGCGCGCTCGGGGAGCGGCCGCGCGGTCGGCGTGGCGTCCAGCGCCGGGTCCGCGGCCGGGGTGCTGTCGGTCTCCGCGGCGACCCGGCCGGCGCAGCAGGGGGAGGGCTCGCTCATCGGCCCGAGGCTAGTGGGGAGCGCCGACGGTGTTCCTCGGACGGTCGGGCAGACTCCACGCAACGCGACACGCCGGGCGACACGCGGACGAAGAGGATCCCCGGTTGACGCAAGTCGAACACGCGTTCGATCATGAGGGGTGACCACCGCTCCCGACCTCGACGTGCTCCGTGCCCGCATCCGCGGCATGGAGCAGACCGGGTCGCGCACGGGGGTCGAGCTGCCCACCCATCCCGCCCTCGCCGGGCTGCTGCAGCTGCGGGCGGGGGCGTCGTACGGCGTGGACAGCCTGAGCCTCGCCGCCCTCATGATGGCCGGCCCGTCGGCGCAGGGCGCCTGGACCGCCGTGGTCGGGGTCGGCGACCTGGGGGCGGAGGCGTTCGCCTCGCTGGGGGTGGACCTGTCACGGACGGTGCTCGTCCCCGACCCGGCCGAGTCGTGGCTCGAGGTCACCGCCGCCCTGGTGGACGTCGCCCCGCTGGTGGTGCTGCGGCCCCCGCCGCGGGTGTCCGAGGGGGCCGCGGCCAAGCTCGCCGCGCGGCTGCGCAAGCGGTCCGCGGCGCTCGTCGCGCTCGGTGACTGGCCGCGCTGCGAGGCACGCCTCGCGGTGACGGGCCTGCGCTGGACGGGTCCCGAGAGCGGGGCCGGCCACGGGGCGGGCCACCTCGACGGCCGCCACGTCGACCTGCTCGTCCGCCGCGGCGCCGGCCCGGCGAAGGAGGCCACGCTGTGGATCCCCGCCGACGGGTCGGTCCGACGGGACCGGTCGGCCGAACGGATGCGCCCGGTCACCCGGCTGGGGGAGGTCGGCTAGCCGTGCTCGGGTGCCCAGGCCGGGTCGCGGCCGGTCAGCGCGACGAGCCGGTCGAGCGGGCTCGCGTCGGAGCCGACCGCGACGGGCGGTCCGAACAGCCCGCCGTCGGTGTTCGCCGGCGCGTCGAAGGACTCCACGAACGCCGTGCACGCGGCGACGGCCTGCTCGTCGGGGTGCCAGTCCTGGCCGGTGGAGCGGGCGAGGTCCCAGCCGTGGACGACGAGCTCGTCCAGCGCCACCAGCCCCGCCTCGTACGCCGGCATCTCGATCGGCCCGGCCATGGTGAGCCCGTCGTACGCCGCCGGGTCGTCCCAGGCGTCGGCCAGCGCGTCGAGGTCGGCCGCGAGCCGCTCGCGCCAGCCGTCGGGCAGCTGGGTGCCGTCGCCGTCGCGCATCAGCGACGGGTCGAGCGGCTCGCGGGTGGCGGCGTGGGTGAACGCCGTGGTGAGGCCGACGACGTGCTCGGCGAGGTCGCCGACGGTGTACGCCGGGCAGGGCGTCGGGCCGGCGAGGTCGGCCTCGCCGATCCCGGCGACCACCTGCGCCAGGGCCGTGGTGGTGGGGCGGAAGTCGATCGTGTCCATGGATGGCCTGACCGGGCCGGTCGCCCGGACTCATCGCCGTCGCCGCAGGAGCCGCACTGATGGGCGCCCGGGTGATGGTCGTGTGGTGCCCGGACTGGCCGGTCGTCGCCGCGCTGTGGGAGGCCGGGATGCCCGCCGAGTCCGCGCGGCGCGTGCCCGCCGCCGTCCTCGAGCGGGGCCGGATCGGCGCCGCCTCCGCGGCGGCGCGGGAGACCGGCGTACGACGGGGGATGCGCAAGCGGGACGCCCAGGCGGGGTGTCCCGACCTGCGGCTGCTCGACGCCGCCCCCGACCGGGACGCCCGCGCGTTCGAGCCGGTCCTCGCCGCGGTGGAGGAGCTGCGCCCGGGGGTGGCGCCGCTGCGGCCGGGGCTGCTGGCGCTGCGCTCGCCCAGCGTGTTCTACGGCGGCGACGTCCACGCCGGTGCGGTGGTCGCCGAGCAGGTCGTGGCCGCCGGCGCCTGGGACTGCCGGGTGGGGGTCGCCGACGACCTCTTCACCGCCGAGCAGGCCGCGCGCAACGCCGCGCCGCAGGAGACCGAGGTGGTCGACCCGGGCGGGTCCGCGGCGTACCTCGCCGGCCTGCCCGTCGAGGTGGTCGACACCCAGCCCGACGCCGGCGACCTGGTCTCGGTGCTGCGCCGCCTCGGCCTGCGGACCCTCGGCGACCTCGCCGCCCTCCCCGCCGAGGCGGTCGGCTCGCGGTTCGGCGCGTACGGCGCGTGGCTGCACCGCGCCGTCTCCGGGACGGGCTCCGGCGTCGGGCACCTCGGCGCCCGCACCCCACCGCCCGAGCTGGCCCGCGAGCAGGTCTTCGAGCCGGCCGTCGACAACGTCGAGGTGCTGAGCTTCTCGATCCGCCGCACGGCCGACGCGTTCGTCGCCGGCCTGGCCCACCACGGGCTCGCCGCCACCGAGGTCCGCGTCGAGGTCGAGACCGAGGGCGCCCCCGGCGTCACCGTCGGCCGCGACTGGCTGCACCCCCGGGTCTTCGGTGCCGCCGACCTCGTCGACCGGCTGGCCTGGCAGCTGTCCGGCTCGACCCGGTCGCCCGCGAGCAGGGGCGGCGCACCCGCGCCGGGGGAGCGTGCCGCCACCCAGGTCGGCGCCCCGGTGACGCTGGTGCGGTTCGTGCCCGTCGTCGCCGTCGGCGAGTCCACCCACGCCGAGGGGCTGTGGGGCGGGTCGACCGACGAGCGCGTGGCGCGCGGGCTGGCGAAGGTCCAGGGCCTGCTGGGCCACGAGGCCGTCGTCCAGCCGGTGCTGCAGGGCGGCCGCGGGCCGGCGGACCGCCAGGCGCTCGTCCCGTACGGCGAGCGGCCGGTCGCCCTGCGCGACCGTGCGCTGCCCTGGCCCGGGCGCCTGCCCGACCCCCAGCCCGCCCGGGTGCTCGCCGAGCCGTGGCCGGCGTCCGTGGCCACCGACGACGGCCGCCCCGTGGTGGTCGACGACCGCGGCGCGATGAGCGGCGTCCCCGGCCGCTTCCGCACCAGCACCGACGAGCCCTGGCAGCCCGTCGCCGCGTGGGCGGGCCCGTGGCCGGTCGAGGAGTCGTGGTGGGAGGAGGGTGGCGGCTGTCGACTCACCCGGTTCCAGGTCGTCGGCGTCGACGGCCGCGCCTGGCTCCTCGCCCTCGCCGGCACCGCCTGGTGGACCGAGGCGGGCTACGACTGACGGGACGGTCGGTCAGGCGTCGCCGCCGGAGGCCGAGGCGGCATAGGCCGCCGCCGCGGCCAGGCTGTCCATCGCGAACGCGACGCTGCCGACGGCCACCTCGTCGCCGACGGCCCGGCGGACCGCGGCCACGTCGGCCGGTCCGAAGCCACCGCACAGCTCGATCAGGCGCACGCCCGACGCCGCCAGCCCGGCCGCGACGGCCGGGGCGGCGGCGAGGTCCGGGATCGCGACCATGGTCGCGTGGCTGTCCGGGTGGGACAGCGCCCAGCGATCAGCGACCGGGTCTGCGCCGGGGTGCTCGAACAGGTAGGCCCACCGTGGAGTCGTCATGGCACCAGGCTGCGACCTCGAGCGCGCTCGAGGTCAAGCCTCCCGCCGCTCCGCCCGCCGTCGCGCGTCGTCGTGCGCCCGCCGCACCAGCCGGACGGCGAGGCCGCCCGGGTCGGCGTCCGGGCACACGATCGAGACCCAGCCCTGCGCCCGGTAGACCGGGTGCGGCAGGACGACGTCGCTCGCCGTCCAGTCCCAGGAACCGGGGTCGTCGCGGGGGTCCTCGCCGGTGAGCTCGCGGAACACCTCGGCTCCCACGTGCACGTTGAGCCGCCAGCGGCCGGGCGGGTCGAGGTCGCACAGGGCGTCGTCGGGGTAGTCCTTCGTCACCACCGTGGCGAAGGGCTGCTCGCGCTGCGGCACCTCGCCGTCCGGCGCGTAGTAGAGGAAGTGGTCGCCCCACGCGATCGCGGGGAAGGGTCCGCCCTCGGCCGGTGCGAGCTCGAGGACCCCCTCGAGCGTGCGGGTCGTCGCCAGCAGTCGGTCCATACTCATGGTTCGAGTGTGAGGTTGAAGTGCTTGTGGAGGGTTGTGCGGTGACGGGGGTGACCGGGGTGACCGGGGCGACCGGGGCCGTGCTCGGCACGACGGCGGTGGCGCGGGCGGCCGGCTGCTCCGTGCAGCTGGTGCGCGACCTGGAGCGCCTCGGTGCCATCCCGGCCCCGACCCGGTCGCCGAACGGCTACCGCCGCTTCACGCCCGTCCACGTCCGTGCCGTGCGGGCCTACCGCGACCTCGCCCTGGCCGTCGGGCCGGTCGTCGCCCGGCGGTTCCTGTCCGAGCTCCGGGGGACGACGGCCGCGGAGGGCGCCGCCCGGGTCTCGGCGCTCCACGTCTCCCTCGACGCCGAGCGCCGGCAGGCACTCGCGGCCCGTGCCGCGCTGTGCGCCGTCCGCGACGAGGCGGGGGAGGAGGTCCCCTCGCGCGCCGAGGACACGATGACCATCACCGAGCTCGCCGGGGCGCTCGGGGTGCGGTCGTCGACGCTGCGGTTCTGGGAGGCCGAGGGGCTGCTGCTCCCGGAGCGCGTGACGACGCGGTCCGGGACCGCCCGTCGCTACCCCGTCCCCGCCGTCCGGGAGGCGCGGGTCGTGGCGGCGCTGCGAGCCGGTGGCTACCGCGTCCCGGACGTGCGCCGCGCCGTCGTGGCCCTGCGCGACCTCGGCGAGGTGGGGGAGTCCCTCGCGGCCCTGGACCGGCGCCTCGAGCTGCTCGGCGAGCGGGCGCTGGCGCTGCTGAGAGCAGGTGCGGCACTCGCCGACCTCATCGGTTCACAGGACGTCCCGGACGTGCGTTAGCGTCGCCGGTCGTGAGTGCGCAGGCCCCGTCAGCAGTCGTCCTGGTCCGTGCGGAGCGGTTCCGCCCCAACCCCGCGACCGCCGCCGACAACGCCTTCCAGGCCGACGTCCCGGCCGACCGGAGCGCGACCGACGTGGAGTCGCGGGCGCTCGCCGAGATGGACGCCGTCGCGGAGGCGCTGCGCGGCGTCGGGGTCCGCGTCCACGTGTTCTCCGACTCCGACCACACGCGACCCGACAGCGTCTTCCCCAACAACTGGCTCTCGACGCACGCCGGCGGCCTCGTCGGCGTCTACCCGATGTACGCCTCGAACCGACGCCACGAGCGCCGCGCCGACGTCCTGGAGATGCTCAAGCGGCAGTACCGCGTCCAGACGATCGTCGACTACTCGGGCCTCGAGATGGACGGCATCTTCCTCGAGGGGACCGGCGCCATGGTGCTCGACCACGTCTCCCGCGTCGCCTACACCGCCCGCAGCCACCGCGCCGACACCCACGTGCTCGAGCGGTTCTGCACCGACTTCGGCTACGAGCCCATGGCCTTCGACGCCGTCGACTCCGGCGGCGTGCCGGTCTACCACACCAACGTCATCGGGTGCGTCGGCACGGACGTCGCCCTCTTCGCCCTCGGGATGATCCCCGACCCCCAGCGCCGCGAGCAGGTCCGCGAGCGCCTCAGCGTCAACGGCCGGACGGTCGTCGAGATCACCGAGCAGCAGGTCCGGGAGTTCGCCGGCAACGCCGTCGAGCTGTGCGGGCGGACGCCGGACGGCCGCCGCCGCTACGTCATGGTGATGTCGGCGCGGGCCCGCGCGAGCCTGCGCGACGACCAGGTCGCGGCGATCGAGCAGTCCTGCGAGATCGTGGCCGTCGACATCCCGACCATCGAGCTGGCCGGCGGGTCGGTGCGCTGCATGATCGCCGGTGTCCACCTCGACCGCCGCCCGCCGCAGGTGGAGCCCGAGATCAGCGAGGCCGTCGAGGCGATCGACGAGGACCCGCGCACCGCCGACGGTCGTGACCTGATGGAGGTCGGTACCGGGTCCTAGCCGACCCGGACGCCGGCGGACGCGAACCCGAGCCACGTGTGGCGGTTGCCCGCCCAGCACCACCCGACCTTGGGTGCCCGGGCGGCGTCCCTGCCGTCGCGACCGGTCCCCGAGCTGATCCAGATCGCCGGGGTCCGTGCGTCGAGCCTCGACCCGCGCCGCAGCCGTGAGCCGATCGTCATGAAGCAGTGGTTCGGCTCGAGGCGGTCCGGCTCGGCGAGCAGCCAGGAGATGCCCTCGCCGACGGTCAGGGGCGTCCGGTCGCGGCCGGTGATCTCGGGGAGCGCCTCGTCGGGGCTCCAGCTGCGCAGGTCGTCGCCCCGGTCGACGTCGGTGAGCAGGTAGAGCGGGGCGTCGGGCAGCGACACACCCTCGATGGGCACGAACTCGTCGAGGTCGGTCATGTCGACCACCACGAAGCCCGGCTTGCCCTGCCGTCGCAGCAGCGGGGCGAGGCGGCTCGGCGGGGCCGCCCGCGGGTGCACGGCGAGCACGGCGCCGGGGACGTCGGGCAGCCGTGCGGCCTGCGCACGCAGCTCACCGACCCGGAGGTCGGTGACGTCGCCGAGGCCGGCGTCGAGCAGGCGGTCCAGCTGGTCGGTGGGGGTGGTCACGAGCGCCTCCGGAGGTGATCGTCGTACAGCGTACGGAGTCGAACGGGCGGGGTCCGGGATTTGTTCCGTACGGCGTACGGTGACCTCGTGACCGACGACGCCCGCCTGCTCGCGCTCCTGTGGCGCGACGGCCCGGAGGACCCGGGCCCGCGCAGGGGCCCGCGGCAGCGGGTGAGCCTGGACGGCGTCCTCGACGCCGGCGTCGCCCTCGCGGACGCCGAGGGCCTCGACGCGCTGTCGATGCGCGCCCTGGCCCGGCGCCTGGGGCTGGGCGCGATGTCGCTCTACACCTACGTGCCGGGTCGCGACGAGCTCGTCGTGCTCATGGTCGACCGGGTGCTCGCGGCCGGCGTCCACCCGTCGCTGCCGGACGACGTCGCGGGCCGGCTGCGCGCCGTCGCGGAGGCGGCGTACGCCGAGTACGCCGCCCACCCGTGGCTGCTCGCGACCGAGGGGCTGCGCGCCTGGCTCGGGCCGGGCGCGACCGCGCGGTACGAGTGGCAGCTCGGCGCCGTCGAGCCGCTGGGGCTCGGCGACGTCGAGACCGACCGGACCGTGACGCTGCTCGACGGCCTCGCGGCCGCCGCGGTGCGCGCCCGCCACGTCGTGCTCGCGGCGGAGCGGAGGACGGGCCGGTCCGAGCTGGAGTGGTGGGAGGCGAACGCCGAGCCGCTGGGCGAGGCGATGGCGGGCCGATCGTTCCCGCTGGCGGAGCGCGTCGGCCGGGCGGCGGGGGAGGCGTTCGGCGCCGCGACCGATCCGGACGGCCAGTTCCGCTTCGCGCTCGACGTGACGGTCGCCGGGCTGCTCCCTCGTTGAGCACGAACAGGTGTTCGACTAGCCTGGTCGGATGAGCCGGGCGGTCGTCTGAGGTGGGCTGGGACAACCCGGCCATGCCGTGGCGGGAGCTCGAGGGACGCCTCTCGGGCCGGCCCGTCGTCCCCGACGCCCCGGACGTCGAGGCACCGATCTCGACGCGCAAGCGACGGTCGGGCAAGGGCCCGGTCGTCGCGGGTCTCGACGGGCTCGACCACCACGAGGGCGAGCCGGGCACGCCGTACGCCGAGCTGCACTGCCACTCCTCGTTCAGCTTCCTCGACGGCGCGAGCGGGCCGGACGACCTCGTCGCGGAGGCGGTGCGCCTCGGGCTGCACGGGCTGGCGATCACCGACCACGACGGGTTCTACGGCGCGCCGCTGTTCGCGGAGACGGCGGAGGACCTCGGCCGGTTCGGGTCGACCGGCCTGCGGACGGTGTACGGCGCCGAGCTGAGCCTCGGCCTCGACGGCCCGCAGAACGGCGTCGCCGACCCCGTCGGGCAGCACCTGCTCGTGCTGGCGCGCGGGGTGGAGGGCTACCACCGGATCGCCGCGGCCATCACCGACGCGCAGCTGCGGGGCAACTCCCTCGAGGGTGGGGGCGGCACGAAGGGCCGGCCGGTCTACGACCTCGACGACCTCACCGACCGCGGTCGCGGGCACTGGTTGGTGCTCACCGGGTGCCGCAAGGGCGCCGTCCGGCAGGCGCTGCTGGCCGGGCGGGACCCGCGCCCGGCCCTCGACGACCTCGTGGACCGCTTCGGGCGCGACAACGTCGTCGTCGAGCTCACCGATCACGGCCACCCCGGCGACACCGACCTGAACGACGCCCTCGCCCGGCTCGCCGCCGAGGCGGGGCTGCCGACGGTGGCGACGGGGAACGTGCACCAGGCGAGGCCCGTCGACGGGCGGCTGGCCGCGGCGATGGCCGCCGTCCGCGCCCGTCGCAGCCTCGCCGAGATGGACGGCTGGCTGCCCGCCGCCGGCGGCGCCCACCTGCGTTCCGGCGACGAGATGGCCCGGCGGTTCGTCCGGTATCCCGGCGCCGTCACCCGCAGCGTGACGCTCGCCGAGGAGTGCGCCTTCGACCTGCAGCGGGCGACCCCGCGGCTGCCCGACCGCGGCATCCCGGAGGGCCACACGGCGACCAGCTGGCTGCGGGTGCTGACCGAGCGCGGCTTCGAGCAGACGTACGCCGGGGGCCCGCTCGAGATGGACGCCCGCGACCGGGTGGAGCACGAGCTCGAGGTCATCGCGGACAAGGACTTCGCCGGCTACTTCGTGATCGTCCACGACATCGTCGCGTTCGCGCGCAGCCAGGGGATCGTCTGCCAGGGGCGGGGGAGCGCGGCGAGCTCGGCGGTCTGCCACGCGCTGGGGATCACGGTGATCGACCCGGTGTTCTACCGGCTGCCGTTCGAGCGGTTCATCTCCACGCACCGCGACGAGGAGCCCGACATCGACGTCGACTTCGACTCCAACCGGCGCGAGGAGGTGATCCAGTGGGTCTACGACACCTACGGCCGCCACAACGCCGCGCAGGTCGCGAACGTCATCACCTACCGCCCGAAGTCCGCCGTCCGTGACGCCGCGAAGGCGCTGGGGCACTCCCCGGGCCAGCAGGACGCCTGGTCGAAGCAGATCTCGTCCTGGGCGAGGGTGATGGTCGCCGAGGGCGGCACCGAGGACGACCCGGGCATCGACGTCCCCGCCCCGGTCCTCGGGCTGGCGGAGGCGTTCCTCGGGGCGCCGCGTCACCTCGGCATCCACTCCGGCGGCATGGTGCTGACCCGGCGTCCCATCGGGGAGGTCTGCCCCATCGAGCACGCCTCGATGGAGAAGCGGACGGTCCTGCAGTGGGACAAGGACGCCTGCGAGTACATGGGCCTGGTGAAGTTCGACCTGCTCGGGCTGGGGATGCTCGGCGCGATCGCGCAGATGACCGACCTCATCGACGCGCACCTCGGCGAGCACTGGCCGCTGCGCGACATCCCCCGCGAGGAGCCCGCGGTCTACGACATGCTCTGCCGCGCGGACTCGATCGGGGTGTTCCAGGTCGAGTCCCGCGCCCAGATCGGCACGCTCCCGCGGCTGCGCCCCCGCTGCTTCTACGACCTCGCGATCGAGATCGCGCTGATCCGCCCCGGGCCGATCCAGGGCGGCGCCGTCCACCCGTACATCCGCCGTGCGACCGGCCAGGAGGACGTCACCTTCGCCCACCCGCTGCTCGAGCCGGTGCTCGGGCGCACGCTCGGGGTGCCGCTGTTCCAGGAGCAGCTGATGGAGATGGCGCGGGTGCTCGGCGACTGCACCGCCGACGAGGCCGACCTGCTGCGCCGCGCGATGGGCTCCAAGCGCGGCGTCGAGCGGATCGAGCGCGTCAAGGAGTCGTTGTACGACGGGATGCTCGGCAAGGGCATGAGCCGCGAGCTCGCCGACCGGGTCTACGTGCAGATCCTGTCCTTCGCGAACTTCGGGTTCGCCGAGTCGCACTCGCTGTCGTTCGCGGTGCTGGTCTACGCGAGCTCGTGGTTCAAGCTGCACTACCCGGCGGCGTTCCTCGCCGGGCTGCTGCGCTCGCAGCCGATGGGCTTCTACTCGCCGCAGTCGCTGACCCAGGACGCCACCCGGCACGGCATCGACGTGCTCCGCCCCTGCCTGGTCCGCTCGTCGGCGGAGGCGGACCTGGAGCTCCTCCCCGGCCACGCTCCCGGCCCGACGGGGCTCGACGCCTGTGTGTCCGGCGACCACGTGCCCTCGCCGTACGACGCCCACGCGCCCGACCCCTGCCCGACCCACCGTCGCGACGGCGCGTACGCCGTGCGGCAGGGGCTGGACGCCGTCCGCGGGATCAGCACCGAGGTCGCGGAGCGGATCGTCGCGGCCCGCACGGAGCGGCCGTTCGCCGACCTGGTCGACCTGTCGCGGCGGGCCGGGCTGGAGTCCGCGCAGCTCGAGGCGCTGGCCACCGCCGGCGCGTTCGACGGCTGCGACTTCGGCCGCGGCTGGAACCGCCGCGAGGCGTTGTGGGCGTCGGGCCACACGGAGTCCGAGGAGCACCTCGAGGGCATCCGCGTCGCCGGGCCGCCGCCGACGCTGCCGACCATGGACGACGTCGAGACCACGCTCGCCGACCTCTGGGCGACCGGCACCTCGCCCGAGGGCCACCCGTTCGTGCACCTGCGCTCCCGGCTGACGGCGGCGGGCATCAGGTCGGTCGCGGACTGCTGGCGGGTGGAACCCGGCCGGCGCTACGTCGTGGGCGGCCTCGTCACCCACCGCCAGCGCCCCGGCACCGCCAGCGGGACGACGTTCCTCAACCTCGAGGACGAGACCGGCATGCTGAACGTCGTCTGCTCGCCCGGCCTGTGGAAGCGCCAGCGCCGCCTCGCCACCCACGCCGCCGGCCTGCTGGTCCGCGGGATCGTCGAGCGTTCCGACGGCGTGGTCAACCTCGTCGCCGACCGCCTCGACGCCCTCGAGACCCTCCACCCCGACGCCGGCGCCGCCCTCGCCGCCCGGCACCGGTCCCGCGACTTCCAGTAGCCACCCGCGGGTCAGCCCGGGGGTCCGGCGGGTACCGGGACGGCGTGAGCGACGACAAGCAGCAGTCCGAGGGCCAGGTCTCCGACGCGGAGTCCCTGGCCGACGCCGGCCAGGAGATCTACCCCGACCAGGCCACGGCCGGCTTCCCCACCCACCCCGAGGACGACGACAACATCGACGGCGCCACCGGCGTCGAGGGCTCCAAGCCGCAGGAGGGCACCGCGGGGCCCAACGCCTCGCCGTACAGCGGCAAGCCGACCAACGACCACTGACACTCCCGTGCATGAGCCCCCTCCGCGGGGGTCACGGAACGTCCTCCCGGCGACCGCCGGGAGGACGTTTCACACAAGGAGGACCCATGGCCACCGGTGAGACCGGATTCGACGACGTCACCTTCGACCTCGTCTCCGTGCAGTACCACAGCCTGAAGGCCGGGCACGACTACGGCCAGTACGTCCGTGACGCCGAGAACGCAGGCCTCGACGAGGTCGCCTCGTTCTTCCGCGAGGTCATGGAGCAGGACTCCGCCCGCGCGGCCCGCTGCCACGAGCTGATCAAGCAGGTCGGCGGCACCGCGGGCGACTGAGCCCCCGCCCGTCGCTGGTCGAGGCGCCGGACACCGCCTCAACCAGCGTCGGCCGGCACCTCGACGGTGACGGCGGGGCCGGGCTCGCTGACCATGCGGCCGGGCAGGCCCCGGCGGACCTGGGCACTCAGCTCGTGGGTGCCGGGTCCGAGGGCGAGGGTCGTGCTGGGGGTGTCGGTCCAGGCCGACTTGCGGCGTTCGCCGTCGGTGCGGATCTGCAGGCGGATGGCGTCGGCGCTGGAGCGCTCGCGCTCGCCGTCCCACGTCACCCGGACCCGGCCGTCGCGCAGCACCCCGGCGGTGATGCGGGGGGCGGGGTCCCACCGCTCGTCCGGGTCGTACACGCGGACCTTGCCCTCGAACAGGCCGAGCCGGCCCATCGCGGCGAGCATCCGGTCGGCCATCAGCGTCTCGCCGGCGGCGTCCGGGTGGGAGCCGTCGTAGGTGTACTCCCCGGGCACCCAGTCCAGGTTCGACCCGGTCCGGAGCCGGTTGACCTGCACGAGGCAGGGCCGTGAGCCCCACTGCCGCTCGATCAGCTCGTTGGCGCCGTCGGTGCGCTCGTTCTTCGCCTCGGTGGTCACCTGCTTCGACGGCTGCTCCGCCGTCGGGATCTGGCCCAGCACGAAGCGGGTGCGCTCCCGGCCGAGCGCGTCGTCCGCGGCCCACACCTGCCGCATGTAGTCCGCCGTCCGCTCGGCGATCACCTCGGGGGTGGCCTTCAGCGCGTTCGCGTCGTTGAACCCCAGCTGGAGCACGACGACGTCCGGCTCGTAGGTCGCGACGAGGTCGTCGACGGGGTACTGCGCCTCGAGGGTCTCGAAGGTCGACCGCGCCTGGGCGGCGTGGAAGAGGTTGTCGTCGAAGCCGTGGTCGAGGTGCTCGTAGCCCTCGGGCGAGTCCGAGCCGTTCAGCGCGATGGTGGGGCCGACGAACGCGACGTCGTCCCGCTTCTCCTGCAGGCCGCGCCAGACCCAGTAGCGGTACGACGCGGAACCGGCGCGCCCCTGCGTCATCGAGTCCCCGACGAACATGATCCGGAGGTCGCGGTCGCCGGGGTCGAGGAGCCCGCAGGCGGAGCCGCTCTCGGTGTCCTCGCCCCCACCCGGGCTGAGGTCGAACGGAGCCCCGCGACCCTGCGTCGCGACGAGGACGACGACCACCAGGACGGCGACCAGCGCTGCCCCGACCGCCAGGACCCAGGGGAGACGGCGCCGGCGGACGGCCTGCGTCCCGGTGCTCACGCGAGCGTCCTCCCCATGCGTCGACGTCGGTCCGGGGGCCCGTGACGGCGTGGCGGCTTGCCCGCAGGCCCGCTGACACGGTAGTTGAACACTCGTCCACCCGCCTAGCGGACTCCCGAACGCGTGGACGCCGCGGGGTCAGTCGCCCGGCGGGTCCTGCGCGCCGCGCGGCCGCTCGACGGGCCCGGGGACGACGGACGCCGGCCCGGGGCCCGCGACCATCCGCCCCGGGGCGCCCCCGCGCCGCAGCACCAGGGACACCTCGGTGCCGGGCCGCAGCGGCATCAGCGCCGAGGTGGCGGCGCTCCACGGCGTCAGCCGGGGCGCCCGACCCGGCTCGACGAGACGCAGGCGCGCGCGGTCGGCCCCGGCGAGACGCTCGGCCGCGGCCCAGTCGACGCGCCACTCCCGGCCCCCGGCGGGCTCCAGCGTGAGGTCGAGCCCCGGGGTCCACGGCTCGTCGGGGCGGTAGACGTCCGGGCGGCCCCGCAGGGCGCCGAGGCGACGCAGGGCGTCGAGCATGCGCTGCGCCATCAGCGTCTCCCCCGCCGTGTTCGGGTGGCGGCCGTCGAACGTGTCGCGCACGGGCCGCCAGCGAGGCTCGCCGCCGGTGCGGAGCTCGTTGGTGACCACCCGGCACGGCTCGGTGAGCTGCGCGGCGACCAGCCGGTTGGCCTCGCGGGTCACGGCGTTGCGCTCGGCCAGCGGGCGGGACCCGCTCTTGCCCGCCAGCGGCACCTGCCCCAGCACGAAGCGGGTGGCCGGCCCGCCCCGGACGGCGTCGACGTGGCGGAACGAGCGCACGAACGCCGCCGTGCGACGGGCGATCTCCGCGCCGTCGGCGTGGTTGGCGTCGTTGTAGCCGAGCTGGAGGACCACCACGTCGGGGTCGTAGCGGCGGGCGAGGACGCGTGGTCGGTCCGGGTGGGTCAGGAACGTGGCCCCCGCCTGCGCCGCGTGGGCCAGCTGGCGGTCGAAGCCGTGGTCGAGGTGCTCGTACGACGCCCGCGGCGGCACGTCCCGCGGCGCCCGGTGGGTCCGCAGCCGCGGCCCGACGAGCTCGGCGTCGGTCCCCGTCTGCTCCAGGCCGCGCCACACCCAGTAGCGGTAGGTCGCCGACCCGGACAGGCCCTGGGTCATCGAGTCGCCGACGAACATGATGCGCAGCGGGCGGCGGGCCGGGTCGAGCGGAGGGCAGGCCCGGGCCGTCGGCCCGCCGGTCCGGGCGTCCTCGGTCCGCTCCAGCGGCAGCACCCGCGGGCGGTCGGGGTCGGCGGCGGCGGGCGCCGGCGCGACGGCGTGCCCGCCCGCGGCCACGAGCGCGGCCAGCAGCACGCCCGTCAGGGCGCGCGGGACGACGGCCGGCCGGCCGGGGAAGGGGAGCCGCACCCGGCGACGGTAGCCGCCCACCGGCCGCTGTCGGTGGACCGTGGCAGGGTCGTCGGCGTGTCCCTCACCGTCCACCACGCCCCCGGCACGGCCGCCCTGGCCGAGGGTCTCGCGGCGCTCCTGGCGGAGCCGGTCGCCGACCCCTTCGTCGAGGAGGTCGTCGTGGTGCCGACGCGCGGGGTGGAGCGCTGGCTCGCCCAGCGCCTGAGCCACCGTCTCGGGGTCGGCGGCCGGGGGGCCGACGGCGTGTGCGCCGGGGTCCGCTTCCTGACCCCCGGCTCGCTGGTCTCGATGCTGCTCGACCGCGAGCGGGACGACCCCTGGGCCCCGGAGCGCCTGGTGTGGCCGGTGCTCGAGACCGTCGACGCGAGCCTCGACGAGCCCTGGTGCTCCGCCCTCGCCGCCCACCTCGGCCACGGTGACGACGGCCCCGAGGCCGAGCTGCGCCGGTCGCGCCGGTGGTCGGTGGCGCACCGCCTCGCGCGGCTGTTCGCGTCGTACGCCGTCCAGCGGCCCGGGCTGGTCGCCGACTGGCGGGCCGGGCGCGACACCGACGGCGCCGGGGGCCCGCTCGACGACGACCTCGCCTGGCAGGCGGAGCTGTGGCGCCGCGTGCTCGAGCGGGTGGGCGCGCCGCCCCCGGACGTGCGGCAGGCCGACGTCGTCGCGCGGCTGGCGGCCGGCGACGACGACCTGGCGCTGCCCGGCCGGCTGTCGCTGGTCGGCCACACGCGGCTGCCCGCGAGCGAGATCGCCCTGCTCGAGGCGCTCGGCGGTCGGCGCGACGTGCACCTGTGGCTGCCCGTCCCGTCGGGCCGGCTGTGGGACGCCGTCCGGGCGGCGGCCCCCGGCCCGGGGCCGGTCCCGCGCGCCGAGGACCCCACCTCCGCGCTGGTGCGGCACCCGCTGCTGGCCTCGCTGGGCCGCGACTCCCGCGAGCTGGGGCGTGCCCTGGCCCACCTGCCGGCCACCGCCGCGAGCCCGTCCGACGTGGTGCCGCCGGCCCCGCCGTCCACCCGGCTCGGCTGGCTCCAGGCCGACCTGCGCGACGACACCGTCCCCGACGCCGCCACGCGGGCCTCCCGGGTGGTGGCCGAGCACGACCGCAGCATCCAGGTCCACGCCTGTCACGGGCCGAGCCGGCAGGTGGACGTGCTGCGGGAGGTGCTGGTCGGGCTCCTCGAGGACGACCCGACCCTCGAGCCCCGCGACATCGTCGTGATGTGCCCCGACATCGAGACCTTCGCGCCGCTGGTCTCGGCGGGCTTCGGCCTCGCCGGCGCCGTCGGCGACGCGCCGGGCGGCCCCGGGTCCCGCACGGGTGGGCCCGCGCACCCCGCGCACCGGTTGCGCGTCCGTCTGGCCGACCGTGCGCCGGGCAGCACGAACCCGCTGCTCGCCCTCGCCGCCCGGCTGCTCGCGCTGTGCGGGAGCCGCGTCACGACGGTCGACATCGGCGACCTCCTCGCCTCCGACGTCGTGCGCCGGCGGTTCTCCCTCGACGACGACGACCTCGACCGCGTGCAGCGCTGGATCGAGTCCGCCGGCGTGCGCTGGGGCCTCGACGAGGAGGCGCGGGCCCCGTTCGCCATGCAGGCGTTCGGGCACAACACGTGGCGGGCCGGGCTGGACCGGATCCTGCTCGGGGTCGCGATGAGCGGCGACGACCACCGCCACCTCGGCCGCGGCCTGCCCCTGGACGACGTGGGCAGCGGCGAGGTCGAGCTGGCCGGCCGGCTGGCCGAGATGGTCGACCGGCTCGACGGCACCCTCCGGGCGCTCGAGGGCGCGCACGGGGTCGACGCGTGGGTCGCGGCCCTGCGCGAGGGGGTGCGCGCGCTCGGCGACGTGCCCGCCGACGAGGCCTGGCAGTGGACGCAGCTGGACCGCGAGCTGGCGCGGGCCTCGCAGGGCGGCGACCCCTCGGCCGGGCTGCGGCTCGCCGACGTCCGCGCGATGCTGGCCACCCGGCTGCAGGGCCGCGCGACCCGGGCCAACTTCCGGACCGGCACCCTGACCGTGGCCACCATGCTGCCGATGCGGTCCGTGCCGCACCGGGTGGTGGCGCTGCTCGGCCTCGACGACGGCGTGTTCCCCCGCGCCGCGGTCCCGGACGGCGACGACGTCCTGGCCCGCCGGCCCCTCACCGGGGAGCGCGACGCCCGTGGGGAGGACCGCCAGCTCCTGCTCGACGCCGTCCTCGCCGCCACCGAGCACCTGGTCGTCACCTACGACGGCGCCGACGAGCACACCGGGGCCCGCCGGCCGCCCGCCGTGCCGCTGGGCGAGCTCGTCGACGCCGCCGGTCGGACCGCCGCCCCCGGCACCGGGCCGCGCCTGGTGACGCGGCACCCGCTGCAGCCCCACGACGCCCGCAACCTCAAGGGCGGCCCGGCCGCCGACGACCCGCCGGAGTGGGAGGCCGACGGCCTGGAGGGGCCCGAGCAGCGACCGTTCGGCTTCGACCCCGCCGCCATCGCCGGCGCCCGTGCCCTGACGACGGACCGGCGTCCGCCCGAGCCCCTGCTCAGCGGGCCGCTGCCCGCCCGGCCGCCCGAGACCGAGATCTCGCTCGACGACCTGCGTCGCTTCCTGGTGCGGCCCGTGCGGACCTTCCTGCGCGACCGGCTCGACGTGGCGCTGTCCCGCGCCACCACGGAGAAGGCGACGGCCATCCCCGTCACGCTCAAGCAGCTCGCGAAGTGGGAGGTCGGCGACTTCCTGCTCCGCGAGATGCTCGCGGGGGCCGACGTCGACGCCCTGCTCCACGCCGAGCTGCTCGGCGGCCGCCTCGGCCCCGGCCAGCTGGGGGAGGCGTCGCTGCGGGAGGTGGCCCAGGACTGCCAGGACCTGTGGAACACCACCGTCGCCCTCCGCGAGGGCGGGGCCCGCGCCGTCGATGTGGACATCGAGCTCGGCGGCGACCTCGCCGGGCGGCGCGTCGTCGGCACCGTCACCGGCGTCCACGCCGACCGCGTCGTCCGCCTCGGCTACTCCCGGCTCAAGGCCACCCACCGGCTCGCCGGCTGGGTCGACCTCCTCGCCCTGTCCGCGCAGGACGTGGAGGTCGGGTGGACCTCGCACGTCGTGGGTCGCTCCGGCTCCCGACCCCGACGCGCGCTGGCGGGCGGCGTCCACGACGCCGGGCTCCCCCTGCTCGCCGAGCTGGTGCGGTTGCGCGACCACGGCCTGCGCACGCCGATGCCGCTCCCGGCGGCCACCGGGGAGGCGTTCGCCGCGGCGGCGGTCCGGCGGGCGGCCGGCTCGCGCATCGACCCGGCGGAGGAGGCGGCCAGGGAGTGGGTGACCGACGTCCACAACCCGCGCGGCTTCCCGAAGGAGGACGCCGAGGCCGAGCACGTGCGGGTCTGGGGCCCCGCCGCCCCGCTGCGCGCCCTGCTCGAGGCGGGCCTGCCCCGGGCCGCGAAGGCGGTCTGGGAGCCGCTGCTCGAGCACGAGGAGGTGCGGGGCCTGTGAGCGCGACCGCGAGCACCCCGTTCGACATCGCCGGGCCGCTGCCGGTGGGCACCGTCCTCCTCGAGGCCAGCGCCGGCACCGGCAAGACCTGGACCATCGGGGCCCTCGTGACGCGGATGGTCGTCAGCGGCGACGTCCGCCTCGAGGACATGCTCGTCGTGACCTTCGGGCGCGCCGCGAGCCGCGAGCTGCGCGAGCGGGTCCGCGCCCAGCTCGTCGAGGCCGAGCGGGTGCTCGCGGGCGATCCGTCGGCCGCCGAGCTGCCGCCGTCCGACCTGCTCGACCTGCTGGCGCGTCTCGACCCGGCCGACCGGGCGGCCGGCCGGGAGCGGGTCCGCGCCGCGCTCGCGTCGTACGACGCCGCCACGATCGTCACCACCCACCAGTTCTGCAGCCTCGTGCTGGACTCCCTCGGCGTCGCGGGCGACGTGGAGCCCTCGGCCCGGCTCGTGGAGGACGTCGACGACCTGGTCTCCGAGGTCGTCGACGACCTCTACCTGCGGGCGTTCGCCTACGCCGACGCGGCGCCGGTCTTCGACCACGACACCGCCCGCGCGATCGCCGCCGACGCGGTCGGCGACCCGCAGGCCCGGCTCGAGCCCGCCGCGGCCGACCGGGCCACCCCGGAGGGCCGCAAGGTCGCGTTCGGCGAGGCCGTGCGGCGCGAGGTCGCCCGCCGCAAGCGCCGCCAGCAGGTCCTGTCGTACGACGACCTCCTCAGCCGGCTCGCCGACGCCCTCACCGACCCCGACGGCCCGGCCCGGGCGCGGATGCGGCGCCGGTGGAGCGTCGTCCTGGTCGACGAGTTCCAGGACACCGACCCCGTCCAGTGGCAGGTGCTCGACCGCGCCTTCTCCGGCGTGGCGACGATGGTGCTGATCGGCGACCCCAAGCAGGCCATCTACGCCTTCCGCGGCGGCGACGTGACGACGTACCTCACCGCCGCCCGCACGGCGGCGACGCACCACACCCTGGGGGTCAACCGCCGCAGCGACGCGGCGCTGCTCGACCGGCTGCAGGTCCTGCTGGGTGGCGCGGAGCTCGGCGAGGGCATCGTGGTGGGGCCGGTCGAGGCCCACCACGACGGCAGCCGCCTGCTCGGCGCCGACGGCGCGCCGCTGCCGCCGTTCCGGCTCCGGACGCTGCGCACCGACGACGTCGACCGGCGGGGCAGGGACGGGCTGATCGGGGTCCGCACCTCCCGACCGCGGATCGCCACCGACCTGGCGCGCGACGTCCGGCGGCTGCTCACCTCGGGGGCCACGTGGTGCGGCCGGGCGGTCCAGGCCCGCGACGTGGCGGTCATCGCCTACCGCCACGCCGACCTCGCGGCGGCCCGGGACGCCCTGCTCGCGGAGGGGGTGCCCGCGGTCATCGCCGGCGGCGGCAGCGTCTTCGCGACACCGGCGGCCGACGAGTGGGTCGTCCTGCTGGAGGCGCTCGAGCAGCCCCACCGCAGCGACCGCGTCCGCGCCGCGGCCCTCACCTGCTTCGTCGGGCTCACCGCCGCCGAGCTCGACGCGGGCGGCGACGACCTCACTGACGCCGTCGCCGACCGGTTGCGCGGGTGGACCGAGCTGTTCCGCCAGCGCGGCGTCGCCGCCGTCGCCGAGGCCGCCACCGCCGGCGGGCTCCCGGCCCGGGTGCTCGGCGTGGCTGGCGGCGAGCGGCTGCTGACCGACGTCCGGCACGTCGGTGAGCTGCTCCACGAGGTGGCGCTGACCGAGCGCCTCGGGCTGGTCTCCCTGCTGGGCTGGCTGCGCGAGCAGGTCCGGCTGGGCCGCGAGCGCAAGGGCAGCGAGCGCACCCGGCGGCTCGACTCCGACGCCGCGGCGGTGCAGCTGGTGACCATCCACGCCTCGAAGGGTCTGGAGTACCCGGTGGTCTACCTGCCCGCGCTCGCCGACCGGTGGGTGCCGAAGCCCGACCGGCCGCTCTTCCACGACGCCGACGGGGTGCGCTGCCGCAACGTCGGCAACGGCGGGGACGACTGGGGCGACCACGTGGCCCGCTGGCACGCCGAGGAGGCGGGGGAGTGGCTGCGCTACCTCTACGTCGCCGTGACCCGCGCGCAGTCGCAGGTCGTGGCCTGGTGGGCGCCGTCCTCGAACGCCGCCCCGTCGCCGCTGCACCGGCTCCTGGTGCGAGAGCCCGGTCAGGCCGAGGTGCTCCCCGCGCCGTCGGTGCCCTCCGACGACGACATGGCGGCACGGCTGGCGGCCTGGGAGGCCGCCGGCGGGCCCCGCGTCGAGCGGGCCGACCACCCGGAGGGCGGAGCGGTGGTGGCGACCCCGGCGACGCCGCCGCTGGCGCTGCGCCGTTTCTCCCGCGAGGTCGACACCACCTGGCGTCGGACGTCGTACTCCTCGCTGAGCCGCCTGGACGGGCTGGCCCCGGGCGAGCGGCCGACCGTCGACGCGACCGCGGCGGCGCCCGCACCGACCAGCGAGCCCGAGGTCACGGTCCGCGACGACGAGGAGCTGCCGGCGGTCCCCACGCCGACGGGCGAGCTCCCGCCGGGGGTCGAGGACGTCGCCTCGCCCATGGCCCACCTGCCCCTGGGCGCCACCTTCGGCTCGCTCGTCCACGCGGTCCTCGAGCACGCCGACCCGGCCGCGGGTGACTGGCGGGCCGAGCTGGCCGCGCACGTGTCCGAGCAGCGGGACCTGTGGGCGGTGGACGTGGACGTCGACGAGGTCACCGACGCCCTCGTCGCCGTCTGCGCCACGCCCCTCGGACCGGCGGCGGGCGGGGTGCGCCTCGCCGACCTCCCGCTGGCGTCGCGCCTCGTCGAGATGGAGTTCGAGCTGCCCCTGGCGGGTGGCGACGCCCGGGGCCCGGCGGGGCGCGACGTCCTCCTGGGCGACCTCGCGCCGCTGCTGGAGGGCCACCTGGGCGACGACGACCCGGTGCGCCCGTACGCCGCGGCGCTGCGGGGCCCGCTCGGGCGCCAGAGCCTGCGCGGCTACCTGACCGGCTCGGTCGACGTCGTCCTCCGAGTGCCCGCGAGCGGCGCGGGCTCGGACGACGGGCGGTACCTCGTCGTCGACTACAAGACGAACTGGCTTGGGCCCGTCGACGAGCCGCTCACCGCGGGCCGCTACACGCCCGCCGCCCTGGCGGGGGCGATGACCCACTCCGACTACCCGCTGCAGGCCCTGCTCTACGCCGTCGTGCTGCACCGCTTCCTGCGGTGGCGGCTTCGCGACTACGACCCCGAGCGGCACCTCGGGGGCGTGCTCTACCTGTACCTGCGCGGCCTCGCCGGCCCGGACACCCCGGTCGTCGACGGAACCCCGTGCGGGGTCTTCGCGTGGCGGCCCCCGGCGGCGCTCGTGACCGCGATGTCCGACCTGCTCGACGGGGCCGACGGGTCACCGGGGACGGGAGGCGCGCCGTGACCGAGCTCTTCGAGCCCAGCGACGCCCACGACCACCGCCTCGCCCTGCGCGCCCGGCACGCCGGCGGGCTGCTGGCCGACGGCAACGCTGCCGGGCTGCTCACGGCCGCCGACGTGCACGTCGCCACCCGCACCGCCGCCCTCGGCGGCGAGGAGGACGAGCGGGTGCTCCTCGCGGTGGCGCTGCTGGTCCGGGCCGTACGCCGCGGCGCCGTGGCCCTCGACCTGGACGGTGTCCGCGACCTCGCGCCCCTGGCGTGGCCCGAGCCGGACGGCTGGCTGGCGGCGGTGCGGGACTCGCCGCTGACGGCGGCCGGACTGCTGCACGTCGACGACGGCCTCGTCTACCTCGACCGCTACCACCGGCTCGAGGTCCAGGTCGCCGACGACCTCCGCGCCCGGGCCGACCTCGACGCGCCCGCCGTGGACGAGGACCGGCTCACGGCCGGGTTGGAGGCGCTCGGCGGCGACCACTTCAGCCCCGAGCAGCAGCAGGCGGCCGAGCAGGTCGTCCGCTCCCGCACGGCGATCCTCACCGGCGGCCCCGGGACGGGCAAGACGACGACCGTCGCCCGCATCCTCCTGCTGCTCGCCGACCAGGCCCACGCCCGCGGCGAGCGGCTGTCGGTCGCGCTCGCGGCGCCCACGGGCAAGGCCGCGACCCGCCTCGAGGAGGCCGTGGCGGGGGAGCTCGCGGCCCTCGCCGGGCCGACGGCCCGGCCCGGTGCCGCCGAGCTCGCCCGGCGCGCGCCCCGGCTGGCCGGGGTCACGCTGCACCGCCTGCTGGGCTGGCGGCCCGACAACGCCACCCGCTTCCGCCACGACCGCGACAACCGGCTCGGGTTCGACGTCGTCGTGGTCGACGAGTCGTCGATGGTGGACCTGACCATGACCGGCCGCCTGCTGGAGGCCGTGCGGCCGCAGGCCCGGCTGCTGCTCGTCGGCGACCCCGAGCAGCTCACGTCCGTCGGCGCCGGGGCGGTCCTGGGCGACCTCGTCGAGGCCGCGACCACGACGCCCGGGCTGCCGGTGGCGCCGCTGCGGACCAACCACCGCTCCACCACCCACATCAACGACCTCGCCGCGAGCCTGCGCGCCGGTGACGCCGACGGCGTCCTCGAGGTGCTGGCGCGCGACACCGACGAGGTCGGGCTCGTCGAGGTCGACGGCACCGAGGAGGCCGCCGGGGCGCTGCGGGAGGTCTGCCTCCCCGCGGCGCGGTCCGTCCGCGACGCCGCCCGCTCCGGCGACGTCGCCGCGGCCCTCGCCGGGCTGGACTCCCACCGCCTGCTGTGCGCGCACCGCGAGGGGCCCTGGGGCGTCGCGTGGTGGAACCGCCAGGTGGAGCGCTGGCTCGCCGAGGACGACGAGGAGCACGGCGTCGCCCCGACGTACGGCCCCTTCTACGCCGGCCGGCCGCTGCTGGTGACCGAGAACGACTACACGCTCGACCTCTACAACGGCGAGACCGGCGTCGTGGTGCCCGCGGCCGACGGCCGGCTGCGTGCGCACTTCGGCGGCGGGCGCCAGGTGGCCCCCGGCCGCATCGGCGCGCTGGAGACGATGCACGCGATGACGGTGCACAAGTCGCAGGGCAGCCAGGCGGACACGGTCACCGTCCTGCTGCCCGACGCCGACTCGCGCCTGCTCACGCGCGAGCTGTTCTACACCGCCGTGACCCGGGCGCAGCGCCGGATCCGCGTGGTCGGCTCGCCGGAGGCCGTCCGTGTGGCGGTCGCCGCACGGGCGCAACGCGCCACCGGGCTGGCCCAGCGGCTCGCGGCCGCTCGTCGCTAGGGTCGGGGCCATGCCGTTCCTGCTCCGTGTCGAGCTGCCCGACGTGCCCGGGTCGCTGGGTCGCGTCGCGACGGCCATCGGTGAGGCCGGCGGCGACATCGACGCCATCGAGATCGTCGAGCACCGCGACGACGGCTACGCGGTCGACGACGTGCTCCTCGAGCTGGCCCCCGGTCACATGCCGGACTCGATCGTCTCGGCCTGCAACACCCTCGACGGGGTGCAGGTGATCTGGATCAGCCGGTACGCCGCGGGCGGCAACCTCTTCATGGACCTGGAGGCGGTGGAGGAGCTGACCGCCAACCCGCCCCAGGCGCTCGACCGCCTGGTCGACCTCGTGCCCCTGACCTTCCGCGCCGACTGGGCCGCCCGGATCCGCCCGGCCTCGCCCGACGCGGAGCCGGACAGCCCGGCGCACGTCGTCCACGCCACCGGCGCCGCCCCCGACGGCCTCGCCTGGCCGGGTCTGGAGCGGGCCGCGCGCCTGCCCGACGGCGACGGCGACGTCGTCCGGTGCGGCGCGCCGCTCGAGGCGTCCGAGGGCGGGCCGCCGGAGGCCGTGGTCATCGGGCGGCGAGGTGGACCGGACTTCCTGGACTCCGAGCTCGCCCGCCTCGGGCACCTCGTCGCCCTCGCGGTGTCCATCAGCAGGTCCTGACGGTGCCGCCCCGCAGGGGCGTCTCCGGTGGGCGTTTCCTGTGGACGGGGTAGGGCAGACTGTGGGCGTCCCGCTCACACCCTGACCCCGGAGGTCTCCGTGTCCGCTCGTACGCTCCCGTCCCGCCTCGCCCTCGCCGCCGGCGCCACGCTCGCCCTCGGACTGCTGGGCGGGTGCGCGAGCACCGTGTCGTCCTCCGACATCGAGGAGCAGATCACCACCCAGCTCGGCAACCAGGGCCTCGAGGCGGAGAACGTCGACTGCCCCGAGGACCTCGACGCGGAGGAGGGCGCGACCACCACGTGCACCCTCGAGGCCGAGGGCGAGGAGTACGACGTGGCCATCGAGGTCACCGGGGTCGACGGCGACAACGTGAACTTCTCCATCCAGGTCGCCGACGAGCCGAACTGACCGTGGGGCTGCCGACGCGCACCGCGGGTGCGGTGGTCCTCGCCGGCGTCCTGGTCGGCGCCCTCGCCGGGTGCGGCCGGACGGTCGACGAGGACGACGTCGTCGACGAGGTGTCCGCGGTGGTCGAGGACGCCTCCGGCTCCGCGCCCGACGGCGTCGACTGCCCGGACGCCCTCGACGCCGAGGAGGGGGCCACCACCACCTGCGAGGTGAGCGTCGACGGCACGACGTACGACACGGACGTCGAGGTCACCGGCGTGGAGGGGGACTCCGCGGAGTTCGACGTGATCGTCCCCGATGACCTGCGCCTGCCGCGGGTCGCCGCCGAGGACGTCGAGCAGGAGGTCGCGAGCCAGGTGGCCGCCCAGGTCGGCTCGGCCCCGGACGGCGTCAGCTGCCCGGAGGACCTGCCCGCCGAGGTCGGCGCCACGATCACCTGCACCCTCGTGGACGGCGAGGACGAGTACGACACGTCCGTCGAGGTCACCGAGGTGGACGGCACCGACGTCAACTTCTTCATCCAGGTCGCCGACGAGCCGAACGCGTGACGGGACCGGGCAGCACCACCCGCTGGCAGCGGGTCGCGACCGACGACGCCGGGCCGACGTACGCCGAGGCCTACGCCCGGCGGTTCGCCGACGCCGAGGCCGCCGGGGACGATGTCCACGGTGAGGCCGGGTTCCTGGCTCGGCTGCTGGCCGGCCTGACGGCCGGCCCGGCGCGGGTCCTCGACGCCGGGTGCGGCACCGGCCGGGTGGCGGTCCGGCTGGCCGGGCTGGGCCACGACGTCGTCGGCGTGGACGTCGACGACGCCATGCTGGAGGTCGCCCGGCGCGACGCGCCCGCGCTGCCCTGGCGCCGGGTGGACCTCGCGGCCGTGCCGGCCGACCTGGCCGGCTTCGACCTCGTCGTGCTCGCCGGCAACGTCGTCCCGCTCTGCGAGGCCGGCACCCTGCCCGCCGTCGCCGCGGGCTGCGTCCGGGCGGTGCGCCCGGGCGGGCTGGTGGTCAGCGGCTTCGGGCTCGACGAGGAGCACCTCCCCGAGGGCTGCCCGGTCACCCCGCTGGCCGACTGGGACGCCGCCTGCGCCGCCGCCGGCCTCGTGCTGCGCGACCGGTTCGACGCCTGGGACGCCGCCGCCCGCCCGTCGTCCGGCGCGCCCGACGCGTCCGGCGCGTCCGGCGCGTCCGGCGACGGCTACGCCGTGAGCGTCCACGTGCGCCCGACGGAGCCGGGGGCGGCCCGGTGAGGGTCGTCGTCCTGACCGGCGCCGGGATCTCGGCGGAGAGCGGCGTGCCCACCTTCCGCGACGCCGACGGGCTCTGGGAGGGCCACCGCGTGGAGGACGTCGCGACCCCGCAGGCGTTCCGCCGCGACCCCGAGACCGTGCACCGGTTCTACGACGCCCGCCGCGCGGCGCTCGCCTCCGTCGAGCCGAACCCCGCCCACGAGGCGCTGGCCGCCCTCGAGCGCGCCCTCGGCGACGACCTGCTCCTGGTCACCCAGAACATCGACGACCTCCACGAGCGCGGGGGCTCGACCGACGTGCTCCACATGCACGGCCGCCTGCGCTCCGCGCTGTGCGCCGCCTGCGACGCACGGGTCGGGTGGGACGGCCCCCTGCTCGGGGCGCCCCCGTGCGCGGCCTGCGGCGCCGACGCCCTGCGCCCGGACGTGGTCTGGTTCGGCGAGGTGCCGCTCGGCATGGAGCGCATCCAGCGCGCGGTCGCCCGGTGCGAGGTGTTCTGCTCCATCGGCACCTCCGGCGCCGTCTACCCCGCCGCCGGCTTCGTCCAGTACGCCGCGGCGTACGGCGCGCACACCGTCGAGCTCAACCTCGTCCCCAGCGAGGGCACGGCCCACTTCGCCGAGGCCCGGCACGGCCCCGCGTCCCGCCTCGTGCCCGCCTGGGTGGCGGAGATCACAACCGGCTGAGGTGGGGCGTGAGGTCCTGCCCCGATCGGGTACCCCTCGAATCGGCTCCCTACAGTGAGGCGACATGACGACGGCGCGACGGCAGCAGGTCACCACGGCCGTCTTCGCCGTCATCGGCACCGTGCTGCTCGGCTCGCTGCTGCGTCTCACGCCCGGCGGGACCGCCTTCTACGTCGTCACCCTGGCCCTCGCCCTCGTCTGGGCGGTCGGCGCTTTCGCCGCCGGCCCCGTGCACCTCGGTCGGCAGGGCTGGTTCACGCTGCGGCCCTCGGAGGCCGTCCGTCGTCCGGACGAGTCGAGGCCCGACGCCGGGCCGCGCGACCGCTTCGTCGGCCCCCGCCCGTTCCTGGTGCCGCTGGCCATCGGGCTCGGCCTGGCCGGGGTCTTCGTCGTCGGCGGCCTGATCGTCCGCGAGATCCCCCCGCTCGACGCGGCCGTCACCGCCGTCCTCCAGTTCGCCGCGGCCGGCACCGGGCCGCTGCTGCTGTTCATCACGGTGATCAACGGGCTGGCGGAGGAGCTGTTCTTCCGCGGTGCCCTCTACGACGCCGTCCGCGGCCGCAAGGTGCTGATCACGACGGTCGTCTACGCCCTGGCGACCCTGCTGACGGGCAACGTGATGCTCGCGTTCGCCGCCATCGTCATCGGCCTCGTCGCCGGCCAGCAGCGGCGCGTCACCGGCGGCATCATGGCGCCGATGATCACGCACGTGACGTGGTCGGTCTCGATGCTCTACGCGCTGCCGCTGCTCTTCCCGGTCTGAGCGGGCCCGTCAGGCCTCCGAGGCCTGCCGGTCGGTGATGGCCCGGCGCACGGCCTCCTCGTACGTCATCGGGTCCCCCGGGACGACGTCGTGGATGGAGTGGTCGGTGACGAGCACCTCGGTGTCCATCGAGTCGACGAGGTTGCGCGCCGTCATGGTGTCGACGTCGGTCACGAGGCTGAGCCAGTACGACGACAGGCGCGGGCTGAGGATCGGCACGGGGACGATCGGCGGGGCGTGGCCCTTGATGACGGTCGAGGCGACCCGCAGCATCTCCAGGTAGTCGATCTGGTCGGGCCCGCCGATCTCGAAGGTGCGGCCGATCGCGTCGTCGTTGCCGGCGACGCCGACGAGGTAGCGGACGACGTCCGCGAGCGCGATCGGCTGCGTGCGGGTCTTGACCCAGCGCGGGGCGACCATGGCGGGCAGCTTGTCGACGAGCTGGCGGGTGATCTCCCACGAGATGCCCCCGTGGCCCACGACGATCGCGGCCCGCAGCACGGTGACGGGCACCCCGGCCGCACCGAGCCTGCCCTCGACCTCGCGGCGCGAGCGCAGGTGCGGGGAGAGCTCCTGGTCGTCGGCGCCGAGGCCGCCGAGGTAGACGATCTGCGACACCCCCGCCCGCTTCGCGGCCTCACCGAACGCGGTGGCGGCCTCGGCGTCGAGACGCTCGAAGTCCTTGGCGTCGAGGGAGTGCACGAAGTAGTAGGCGACGTCGACGTCGGCGAGGGGCTTGTCGAGGGTCTCGGGGTCGAACACGTCGCCGTGCACGGCCTCGCCGGGCCCGTCGTACGTGTCGGGGTGACGCGTCATCGCGCGGACCTCGTGACCGGCGTCCACGAGCTCGGGGACGAGGTGCTGGCCGACGAATCCGGTCGCGCCGGTCACGAGGACGCGCAGGGACGCGGGGGAGTCAGCCATGCCCTCAGTGTGCCCGCAGACGTCTCCACCCATGCTCCGCCGCCACCCGCGCCCCCGTCAGCGTGACGGACGCGACAGGCCGCGCCTCCCCGGACCGGACGCCCGCCGGCGCCGACGGGCTCCTGGCCACCCGCCGCCGGCCCCGGTCCCGGGAGCCCCGCGCGGGACGACCGTCAGCGCTGGGACCAGGCGCGCCAGAGCTCGGCGTAGCGGCCGCCGGCGGCGACGAGCTCGTCGTGGGTGCCGGAGTCGACGACGCGACCGTCGTGCATGACCCAGACCCGGTCGGCGGCGGCGGCCTGGGTGAGCCGGTGGGCGACGACGAGGGAGGTGCGGCCGCGGGTCGCGGCGGACGCCGCCCGCTCGAGGTCGCGGGCTCCGGCGGAGCCGGCCTCGGCGGTGGCCTCGTCGAGGACGGCGACCAGCGGGTCGGCCAGGGGCAGCCGGGCGAGGGCGAGGTGCTGGGCCTGGGCGGGGGTGAGCTCGAGCCCGCCCTCGCCGACGACGGTGTCGAGCCCGTCCGGGAGCGCCTCGACCCAGCCGAGGGCGCCCAGGTCGCCGAGGACGGCGCGCAGCTCGTCGTCCGTCGCGGACGGCTTCGCGAGCAGCAGGTTGTCGCGCACGGTGCCGGTGTAGACGTGGACCTCCTGCGTCACCACCGCGACCGGCGGGCGTCCGTCGGCCTCGACGGCGGCCAGCGGGACGCCGCCCAGCTCGACCGTCCCGGCGGTGGGGTGCAGGCGCCCGGCGGCGACGGCCGCGAGGGTGGTCTTGCCGGCTCCGGTGCTGCCGACCACCGCGACCCGCTCCCCGGGCGCGAGGACGGCGTCGACGCCGTGGACGACGGGCCGGTCCTCGACGTAGGCGTGCGTGATGCCGCGCAGCGCCACCCCGGCGTCGGCGGGCGGGCGGACGTCGGCGGGGCGCGCGGGGCGGGGCATGAGGACCATGCCGGTGAGCCGGGTGAGCGACGCCCCGGCCGACTGGACGTCGTCGAAGAAGAACAGCAGCGCGCCGACCGGGTTGAACAGCCGGTGGAAGAACAGCGCCGCGGCGGTCACCTCGCCGACGCTGACGGCGTCCGCGCGGGCCGCGAGGAACCCGACGCCCAGCACGAGCAGCAGCCCGAGCGCCTCGGACATGTTCATGCGGAACCCGAAGCGCGTGTAGAGCCGGAAGACGTCGAGGGTGATCTCGGCCGCCGACCACGACGTCGACTCGATCCGCTCCTGCGCCCGCGGGGCGAGACCGTGGGCGCGCAGCGTGGCGCTGCTGCCCAGGCCCGTGACCAGCGCCTGCGCCCGGACGCCGTTCGCGGCGCGCTCGGCGCGGTACTTCGGCCCGCTGCGGCGCAGGTACCACCGCAGCCCCAGCACGTACGCCGGCGCGGCGGCCAGGCCGGCCAGCCCGAGCCGCCAGTCCAGCAGGAACAGCCCGCCGGCGGTGAAGGCCACGGTGACGAGCGAGTTCACGACGAGGGGCACGGCCTCGGTCAGGGACTCCGAGATCAGCCGGACGTCGTCGCCGACCCGCGACAGCAGGTCGCCGGAGCCGGCGCGCTCGATCCGGGCGGGGTCGGTGTGCAGCGCGACGTCGAGGACCTCCTCGCGCAGCTCGGCCAGCGCGGGCTGCCCGGCCGCGGCCAGCGCCGTCACCCCGACGGTGGTGGCGACCGCCCCCACGACGGCGGCCAGGGCGATCCAGACGGCGGCGACGACGATGCGGCCCTGGTCCCCGCCGTCGTCGACCACGTCCACGACCCGGCCGAGCATGAAGGGGCCGACGAGGCCGGCGGCGCCGACCAGGACGAGCGACACGACGGTCGCGACGAGCGCGCCGGGCCGACGGCGCAGCAGCGGCCAGGCGACCCGGGCCGCCTCGCGGGGGGTGCTGATCGGCAGGGTGTCGGGCCCGCTCATCGCAGCACCGCCTCGGCGTACGCCGCGGCCGCCGGGTCGGCGAGGAGCTCGGCGTGCCGGCCGCGGGCGACGACGCGACCCTCGCGCACGTGGACGACGACGTCGGCGGCGTCGAGGAGGGCGGGGCTGCTGGTGAGCACGAGCGTCGTCCGTCCCCGCCGCAGTGCGGCGAGCCCGGCGGCGATGCGCTGCTCGGTGACCGCGTCGACGGCGGTGGTGGGGTCGTGGAGCACCAGGCCGGGCGGGTCCGCCGCGAGCGCGCGGGCCAGTGCGAGGCGCTGGCGCTGCCCGCCGGACAGGTCGGTGCCGTCGGCGCTGACCGGTCGCTCGACGCCGGCGGGGTCCAGGTCCGCGACGTCGGTCGCCGCCGACGCCTCGAGGACGACGCCGAGCCGGTCGTCGTCCAGCCGGCCGGCCGGGTCGACGTTGCTGCGCAGCGTCCCCTCGAACAGGTCGGTGCCGTGGTCGTCCACGAGGAGCCGTGCCGCTCGGGCGGCGACACCGAGGTCGACCAGGTCCGCGCCGTCGAGCCGGACCGCCCCGGCGTCGGGGCGCCGCTCCCCGCGCAGCAGCGCGAGCAGTGTCGCGGCCGCGGCGGGGTCGTCGACCACGACGGCGGTCGTCCGGCCGGGCTCCACCTCGAGCGTCAGGCCCCGCAGCGGGCCGGTGGTGACGGCGTCCACCTCCAGGGCGGGGGGTCCGGTGGCGCCGGGGGCGGGCAGCGGGCCGTCCTCGGCGAGCGGGGGCGTGGCGAGGAGGTCGACCACGCGGCCGGCGGCCGCGCGGGAGCGGGCGAGGTCGGCGATGAGGTCGGTGGCCATCCGGATCGGCTCGGCGAAGAACTGCGCGAGCCCGACGACGGCGATGAGCTCGCCGACGCCGATCTCGCCCTGGGCGGCGCGCAGGCCGGCGAGCAGGGCGACGACGGCGAGGAACAGCCCGGACAGCCCGTTGGCCACGCCGACCAGCAGCCCCTCGGAGCGGGCGCTGTCGACCGCGGCGTCGGACGCGGCGCGGCTGCGGCGCCGGTAGCCGGCCAGGGCGGCGTCCTGCCCCCCGATGCCCTGCAGCGGTCGCAGGCCGCGGACGAGGTCGGTCGCCACGGCGGTCGCGTCGCCCACGGCGTCGAGCTGCACGGTGCTGCGCCGGGCCAGCCGGGGCGCGAGCAGCTGGGTGCCGGCCAGCACCAGCGGCACCCCGACGAGGACGACGAGCGCGAGGACGGGGTCGATCCCGACGAGCACCACGGTGCTCACGGTCAGGCCGAGCAGCGCGGCGACGGCGAACACCAGCTGGCGCAGGACGTTGGACACCGTCTCGGCGTCGGTGGTCGCGAGGCTGAGGACCTCGCCGACCGGGCGTCCGGTGCGGGCGCCGACGGGGGCGAGCACGTGGGCCGCGATCTCGCTGCGGATGCGGTGCATCTCGACGGTCCGGCAGCGCAGCAGGATGCGCGAGCCGAACCGGAACGACAGCCCGAGGACGACGAACAGCAGCGCCGTCGCCGTGCCCCACAGCGCGAACGCCAGCGGGTCGCCGGTCGCGACCGCGCGGTCGACGACGACCCCGATCATCACGGGGACCATGGCCTCGCAGACCTGCCACAGCCCGATGATCACGAGCGCCCCGACGAGGGGGCGCGCCTGCCGGCGCAGCGTGCGGGCCACGAGGGCGCCGCTGGTCCCGGGCGCCTCGTCCACCGTTCCTCCGCTCCGCCGACGACCGTCAGGTAAGGCCACCCTAAGCCCGGCGTGTCGTGGCGGGTGAAGCGGTCGTGGGCCCCGGCCCCACGCCCTAGGCTGGTCGCGAGCCAAGGAGGGCCCATGAGCCAGCAGGACCCGGTCGTCGGCGGACAGCCCGCGAACCAGCCTCCGCCCGCACCGACGTACGACGACCGCGCGCCCGAGCCCACGGGGCGCGACGCGGTGGCGGAGCGGCAGGAGGAGCAGGAGCAGCGCCGGGTGAAGGGCAGCCCCGACGACCCGCTGCGCGGGTCGGCGACCGGTCACGTGTGGGTGATCCTGGTGCTGATGGTCGTCGTCCTCGTGCTGCTCGCGGTCTTCATCCTGCAGAACCTCGAGTCGGTGCAGGTGAACTACTTCGGCGCCACCGGCAGCTCGCCGCTCGCCGTGGCGCTGCTGCTCGCCTTCGCGGCCGGGCTGGCGGTCGCCGGGCTCGCCGGCACGGCGCGGATCCTGCAGCTGCGGCGGCGCGTGCGGAAGGCCGACCGCTAGGCCCCCGCCCGGCGGGACTCACCCGCCGGTGCTGGAGAAGTGCTGGTAGTCCTTCAGCGAGGTGTAGTCCCCGCCCCACTGCCACCCGATCCGGGCGAACGCGCGGACGACGGCGTCGCCGGGGCGGATCATGCCGGGCAGGTCCCGGTCGCGGTCCAGCCACGCCGAGGCGAGCTCGGGGACGACGAGGTCGTCGCGCTCGTAGGGGTTCTGGAACGGGTTCAGGTCGATGGCCCGGCCGTAGGCGTGCTCGGAGTACGACGTCCCGCCGGTCACCGGGCGGCACACGAACGCGCCGGAGTTGTTGCCGTCGCCGGTGGGCGGGGCGTCCAGCTCGGCGGGGCGCGTGATCCGCAGCTCCTCGAGCGGGAAGTCGGCGTCCCAGAGGGCGCGGAACACCCGCACCATCGGCCGCGCCCACTCCGAGGCCAGGAGCAGCTCGCCGGTGTGCCGCTCGCCGTCGAACCCGCGGAAGGTCACGCGGACCCACGCCAGGTCGTCGGCCGCGACCGGGCAGCCGGGCGCCCAGGTCGACCGGTCGAGGACGCCGGTCGGCGCGGGATCGGCGACCCGGGCGGCGAAGCCGCCGCCGGGCAGCGGCGGCAGGGTGTCGGCGACCGTGAACGCCCGCTCCCGCAGCGCGGGTGGGGTCGCCCGGACCTCACCGAAGCCGTCGCCGCGGTCGGGGAGCACCCGGGTGCCGAGCCAGGGCGGCGGGGTCGACCCGGGCTCGGGCGGCTGGGCGGACTCGGACGACCGGGGCGACTGGGGCGACTCGGACGACTGGGGCGACTGGGACGACCGCGGCGGCTCGGGCTCCGTGGCCGGCGCGGCGTCGTCCCCGCTCGGCGCGCACGCCGCGAGCAGGAGCGTCGCGGTCGCCAGGAGGATCGCGGTTCGCCTCACCCGGCCAGGCTACGGACGCCAGTAGGGTCGTCCCATGGCCGATGCCCAGCAGTTCGCCGCCGAGGTCGAGCGCGCCGTCGCCGACACGCCGTACATGGTCGCCGACGAGACGCCCGACGGGTTCACCGTGCAGATCGACGTCGTCGACGCCCAGTGGTGGACGTTGATGCAGCGCAAGTCGCTGAAGAAGTCGTTCTCCCACATCGTGAAGGTCGCTCCGGACGGCACCTACACCGTCACGGACCGGTCGATGACGGTCGAGTGGCAGGCCGGTGCCGAGCTCGCGGGCGGCGTCCCGCGGCCGGTGCTGCGCGCGACGGCGGGCATGCAGCAGGGCAACGTCCGCGAGATCTCCTTCCGCAAGGAGATCGGCATCGACGACAGCGGACGACCGGGCGAGGTCGTCGACTACACCTTCGCCTCGGGCGAGGGGAACGCGATCATCGAGGCCGCCGCCGACCGCCTGGGCCTGCGGAAGACGATGAACACGTCCGCCAAGGTCGGCCTCGGCGTGGCGGGCCTCGTGATCGGCGCCCTCGTGGTCGTCGGGATCGTGGTGGCGATCCTGGCGCTCACCGGCGTCCTGGGCTGACCCGGCGACTCAGCCGGCGGCCCAGCCGGGGACTCAGCCGGCGGCCTTCTCCTCGTCGACCCGCAGGCCCCGCACGAGGGTCTGGAACTCGGGCGTCACGACGTCCAGCTGGGACGCGAGGCAGGTGCAGCTGACGATGAGCACCGCCCGGCGACGCTCCTGCTCGGGGTCCTGGAGGCCGAGCAGGGCCTGCAGGCGGGCCAGGTCGTAGTGGACGCCGTCGACCTCGGCGGAGGCCCGGATCACCTGGCTGTACGACGGGGTCTGCTCGGTCCCGACGCGACGACGGTCCATCAGCTGGGCGTCGCCGGTCTCGTCGCGCAGCCGCATCACGGCCTCGTCGGCGATCTGCTCCATCGTGGCGTCGTCGGTCCGCCAGCCGCCGCTGAAGGAGATGATCGGCGTGTAGTCGCCGGGGGTGTCGTCGCGCAGGGCGACCAGCATCGCGTTGGTGACTCCCACCGACTCCGGCTGCACGGCCCGCCACTGGGGGCCGGGCAGCTCGAACCGGATGGGGACGGGGAACTGCTCCATGTCCGTGATCCTCTCGTCTCGTCCGGTCTCAGAACCCGAGGGCGTCGCCGACGCTGCTGGCGGCGTCGCCGATGGCGTCGCCGACCTCCTCCGCGCCGTCGCCGATGCCCTCGGCGAGGTCCTCGGCGGTGTCCACGACCTCACCCGGGTCGATGGTGATCTCGCCGCCGAGCTGTCCGCCGACACCGAGCGCGGCACCGAGGTGGCCGCCGATGGTGAAGGAGCCGTCCTCGTTCATGCCGACGTCCAGGTCCGCGGACGCGCCGACGCCCGCCCAGGCCTCACCGGTCACGGCACCGCCGACGCCGCCGACGTCGCCGGACAGCGCGCCCTCGGCCCGGGCGCCGGCGAACACCTCGCCGCCGGCGTGGACGCCGTCGGTGCCGACGCTGACCTCGCCCTCGGCCTCGGCCCCGACCATGGCGGAGCCCTCGGCGCCGACCGTGGCGTAGCCGTACTGGGCGGAGACCTGGCCCTCCGCCTGCGCCAGGTAGGCGCCGGCGTTGGCCGTCGCGGCGAGCCCGCCCGTGCCGACCTCGAGGCCCGCGCCCGCGTTGGCGCTGAGCACGTTGACCTCGCCGTCGCCGGACAGGGTGACGTCGCCGACCTGGTTCTCGAAGCTGCCCTCGGCCCCCCACACGCGGGCGGTGGGCGTCTCGACGCTGCCGAGGTCCATCGTGACCTCGAGGCCGGTCCGGTCGTCGCGACCGTCGCCGTCCTCGTCGACCGCGTCGCCGTAGGGCGTCATGAGGTCCTCGTCGTTCCACGGACGCTCACCGCCGGGCAGGGCGATCGTGATGTCGCCGAAGGTGCTGTCGGGGTCGGGGCGGGCGCCGGCGGTCAGGGTGCCGGGCAGCTTCGCGAGGGCGGTGGTGGTGGTCTCCACCGACTCCTTCACCTGCTCGCGGGCCTCCTCGACCATCTCCTGCGCCTCGCGCATCCGCTCGATGCCGGGGTCGTGGAAGGCGCCGGGCGGGGCCAGGTGGCCGCCCCCGCCGCCGAGCGTGCCGGTGGAGCCGAGGTTGGCGTTGTACGCGTCGACGGCGGCGTTGTGCTCGGCCAGGGCGCGTGCCTGCGCCTCCTTGCCGGCCTTGTACTTCTCGATGGCCTGCTGGGCCTTCGCCTGCGCGGCGCCGAGGACGCCGGCGTGGTCGGAGAGGGCCCGACCGGCGGACTTCGCGTCGCCGCCGATCTCGCTCCACGGCTTGATGGAGTCGGGGAAGGCCGCGTTGAACGTCTCCGCCGCGCCGCCCTCCCAGGACGGCGCCGAGAGCCCGGCCAGGCTGACGCCGATGCGGGTCATCCGCTCACCCTCGTCGGTGAACGTGGTCGCGGCGGTCCGCACCTGGCCCGGCTCGCCGGGCACGATCTCCTTGGGGTCCTCGGTCTCGCCGAGCTCCTTCACGTCCAGGCTCATACCGGGACACCCCCGCCGGCGGGCCGCATCGCGTCGGCCGAGCCGGTGTCGGTCGTCGAGAAGTCGGTCAGCTGGTCGCGCACGCTGGCGGCGGCGGCCTGGGCGTCGGTGGCCATGGCGCGGATGGTCGCCTGCAGGCTCTCCTTGGCGGAGTCCACGTAGCCGGACAGCGTGGCGTCGCCGTACGTCTCGGGGCTGGAGGCGGCCAACGGGATGGTGCGAGTGACCGAGTCGGCCACGGCGTCGTCGATGTCCGACGACAGAGCGGTCAGCTCGCGCTTGACGACCTGGATCGTCATGGGGTCCTCCTCGACGGATGTCTCGGGTGGGATGACGCGGTGCCCAGGCTCCTACCCCGCTCAGCCCCGCTGAAACCTCACGAGCGCACCCGATCCCGCGGGCAGGCGCAGGACGCCCCCGTCGAGCGTCGGTGCCGTCGGGGTCGCCAGCAGCACCTCGGCCGCACCGTCCAGGCCGTGGTCGTACGCCGCGTCGCCCAGGTTCAGCACCAGCGTCACGTCGCCGCGGCGCAGCACGAACACCCTCGCGTCGTCGTCCGCGGTGGCGCGGACGGCCCGCAGGTCGGGGTCGGTCAGCGCGGGGACCGTGCGGCGCAGCTGCGCGAGCCGCCGGTAGGCGTCGAGGACGACGGCGTGCCGTCCGCCCTCGGGCTCGGACCAGTCGAGCCGGCTCGCGGCGAAGGTCTGCGGGTCCTGCGGGTCGGGGACGGTGTCGGGGTCCCAGCCCATCTTCGCGAACTCCTCGATCCGGCCGGTCCGCGTCGCCTCGGCGATCTCGGGGTCGGTGTGGGAGGTGAAGAACGCGAACGGCGTGGCGGCGGCCCACTCCTCGCCCATGAACAGCATCGGCGTGAACGGGCCGGCCATGACGAGCATGGCGGCCATGACGAGCCGGTCGTCGTCGAGGTGGCCGGGCTCGGGGTCGGAGGGGCGGTCGCCGCGGGCGCGGTTGCCGACCTGGTCGTGGTTCGACGAGCACACGACGAGGCGCCAGGCGGGCATGTGCTCGACGTCGACCGGACGGCCGTGGTCGGCCTCGCGGAACGACGAGTACGTGCCGTCGTGGAAGAACCCCTTCTCGCAGACCTTCGCGAGCGCGGACAGCGGCGCGAAGTCGGCGTAGTAGCCGTGGGTCTCCCCGGTGAGCGCGACGTGGACGGCGTGGTGGAAGTCGTCGCTCCACTGCGCGTCGATGCCCCGGCCGCCGCCCTCGCGGGGGGTGACCATGCGGGTGTCGTTGAGGTCGGACTCCGCGATCAGCGTCAGCGGACGCCGCTGTGCCGCCGACAGGGCGGCGACCTCGACGGCCATCTCCTCCAGCAGGTGCACGGGGGAGGAGTCGACGAGGGCGTGCACGGCGTCGAGGCGCAACCCGTCGACGTGGTAGTCGTCGAGCCACATCGCGACGTCGTCGAGGACGTAGCGACGGACCTCCTCGCTGCCCACCTGGTCGAGGTTGACCTGGTCGCCCCAGGTGTTGCGGCCCTCGGTCAGGTAGGGGCCGAACGCGGGCAGGTAGTTCCCCGACGGTCCGAGGTGGTTGTAGACGACGTCCTGGACGACGCCGAGGCCGGCGGCGTGGCAGCCGTCGACGAAGCGCTGGTACGCCGCGGGGCCGCCGTACGTCTCGTCGACGGCGAACCAGCCGACGCCGTCGTAGCCCCAGTTGTGGGTGCCGTCGAAGGAGTTGACCGGCATGAGCTCGACGAGGTCGACCCCGATCGAGACGAGGTGGTCCAGCTTTCCGAGGGCGGCGTCCAGCGTCCCCTCGGGGGTGAAGGTGCCGACGTGGAGCTCGTAGACGACGGACCCGGCGAGCTGGCGGCCCGTCCAGGCCTGGTCGGTCCACGCGAACGCGGTCGGGTCGAACGTCCGCGAGCGGCCGTGGACGCCGTCCGGCTGTCGGCGCGATCGCGGGTCGGGCAGGACCGTCTCCGCGCCGTCGAGGCGGTAGCCGTAGTCGACCTCGCCGTCCGGCACGGCACCGTCGGGGGTCCACCAGCCACCGTCGAGGCCGCGCATGGGGACCACCTGGTCGGCGACGACGAGGTCGACCCGCTCGGCTTCCGGCGCCCAGACGTCGAAGCGCGACACGCCGGGGCGGCTCACGCGTCGTCCTCGTCGGTGGCGGGCGCCAGCAGCGCGACGGGGTAGGCGTCGAGCAGCTGGGCGAGCAGGACCTCGCCGGACCACTCGCGCCCGGTGAGGCGGTCGACGAGGGGCGCGTCCCCGGGCTGGGCCGGCAGCCGGACCCGGGTGCTGCCCCAGCCGCCGACGGCCGCGAGGCCGACGGGCAGGCGGGTGGCGACGGTGACGGCGCCGCCCCGGTCGAAGGCCAGCACGTGGTCGGCCGCGGTGCCCTCGGCGAGCAGCGCGTCGTACGTGGTGAACAGCTCGGGGGACCGGCGCCGCAACCGCAGGGCGGAGCGGACGACGTGCAGCTTCGCGGCCCCGGCGTCCTGCCGGCTGCCGACCCACGGCGGGCGGACGCCGCCCGCGACGGCGTCGAGCACGGTGCGGCGGACCTCGAAGTCGACCTCGCGCCGGTTGTCGGGGTCGACCAGGCTCTGCTCCCACATCTCGCTGCCCTGGTAGACGTCGGGGACGCCGGGGATCGTCAGGGAGACCAGCTTGGCGGCGAGGCCGTTCGACTGCCCGGCGCGGGAGGTGGCGTCGAGCAGCTCCTCGAGGACGGCGACGACCCGGCGGTCGTCGAAGGCGGCGTCTACGCACGCGTGGACGGCGGCCTCGTAGGCCTCGTCGGGGGCGGTCCACTGCGTCCGGTCGCCCGCCTCGCGCATCGCCTTCTCGGCGTACGCGTGGAGCCGGCCCCGCAGGTCGGGGTGGGGCCGGGACGGCCACGCGCCGAGGATGGCCTGCCACAGCAGGGACGCGAACGACGGGTCCGGGGTCGGGACCGCCTCGAGCAACCGGTCGAGCGCCGACTCCCACAGGGCGGGGATCTCGGCGAGGACGGCGATCCGGGCGCGGACGTCCTCGCCGCGCTTCGTGTCGTGGGTCGAGGTGGCGACCATCGCGTGGGGCCAGGTGTGCTGGCGGCGGGCCATGGCGGCGTGGAAGTCGGCCGGCGAGACCGCGAAGACCGACGGGTCGCCGCCGACCTCGGACAGCGACGACAGGCGGGAGGTGCGGTAGAACGCGCAGTCCTCGACGCCCTTGGCCATGACCATGCCGGAGGTCTGCTGGAACCGCAGCGCGGCCGGCTGGTCGGTGTCGGCGAGGAGGGGCGCGAGGACGTCGAGGACGTCGTCGAGGTCGCCGCGGCGCTCGCGGGCCTCGGCGACGGCACGCTCGAGGTGCTCGGCGCCGAGGGGCAGGTAGGAGCGGTAGACCTCGAAGCAGGCGAGGAGCTCGGCGACGGCGTCGACGAAACGCTCGGGGTGGGGGCCGACCTGCTCGGCGGGCAGCTCGCGGACGATGCGCCGGACCTCCGAACCGAGGGCGCCGTCGGCGACCGCGCGCTTGGTGTCGTGGATCAGCTGGTGCCAGTCGTAGGGCCGCCGCGCGAGCCGGGCCTCGAGCGCGGTCAGCGGCTCCTCGCCCGCGGGGTCGACGAGCACGCGGTCGACCTGGGCCATGGCGTCGTACCCGGTGGTGCCGGCGGTCGACCAGCTCTCGGGCAGCTCCTCGCCGGGCTCGAGGATCTTCTCGACGAGCACGTAGGAGCCGTCGGTCAGCTCGGCGAGGTCGGCGAGGTAGCCCTCGGGGTCGCGCAGGCCGTCGGGGTGGTCGACGCGCAGGCCGTCGGCGAGGCCCTCCCGGAACCAGCGGCCGATCTCGACGTGCGAGGCGTCGAACCAGCGACGGTCCTCGACGCGGATCCCGGCGAGCGTGTTGACCGCGAAGAAGCGTCGGTAGTTCAGCCCGTGGTCGGCCTCGCGCCAGTGCGCGAGCCGGTAGTGCTGCTCGGCGAGCGTGGTCGTGCCGGGAGCCAGCGGGTAGCGGTTGTCGTGGTAGCGCACCTCGCCAGCCTCGACGTCGACCTCGATGGCGCCCTCGTCGCCGTCCCCGACGACCGGGACGACGAGCTTGCCCCCGTCCTGGCCCGGGTCGGCCGCCCAGTCCACGTCGAACGCGTCGGCGTACGCCGAGCCCTGGCCGTGCTGCAGCAGGTCCCACCACCACGGGTTCGCCGCGGGGGTCGCGACGCCGACGTGGTTGGGGACGATGTCGATCAGCACGCCCATGCCCAGCGCGTGCGCCTGGCGGGCGACGGCCTCGAGCCCGGCGGTGCCCCCGCGGGAGGCGTCGACGCTCGCGTGGTCGACCACGTCGTACCCGTGGTCGCTCCCTGGCTCCGCGGTGAGCAGCGGCGACAGGTAGACCCAGTCGACCCCGAGGTCGTGCAGGTAGCGGAGGTGCTCCGCGGTCCTCCGGAGGTCGAACGACTCCCGGACCTGCACCCGGTAGGTGCTGGTGGGCACAGGCTTGTCCATGGGTTAACCCTCGCTGACGGGCTGGGCGCGGTCGGCGTAGGCCGCGATCGAGGCGTCGACGGAGTGGTCGACCTCGGGTGCGGGCGGCTGCGCCTCGCGGAGCACCAGCAGGCTGGACGACGACATCGGGAGCGATGCTCCCGGCTCCAGGCCGTCACGGTCCGTGACCTCGCCGGAGGTGTCGATGACGACGTCCCAGCCCTCGGCGTACTCGGCCGGGGGCAGGGTGATCTCGGCGTCGCCGTCGGCGTTGAAGTAGAGCAGGAAGTGGTCGTCGGTGATCGAGTTGCCGCGGGCGTCCTTGCCGGCGATGCCGTGGCCGTTGAGGTACATGCCGACCGCCTGCGAGGCTCCCTCGCCGTGCCAGTCGCCGTCCTCCATCGGGCGGCCGTCGAGGTGCAGCCAGACGATGTCGTTGAGGCGGTCGCCCTCGTCGCCGGCCGGCACGCGGACCTCGTCACCGGTGAAGAACCGCTTGCGGCGGAACGTCGGGTGGTCGTGGCGGAGCTTGACGACGGCGGCTGTGAACTCGACCAGCGGCCGGTCGGCGGCGTCCCAGTCCATCCACGCGATCTCGGAGTCCTGGGCGTAGGTGTTGTTGTTGCCGTCCTGGGTGCGGCCCATCTCGTCGCCGTGCAGGATCATCGGCACGCCCTGGCTGAGCAGCAGCGTGGCGAGGAAGTTGCGCTGCGCCCGGGCCCGGGCCCGGAGCACCTCGGGGTCGTCGGTCGGCCCCTCGACGCCGAAGTTCTGGGACCGGTTGTGGCTCTCGCCGTCGTTGTTGTCCTCGCCGTTCGCCTCGTTGTGCTTCTCGACGTACGACACGAGGTCGCGCATGGTGAAGCCGTCGTGGGCGGTGACGAAGTTGATGCTGGCGACCGGGCGGCGTCCGGAGTGCTCGTAGAAGTCGCTGGAGCCCGCGAGGCGGCTGGCGAACTCGCCGAGGCTGGGCTCGCCGCGCCAGAAGTCGCGGACGGTGTCGCGGTAGGCGCCGTTCCACTCCGCCCACTGGGGCGGGAAGCCGCCGACCTGGTAGCCGCCGGGGCCGACGTCCCAGGGCTCGGCGATGAGCTTCACCTGGCTGACGACGGGGTCCTGCTGCACGAGCTCGAAGAAGGTCGCGAGGCGGTCGACGTCGTAGAACTCGCGCGCGAGCGCGCTGGCGAGGTCGAAGCGGAAGCCGTCGACGTGCATCTCGGTGACCCAGTAGCGCAGCGAGTCCATGATCAGCTGCAGCGAGTGCGGCTGGCGGACGTTGAGCGAGTTCCCGGTGCCGGTGTAGTCCATGTAGTACTGCGGGTCGTCCTCGACGAGCCGGTAGTACTGCGGGTTGTCGATGCCCTTGAAGCTCAGGGTGGGGCCGAGGTGGTTGCCCTCGGCGGTGTGGTTGTAGACCACGTCGAGGATGACCTCGATGCCCGCGTCGTGCATCGACTTCACCATGGCCTTGAACTCCTGCACCTGGTGCCCGGCGTCGCCGGTGGCGGCGTACGCCGCGTGCGGGGCGAAGAAGCCGAGGGTGTTGTAGCCCCAGTAGTTCCGCAGGCCCTTCTCGAGCAGCGTGTTGTCCTGCACGAACTGGTGGACCGGCATGAGCTCGATGGCGGTGACGCCGAGCTTGCGCAGGTGGTCGGTGACCGCGGGGTGGGCGAGGCCGGCGTACGTGCCGCGCTGCTCCTCCGGCACCTCGGGGTGCTGCACGGTCATGCCCTTGACGTGGGCCTCGTAGATGACCGTCTCGTTGAGCGGCGTGCGCGGCGCGCGGTCGCCCTCCCAGTCGAAGAAGGGGTTGATGACGACGCCGAGGGTCATGTGCGGCCCGGAGTCGGCGTCGTTGCGCGAGTCGGGGTCACCGAAGTCGTAGCCGAACAGCGAGGGGTCCCAGTCGATCTCGCCGTGGGTCGCCTTGGCGTACGGGTCGAGCAGCAGCTTGTTCGGGTTGCAGCGCAGCCCGTTCTTCGGGTCCCACGGGCCGTGGACGCGGTAGCCGTACCGCTGGCCCGGCTGCACGGTCGGCAGGTAGCAGTGCCAGACGTAGGCGTCGACCTCGGTCATCTCGACGCGCGTCTCGCGTCGCTTGCCCCGCGGGCCGACGTCGACGAGGCACAGCTCGACGCGGTCGGCGGCCTCACTGAAGAGGGCGAAGTTCGTGCCGCTCCCGTCGAACGTCGCGCCCAGGGGATAGGGCTCTCCCGGCCAGCTCTCCACCACGGTCGCCTCCACAGGTGTTCGGGTTTGAACGTTCAAACTATCGGTCGAGCTGATGTACCCGTTCATCGGCGACGACAGTTCTGCGCGCCGTCACCTCTCGTTCGCGCGCCTCGAGACGCTGGCCGGCGTCCCGTACCCGCTCGAGCGCGGCGCGCGTGCGCTGGACCGCGTCGTCGATGCGGCGGCTGGCCGCGAGGTCGGAGGCGAGGGTGTCGAACCAGACGTCGACGAACCGCTGCCCGGCGCTGACGGCGACGGCCCCGGCGGCGTCCCGGTGCACGTCGGCGAGCTCGGCGTCGAACCGGCGGAGCGCCAGGCCCGCCTGCTCCAGCTGGTCGCCGACCTGCCGGAGCCGCTCGTGCTTCATGCCGCCGCTCACCACCCCGCCGCCGAGGAGGTCCCAGGTCGCCCAGTCGTCGGCGCTGCGCAGCAGGTCCAGTGCGGCGACGAGCCGGTCCTGCGCCTCGCGACCGGCGGCGAGCGCCTCCCTGACCTCCCTCTGCTCGGCCGCGAGGGCGCCGTCGCTGGCGGCGAGCTCGCGGAGGCGGGGTCCGCGCTCGGGGTCGTGCTCGATGAGCCACGCCTCGTGGGCGTCTCGGGCCTCGGCGAGGGCCGTGGTGGTCGACCCGAGGTCACGGATCCGCTCGCGGAGCGAAGTGACGGCGGCAGCGTCCTGGGCGTGCTGCTGCTCGGCCTGGGCGGCCGCCGTCCTCGCGGCGAGCGCCTCGGCCTCCCCGCGGTGCAGGTCGTCGTCCTTCGACCCCGTCACGCTCGCGAGGACGCCGGACCAGCCGAACCCACGCAGCCGCTCGACGTCCCTCTCCTTCTCGGCGGCCCAGGACGTCGCCTCCTCCACTGCCTGCGCGCTGACGAGCACTCGCTCACGCGCCTCGTCGAGCTGCCGCTGCAGGCGCGCCGACAGGGCGGCGGCCTCGGTGGCCTCCGCGAGTCGGTCGGCGGTCGACGGCTCCACGGGTCGACGGTAGGGCAGCACGCGGTCGCCCCCTACGTGCGCAGGCTGATGGAGACCGTGCCGTCGGTGTACCAGTCGTGGGTGTAGCGGTGGTCGTGGATGCGTCGGTGGTGCCAGCCGCAGAGGGGTGCGGCGTTGTCGAGGTCGGTGGTGCCGCCGTGGGACCAGGGTGTCTTGTGGTGCAGCTCGCACCAGGCGACGGGTCGGGTGCAGCCACGGGCGGCGCAGTGGGTGTGGAGGGCGGTGATGGCGGCGCGTTGGGCTTCGGTGAACAGTCGGGAGAGCCTGCCGAGGTCGAGGACGCGGGGTTTGCCGTCGAGGGCGCGGCCGAAGACGGTGGGCACGATGCCGGAGTTGCAGGCCATGCGGCGGGCTTCGCCGGCGGAGATGGGGCGGTCGGTGTCGAGGCCGGCGGCGCGTAGGTGGCCGCGGAGGGTCTCGATGTCCATCAGGACGGTGACCTGGGTGGTCGCGGCGCCGTGGAGGTGGTCGGTGGGCAGGTGCTCGCACAGCTGCGCCAGGGCGAGGCCGCGGGCATGGGCGGGATCACGGGTGGGGTCGGTCTGGTCACGCACGAACGGGTTGGACTCCCGCGGCCCGACCTTGGCATGGCGCGCGTCGCGACCGCTGGCCCTGTGCTGGCGCCGGGGTGCGGTCATGGCCTCGATGATCTTGCGCAGGGCGTCGGCGGCGAGGTTCGGCAGGGTGAAGTGGCCGCTGGTGGTGCCGTCGCCGTTGTCGTGGAAGCTCAGGCGCGCCTTGGCGTGGGCGGCGTCCTCCTCCTCGACGATCTGGTCGTTCTCGTGGGCGTCGACGACCTCGGGGTCGGGCTCGACTTCCTCCAGCACCCGCCGTGCGGCACGGCGCAACTGGGCGGGGTCGAGGCGTGCGGCGAGGTCGACCAGCCGCGCCTCGCACGCCTGCTGTTGGGCGGGCGTGAGGGCGGCGGGGAGCTTCCTCATCGCGTCGGCGATGACCTTCGCGTGCGCCGCGGACAGCGCGCCGTCCTCCAGTGCCGAGCGGGTCCCCTCCAGTCCGGTTTCACCTTCGGAGCCGGCCAGGGAGCCGGCGAGGCCGGCGTCGCGGGCGGAGTCCTGCCGGGTGCCGCGGGTGTTCTTCGCGACCCAGTCCGCGGTCGAGGCCTGGCCGTCGCCGGCGGGCACGTCCGCGGCCTGCGCGGCGGCGATCAGCTTCAGCCGCAGCCCGTACAGCCGCGCCTGCGCGCGGTGCACCTCGGCGAGCAACCCGGCGTCCGCGGCGCGGACCGTGGTCGCGTGCAGGTCGTCCACGACCAGGTGCAGCACATCCACCTGCACGGCCAGGGAGAGGGAGTCCCGGGGCCGGAGGGGGATGGCTGTGGTGGTCATGGACCCAGTGTAATCGAACACATGTTCGATTAACAGGGAAGATGCACAGGGGAGGTGCCCGTCGCTGGCAGAGGTGCGAGCGGGGGCGTACCGACCGCTGGTTGAGGAGCGAGCGCAGCGAGCCTCGAAAACCGGTGGGTCGACCGCTGGTTGAGGTGCGAGCGGGCGTGTCCACCGCTGGTTGAGGTGCGAGCGCAGCGAGCCTCGAAACTCGGTGGGTCGACCGGTGGCCGTGGTGCGAGCGGGCGTGTCCACGGCTGGTTGAGGTGCGAGCGCAGCGAGCCTCGAAATCCGGTGGGTCGACCGGTGGCCGTGGTGCGAGCGGGCGTGTCCACCGCTGGTTGAGGTGCGAGCGCAACGAGCCTCGAAACCCGGTGGGTCGACCGGTGGCCGTGGTGCGGGGTTTCGAGGCTCGTCGCTGGCGCTCCTCGCACCTCAACCACCGACGGGTGGGTCGTGGGCGCTCCTCGCACCTCAACCACCGACGGGTGGGTCGTGGGCGCTCCTCGCACCTCGACCACCGACGGGTGGGTCGCTGGCGCTCCTCGCACCTCAACCTCCGACGGGTGGGTCGTGGGCGCTCCTCGCACTACCCGCCCGGCGCGGGACCCAGCGTGTCGAGGTCGAGCACGCGGACGGAGCCGGGCTCACCCCGAGCCGACAGCGACCACACGGTGGTGTCGTGGGAGGACCCCGGCAGGCGCACGACGTCCTCCCCGGCCACGTGGAAGTGGCCGTGCGCCAGGAACCGCGGGGCGACGCCCAGGACGGCGCGGGTCATCCGGGTCATACCGGTCTCGGCGTGGGCGAGCGCCCTCGGTGACCAGTCCCGCGGGTTGTCGCGCACGTTGCGGTGCAGGATCTGGTCGACCTCGGGCACGCAGTACGGCGGACCGGGGCTGTCGTGGGTGAGCATCACGTCCGCCGGGCCGTCGGCGACCACCGCGTCGACGTGGTGGTCGAGCAGGACCTCCGTCGGCCACCACTCGACGCCCTCCGGCCTCTGGCCCACGCTCATCGACGGCGCGCCGCCGAGGGCGACGACGCTGCGCCCGCCGAGGGTCCAGCGGTGGCCGCGGGGCAGCATCGTCACGTGCTCCCGCAGCCGCAGCGGCAGCAGCCGGCCGGTGTCGTCCACGGAGGCTGGACGCGACCAGAGCGAGTCAAGCAGCGCCCAGTTCTCGTGGTTGCCCGGGACGACATCCAGGCGCAGCCCGAGCCCGACGCATGCGGCCTCGATCGCGTCGAGGTAGCCCTCGGGGTCCGGGCCCATCCCGTAGCGCAGGTCGCCGAGCTGGACGACGTGCTTCACGTCCCCGCGCTCGGCGAGGAGGCGCAGGGCGTCGACGACCACCGCGAGCTCGCCCTCGACGTCGCCGACCAGTCCGATCCTCACGGCTCGATCATGACCCCGATCCGGGCCTCGCGCGCCCGCCTCCGGCGACCTAGGCTCGGCGGCACACCATGACGACCCCCACCGACGCGCCGCTGCTCCTCGCCGTCGACGCCCCCTCGCTGCTGCACCGCGCCCACCACGCCCGGGTCGCGTCCGACCAACGTGACCGCGGTGGCCGACCGGCCTGGGCGTTGCACGGGATGCTGCTGCAGGTGCTCGAGGCGGTGGAGCGCTTCGCCCCCGACCGCGTCGTCCTCGGCTTCGACGACCGCACGCACTCGCAGCGGGCGGCGCGCTACCCGGCGTACAAGGCGGGCCGGGCGCAGAAGCACCCGGAGCTGCTCGAGCAGATCGACCGGGGCGCCGCGATGCTCGACGCGATGGGGCTGCACACGGTGACCCCCGCCGGCCTCGAGGCGGACGACGTCACCGCCTCCGCCGCCACCTGGGCCCGGCGGCACGGCTGGCAGTGCATCGTCATCACGTCCGACCGTGACGCCTTCGCCCACATCTCCGACTCCACCCGCGTGCTGCGGCTCATCAACGGCGGCGTCGGCGCCTCGCCGCTGCTCGACCCCGCCAAGCTCTTCACCATGTACGGCGTCGAGGCCGGTCACTACCTGGACTTCGCCGCGCTCCGCGGCGACGCCAGCGACAACCTGCCGGGGGTCGCCGGGATCGGCGAGAAGGCGGCCGCCCTGCTGCTGGAGGCGGCCGGCTCGATGCGCGCGGTCTGGGCGGACGTCGAGCACGCCGGCGGTGCGACCCTCGTCGCCGCCCTCGACTCCCTCTCCGTGGAGCGCACCGGTCGTCGGATGGGCGCGGGGGTGCTGAGGAAGCTGGCCGCCGACGGAGCGCGGGAGCAGTTCGAGTTCAACCGCTCGATGATGGCGGGCCGCGACGACCTCGACCTCGGCCTGGTCCCCGACGTGAGCCGCTCGACCGGTGCCCTGCCCCTCGACGAGCTCGCCGTCGCCCGGGTCACGGGTCACCTGGGTGTCTCGACCACGACCGTCCTGGCGCTGCGGGTGCTCACCGGCACCACCCCGGCGAGCCGCATGGCGCTGCTGCACGGCACGGTCGCCTGAGGCTCAGCCCTGCATCAGGATCACCGTGTTGCCCTCGGGGTCGTCGAACGCGAACATCGGCGGCGCGCCGTCCATGTGCAGCACCTCGCTGTGCGGCTGCACGCCGGCCGCGACGAGCGCCGCATGGGCGGCGTCGGCGTCCGCGACGACGTACCGCACGCCGATCGGCAGGCCCGAGTCGCGCGTGATGAGCGCGACCGGCACCGAGGCTCCCGGAGGCACCACCTCGACGAGACGGGCGCCGGGCCACACCTCGACGTCCAGGCGGACCTCGCAGCCCAGCACGTCGCGGTAGAACGCCAGGGCGCGGTCGGTGTCGGTCACCTCGACGGTGACGCTGTACAGGTCTCTCACGATGCTCATGCGGGGACCGACCGGCGCGGCCCCGTGGAGTCATCGGCCGGGGCTCACCCCGTGTTGCGCAGACCCGCCGCGATGCCGTTGATGGTGAGGAGCTGCGCGCGGCGGAGGTCGGGGTCGACCTCCGCGCCCTCCGGCGTCTGCCGGGTACGACGCAGCAGCGAGGCCTGCAGGGCGTGCAGCGGCGCCAGGTAGGAGTCGCGCAGCTCGAGCGTCCGGCGCAGGGTGGGCGCCGACTCGAGCAGCGTCGACTGCCCGGTCACCGCCAGCACCTCCTCGACCGTGCGCGCGTGCTCGGCGCGGATGGTGTCGAACAGGTGGCGCTGGTCGGGTGCGGCGAGCGCGTCGACGTACGTCGCGGCGATGTCGAGGTCGGTCTTCGCCAGCGTCATCTGCACGTTCGACAGGAACGTGCGGAAGAACGGCCAGTGCCGCACCATCTCGCGCAGCGTGTCCGCACGCCCGGCCTCCCGCGCGGCCACGAGGCCGGAGCCGACGCCGTACCAGCCGGGCAGGATGATCCGCGCCTGCGTCCAGCCGAAGACCCAGGGGATCGCGCGGAGGTCCTCGATGCCGCCGACGCCTCCGGGGCGCTTCGAGGGCCGCGAGCCGATGTTGAGGCCGCCGAGCTCGTCGACGGGGGTGACCGTGGTGAAGAACGACGGCAGGTCGGGGTGGCGGACCAGCGCGCGGTACGCCTCCTGCCCGGCGGCGGCGACCTCGTCCATCGTGTCGTTCCAGGTCGTCAGGAGGTCGTGGGGCAGCCGGGACGTCCGGTGCAGGACCGACGCCTCCACCACCGCCGCCAGCGCGGACTCGAGGTTGTGCCGGCCGAGCGTCGGCAGGGCGTACTTGTCCGAGACCACCTCGCCCTGCTCGGTGATCTTGATCGGGCCGTCCAGGGTGCCGTTCGGCTGCGACAGGATCGCCTCCGCCGTCGGCCCGCCGCCGCGACCGACCGACCCGCCGCGGCCGTGGAACAGTCGCAACGTCACCCCGTGGCGGGCCGCGATGTCGCGCAGCGCCCGCTGGGCGCGGTGGATCTGCCACTGCGAGGCCGCGATCCCGGCGTCCTTCGACGAGTCGGAGTAGCCGAGCATCACCTCCTGCACGTCGCCCCGGGCGGCCACGAGCCGGCGGTACGACGGGTCGCCCAGCAGCTTCTCCAGCAGCGGTCCGGCGATCTCCAGCTCGGCGACGGTCTCGAACAGCGGCGCGAAGCCGATCCGGGCGGTCGCGGGTCGCGACGACGAGCCGGGGTCCACGAGCCCGGCCTCCCGGGCGAGGACGACGGCGGCGTACAGGTCGTCGACGTCGTGGGTCATGGAGACGATGTAGGTCTCGACGACCTCCGGGCCGTAGGTGTCGAGGGCGGTCCGGATCGTGCGCATCAGGTCGAGGCAACCGGCCGTGTCCTCGTCCAGCCCGTCGAGCCCGCCCGGCCCGCCCAGCGACGCGCCGGTGAGGGGGCGCGGGGAGGCGAGCTCCGCCGACAGCAGCTCGATGCGCTGCTCGCGGTCAAGGTCGGCGTACGGCGTGCCGTCCTCGCCGAGGCGGTCGTACAGCTCGGCGAGGGCGCGGTGGTGGCGCCCCGAGTGCTCGCGGACGTCGAGGGTGGCGAGCCCGGCGCCGAGGGTGACGGCGGTGCGGAGCAGGCGCAGCACGGTCCCGTCGCCGGTGAGGCGGTCGCCGGCCGCGAGCATCGACTCGCGCACGAGCGACAGGTCCTCGACGAGCTCGCCGATGCCGGCGTAGTCGCGGCCCGGCTCGTGCGGGGTGCCGTGCGCGAGGCGGTCGCGGGTGCGCAGCAGCCGCACCCGCACGAAGCTGAGCTTGAGCCGGTAGGGCTCCTCCGCGTTGAGGCGGCGCACGGACTCCCAGGTGATGGGCAGGGCCTCGGCGTCGCGCTCGAGGCTCGCCAGCAGGGCCTCGCTGGCCCGGACGACGCGCGTGGACGGCGTCATCTCCGCCAGCGCCTGCTCGACGAGCTCGACCAGCTCGGCGAGACCGGCGGAGTGCTGCAGGCGCAGCACGTCGAGCGTGACCGCGCAGGTGACGTGGGGGTTGCCGTCGCGGTCGCCGCCGGCCCAGGACCCGAACCGCAGGGGCCGCGCCGTCGCGGGCAGGTGGACGTCGATCGCCGCGAGCCGGTGGTCGAGCTCGGCCATCACCTCGGGCACCACGTCGCGTGCCAGGGAGCGGAGGAAGAAGACGGCGGTGCGGGCCTCGTCCTGCGGCTGCGGCTTGACCACCCGCAGCTCGTCGGTCTGCCACAGCAGGTCGACCAGCTCGGCGAGACGCTGCTCGTCGCGCTCGGCGTACCGGCCCGAGCGCCGGGGGTCGTCGAGGTCGTCGACGACGCCAGCGATGCGGGCGAGGAGCCGCAGCACGGAGCGTCGGCTGGACTCGGTGGGGTGGGCGGTGAAGACGGGGCGGTACTCGACACGATCGAGGATCTCGGCGAGCAGGTCGGGGGTCAGGGACCCGTCGCCGAGGGCGGCCCCGATCCGGTCGACGGTCGCGGCGAGCGGCCCGACCTCGCCGGCCTCGAGCTCGCGCCCGCGCTGCAGCTGCTCGGCGACGTTCGCGAGCTGGAAGTAGCCGGTGAACGCGCGGGCCAGGACGACGGCGGTGGGGGCGTCCACCTCGTCGAGGACGGCGCGCAGCTCGGCGTCGTCCGGCTGCCGCGCGAGGCGCCGCACGCGCTCGACGAGGTCGAGCAGGTCGTCGCCCTCGTGGCGGCGCAGGGCCTCGCCCAGCAGCGCCGCGAGCCGGCGTACCGAGGCGCGCAGGACGGTGTGGGAGTCCTCCGACGACACCCCGCCGGCGAAGAGCGCCGGGTCGAGGTCGCGGCGGTCGGCCTCGAGCAGCGCGTCGACGTCGGGGCGGTCCTGGCGTGTGGAGCTCATGGCCGCCATGGTCGCGCGCCCGTGTTGCGCGCGTGTGTCGTGTCCCGGTGCTGGGACGACGACGGCCTAGTCGTCGGCGAGCTCCGGCGGGAAGCCGCCGGTCGCGATGGGCGACCAGCGGGTCGGCGTCAGCCGGATGAGGGACTTGCCCTGGTCGACCATGGCCTGCCGGTACTCGTCCCAGTCGCTGTGCTCGCCCGCGATGGAGCGGAAGTACTCCACCAGCGGCTCGACCGCGTCGGGCACGTCGAGGACCTCGATGTCCCCGTCGACCTGCACCCAGGCGGCGTCGAACTCGTCGGAGAGCACCAGCACGCTGCCCGTGGCGTTGCGCCGCGCGTTCGCGGTCTTGGCGCGCTTGGGGTAGGTCGCGATGACGATCCGGCCCTCGGAGTCGACCCCGCCGGTGACGGGGGAGGACTGCGGGGCGCCGTCCTTGCGGGTGGTGATGAGCACCATGTGGTGGCGGGGCCGGACGAAGTCCAGCAGCCCCTCCAGGTCGACGTGGTCGGTCGTCGCGATGTTGCGGGCCATGCGCGTCACGGTATCCGCAGGCCACGAGGGGTAGTCCCCGCCGAGCGTCCCCGTCACGGACTACCGTCGCGGGGTGCGGATCTTCGTCGCCCTGCGACCGGCCCCGGAGGTGGTGGAGCACCTCGCGACCTTCCTCGAGCCCCGGCGCGACGCGGCGCCGTCCACCGGGTGGCGGTGGACGCCGGTCGAGCAGTGGCACCTCACCCTCGCGTTCTGCGGCGACGTCGACGACTGGCGGGTGGAGGACCTGGTCGAGCGCGTCGGGGAGGCCGCGTCCCGGCGGGCCCCGCTCGACCTGCGCGTCGACGGGGGCGGGGCGTTCCCGCACGCGGACGGCGCCAAGGTGCTGTGGGGCGACCTCGCCGGCGACCGCGCCGGGCTCGACGACCTGGCGGCCGCCTGCCGCCGCGCCTGCTCCCGCGCCGGCGCGGTGGTGGACGGCGACCGCTTCCGGCCGCACCTGACGCTCGCCCGGCTCGGCCGGCCGAGCCAGGTCTCGGACTGGGTCAAGCTCCTCGACGCGTACGCCGGCCCGGACTGGCGCGCGGACGAGGTCGAGGTCGTCGCCTCCCACCTCGGGGAGGGGCCGCGCCGCGGCGCCCGGCACGAGGTCGTCGCGACGCTGCCGCTGGACGGAGCGGCCGCGTGAAGCGGCCCCGCCGCACGCCGCCCGGCCTGGTCGACCTCGCCGAGACCGACTCGGCGGACGTCGACCTGGACGACGGCCTCGACGGCCTGCGCGTCTCGGGGCTCGACCTGTCCGGCCGGACCCTGCACGGCGTCACGCTCCAGGAGTCCGAGCTGCTCGGCGCCCGCGCCGACGGCACCCGCCTGGAGCGCTGCCGCCTGCTGGACCTGCGCCTGGACACCCTCGACGCCCCCGAGCTCGTGCTGGCGGAGGGCGTCTGGCGCGACAGCGAGGTGCTCGGCTCCCGGCTCGGGGCGCTGAGCGCGCACGGGTCGACCCTCTCCTCGGTGCGCGTGGCCCACACCAAGGTCGACTACCTCAACCTGCGCGGCTCGACCGTCTCCGACCTGGTGGTGGAGGACTGCACCGTCGGCGAGCTCGACCTCGCCGACGCCGTCCTCGAGCGCGCGACCTTCGAGCGCTGCACGGTCGAGACCCTCACGGTCCGCGGTGCCCGGCTGAAGGACGTCGACCTCCGCGGCGCCCGCCTCGGCGAGGTCAGCCCGCCCAGCGGGCTGCGAGGGGCGACCCTGGGCACGGCGCAGCTGCTCGACCTGGCGCCGGCGATGGCCGCCGAGGCCGGCATCCTCGTGGACTGAGCAGCACCCTCGCCGGGCACCATGGTCCCGTGCTCGACCGCTGGGGGTACCTCGTCGCGCGCCGCCCCCGGTCGGTGCTGCTCTCCGGCCTGCTCGTGGCCCTGGTCGCCGGGCTGTACGGCGTCGGCGTGTTCGGCTCGCTGTCGAACAGCGGTTTCGGCGTCAACGGGTCCGAGAGCGAGCGGCAGGGCGAGGTCGAGCGGGCGCTGTTCGGCAACTCCGACGCCGACGTCCTCGCGCTCTACCGGGCCGAGGACGGCCGCGCGGGCCCGGGCGACCCGGCGTTCGACGCGGCGGTCGCCGATGCCGTCGCCGGGCTCCCCGAGGACGCCGTCGTCAAGGTGACGTCGTACGCCGAGGTGCCGCCGGGGTCCGGTCTCGTCAGCACCGACGGCGAGTGGGGCCAGGTCGTGATCTCCCTCGCCGGTGACGGCCAGGGCGAGCTCATGGAGTCGTACGACGAGGTGCAGGGCCCGCTGACCGACGGCCCGGGGGCCGCCGGACTCGAGGTGCGCCTCGCCGGACCGTGGTCGGTGTTCGACGACGTCACGGAGACGACCGCCGAGGACCTCAAGCGCGCCGAGATCATCTCCCTGCCGATCGTGCTGATGCTCGCGCTGCTGTTCTTCGGCAGCGCCGTGGCCGCGTCGATGCCGGTGCTCGTCGGCCTCCTCGCCACGGTGGGCGGGCTCGCGCTGACCCGGCTGCTGACCCAGGTCACCGAGGTGTCGGTGTTCGCCGTCAACGTCATCACGCTGCTCGGCATCGGGCTGGCGATCGACTACGCCCTCTTCGTCGTCAGCCGCTTCCGCGAGGAGCTCGCCCGGGGCCTCGACCCGGCCGCCGCGACCCACCGCACGGTCGTCACCGCCGGGCGCACGGTCCTGTTCTCCGGCCTGACGGTCGCGGCCGCGCTGGCCAGCCTCCTGGTGTTCCCGCTCGCCTTCATGTCGTCCGTGGCGTACGGCGGGGTCGTCGCGGTCCTGGTCGCCGTCCTGGTCGCGATCACCGTCCTGCCCGCGACGCTGTGCCTCCTCGGCCCGCGCGTCGACGCCGGTCGCCTGCCGTGGCGGCGCGGCCGCCCCGTGTCCGTGGACTCCCCGGACGGCGGCTGGGCCCGCGTCGCCCGCGCGGTGATGCGGCGTCCCCTCGTGGTGGTCGTCGTGCTCACCGCGGCGCTGCTGGTCGTCGCCTCGCCCTTCCTGGGGGCGCGGTTCGGCACCGCCGACTACCGGATCCTGCCCGAGGACTCCCCGGCCCGCGTCGCCGCCGCGACGCTCGCCGAGGAGTTCGGCGCGGAGACCGCGACCGCCGAGATCGTCGTGACGGGGGTCGACGAGACCTCGCTGGCGTCGTACGTCGACGCGCTGGGCGAGGTGGGGGGAGAGGGCGCCGACGGCGCGACGCCGGTCGACGTCCAGGTCCTCGACACGACGTCCGAGGACGGCGGCGCCGCCCTGCTGCGTGCGAGCTGGTCGGGCAACGGTCAGTCGCAGGCCTCCCAGGACCTCCTGCGGCACCTGCGCGACGTGCGTCCCGAGGACGGGGAGGCCCTGGTCGGCGGGGTGACCGCCGAGTCGGTCGACACCATCGACAGCCTCGCGGACCGCCTGCCCGCGATGGTCACGGTGATGGTGGCCGTGATGCTCGTGCTGCTGTTCCTGGCGTTCGGCTCCGTGGTGCTGCCGGTCAAGGCCGTGCTGATGAACGTCCTGTCGATCACCGCGGCCTTCGGCGTCGTGACCTGGATCTTCGCCGACGGCAACCTGGCCGGCCTGCTCGCCTTCGAGCCCCTGGGGTTCCTCGACGCGACCAACCCGATCCTCATGCTGGCGGTCCTGTTCGGCCTGTCGATGGACTACGAGGTGTTCCTGCTGTCCCGCGTGCGCGAGGAGTGGGACACCGGCGCCTCCAACACCGACGCCGTCGCGGTCGGGCTGCAGAAGACCGGCAAGATCATCACGAGCGCCGCGCTCCTGCTCGGCGTCGTCATCGGCGCCTTCGGCACCAGCGGGATCGTGCTCATCAAGATGATCGGCGTCGGCATGATCGTCGCCCTCTTCATCGACGCCACCGTCGTCCGCGCGCTCCTCGTGCCGGCGACGATGCGGCTGCTCGGCGACTGGAACTGGTACGCCCCGGGCCCGCTGCGCCGCTGGTGGGAGCGTCACGGCCACCACGAGGGGCCGCGACCGACCGGGCGGACGACGCCGGCGGCCTCGCCGCGCTGACGGGCACGTGGGCGGAAGCGGTCCAGACCTGCACCCCGGGCCGTCCCCGCGACTGGGACCACGCCGGCTCCCGGCGTCGACCCCCGCCTCGTGAGCCGATGGGGCACGCTGAGCGACGGCAGCGAGCCCGGCGCCCGCCGACAGGTGTTCTCCGTCCGGGTCGAGAGCGGGTGGGCTCGCCACGTGCACGAGCTGCGGGTCACCGACGTCACCGACCGCTCGCCCTGCCGTCGAGCGACTGAGCGCCGGACCCGCCGCGCCGGGCGAGCACACCCACTGGTCTGGACCAGTGGTTTGCTGTCGGCGGGCTGGGGCATGGTGACGGCCACACGAGGGGGTGCGACCCCGTCGGAGACCCCAGGGGGAACCATGACCGTGTCCACAGGCCGCGCCACCCGCGCCGCCGCCCTCCTCTCCGCGGGCCTGCTGGCCCTCGGGCTGGTACCAGCCCCGGCCTCGGCCGCCGGCGAGGGCCCGAGCGCCGCCGAGCTGCGCGCCATGGCGCCCGCCCTGCCGTCGTCGGTGCCTCCCCGCGCCGCGCCCGGTGAGGACCGCCGGCTGGACGTCGTGACGGACCGCCGCGGTGACGCCGAGCGGACCGGGCTCGCGCGCGGTCCCCGGCCCTACACGCGTCTGGCCGACCTCACCCGGCTCCGCTACAAGACGCCGTCGCGCGACGGCGGCGACCTTCGCGTCACCAACACCTGGGCGGACCTCCGCGACGCCAGCCGACCCGCCGTCCGGCGCCAGATTCAGGTGACCTACCTCGACGACGTCGACGACGACGGGTTCTGGGCCTTCGTGGTCACCAACGCCGACGACCGGATCCGGCTCTACGACCTCACCGAGGACTTCGACCGGGTCCGGCCGGACAAGGTCCGGGTGCAGCGCACCTTCGGACCCGGGGGCACGACCGACGTCCTGATGTCGACGGAGTGGCTGGACGCCGACCGGGTCCGGTTCTTCACCCAGGGGATCTCCGGGTCCGGCGAGGAGGCGCTCGACAGGGTCCGGCGCTCGCGGCCGCTAGACGTGGGGGCACTGCGATGAGGGCGACTCGCGTGGTGGCCGCACTCGCCACCGGGCTGCTCGCGCTCGGGCCGGCCCCGGCGCCGAGCGCCACCGCGACGACAGCCGTCGAGATGGCCACCCCCCGGGGCGACGAGCCCCGCCGGGTCGACGTCGTCCGCGACCCGCGCGGTGACGGCGAGGTCCCGGGCCCGCTGCGCGGCGGACCCCGTTCGTACGAGCGCCTCGCCGACATCACACGCTCCCGCTACAAGACCCCGTCCCGCGTCGACGGCGACCTGCGGATCACCACCACCTGGGCGTACCTGGCCGACGCCCGTGACGGGGGTGCGCGACGCCAGCTCCAGTTCACGACCCTCCGCGTGACCCGGGACCTGGCCTTCTACGTCACGGTCCGCAACACCGACGACCGGGTGGTCGTCCAGAGGTTCGCGACCAGCACCGGCCAGTCCCGCGTGAACCCTGAGAAGGTCGAGATGCGTCGCGACTTCGGGCGTGACGGCACCGTCGATCTCATCCTGTCCACCGAGTGGCTCGGCGCCCGGTCCCTCACGTTCCTCAACACCGCCACCTCGGGACGACGGAACATCGCGTTCGACCGCGTGCGCGCCTCGAAGCCCCTCGACGTGGGGCCGCTGCGATGAGGCGGGCCCGGATGCTGGCCGCACCCCTGGTGGGCGGGGTGGTGGCCCTCGGCCTCCTCACCGCCCCGGTGCAGGCCGACCCCGCCGACCCGCCCTCGGCCGTGGAGCGATGGGTCGCGTCGGCCGCCGCCGGGGCGCCCGAGGACGACGAGACGGTCGGGTCGCCGGTGCGGAGCTGGTCCAAGGGGGACCCGCGCGGTGACGCCGAGCGGGGGACGTCGGTGGTGCTGCGTGGGCCCCGGACCTACCTGGACCTCGCGGACCTGACCGCCGTCTCCTACCGGACGCCGGCACGCCGGGGAGGTGACCTGGTGCTCCGCAGCCGCTGGGCGTCGCTGGGTGACGCCCGGGGCCCCGGCGTACGCCGCCAGGCGTTCCTCACGCTGCTGAGCGGGCCCGGCGAGCGGTTCTGGACCGTGTTCGCGACCAACCACGACGACCGGGTGGTCGTGCGGGAGTACGTCGACGGGGAGCCGTCCCGGGTGCGCCCGGAGGAGGTGTCGGTCCGTCGCCAGTTCGGCCGCGGCGGAACGATGACCGTGACCGTGTCCTCGGAGTGGCTGACGGCACCGCGGGTGTACGCCGTGAGCGCCGCGTTCTCCCGGCGGGCCGTCGACCGATCGCCGTACTCGCCGCTGCTGGACGTCGGACCGGTGCGCTGACGCGCGTCGCCGGGCCGGGCAACCGATCCGTCGCCGGCGGCGTAGAGGGTGAAGGGGGCGCGCTCGGGCGCCCGGAGGAGACGAGGACCCGCATGCGCACCATCCGACCGACGGCCCGGTTGCTCGCCGTGCCTGCCCTGCTCGCGGTGGCCCTGGTGCCGGGCACGGCACCAGGGACGGCGACCGCGGCCGACGAGCCGGCGACGCCGTCGCACGTCCAGGTCGTCGAGGACCCGCGCGGGGACGTGGTCCGTCCGGGCGGGGACGAGTCGACGGCGGACCTGACCAGGGTCCGCTACAGGACCCCCTTCAGGGTCGGCGGTGAGCTACGGATCACGGCCCGGTGGGTCCGGTTGGTGGACGGTCGGCGCAGGGGGAGTCCCGACCAGCTGCTGTGGACCGAGTTCGGTGACCGGTTCGGCTACGGGTCGTGGACGGTGTACGTCGGCAACGACGGACGCGTCGAGCTCGAGGACTACTCCGGTGACGAGGAGGTCCGCGTCATCAGGCCCGACCGGGTCGAGGTCGACTACGACTTCGGGGCGAACGGCCGGATGGACCTGCGGATGTCGACCGAGTGGATGCGCCGCGTCGATCGCAGGAGGACCTCGTTCACCTCGTGGAGCGGGGGGCCGATCTCCCGCCCGCGCGATCCTGTCGCGACGTCACGACCCCTGTACGTCGGCACGCCGCGCTGAACCGGGCCGACGTCACCCTCGTCGCCGACCCGTGCGCTGTGCAAGAGTGCGCGCAGGGCGACGTGGGGTCGCCCGTCGAGCAGGATGGGGACCGTTTCGTGCCTCTGCGTCAGCGTCTCCTCGGCCCGGCGGCCCTCGTGCTGCTCAGCGGTCTGCTCGGTCTCGCCCCGCCCGCGTCGGCGGCGGACCCGGCGTCCGACCCGGGCGCCGGCCTGCAGCGGGCGGCCGCGCGCTACCACGACCTGGTCAAGGACCCGCGCGGCGACGTGCAGCACCCGTTCGGGGAGGACCGCGGGGCCGAGGCCAACCGTCACGCCGACATTTTGAGGGCGACGTACCGCACCCCGTGGCAGGCCGGGCACAACATCGTCGTGACCGTGCAGTGGGCCGAGCTGCGCGACGGCCGCTCGACCGGCGTCCGCAGGCAGCAGCAGCTGACCATGCTCGAGCACCCGGCCAGCGGCCGGACCTGGTTCTTCTTCCTCGGCAACGCGGGTGGTCCCGCCAAGCTGTTCGCCGTCGACCCGGAGTCCGGGGAGAGCGAGCGGGTGGAGCCCCAGCGCATCACCGTGGAGCGGACCCCGGGCGTGCGCGGCCGGACCGTCGTCCGGCTCTCGACCGAGTGGCTGTCGGTCGGGCGGCTGCGGTTCCACACCTTCTCGCAGTCGCGCGACGCCCTCGACGAGGTCGCCCCGTCCCTGCTGCTGGACGTGGTGCGCGGCTGACCTGCGCGGGACCGGGACACCGTCGGTCCCATGCCTTAGGTTCAGCCCCGTGAGGATCGCGGTGGCGCGGGAGACGCGCCGGGACGAGGCGCGGGTCGCGGTGGTGCCCGAGGTCGCGGGCCGCCTCGTCGCGATGGGCGCCGAGGTGCACGTCGAGCCGGGCGCCGGCATCCCGGCCGGGTTCGACGACGAGGCGTACGCCGACGCGGGCGCCGTCCTCGACCCCCAGGCGCTCGAGGGTGCCGACCTGGTCCTCGCCGTCCAGCCCCTCGCCCCGACGACGGTGCGGCGCATCCCCCGCGGGTCCGCGGTCGTGTCGTTCCTGCCGACGTCCGCGGCCGACACGATCGGCGAGCTGCGCGACTGCGGGGTCGACGCCTGGGCGATGGAGCTGCTGCCGCGCATCTCCCGGGCCCAGTCGATGGACGCCCTGTCGTCCCAGGCCCTCGTCGCCGGCTACCGCTCGGCGATCGTCGCCGCCGGCCTGCTGCGTCGGTTCTTCCCCCTCAACATGACCGCCGCCGGCACCGTCCAGCCCGCGCAGGTGCTGGTGCTCGGCGCCGGTGTCGCGGGGCTCCAGGCCATCGCGACGTCGAAGCGGCTCGGCGCGGTCGTCAAGGCGTACGACGTCCGGCCGGCCGCCGCCGAGGAGATCCGCTCGATGGGTGCCGAGGCCATCACCCTCGACCTCGAGGACCTCTCGGGCGAGGGCGGCTACGCCAAGGAGATGACCACCGACCGGGCGGAGCGCCAGCGCGCGCTGCTCGCCCCGCACGTCGCGGCCGCCGACGCCCTCATCACCACCGCTGCCGTCCCCGGCCGACCCGCGCCGCTGCTGGTGACCCGCGAGATGGTCGAGGCGATGAGCCCCGGCTCGGTCGTCGTCGACCTCGCCGCGGAGTCCGGCGGCAACGTGGAGCGCTCCGAGCCCGGTCGGGTCGTCCGCGTGGGCGACGCCCAGGTGTGGGGCGGGGAGAACGTCCCCTCGCAGATGCCCGACCCCGCCTCCCGCCTGTACGCCGCGAACCTGCTCGCCCTCGTCACCCTCATGACCACCGACGAGCCGCCCGCCGCCGACCCGGGCGCCGGCGCGGCCGGGCCCGGCGACGAGGCCGCCGCGGACACCCCGCCGCCGCCCGGGCCCCCGGGCCCGCCCGGCGAGAGGGTGCTGCGGTTCGCCCCCGACATGGAGGACGAGGTCGTGGCGAAGTCCTGCGTCGTCAAGGACGGCGTCGTCGTCCACGAGATGACCCGAGCGGTCCTGCAAGGCGGTTCCCTGTGATCGAGCTCCTGACCATCCTCGTGCTCAGCGTGTTCGTGGGCGTCGAGGTCATCTCGAAGGTCTCCTCGACCCTCCACACGCCGTTGATGTCGGGCGCGAACGCGATCCACGGCGTGATCCTGCTCGGCGCGATCCTCGTCACCGGGTCGACGGACGAGCCGGTGTTCGTCGCGCTGGGCACCCTGGCGATCGTGCTCGCCACCATCAACATGGTCGGCGGCTTCGTCGTGACCGACCGGATGCTGCAGATGTTCTCGCGCCGCCGTCCGGCGTCCGGCGCCAAGGGCCGCCCGTGATGGCGGCGCCGACCTGGGTGCAGCTGGTCTACCTGCTCTGCGCCGTCGGGTTCATCCTCGCGCTCAAGGGCCTGTCGGGCCCCCGGACCGCCCGCGCCGGCAACCTCGTCGGCGCGGTCGCCGCGACGGTCGCCTGCCTGCTGCCGTTCCTCTACCTCGACCTCGACAACGTCCTGCTGATGGTGGGCGCGATCGTGGTCGGCACCGTGCTCGGCGTCCTCGGCGCCCAGCGGGTGCAGATGACGCAGATGCCGCAGATGGTGGCGCTCTTCAACGGCGTCGGCGGCGGCGCCGCCGCGCTGGTCGCGCTGGTGGAGCTCGAGGAGTTCCTCGCCTACGCCGACCTCGACGTCCTCGGCTGGGACACCTGGGCCATCACCGCCTTCACCGTGGTCGTCGGCACGGTCTCGTTCGCCGGCTCGGTCGTCACCTTCGCCAAGCTGCAGGAGCTCATGACCTCCCGCCCGGTGGTGTTCCCGGGCCTGCCGGTCGCCGTGGTCGGCGTCCTCGTCCTGGCGCTCGCGGGCGCCGTGTGGCTGACCGTCGGCGGCCAGTCGCTGTGGCTGGGGTTCGTCCTCGCGCTGCTCGGCCTCGCGTTCGGCGTCCTGCTCGTGCTGCCGGTCGGTGGGGCCGACGTGCCCATCGTCATCTCGCTGCTCAACGCCTTCACCGGCCTGTGCGTCGCCGGCTCCGGCTGGCTGCTCGGCAACACGGTGCTGCTCGTGGGCGGCACCCTGGTCGGTGCGTCCGGCACCTTCCTCACGCTGCTGATGGCCAACGGGATGGGCCGGTCGGTCTCGGGCATCCTCTTCGGCGCCCTGAAGGGCGGCTCGACGCTCGGCTCGACCACCGCCTCGGACCGTCCCGTGCGCTCCGGGACGGCGGAGGACGTCGCCATCACCCTGGCGTACGCCGACCGCGTGATCGTCGTCCCCGGCTACGGCCTCGCCGTCGCGCAGGCCCAGCACACGCTGCGCGAGCTCGTCGACCTGCTCGCCGAGCGCGGCGTCCGTGTCGACTACGCGATCCACCCGGTGGCCGGGCGCATGCCCGGGCACATGAACGTGCTGCTCGCCGAGGCGCAGGTGCCCTACGACCAGCTGCGTGAGATGGACCGGATCAACGGCGACTTCCCGACCGCCGACGTCGTCCTCGTCGTCGGCGCCAACGACGTGGTGAACCCCGCCGCGCGCACCGAGAAGTCGTCCCCGATCTACGGCATGCCGATCCTCGACGCCGACAAGGCCAAGCAGACCGTCTTCCTCAAGCGGTCCATGCGTCCCGGCTTCGCCGGCATCGAGAACGAGCTGCTCTACCAGCCCGGCACCATGCTGCTGTTCGGCGACGCGCGCGAGTCGCTGACCGAGGTGCTGGCGGGGGTCAAGAAGCTGTAGCGGCCGCCGGGCCCGGCCTCCCCGCGTCACCTCGCGTCAGTCCGCGTCAGTCCGCGTCACTCTGCGGAGTGAGGCGCGACGGGGTCGTCGCTGCCTAGGCTCGGCTCCGTGTCCCGGCCCGTCCCGTCCGCCGTCGCGTGGGTCGTGGTCGCGCTGGTGACCCTGACGCCGCTCGTCGCCCTCGCGGCGGGGTGGCCGCTGCTGGTCGACGGGGTCGTGCTGACCCTCCTCGCCGCGATCGCCGGGTACGCGGCCGGTGCGTGGCTCGGACCGCGGGTCGCGCTGCTCATGGTGCCGGTGAGCGCGGGGTGCCTCTGCGCGGTCAGCCAGCTCAGCGGCGCGGCGTACCACCCGCTGGACGACGCCGTGTTCTTCCTGGCGTTCGTGGCCGGGCCCGCCGCCGCCGGCCGGGTCGTCACCGCTCGCGCGGCGCAGGTCGACCGGCTGCGCGCCCTCGCGGACGAGCTCGAGGAGCAGGAGCGGCAGGCCGTCCTGGCGGCCCGCCTCGAGGAGCAGGCCCGGGTGCAGCAGCAGGTGCACGTCGGCGTGACCGAGCGTCTCGCCGCGATCGCCGTCCGCGCCGACGGAGCGCGCCGGGTCGGCGACGCCGGCGCCCTGGCGGTCCTGGAGTCCGAGGCCCGGGGGGCGCTCGACGAGGTCCGCGACGTCCTCGGCTCCCTCGCCGCGCCGGAGCCGCCCGCGTCGACGTCGCAGGCGCAGGACGCCGCCCCGGCGCCGCGTCCGTCGTGGGCGGACCTGGGCCTGGCCGCGGCGATCGGCGTCGCCGTCGCGGTCGAGATGGTCGTCCACCCGCTGGCCCGTGGGCCGTCGTGGCTGTGCGCCCTGGCCGGGGTGCTGGTGGCCGCGCCCCTGGTGCTCCGCCGCTCCCGGCCGGTCCTCGCCGCCCTCGTGCTCCTCGTCGCCGCCGCGGCCGCCACCGCGTGGCTGACGCCCGTGCCCGCCACGGTGACCGGCATCGCCCTGCTGTCGGTGCTCGTCTACTCGCTCGGCGCCTGGTCCCGTTCGTGGTGGTGGGTCCCGACGTGGCTCGCCACGGTCGCGTCCGCCCTGCTGCTGGGACACCTTTCGGCGGTCGACGTCGACGAGGCCGGTCCGGCCGAGGACGTCATGGTCGTCGCCTGGCTCACCGCCACGGTGCTGCTGGGGCGCCTCGCCGCCGGGTGGCACGCCCGGGCCCGGCGTACGGCGGAGGTGGTGGACGCCCTCGCGGCGGGCCGCGACGCCGCGACCCGCCTGGCGACGGCTCGCGAGCGGCAGGCGCTGGCGAGCCGGCTGCACGACACCGTCGCCCACACGCTGACCGTCGTCTGCCTCCAGGCCTCGGCGGCTCGCCGTCACCCCGCCGGTGCAGCGGAGGCCCTCGCGACGATCGCGGCGACCGCGGCGGGAGGGGTGGCCGAGCTCCGCGACGGCCTCGACGCCCTCGCCGACGACGACGTCCTCGACGCCTCGCGCATCCGTGCCCTCGGGCGGCTCGTCGGGGTGGCGACCACCGCGTCGACCGAGCCGGGGCCGCCACCCCGCGGTGCCGCCGGCGCCCTCGTGCACCGGGTCGTCCGGGAGGCGCTCGTGAACGTGGCCCGGCACGCGCCGGAGGCCACCGCGTCGGTGGTCGTGGCCCGGTCGGGAGCCGGCTGGCGGGTCGACGTGAGGGACACCGGTCGTGCGCCCGGCGCCGGCCAGCCGCCGGTGCGCGGGTCCGGCACCGGGCTGGCCGGCCTGGCCGCCGTCCTCGCCGAGCGGGGCGGTGCGCTGCGCTGGGGGCCCGACGACGGCGGGTTCCGCGTGGTCGCGGAGGTCCCGGCGCCCGCGGCGTGCCCGGTCGGTGTCGGATGATCGGCGTCCTGCTCGCCGACGACCACGACCTCGTGCGGGCCGGCCTGCGGATGCTGCTGGAGCCCGAGCCGGACGTCGCCGTCCTGGGCGAGGCGCCCGACGGCGCGACGGCCGTCGAGCTCGCGCAGGCGCTGCGCCCCGACGTCGTCCTGATGGACATCCGGATGCCCGGCCTCGACGGCATCGCGGCGACGCGGCGGATCACCGGGACCCTGCCCGGCACCCGCGTGGTCATCCTCACCACCTTCGACCGCTCGCAGCTGGTGTACGACGCGCTGCTGGCCGGGGCGAGCGGGTTCCTGCTCAAGGACGGTCCGGGCGACCGGCTGGTCGCCGCCGTCCACGCCGTCGTCCGGGGCGAGGAGCTGCTGGCGCCCTCCATCACTCGTCGCCTGGTCGCGGAGTTCACGCGCGCCGGCCGCGACGGGCCGCCGCGCGGCTACGAGCACCTCACCACCCGGGAGGCGGAGGTCCTCGAGCTGGTGGCCCGCGGGCGCAGCAACGCCGAGATCGCCGCCGAGCTGGTCGTGAGCATCCAGACGGTCAAGACCCACGTCGCGCGGGTGCTCGCCAAGCTCGGGCTGCGGGACCGGGTGCAGGCCGTCGTCCTCGCCTACGAGCACGGGCTGGTCCGACCCGGCGGGTGAGCGCGGTTCTGGTTCGCCGTCGCCCCGGGCGGGGGAGGTGAGGTCCACCCCGTGGCGTCCACGGACGCGTCCGCACCCACGACGCGAGGTGCTCCAGCGCTTCGTCCCGCGCTGATCCGGGCGAGCGCTCGGGGTCGCGCTCGGGGGTTTCACCAGCCGACCCGTGATGTCCCGACTTGGCCCCCGAAGTTTCGAGGGCCGAGTCGGGGTTTCACCAGCCGGCTGGTGAAACCCGCGCACCAGCGGGACCCGTGCGACCCAGACGACCCGCAACCACGCGCCGCCTCAGCGGCGCGCGACGAGCAGGGGCTGGGCGACGGCGGCGACGAGGCCGTCGGCGTCGGAGAGGGTGCCCGAGGCGAGGCCGGTGCCGTCGGGGCCGATCGTGGTTGCGGCGTCGAGCAGGATCCACTCGCCGGTCGGCGGCCGCTGGAAGGTGACCGTCACCGTCGGGGGGATGAAGAGCCACTCGGTCATCGGCAGCTGGCCCGACAGCCCGTTGGCGGAGTCGGCGACGACCATCGCCCGCTGCTGCGGGGTCGCCTCCTCGCCCTCGACCAGCGGGATCCGCGGCCGCGCCCACACCGTGGCGGGGCCCGGCTCGGCGTACCCACCGGCCACGAATCGCCACTCGACCGAGCGGCCGTAGCCCCAGTCGGGGCTGGTGCCGGGGAAGTAGCGCTGCGGCTGCTCGTCGGGGAGCGGCGGGACGTCACCCGCGGTGACGTGGTCGGTGGTGGTGGCGGGGCCGCGGCGGATCCGCCACGCGGTGGCGCGCACGGCGAGGTCGTCGTCCGCGTAGAGGCTCGCCTCCACCATCTCCACCCGCTTGCCGGGGCGGACGACGGTGGCCTCGGTACGCATGCGTCCCTGCGGGATCCCGCCCAGCATGTCGACGCTGAGGCGCGCGACCGGCATCGCGGTCGGGTCGGAGGCGGTGGCGTCGATCGCCCGCAGCAGCAGCGCGGCCGGGGGGCCGCCGTGCTGGGACGCCGCGTCCCAGGGGCTCTCCGTCGCCGGGGTCGAGTCGAAGAGGCCGGCGTCGGGGTCGACCGGCAGGTAGTACGCCGACGGCTCGGTCATGCCGGGCTCAGTTCCCCGCGACGCCGTATAGCCGGTCCCCGGCGTCCCCGAGGCCGGGGACGATGTAGCCGACCTCGTTGAGCCTCTCGTCCATCGCCGCGGTGACCACCGTGACCGGCACCTCGAGGCCCGCGAGCCCGGCCTCGAGGCGCTCGCAGCCCTCGGGGGCGGCGAGCAGGCAGATCGCGGTGATGTGGTCGGCGCCGCGGTCGACGAGGAAGCGGATCGCCGCCGCCAACGTGCCGCCGGTGGCGAGCATCGGGTCGAGGACGTAGCACTGGCGGCCGGACAGGTCGTCCGGCAGGCGCTCGGCGTACGTCGACGCCTCGAGCGTCTCCTCGTTGCGGACCATCCCGAGGAAGCCGACCTCGGCGGTGGGCAGCAGCCGCATCATGCCGTCGAGCATCCCGAGCCCGGCTCGGAGGATCGGCACGACCAGCGGCTTCTCGGCCAGCCGTACCCCGGCGGCGGGGGAGACGGGGGTGAGGACCTCCACGGTCTGCACGCGCACGTCGCGCGTGGCCTCGTAGGCCAGCAGCGTCACGAGCTCGTCGGCCAGGCGCCGGAAGGTCGGCGAGTCGGTCTCCACGTCGCGCAGCGTGGTGAGCTTGTGCGCGACGAGCGGGTGGTCGACGACGTGGGTCCGCATGCGGGGCAGCGTAGTGGTCGGCGAGACTCGGACGGTGGACAGCAGCACCTGGGACGCCCCGATGCGGGCCGCGCTCGCCGAGGCCGACCTGGCCGCGGCGGTCGGCGACGTCCCCGTCGGCGCGGTCGTGCTCGACGCGTCCGGCGAGGTCCTCGGCCGCGGCCACAACCGGCGGGAGGTCGACGGCGACCCCACCGCCCACGCTGAGGTGCTGGCGCTCCGCGCCGCCGCCCGACGTCGGGGGGAGTGGCGGCTCGCCGGCTGCACCCTGGTCGTGACCCTCGAACCCTGCACGATGTGCGCCGGCGCGGCCGTCCTCGCCCGGGTCGACCGCGTGGTGCTCGGCGCCTGGGACGACAAGGCCGGCGCCGCCGGGTCGCTGTGGGACGTCGTCCGCGACCGTCGCCTCAACCACCGCCCCGAGGTCGTCAGCGGGGTCCTCGCCGACGAGTGCACCGCGGTGCTCGACGCGTTCTTCGCCGAGCGGCGGCGGGACTGACCCGACGCCGGCTGGACGCCGGACGGACGTCGGCGCTAGTCCGGCGCCACCGCCGCGGCGACCGCGCGACGCAGCAGGTCCCGCCGCGCCTCGTGGTCGGTGGGGGGCTCGTCGGCCGTCGCGGCCCACACCCCGCTGACCGGCGACCACGCCATCGACATCGAGATCACCAGGGCCATCACGTCCAGCGGGTCGCCGGCGCGGACCCGGCCCTGCTCCTGGGCCCGGGCGATCGCGGCGAGCTTCTCGGCGTCCACCCGGTCCTGGTCGGCGACGAGGTGGCCCGTCGGCCGCCGCTCGAGACGCTGCCAGGTGGACAGGCGGATGAGGTCGGGGCGCCGCAGGTAGTCGTCGTACAGCCGGACGGCCCAGTCCGCGAGGTCGTCGGCGTCGATCGGGGTCTCGTCCATGATCCGGTGCAGCGAGCCGAAGAAGACCGCGTCGAAGAGCTGGTCCTTGCTGCCGAACCAGGCGTAGAGCTGCGCCTTGTTGGCCTGCGCCGCGGCGGCGATCCGGTCCACCCGGGCGCCGGCGAGGCCGTGCTCGGCGAACTCGGCGAGCGCCGCGTCGAGGATGCGCCGGCGCGTGGCCTCGCCCTTCGGCGTCGGAGCGGGCTCGGCGGTCACGTGGGACAGACTAGCGAACAAACCAGTTGGTTGCTTTTCGGCGGGAACGGTGTCACGCTGCCAGAACAAACCAACCAGTTAGGAAATAGGCCATGCGCAGCACCACCGCCCTGCTCGCCGACCGCCCCGGTGCCGACCTCGCCCCCACGCCGATCGAGCGCCGCGACCTGCGGCCCGACGACGTCGCTGTCCGCGTCACCCACTGCGGCGTCTGCTTCACCGACCTGCACCACCTGCGCAGCACCGACGGCGCGGCCTTCCCGCTCGTGCCGGGCCACGAGTTCGTCGGGGAGGTGGCCGCGGTCGGTCCGGAGGTCACCCGCTTCGCCGTCGGCGATCCGGTGGCGGTCGGCAACATCGTCGACAGCTGCGGTGACTGCCGCTGGTGCCGGGAGGGCCAGGAGCAGTGGTGCGCCGAGGTCGTCCTCACCTACGCGGGCCGTGACCGCCACGACGGGTCACGCACCCTCGGCGGCTACGCGGGGGAGCACGTCGCCCGGGAGCGATTCGTCCACGCACGCCCGGCGAGCCTCGACCCGGCCGGCGTCGCGCCGCTGCTCTGCGCGGGCATCACGGTCTGCGAGCCGCTGCGCACCGAGGGCGTCGGGGCGGGCTCCAGGGTGGGCGTCGTCGGGATCGGCGGGCTCGGCCACCTCGCCGTCCGCCTGGCCGCCGCCCTCGGCGCCGAGGTCACGGCCTTCACCACCTCGGCGGCGAAGGTCGAGGACGCGCGTCGCCTCGGCGCCTCGCGCGTGGTGGTGTCGACGGACGACGAGCAGATGACGGCGGCCGCGAGCAGCCTGGACGTCGTCCTCGACACCGTCGCGGTCGAGCACGACCTGGAGCCCTACCTCGCGTGCGTCGACACCGAGGGCGTCCTCTACCCGGTCGGCTACCTCGGCCGGTTGTCGGTCGACACCATGAGCCTGCTGGGCGGGCGGAAGCGTCTGAGCTCCTCCGGCAGCGGGGGAGTCGACCGCACCTCCGAGCTGCTCGCGTTCTGCGGCGAGCACGGCATCACCGCGGACGTCGAGGTCCTGCCCGCGTCGGAGGTCGCCATCGCGCTCGACCGCCTGGCCCGCAACGACGTCCGCTTCCGCTTCGTCCTCGACACGACCGCCCTCTGACCGGCCGGGTCGGCACGCCAGCGCGGCCGGGGGCCGCGCCCGGCTACCGCCGCACGCGCTGGACAACGGCCTCGGTGACCTCGGCGGTCGACGCGCTGCCGCCGAGGTCGCCGGTGCGGGTCGCGGGGTCCTTCAGGGTCTCGCGGATCGCCTCCATGAGCGCGGACGCCGCCTCGGGGTGGCCGAGGTGGTCGAGCATCATGACCGCCGACCACAGCGTGCCGACGGGGTTCGCGATCCCCTTGCCCGCGATGTCGGGCGCGGAGCCGTGCACGGGCTCGAACATCGACGGGAACTCCCGGGTCGGGTCGATGTTGGCGCTCGGCGCGATGCCGATCGAGCCGGCGACCGCAGCGGTGAGGTCCGAGAGGATGTCGCCGAACAGGTTGGAGCCGACGATGACGTCGAACCGCTCCGGCTCGAGCACCACCTTGGCGGCGAGGGCGTCGATGAGCTCGGCGTCCCAGCGGACATCGGGGTGGCCGGCGGCGACGTCGGCCACCACCTCGTCCCAGAACGGCATCGTGTGGACGATGCCGTTGCTCTTCGTCGCCGACGTCACGTAGCCCGTGCGGCGCTTCGCGAGGTCGAAGGCGTGCTCGGCGATCCGGGACACCCCGACGCGCGTGAAGATCGACTCCTGGACGGCCATCTCGTCGGGGAAACCGCGGTTCATGCGGCCGCCGACCTCGGAGTACTCGCCCTCCACGTTCTCCCGGACGACGACCAGGTCGACACCGCCCGGCTCGGTGCCCGGTCGGGCGCGGCGCAGCGGGGAGTCGACGCCCTCGAAGACGGTCATCGGGCGCTCGTTGACGTACTGGCGGAACGTCCGTCGGATCGGGATCAGCAGCCCCCACAACGACACGTGGTCCGGCACGCCCGGCCACCCGACGGCGCCGAGCAGGATGGCGTCGTACGGCCGCAGGGTGTCGAGGGCGTCGTCCGGCATCATCGCGCCGTGCTCGGCGTAGCGGCGGCACGACCAGTCGAACTCGTCGTAGGCCAGGTCGAGCGAGTGGACCTCGGCGAGGGCGTCGAGGACGGCGCGGGTCGCGTCGACGACCTCCGGCCCGATCCCGTCGCCGCCGATCACGGCGATGCGCTGGGTGCTCATCGCCTCAGCCTCCCAGGCCGAGCAGCGCCACCATCACCGGCAGGAGCACGATGATCAGGATCGCGCCGAGGATGTCGAAGGTGAAGCCGGACCGGATCATCCGCGTGATCGGGACGACGCCCGAGCCGTAGACGATCGCGTTCTGCGGCGTGGAGACCGGCAGCATGAAGCCGAACGACGCCGCGAAGGTGGCGGCCAGGGCCGGGACGAACGGGTTCACGTCCGCGGCCAGCGCGATCGGGATGATGATCGGGACGACGACCGCGGCCGCGGCGGTGTTGGACGTCGTCTCCGAGATGACGATCGCCAGGATCGCGGCGAAGACCGTGATGGCCAGGGCGCTCGTGAGGCCGAGCGCGTCGAAGGACCCCTCGCCGATCGTCAGCGCCAGCCCCGTCGACTCCAGCAGCGAGCCGAAGATGATGCCGGTGCCGAACAGGACGACGGTGCCCCAGTCGATCTTGGCGGCGTCGGACCAGCGCAGCGTGAACTCTCGCTGCTGCCAGTCGGTGGGCAGCAGGAACAGCAGCGCGGCGCCCAGGATGGCGACGACGCCCTCGTCGAGGCGGTCGCCGGTCGCGAGGTAGGCGTCGGAGTCCGTGCCGGCGACGATCCCGACGATGCCGGGCAGGATCCACAGGGTCACGGTGATGACGAAGGCGATGAGGGTGTTCTTCTCCGCCCGGGAGAAGCCGCCAAGCTTGGCCTTCTCGGCCGCGACCCACTCCTCGATGCCCTCCAGGTGCTTGATCTCGGGCTTGTTGACGAGGAACAGCACGACCGCCAGCGCCACGAACATGAGGGCGCAGATCGGCAGCGCGACGATCATCCAGTCGAGGAACGAGATCCGCTCTCCGGTGGCCTCCTCGATGAGCCCACGACCGATGAGGTTGGGGGGTGAGCCGACCGGGGTCAGCAGGCCGCCGACGGACGCGCCGTACGCCAGCATGAGCATCAGGGCGGCGCCCACCCGCAGCCGGAGCGGGTCGAAGTCCTCGGCGACGACGCCCTGCGACTGCATGAGCTTCGCGATCACGGTGAGGATGCCGATCGCGGTCGGCAGCAGCATCGCCACCGTCGCGGTGTTCGAGACGAACGCCGACAGCAGGCAGGTGATCGCCCCGAACGCCAGGATGACCCGGAACGACGACCTGCCGACGCCCGGCAGGTTCAGCACGAACATCGCGAACCGCCGCGCCAGGCCGTGCTTGAGCATCGCCTGGGCCAGGATGAACGCGCCGATGAAGGTGAAGACCGTCGAGGAGCCGAAGGGCGCGAGCGCCTCGTCCGCGGTGGCGATCCCGAGGACGACGATCGCGGCGATGCCGATGAACCCGCCGACCGGGATCGGCACGGGCTCGGTGATCCACAGGACGATCACGCCCAGCAGGACGGCCGCGAGCCCCTGCTGGGTGGCGTCGATGCCGAGCGGCAGGAACCAGAACACCAGCGTCACCGCGGGCGCGAGGAACAGGCCGACCGTGCGCCGGCCCTTCTCGAACGCCTCCTCCCGCGCCGACAGCTGCTGCTCGCCGAGGCTGCGGTAGGTCGCGGAGCTCATGAACGCCTGGTCGACGTCCGTGCGCGTGCCGCCGGCGGAGGGACCGGGATGCTTGCCGAGGTCGGTCATCGCCTCAGTGAAGCGCACTGTGTGTCCCCTGTCACACACCTCTGCGCGCGGGACCACCCTCGGTTTCCGCGCGAGCGGCGGGCTCGGGTAGCGTTCCGCGCGGTGGCGTGTCCGAGCGGCCTAAGGAGAACGCCTCGAAAGCGTTTGTGGGGGCGACCCCACCGAGGGTTCAAATCCCTCCGCCACCGCCGAAGAGGTCAGGACGACGATCCGGACCTGACGTCGACCGCGGTCGACGCAGCACCGCCGGTCGGCCCCGAGCAGGGGCCGGCCGGCGGTGTCGTCGTCCGGCGACGTGGTTCAGGTCGCGACCGCGCGTGATCCCCTGCCGGCCAGCCACGCCACCGCCGGGTAGGCGGTGAGCAGCCCGAGCAGGATCCCGATCTGCATGAGGAACCAGAAGGTCCCCTCGGTCGCGGGCGGCATGAACGCGTTGAAGTGCAGCAGGAGCATCCAGCCGCCCATGCCGACGTCGAAGGCGAGCACCGTGAGCACCGCGGCGACTACCGCGGGCACAGCGACGCGGGACCGGCCCTCCGCCGCCCGCGAGGCCTGCGCGGACCGGGTCAGCGCCAGCTCGTAGACGAGCAGCAGGAGGATCGCGAGGGCCCCGATGACGAGGATCATGACCCAGAGGTCGATCCCCGCGATCGTCAGGCCGGAGGCGATGACCAGCGGCACGCCGACGAGGTGGGCCAGGGCCGAGGCCCCGCCGCCGGGGAGCCCGCCCAGGGCCGCCGGGCCGGCCCCTGCCCGGGCCGCGGTGCTGCTGGGGTCGCGGTAGCGGTGGAAGAGGACGACGGCCGCGGGGCCGAGGTACAGCGCGGAGGTGATCCACACGAGCGCCGTCGCCGGGTGCATGGAGCCGCGCGGCAGCCGGCTGACGGCCCAGCCCAGGTAGGCCGCGCTGACGAGCGAGGCGGCGATGTAGGTCCAGGCGACCGGCGTGAGCCAGTCGGGGACGCGGGAGGTCATGTCCATGGGAGTCCTTCGAGGTCGTGTCAGGTGTGAGGTCGCGGGGTCGGGGCACGGCGGTCGGACGGACGCCACGGGGTGACGTCACGGACCGGTGCGCCCCTCAGCACCTGATGACGGAGAACTGCCAGGCCGGGGGCGGCCCGGTGCCCCTCGGGGACGGGTCGGGCCCGGGACGTCGGACGACGCCGGGTCGGGGCAGGCGCAGGAACCCGGTGCTCCGGGTGAGAGCGGGCCACAGGAGCCACAGGCCGACCGCGACGAGGGCCAGGCACATCACCGCCAGGGTCGCGGCGGGCTCGTGCCCGGCGTGCCCGGCGTGCCCGGCGTGCTCGGCGTGCTCGGCGTGCTCGGCGTGCTCGGCGTGGGCGCCCGTGGGCAGCCCGGCCTCGGCGTGAGCGGCGGGGGGCGGCGCGTCCCCCTCGGGACAGTCGCCGCCGGCGGTGCAGCCGCCCGGGGCGCAGAGCACGACCATGCCGAGCAGGCCGACGAGGACACCGAGGACGACGACGGGGAGGCGGCGGGCCGACCGGTGCCCACCGGCCATCGCGCGAACGGCCCTCACGCCCGCAGTCTACGGCCGGCCGGGGCACCCCGCCGGGGGCAGGCGCCGAGCGCCGGCCGCCGCGCACGCCGTCCTGGCACGCTCGTGACCATGGCTGAGCGCAGGTTCCAGCGGTACGACGAGGGGCCCGACGCGGCGTTCTACGCGGTGCCGCGCTTCGTGACCCACATCGACGACGCGGCGATCGGGGCCGTCGCCGACCTCTACGAAGAGCTGGGCGTCGGCGGCGCCGTCCTCGACCTCATGTCGTCGTGGGTCTCGCACCTGCGGCGGCGGCCCGAGCGGCTGACGGTGCTCGGGATGAACGCCGAGGAGCTCGCCGCCAACCCGATGGCGACGGAGCGGGTGGTCCACGACCTCAACGTCGACCCGACGCTGTCCTTCGCCGACGACTCCTTCGACGCGGTGCTGTGCTGCGTCTCCATCGACTACCTCGTCGACCCGGTGCGGGTCCTCGCCGAGGTCGCGCGGGTGCTGCGCCCGGGGGCGCCGGTGGTCGTCACCTTCTCGAACCGCTGCTTCCCGACCAAGGCCGTCCGCGCCTGGCTGGAGACCGACGACGCCGGCCACTGCGCGCTGGTCGTCGACCACCTCGCCCGTGCGGGCGGGTTCACCCCGGCCCGGGTCGAGCGGCGCACCCCGTCGGGCCGCTACGCCGGCGACCCGCTGTTCTCCGTGGTCGCGGAGAAGGCCTCCGCGACGTAGTCCTCGAACCGCCGCGCCGACCGGCCGGTGACCTCGGCGACGGTGTCGGTGACGACGGCGAACGCGCCCGACCGGACCCGCTCGAAGGTGGCCGTCTCGAGGGCCCGCACGAACTCGTCGGAGGCGCTGACCGCCTCCTCGACGGTCTGGTCCCGGTGCGCGACCGGCCGTCCCAGGGCGGCGGACACCAGCGCGGCGGTCTCCGGCAGCGTGTACGCCGCGGGACCGGTCAGGGTCAGCAGCCGCCCGTCGTACGACGCGTCGAGCAGCGCCACCTCGGCGACCGCGGCGACGTCGCGGGCGTCGATCCACGACAGTGCGCCGTCGCCCGCGGGGTAGGGCAGCTCGCCGTCCTCGACGATCGCGGTGAGGAAGAACCGCGGGTCGGTGAGGACCTGCGAGAACCACCCGGGGCGCAGCGCGACCCAGGGGCGGCCCGAGGTCGCGACGACCTCCTCGACCCGCAGCGACCAGCGGTCGGCGGCCCCGAGGTCCGCGTCGAGGTCGGACAGCAGCACGACGCGCGTGCCGGGAGCGGTGCGGGCGAGCAGGTTGCCGATCAGTGCGGGGGCGTCGGGGCGGTCGGGGCGGACGACGTACACGGCGTCGACGTCGCGCACCGCCGCGTCCCACGGCTCCGGGTCGTCCCAGGAGAACGCCACCGCCTCGACGCCCGGGACCTCGACGCCCGCCGGGTCGCTGCTGCCGCCCCGGACGACGACGTCGTCCCGCGCGGCGAGGGACGTCGCGAGGGGGAGCCCCGTCTTGGCGCGGACGCCGGTGACGAGGACGGTCCGCGGGCCGGTCGTCGCGGTCGTCGCGGTCACGGGAGGATCGCGTCCACGTAGCCGCCGTCGGCGCGGACGGCGCCGCCGGTGGTGGCCGAGGCGAGGTCCGAGGCCAGGTACAGCACGGCGTTCGCGATCTCCTCCGGCTCCAGCAGCCGCTGCACCAGCGACGCCGGCCGGTGCTCCACCATGAACCGGCGCTGGCGCTCGTCCCAGCTCCCGTCGGTGCCGACCATCTCGGCGACGAAGTCCTCCACGCCCGGGGTGTGGGTCGGGCCGGCGACGACCGTGTTGACCGTGACGCCGCTCCCGGCGACCGCCTTCGCGAAGCCGCGGGTCACGCCGAGCAGGGCGGTCTTCGTGACGCCGTAGTGGATCATCTCCGCCGGGATCGCCACGGCGGAGTCGCTGGCGATCGTGATCGCCCGGCCCCAGCCGCGCTCCCGCATGCCGGGCAGGTGGGCCCGCAGCATCCGCACGGCCGACATCACGTTGACCTGGAAGTACCGCTCCCACGTCTCGTCGTCGACCTCGAACGGGTCGAGCTGGCCGAAGACGCCGAGGTTGTTGACGAGGACGTCGACCTGCGGCAGCTGCTCGACGACCGAGGCGGCACCCTCCGTCGTCCCGAGGTCGCCCGCCACCCGCAGCACCTCGGCACCGGGAGCGGCGTCGACCACCGTCGCGGCCGCCGCCTCGAGGGCGTCGGCCCGCCGGCCGTTGAGCGCGACCCGGGCGCCGGCCCGGGCGAGGACGGTGGCGATGGCCAGGCCGATGCCCTGGCTGGAGCCGGTGACGAGCGCCGTGCGGCCGGTGAGATCGATCTGCATGACCGGCCAGCGCGGTACCCGCGGGCGATGTTCCCGACGCTGGTCCGGACGAGCCATTGATTCAGCAAAACGAATCGTGAAACAACCGAGGAGATCGGGCGGGCACCTGCTTACCGTCCTCCCGCACATGGGGTGTTGCGAGGCCCCGCCGGTGCCCATGGGGGCACGGGCGGGGCTTCGTACAGTCGCCGCGGGGGGAACAGGTCCCCGGCGTCGTCCGTTGCCCCGGACATGGCCCAGCAGTGGATCGCCAGCCGTCCCGGGGACCTCGACGTCCTCTCGTTCACCGAGGTGGACACCCCGCCGCCGGGGCCGGGGGAGGTGACGATCGCCGTCCGGGCCGCCGGGATGAACCCCGCCGACTACAAGCACGTCGCCGGCGGCGAGGTGGCCGACTTCCCGAAGCCCGTGGGCTACGAGGTGGCCGGGACGATCACGGCCGTCGGGCCCGACACCGAGATCGTCACCGGAGCCGTCGCCGAGGGCGACGAGGTCCTCGCCTTCCGCATCACCGGCGGGTGGGCGACCGAGGTGACCGTCCCCGCGAAGGACGTCCTGCACCGCCCCGCCGAGATCGGGGTCGAGCAGGCCGCCAACCTCCTGCTCGCCGGCAGCACCGCCGCCGAGATGCTCCACGTGACGGGCGCGAGGTCCGGGGAGACCGTCCTCGTGCACGGCGCCTCCGGCGCGGTCGGCGTCAGCGTGCTGCAGCAGGCGCGCGTCGCCGGCGTCCACGCGATCGGCACGGCGAGCGAGGCCAACCACGACGTCGTCCGCCGCTACGGCGGGGTCCCCGTGACGTACGGCGAGGGGCTCGAGCAGCGCGTCCGCGACGCGGCGGCCGAGCGGGGCTGGGCCGGCGTCGACGCCGCCCTCGACTGCGTCGGCACCGACGAGGCGATCGACGTGTCCCTGGCGCTGGTCGCGAAGGAGCGTCTGGTCACCATCGCGGCGTTCGCCCGCGCGGAGGCCGAGGGGATCCGGGCGATCGCCGGGCGGATGCCCGCCTCGCAGGCCTACCGTGACCGCATCCGGCCCGAGCTCGTGCGACTGGCCCGCGAGGGCCATCTGGAGGTCCCGTTGGCCCGCACCTACCCGTTGGCCGACGCCCTCGAGGCGGCCGCGTTCCTCCGGGGCCAGCACCCCGGCGGGAAGATCGCCCTCCTCCCGTGACGGGTCCGGTGAGTGCTCGCGCCGTGTACGTCGCCGCGCCGACCGGCTGGACCGGCAAGTCCACGGTCGCCCTCGGCGTCGTCGAGGCGCTGTCGCGGCGCGTCGAGCGGGTCGGGGTGTTCCGCCCGGTCGTCCGCGGGGACGGCCGTGGGGGCACGCGCGACTACGTGCTCGACCTCCTCGTCGGCCACGACGCGGTCGGGCTGTCGTACGACGAGTGCGCGGGCGTCGCCTACGAGGACGTCCACGCCGACCCCGCCGCCGCGATGGAACGGATCGTCGAGCGCTTCCACGCCGTCGCCGCGCAGAGCGACGCGGTCGTGGTCGTCGGCAGCGACTTCACCGACGTCGGCAACCCCGCCGAGTTCGCCTTCAACGCCTCCGTCGCCGCCAACCTCGGGGCGCCCGTGCTCCTGACCCTCGGCGCGGCCGGGCTGTCGGCCGCCGAGCTGCACACCCTCGCGACCGTCACCGCCGACGAGCTGCGGGGCCACCACGCGACCCTCCTCGGCGTCGTCGCGAACCGGGTGACCGGCGGGGACGACGGGATGGACCGGGCCCTCGCCGCCGCCCGCGACGCGGTCACGCTCGGCGACGCCCCCGGCTTCGCGCTCCCCGACGAGCCGCTCCTCGGCGCCCCGTCGATGGGCGAGCTGGCGGCCGCGATCGACGGCCGCCTGGTCAGCGGCGACGCGGCGCTGCTCGGCACCGAGGTGACCGGCGTCGTCGTCGCCGCGATGACCCTGCCGCACGTGCTCGACCGGCTCCTCGAGGGCGCCGTCGTCGTCACCCCGGGCGACCGCCCCGAGATCGTGCTCGGCGTGCTGATGGCGCAGCGCTCGGAGGGCTTCCCCCGGTCCTCCGGGATCGTGCTCAACGGTGGCCTCGACCTCCCGCCGCAGGTGGGGCGGCTGCTGGACGGGCTCGGCTCGGCCACCCCGATCGTCGCCACCGACCTCGGCACCCACGCGACCACCTCGGCGCTGAACGACGTCCGCGGCCGCCTGACGCGCGACTCGCCGCGCAAGCTCGCGACCGCGACCGCGCTGTTCGCCGCCCACGTCGACGGCGACGCCCTGCTCGACCGTCTCGAGCTGACCCCGTCCGCGACGGTGACGCCGCTGATGTTCGAGCACCAGCTGCTCGACCGCGCGGGCGCCTCGCTCCAGCGGATCGTGCTGCCGGAGGGGCTCGACGAGCGCGTGCTGCGGGCCGCCGAGGTCGTCGTGCGGCGCGGGGTGGCGCGGCCCGTCCTGCTCGGCGACCCGCGCGCCGTCCGCGCCCGCTCCGCCGAGGTCGGCGTCGACCTGGGCGACGTGGAGGTCGTCGACCCGCACGACCCCGAGCTGGTGGAGCGCTTCGCCGCGCTGTACGCCGAGCGCCGCGCGCACCGCGGCGTCGAGCTCGCCGACGCGCGCGAGCTCGTCGTCGACGTGTCCTACTGCGGCACCCTCATGGTCGAGACCGGCCTCGCCGACGGGATGGTGTCCGGCGCCGCGCACTCCACCGCCTCGACGGTCCGCCCGGCGCTGGAGGTCATCCGCACCCCGCCCGGCGTCTCGACCGTGTCGTCGGTGTTCTTCATGTGCCTGCCCGACCGCGTGCTCGTCTACGGCGACTGCGCGATCAACCCCGACCCCACCGCCACCCAGCTGGCCGACATCGCGCTGTCGTCCGCGGAGACCGCGACCGCGTTCGGGATCGAGCCGCGCGTCGCGATGCTGTCCTACTCCACGGGCACCTCGGGCGCGGGCAGCGACGTCGACAAGGTCGCCGAGGCCACCCGTCTGGTCCGCGAGCGGCGTCCGGACCTGCCCGTCGAGGGCCCCATCCAGTACGACGCCGCCATCGACTCCGCGGTCGCGGCGACGAAGCTGCCCGGCTCCACCGTCGCCGGGCAGGCGACCGTCTTCGTCTTCCCCGACCTCAACACGGGCAACAACACCTACAAGGCGGTCCAGCGCTCCGCCGGGGCCGTCGCGGTCGGCCCGGTGCTCCAGGGGCTGGCGAAGCCGGTGAACGACCTGTCGCGGGGCGCGGACGTGCGCGACATCGTCGGCACCGTGGCCATCACGGCGATCCAGGCGCAGGAGATGGGCGCCTCGTGAGCGCCCCCGTCCTGGTGCTGAACACCGGGTCCTCGTCGCTGAAGTACCGCGTCGTCGACGCCGACGACGGCACCGTCGCCGCCTCCGGTCTCGTCGAGCGGATCGGCGAGCCCGGCAGCCGCGTCGTCCACGCCGTCGACGGCGAGGAGCGCGTCGTCGAGGTCGACGTCGCCGACCACGAGGCCGCCGTCGCGGCTGCGCTGGACGCGTTCGCCGCCCACGGCCCCGACCTCGCCCACCTCGGGCTGGTCGCCGTCGGGCACCGCGTCGTCCACGGCGGCACCCGCTTCTCCGAGCCCGTGCTGGTGGACGACGACCTGGTCGCCGCCGTCCACGGGCTCGCACCGCTCGCGCCCCTGCACAACCCCGCCAACGCGGTCGGTCTCGAGGCCGCGCGGCGGCTCTTCGCCGACCTGCCGCACGTGGCGGTCTTCGACACCGCGTTCCACGCCACGCTCCCCGTGGCCGCCCACACCTACGCCGTCCCCGCGGCGTGGCGGGAGGCCGGGGTGCGTCGCTACGGCTTCCACGGCACCTCCGTCGCGTTCGTCTCCCGCGCGGCCGCCGCGGCCCTGGGCCGACCGATCGAGGAGACGAAGCAGATCGTGCTGCACCTCGGCAACGGCGCCTCGGCGACCGCGGTGGACGGCGGCCGCTCGGTCGAGACCTCCATGGGCCTGACCCCGCTGGAGGGCCTCGTCATGGGTTCGCGCTCCGGCGACCTCGACCCCGCCGTCCTCGGCCACGTGCGCCGCGAGCTCGGCCTCTCCGCGGACGACGTCGACCGGGCGCTCAACGCGTCCTCCGGGCTGCGGGGGCTCGCGGGCGACAACGACGTGCGGGGCGTGGTCGCGGCCGCCGAGGCGGGCAGCGCGGACGCCGAGCTCGCGCTCGACGTCTACTGCCACCGCGTCCGCGCGTACGTCGGCGCCTACCTCGCCGCCCTCGGCGGGCTCGACGCCGTCGTCCTCACCGGCGGGGTGGGGGAGAACGCGGCACCCGTCCGCGCCCGGGCGCTCGCCGGGCTGGCCCACCTCGGCATCGAGGTGGACGCCGGGCGCAACGACGCCGCCCGCGGGCCGTCGTCCGCGACCCGCATCTCGCCGGACGAAGCCGCGGTCGCCGTGCTCGTCGTCCCCACCGACGAGGAGTGGGAGATCGCGCGGCAGACGGTGGAGGTCGTGACTGCGGCGGCTGGTCCTACGGTGGGTCCATGAGCACCCCCGACCAGCACACCGACCAGGGCGGCGACGCCGAGAAGCCCCGCGCCGACGCCACCGGCACCGACGCCACCGGCACCGACCACGAGGACGCCGGCACCAGCGGCGGCAACCCCGTCGCGGGCGTGACCATCTCCGAGGAGGAGGCCGAGCGGGCCGCCACCCCGGACGACAAGCCGCAGGAGGTCGACGGGCCGGAGGCCTCCGCCGGCCACGCCTGATCGGCCGACTCGGCGTCTACGCGGGGCTCGTGCCGCCCACCACCAGCGTGGGCTCGAACCAGCGCGCGGAGGCGTCCTCCTCCGACACGACGAGGTCGCGGATAGCCGCCGCCATCACCTCGACCGGCTGACGCACCGTCGTCAACGACGGGTGCGTCAGCTCGGCGCCCACGCCGTCGAAGCCGGTGACGCGGAAGTCGTCGGGCACGCGGTGCCCGGCGGAGAGCAGGTGCGCCACCGCGCCCGCGGCGATGACGTCCGCGGCGCAGACGAGCGTGCCGGCGGCGGCGCCGTCCCCCAGCAGGCGTGAGGCCGCCTCGCGTCCCCAGGCGGCCGAGAAGTCGCCCAGCAGGCAGTCGACGTCCGCGCCGAACCAGCGGCGGACGGCGTCCAGCCGCTCGTGGGCCGAGGAGCTGTCGGGCACGGCACCGACGTAGGTCACCGGCTGGGCGTCGAGGTCGGCGGCCGCGGCGAGGTGGTCGTGGACGAGGGCGACGCCGTCGCGGTTCGACACCCCGACGTACGACGCCGCCGTGCCCGGGACCCGCCGGTCGAGCTGGACCGTGCGCACCGACGACGCCGCGAGCGCGACCGCCTCGGCACTGCGTTCCTCGTGCACGGGGATGAGCACCAGGGCGTCGACCTGACGCCCGAGGAACGACCGGACGCCGCGCACCTCGGTGGTGATCGAGTCGTCGGCGCTGAAGAGCAGCAGGTCGACCTCGGAGTCGGCGAAGGCGCGGGCCAGGTGCTGGCCGAGCGCGGAGAAGAACGGGTTGCGCAGGTCGGGCAGCACCAGCCCGACGGTGGACGTCGAGGTGCGACGCAGGCCGCGGCCGAGCAGGTTGATCCGGTAGTCGAGACGACCGGCCGCGTCGGTGACGCGCTGCGCCATCGCGGGGTCGACGGCGCGGGTGCCGGAGAGCACCCGCGAGACCGTCGCGGTCGAGACGCCGGCGAGGCGGGCGACGTCCGCCATGGTCGCGGCGCGGGTGCGGGACACGGCTCCGGACCTCCCCATGTGACGGCGCTGTTACGTCTGCAAACGATTTCCGGTTAGACCCTAGACGTGTGACCTGGCTCTCTGCCAGAGTCCGGAACCTCTCGGCAAACGATTTCCGAACTCAGAGGATCCCCCGATGACCCGTCCCTCGACGACCCGCCGTCGCACCACCGCCCTCGCCGCCCTGGCGACCGTCCCCCTGCTGCTCTCCGCGTGCTCGACCGGCAACGAGGAGTCCTCGACCGGCGAGGCGGGCGAGCCCGCCGACGAGTGCGTCATCGGCATGACGCAGATCAACCAGACCGCCGCCTTCTTCACCCAGATGAACGAGGGCGCCCAGGAGGCGGCCGACGAGGCCGGCTGCGAGCTGCAGATCGCCAACGCCAACAACGACGCCGCCAAGCAGAACAGCGACATCGAGAACTTCGTCTCCCAGGGCGTGACCGGCCTGATCGTCGTCGCGATCGACGTCAACGGCGTCCTGCCCGCCGTCGAGCAGGCCACCCAGGCCGGCATCCGCTCGGTCGCCATCGACGCCGAGCTCGAGGACGGCGCCGTCGACACCTTCGTCGGCGTCGACAACGAGGCCGCCGGCACCGAGGCCGGCCAGTGGGTCGTCGACGAGGGCCTCGCCGACGGCGCGTCGTACGGCATCGTCGACGCGCGCAGCTCGTTCATCCAGAACCAGCGCGAGGACTCCTTCCGCACCGTCGTCGACAACGAGGGCGCCACCTTCACCCAGGCCGTCGACGGCGAGAACGTCCAGGAGCAGGCCGCCACCGCGGCGCAGGACCTCGTCACCGCCCAGCCCGACCTCGACTTCGTCTACACCACCGGCGAGCCGGCCACCGTCGGCGCCGTCGCCGCCCTCGACGCGGACGCCGACACGAAGGTCATCGGCTGGGACCTCACCGCCGAGGTCATCGCCGGCATCGACTCCGGCCTCGTCACCGCCGTCGTCCAGCAGGACCCGAAGCAGGAGGGCGTCGAGGCGGTCAACGAGCTCGCCGCGATCCTCGACGGCGAGGAGCCGCAGGGCTTCATCGACGTCCCGATCACCATCGTGACGTCCGAGAACGTCGACCCGTACCGCGAGATCTTCCAGTGACGGACCTCGACAAGCAGAGGGCCTCGGGGCCCGACGCCGGGCCCGACGCCGGGCCCGACACGGGGAGCGGCCGGATCGGTGAGCCCCGCGTCGAGATGCGCGGGATCACCAAGAGCTTCGGCGCCCTCGACGTGCTCCGCGGGGTGGACCTCACGGTCCGCCGCGGGGAGGTCGTCGGCCTCGTCGGCGACAACGGCGCCGGCAAGTCCACCCTCATGAAGATGCTCGCCGGTGCGGTCACCCCCGACCGCGGCGAGATCCGGGTGGACGGCGTGCCGCTCGCGGGCTCCGGCCCGCGGGCGGCCCGCGCGGCCGGGATCGAGATGGTCTACCAGGACCTCGCGCTCTGCAACGACGTCGACGTCGCCGGCAACCTGTTCCTCGGCCGCGAGCTCTACCGCCCGTTCAGCCGGCGGATGGACACCAAGCGGATGCACGAGGAGGCGGCGAAGGACCTCGCCACCCTCCACATCCGCATCACCGACACCCGCCGCATGGTCGGCGCGATGTCGGGCGGTCAGCGTCAGGCCATCGCCATCGCCCGCGCGGTCACCTTCGAGCCGAAGGTGCTGGTGCTCGACGAGCCCACCGCCGCGCTCGCGGCCCGCGAGGTCGAGATGACCCTGCAGCTGATCCGCGACGTCTCCGCCCGCGGCGTGAGCGTCGTCCTGATCACCCACCGCCTCCAGGACCTCTTCGAGGTCGCCGACCGGTTCGTCGTCCTGCACGAGGGCGTGAACCACCGCGAGCTCGCGCCCGCCGAGACCGACCTCGGCGGTCTCGTGACCGCCATGATGGGGAAGTGACCCGATGAGTGCCGACACCGCCGCCGCCCGCGGCACGACCCCCGCCGGAGCGCGCAACCGCAAGGGCGCCCGGCAGGACTTCGTCACCCGCAACTTCGGCGTCCTGTCCATCACCGCCGTGCTCGTCGTGCTGTTCGTGTTCTTCAGCGTGCAGACCGACGCGTTCCTGAGCGCGAACAACCTGGTCAACGTCGCCCGCCAGGTGGCCCCGACCGTGATCGTCGCGACCGCGATGACCTTCGTCATCACCACCGGCAACATCGACCTGTCGGTGGGCTCGATCCTCGGCCTGACCGCCGCGGCGCTGGCGATCTTCGCCGAGTCCGGCAACCCGCTGGTCGCGCTGCTGCTGACGCTCGTCCTGGGCCTCGGCATCGGGCTCGTCAACGGCGCGCTGACCGCCTTCGGGAAGCTGCAGTCCTTCATCGTCACGCTCGCGGCGCTCACCGCCGTCCGCGGCCTGGCGCTGCTCATCACCGACGGCTACTCCACCCCGATCACCTCCGAAGTGCTGCTGCCGATCGGCAACGGCAAGCTCGCCGGGCTCTACACCCCGACGTGGATCGCCGTCCTCGTCGTGGCCCTCGGCTGGTACGTCTTCAACCACACCCGCTTCGGCCGGTACGTCGTCGCCGTCGGCTCCAACGCCGAGTCGCTGCGGCGCGCCGGGGTCGACGTCCGCCGCGTCCAGCTCGCCGTCCTCACCCTCACCGGCCTCGCGGCCGGCCTCGCCGGCGTCATCACCGCCACGCGGCTGGCGAGCGGGTCGTCGAACTCCGGCACGCTGTTCGAGCTCGAGGTCATCACCGCGGTCGTCCTCGGCGGCACCGCGCTGATGGGCGGCAAGGGCTCGATCCTCGGCTCGGCCATCGGCGCGGTGACCCTGGGCGTGATCAGCAACGGGCTCGTGCTGCTGCGGGTCGACGTCTACTGGGTGCCGATCACCCAGGGCCTCATCCTCATCGTCGCGATCCTGCTCAACGCCAAGCTGTTCGGGCGCATCTCCGGGCAGAAGGGCTAGGCCGTGCCCGACGAGACCGCCACCGTGCAGACGGTGACGGGGCCGGTCCCTGCCGACGACCTCGGTGTCGTCCTCACCCACGAGCACCTGCTCAACGACGTGTCGTCGTGGTGGACCCCCACCACGGCGCGCGGCGTCGAGCCCGAGGTGTTCGCGGAGGCCCCGGTCAGCGAGGACCTGCTCTGGGAGCTGCGTCAGGACCCGTTCGGCAACCGCCACAACCTGGCGCTGGACGACGTCGACGTGGCCTGCGCCGAGCTCGCCCGGTACGCCGACCTCGGCGGCACCACGGTCGTCGAGACCACCGGCTTCGGCATCGGGCGCGACCTCGCGGGGCTGCGGACGATCTCCGAGCGGACCGGCGTGCTGGTCGTCGCCGGCACCGGCTTCTACCTGGAGTCGTCGCACCCGGTCGACGTCGTCGCGCTCGGCGTGGACGGCGTCACCGCGCGGCTGCTCGACGACCTGCGCGACGGCGAGGACGGCGTCCGCCCCGGCATCATCGGCGAGATCGGCGTCTCCGCGGACTTCACCGACGCCGAGCGCACCAGCCTGCGCGGCGCGATGGCGGCGCAGGCCGAGACCCACCTGCCCGTCCAGGTGCACCTGCCCGGCTGGTTCCGCCTCGCCCACGACGTCCTCGACGTCGCCGACGAGATGGGCGCCGACGTCGACAAGGTCGTGCTGTGCCACATGGGCCCGTCCGGCGCCGACGCCGACTACCAGCGCTCCGTCGCCGACCGCGGGGCGTGGGTGCAGTACGACATGCTCGGCATGGAGGTCTTCTACGCCGACCAGGGCGTGCAGTGCCCCTCCGACGACGACAACGCCCGCCACCTCGCCGCCCTCGTGCGCGACGGGTACGGCGAGAAGCTCCTGCTCAGCCAGGACGTGTTCGTGAAGTCGCTCTACCGCCGTCACGGCGGGCCGGGCTACGGCCACGTCCTGCAGTACTTCGCGCCCCGCCTCGAGCGGCACGGGCTCACCCCCGACGAGGTGCGTTCCCTGATGACCGACAACCCCCGCCGCCTGTTCGGCGGCGCACCCCACCTGAATGAGGAGACACCGTGACCCGCGTCCTGCTGGCCGGCGAGAGCTGGATCTCGACCGCGACCCACGTGAAGGGCTTCGACGAGTTCTCGTCGACCACGTTCCACACCGGCGCGGACGCCTTCATCGCCGCCGCGGCGAGCGAGGGCATCGAGATCGAGCAGATGTACGCCCACGACGTGCCGGGGAAGTTCCCGCGCACGGTCGAGGCGCTGTCGGCGTACGACGTCGTCATCCTGTCCGACATCGGCGCCAACAGCTTCGTGCTGCCGCCCGAGGTGTTCCTCGAGGGCAAGCGCGTCGACAACCCCCTGCTGGCCCTGGCCGAGTGGACCCGTGGCGGCGGCGGGCTGATGATGGCCGGCGGCTACCTCAGCTTCACCGGCTTCCAGGCCCGCGCGAACTTCCAGCGGACCGCCGTCGCCGACGTGCTGCCCGTGACGATGCTCGAGTCCGACGACCGCGTCGAGGCGCCGCAGGGCGCCCCCGTCGCCGTCACCCTGCCGGACCACGCCGCCGCCGCCGGCTGGGGCTCGCTCGTCGCCTCCGCGCCGACGCTGCTGGGCTACAACGTCGTCCACGCCCGCGAGGACGCCGAGGTCGTGGCCACCGTCGGGGACGACGTCCTCGTCGCCACCCGCGAGGTCGGCGCGGGCCGCTCGCTGGTGTGGACCTCCGACATCGGCCCCCACTGGTGCCCCGAGGACTTCCTCGCGTGGGACGGCTTCGCCCCGCTCGTCGGCGCGATGCTGCGCTGGCTGGCCGACCGATGAGCGAGCCGCTCGACATCCTGCTCGACTGCGACCCCGGGCACGACGACGCCGTCGCGATCCTGCTGGCGCTCGGCTCGCCCGGCGTGCGGCTGCTCGGGATCACGACGTGCTTCGGCAACTGCGCCGTCGAGGACGCCACCCGCAACGCCCAGCGCGTGCTCGCGCTGGCGGGGCGGGAGGACGTGCCCGTCGCGGTCGGCGCCGCGGGACCCATGCGCGGCGAGCTCGCGCTCGGCAACTACGTGCACGGCGTCACCGGCCTCGACGGACCCGAGCTGCCGGAGCCGACCGTGCCGCCGTCCGCCGAGACCGCCGTGGCGTTCCTCTACCGCACCCTGACCGGGGCGCCGGAGCCCGTGACGGTCGTCGTGACGGGACCGATGACCAACCTGGGCGTGCTGCTGACCTCGGAGCCCGGGATCGCCGCGAAGATCAGCGAGATCATCTTCATGGGCGGCTCCACCGAGCGCGGCAACCACACGCCGACCGCGGAGTTCAACACCTACGCCGACCCCGAGGCGCTCGACGTCGTCCTCCGCTCCGGCGTGCCGGTGCGGATGGTCGGGCTCAACCTCACCCACCAGGCGCTGGCGACGCAGGCCGTCGTCGACCGCATGGCGGCGATGCCGCACACCGTCGGGCGCACGTGTGCCGCCTGGATGGGCTTCTTCGGCGACTCCTACGAGCGGATCTGGGAGTTCTCGGCCCCGCCCGTCCACGACCCGTGCACCATCGCCGCGCTGCTCGACCCCGACGTCATCCGGTGGCGCGAGTCGTTCGTGGCCGTCGAGCTCGACGGGCGCTGGACCCGCGGCACCACCGTCGTCGACCTCTACGACCGCTACCCCGACGAGCAGCCCAACGCCTCGGTCGCGCTCGAGCTGGACGCCGACCGCTACTGGGACCTCGTGCTCGCCGCGCTCGACCGGCTGGGCGGGACGACGTGAGCTCCGCGCGGTCCGGCCTGGTCTGCGTCGTCGGCTCCCTCAACGACGACACCACGCTGCGCGTCGAGGCGCTGCCCGCCCCGGGCGAGACGACGCTGACCACGGGGCCCCGCCTGTCGTCCCCGGGTGGCAAGGGCGCGAACCAGGCCGCCGCGGCCGCCGTCCTCGGGGCCGACCTGGGGTGCCGCGTCGCCATGGTCGGCGCCGTCGGGGACGACGAGCCGGGGGAGCGGTCGCTGGCCGCGCTCACCGCGGCGGGCGTGGACGTGTCGCGGGTGGCCCGTCGGGCCGACGACGGGACGGGCATCGCCGTCATCACCGTCGACGCCGCCGGTGAGAACACGATCGTGGTCGACGCCGGCGCGAACGACACCGTCGCTGCCGAGGAGGCCGCGTCCGCGGTCGCCGACCTCGCGCCCGCGGTCGTCGTCCTGCAGCTCGAGGTGCCGGTGCCCGCGGTGGCCGCCGCGGCGCGTGCGGCCACCGGCGGGGGTCTTGTCGTCCTCAACCCGGCGCCGATGCCGGCGGACGCCGGAGGAGTCCGCGAGCTGCTCGGCGCGGTCGACGTCCTCGTCCCGAACCGGGGTGAGCTCGGCCGTCTCGCCGGGCGCCCCGAGCCCACCTCGGCCGCCGAGGTGACCGACTGCGTCGCCGCCCTGGACTTCGCCGGCTCCGTCGTCGTCACCCTCGGCGCCGACGGCGCCCTGTGCTTCGAGAAGGGCGTCGAGAGGGGTGCCGACCCGGTCGCCGTCGACGGCGAGCGCGTCGACACCGTGGACGCCAGCGGCGCCGGCGACGTGTTCTGCGGCTGCCTCGCCGCCGGCCTCGCGGCCGGGGAGCCGCTCGTCGACGCCGTCCGCCGCGCCAACGCCGCCGCCGCGGCGAGCACCACCCACCACGGCGCCCGTCTGACCGTCTGACCGTCTGGCCAGGACCGCCGGCTCGGCGGACGTGGGCGCAGGACCAGGGTCGAGTCGGCACGTCTGCGCAGCTCAGAGGCCTCGAGTCGGCACGTCTGCGCAGCTCAGAGGGCTCGAGTCGGCACGTCTGCGCAGCTCAGAGGGCTCGAGTCGGCACGTCTGCGCGGCTCAGAGGGCTCGAGTCGGCACGTCTGCGCAGCTCCCGTGGCCCTCGACGGGCTCGACCGGCTGGGGCCGAGGCCGCATGGCCTCCGGCCCCACCTGCGCAGATGTGCCGACTCGACCCTCGGTAGGTGCGCAGATGTGCCGACTCGACCCCCTGTGCGTGCGCAGATGTGCCGACTCGACCTCAGGTCGTGGCGGGTGGGAGCCCGTCCGCGGCGAGGAGGTGGAGGGCGGCGCCGGTGGCGAGGACGGCCGGGTCGAAGACCGCGTCGGCGGCGTGGTTGAAACCGGTGCGGCCACCCACCTGGGCGCCGAGGTAGACCATCGCGCCGCCGAAGCGGTGCAGGAAGTAGGCGAAGTCCTCGATGACCATCGACGGGTCCGCCATGTCGCGGACGTCGGCGCGGTCGCCGATCGCCGCGCGCACCCGCTCGACGTACGCCGCGTCGTTGACGACGGCGGGGTAGCCCTCGGTCACCGTCACGTCGGCCTCGACGCCCACGTCGGCGGCGGTCGAGGTGGCGAGGCGGTCGAGGGTCTCGAGGAGGGCGTCGCGCTTGTCGGCGGACAGGGTCCGCAGCGTGCCCCGCACGCGACCGTCGGTCGGGATGACGTTCACGGTGTTGCCGATGAGCGACTCGGTCACGGTGGCGACGAGGTGCTCGTCGGCGGCGAGCTCGGCGACGGCGTCGCGCAGGTGGGTGACCAGCTCGGCGGCCGCGACCACCGGGTTGCCGGCGAGGTGCGGCTGGCTGGCGTGGGCGCCGGGGCCGCGGTAGTCGACGCGGAACCAGTCGCCGTACGCCATGAACGTGCCGGGCCGCAGGTGCACGCTGTGCGCGGGCCAGGTCGCGTGGACGTGGATCGCGAACGCCTCGGCCGCCTCGTCCGCGAGACCGGTCAGCGCCGCGTGCGACTCCAGCGTCGGGACGGCGCCCCGGTCGGTCTCCTCGCCCGGCTGGAACACCAGGACGACGGGCCGCGCGGGCGGGTGCTCGACGAGCGCCCTCGCCGCACCGAGCAGCATCGCCATGTGCAGGTCGTGGCCGCAGGCGTGCATCGCGCCGTCGCGCTGCGAGGGGTGCTCGACGCCGCTGCGCTCGACGACGGGCAGCGCGTCCATGTCGGCGCGCAGCACGACCGTCGGCTCGTCGGTGGGGGCCGCGGGCGGGATCGCGACCGTGACGCCGGCGCGGGGGTGCACCTCGGGCTCGAGCCCCAGGCCGCGGAGCACGTCGGCGACGTAGGCGTGGGTGTCGGGCAGCTCGAGCCCGACCTCCGGCTGCTGGTGCAGGGTGCGCTGGTGGTCGGCCATCCAGTCCTGCAGCGCCGCCGCCTGGCTCCACCGGTCGCTCATGGCCCGACGTTATCGGCACCCTTGGCTACGTTGTCGAGGTGACGCACTACGACCTGGTCATCGTCGGCGCCGGCTCGGGGAACATGATCGCGGGCCACGACTTCTCGCACCTCCGCGTCGCGATCGTGGACCGGGGGCCCTTCGGCGGCACCTGTCTGAACCGGGGCTGCATCCCGTCGAAGATGTACCTCCACACCGCCGAGGTCGCCCACAGCGCCGCGACCGGGGCACGCTTCGACCTCGCCACGTCGTACGACGGCGCCGACTGGCCGGCGATCCGTGAACGGATCATGGGCCGCGTCGACGAGAACGCCGAGAGCGGGCGTGAGGGCCAGTCCGAGAAGGACTGGGTCGACGTCGTCGTGGGCGAGGCCCACTTCACGGGTCCGCGGCAGCTCGTCGTCCACCTCGCGGACGGCGGGGAGACCGAGCTCACCGCCGACCAGGTCGTCATCGCGACCGGCACCCGTCCGACGATCCCGCCGATCGACGGCCTGGACGACCTCTCCGAGTCCGACCGTCGCCGCGTGCACACGAGCGACTCCGTGATGCGGCTGAGCGACCTGCCCGCGTCGATGGCCGTCATCGGCGGCGGGTACGTCGGCTCCGAGCTGGCCCACGTCTTCGCCTCGCTCGGCACGGCCGTCACCCAGGTCGAGTCCGAGGACGTGCTGCTCGCCAGCCAGGACCGCGAGGTCGCCGAGGTCTTCACCCGCGAGGTCGCCGAGCGGTACGACGTCCGCTGCGGCGCGAAGGTCGTGAGGGTCGAGCCCGCCGAGGGCGACGGTCTGCTCCTGACCCTGGACGACGACTCGACCCTGACCGTCGAGTGCCTCCTGCTCGCCGTCGGTCGCCGCGCCAACTCCGACGTCCTCGCCGTCGAGAAGGCGGGCGTCGACACGTACGACGACGGGCGGGTGAAGGTCGACGACCAGCAGCGCACCAGTGCCGAGGGCGTGTTCGCGCTGGGCGACGCCAGCACCGGCCACCCGCTCAAGCACGTCGCGAACCACGAGGCGCGCGTCGTCCGGCACAACCTGCTGAACCCCGACGACCTGCAGTCGGTGGACCACCGGTTCGTCCCGCAGGCCGTCTTCGCCTCCCCGCAGGTCGCCTCCGTCGGCCTGACCGAGGCGGCGGCCCGCGACGAGGGGATCGACCTCGCCGTCGGCCGCACCGAGTACGCCGACACCGCCCACGGCTGGGCCTACGAGGAGGACGACAGGAACGGCCCGGCCACCGGCCACGTGGTCAAGCTCCTCGCCGACCGGGCCACCGGACTGCTCGTCGGCGCGCACCTGGTCGGCCCGCAGGCGTCCGTGCTGATCCAGCCGCTGCTGACCGCGATGGCCCACGACCTTCCCGTCAAGGGCCTCGCGCGCTCGCAGTACTGGATCCACCCCGCCCTCACCGAGGTCGTCGAGGGCGCCCTGCTCGACCTGGAGCGCGCGCTGCGCCACTGACCCTCCGACCGGGGCCGGACGTCCGTCGGGAGCACGACGGTACGTCACGTCATCGGACGTCGATCTCCTCACACGTGGTGGAGCGGCCCGAGGGCCTCAGCGGGACGAGGTCGGCGTCGCCCGGCTGGTCGCCTCCCGTCGTGCGCGGAGACTGTCCCGCCCCGGGCGGGGGCGAACCAGCCGCGCCGGGTGCGGCGCTCCGGCCCGGGTACGGGGCCCCATGAGTCAGGACGAGACCCCCTTCCCGCCCCAGCAGCAGGACCACCCCGGCACCACCGGTGCGATGCAGCCGCGGCCCGACCACGGCGAGGACAGCTACGTGGGCCACGACCGGCTCTCCGGCAAGGTCGCGCTGGTCACCGGCGGCGACTCGGGCATCGGACGCGCCGTCGTCATCGCCTACGCCCGCGAGGGCGCGGACGTCGCGTTCACCCACCTGCCCGAGGAGTCGCAGGACGCGGCCGAGGTCGCCGACCTCGTCCGGGCGGAGGGCCGCCAGGTGCTCGCCCTCGAGACCGACCTGCGTGACCGCGACGCCTGCGACCGCATCGTCGCCGACACCGTCGAGGCCTTCGGCGGCGTCGACGTGCTCGTCAACAACGCCGGCTACCAGTGGGCCCGCGACGACGACCTGCTCGAGTTCACCGACGAGCGCATCGACTCGACGTTCAAGGTCAACCTGTACGCCCTGCTCTGGACCGTCCGCGCCGCGCTGCCGCACCTGCGGGAGCGCAGCGGCTGCATCGTGAACTGCAGCTCGATCCAGGCCTACGAGCCGTCCAGCGCGCTGCTGGACTACGCCGCCACGAAGGCCGCCATCAACAACCTCACGGTCAACCTGGCGGCGCAGCTCGGCGCGGACGGGATCCGCGTGAACGCCGTCGCGCCCGGCCCGATCTGGGCGCCGCTGCAGCCCGCGACGCAGCACGAGGAGAAGGTCGCCAACCTCGGCGCCGACACCCCGCTGGGTCGCGCCGGTCAGCCCGCGGAGGTGGCGCCCGCGTTCGTGTTCCTCGCCTCCGAGGCGGACGCGTCGTACGTGTCGGGGACCGTGCTCGGCGTCACCGGCGGCAAGTCGGTCTTCTGAGGTCCCGGCCGGCGGGTGCCTCCGCGGTACGG
>NZ_JAKUHT010000046.1 GCF_022436705.1 Nocardioides sp. CFH 31398 | reverse complement strand
CGGCGGCCGCACCGGCACTGGCGCCGGACGAGCCCGCGGCGGCGGGAGCGGTGGCCGCCGGAGCGGCGCTCCCGCCGATGGGCTGTGGCTGCCCCGGGCCGGCGAGGTCGCCGCCCGGCGTGGTCGCGGCGGGCTGCGTCGCCACCGGCTGACCCGGGGAGGCAGGTGTGCCCGCCGTGCCGGCGGGGGTCTCCTCGACGGGCTGGGTCGGGGAGGCGGGCTGGCCGGTCTGGCCCGAGGTCCCGGTGGCGCCGGTGGAGCCCGTGGAGGAGCCCGAGGTGACCGCCCCCGGGTCCGAGCCGTTGCTGCCGGCGGACGAGCCGCTGGCGCCCCACGAGGCGCCGCCGCTGCCCGCCCGGTGCTGCGCGCCCGGGTCGAGGCCGGCCATCATGTCCGCGCTGCGGCCGAGGTCCCGCTCGAGCGCCTCGTTGGCCCGGCGGGCCCTCTCCTCGCGCTCGGCGAGCTGGCTGTTGTAGGTGCTCATCTGCTGGCCGAAGCGGTTCTCGGCGCGGAGCTGGTCGCCCTCGCGCATCGTCGAGAAGTTCCCGGGCATGGACGGCTGCGACGGCGCACCCTGCGCGTCGAGCGCGTCCAGCTCGGTCTTCGCCGTCCGCAGGGCCTGCGCCGCGAGCTCGAGGGCCGACCGGCCCTCGCGCATCGCGCCGGCCCGGGACGACGTCCGCGTGGCGGCGTTCGCGAAGGACGTCTGCGCGGCCGCGCGGGTGACGTCGCCGAGCTCGCCGTCCAGGCCGTCGCGGCCCTCCCGCAGGCGCTCGGCGGCCAGCGCCAGGTCCTCGGCGTTGCGGCCCCACACCCGGACCGCGTCGTCGATGGTCTCGGGCGCGGCGCCCCGGAGCGCGGAGCGGAGCTTCTCCACCTGTGCCTCGTGCGGCATGTCCTCAGTCCCTCCCCGGGTCGACGTTGCCGATCTGGCGCAACGACGTGGCGTTGAGCGTGTCGGTGTCCTCGGTGTCCTGGGCGGCGCCGTCCAGGTTCACCGCGTAGTCCTGCAGCATCGTCACGGTGTCGTCGGTCTGCGTGATCGCGTCGGCGAAGGCGCCCTCGTAGTGGCCGCCGAGCCGCTGCCCGGCGTCGGAGCCGCCGAAGTGGACGGCCCCGAGGGCCAGGGACGCCAGCTCGGAGCGCGAGACCTGTCCGGCCTCGCGCGAGAGGTCGTCGGAGATCGACCGGACGGTCCCGCTGGTCAACCGGGTCTCGGTGGTGGGCCCGGTGCCGCCGCCCTGCTCGTTGGTCACAGCGATGTCACCCCTGTCGTGCCTGTCGTTGCCTGTCGTGGTGCGTGTGGTCGTGCCGGTGGGCGCGCCCGCGCCGTGCTCACCGGCGGGGGCCGGGCAGCCTCGTGCCCGGCCCCGCCGGTGGACGTCGTCGGTGGCGTCGTCCGGGTCAGCCGCGGAAGCGGTCCTCGCCGCGGAGGTCCGCGGCACGGTAGGCGGCGGCGGAGTCGCGCACGGTGTTCGCGGCGCCCTCGAGCACCTGGATCATCTCGCGCATCAGCTGGTCCCACTCGTTCTTGGCCTGGTCGTACGCCGCCTTCGCGGAGCCCTCCCACTCGCTGCGCAGCGGGTTGAGCTGCGCCTCGAGGCCGTCGAGGTCGCTGTTGATCGTCTTCGCCTGGGTCACCAGGTCGTTCGCGGCGCCGTCCAGGGCGGTCTGCTGAATCCTCAGGTCCATGTCAGGTCCCTTCTCGTCTCAGGTCGGTGGTCTCGCGGGCCGGGCCGCTCAGGCCTCGAGGCCGCGGGCGATGGTGGCGACGCCCTGGCCGATGTCGGTGTCGTTGGCGACGCTGTCGCGCTCGGTCTCGTCGAGCGCGTCCGCGAGCTGACCGAGGACGCGGGTGATGCGCTGGTGGCGCTGCTGCCAGGCCTGGGCCAGGCCCTGGAAGGCGTTGCCGCCCTCGCCCTGCCAGCCGCTCGCCATGCCGGCGATCTTCTGCTGCAGGGTGCCGGCGTCCTTGTCGAACTTGCTCTGCGCGTCGCGGACGACGCCGGCGGCGTTCTTGAGCCTGCCCTCGCCGAGCCTGATGTCCTGTGCCATGTCGCTCCTCCTCACCGGCGCTGCGCGTCGGTTCGTCGTTGGCTGACTGCTTTGGGGAGACCCAGCGGACTCCCGCTCGAGGGGGCTTATGCCCGGCCACGGGCGGTCTAAACCTGCGACTTCCCGCCGGTGTGCTAGGAGGTCAGCTCCCACAGGAAGCGGAACAACCCGGTCGCCACGAGGACGGCCGCGAGCGCGAGGGCGCCGGCGAACGCCTCGGACTGCTCCGCGCGGCGCGACCACCACAGCGACCGCCAGCCGCGGCCGGTGGCGACGGCGACCACGGCGCAGCCGCCACCCGCCAGGGCCACGAGGACGCCGCCGACGAGCAGCACGCGGTCCCCCATGAGCGCGAGACCGACCGCGGTCAGCGACGCCCAGCAGGCCAGGCCGGCGACCCGCAGCAGCGTCTGCGCCGCGCGGTGGCGGTAGCTCCTCGCGGCGAGCAGCAGGGCGGCCCCGGTGAGGAACACCTGGACCCACGCCCCGATCCGGTCGAGCTCGAGGGTCGCGGTGGCGAGCAGCATCGGCGCGGCGACGACCGCGGTCACGGCGACGGCGGCGGCCGCGGCCGTGACGAGGCGTGAGCCCCGGTCGACGAGTCCGGCCATGGCCTCGGCGGTGACGATCATGCTGGACCGCCGCCCCCGGCGGGTGTCGCGGGCGCTCCAGGCGGTCACGGCGAGCCGGTCGAGGTCCAGCAGCACCTGGTCGGGGACGTCCACGGCCATCGACGGCACGAAGCGCGCGGCCAGCATCGCGACGAGCAGCAGCAGCGACCACACGACCGCGGGGCGGGCGCCGAGGACGGCGGCGGTGCCGGCGAGCACGAACGCCGCGCTGCCGGCGACCATCCAGACCCGCAGCGCCTCGTCCCTCTCGTCGCGCCACGAGCGGGCGACCGCGGCGACCACGGCCGCGGCCAGCGCGGCGGTGCCCAGCACCATCGGCAGGCGCTCCTCGCCCGGTGAGAAGACGACGGCCAGGGCCGCGCCGGCGCCGAACGCGGGGGCGGCCACCGCCCGCTGGCCGGAGAGCTGCCCGACGGGCGCGGCGCCGAGCAGCGCGGTGGCGCCGAGGACCGCGGCGACGGCGGTGGCGGTCGTGCCCGGGCCGCTCTGCCCGGCCCACCAGCCGGCGAGCAGCCCCAGCAGCCCGGCGAGGGCGAACCAGAGGGCGGAGAGACGTCCGGGCCGGACCCGCTCCGCGCCGCGACCCACCAGGGGCGCGGGGGTGCGGGCCTCCTCCCCGTCGCCGGTCGTGGCGACGACGAGGTCGCCCGCCTCGACGCCCACCGACGAGAGCGCCCGGTCGGCGGGCAGCGCGTGGCCGACGGCGGACCACAGGTGCGGCAGGGTCTCGAGGCCGGCGGCGCGGGCGTACTCCCGGGCGACGTCCACGCCGGTCGCGCCGTCCGGCACGACGAGGTCCAGGACGCCGGTGGGCCCGTGGATGCTGAGCGCGAGGGTGTCGCCCGCACGCACGCTCGGGCCGGACGACGCCGCCTGCTGCGACACGCGCGCCCCCTCTCGCCGTACGCCGGTCGGTCGACCCGCCGAGCGTAGTGGCTGGGAGATCGCCGAGTGCCTGACTCGGGTCCTTCCCGCCCCTAGGATCTCCCACACCCGGGGCCGAGAGGTTTCACGGACGGCTGCGCGCGGAACACGGCGGGGGACGGCGAGGCACGAGGGTCCGGCGCGACCGGACGGCGGAGGGGGTCACCGGTGAGCACCACGTTGCGGGCCGGGCAGCGCGTCGAGCAGCCGGAGATGCCCAGCGGGCGGATCGAGCTGCAGCCGCCCCCGGAGCTGCAGGACCACGAGGGCGCCGCCGGCGTGGCGATGAACGCCATCCCGATGCTCGGGAGCCTCGGCTCGATCGTGCTCGTCGCCACCATGGCCGGGGGCAGCGAGGAGACCCGCAACCGCAGCCTCATCGCCGCCGGGATGTTCCTGTTCGCCACGCTCGGGTTCATCGCGATCCAGATCGACCGGCAGCGCAAGCAGAAGGCCCAGCAGCTGACCGGCTCGCGCACCGAGTACCTGCGCTACCTCGCCAACGTCCGCAAGGTCGCGCGCGAGGCCGCCGACCAGCAGCGCCGGGCGCTGAACTGGCACCTGCCGGAGCCCGCCGTGCTCCCGTCGCTGGCCGAGGACCGCTCGCGGCTGTGGGAGCACCGACCGGACGACGAGGGGTTCCTGCTCGTCCGCTACGGCCTCAACACCCAGCCGCTCGCCCTGGAGCTGGTGCCGCCCGAGACGACCGCGATCGACCAGGTCGACCCCGCCGCCGCGTCGGCGCTGCACCGGCTGCTCGTCGTCCACCGCCAGCAGCCGCACCTGCCGGCGTCCGTCGACCTGCGCGGGTTCGACCGCATCGAGCTGTGCGGCGAGGCCGAGGCCGCGCGGTCGCTGGCGCGCGCCATGATCTGCTCCGCGACGGCGTTCCACTCCCCCGACCACCTCGTCGTGGCCGTGCTCGCCTCCGACCGCAACCTGGCCCACTGGGACTGGGTGAAGTGGCTGCCGCACGCGCAGAGCGCCGAGCGCTCCGACGCCGTCGGGCCGATGCGGATGGTCACGACGTCGCTGGAGGAGCTGGGGACGATGCTGCCCCCCGACCTCAGCGAGCGCCCCCGCTTCGGCGCGGACGAGCGGGCCGCGTCGCCGCACATCCTGCTCGTGCTGGACGGCGGCCACCTGCCTCCCGGCAACCACATCGTCCCGCCGTACGGGTTGCACGGGGTCACGCTCCTCGACGTCCCGGAGCGCTGGGACGAGCTCGAGGAGCCGACCCGCCTGCGCCTGCAGCTGCAGGCCGCCGACCCGCCGACGACCGGCCCCGCGCGCGGCAAGCCGCCGGTGCGCGCCGTCCTGGTGCGCGAGGAGCCGGTCGGGGCGTACGCCGACCAGTGCGACCTGGCGACCGCCGAGGCGTTCGCGCGCCGCCTCGCCCCGCTGCACGTCGTCTCCTCCGGCTCCGACTCCGGTCCGGCCGAGCTGACCGGCCCCACCGACTTCATGGACATGCTGGGCCTCGGCGACGTCCGCTCGTTCGAGACGGACGGCGCCTGGCGCCCGCGGCCCGCCCGCGACCGGCTGCGCGTGCCGATCGGCCGCGGGGACGGCGGGCTGATCAGCCTCGACATCAAGGAGTCCGCCCAGCAGGGCATGGGCCCCCACGGCCTGGTCATCGGCGCCACCGGGTCCGGCAAGTCGGAGTTCCTGCGGACCCTCGTGCTCGGGCTCGCGCTGACCCACTCCCCCGAGCAGCTGAACATGGTGCTCGTCGACTTCAAGGGCGGCGCGACGTTCGCCGGGATGTCGCAGATGCCGCACGTGTCGGCCGTGATCACGAACCTGCAGCAGGAGCTGACGCTCGTCGACCGCATGCAGGACGCGCTGTCGGGCGAGATGGTGCGCCGCCAGGAGATGCTGCGCCAGGCCGGGAACTTCGCCTCGATCCGCGACTACGACAAGGCGCGCTCGTCCGGTGAGGACCTGCCGCCGATGCCGTCGCTGTTCATCGTCGTCGACGAGTTCTCCGAGATGCTCTCGGCGAAGCCCGAGTTCATCGAGCTGTTCGTGGCCATCGGGCGTCTCGGCCGCTCGCTGGGGCTGCACCTGCTGCTCGCCTCGCAGCGCCTGGAGGAGGGCCGCCTGCGGGGGCTCGAGTCGCACCTGTCGTACCGGGTCGGGCTGCGGACCTTCTCCGCCGCCGAGTCGCGCACCGTGCTCGGCGTCCCCGACGCCTACGAGCTGCCCGCCGACCCCGGCCTCGGCTACCTCAAACCCGACCAGTCGACCCTGCTGCGGTTCAAGGCGGCGTACGTCTCCGGGCCGCCGCCGGGACGCCGCCGGGTGCGGCGCGACGAGGGCGGCAACGTCCGCGGGATCCTGCCGTTCTCCGTCTCCGAGGTGCTCGCGCTGGACCCGGTCGACGAGGACGCCGAGGCCGAGCCGGTCGTCGAGACGCCCAGCGACGGCAGCGAGCAGAAGAGCCTGCTCGACATCGCGGTCGGGCGGATGGTCGGCAAGGGCCTGCCCGCCCACCAGGTGTGGCTGCCGCCGCTCGACCAGCCCGACACCCTCGACCGCCTCATGGGCGACCTGACCGAGGACCCCGAGCTCGGCCTCGTCTCGCCGTCCTGGCGCTCGCAGGGCGGCCTGAAGATCCCGCTGGGCACGCTCGACAAACCCCGCGAGCAGCGTCGCGACACCCTCGCCATCGACCTCGGCGGCGCGTCGGGCCACGTGGCGGTCGTCGGCGGGCCGCGCAGCGGCAAGAGCACCCTGCTGCGGACCGTCGCGACGAGCCTCGCGCTGACGACGACGCCGCTGGAGTCGCAGCTGTTCGTCCTCGACTTCGGTGGCGGCACCTTCGCCCCGCTCACCGGCCTGCCGCACGTCTCCGGCGTGGCGACGCGGTCCGAGCCGGACGTCGTCCGCCGGATCCTCGCCGAGGTCACGGGCGTGGTCGACCGCCGCGAGGCCTACTTCCGCTCCCAGGGCATCGACTCGATCGAGACCTACCGCAGCCGCCACGCCGCCGGCCGCGCGGACGACGGCTGGGGCGACGTCTTCCTCGTCATCGACGGCTGGAGCACCCTGCGCGCCGACTTCGAGGACATCGAGATGGAGCTGCAGCAGCTGGCTCCCCGCGGCCTCACCTTCGGTCTGCACCTCGTCGTCGGCGCCACCCGCTGGGCCGACTTCCGCGCCGCGATGCGCGACATGTTCGGCACCCGGCTCGAGCTGCGGCTCGGTGACCCGCTGGACTCCGAGGTGGACCGCAAGGTCGCCGACCTCGTGCCCACCGGCCGTCCCGGCCGCGGCCTGGTGCCCGGCAAGCTGCACTTCCTCGGCGCCCTGCCGCGCGTGGACGGCAGCCCGGACCCCGACAGCCTCACCGACGGCATCGAGGACCTCGTCAAGCGCTCCTCGGCCGCGTGGTCCGGCCAGACCGGCCCCAAGCTGCGCCTGCTGCCCGAGCGGATCGACCTCGAGCGGGTCGTCGAGCTCGCCGGCGCCGGCCCCGACGACCCGCGGGTGCTGCTCGGGATCGACGAGAAGGAGCTGGCCCCGGTCGCGCTGGACATGGACTCCGAGCAGCACCTGCTGGTCTTCGGCGACAGCCAGTCCGGCAAGTCGACGCTGCTGCGCTCCTACATCCGCGAGGTGGTCCGCTCCCGCGACGCCAAGCAGGCCCAGCTGATCGTCGTGGACTACCGCCGCTCGCTGCTCGGCGAGACCCCCGAGGAGCACCTGCTCAACTACCTCACCTCGGCGGCGCAGGCCGGTCCGGTGCTGCAGGACCTCGCGACGTACCTCGAGCGCCGCATCCCGGGCCCCGACGTCACGCCGGAGCAGCTGCGCAACCGCTCGTGGTGGTCGGGCGCGGAGTGCTTCCTCGTGGTCGACGACTACGACCTCGTCTCGACGCAGAGCTCCTCGCCGCTCGCCCCGCTCCAGCCGTTCCTCGCCCAGGGCCGCGACGTCGGCCTCCACGTGGTCGTGGCGCGTCGGGCCGGCGGCGCGTCGCGGGCGCTCTACGAGCCGATCATCCAGTCGCTGCGCGACCTCGCGATGCCGGGCATCCTGCTCTCCGGGCCGTCCGACGAGGGCTACCTCATCGGCAACAACCGCCCCGCCCCCGCCCCGCCCGGCCGCGGCCGGCTCATCACCCGCGACCGCGGCACCGAGACCGTCCAGCTGGCCTACTGCGAGTCGCGGATCTGACGGCGGGTCGGGGGCCGGCCCTGGCCATGTAACGCGGAGTTACGGCTTGGTCACAAGCCACCGGCGGGGGTCCGGAGCACCACAGCCCCGCGGCGGACGAGGGTCACCCGGCGGAAGACGGGGCCTGTCACCGTCGGCGGAAGCGGGCGGGGCTGGACAACATTCCTGTAACCCAGAGTCAACCTCCCGGCATTGTGGATCGTTAAAACTAGGCGAGTCCCTCCCCTCCACCCGAGATGGAGCAGCCATGACCCAGACCCGCCGCCCCCGTCCGGCCGACACCGTCGTCGACCCGAAGATCGACTCCCAGCTCGACCGCCTCAGCGCCCAGCGCGAGCGGCTCGTCACCCGCCACTCCCACCGCCTGCGCGACCTCATGGAGGCCCGTGAGGACCTGCGCGGCGTCCACGCGATGGCCGACTTCGTCGACGACGCGGTCCGCTGGTCCGCCTGAGCCCGCGCCGCCGTCCACGAGGGCGCCCCGGATCGCCGATCCGGGGCGCCCTCGTCGCGATCGCTATGATCCGGCGGTGATCTTCAAGCGGGTGGGCGACGGCCGTCCCTACCCCGAGCACGGCCTCTCGTCGGGCGGCTGGGCGAAGATCCCCCCGCGCCAGGTGCGGCTCGACCAGCTGGTCACCACCCGCGACACCCTGCGCCTGGCCGACCTCCTCGACGAGGACTCGACCTTCTACGGCGACCTCTTCGCCCACGTCGTGGCCTGGAACGGCGAGCTGTACCTCGAGGACGGCCTGCACCGCGCCATGCGGGCGGCCCTGCACCAGCGCCCGGTGCTCCACGCCCGCGTGCTGGAGGTGGCCGCCTCGTGAGCCGGAAGATCCGCTCGGCCGTCACCCTGTCCGTGATGGCGGTCGTCATCGTCCTCGGGGCCACGTGGGCCTGGGCCGCGCTCACGGACCCCTTCCCCGAGGGTGGGTTGTTCGGCGACAGCGCCGCCCCCGCCGCCGAGGAGATCTGCAGCCCGATCGAGCTCTCGCCCGGCGACCGGCTGCGGACCGACCAGGTCACCGTCAGCGTGCTGAACGCCGGCCAGACCGCGGGCGCCGCGGCGGGCACGCTCGACGAGTTCGTCGAGGCGGGCTTCGCCGAGGGCATGCAGGGCAACGCCCCGGACGACGCCGACCTCGACTTCGTGCAGATCTGGAGCGACGACCCGTCCAGCCCCGCGGTGCGGCTGGTGAAGTCCTGGCTGGGCGACAACACCCTCGTCGTCGAGCGCGAGCTCGACACCCCCGGCGTCCACGTCGTGGTGGGCGACCGCTTCGGCGACCTCATCGAGGGTCGCGACGCCGTCCAGGTGCAGCGGGACGTCACCGTCTGCGGCCCCGCCAACGCCGGCTGACGCTCACCGAGCCGGATCCCCCGGGTCGGGTCCGCCGCGTCAGTCGGTCGCGCCCGGCCGGTCCTGCTGACCCTCGGGCAGCCACCGGGCGAGGCGGCCGCCGGTCGAGATGTCGCGCAGGCGCCGCTCGGTGGCCTCCCGCCGTCCCCGGGGCACGACCACCAGGAGGTCGTCACCGTGGCGCAGGACGGTGCGGCCGTCGGGGACGAGGATGTCCTCGCCCCGCACGACCAGCGAGATCGAGGCCCCCGTGGGCAGCCGGAGCTCGCGGACCTCGACCCCGTGGAGGCGGGAGGAGTCCCCGACGCGCAGCTGGAGCAGGTCGGCGGCCATCCGGTCGAGGGGCGCGGCCTCCACCTCGAGGTCCCGTGCCACGGACCCCGCGACGCCGAGCCGTCGCGCCACCCACGGCAGCGTCGGGCCGGTGAGCAGGGTGTAGACGACCACCAGCACGAAGACGATGTCGAAGAGCTGCTCGGCGCCCGGCACCCCCTGCGAGAGCGGGATGGTCATCAGGACGACGGGGACGGCGCCGCGCAGCCCCGCCCAGGACAGGAAGGCCAGCTCGCGCAGCGGCAGCGGCTGCACCAGCGCGGAGACCGCGACGGACACCGGCCGCGCGACGAACGTCAGCACCAGCCCGGCCACGACGGCGGTCAGGACGGTGCTCAGGGTGATCCGGCCCGGCGACAGCAGCAGGCCGAGCATGACGAACAGGCCGATCTGCGCCAGCCAGGCGACCCCCTCGGCGAACGAGCGGGTGGCGGTGCGGTGCGGCAGGTCGGCGTTGCCCAGCACGAGCGCGGCGAGGTAGACGGCGGCGAAGCCGGAGGCGTGCAGGCCGGCGGCGGCGCCGTACCCGAAGAGGGTCAGGCAGAGCACCGCGATCGGGTAGAGGCCGGACGACGGCAGCGCCGCGCGGCGCATCGCCCAGGCGCCGCCGAACCCGACCGCCAGGCCGACCAGCGAGCCGACGGCGAGCTCGAAGACGATCTCGCCCAGCATGGGCAGGACCCCGTGCTCGGTCGCCGCCCCGGAGGCCACGAGGGTGACGAGGACGACGGTCGGGGCGTCGTTCAGCCCGGACTCCGCCTCCAGCGTGCCCACCAGCCGCCGGGGTAGCGGCACCACCCGCAGCACGGAGAACACGGCGGCGGCATCGGTCGCCGAGGTGGCGGCGCCGAGGAGCACCGCGAGCTGCCACGGCAGGCCGAGCAGGAGGTGCGCCGCCACGGCGACGACCAGCACCGAGACGGCGATGCCGACGGTCGCCAGGGCCGCGCCGAGCGCGATGGAGGGCCGGACCTCGCTCCACTTCGTCGTCAGGCCGCCCTCGGCCAGGATCAGGGCGAGGGCCGCGAAGCCGAGGGCGTGGGCGAGGTCGGCGTCCTCGAACTGGATCCCGAGCCCGGCCTCGCCGATGGCGACGCCGATGAGGAGGTAGACCAGCAGGCTGGGCAGGCCCGCACGGCTGGACAGCCGGACGGCGAGGATCGCGAGCAGCGTGACGGCGGCGCCCTCCAGCAGGAAGAGGTTGAGCTGCTCCACGTCGAAGGTCACGCCGCACCTCGCTGCTCGCCGTGGCCGGGGGCCCAGCCTATCGGCGCGCCCGTTTCCGTCCCCAGGCGGCAGGCGGTGCCGCGCCTGCACAGGCTCGTGCGCGCGATCACCACGGGTCGTCCGGGGCGAGCAGGCTGGCGGGCACGCGGACGGGAGGGGGCACCGGGTGACAGGCGGGGTGGTGGTCACGAGCGGGATTCGCGCGCTCGCCCGGCGGGCGCGCGCGGAGGCGGACGCGGTGGAGGCCGAGGCCGGCGACGTCCGGGCCGGCGTCGCGCGGGCGGCGTGGAGCGGCGCCGCCGCCGAG
>NZ_JAKUHT010000045.1 GCF_022436705.1 Nocardioides sp. CFH 31398 | reverse complement strand
GCCGTGGTGGCCCCGGCGGCGGACCCGGTCGCGGAGGCCCCGGTGGGCCCGGCGCCCGTCCCGGCGCGCCCGGTCGCGGTGGGCCCGGTGGCCCTCCCGGCGGCGGTTTCGCCGGTCGTCCCGGCGGCGGCCCCGGCCGTGGCCGTCCCGGCCAGCGCGGTCAGACCCAGGGTGCCTTCGGGCGTCCCGGCGGTCCCTCGCGTCGCGGTCGCAAGTCGAAGCGGGCGCGTCGTCAGGAGTTCGAGGCCATGCAGGCCCCGACCATCGGCGGCGTGCGCGTCCGCAAGGGCGACGGCGAGACCGTCCGCCTGGCGCGCGGCTCCTCGCTGACCGACTTCGCCGAGAAGATCGGCGTCGACGCTGCCGCACTGGTGCAGATGCTCTTCCACCTCGGCGAGATGGTGACGTCGACCGAGTCGGTCAACGACGCCACCCTCGAGCTGCTCGGCGAGGAGCTCAACTACGTCGTCGAGGTCGTCTCCCCGGAGGACGAGGACCGCGAGCTGCTCGAGTCCTTCGACCTGGAGTTCGGCGAGGACGAGGGCGCGGACGACCAGCTGGTCGCCCGTCCGCCGGTCGTGACCGTCATGGGTCACGTCGACCACGGAAAGACGAAGCTGCTGGACGCGCTCCGCAGCGCCAACGTGGTCGACAAGGAGGCCGGTGGCATCACGCAGCACATCGGCGCCTACCAGGTGGCGACCGAGGTGGACGGCGAGGAGCGCCGCATCACCTTCATCGACACCCCCGGTCACGAGGCCTTCACGGCCATGCGTGCCCGCGGCTCGAAGTCGTCGGACATCGCGGTCCTCGTGGTCGCGGCGGACGACGGCGTGATGCCGCAGACGGTGGAGGCGCTGAACCACGCCAAGGCCGCCGAGGTCCCGATCGTCGTCGCGGTGAACAAGATCGACCGCCCCGACGCCGACCCGACCAAGGTCCGCGGCCAGCTGACCGAGTACGGCCTCGTGCCCGAGGAGTACGGCGGCGACACCATGTTCGTCGACGTCTCGGCGCGCGAGATGCTGAACCTCGACGCGCTGCTCGAGGCGATCGTCCTGACCACGGACGCGTCGCTGGACCTCCGGGCCAACCCGGAGCAGGACGCCCAGGGCCTCATCGTCGAGGCGCACCTGGACCGCGGTCGCGGCCCGGTGGCCACGATCCTGGTCCAGCGCGGCACCCTGCGCGTCGGCGACTCGATCGTCGCCGGCCCGGCCCACGGCCGTGTCCGCGCGATGCTCGACGAGCACGGCGACACCGTGGAGGAGGCCGACCCGTCGCGCCCCGTCATGGTGCTGGGCCTGTCCGCGGTGCCCGGTGCGGGTCAGAACTTCCTGGTCGTCGAGGACGACCGGGTGGCCCGCCAGATCGCCGAGAAGCGCGAGTCGCGCGAGCGTGCGGCCATGCAGGCCAAGCGTCGCGTCCGCCGTACGCTCGAGGACTTCATGGCCTCGATGGAGAAGGGTGCCGAGAGCCAGGAGCTCAACCTGATCCTGAAGGGCGACGTGTCCGGCTCGGTGGAGGCCCTCGAGGACTCGCTGGCGAAGATCGACGTCGGCGACGAGGTCAGCATCCGGGTCATCGACCGCGGTGTCGGTGCGATCACCGAGACCAACGTCGACCTGGCCGCGGCCTCCGACGCGATCATCATCGGGTTCAACGTCCGCCCGCAGGGCAAGGCGTCCGAGATGGCCGACCGCGAGGGCGTCGAGATCCGCTACTACTCGGTGATCTACCAGGCCATCGAGGAGATCGAGGCGGCCCTCAAGGGGATGCTCAAGCCGGAGTTCGAGGAGACCACGCTCGGGCAGGCGGAGATCCGCGAGATCTTCCGCAGCTCGAAGATCGGCAACATCGCCGGCTGCATGGTCACCGACGGTGTCATCCGCCGCAACGCGAAGGTGCGCCTGCTGCGTGACGGTGCGGTCATCGCCGACAACCTGGACCTGGCCTCGCTGCGCCGCGAGAAGGACGACGCCTCCGAGGTCCGCGAGGGCTTCGAGTGCGGTCTGGTGCTGCGCAACTACCAGAACATCCAGACCGGCGACATCGTCGAGGCCTTCGAGATGCGGGAGATCCCGCGCTCGTAGTCCCCGGCGTCGGAAGCACCAGCCATCCCGGTGGGCCAGGTCTCGACCTGGCCCACCGGGCTGTCTCTCACGTAGGAGAAGCACCATGAGCAGTCCCCGGGTCCGGCGCATCGCCGACCGGATCAAGGTCGTCGTCGCCGAGATGCTCGAGCGCCGGGTCAAGGACCCCCGTCTGGGGTTCGTGACGGTCACCGACGTCCGCCTCACCGGCGACACCCAGCACGCCACGATCTTCTACACCGTGCTCAGCCAGGGCTCGGCGGAGGCCGACGACCTCGCCGGCACCGCCGTCGCGCTGGAGTCCGCCAAGGGCCTCCTGCGCAGCGAGGTCGGCAAGCAGCTCGGCATCCGGCACGTGCCGTCCCTGGAGTTCGTCCACGACGCGCTCCCGGAGAGCGCGCGCGCCATCGACGACCTGCTCTCCCGGGTGGCCGAGGCCGACGCGGAGGCCGCCCAGAGGTCGCAGGGCGCGACGTACGCCGGTGAGGCCGACCCGTACAAGAAGCCGCGCGAGGACGACCCCGACGGCCTCGACGACCTCGGCGAGGACGACGAGCGCCCGTGACGACACCCGGACCCACCGGGGTCCTGGTCGTCGACAAGCCGGGCGGCATGACCTCGCACGACGTGGTGTCGCGCGTCCGGCGGGCCCTGGGCACGCGCAAGGTCGGCCACGCGGGGACGCTCGACCCGATGGCGACCGGCGTCCTCGTCCTCGGCGTCGGTCGTGCGACGAAGCTGCTCGGCCAGCTGACGCTGACCACCAAGGCCTACGACGCCCGCCTGCGGCTGGGAGTGGCGACCACCACCGACGACGCCGAGGGTGAGCCGCTCGGCGGTACGGCGGACACCTCCGGCCTCGCCCCCGGCGAGGTCACCGGTGCCCTCACCGCCATGGTGGGCGAGCTCGACCAGGTCCCGTCCGCCGTCTCGGCCGTGAAGGTCGACGGCAAGCGGGCCTACGCCCGGGTGCGCGACGGCGAGACCGTCGTGCTGCCGCCGCGGCGGGTGCTGGTCCACAGCCTCGACGTCGCCGAGGTCGCCGTGCCCGAGGTCGCCTTCTCGGTGCGCTGCTCGTCGGGCACCTACGTCCGGGCCATCGCCCGCGACGCGGGGGAGGCCCTCGGCGTCGGCGGGCACCTCGTCGCGCTCCGGCGCACCGAGGTCGGTCCCTTCACCCTCGACGACGCGACGACCCTCGACGACGTCACCGCGGACGCGCTGCTGACGATGGAGCAGACCGTCGCGCGGTGCTTCCCCGTCGTCCGGCTCGACGCCGCCGGCGTGACCGACGTCCGCCACGGCCGCGCCGTCGCCCGGACCTGGCCCGACGAGGGCCCCGTCGCCGTCCTCGACGACGCCACCGGCACCTTCCTCGCGCTGTACGCCGCCCGCGACGACCACACCGCCCGCGCCGTCACCGTCTTCGCCCCCGCCTGAAGACCGGCGCCGAGTCGGCACGTCTCTGCGCAGTTCTAGGACGTCGAGTCGGCACGTCTGCGCAGTTCTAGGGCGTCGAGTCGGCACGTCTGCGCAGCTGTACGGCGTCGAGTCGGCACGTCTGCGCAGCTGTACGGCGTCGAGTCGGCACGTCTGCGCAGCCGTACGAGGGCGCCGGTCAGCGCCGGTCGTGCTCGTCGAGACCCTCCGGGTCGCGGCCGCTCCGGCGTCGACGCGGCTCCGCCCGTGCGAGCCGACCGGGTGCCGACTCCACCCCTGTGGGGTGCGCAGACGTGCCGACTCGACCCCTGTGGGCTGCGCAGACGTGCCGACTCGACCCCCGTGGGGTGCGCAGACGTGCCGACTCGACCCTCGTGGGGTGCGCAGACGTGCCGACTCGAGTACCCGGAGACGGCACGAGCCCGTGGATCCGGACACCCCCTGGGGGCGCGGATCCACCGGCTCGTCGGTGGTGCGGGCGGGCCGGGCGGCCCGGTGGTGCTGCTCGGCCGTGCTACTCGGCGTCGAGGTCCTTCTCGACGAGGGCGGCGATGGCGTCGACGTCGGCCTGGTCGTCACCGGACACCTCGACCGTGTCGCCGTTGCCGGCGCCCAGGGTCATGATGAGCAGCGAGGAGCCGGCGTCCACCGGCTCGTCGCCGGGGAGGCCGATCATGACCTCGGAGTCCAGCTCGCCGGCGGCCTCGGAGATGATCGCGGCGGGGCGGGCGTGGAGGCCGACGGCGGAGCCGACGACGACGGTCTTGGTGGGCATGGTGCTCCTCCTCGAGACGGTGCTGCTCGGTGGTGCTGCGGTGGTGGGTAGAACCTAGCGACGACCGCCCCCGTCAGGCGACGGGTGCGACGACCGGCTTGCTGGCCATCGACTTGAGGCCGACGACCGCCGCCGCGGCGACGAGCGTGCCCGCCAGCAGCGCGATGACGAAGCCGGTGATGTTGCCGACGGCGAACAGCACGAAGATGCCGCCGTGCGGGGCCCGCAGGGTGACGTCGAGCGCCTGCGACAGACCGCCGGTGACGGCCGAGCCGAGCATGATCGCGGGGATGACGCGCAACGGGTCGGCCGCGGCGAACGGGATGGCGCCCTCGGTGATGAAGCTGGCGCCCATGGCCCAGGCGGCCTTGCCGTTCTCCCGCTCCTGGACCGTGAACAGCTTCGGCCGGACGACGGTCGCCAGCGCCAGGGCCAGCGGGGGCACCATGCCCGCGAGCATGACGGAGGCCATGACCTTCAGCTCGGGCGCGTTGCCGGTGGCGGTGGCGGCGGCCCCGAGGCCGGCGGTCGCGAACGCGTACGCGGTCTTGTTGAGCGGGCCGCCCATGTCGAAGGCCATCATCAGGCCGAGGACGACGCCGAGCAGGATCGCCAGGCCGGGGTTGGAGCCGAGGCTGTTGAGGCCGTCGGTCAGCGCCCCGGTGAGGGCGGTCAGCGGCCGGCCGAGGACGACGATGACGATGAGCCCGGTGATGAGGGTCGCGAGCAGCGGGATGACGAGCACGGGCATGAGGCCGCGGGCCCAGGCCGGGACCTTCCAGCGGGCAATCCAGGCGGCCACGAGGCCGGCCAGGACGCCGCCGATGATGCCGCCGATGAAGCCGGTGCCGGTGAGGCCGGCGACGGCACCCATGACGAAGCCGGGGGCGATGCCCGGGCGGTCGGCGATCGCGTAGGCGATGTAGCCGGCGAGCGCCGGGACGAGGAAGCCGAACGCCGCGCCGCCGAGAACGAAGAGCAGCGCGCCGAGGTAGGTCAGCAGCGCACCGTGGGTGAACGCGGCGCCGTTGGCGAGCTCGTAGTCGGCGAGGTTGGGCAGGTTCGCGAAGCTCGAGTTCAGGACGATGTCCTGCGCGACGCTGCTGGGTCGGCCGTCGGCGTAGCCGAGGGCGATCTCGTAGCCCGCGAACAGGAAGCCGAGGGCGATGAGCAGACCGCCCGCGGCGACGAACGGGATCATGTAGGACACGCCGGTCATGAGCACCCGGCGCACGGTGCCGCCGAACGACTCCGAGCCCTTCGACTCGGCCGCGTCGGCGCCGGAGCCCTCCACGCGGGGGGCGTTCGGGTCGTCAGCGGTGCGGAGGGCCTTGGCGATCATGGCGTCGCCGTCGTCGATGGGGCCCTTCACGCCCGAGGAGACGAGCGGCTTGCCGGCGAAGCGACCGCGGTCGCGGACCCCGACGTCGACGGCGAAGATGACCGCGTCGGCGGCCTCGATGGTCTCCCGCGAGAGCGGGGTGGAGCCGGCGGAGCCCTGCGTCTCGACGTCGATCCGGACGCCGGCCCGGGCGGCGGCGGCCTCGAGGGCCTCCGCGGCCATGTAGGTGTGCGCGATGCCCGTCGGGCAGGCGGTGACGGCGACCAGGCGGCGGCCCGTGCCGGCGCCCGCGGGGGCGCCGGGCGCGGCGTCCTTCTGCACGCTCGCGGCGGCCGGTGCGGCGGCCCCGGCGGCGGCGGGCTGGCGCTCGGGCTCGACGACGGCCATGACGGTGGCGACGACGTCCTCGGCGGTCGACGCCTCGCGCAGGGCGGTCCGGAACTCGGGCTTGACCAGCGCGCGGGCCAGCTTCGTCAGCAGCTGGAGGTGGGCGTTGCCGCCACCGTCCGGTGCGGCGATGAGGAAGCAGATGTCCGCGCCGCCGTCCTTCGCGCCGAAGTCGACCGGCGGGTTCAGGCGGGCGAAGACGAGCGTCGGCTCGCTCACGGCCGTGGTGCGGCAGTGCGGGATCGCGATGCCGTCCTTGAGCCCGGTGGGCGAGGTGGCCTCGCGGGCGTGCGCGTCGGCGGTCAGCTGCTCGACGTCGCCGGTGCGTCCGGCGTCGCCGACCACCTGCGCGAGGGCGCGGATCACGTCGAGCTTGTCGGCGCCGTACGAGGCGTCGAGGCGTACGAGATCAGTGGTGATCACGTCGGCCATGGGGGTCACTCTCCAACTGGGGCTGGTACGGCGGGGCGCCGTGCTGTGGGGCGATGCGGACGGGGTGCGGGGTCAGGCCCGCGGGCGGGCCGCGGGGCGGCCCAGGTCGCGCGTGGCGACCAGCTCGGGGTGCACCTGGTCGGGGTGCGGGATGGTGGTGCCGGGCAGGCCCGCGGCGGCGCTGCCGTACGCCACCGCCAGGGCCAGGCGGTCGGCGGGCGCGAGACCCTGCCGGTCGGCGAGCAGGTAGCCGAACAGGCTGGAGTCGCCGGCGCCGACGGTCGAGACGACGGTGGTCGGCGGGGGCGTGGCGTGCACGTCGCCGTCCGCGGTGACGAGCACGGCGCCGTGGCCGCCCAGGGTGACCAGGACGGTCCCGACCCCCCGGTCGAGCAGCTCGTGCGCCGCCGCGGCGGCGGCCTCGGGGTCGGCCTCCAGCGCGTCGCCGTCGAGCCCACCGGTGGTCAGCGAGGCGAGCTCGTGGCCGTTGGGCTTCATCAGGTGCGGGGCGCCGGACTCGAGGCGGTCGACGAGGGCGGCGAGCGGGGCGTCCGAGGTGTCGACGGCGACGCGGGTGACGGTGCGGAGGTCGGCGACCAGCTCGGCGTACCAGTCGTCGGGCGCGCCGGGCGGCAGCGAGCCGGCGAGGACGACCCAGTCGGCCCTCACGGCGGCGTCGTGCAGGCACGACCCGAGCTCGTCGAGGACGGCGGGGGTCGCGGGGATGCCCGGGCTGTTCAGCTTGGTGGTGGTGCCGTCGGGCTCGCTGAGGGTGAGGTTGACGCGGACGGCGCCGTCGACGGCGACCAGGGAGTGGGGGATGCCTGCGGCACGCAGCTCGACGGCGAACGCGTCGTCGGCGGCGCAGGGCAGGACGGCCGTGGTCGGGACACCGGCGGCGAGGCAGGCGCGCGAGATGTTCACGCCCTTGCCGCCGGCCTGGCTGATGACCGAGGCGGTGCGCAGGACGGCGCCGCGGCGCAGCTCGCCGGTGAGCTCGACGGTGCGGTCGGTGCTCGGGTTGGGGGTGAGGGTGACGATCACGCGACCACGACCTCGATGCCGGCCTGCTCGAGGCGACGCAGCTCGGCCTTGTCGGCGCCGGGGTCGGTGACGAGCACGTCGACCTCCGAGGACCGGGCGAAGCGGACGGTCGAGCGGGTGCCGAGCTTGGAGGAGTCGGCGAGGACGACGACGCGGCGGGCCGCGGCGACCAGCGCGCTCTTGACGGCGGCCTCGTCGGGGTCCGGGGTGGTCAGCCCGTGGGTGGCGCTGACGGCGTTGGTGCCGAGGAAGGCGACGTCGACGCGCAGGGCGTGGAGGGCGGCCACCGTCTGCCCACCGACGGCGGCCTGGGTGGTGGCGCGGACCCGGCCGGGGAGGAGGTTCACCTCGACGTGGGGGAGCGCGAGCAGCCGCGCGGCGACGGGGACGGCGTGGGTGTGGACCGACAGCCGCCGGTCTCCGGGGACCGCCGCGGCGAGGCGGACCGTCGTGCTCCCGGCGTCGACGACCAGGCTGCAGCCGTCCTCGGGCAGCTGGGAGAGCGCCGCCTTCGCGATGAGCTCCTTGAGGTCGGTGTTGGTGCGGTCGCGCTCGGCGACCTCTGCCTCGGGGGCCACCAGGGCGTCCGCGGGCACCGCGCCGCCGTGCGTGCGTCGGATCTGGCCGGCCCGCTCCAGGTGGGACAGGTCCCGTCGTACGGTCTCCGTGGTGACCTCGAACTCGTCGGCCAGCTCGGCGACGGACAGACGCCTCCGCTCGGCGACGAGCCGACTCATGGCCTGGCGTCGTTCCTCGGGATACATCCGTCGGCCTCCTGGGTGGCGAGCGATCTGCGCTTGTGTTGTTTTATGCCCGAATGTGTTGACTGTCAAGGGCGACACCCGTTTAAGTTGTGACCGTGACCACTGAGTCGACCGCCCTCGCGTCCCCGTCCTCGGCGTCCCTCGTCGGGACGCCCGTCGTCCCCGGCCTCGCCTACGGGCCCGCCCTGCTGGCGCGCACCGAGGTGTCACCCGCCGCGATCGAGGCGTACGGCGCCCGCGCCGGCGACCTCGGCGAGGAGGAGGCGCTCGCGGCGTACGAGGAGGCCGCGGCCGCGGTCGCGGCCGGCTTCACCGGCCGCGCGGAGAAGACCAGCGGCCACACCGCGGAGGTGATGACCGCCTCCGCCGGCCTGGCCTCCGACCGGGGCCTGCGCAACGCCGTCCGCAAGAACCTGCGCTCCGGCGAGACGCTCCCGGCGGCGCTGGGAGCCGCGGTCGAGCAGTTCGTCGGTCTCTTCACCCAGGCCGGCGGGCTCATGGCCGAGCGCGTCACCGACCTGCGCGACATCGAGAAGCGGACCCTCGCCCGGCTCGTCGGCGAGCCCGAGCCCGGGGCGCCCAGCCCGACCGAGCCCTCCGTGCTGCTGGCGGAGGACCTCTCCCCGGCCGACACCGCCGGCCTCGACCCGTCGCTGGTCGTGGCGCTGGTGACGGAGAAGGGCGGGCCCACCTCCCACACCGCGATCATCGCCCGCCAGCTCGGGATCCCGTGCGTGGTCGGCACCGAGGGCGCCATGTCGCTGGCGGCGGGCACGCCGCTGCTCGTCGACGGGACCTCCGGCGCGGTGACGCCCGACCCGGACGCCGACGAGGCGCGCCGCCGGGTCGCCGCCGACGCGGAGCAGCGCGAGGCGCTCGCCACCTGGGAGGGACCCGGCCGGCTCTCCGACGGGCTGCGGATCAAGCTCCTCGCGAACGTCGCCGACGGCGAGTCCGCCGCGAAGGCGGCCACCGGGCCCGTCGAGGGCGTCGGGCTGTTCCGCACCGAGCTCTGCTTCCTCAACCGCGCCGAGGAGCCCACCGTCGAGGAGCAGACCGACATCTACACCCGCGTGCTCGAGGCGTTCAGCGCCGACCAGGGCGGCGAGAGGTACGTCGTCGTCCGCACCCTCGACGCCGGCTCCGACAAGCCCGTCGCCTACGCGACCCTGCCCGGCGAGGAGAACCCCGCCCTCGGCGTCCGCGGCCTGCGCCTCGCGAAGGGCAACCCCGGGCTGATGTCGCGCCAGCTGGACGGGATCGCGGCCGCCGCCGAGCGCACGGGGACGCCGACCTGGGTGATGGCACCCATGGTCGCCACCGTCGCCGAGGCCGAGGAGTTCGCGGCCGCCGTCCACGGCCGTGGGCTGAAGGCGGGCGTCATGGTCGAGGTGCCGAGCGCGGCGCTGCTGGCCCACCGGATGCTCGAGGTCGTCGACTTCCTCTCCATCGGCACGAACGACCTCACCCAGTACGCCATGGCCGCCGACCGCATGGCCAGCGACCTCGCGCACCTGACCGACCCCTGGCAGCCCGCCGTCCTGCAGCTCATCGCCATCACCGCCGAGGCCGGCATCCAGGCCGGCAAGCCGGTCGGCGTGTGCGGCGAGGCCGCGGCGGACCCGCTGCTCGCGTGCGCGCTGGTGGGGATGGGCATCACGTCGCTGTCGATGGCCCCGGCCGCGGTCCGCGCCGTCGGCGCGCGGCTCGCCTCCGTGAGCGCCACCGACTGCGAGGAGGCGGCCGAGGCCGCCCTGGCCGCCTCCGACCCGGCCGCCGGCCGCGCCGCCGTCCTGCAGGTGCTCGAGGGGCGCTGAGGCGGCCTCCACCGGGTGGGCCCGGGGCCCTGTGGGAACCTGGGACCGTGCCTGGGATGCGCGTGTGGCGGAGCCTCGAGGAGGTGCCCGCGGACCTCGACGCCTGCGTCGTCACCATCGGCAACTTCGACGGCGTCCACCTCGGGCACCAGCTCGTCGTGCGCCGGGCCCGTGCGGCCGCGGAGCGGCACGGGGTCGACCGCGTCACCGTCGTGACGTTCGACCCGCACCCCTTCGCGGTGCTGAGGCCCGACCACGCCCCGCCGGTGCTGACCGGCATCGACGAACGACTGCGCCTCCTGGCCGCCGCGGGCGCGGACGACGCGCTCGTCGTCCCGTTCACCCGCGAGCTCGCGGGCTGGAGCCCCGAGGAGTTCACCCGGCGCATCCTCGTCGACGCCCTCCACGCCTGCGCCGTCGTCGTGGGGGCCAACTTCCGCTTCGGCCGGCAGGCCGCCGGCGACCTGGCCTTCCTGCGCGAGGCGGGGGAGCGCCACGGCTTCGAAACCGAGGGCGTCGCCCTGGACGGCGGGCCGCAGGTGTGGTCGTCGACCTACGTGCGCCAGTGCATCGCCGCCGGCGACGTGACCGGGGCGGCCGAGGCGCTCGGCCGCGACTACGCCGTCCGCGGCGTCGTGATCTCCGGCGACCGGCGCGGGCGCGAGCTGGGCTACCCCACCGCGAACGTGCCGGTGGGGACCGGCGCCGCCCCCGCCGACGGGGTGTACGCCGGGTGGCTCCGGGTGCTCGACGACGGTCCGGACGCCGGGACGCCGCACCCCGCCGCGATCTCGGTCGGGTCCAACCCGACGTTCGCGGGGGAGCGGGAGCGCCGCGTCGAGGCGTACGTGCTGGACCGCGACGACCTCGAGCTCTACGGCCGCGAGGTCGAGGTGACCTTCGTCGCCCACGTGCGGGGCATGACGCGCTTCGACGGGATTGACGACCTGCTGGTGGCCATGGCGAACGACGTCGAGAACACGCGTCGCGCCCTCGGCCTGTGACCCCGGGCGACGCCCCGACCGGGCCGGACGCGCCGGGCCCCGCCGGCCACGAGGAACCGGGCGGGCCGCGCGGGCCGGGCGGACCGGGGGCCCAGCGGACCGGCCCCCGGGGCGGTC
>NZ_JAKUHT010000044.1 GCF_022436705.1 Nocardioides sp. CFH 31398 | reverse complement strand
CCGGACGTCGCGTCGCCGCCCGCCGGCGCAGGGGCCGGCGAGGCGCCACGCGCCCGCGCCGGCAGCGCGGCGGAGCGGGAGGCCCGCAAGACGATGGCTCGGCTGGAGCGACAGCTCGAGCGGATCGCCGACGCCGAGGCCGCGCTGGACGCCGAGGTGCTCCAGCACGCGCAGGACCACGAGCGGTTGACGGACATCTCCCAGCGCCTCGCCGCGCTGTCCGCCGAGAAGGCCGAGGTCGAGGACGCCTGGCTGGAGGCCAGCGAGCTGGTCGACTGAGCCGGGGCGTGCTCGTCAGTTGTGGCGCAGGCGCGTCCGGCCCACCGTGAACGTCCCGTCGGCCCGGAGTCCGCGGCGGCGGGCGTCGTCCGCCCAGTACGACGAGCCCTCCGCGGTGAACGTCGCCGTGGCGGCACCGAACCGGATCCAGGCGGGCCGCTCGAGGCAGGGGCGGGGCACCGAGACGCTCAGAACGTCCCGGGCGGGGCGCAGGCCGCCCCGGAGTCCAGGGCAGTCGACGAGCTCGAACTGCTCGTCGTACAGCAGGACGGACGACCGCTCACCGCGACCACCCGCCTGCACGAAGTAGGGGCCCTCGGAGGTGGCGAGCTGGACGCGCAGCAGCGTGTTCGACGCGGTGAGGTCGGTGACCTCGCTGGTGACCGTCATGCGACCGTCGGCGTGACGCCCGACCGTGCTCGTCACGTCGGCGGACGACTCCGCGGACATCCGGGGCAGGCGCTCCGCGTCCCCGCGCGGGTCGGAGAACCGATCGACGTCGGCGTGGGCCGAGGGCGCCGCGAGCACGAGGGTGGCAGCGGCCGCGACGGCGGCGAGCGGGCGAGCGATCACGGAGGGCTCCTGGGCTTGTCCGGTGAGGAGACGAGGATCGTAGACGCCCGGAGCCCTCCGAGCGTCAGTTGTGGAACAGCCGTCGCTGGCCGATACGCACCGGCTGGGTCCCGTTGCCGTCGCGCCGCGCGTCGTCGGTGCGGGACACCTCGTCCTCCGAGGCGGTGACCCTGACGCCGAACTGCACCCAGGTCGGCAGGCTCAGGCAGGTCCGCGGCGCCGACATCACGACGGTGTCGCGGCGCGGCTGGAACTGCACCGTGAAGTCGGTGCACCCGACGTCCCCGACGTCGTCCTGGGACACGAACGCCTCGGTGCTCCCACCGCTGCGGTTCACGACGTAGGTGTAGGTGGTCTCGTCCGTCCGCACCCGGCCGAGCAGCGAGGTGGCTCCGGGTCCGAGGTCGGCCACCGTCACCCGCAGCGTGACGCGGCGGTCCTCGTGCTGGCCCACGGTCCGGAGGATGTCGGCGCGCTTCGCCGGTGGAGGGTTCAGCCCGAGACCGGGGTCGACGGTGTCGCCGCGCGGGTCGGTGACCGTCTCCGTGTCGGCGGAGGCCGGCGCGGCGACCGCGAGGACGGCGGTGGCCGCCAGGACGGCGGCGGCGAGGTGGCGCAGGGTCATCGGCGAGTCCCTTCTGTGCTCGGCCCGAACGACGCTAGGGCCGCGGTCGGGCGCCGTCCACGTGGTCTAGACCGCCGTCAGGGCGCGGCGCAGGCCGGCGCTCGGCGGTGGGTGGATCACGGGGCCCGGCGGGCTGCGCCGGGACCGTTCACCCGAACGGGGCGAGCAGGGTCCGCAACAGGTGGGCGAGGCGGTCGCGGTCGTCGTCCTCGAGCCCGGCGAGGAAGCCCTGCTCGGCGGCCAGCAGGGCCTCGAAGGCGCCGTCGACGACCGTCTTGCCCTCGGCGGTCAATCGCACCAGGACCCCGCGGCGGTCGCGCGGGTCGGGCAGGCGCTCGACGAGGCCGCGGCTGACCAGGCGGTCCACGCGGTTCGTCATGGTGCCGCTGGTCACCAGGGTCTCGCGCAGCAGCCGGCCGGGGGACAGCTCGTACGGCGAGCCGGCGCGTCGCAGCGCGGCGAGCACGTCGAACTCCCAGGACTCGACGTCCCGGGCGGCGAAGGCCTCCCGTCGGGCGAGGTCAAGACGGCGGGCCAGCCGCGAGATCCGGCTGAAGACCTCGACCGGCGCGAGGTCGAGGTCGCCGCGCTCGCGCGCCCACGCCTCGACCAGCTCGTCGACCTCGTCCCGGACCATCCGTCCACTGTAGTGCAGGCTTCGAGAATCTTGACATCAAGATAAATGAGGGCGACGCTGACGGCATGACGCACGACTGGGACCCGACCCGCTACCTCACCTACGCCGACGAGCGCGCCCGGCCGTTCGTCGACCTCCTCGCCCGGGTCCCGGCGCGGGCGCCCCGCACCGTGGTCGACCTCGGGTGCGGTCCCGCCACGCTGACCCGTCTGCTCCCCGAGCGGTGGCCGGGCGCCGCGGTGAGCGGGGTGGACTCCTCGGTCGCGATGGTCGAGCGGGCGCGAGCGGAGGCCCCCGGTCTCGACGTCCGCCACGGCGACCTGCGGGACTGGACGCCGCCCACCCCGGTCGACGTCCTGGTCTCGAACGCGACGCTGCAGTGGCTGCCCGACCACCTCGCGCTGCTGCCGTCGCTCGTGGAGCGGGTCGCGCCGGGCGGCTGGCTCGCGTTCCAGGTGCCGGGGAACTTCGACGAGCCCAGCCACACGGTCCGGACCGAGCTGGCCGGCGGGGCGCCCTACGCCGAGCACACGGCCGGCGTCGACGTCCCGTCGTCGCACGACCCGGTCGTCTACCTCCGGGCGCTGACCGCCCTCGGCTGCACGGTCGACGCGTGGGAGACGACGTACCTGCACGTCCTGACCGGCAAGGACCCGGTCTTCACCTGGGTCTCGGGCACCGGGGCCCGCCCCACGCTCGAGGCGCTCCCCGCCGGCCTGCGCGCGGAGTTCGAGGCCGAGTACGCCGCCCGGCTGCGCGAGGCGTACCCGCCGGAGCCGGACGGCAGCGTGGTGATGCCGTTCCGGCGGATCTTCGTCGTCGCGCGCACCCCGGGGGTCGGGGGAGCGGCGTCGTGAGGGCGCACCACGTGCAGGTCTGCTGCCCGCCCGGGGGCGAGGACGCCGCCCGCCGCTTCTGGCGCGACGGGCTGGGGATGACCGAGGTCGACAAGCCCGAGCCGCTGCGCGCCCGCGGCGGGTGCTGGTTCCGGCACGCCGACGGCGCCGAGGTGCACGTCGGCGTCGAGGACCCCTTCCGTGCCGCCGGCAGGGCGCACCCCGCGTTCGTCGTCGGTGACGTGGCCGCGCTCGAGCGGGTGGGGGAGCGGCTCGAGGCCCTCGGGTTCACCGTCGACCGGACCGAGCGCGGCACCTTCCCGGGCTTCACCCGCTTCCACTGCTTCGACGGCCAGCTCGACGACCGGGGCGGCCCCGGCAACCGCGTGGAGCTGCTCGCGCGCTGAGACGGGCGACGGGGTCTCGACAGGCTCGACCGGCGGCGTGTGCGCCCCCGACCGGCGGTGGTGCGGGGGCCTCAGCCCCAGAGCTCGCGCACCTCGGCGGCCACCGCCGCGGCCTGGGCGTGGCCGGCGCGGGCGGAGGCGCCGCGGGCGGCGAGGTCCAGGACGTTCTTGCCGATCGCCGTCCGCGACGCGTCGTCCGGGCGGACGACGACGTGGGAATGCCCCGCGAGCTGCTGGTAGGGGTTCTCCATCGGCCCCAACCCCTTCGCGATCGGGGCGATCGCGACGACGAGGTCGCAGTCGCGCGCCAGGTCGGCGTTGACGGCCGAGTGCGCGCCGCCGTCCACGTGGGGGCGGCCGTCGATCGGGACCGGTGGGTAGACCCCGGGCACGGCGCAGCTTGCGGCGACGGCGTCGAGCAGCGGGACGCCGGAGTCGCGGTCGAGCACCCGGCGCTCCCCGGTGGTGGCGTCGACGACGGCGATGCGGAGGTCGGTGCTGGTCGGCCACGAGGTCGACGGCAGCCGCTCGCCGATGACCTGCACGCGCTCCTCGAGCGGCGGCGTGGCGCCCCGGCGGGCCCGCCGGACGGCCCAGGCGCCCAGGTTGCGGCCGAGCTTCTCGATGTCACCCCGTGCCCTCAGCACGGCCAGGCCGGCGCCGGCGACCACGGGCAGGCCGAAGGACGGCGGGGTCGGCGCGTCGAGGACGTCCGGCACCTGCTCGGCGTACAGGTCGGCCAGCGTGGTGCCGCTGGTCAGCTGCGCCCCGACGACGGAGCCGGCCGAGGTGCCGACGACGACGTCGGCGCCGGTGAGGTCGACGCCGTGCTCGAGGAGCCCGGCCAGCAGGCCCGTCTCCCACGCGATGCCCGTGATGCCGCCGCCGCCCAGGACCAGTCCTCGTGTGCCCGCCATGCCGCTCCTCGATCGTCGTGCCGCCATTGGTTACTCACCGGTAATGTACGCGCCATGAGCCAGGTGCTGACCATGTGGACGAGGCTGTCGCCGCTGCCCCTCGGGGCCCGGGTGTTCTCCTTCGCCTTCAGCCGCAAGGCGCCGTACTTCGCCACCGTCCGGCCCCGCTTCACCGTGCTGGAGCCGAACCGCGCCGAGCTGGTGGTGCCCAAGCGGCGGGGGGTCCACAACCACCTCGGCACCGTCCACGCGATCGCGCTCTGCAACGGGCTCGAGGCGGCGATGGGGGCGCTCGCGGAGGCGACGATCCCGGCCGACAAGCGGTGGATCCCCAAGGGGATGGAGGTCGCCTACACCGCCAAGGCGACCTCCGACATCACCTGCGTCGCGGAGACCGACGCCGAGGCCTGGACCTCCGACGACCCCGACGTGGGAGTCCGCGTGCGCGGCGTCCGTGACGACGGCACGGTCGTGATCGAGGGCGTCATCCGCCTGTGGGTGACGCCGCGGAAGCGGGCCGCGCAGCCGGCGTCCGCCTGAGGCTCAGGCGCGGCCGGTGTCGCGGTCGCTGATGCCGGCCACGGCCACGTCGAGCACGGGCCGCTTCTCGCCGATCAGGCGCCTCTGGAGCAGGCCCGCGATGAAGGTCAGGACGAGGTTCGCCGCGATGTAGAGGACGGCGAGCACGATCGCCGTCGGCACCTGGTTCTGGAACTCCAGGTAGATGCTGCGACCGACGGCGGTGAGACCCGGGGCGACGATGTAGTAGCCGAGGCTGGTGTCCTTCAACGCGACGACGCACTGGCTGATCAGCGCGGGCAGCATGACCTTGACCGCCTGCGGCAGCTGGATGATCCACAGCACCTGGGTCTTGCGCATGCCGATCGCGTACGCCGCCTCCGCCTGGCCCTTCGGCACGGCCAGGACGCCGGCCCGGAAGACCTCGGCCAGCACCGAGCCGTTGTAGAGGGTCAGGGCGACGACGACGCACCAGAACTTCGACAGCGGTCCGCCGCCGATGCTCAGCAGGTAGAAGACGAAGATGATGAGGATCAGCACGGGCACGGCGCGGAAGAACTCGACGACCAGCCAGCTCGGCCAGCGGATCACCCGGTGGTCCGACAGCTTCCCGAGACCGAACACCAGACCGAAGACGACGGCGAAGATGATCGAGAAGAACGCCATCTGCAGCGTCACGAGCAGGCCGTCGACGAGGATCACCACGATGTACTGGGGGGTCACGAAGACCTCCCACTTGTCGTAGGTGAGCTGGCCGGCGTCGTAGAGCTTCCAGACCACGCCCGCGGCGATCGCGACGAGGACGACCGCGGAGATGATCGTGTAGAGCCTCGCCCGGGCCCGCGCCCTCGGGCCGGGGACGTCGAAGAGGACGCTGGTGCTCATCAGCGGGCCACCTTCCAGCGGCGCTCCAGGGCGTAGGACGAGAAGGCGATGGCCTCGACGATGACGATGTAGCCGAGGGCGACCAGCAGGAAGATCTCGACCCGCTGGTCGGCGTTGTCGTTGGTGAAGCGGCGCATCGTCGCGGCCGCCTCGGCGATGCCGAACGCGGCGGCGATCGAGGTGTTCTTGGTCAGGGCGATGAACACGCTGGCCATCGGCGGGACGACGGCCCGCGCGGCCTGCGGGAGCACCACGAGGCGCATCACCTGACCGAAGTCGAGCCCGATGGCGCGGGCGGCCTCGGCCTGCCCGACCGGGACGGCGTTGATGCCGGAGCGGATGGCCTCGCAGACGAACGCGGAGGTGTACAGCGTCAGCGCGACGACGGCGCGCACGAAGAAGGCGGAGACGTTGTAGTCGCCGACCGCGATGACCTCGATCGACTGGAACGTGATGCCGATCCGGGGGAGCGCGATGGCGATGAAGATGAACACCACGAGCAGCGGGGTGTTGCGGAACAGGGTGACGTACAGGCCGGCGGCTCTCGCCAGGACCGGCACGGGGCCCACCCGGGCCGCGGCCAGCAGGAGCCCCAGCAGCAGGGACAGCACGCCGGAGACGACGGCCAGGCCGATGGTCAGGCCGAAGCCGGCCAGGTAGACGTCGAAGTTGCCGAAGACGGCCTCCACGCGGGTGCCTCCCTCCTCAGTGCTGGTGCTGGTGCTGGTGCTGGTGCTGGTGTTGGTGCTGGTCGCTCACCACCGCGGGGCGGCCGGCTCGGCCGCCCCGCGGGGTGTGCTGCTGGTGCCTGGGCTCAGGCGGCGCACTCGTCGAGCGCCGGCGGCTCGGGGGCGTCGTCCCCGGACTCGCCGAGGGTGATGTCGAACGCCTCCTCCCACGAACCGTCCTCGAAGGACTGCTCGAGGGTGTCGTTGATGAACTGGCACAGCTCGGGGTAGTCCTGCGAGTAGCCGATGCCGTAGCGCTCCTCGGAGAACGGCTCGCCGACGACCTTGAGGGCCTCGGGCTGCTCGGCGGCGTATCCGAGCAGGATCGCCCCGTCGGTGGTCATCGCGGCGACGGTGCCGTCGAGCACCTGGTCGACGCACTCGGAGTAGGTGTCGAAGCCTCGCGGCTCGGCGCCCTCGGCGCGGGCGTTGTCGAGGGACGTCGACCCGGTGACCGAGCAGACCTCCTCGCCCTCGACGTCGGCGACGTCGGCGATGTCGCTGTCGGACGGCACGAGCAGCTGCTGGCCGGTGACGTAGTACGGGCCGGCCTGGCCGACGACCTCGCGGCGCTCGTCGGTGATCGAGTACGACGCGATGACGAGGTCGACCTCGTTCTCCTGCAGGAAGGGCTCGCGGTTGTCGGAGATCGTCTCGACCCAGTTGATGTTCTCCGGGTCGATGCCGAGGTTGGCGGCGATGATCTTGCCGATCTCCGGGTCGAAGCCGACCGGGTCCTCGTCGCCGGCGCCCTTGAACCCGATGCCGGGCTGGTCGTACTTGACGCCGATGGTGATCTCACCGGCCTCGTTGAGCTCCGCCATCCGGGTGCCCTCGTCGAACTGGGCGTCCTCGACGGCCTCGACGTCGCGGGTCTCGCCCTCGTCGCTGCCGGCGTTGCCGCAGCCCGCTGCGAGCAGGGCGATGCCCGCCGCCGCGGCCGCGACCTTGATCCGAGTCGTGCGCATGTGGTTCTCCTTCATCTCCGGCCGTGGTCGGCCGCCCGATCTGGTGTGGGAGCTGCTGCTGGCTCCTCGCGCACTCGTCAGTGCTTGAGGATCTTGCCGAGGAAGTCCTGGGCGCGCTCGGTGCGCGGGTTGGTGAAGAACTCCTCCGGGGTGTTCTCCTCCGCGATGGCGCCGTCGGCCATGAAGACCACCCGGTCGGCCGCCGTCCGGGCGAAGCCCATCTCGTGGGTGACCACGACCATGGTCATCCCGCGCTGCGCGAGGTCGACCATGACGTCGAGGACCTCCTTGATCATCTCGGGGTCCAGCGCCGAGGTGGGCTCGTCGAAGAGCATCACCTTGGGCTCCATCGCGAGCGCCCGGGCGATCGCGACGCGCTGCTGCTGGCCACCCGAGAGCTGGGCGGGGTACTTCTGCGCCTGGTGGGCGATGCCCACCCGCTCGAGCAGGCTCATGGCGAGCTTCTCGGCGTCGTCCTTGGACTGCTTGCGGACCCGGATCGGCCCGAGCGTGACGTTCTCGAGGATGGTCTTGTGGGCGAAGAGGTTGAACGACTGGAAGACCATGCCGACCTCGGCGCGCAGGTTCGCGAGGGCCTTGCCCTCGGCGGGGAGCGGCTGGCCGTCGAGGGTGATGGACCCCTGCCCGATGGTCTCCAGCCGGTTGATCGTGCGGCACAGCGTGGACTTGCCGGAGCCCGACGGACCGATCACGACCACGACCTCGCCGCGGGTGATGGTCAGGTTGATGTCCTGCAGGACGTGCAGCGAGCCGTACCACTTGTCCACGCCGTCGAGCACGACCAGCGGCTCGCCCCTGCCCGCCTGGATCTGCCCCGACTCGTGGGCCGCCTCCGCCGTCATGGCCCGCAGACTAGGGGGAATCCGCGCGCCGTCACCAACGCCACGGGCCCCCGGGCGCGATCCGTGACCGGGATGTGACGCGGGGGTCCGGCCCACCCGCCCATGTAACGCGGAGTTACGGCTTGATCACCAGGGACGGGCAGGGGTCGGGAGCACCACAGCCCCGCGGCAGATGGCGCCGTACGCCGCACAGGCTGGCCCCAGCACGTCGTACGCCAGACGGGTGACCGAGCCCCAGTCGTCGCAGGCGCGCTGGGCGAGCCGGGTCGGCCGCGCGAGGAGCGGCGTCCCGGCGCCGAGGACGACGGGGGCGACGAACAGCTCGAGCGCGTCGAGCTCCCCGGCGGCCAGCAGCCGGTCGACCAGGTCGAGCGAGCCCCACACCAGGACGTCCCCGCCGCCACCGGCACGGTGCCCGCGGACGTGGTCCACGGCGTCGGTCACCACCCTGGCCGGGACGTGCCCCGGCCACGGAGCGTCGCGGAGGGTCGTCGACGCCACGACCTTCTGGACGGCGTTGACGGCGTCGGCGACGGGATCGGTCGCGGTCGGCCAGTAGGCGGCGAACGAGAAGTGGGTACGCCGGCCGAGCAGCACGTGGTCGACGCCTCCGAGCACGTCGAGGTTGTGGGCCTGGGTGCGCTCGTCGACGTCGACGGGCACGTGGGCGAAGAGGTCGCCCTCGCCACCCGGCCCGCTCGCGTACCCGTCCACCGACACCCACTGCTGCGCGATCACCCGGGTCATGTCGCGACGGACCACGACGGGTCCGTCGACTCATCGGTCGCCACCCGTCCCTCGCGCCGCAACGTCCGCTCGTGCGCCCCCAGCTGGAGCACGTCCTGCTGCGCGTGCAGCGCTGATCCCTCAGACTTGACCCTCGATCGACTCGTGGGGGTGGAGATGTTCGGCGTCGGGACGTTCGAGCGGGGCCTGGTGCTCGGCGGGTTCCTGCTGCTGGTGGCGGTCGTGGTGGTCGTGGCGCGGAGGAACGGCGTCCACGCCGTGCAGGACGAGCTCGAGGTGCCGGCCACGCCCGCGGTCGTCGAGGAGCGGATCTTCGGTCCGCTCGGGGCGATCCACGGCGCGACGATGTCGCGGGCGTCCGCGGGTCACGTGACCCTCACCAGCCGGCGGACGCCGACCTGGGCCGTCTTCCTGGCCATCGTTCTCTTCCCCTGGGGCCTGCTCCTGCTGCTGGTGAGGCACGAGCACGCGTTGAACGTCCGGATCGGCGAGCGTGGCGGAGGCAGCGTCGTCCAGGTCAGCGGACGTGCGCCCAAGCGGGTCGCGCTCGAGGTCGGCGAGACGTTGGAGCGGCGGTTGGCCGTCGCCGGGCCCGGGCGCGACGTGTGACCGCGACCCGTGGGTTCGCCCTCTGGGCACTGATCGGCGTCGTCGGCATGGTCGTGATCGTCATGGTGAGGGCCGACGAGCCCTTCCAACAGCCCCGGGACTACCTCGTGCTCCCCGTGGTGGGCGCACTCGCCGGCGTGCTGGCCGTCGTCCACAGCCGGGTGATGCGACGCGCACGCCGCCGTGGCGCCGAGGCCCGCGGCCTGACGCTGGAAGAGTCGGAGGCGCGAGGTCGCGAGGCCGAGAAGCGCTTCGCCGCCAGTCACCCCGTCCTCTACGGGCTGGCCTGGGTCGCCGTCGTCGCGGTCGCCGGCCTCGCCGTCTGGCTGCGGGTCACCTGAGCGTCCGGCCGGGACGCACCGCGGTGTCCCTCCGCCGGCCGGCGGCCGAGGCGGGTCTGAAACCGGTTGCCCGAGCTCCCGGCCACGCGGTAGCCAGGTCCGGTGACCTCGCACATCTCCCACACCAGCGTCGACTGCCGTGACGCCTACGCCCTCTCGCGCTTCTGGGGTGCGGTCCTCGGGTACGACGGCATGCCGGGCGAGCCCGACGAGCCGGGGGACGAGGAGTGCCTGCTGGTGTCCCCGGACGGCGCGATCCGCCTGCTCTTCATCGAGGTGCCGGAGTCGAAGTCCACCAAGAACCGGGTCCACCTCGACCTCGAGCCCGTCGACGGCACCCGCGAGGAGGAGATCGAGCGGCTCCTCGGGCTCGGCGCCACCCTGCTCGCCGACCGCCGCCGTCCTGACGGCGGCTGGGCGACCCTCGCGGACCCGGAGGGCAACGAGTTCTGCGTCCTGCGGACCCGCGCCGAGCGGGAGGCGACCGGCGGGCTCTGAGGCCGCCGGCCGGCGGTAGCCGAGCGTTTCGCCCTGCGCGCGACGGCTCGTAGGCTTGGCCGTTGTCATGCGCACCTACGAGGTCCGCACCTACGGGTGCCAGATGAACGTCCACGACTCCGAGCGCCTCACCGGCCTGCTGGAGGACGCGGGGTACGCCGCCGCGCCCGACGGCGAGCAGGCCGACGTCGTCGTGTTCAACACGTGCGCGGTCCGCGAGAACGCCGACAACCGCCTCTACGGCAACCTCGGCCACCTCGCGCCGGTCAAGGCGAAGAAGCCCGGCATGCAGATCGCCGTCGGCGGGTGTCTCGCGCAGAAGGACCGCGACACCATCACGAAGCGCGCGCCCTGGGTCGACGTCGTGTTCGGCACCCACAACATCGGCTCGCTGCCCGCCCTGCTCGACCGCGCCCGGTCGCAGGAGGAGGCGCAGGTCGAGATCCTCGAGTCGCTCGACGTCTTCCCGTCGACGCTGCCGACCCGCCGCGAGTCGGCGTACGCCGCCTGGGTCTCGGTGAGCGTCGGGTGCAACAACACGTGCACCTTCTGCATCGTCCCGAGCCTGCGCGGCAAGGAGAAGGACCGCCGTCCGGGCGAGATCCTGGCCGAGGTCGAGGCGCTCGTCGCCGAGGGCGTCAGCGAGGTCACCCTGCTGGGCCAGAACGTCAACGCGTACGGCGTCGAGTTCGGCGACCGGCAGGCGTTCAGCAAGCTGCTCCGCGCCTGCGGCGAGGTCGAGGGCCTGGAGCGGGTGCGGTTCACCAGCCCCCACCCGGCGGAGTTCACCGACGACGTCATCGAGGCCATGGCCGAGACGCCGAACGTCATGCCGAGCCTGCACATGCCGCTGCAGTCCGGTTCCGACGCGGTGCTGAGGGCCATGCGGCGTTCCTACCGGCAGAAGAGGTTCCTCGGGATCATCGACCGCGTCCGCGCCGCCATCCCCGACGCCGCGATCACCACCGACATCATCGTCGGCTTCCCGGGCGAGACCGACGCCGACTTCGAGGACACCCTCCACGTCGTCCGCGAGGCCCGCTTCTCCGGCGCGTTCACGTTCCAGTACTCCAAGCGCCCCGGCACCCCCGCCGCCACGATGGACGGCGAGGTGCCGCCCGAGGTCGTCAAGGAGCGCTACGGCCGCCTCGCCGCGCTCGTCGACGAGGTCGCGTGGGACGAGAACAAGCGCCAGGTCGGACGGCGCCTCGAGCTGCTGGTCGCGGAGGGTGAGGGGCGCAAGGACGCCGCCACCCACCGCCTCTCCGGCCGCGCGCCCGACAACCGACTCGTGCACTTCACGCCCGTCGACGCCGCCGGCGGACCCGTCGCGGTGCGGCCCGGCGACGTCGTGACCGTCGAGGTCACCTACGCCGCCCCGCACCACCTCGTCGCGGACGGCGCCGTGCTCGACGTCCGGCGCACGCGCTCGGGAGACGCGTGGCAGCTGCGGACCGAGGGGCCGCAGGCGCCCGCCGGGGTCGGGCTCGGCATGCCCACCGTCGGCGTCCCCGCGCCCCTGCCTCCGGCGCCCGCCTGCGGGTAGTCCGGTCCCGCCGGAGACCGCTGGGTTGCCCTGAGCTCCGGTGAGGGGCCGCGCGGTGCGGTGTCGTCGGCCGGTCGTCGGGGCCTCGTCGCTAGCCGCTGTCGCCCCTCGCGCCTCGACCTGCGGGGGCGGGTGACCCAGGTGGTCGAGCAGCACGCGAG
>NZ_JAKUHT010000043.1 GCF_022436705.1 Nocardioides sp. CFH 31398 | reverse complement strand
CTCGGCGTCGAAGCCGCCGGCGCTGGAGCTGTACTCCAGCCCGGCGACCTGGGGATCGCGCCAGCAGGCGGTGCAGCAGACGCACTACAAGAAGGCCGACGGCACCAGCGCGCGGAAGTCCTCCACGCGCCGGGGCAACTTCACCCAGTGGCGCACGGTGAGCGTGCGGTGGGACGCCTCGAAGGTCATCTACCTCATCGACGGCGTCGTGACCCGCATCGACCGCTCCGCCGAGCTGATCCCCACCGGCCGCCTGTGGCCGCTGCTGCAGACGGTGGTCCACCCCACCGCGCAGGGCAGGGTCCCGACCAGCGCCGCCGACGCCACGACCAGCATCGACTGGATCAAGGTCTACGGCTGGAAGCTCCCTGACGTCACCTCCCCCGAGCCCGAGCCCGAGCCCGAGCCGGGTGGCTGGGTCAGTGTCGGCCGCGAGGACTTCAGCGGGAGCTCGCTCGACACGTCGCGCTGGACGCCCTTCTACGGCACCCCCGGCTGCTGCCGCGACACGGTTTGGCACGGCTCGCAGGTCGAGGTCTCGAACGGTGAGCTCGTGCTGCACAACCGGATGACCCCGGACGGGTGGCGCAGCGGCGGCATCGGTGGCTGGAAGTGGAAGGAGACGGTGCGACAGTACGGCCGCATCGACGCCCGCATCCGCTTCGACAAGGGGATGGGCTTCTCGGCCGCGGCGCTGACCTGGCCCACCGACGGCAGCTGGCCCCCCGAGATCGACTTCTACGAGATCTACGAGTCGCGCGGCAACCGCGACATGATGGCGCAGAGCACCCACTACAAGAACCCCAGCTCCTCGACCGGCCGGGGCGTGGACCAGAAGTTCAACCACGGTCTCGACTACTCGAAGTGGCAGACGGTGAGCATGCGGTGGTCGGCCGACGAGCTGTCCTACTGGATCAACGGCGAGAAGGTCCACACGGTCCGCGACGTCGCCAAGATCCCGCACAAGGCCATGTGGATCGGCTTCCAGACCCACGTCCACAAGATGAACGGCGCCTGGCCGACCATGCCGGCCGGCCAGGACACCGTCGCCCTGCGCGTCGACTACGTCGAGGTCTTCAAGGCGAGGTGAGCCCGACGGCTCCACCAGCTCCATGAGGGGGCGCTGAGCCACAGCGTCTCCGTGCGGCAGGACATCCCGGGGGTGGGCCTGCGTCGTCCGCGGGGGGGACGACGCAGGCCCGTCGGGCTGTGCGGCCCCGGTTTGCCCGCCACGCCGCGGCACGGTCGGATGGTGGGGTGAGCCCGCCCTCCCCGATCCGGGTCGTCGAGACCGACGGCGACGACGACGCCCTCGCCCGCTGGCACGCCGTGGGGCGGCGTCGGTCCGCGCGGGCGACCCGACCACCCCGCACCGCACCCTCGGGGCCCTCACGGCGACGGTGCGCCACCCCTCGCCGTACCGCGACCGCGTGCTGCTGCACGCCGAGCTGGACGGCGAGACGGTCGGCGTCGCCGAGCTGTCCTGGGGGACCACCGAGGACCTGCACCTGTGCGACGCCGAGATCCACGTGCGCCCCGACGCGCGTCGCCAGGGTGTCGGTCGCGCGCTGTGGGAGGAGGTCGACCGTCGACGGGCCGCGCTCGGACGGGAGGTGGTCGAGTCCGAGCTCGACGTCCCCGCCACCTCGGGGTCCGACGGTGGGGCCGCCGGACCGGCTTTCGCGCAGGCCATGGGCTTCAGGACGGTCCACCTGGAGGAGCGGATGGTGCTCGGGCTGCCGGTCGACCCCGGTCACCTCGCGGAGCGCGCCACCACGGCGGCCGCCGGCTACGAGGTCGTGTCCTGGGTCGACCGCTGCCCCGACGACCTGGTCGACGCCTGGTGCGACCTGCGGACCCGCATGGAGCACGACGTGCCGACGGGGGACTCCGCCGGCACCCCGATCACCTGGGACGTGGCGCGGCTGCGCACCTCCGAGGAACGCACCGCCCGCTCCTACCGGGCCCTGGTCTTCGCCGCCCGCCGGACCTCCGACGGGCAGGTGGCGGCGTACAGCCTGCTGTTCGTGCCGCACGAGGAGCAGGAGCCGGCGGTCCAGGACGACACCCTGGTGATGCCGGAGCACCGTGGTCACCGCCTGGGCACCCTCGTGAAGGTCGCGAACCTCGAGGCGCTGGAGGAGGTCGCTCCGCCCCGTCGGGCCGTCCACACCTGGACCGCCCCGGACAACGGTCCGATGGTCGCGGTCAACCGCGCCTTCGGCTTCGTCACGGTGGCGCAGTGCCACCAGGTCCAGTGGCGCGCCCCGGCCGCCGGATAGGGTCGCGCGCAGCACCACGGCAGTGGTGCGCCCGGGGCGTTAGCTCAGTCGGTCAGAGCAAGCGACTCATAATCGCTCGGTCGTCGGTTCAAGCCCGACACGCCCCACCGCTCCGGCGCGTCCGGGCGTAGGTTCGACCCATGACCGCGCCTCCCCCCGTCTCACGGCGGCGGCGCGTCTACCTCGTCCTGATGGCGGTCTGCCTCGGGTTGGTGCTGCTGGCCTGGAACGTCGTCCGCTTCGTCTCCGTGCCGCTGGCGGTGGCCATGAGCGTGGTCGCCGCGGTGCTGCCGCCGGCCGCCGCGTTCGTCGCGAACGCGGGTGTCCGGGGTGATCGCGGGGCCGGCTTGGAACGACGCCCCTGGGACCGGCGGGACCCGCCGGACCCCGACCGCTAGTCGAGGGGCACGCCACCCGCTCTGGTACGACTGGGGGATGAGCCAGCCACGCCCGTTCCGCCTCAGCCGTGCCATGTCCGTCCTCACCGCCGGGTACGCCGTCTACGCCCTGGCGCGGCCACGGCACCTGGGCTCCGCCCTGGACGCCGAGCCGCGCGCGGCCGAGGGCTGGGACGAGGTGGCGCGGGTCTTCGGCGTCCGGGACCTGGTCGTGAGCGGCGTGGCCCTCCTCGGGCGCGAGCCGGCGACGGTGAGGACCGCGATGCGGGTCAGGATCGGTCTCGACGCGGCGGACGGCCTGCTCCTGGCGAGCCGCGTCGGCGACCCGGGCGTCCGGGCCAAGGTGCTCGGGGTGACCCTCGGCTGGGCCGCGCTGAACGCGCTCGCCCTGCGCGCGGACCGACGGCGCGACCGGGCCTGAGCCCGGCCGCGCCGCCCCCGGGTCCGCGGGTCCACCAGGACGTCGTGATCAGGACGTCGCGGTCTGGGCGTCGCTGTCGAGGGTGACGTCCGCCGTCCGCGTGTCGCCGTCCCGCAGGTAGGTCAGCGTGACGGTGTCGTCGGGCCGCTCGCCGCGGACGATCGCGACCAGGCTCTCGGAGCCGGTGATGGTGACGTCGTCCAGCTTGGTGACCACGTCGCCCTGCTCGAGCCCGGCGCTGTCGGCCGCGGACCCGGGCTCGACCGACTGCACCTGGGCTCCGGTCACGAGTCCGTCGTTGCTGGTGACGTCGCCGACACTGACGCCGAGCTGGGCGTGGGTGGGCGTCTCGCCGGCCCGGAGCTGCTCGACGATCGGCCAGACCTTGCTCATCGGGATGGCGAACCCGAGGCCGATGGACCCGCCCTCGCCCGTGCTGCTGCCGGAGCGGATGGACGAGTTCACGCCGACCACCTCACCGGCCAGGTTGACCAGGGGGCCGCCCGAGTTGCCCGGGTTGATGGCGGCGTCGGTCTGGATGGCGGGGTAGGTGGTCTCGTCGGTACCGGTCTCGCCGCCGACCGACACCGGCCGGTTCAGGGCGCTGACGATGCCGTCGGTCACCGTTGCCTCGAGGCCGAAGGGCGAGCCGATGGCCACGACGTCCTCGCCGACGTCGACGACGTCGTCCGTGGCGACGGTCGCGGGCGTCAGGCCGGAGACGTCCTGCGCCTTGATCACGGCGAGGTCCGTCACCGGGTCGGTGCCGACGACCTCCGCCGGGGCCGTGGTGCCGTCGTCGAAGCTCACGGTGAGCCGGGCGCCCTCACCGACGCCGGTGACCACGTGGTTGTTGGTCAGGATCTCGCCGTCCGAGCTGAGGATGATGCCCGATCCGCTGGCCTCGCCCTGGGAGGCGGCCACGGTGATCTTCACGACCGAGGGGAGCACCTGCGCGGCCACGGCCTCGGTGGATCCCTCGGGGGCGTCGTCGTCGGTACCGCTGGTGACCTGAGCGGTGGTCACGTCGTCGTTGACGGTGGCCGCGAAGGGGGAGGCGGCGGAGCCGGCGGCGAGACCGCCGACGGCGCCGGCCAGGCCGCCCATGGTCAGGGCGGCGACGAGCAGGCCGGCGACGAGGGGCTTGCCGAGGGTGGCCGTCCGTCCGGCGGGCCGGCCGGGCGCCGGTGGTGGCCCGTACGCCGACGGCGGGGTCCAGCGCGGCGCGGCGTACCCGGTCGGCGGCGTGGGCGCGAACGGGTCGCCGGAACCGCCGACACGTCCCGGGCCCGGGGGCGGGACGGGTCCGGTGGCCGGGGCGGAGGGGTGCTGCGGGGTGCTGTCGCTTCCTCGTTCGTCGCTCATGGCCTCCACGGTGGCGAGCGGGGCTGAGAGGACGGTGAGACGAGTCGAAGACCCGGCGAAGAAGGTGCGGCGGCCCGGGGTGGCCCTCAGGCCTGGTCGTCCCCGCCGTAGGAACGGCGGTAGGCCAGGACCGCCGCGCGGCCGTGCTCGAGCCGGTCCGCGAGCTCCTCCACGAGGCCCGGTGCCGGTGCGAGGTCCTCGCCCTCGCCCGCGAGCTCCAGCCCGAGGGCGGTCTCGGCGACCCGGGGGACGCCGAGGTTCAGGGCGCTGCCCCGCAGGCGGTGGGCGGTGGCGGCCACGGTCTCCGTGTCGTCGGCGTCCACCGCGTCGGAGATCCGGCCCAGGAGCTCGGGCGTGCGCCGCACGAAGTTGCCGATCACGCGGTCGACGTACGCCGTGTTGCCGGGGTCGAGGTCGCGCAGCATGTCGAGCCGCTCGAGGTCGAGGTGCTCCAGCAGGTCGTCGGGGACCCCCGGGCTGGTGGGCTGCTCGGGCTCGCCGGTGGCCGCGGCCGGTGGCGTCGCCGAGGACGGTGGGACCGGCGAGGACCCGGACCCCGGGGCTGCCGGCACGCCGGCTGCCGCGGGGCGGGTGGGCAGGTGGTCGGTGAGGGCGGTGGCGAGGTGCGGCGGCGACACCGGCTTGGTCAGGAAGTCGTCCATCCCGGCCTCCAGGCAGCGCTCCCGCTCGCCGGTGACGGCTGCCGCCGTCATCGCGACGACGGGCATGCGCGGGGCGCCGGTGCGTGCCTCCCGCTCGCGGATCGCGCGGACCGTGGCGTAGCCGTCCATCCGCGGCATCTGCACGTCGAGGAGCACGAGGTCGAAGCCGGGGGAGCGCTCGAGCCGCTCGAGGGCGCTGACCCCGTCGTCGACCGACTCGGCGTCGTAGCCCAGGGCCGCGAGCATCCCCTCGGCCACCAGCTGGTTCACCGGGGTGTCCTCGACGACGAGGATCCGGCGGCGCTGCCCGGCGGGCCCCGTGGCACCGGTCGTCGTGCCGGGACGACGCTCGCCGGCGCCGTCCGCGGGCACGGCGCCCGCGTCGTGGCCGGAGGGGCGGTGCCCGTGCACCGCCGCGACGAGGGCGAGCTGGAGGCGCTCCGAGGTCACCGGGACCTCGACGGTGTGCTCCGACGTCTCCTGGGCCGCCTGCTGGGCCGCCCGCTGGGCCGCCGCGTCCGGCTCGTCGGGGTCCACGAGCCGGACCACCGCCGCGCCGAGGTCGGCGTGGCCGGCCACGGTCCGCGGGCCCAGGAGGACCGCGTCGACGCCGGCGGCGGCGTCCGTCGCGGTGTCCGTCCACGTGGCCCCGACCCCCCAGTGCGCGAGCCTCTCGACGAGGGCCCGACCGCGTGCGGGGTGCGTGTCGACCACCACGGCTCGCCGGCCGGCCAGGTCGGCCACGACGCCGTGCTGGCCGGGTGTCGGGACGACCGGGAGACGGCACCAGAAGGTGCTCCCCGCGCCCGGCTCGCTCGTCACGCCGATCTCGCCGCCCAGGGCCGCGACGATCTCGCGCACGATCGCCAGCCCGAGACCCGTGCCGCCGTAGCGGCGTGTGGTCGTGGCGTCCGCCTGGATGAAGGGCTCGAAGATGGTGCTGACGCGACCGGGGTCGATGCCCACGCCGGTGTCGGTGACCTCCAGACGGAGGGCGGGCGGCTCGGTGGCCGTCGCGGGCTCCGGACGGATCGACACGGTGACCTCGCCGTCCTCGGTGAACTTGACCGCGTTCGAGACCAGGTTCGAGACCACCTGGGTCAGGCGGACCCGGTCGCTGCGCACGAGGCCCGGCACCGAGCGGTCGCAGTGCATCACCACCTCGACGCGGCGGGCGCGGGCGGTCTCGGCGACCATGGCGGCGACGTCGTCGAGCACGGCGCGCAGGTCGACGTCGATGGTCTCGAGCACCAGCTGGCCGGCCTCGATCTTGGAGAAGTCGAGGATGTCGTCGACGAGCCCCAGCAGCGCGCGCCCGGAGGAGCCCACGCCGTGCACCAGGCGCTCCTGGTGCTCGTCGAGGCTCGTGGTGCGCAGGAGGTCGTTCAGCCCGATGACCCCGTTGAGCGGGGTGCGGATCTCGTGGCTCATCGTCGCGAGGAACTCCGACTTCTGGCGCGAGGCCTCCATCGCCTCGTCGCGGGCCGCGGCGAGCTCTGCTGCCGTGCTCTCCCGCTCGGCGACGCTCGCCAGCTGGGCGACCACCCGCGTCAGCATGTCGGTGATCGCGTCGCGGTCCGTCAGCGGCGGGTCGGAAGTCATGACGATGACGGCGGCGGGTCGACCGCCCGCGGCCACCGCGCAGGCGACCGTCAGCCCGGTCTCGTCGTCCCAGACGGGCCCCGACGCGGTCAGGGCCCGGCGGGCGGTCCGCCGTTCGCGGTCGTCGAGATCGGGGTCGGAGGGCTCGACGTCGGTGCCGAAGGAGAGGGACCACTCGGTGAGGGCGTCGTCCGGGTCGAAGGTGCGGGCCCGCCGCCAGCGGTCGTGGCGCACGACGAGCGGCCCGCAGGCGGTGAGCGCCTCCCCGAGGGTCTGGGAGGCGTTCGCCGCCACGGCCACCCCGCGCATCAGCTCGTTCTGACGGACCAGGTCGTGCAGCGCGTCCTCGGTCGAGTGGATCTCGGTGACGTCCTGCACCGTGCCCGAGAGCCCGACGAGGACGTCGTCCTCCCGGTGCGCCACGAGCCGGACGCGCAGCCAGCGCTCGGGCTCCTCGGAGCGCGAGGAGATGTCGAGCGTGCGCTGGTCGTCGCGCCCGGACTCCAGGGCTGCGACGGCGCCGTTCAGGGCGTCGCGGGTCTCCGGCTTCAGGCCGGCCACGGTGTCGCGCCACGAGCGGGTGGCCGCCGCTGCCGGCTGCCGGACGAGCTCGAGCAGCGTCGTGGAGAACGTGAGGGTGTCCGAGCGGAGGTCGACGCTCCAGCTGCCCAGGCCGGCGACGCGGTGCGCCTCCAGGAGCTCCTGGCGGTTGGCCTCGAGCTCGGCCTCGAGACGCCGTCGGTCGTCGAAGTCGCTCAGGCTCATCAGGATGGTCGAGCCCTCGTCGCCGTCCGCCGTGACGGGGAGGTGCGCCTGTGAGACGAGGAACCACGCCCCGGTGCCGTCGCCCCGCAGGAAGCGGCACTCGACGGGGTCGGTCGGCGGGTCGTGACGGGCCAGACGGGCCGCCCACTGCGCGCGGCCCTGCTCGTCGAGGAACTCGGCGTGGTCCCGGCCCATCAGGTCGGCCCGGTCCGTGCGCAGCATGTCGGCCAGCCGCTGGTTCGCGAAGACGGTGCGGCCCTCGGCGTCGAGCACCCAGAGGCCGTCGGCGGAGGACTCGACCACGTGGCGGTACAGCTCTGGGTGAGTCACCCGGTCCCTCCCCGTCCCGCGACCCCCACCGCGCTAGTACTTGCTGGGCCAAACGATAGGGGGCGACCCCGGGCCTGTCCGTCGAACCGGTGCCCCCGAGCGGCGCCCCGCACCCCGGCCGGGTCGCGGCGGGTCAGTTCTCCCCGGCGATGAGGTACTGGCCGTCGTCGGTGAGCTCGAGTCGCAGGGTCACCTGGTCCGAGTCGGAACCGCCGCCGACCAGCCGGTAGTCGACGTCGTAGCTGACGGTCATGGTGTCGGGGTCCGCCGACACGTTGCTCGGGGTCGCGGAGGCGATCCCGTCCCAGAAGCCGCGGTAGCCACCGATGCCACCGCTGGCGCTCTGGAACCCGGGGGTGAGCTCGCCGAAGGCGGCCTCCGGGTCCGAGGTCACCGTGGCCAGGTAGCCCTCGATGAAGGCGGTCATGTCCGCCGCGTCGGCCTCGGGCGACTCGGACTCCGACGGCGAGGGCGACTCCGACGGCGACCCGGAGCCCGAGGGGGACCCGCCGTCCGTGGTGGCGGGCGCGCTGGGCGAGGACCCGCCGCCGGCCTCCTGGCCGTCGTCGCCGCCCTGGAGCCCGAGCCACAGGCCCAGCAGCGCCACGAGGACGACGGCCACGGCGACCACGACGGCCGGCAGCGCCCGCGACCTCTCGCGACCGCCGCCGCTGGTGGTCGTGGTGACCCGACGGGTGGGCTTGGTGGGCCCGGTGGGCCCGGTGGGCCCGGTGGGCTCAGCGCGGGTGGCGCTCTCGAGGAACGAGGGCTCCGGCTCGACCGGCGGGGGAGTGGTCAGCACCTGCGTCGCCTCGGGGCGGCCGGTGGCGCGCGGCCCCGGGAGGACGGCGCCCGAGGCGACCGCTCGCGCGTGGTCACGGACCTGGGCCATCGTCCAGCGGTCGGCCGGCTCCAGGGCCATCGTGTGCTCGAGGAGCGTGGCCAGCGGGTCCCCCGGCGCGAGCCGCGGCGGGTCGTCGTTCACGATGCGGTAGAGCGTGCCCAGCACGTTGTCCTCGACGGCGTACGGCGCCCTGCCGGTGCGGGCGTGGAAGAGCGTCGCGCCGAGCGACCAGACGTCGCTGGCGGGTGTCGCGCTGCGGCCGGAGGCGACCTCGGGCGCCAGGTACGCCGGTGACCCCGTCACCATGCCGGTGCGGGTCAGGGAGGTGTCGGTCTCGCCGCGGGCGATGCCGAAGTCGGTGATCTTCAGCTGGTCGTGCGCCGTGACCAGGATGTTGGAGGGCTTGACGTCGCGGTGCACGACGTGGGCGACGTGGGCAGCGTGCAGGGCGTCGGCCGCCTGGGCGACCATTCCGGCCACCCGCCGGTCGTCCAGCGACCCCTCGGCCTCGACGAGGTCGGACAGGGCGGTGCCCTCGACGTACTCCATGACGAGCCACTGGGTCTCGCCCGACTCGACGAGGTCGTAGACGGCGACGACGTTCGGGTGGTTGATCATGGCCGCCAGCCGCGCCTCGCGCTCGGCGCGGACGGTGTCGACGACCTCCTGCGGCCCCTCGGGGGCGTAGCCGATGCGCTTGAGGGCGACCGACCGGCCGAGCAGGACGTCCTCCCCGAGGTACACCGCGCCCATGCCGCCCCGGCCGATCTCCCGCACGACGCGGTAGCGGTCAGAGACCTCGTGCGAGATCACCCAGCTCACTCTCCTGTGTCGGTCCGGCTCGGTCGGGCCCCCGCAGGGGCGCGGCCAGGTGCCGCCCCGGCCCGCACGCCGTGATCGTAGGCAGGTCGGTGACGCCAGGGGAAACGCGCGTGCGTGTCGGGGTGCCCCGGACGTCCCCCGGTCGGACCTCAGGCCCGGCCCGGCACCCGCGGGGGCCGGGCCACGCCGGTCAGCAGCACGATCGCGGCGGGGGCGAGCGGCAGCCACCAGTTGACCGTGTCGCCGTCGACGATGCCGACGTACGCCATGGCGCCGAGGGAGGCGGCCATCCCGACGACGGCCAGGACCGGGCGCCAGGCGGCCGGGGCGGGGCGGTCGTCGCGCCCGGCCTGCTCGAAGCGACCGGCCACGGCCGCCATGCCGAGGGTGGTGACGACCAGCACCAGCAGCCACAGGGGCCGCGAGGTCCACCACTGCGAGGTCAGCGGGTCGAGGCGCAGACCCAGGCCGCCGAGGGCCAGCGACGCGGCGATGACGACACCCATCGCGGTCAGGTGCCACAGGTACAGCGTCATGATCCGGCCGTTGACGAGGATGGTGGCCGTCCAGACGCCGTGGTGCGAGGCCAGACGACGCAGCGCCGGCTCGAGCAGGAGCACGACGCCGGTCTGCAGCATGCCGAGGAAGACGAGGGTCACCCGCGTCGGGAGCTGGTTGTTGATGCCGTAGCCCTCGACGCCGACCATCGACACGGCGTACGGCCCGACGGTGGTGAGCAGGACGAGGACGACGAGCCCGGTCACGAGGAGCAGGGCCCGGCGGGCGACGCCGGCGAGGGCGCCGTCGAGCCAGGCGTAGCCGAGCTGGTGGATGGTGCCCCACACGACGAGGTAGTTGAGGAAGCCGAGCAGCAGCTGGTCGGTGGTGATGCTGACGACGTCCACCAGGGCGGCCAGGGCCACGCCGCCCACGACGGAGGCCCAGCCGAACCGCTCCCACAGCACCAGCGCGCCGGGGGCCACCGCGACGACGACGACGTACGCCGCGAGGAACCAGGTCGGCACGAGCGCGGCGGTGGTGGCGATGCGCAGGTAGTCGGAGCCGAGCCCGGCCCAGGCCATCAGGGGGGCGAACGCCGCCCAGAACACCATGAGCGGGACCACGGGCAGCGCGAGCCGGCGCAGCCGCGCCCGCAGCCACCCGCCGTACGTCGTGCCCCGGGAGCGGGCCGAGCGCCAGGACAGGCCGTTCGCGTAGCCGCCGACCAGGAAGAAGATCGGCATCACCTGGATCGCCCAGGTGGCGGGGTGCAGCCACGGCGCCATGCCCAGGACGTCGCGGTTGACCACGTCGCCGTCGCCGGTGACCTGGATGCCCGCGACGAGCCAGTGGCCGAGCACCACGACGAGGATCGAGACGGCGCGGAGCAGGTCGACGACCCGGTTGCGGTCCTCGGGCGTCGCGGCGGCCATCGCCGAGGCGGTGGCGACCATGCCCCGGCGGCGTCCCGGGGCGGCGTCCGGCGCGGCGGCCGGGGGCGGCGTGGAAGTCGTCATGACGACAGGATCACCCGGACGTCGAGGCAATTGCGTGAGTAGAGGTACCCAGAAATCCTCAAGACGCGGTGGGGCAGACTGGCGGTCGTGACCGACACGAGCCTCCTCGACGACCTCGAGTGGCGCGGCCTGATCGCGCACTCGACCGACCGCGACGCGCTCCGCGCCGCGCTCGACGCGGGCGGCGTCCGGTTCTACGTGGGCTTCGACCCGACCGCGCCGAGCCTCCACATGGGCCACCTCGTCCAGGTGCTGACCGCCCGACGGCTCCAGGACGCCGGCCACGTGCCGTACGCCCTCGTCGGTGGCGCGACCGGCATGATCGGCGACCCGCGGGACAGCGGCGAGCGCACCCTGAACCCCGCGGAGACGGTCGCGGAGTGGGTCGGTCGGGTGCGTGCCCAGATCGAGCCCTTCCTGTCCTTCGAGGGCGACAACGCGGCCACGATGGTGAACAACCTCGACTGGACGCAGGGCCTGTCGACCATCGACTTCCTGCGCGACGTGGGCAAGCACTTCCCCGTGAACCGGATGCTCGCCCGCGACACCGTGAAGCGGCGGCTCGAGGCGGGCGGCATCTCCTACACGGAGTTCAGCTACGTGCTCCTGCAGTCGTGGGACTTCCTGAACCTGTACCGGCAGCACGGCGTGACGCTGCAGTTCGGGGGCTCCGACCAGTGGGGGAACCTGACCGGGGGCGCCGAGCTGGTGCGGCGTGCCGACGGCGGCACGGTCCACGCCTTCGCGACCCCGCTGCTGACCAGGTCCGACGGCACCAAGTACGGCAAGACCGAGGGCGGCGCCCTGTGGCTCGACCCGGACATGCTCTCGCCCTACGCCTTCTACCAGTTCTGGTTGAACGTCGAGGACGAGAAGGTCCCGGAGCTGCTGCGCGTCTTCACGTTCCTCCCGCACGCCGAGATCGAGGAGCTGGACGCCCAGACCGCCGAGAAGCCGTTCCTGCGCGCCGGGCAGAAGGCGCTGGCGGAGCACGTGACGACGCTGGTCCACGGCGCGGAGGAGACCGCGCGGATCCAGGCCGCCTCGGCGGCGCTCTTCGGCTCCGGTGACCTGCACGGGCTCGACCCCGGCACCCTGGACGCCGCCCTGGGCGAGGTGGGCGGGGCGACCGTGCCCGCCGACGGCCCGCTGCCCGGCATCGTCGACCTCCTCGTGAGCAGTGGTCTGGTGTCGAGCAAGGGGGAGGCCCGGCGGACGATCGGCGACGGCGGGGCCTACCTCAACAACGAGCGGGTGACCGATCCCGACCACGTGCCCGGGAGCGAGGACCTGCTCGGCGGGTCGTGGCTGGTCCTGCGCCGGGGGAAGAAGAAGCTCGCCGGCGTGCGGGTGGGCTGAGACGTGGACGGCGCGCGGACGGGGTTCGACCACGACCCGATCGGCGGCGCCGTGGGGGAGTACGTCGCGCAGGGCTCCGGGTCCGGCGTGTCCGTCGGGGAGGCCGGTGCGGCGTGGCGCGACTGGCGGATCCTGCCGCGCACGTTCGTCGACACCACGACCGTCTCGTTGGGGTGCACCCTCCTGGGTCGCGACCACGCGACGGCGTTCGGCGCCGCACCCACGACGCTGCAGCGGGCCGTCCACCCGGACGGTGAGCTGGCCGTGGCCCGGGCCTGTGCGGCGGCCGGCACCCCGCTCGTGGTCTCGAGCAACGCGGCCACCCCGTTCGCCGAGATCGGGGCGACCGGGGTGGACTGGTGGTTGCAGGCCTACGTGCCCCAGGACCGCCCCCTGGCCACGGGCCTGCTCGGACGTGCCGTGGAGGCGGGGGCCCGGGCCGTCGTCCTCACCGCCGACACCCCGGTCGTGAGCACCCGCCTGCTCGGTCCGTCGGGCCTCGTGTGGGACGTCGTCCCGCCGTCCTCGGTCCGCGTGAACTTCGACCCCGGGTACGACGACGACGCGCCCGGCGCGCAGAAGGCGACGGACCTGGGACCGCAGGACGTCGCCTGGCTGGGCGACGTCACCGGGCTGCCGGTGGTGGTCAAGGGCGTGCTCGACCCCGACGGGGCGCGCCGCTGCGTCGAGGCGGGTGCCGCCGCGGTGTGGGTGTCCACCCACGGGGGCCGTCAGCTCGACCGCGTCGTCCCGACCGCCCACGCCCTCCCGGAGGTCGTCGCCGCGGTCGCCGGGGACGTCGAGGTCTACGTCGACGGCGGGGTCCGCGACGGCATCGACCTCCTGGTCGCCTGGGGGCTGGGGGCGCGGTGCGTGTTCCTCGGTCGCCCCGTCTCGTGGGCCCTCCGCGACGGCGCGGACGGGGTCGCGGGATGGATCGACGCCCTGTCGCTGCAGGCCGTCGAGGCCCTGCGCCTCGCCGGGTGCACGAGCCCCGGGGACGCCGCCGGCCTGCGACTGAGACCGGTCCGCTGACGCCTCCCGCAGCGCGCTGCAGGGCCTGTGTCGCAGGTCACCGCCGATGGATTTGACCCTGCGCGCGGATCTGCCTAATGTTTCACCTCGTTGCCCCGGAGCACGACGGGGAGCAAGGCCGGTCTGGTCGGGCTCCCGGTGAGGGGCAGCCGCCCCGCACGATCAGGGCCTCTCGCCGGGTTTTGGAACCTGGCACGGAGACCGAGTAGCGTGCGGAAGCCCGCCGAGGGTGCTGGTCCAGAACCGGACTCAGCTGCGGTGTGGGTGTGTTGTTTGAGAACTCAACAGTGTGTCATTCATATGATGATGAATTAGTTTGTATGCCCTTTCGATTCTTCGTTTGGGTTTGCTAGTTGTTTTGTTTTGCTATGGGTATGGATTTTCCATG
>NZ_JAKUHT010000042.1 GCF_022436705.1 Nocardioides sp. CFH 31398 | reverse complement strand
CCGGGTCCTCTCACCGGGCCTCGAGGCTCCTCGCCAGGGCTCGTCACACCTCGACCACCGGTGGCAGCCGGCCCCAGCTGGTCGAGCAGCCGAGCCGCGCCGGCGGCTCCGCGTCGTCGAGACCACCGCGACCAGACCCGGGTCCTCTCACCGGGCCTCGAGGCTCCTCGCCAGGGCTCGTCACACCTCGACCACCGGTGGCAGCCGGCCCCAGCTGGTCGAGCAGCCGAGCCGCGCCGGCGGCTCCGCGTCGTCGAGACCACCCGCACGAGGCGTTCGGGCCCCGCACCGGAGCAGGTCGTTCAGCGCACCTTGAACCCCGCCAGGCGCTGGCGGGGCAGGGCGGCGAGGACGGGCTCGAGGGCCTCGGCGACCTCGCGGGGCTCGGGGCGGGACGACGGGTCGGCGTCCAGCATCGCGTGGATCGTGTCCGCGACGCGCGGGTCGACGTCGCGCGGGAGCCTGGCCGGGGCGGCCTCGACCTGCGGGAAGCGGGCGCCGAGGTCGCGCGCGTCGGGGTCGCCGTCCGCGAACGGGCGGTGGCCGGCGACGGCGTGGAACAGGGTCGCGCCGAGGCCCCAGACGTCGCTCGCCGGCCCGGGCGAGCCCGTGGACGGCGGGTCGCACTGCTCCGGCGCCATGTAGGCGTCGGTCCCGATGACGTGGTCCAGCGCGGCGGCGTCCGCGACCGGCCGGGCGACGGAGAGGTCGATGAGGCGGGCGGGCGAGCCCATGATGATGTTGCTGGGCTTGATGTCGAGGTGCACCCAGCCGAGCCCGCGCAGGTAGTGCAGCGACGAGGCGACGTCGATGGCGAGGGCGAGGTACTGGTAGTCCTCGAGCGGGCCGTAGCGGCGGACCAGCGACGACAGCCGCGGCCCGTCGACGGCCTCGAGGACGACGTGGGGCCGAGGACCCTCGAGGGCGTGCCGCAGCCCGCGGACGACGACGGGGTGGTTGATCGTCGCGAGCGCCTCGACCTCGCGCCGCAGGCCCCGCAGGGCGCTGCGGGAGTCGACCTGGTCGGGGCGGACGACCTTCACCACGACCGGCGAGAAGGTGATCTCGTCGAACGCCAGGTAGGCCTCGTAGGCCGATCCCCCACCCAGGAGCCGGGTGGCCGTCAGCTCGTCGGTGATCGCGTCACCGTCGCGGAACCGCCAGCGGTCGTCCGGCTCCTGGGTGGCGGCGCTCATCGACGGGTGTCGTTGCGCGAGCGGTCGTTGGTGGAGCCGGCCGTCTTGTCGCGGGTCTTGTCGCCGCCGTCGCGGGTCCAGTCCTTGGTCTTGTCCCCGCGGCTGAGGTCGCGGTCGCGGCTGACGTCCGTGAAGTTCGACCGGGTGTTGTCGTTGGTGTTCTTCGACTGCTTCGAGCGGGTGTCCCGGGTGTCGTCGTCGCGGGTGTCGCCGTCGCGGGTGTCGTTGGTGTCGTCGTCGTCGTCATCGGCGACCAGCACGAGCTCGGGCGTCTCGTCGTCGCGCTTCGAGCCCTCCTCGCTCGCGAGGGCGGCTCCGCCGCTCATGGCCAGCAGCGCGACGGTGAGCGCGCCGGAGACCCCCAGCGTGGCGATCGACATCAGCTTCCTCATGGTGCTCCTCCTCCGTGTGGCGGGTCGGCGACCCGCTGACGAGAGAAGCGTCGCGGGACGCCGTGAGGCGCACGTGAGGCGTGCATGAGAGGTCTCTCACGAGCGGTCGGCAGGCCCCGGGGACCCGGTGGGCGCAGAGGGGATCGAACCCCCGACCACCTCGTTGTAAGCGAGGTGCTCTACCGCTGAGCTATACGCCCCGGTCGCGTGGGACCGTACACGCGCGGCCTGCAGACGACGAAGTCGCGCCGCTGGCGTCTCGGGTCACCAGCGGCGCGACGGCACCGAGTATGGCACCGGCCCAGGGGGCCGTGTCGAGTTACCGCAGAAGTCCCGCATCGCGGGACACCCGACGGCCGTGGGTCTCAGGCGGGCAGCTCGGCGGCGGCGCGGAGCTGGCGCAGGTGCTCGTCGAGGTCGCGGCCGTCGGGGATGGCGTGGTGCACGGCCCAGCGGACGACGCCCTGCCGGTCCACGACGTACGACGAGCGCCGGGCGACGCCGCGCTCCTCGTCGAAGACGCCGTACGCGCGGCTGACCTCGCCGTGGGGCCAGAAGTCGGAGAGCAGCGGGAAGTTGAGGCCGTCCGTGTCCGCGAAGGTCCGCAGGGAGAACATCGGGTCGCACGAGACCGCGAGGACCTCGGTGTCGAAGGTGAGGAACTCGGCCAGCCGGTCGCGGACACCGGACAGCTCACCGGTGCAGACGCCCGAGAACGCCCAGGGGTAGAACAGGACGACGACGGCCTTCGAGCCGCGGTAGTCCGAGAGGGAGACCTCCTGGCCGAACTGGTCCTGGAGCGTGAAGTCCGGAGCGGGCACGCCGGTCTCCAGGCCGACGCGCTCGGGGGCGGCGCTCGTGGTCATGGGCTCATCCTTGCATCGACGACCACGCGCGGGTGCACGGTCGTCCCGACTCGTACCCCTGGGTGCCGCGGCTCACTCGACCGCGGTGGCTCAGTCGGTGTCGAGGTCCTTCTTCAGCACCTTGCCGGTGGCGTTGCGCGGGAGCTCGTCGAGGAAGACGAAGTCGCGCGGGACCTTGTAGCGAGCGAGGTTCGACTTCACGTGCTCACGCAGGGTGTCCTCGTCCGTGGCGCCCTCCGAGGTCAGGACGACGAAGGCGCGCAGCCGCTTGCCGAAGTCGTCGTCGTCCACCCCGATCGCGGCGGCCTCCACGACCGCCTCGTGCCGCGCCAGGCAGTCCTCGACCTCCTGGGGGAAGACGTTCTCGCCCCCGGAGACGATCATGTCGTCGTCGCGGCCCTCGACGTACAGGCGGCCGTCGTCGCCGAAGCGGCCCACGTCGCCCGTGGACATGAGGCCGTCGATGACCTCCTTGTGGCCGCCGCCGGTGTAGCCCTCGAAGAGCAGGTCGTTGCCCACGAAGATGCGACCCGACTCCCCCGTCGGGAGCTCCTTGCCGTCCTCGTCGACGATCTTGACGATCGTCGCGTGCGGCGGCTGCCCCGCCGAGTCCGGAGCGGCGCGGAGGTCGGTCGGGTCGGCGATGCTGACCCACGAGACCTCGGTGGAGCCGTAGATGTTGTAGAGCGTGTCGCCGAACCGGTCCATCCACGCGGTGGCGAGGTCGCCGGGCATCGCGGAGCCCGACGCCGCCACGGCCTTGACGTGCGACAGGTCGTACTTCTTCAGCGTGTCCTCGGGCAGCTGCAGGATGCGCTGCATCATCACGGGGATCACGACGATCGAGTCGCAGCGCTTCTCGACGACCGTCTCCAGGCAGTCCTCCGGGTCGAAGCGACGGCGCAGCACGATGGTCGAGCCCAGGAGCATCGCCAGCATGTAGTGCGCGTAGCCCCAGGTGTGGAACAGCGGCGCCGCGATGTGGGTGCGCCAGCCCCGCTTGAGGGGCATGCGCGACAGCATCGACACGGCGGCCTGGATCCCGGCCTCCTTGCGCGGCGCACCCTTCGGCGTGCCCGTGGTGCCCGACGTGAGGATGACGACGCGGCCCGACCGTCCCGGGGGGTCCAGGGGCTGGTCGCTCCCGGCCTTGATCAGGCCGTCCACCGTGGCGGTGTCGCCCGCGTCGCCGTCCACCCAGGCCAGGACGCGGTCGACCCCCTCGACGTCGGACAGGAGCTCGGAGAACTCCTCGTCGTGCACCAGCGCCTGGGGGTCCTCCCGCTCGAGCACCTCGCTGAGCTGGGGGCCGGAGAAGGCGGTGTTCAGGTACAACGTGTCCGCGCCCAGCTTGGCGACTGCCACGCTGGCCTCGACGAAGCCGCGGTGGTTGCGGCACATGAGGGCGACCGAGTCACCCTCGGCCACGCCCCGCTCGCGCAGCGAGCGAGCCAGGGCGTTGGTACGACGGTCCAGCTCCGCCCAGGTCAGCTCGCCGCGCTCGTCGACCAGGCCGATGTCGTCGGGGGCGCGCACGGCCAGCGAGGTGAAGCCACCCGCCGGTCCGGTGCCCCACCGCTTGAGCGTCGTCCCCAGGCCCACCAGCTTGGCGGGCGAGTACGGACGGATGATCCCGGAGGATCCGAGGACACGCAGGCTGACGAGGGCCGACGAGGCGCCGGCGGCGATCTTTCCCATGGGCGTGGGGGACGTCCTGTCGTACGAAGGGGCGGGGAGGGTCAGTCGACGGTCTTGGGGGCGACCAGGCAGGAGGCCGCCCAGTCCTTGCTGACCGTGGCGGTGGTGGTCTGCGACAGGCCCGCGATCGGCGCGGCCTCGGCGATGTCGGCGGCGGCGACGGCGTTCGGCCGGCCCACCTTCGGGGTCAGCAGCCAGATGACGCCGCCCCCGACGAGGTCGGTGATCGCGTCGACCAGGCCGTCGACCAGGTCGCCGTCCTCCTCGCGCCACCACAGGACGACGGCGTCGACCACGTTGCCGTAGTCGCCGTCGACCATGTCGGCGTCGAGGACGTCCTCGATCGCGATGCGCAGGGCGTCGTCGGTGTCGGAGTCCCAACCGAGCTCCTGGACGACCATCCCGGCCTTGAACCCCATGCGTCCGGCCGGGCTCGTCGCCCCGGTCTGGGTGGTCTCGCCACCCGCGGTCGAGCTCACGAGCACCTCCTGCTCCTCGCCCGGATCCGGCGGTGTGCGCGCGGTGCTCCGGGACTCGTCACCCCGTCCGGTCGGGCAGGGTGGTGAGTAGTCCAGCCGAGATGCGGGACGGGCGCAACCCTGTCGCCCTGTGACGCCGCGCCCAGCGGGTGCGGTGGGCTACTCGTCGGTAGATTCTCTGCACGTGCCCACCGTGGAAGGATGGGCGTCGTGAACGACGATCGCAGGCCCGGTCCCGCCGCCCGCTCGGTCATCCACGAGGGGCTCCCGACGCAGCTGCCGGACATCGACCCGGACGAGACCACCGAGTGGCTCGACTCCTTCGACGCGATGCTCGACGGCCGTGGCCGCGACCGCGCCCGCTACGTGATGCTGCGCCTGCTGGAGCGCGCCCGCGAGAAGCAGGTGGGCGTCCCGGCGCTGCGCAGCACCGACTACATCAACACCATCCCGCCGGAGCGGGAGCCGTGGTTCCCGGGCGACGAGGACGTCGAGCGCCGCATCCGCGCCTTCATCCGCTGGAACGCCGCGGTCACGGTCACCGCCGCGAACCGCAAGGGCCTCGAGGTCGGCGGCCACATCGCGACGTACCAGTCGTCGGCGAGCCTCTACGAGGTCGGCTTCAACCACTTCTTCAAGGGCAAGGACGCCCCCGGTGGCGGCGACCAGGTCTACATCCAGGGCCACGCCTCCCCCGGCGTCTACTCCCGCGCGTTCCTCGAGGGTCGCCTGAGCGAGGAGCAGCTGTTCCGCTTCCGCCAGGAGGTGCAGCACGGCGTCGGCGCCGGGCTGCCGTCGTACCCCCACCCGCGGCTCATGCAGGACTTCTGGGAGTTCCCGACGGTCTCGATGGGCCTGACGGCGATCAACTCGATCTACCAGGCGCGCTTCAACCGCTACCTGTCGAACCGCGGCATCAAGGACACCTCCGACCAGCACGTGTGGGCGTTCCTCGGTGACGGCGAGATGGCCGAGCCCGAGTCGCTCGGCGCGATCGGCGTCGCGGCCCGCGAGGAGCTCGACAACCTCACCTGGGTCATCAACTGCAACCTGCAGCAGCTCGACGGCCCGGTGCGCGGCAACGGCAAGATCATCCAGGAGCTGGAGTCGCAGTTCCGTGGCGCGGGCTGGAACGTCATCAAGGTCGTGTGGGGCCGCGAGTGGGACGACCTGCTCGCCCGCGACGTCGACGGCGTCCTCGTCAACGCGATGAACAGCACCCCGGACGGCGCGTTCCAGACCTACTCGGTCGAGGGCGGCGACTACGTCCGCGAGAACTTCTTCGGCGGCGACCAGCGGCTGCGCGCGATGGTCGAGCACATGAGCGACACCCAGATCCGCAAGCTCCCGCGTGGTGGTCACGACTACCGCAAGGTGTACGCCGCGTTCGACGCCGCGACCAAGCACGTCGGCCAGCCGACCGTGATCCTCGCGAAGACCATCAAGGGCTGGACGATCGACGCCCTCGAGGGCAAGAACGCCACGCACCAGATGAAGAAGCTGACGCCCGAGGACTTCAAGAAGTTCCGCGACCGGCTCTACCTGCCGATCAGCGACCGCGACCTCGAGCGCGCCTACGAGGAGACCGGCTCCGCGCCGTTCTTCCACCCGGGCAAGGACGCCCCCGAGATCGAGTACATGCTCGAGCGCCGCAAGGCCCTCGGCGGTGCCGTGCCGCGCCGTGTCGTGCGCTCCAAGCCGCTGACCCTGCCGGGCGACGACGTGTACGCCGAGCTGAAGAAGGGCGCCGGCAAGAACAAGGTCGCCACGACGATGGCGACCGTGCGCCTGCTGCGCGACTGGATGAAGGACCCGGAGATCGGCCAGCGCATCGTGCCGATCGCGCCGGACGAGTACCGCACTTTCGGCATGGACTCGATGTTCCCGACCGCCAAGGTCTACAACCCGGGCGGCCAGCGCTACGAGGCCGTGGACCGCAAGCAGCTGCTCGCCTACAAGGAGTCGACGTCGGGCCAGCTGCTCCACGAGGGCATCTCCGAGGCGGGCGCGATGGCGTCCGCGACGGCCGTCGGGTCGGCGTACTCGACGCACGGCGAGCCGATGATCCCGTTCTACATCTTCTACTCGATGTTCGGGTTCCAGCGGACGGGCGACTCGATCTGGGCGATGGCCGACCAGCTGTCGCGCGGGTTCCTGATCGGCGCCACCGCCGGCCGGACGACCCTGACCGGTGAGGGCCTGCAGCACGCGGACGGCCACTCGCCGCTGCTCGCGGCCTCCAACCCGGCGGTCGTGCACTACGACCCGGCGTTCTCCTACGAGATCGCGCACATCATGCGGTCGGGCCTGCACCGGATGTACGGCGACGGCGGCAAGGACGGCAACGGCGAGGACGTCATCTTCTACCTCACCGTCTACAACGAGCCCGTCGCGCAGCCGGCCGAGCCGGAGGGCCTCGACCACGAGGGCCTGCTGAAGGGCATCCACCGCACCGCGGTGGCCGAGGGCGAGGGCCCGCGGGTCCAGCTGCTGGCCTCGGGCGTCGCGTACCCGTGGATCGAGGACGCCGCCCGCATGCTCGCCGAGGACTACGGCGTGCAGGCCGACCGCTGGTCGGTGACGTCGTGGAACGAGCTGGCGCGCGACGCCGTCGCGGCCGAGGACTGGAACCTCTCCCACCCCGGCGAGGAGCCGCGCACGGCGTACGTCGCGGACACGCTGGGCGCCGGCAACGGCGGCCCGGTGGTGGCCGTCAGCGACTACATGGCCGCCGTCCCGCTGCAGATCGCCCGCTGGGTTCCGGAGGACTACCGCGTCCTCGGCACGGACGGCTTCGGCTTCGCCGACACCCGCCCGGCCGCCCGGCGCTTCTTCAAGGTCGACGCGGCCTCGGTGGTCGTCGCGGCCCTGCAGGCCCTGGCCGAGGCCGGCGAGATCGGCACCGACGTGGTCGAGAAGGCGTTCGCGGACCTCCGCATCGACGACCCGACCGCCGTCGCCGACGTGAAGCAGGAGGGCGGCGACGCCTGAGTCGTCCCGACCCCGACGGAGCCGGGGGGGGGGGGGGGGGGGGGGGGGGGCCCCGCCCGGGGGGGCGGGCCGGGGCCGGCCCCCGCGCCC
>NZ_JAKUHT010000041.1 GCF_022436705.1 Nocardioides sp. CFH 31398 | reverse complement strand
CCGAGACGGGTGGTGTGGGGGGGGGGGGGGGGGGCGGGGCCCGCCCCCCCCCCCCCCGGGGGGGGGGGCCCCCCCCCGCCCCCCCCCCCCGGCTCCTGTCACGTCCGTCGTCCCGAAGCACGGGAGAGGCCTGGTCCCGGCAGGCCGGACCAACGCTGGTCGAGCTCGTCGAGACCGATCCCGCGGTGCGTCCGGGTCGACTCGGCGTCGTACGGCGAGGCGTTCGGGCCGACTCGGCGTCGTCCGGCTAGGCGGGCAGCTCCGCGACGGGGGCGCAGACGGGGGTGGGCTGGATGGGGAACTCCCCTGCCTCGGCCCGGGCGACGGTGACGGGCGGTCCCTGGCGCAGCAGGCGCCGCCACTGGGTGCGGGTGTGGTTGGCCGCGACGGTGGTGGCGTGGAACTCGCTGACGACGTCCACGAAACGGCCGGGGTGGTCCTTGTGCGCGAAGTGGCCGGCGTCGGGGACCACGACGATCCGGGCCTCGGGCGCCAGGGAGGCGGCGTTGTGGGCGTGGCGCACCGGGATCACGCGGTCCTCCGCGCCCCAGATCACGCACATGGGCATCGCCTGGGTCAGGTAGGCCCGGTCGCTCATGGTGACGATCTGGCCCTTCCAGTCCACGACCGCCCGCACGACGTGGCGGATGGCGTGGCGGGCGCGGGGGTCGCGGAAGCTCTCGTAGATCTCGGCGACCTCGCCGAGGTCCCGGGCGGCGCGCACGGGACCGCGGGCGAGCATCCGCATCCCGGTGCGCCCGACGTGCCGGACGCCGGGCAGCGTCAGCAGCCCCATGAGCTGGTGGAAGCCGGGCGTGGTGACGGCCCGGATCAGCGGGCTCACCTCGGGCCCGAGCCCACCGGGGCTGACGAGCACCATCCGCTCGGTGCGCTCCGGGAACTGGTAGGCGAACTGCATCGCCACCCCTCCCCCGAAGCTGTGGCCCACGACCGTGACGCGGTCGATGCCGAGCACGGTGAGCAGGTCCCGCATGCCGTTCGCGTAGCCGCCGACGCTGTAGTCGGCCCGCGGCTTGTCGGACTGCCCGTGACCCAGCAGGTCCGGGGCGACGACGGTGAACCGCTCGGCCAGCCGGTCGATCACCGGGTCCCACGTGGTGTGGTCGCACCCGAGCCCGTGGAGGAGCAGCAGGGCGGGGCCCCGGCCCCGCTTCACGTACGCACGCCGGTGCCCGTGCACCGTGACGAACGAGACCTCGGCGAGCGGCATCTCGGGATTCAACCACGTCCCGGGCCCGTGCGAGGTCGAGGGCCCGGCTCCGTCCCCGCCCCGTCCACTAGCCTCGAACGGGTGAGCAGGGCCCAGTGGTCGCGCAAGCGCGCCGTGACAGCGCTGCAGCGGGCCACCGGCACCCTCGCGACCGCCGCCACCGCCCGCATGGAGGGCGACATGCCGTGGTTCTCCAACCTGAGCGCCCAGGAGCGCTCCTGGGTGGGCCTGATCGTCCAGGCGGGCATCCGCGGCTTCGTCGACTGGTACGCCGCTCCCGCCGGGGCGCACGGCTCCTCGGCGCCGTCCGCGGCCGAGGCGGACGCCCGGGAGGCCGCCTCCGTGGCCGCCTCGGAGTCCCCCTCCACCGACCTGGCGTCGCAGGTCTTCGGCGCCGCCCCCCGCGAGCTCACCGGGGTGATCAGCCTGCGACAGACCGTCGACCTCGTCCGCACCGGCATCGAGGTGGTCGAGGCGAACCTCGAGACCGTCCTCGACCCGCGCGACACCGACGCCGTCCGCGCCGAGCTGCTCCGCTACGCCCGGGAGGTCGCCTTCGCGACCGCCGAGGTCTACGCCCGCGCCGCCGAGGCCCGGGGCACCTGGGACGCCCGCCTCGAGGCCCTCGTCGTCGACTCGGTGCTCCGCGCCGAGGCCGACGAGACGGTGCTCTCCCGCGCCAGCGCCCTGGGCTGGTCGGGCCGTGCCGGCGTGGTCGTCGTCCTGGGCCGCGTCGGGGAGGCGCGGACCGAGACCGACCTGTTCGACGACGTACGACGGCGCGCCCGCGCGGCCGGCACCGACGCGTTGTGCGCGGCCCAGGGCGAGCGGATGGTCGTCGTCCTCGGGGGCGTGCCGCTGGACGGCGACCCGCTCCCGGCCGCGTCGGCCGTGGCGAGCGCCTTCGGGCCCGGGCCGGTCGTGGTCGGCCCGGTGACCGACGACCTCGCCAGCGCCCACCTCTCGGCGCGCGCCGCGTTGTCGGCGCACCGCGCCGCCGACGGCTGGCCCTCCGCGCCCCGTCCGGTGCGCAGCGGCGACCTCCTGCCCGAGCGCGCCCTCGCCGGCGACGGGCACGCGCGGCGCCACCTCGTGGAGGAGCTGTTCCTCCCGCTGCTGGCCCAGGGGGCCCTCGTCGACACCCTCGACGCGTACGCCGCGGCCGGCGGCTCCGTCGAGGGCACGGCCCGCGCGCTGTTCGTGCACGCGAACACGGTCCGCTACCGCCTCCGGCAGGTCACCGAGCTGAGCGGCTACGACCCCACCGACCCGCGCGACGGGCTGACGCTGCGGGTCGCCCTCGTCCTCGGCCGGCAGTCGCGCCGCGGCCGATCGGGCTCCTTGTAGGAATCCCACAACGCCACGCGGGTGATGTTGGTGCGTGGCCGAGGCGAGCCCGGACCCCCTGACGCGGGAGTGTGGTCTCGTGCTCGTCATCGTCGCGCCAGGCCAGGGGGCCCAGAGCCCCGGATTCCTCGAGCCGTGGCTGGAGGACCCCACCTTCCGGGCCCGCTTCGAGTGGCTGTCCACGGTCGCCGGGGTCGACCTGGTGCAGCACGGGACCACCTCCGACGCCGACACCATCCGGCAGACCGAGATCGCCCAGCCGCTGCTGGTCGCCTCCGGCCTCGTCGCCGCCCTCGAGCTGTTCCCGCACCCCGCGGACGCCTTCGGCCGCATCGGCGCCGTCGCCGGCCACAGCGTGGGTGAGCTGACCGCCGCCGCCGGCGCCCGCGTGCTGAGCGCGGAGCAGGCGATGGTGCTCGTCCGGGAGCGTGGCAAGGCCATGGCCGAGGCGGCGAAGGCCACCCCGACGGGCATGACCGCCGTCCTCGGCGGCGCCCGCGACGAGGTCCTCGCGACGCTCGAGAAGCACGGCCTCACCCCCGCCAACGTCAACGCCGACGGACAGGTCGTCGCCGCCGGCACCCTGGAGCAGCTGGAGGCCCTCGCGGCCGACCCGCCGGCCAAGGCCCGCCTGACGCCCCTGTCGGTCGCCGGGGCCTTCCACACCGAGCACATGCAGCCCGCCGTGGGTCACCTGGCCTCGCTGGCCCAGGCCGTCTCCACCCACGACCCCCGGACGGCGCTGATCTCCAACCGCGACGGCATGGTCGTGCACGACGGACGCGACGTCCTCAAGCGGCTGGTGGGCCAGATCGCCGCGCCCGTCCGCTGGGACCTCTGCATGGAGACCATGCTCGACCTCGGCGTGACCGGGCTCCTCGAGATGCCGCCGGCCGGCACGCTGACCGGCATCGCGAAGCGGGCCATGAAGGGCGTCGAGACCTTCGCCCTCAAGACCCCGGACCAGCTCGACGACGCCCGCGCCTTCATCGAGCAGCACGGCGACGCCTCGCCGCTCGACTCCTCCCCCACCTGGCGCATGGTCGTCGCCCCCGCGAAGGGCACCTTCCACCGCGCCCCCGACGTCGCCGAGGGCGACCGCCTGACGGCCGGGGCGCGGATCGGCGAGATCGCCAGCCTCCGCGACATGCTCGAGGTCGGCGCCACCCAGGGCGGCCAGGTCGTCGAGTGGCTGGTCGAGGACCAGGACCCGGTCGCACCGGGCCAGCCGTTGTTGCGCCTGCACCCGGAGAGCGGCGCCTGATGGCCGGCATCGAGATCGCTCCGGGCGCGCCGTACGCCACCCTGCTCGGCCTGGGCTCCTACCGCCCCAGCCGCGTCGTCCCCAACAGCGAGATCGTCGAGGCGATCGACTCCAGCGACGAGTGGATCCGCCAGCGCTCCGGCATCCGCGAGCGCCGGTGGGCGACCGAGGAGGAGACGCTGCAGATGATGTGCGTCGAGGCCTCGCGCAAGGCCGTCGAGGACGCCGGGATCGACGCACGCCAGCTCGACTGCGTCATCGTCGCGACCGTCAGCCACATGATGCAGACGCCCGCCGTGGCGACGCTGGTGGCCCACGACCTCGGCACCGAGCAGGCCGCGGCCTTCGACGTGTCGGCCGCCTGCGCCGGGTTCTGCCACGGCGTCGCCATGGCGAACGACATGATCCGCTCCGGCTCCGCCCGCCACGTGCTGGTGATCGGCGCCGAGCGGCTCTCGGACATCACCGACCCGACGGACCGCGGCTCGGCGTTCATCTTCGCCGACGGGGCCGGCGCGGTCGTGGTCGGACCCAGCGACACCCCGGGCATCGGCCCGGTCGTCTGGGGCTCCGACGGCGAGCAGTACGACCTCATCCGCTCGCGCCAGGACTGGCGCGACGTGATCACCGACGACGAGCCCCGGATGCCGCACCTGGTGATGCAGGGCAACGCGGTGTTCCGCTGGGCGTCGTTCGCGATGGCGAAGATCGCCCAGCAGGCGCTCGACCGGGCGGGGGTCTCCGCCGACGACCTCGACGTCTTCGTCCCCCACCAGGCGAACATGCGGATCACCGACGCGATGGCGCGCTCGATGAAGCTGCCGTCGCACGTCCGCATCGCCCGCGACATCGCCGAGCAGGGCAACACCTCGGCGGCCTCGATCCCCCTGGCCCTCGACCGCATGAAGGACGAGGGCGAGGCGAGCACGGGCGACCTGGCCCTGTTCGTCGCGTTCGGCGCCGGCCTGGCGTACGCCGCCCAGGTCGTCGTCGTCCCGTGAGGCCCGGCGCAGGGCCTCGCGCCCCGCGCCACCCCGGTGCCCACCGGCGCCGTCCCTGACCACCCGAAGCACCACCCACAGAAGAAGGAGGCCCCCGTGGCCAGCACCGAAGAGATCCGCTCCGACCTCGCCGAGATCGTCAACGAGGTCGCCGGCATCCCCGCCGAGGACGTCCAGCTCGACAAGTCCTTCGTCGACGACCTCGACGTCGACTCGCTGTCGATGGTGGAGGTCGTGGTGGCCGCCGAGGAGAAGTTCGGCGTGACCATCCCCGACGAGGAGGTCAAGAACCTCAAGACCGTCGGTGACGCCGTCGCCTTCATCGAGAACGCCAAGGGCTGAGACCCCGCCCGACCGCAGCAGCGAGCGCCGGCCCCCAGGAGGAACCCATGTCGAACACCCGCGTCGTCGTCACCGGACTCGGGGTCACCAGCCCCGTCGGCGGTGACGTCCCCAGCACCTGGAGCGCCCTGACCGAGGGCCGCTCCGGGGTCCGCCTGCTCGAGGAGGAGTGGGCGGAGCAGCTCAACGCGAGGATCGCCGCGCGAGTCGCGGTGGAGCCCTCGGAGGTCCTCGACCGCGTCAAGGCGCGTCGGATGGACCGCTCGGGGCAGTTCGCCATGGTGGCCGCCCAGGAGGCCTGGCGCGACGCGGGCTTCACCGTCCCGGACCCCAAGGCGGACCCCGAGGACGTCGACGCGGCCCAGTCCGGCGTCGAGCCGGAGCGGCTCGCCGTCGCCATGGCCTCCGGCATCGGTGGCGTCACCACCCTGTTGTCGAACTACGACAACCTGGTGGAGAAGGGCCCACGGCGGGTGTCCCCGCTCGCGATCCCGATGCTGATGCCGAACGGCCCCTCCGCTGCGGTCGGGCTCGCCCTGGGCGCCCGGGCCGGGGTGCACACCCCGGTCTCGGCCTGCGCCGCGGGCAACGAGTCGATCGCCCTCGGCATCGACCTGATCCGCCTCGGCCGCGCCGACGTCGTCCTCGTGGGCGGCACCGAGGCCGCGATCCACGCGCTGCCGATGGCGGCGTTCGGCCAGATGATGGCCCTGTCGCGCCGCAACGACGACCCGGAGGCCGCCTCGCGGCCCTGGGACAAGGGCCGCGACGGCTTCGTGCTCGGCGAGGGCGCCGGCGCCCTGGTGCTCGAGTCCGCGGAGCACGCCGAGGCCCGCGGGGCCCGGGTGTACGCCGAGGCCGCGGGCGCGGCCGTCACCGCCGACTCCCACGACATCGCCCAGCCCGACCCCGCCGGGGCGGGCGCCACCCGCGCCATGCGCCGCGCGCTGGCCGAGAACGGCCTGTCGCCGCGGGACGTCGTCCACATCAACGCCCACGCGACCTCGACGCCCCAGGGCGACGTGGCCGAGGCCCTCGCGATCCGCAACGCGCTCGGCGACGCCGCCGAGCAGGTCGTCGTCACCTCGACGAAGTCGCTGACCGGCCACCTGCTCGGCGCCGCCGGCGCCCTCGAGTCGGTCGCCACGGTGCTCGCCCTGCACCACCGCGTGGTCCCGGGCACCATCAACCTCGACGACCCGGAGGACGTCGGCCTCGACATCGCCGACAAGAACCGGGACCTCCCCCAGGGCGACGCCGTCGCCCTCAACAACTCGTTCGGCTTCGGCGGCCACAACGTCGCCATCGCCTTCCGGAGCGTGTGATGACCCAGACCCCGACCCAGCCGGCCCCCTCGACGGGCCCGACGTCCCAGAAGCGGCAGAAGCTGCCCCGCGACCAGGACCCCCGCAACCCGGTGACCCGTCTGCGGGCCCTGCTCGACGAGGGGACGCTCGAGCTCATCACGCCCGACGACGACTCGGGCATGGTCGCCGCGGTCGGCTCGGTCGACGGCACGCGCGTCGTGGCCTTCAGCTCCGACGCCACCGTGATGGGTGGCGCGATGGGCGTCGACGGTTGCGCCGTCGTGGTGAAGGCCTACCACCGGGCCATGACCGACAGCGTCCCGATCATCGGGCTGTGGCACTCCGGCGGGGCACGCCTGGCCGAGGGCGTCCTGTCGTTGCACGCGGTCGGGGAGATCTTCCAGGCCATGACCCAGGCCTCGGGCGTCGTCCCGCAGGTCTCGGTCGTGCTGGGCCCCGCCGCGGGCGGCGCCGCCTACGGCCCGGCGCTGACGGACGTGGTCATCCTCGGGCCCGAGGGCCGCATCTTCGTGACCGGCCCGGACGTCGTCCGCTCGGTCACCGGCGAGGACGTCGACATGCTCCGCCTCGGCGGACCCGAGCCGCACGGCCGCCGCTCCGGCGTCGTCCACGTGCTCACCGACTCCGAGGCCGAGGCGCTCGACAGGGCCCGGAGCATCACCTCCCTGCTCGGCACCCAGGGCTCGCTGGAGGTCGACGACGTCGAGGACCGCGACCTGGCGGCCGAGCTGCCCGACAACCCGAAGCGCGCGTACGACGTCCACCCGCTGGTCGAGTCCATCCTCGACACCGGGTCCGCGCAGGAGCTCCACGCCCGGTGGGCGCCGAACATCGTGACCGCCCTGGGTCGCCTCGGCGGCCGCACGGTCGGCGTCGTCGCGAACAACCCGTTGCGCCTCGGCGGCTGCCTCGACTCCCTGTCGGCCGAGAAGGCGTCGCGCTTCGTCCGTCTGTGCGACGCCTTCGGCGTGCCGCTGGTGGTCGTCGTCGACGTCCCCGGATACCTCCCCGGGGTGGGCCAGGAGTGGGACGGCGTCGTGCGGCGCGGCGCCAAGCTGCTGCACGCCTTCGGCGAGTGCGTCGTCCCGCGGGTCACGCTGGTGACCCGCAAGACGTACGGCGGGGCCTACATCGCCATGAACTCGCGCTCGCTGGGCGCCACGCGGGTCTTCGCGTGGCCGGGAGCCGAGGTCGCCGTCATGGGGGCGGTCGCCGCGGTGCGGATCCTGCACCGGCGCCGCCTGGCCGAGGTGACGCCCGACATCCGTCCCCAGGTGGAGGCGGAGCTGGCGGCCGAGCACGAGAAGATCGCCGGCGGTGTGGACCGGGCGATCGAGATCGGCGTCGTCGACGAGGTCGTCGAGCCCGCCGTGACCCGTTCCGCCCTGGCCCGCGCGATCGGCGACTGCGTGCGGCGCGACGGCGTGCGACGGGGCCGCCACGGGAACATCCCGCTCTAGCGGGACCTCCAGACAGCCGAAGGAGGCCGGCCCCCACGGGGGGCCGGCCTCCTTCGTGCGTCCGACGGTGGAGGAGGTGCGGGTCAGACGACGTGGTGCAGCCAGCGGACGGGCGCGCCGTCCCCGGCCCGGCGGAACGTCTCGAGCTCGTCGTCCCACGGCTTGCCCAGCAGACGGTCGAGCTCGTCCGACAGCGACACGTCGCCCAGGGACGCCTTCACCGCAGCGGCCTTGAGCCGGTCCTCGGGGATCATGAGGTCGCCGTGCAGCCCGGTGACGCCGTGGAAGACGCCCAGGGACGGCGTGTAGGACCAGCGACCGCCCTCGGTGCTGGCGGTGGGCTCCTCCGTCACCTCGAAGCGCAGGTGCTCCCAGCCGCGCAGCGAGGACGTGATCGCCGCGGCGGTGCCGGCGGGGCCGCTCCAGGAGAGCTCACCGCGCTGCGTGCCGGGCTGCGCCGGCTGCGGGATCCACTCGATGCTCACGGCAGCGCCGAGCACACCGGCGGCCGCCCACTCCACGTGCGGGCACAGCGCCGTCGGCGACGCGTGCACGAACAGGACACCGCGGGTCGCCGGACCGGACGCGGGTCGTGCGGGGATACGTGTGGTCACTGTCGTCTCCTTCTCCTCCGGCGTCGAGGTACGCCTTCCCCAGCGGACTCGATCAGGACGGTGACGGGTTCGATCAGTGACGCATGTGAACTTGTGGTGTCGCTGGTGACATTGTGGCGCACCAGGGGGCGCCGCGCCAGTCCTACTCCGGCCGGCGCGCCTCGATAGCGGCCGCGCGCTCCTCGGCGTCGGTGATCTGCTCGCCGTCGATGGCGTGCGTGCGGTGGAACCACGCGAGGGCGTCGTCCTCGCGGCCGGCGGCCTCGAGGGTGTCGGCGTACGCGTAGCGCAGACGCGTGACCCAGGGCTCGCGGCTCTTGGACGTCAGCGGCGCCTGCTCGAGGACGCGCAGGGCGGCGTCCAGCTGACCCATGTCACGGCGCGCCCCAGACTCCACCAGCGTCATCTCCGCCTTGGCCGGCGCCGGGAAGTTCTTCACCGACGGGCTCTGGGCGAGCTTGACGGCCTGGTCGGCCCGGCCGAGCGCCCGGTGGCAGTCCGCCATGATCGGCAGGTACGCCGTCGCGCCGTTCATGCGCTTCGCCGCCCTCAGGTCCGCGAGGGCCTCCTCGTAGTGGCCGGCGGCGTAGGCCGCCTCGCCGTTGGCCTCGCGCACGACGGCCAGACGGGCCGCACGGGCCCGCGCCGCCTTGGTGTGGCCGTACGCGGTCTCGGGGTCCTCGTCGACGAGGCGCTGGGCGGCGGCGAGATGACGGGCGACGCGGGCGGCGAGCTTCTCGGGCAACCCCTTGAGCTGGGACGTCACCGCCGGGTCGAGCTCACGCGCCGACACGTCCTCGGGGATCGGCGGGCCGTCGTAGGTCGCCTGCTCCGCGGAGCGGGACGCACGGTCACGCGGCGGACCCGAGGGTCCTGAACGACGGGCGGCGCCGCCCTGGGGGCCACCACGACCGCCGCGCTGCGGAGGGCGTGCGCCCTTCCGGTCGCGGCCGGGGCCGCTCGGCCTCGACGGACGCTTCTGGTCGGCCATGTCGGTCCTGCTCCTGCTCTGTTCTCGACGCTCTGTTCAGGTGTGTGTCACGTGCGTGGTGCCGAAATGCGACGAGGGGCCACCCGGTACGGGTGACCCCTCGTCTGAGGTAGTAGTCCGGCGGCGTCCTAGTCTCCCACAGCCTCTCGACTGCAGTACCTTCGGCGCTGGAGGGCTTAACTTCCGGGTTCGGTATGGATCCGGGTGTTTCCCGCTCCGCTATGGCCGCCGTGACATCTGTGAACCTGTCCCCTGCGAGCAGTGTGTGCTCGCGGGTGTGTAGTGGTTCAGATACCGCAGAGTGGACGCGTGGCCGTGTGGCCTGATCTTGTTACGTGCGTTGTTCGGGCTTGTCACCTGGTGATCGCCGGTCGAGTTATTTCACCGT
>NZ_JAKUHT010000040.1 GCF_022436705.1 Nocardioides sp. CFH 31398 | reverse complement strand
TGAGGGATCGGCGGTCTCGACGCGGTCGCTCGCCAGGGCTCGCTCCCTGGTCGACCACCTCAGGCCGACGGTCGCCCCCTGCTCGACCGCCTCAGGGGCGGTCGCCGGGTGGGCCCGTCTCGCGCAGGCGGGCGATCCGGGAGGCGATCTCGGCGACCACGGCGACGGCGAGCGAGCGGGCGGACTCGCCGTCGGTCTCCGGCACGACGTGCTGCACGGTGTCGTCGGCGAGCAGGTCGACGGCGCGGACCTGCTGGTGCTCGGCCATCCGCGCGGCGTGCGACGTGTCGCCGCCGTGCACGATCGCGCTCGCGCCCTCCGGCGGCAGCGGCGAGAGCCAGGCCCGCTCGGTGGCGATCGACTCCCACGCCGGCAGCAGCGCCAGCGCCCCGCCGCCGCAGCCCTGACCGAGGACGACGGACAGCGTCGGCACCCGCATCGTGGCCAGGGTGGCGATGCACCGGGCGATCTCGCCGGCGATGGCGCCCTCCTCGGCGCGGGCGGACAGCTCCGCGCCGGGGGTGTCGATCACGGTGACGAGCGGCAGCCCGAGCTCCTCGGCGAGCCGCATCGCGCGCCGGGCCTCGCGCAGCGCGCCGGGACCCATCGGGGTGGCGCGGGTCTGACGGGTCCGGTCCTGACCGACGACGACGCACGGCTGCCCGTCGAGGCGGGTCAGCGCGACGAGGACCGTCGAGTCGTGCTCCCCCTCGTCGGTGCCGCGCAGTCGCACCGTCCCCGCGCCGCCGTGCCGCAGCAGGTCGCGGACTCCGGCGCGCTCGCGGGCCCGGGTGGCCTGGATGGAGTCCCACGCCCCCGGCGCGGTCGCGATCCCGCCGGTGCGCACCTCCAGCTCCGGCGCGGACGGCGGGTCGACGAGCACGGACAGCGCGCGGTCGACCAGCACGGGCAGCTGCTCGGCGGGGACGACGGCGTCGATGACGCCCTTGGCCGCGAGGTTCTCCGCGGTCTGGACGTCGGTGGGGAACGGCTCGCCGTTCAGCGCCTCGAACACCTTGGGGCCCAGGAAGCCCACCAGCGCACCGGGCTCGGCCACGGTCACGTGGGCCAGCGAGCCCCACGAGGCGAAGACCCCGCCGAGCGTCGGTCCGCGCAGGTAGACGAGGTAGGGCAGACCCGCGGCCCGGTGCTCCATGACGGCGCGGGAGATGTCGACCATCCGGACGAAGGCGGGGGTGCCCTCCTGCATCCGGGTGCCGCCGGAGGCGGTGGTAGCAAGGACGGGGAGCCCCTCCGCGGTCGCCCGGCGGACGGCGGCGACGATGCGCTCGGCAGCGGCCCGCCCGATCGAGCCGGCGAGGAAGCGAAACTCATTCGCCACGACCGCCACCGGCCGGCCGTGCATCAGTCCGCGGCCGGTGACGACCGACTCGTCAGTGCCCGCCTTCTCCGCCGCGGCCCGCAGGGTCGCCTGGTACTCCTCCGAGTGCCCGGTGATGTCGATCTCGGTGTCCCACGACTCGAACGACCCCTCGTCGAGGACCAGGTCGAGCAGGTCGCGGACGCCCCAGCGGCGAGCGGTCACGCCGTCCCCTCCTGCGCCCCCGGGTCGCGCGGTGCCGCTCCGACGGACGAGCGGATGGCCGCGCCGTGCTCGTCCAGCGCGGGCGGCGGGGTGAAGTCGCGGTGCGTGACCTCGGTGCCGTCGGCGTCGAAGAACCGCAGGGGCGGCCCGGGCAGCGTCACCGTGCCGAGGACGGGGTGCTCGACGTCCACGAGCAGGCCCTGGCTGGCGACCTGGTGCCACGTGTAGACGTCGTCCATCGTGCGGACCTTGCCCGCCGGGACACCGGCGTCGGCCAGGCGGGCGAGCAGCGGCTCGGCGTCGTGGTCGGCGAACGCCGCCTCGACGACCTCGATGACGCGCTCGCGGTTGCCGACCCGCTCGACGTTGGTCGCGAGGCCCTCGGCGTGCGGGTCCAGGTCGAACGCCGAGCACAGACGCCGCCACAGGCCCTCGCTGCCGACGGCGATCTGGACGATCCCGTCGCGGCAGTGGAACAACCCGTACGGCGAGATCGACGGGTGGTGGTTGCCGGCGGCCCTCGCGACCTCGCCGGCGACGGTCCACCGGGTGCCCTGGTAGGCGTGGACGCCGATGCTCGCCGCGAGCAGGGAGGTCCGCACGACGCGGCCCACGCCGGTGGTGGCGCGCTCGTGGAGCGCGGCGAGGACGCCGTACGCGCCGTACATCCCGGCGAGCAGGTCGGCGATCGGGACCCCGAACTTCTGCGGGTGCTCCGGGTCCGCGCCGGTCAGCGACATCAGCCCGGCCTCGCCCTGGGCGATCTGGTCGTACCCCGCGCGACCACCCTCGGGGCCGTCGTGGCCGAACCCGGTGATCGACAGGACGACGAGCCGCGGGTTGCGGGCGCAGAGGTCGGCGACGCCGAGCCCGAGGCGCTCCAGCACGCCGGTGCGGAAGTTCTCGACCAGCACGTCGGCGGCGTCGACGAGGCCCAGCAGGACCTGCTTGTCGGCCTCGGACTTCAGGTCGAGGGCGATCGACTCCTTGTTGCGGTTGGCGGAGAGGAAGTAGGTCGAGACGTGGTGCTCGTCCCCGACGAACGGCGGGCCCCAGCCGCGGGAGTCGTCGCCGGCGCCGGGGGTCTCGACCTTCACGACGCGGGCGCCGAGGTCGCCGAGCATCTGGGTCGCGTGGGGCCCGGCGAGGGCGCGGGACAGGTCGACGACGGTCACGTCGGCCAGCGGGCCTCCCCCGCCGGCGCTGGTCTGGGTCATGGGTCTCACCATCCCGGCAGCACGAGGGCTGCCCATACGAGGAGCGGTCCGGCCAGCGTCACGATGACGCCGTACGTGAGGATCTGACGGTAGTAGTCCCGCTCGCCGATGTTGTCGGGGCGGTTCGCCAGCATGAGGGCCCCGTTGGTCGAGAAGGGGCTGACGTCGACGATCGTCGAGCTCACCGCGAGGGCGGCGACGAAGAGCCCGGCGGAGATCCCGCCCTCCGCGATGAGGGGCAGGCCGATCGGGATGATCACCGGCAGCAGCGCGGTGGACGACGCGAAAGCGGACACGATGCCGCCGACGTAGCAGAGGATCAGGGCCCCGATCGCGGCCGCGCCGAGGCCGGCCGCCCAGCGGCCGACGAACTCCGAGCTGCCCGCCTCGACGAGGACGAACGCGTAGGTGCTGACGCCCGCGACGAGGAGCACGGTCGGCCAGGCGACCTGCTTCACGGCGCCGGAGTTCTGCGCCGGGGAGAGCATCGTGAGCAGGACGGCGGCGGTGATCGCGACGAAGCCGATGTTGCGCTCGAAGGCCAGCGCGATCGCCGCGACACCGACGAACGCCACGAGGGTCAGGACCTGGTCGGTGCGGGCGCGGCGGGCGGTGGGGCGCGTCTGCGTCGCGGTGCCACCGGTGCCGTCCGCGCCGTCCTTGTCCTCGACGTCCTCCTGCGAGGGGTCGATCCGCATGCCCATGAGCCGTCGTCCGCCGAGCAGGACGAAGAGCAGCAGCGCCATCAGCAGGTTCACGACGAGGCTGGACAGGAAGATGACGAGCTCGGAGCTCGGCAGCCCGGCCTCGGCCATGACGCCGTTGGTGACCGAGCCGTAGATGCTGATGGGCGAGAAGCCGCCGCCCTGGGCGCCGTGGACGACGAACATGCCCATCATCAGCGGGTTGATGTTGTAGCGCCCGGCGAAGCCGAGCGCGATCGGCCCGACGATGGCGCAGGCCGCGGGGCTGACGGCGCCGACGCCGGTGAGGATCGCGGTGACCGCGAACATCACCCACGGGATCAGCGCGACCCGGCCGCCGACGGCCTTGACCGCGGTATCCACGATCAGCTCGACCGTGCCGTTGTTGTTGGCGATCGCGAAGAGGTAGGTCACCCCGACGATCGTCAGCACGAGGTCGCCGCTGAGCCCGCCGATGATCTCGGACTCGTCGAGGCCGAGGGAGTACATCCCGACGAGCCAGGCGGCGACGAAGCCCAGCGCTCCCATGTTCACCGGCAGCACCGTGCCGATCACGAACAGCGCGACGAGCGCGATGATCGCGACGTATTCCGGTCCCATGCGGACCTCCTCCCGCCCCGGCCTCCCGGGGCTGACGTGACGCCGATCACTGGCGCAGTGGCCTAGCCAATAGGTCAGTGCGCCATCCGTCAATACGCTGGCCCGCGTGACCGACACCGACCTCCCCCGCCGCCTGCGCCGCAGCCGGCTCTACGAGCAGGTGGCCGAGCAGATCTCCGAGTGGATCGGCGCCCGTGACCTGCGGCCCGGCGACAAGCTGCCCGCCGAGCGCGAGCTGGCCGAGCGGCTCGGGGTCAGTCGCGCCACCCTCAGCCAGGCGCTGGTCGCGCTCGAGGTGGTCGGTGTGGTCGAGGTCCGGCACGGCGACGGCACGGTCGTCGCCCGGACCGGCACCGGCGCCGGCACGGGCCGGGTCCTGCAGTCCGTGCGGGACCACGCCGACCGGCTCCCCGACGTCCTCGACGCCCGGGACGCCCTGGAGACGAAGATCGCGGCGCTGGCGGCGGAGCGCCGTACCGACGCCGACCTGGCCGAGATCGACGCCGCCCTGCAGGTCATGGCGGACGACGTCGCCGCCGGCGGGCGCGGCATCGAGGCCGACGAGCGGTTCCACGCCGCGGTCACCGCGGCGGCCCACTCCTCGGTGCTCGCCCAGATGATGGCCGAGATCGCGAGCCTGGTGCGGGAGACCCGGGTGGAGTCCCTCGGTCAGCCGGGCCGGCCCGCCGACTCCCTCGCGGGACACCGCGCCGTCGCCGACGCGATCCGCGACCGCGACCCCGCCGCGGCCGCGGAGGCCATGCACGCCCACGTCGTGAAGGTCGGCGACGTCGCGCTGCTGCGGGAGGGCCCGACCCCGTGACGCCGCTCGAGGCGCTCGCCGTCCTCGGCGCGGGGCTCGGCGCCGGCGTCCTCACCGCCACCGTCGGCGTGGCCTCGCTGCTGAGCTTCCCCGTCCTGCTCGCCGTCGGCCTGCCGCCCGTCGTCGCGAACGCGTCGAACACCATCGGGCTGACCCCGGGGGCGCTGTCGGGCTCGTTCGGCTACCGTGCCGAGCTCCGCGAGCACCCCCGCGTCACCGCCGTCGTCCTCGCCGTCTGCGCCGTCGGCTCGGTGGCGGGGGCCCTGCTGCTCCTCGTGCTGCCGCCGGGGGTGTTCGAGGCGGTCGTGCCCTGGCTGATCCTGTTCACCTGCCTCCTCGTGGGCGCGCAGCCACGCATCTCCGCGGCCGTGCGACGGCGGGCGGAGGCCCGCGGCACCACCCCCGTCGAGCGCACCACGATGGGGCCCCTCACGACCCTCGCCACGGCCGTCACGGGCGTCTACGGCGGCTACTTCGGCGCCGGCTCGGGCGTGATGGCGCTGGCCGTCCTGGCCCTCGGCCTCGACATCGAGCTGCGCGTCGTCAACGCGCTGAAGACCGTCGCGATCCTGGCCGCGAACGTGGTCGCGTCGGTGATCTTCGTCGTCCTCGCCGACCTCGACTGGGCTGTCATCGGTCTGCTGGCCGCCGGCTCCGTCGTCGGCGGGTACGTCGGCGCCCGCATCGGCCGCCGCCTGCCCGCCCCCGCCCTGCGCGTCGGGGTGGTCGTCGTCGGCGTCGCCGCCGCGCTGCTGCTCCTGCGCTGACGCCGCCGGTCCGGCGCCCCCATACTGGGGGGATGCGGGCGATCTGGAAGGGCGCGGTCTCCTTCGGGCTGGTCAGCGTCCCGGTGAAGCTGTACTCGGCGACCGAGTCCCACGACGTGTCCTTCCGGCAGGTCCACGCGCAGGACGGCGGCCGGATCAAGTACCAGCGCGTCTGCTCCCTCGACGGCGAGGAGGTCGCGTACGCCGACATCGCCAAGGGCTACGAGACCGAGGACGGCGAGATGGTCGTCCTGACCGACGAGGACCTCGCCGACCTGCCGGTGACCTCGAGCCGGGAGATCGCGGTGGAGAAGTTCGTCCCCGCCGACCAGATCGACCCGATGCTGCTCGACAAGCCGTACTACCTGGAGCCCGAGAAGTCCGGCGCCAAGCCGTACGCGCTGCTGCGCCAGGCGCTGCTCGACGCCGACCGGATGGCCGTGGTGACCGTCGCGATCCGGCAGCGGACGACGATCGCCGTCCTGCGGGTCCGCTCCACTGAGGCCGGCGACGTCATCGTCATGCAGACGATGCTGTGGCCCGACGAGATCCGCACCCCGGACTTCTCCGTCGAGGCCGGCGACGTGAAGGACAACGAGGTCAAGATGGCCACGATGCTCGTCGAGACCCTCGCCGGGGACTTCGACGCCAGCGACTTCACCGACGACTACGCCGAGGCCGTCCAGGCCGTCGTCACCGCCAAGATCGAGGGCGGCGAGGTGCAGCGCACCGAGACCTCCACCAAGACCTCCGGCGAGGTCGTCGACCTGCTCGCCGCGCTGCAGCGCTCCGTCCAGGCGGCCAAGACCGCGCGGGGCGAGTCCTCCGACGACTCGTCCGCGGACGAGTCGTCGGAGGAGAAGCCGGCGAAGAAGACGGCGGCGAAGAAGACGGCGGCGGAGAAGACGGCGGCGAAGAAGTCGACCAAGAAGAAGACGGGCTCGTCCGACTCCTCCGAGGACGAGCCGGCCGCGAAGAAGTCGACGACCAAGAAGGCCGCCACCAAGAAGTCAGCGGCCAAGAAGTCGTCGTCCCGCAAGACCGCCGCCAAGAAGGCCAGCTGACGCAGCCACCCGGCGTACGTGGCTGACGATGTCGCGACGTGGCCCCGAAGTTTCGGGGGCCACGTCGGGGTTTCACCAGCCGGCTGGTGAAACCCGGGGCGGCTGGGGCCGGAGCGGCCCGGACCTAGTCCAGCAACCCGCGGACGACGCGCAGGCCGACGGACAGCCGGGCGAGCTCGGGCTGCTCCTCCTCGCAGATCTCGGCGAGGGAGGAGACGGCGCGGGCGACGAGCTCGGCGTCGAGGTCCTCCCAGGCCGCGACCCGGGCCGACGCCGACTCGTCGGGCGAGGTGGCGGTGAGCACCTGGGCGGTGAGCTGGTGGTGGACGGTGTGCAGGTCGTCGCGCAGCGTGGCCCGGGCCATCGTCTGCCACCGGTCCTCGCGGGGCAGCGCCAGGATCCGCTGCGTCAGCAGCGACAGCCCGAGCCGCTCGCCGAGGACGAAGTGGAGCCGGGTGACGTCGACGGGGTCGAGGTCGTCGCGCCCGGCGGTCTCGACCACACCCAGCAGCATGTACGCCGGCGGCAGGGCCGCGACCCGGGAGGCGAGGTCCTCGGGCACCCCGTCGCCGACGAGGGCGTCGCGGCGCGCGCAGAAGGCGTCGAGCTCGCGGCCGGTCATGAGCTCGGGCAGCATCGGCAGGAGCCGCTGCGCGGTGACGCCGAACGACTCGACGACGGCCTCCGCGTCGACGTACCCGCGGCGGTTGTTCAGCAGCCACCGCGAGGCCCGCTCGACCAGCGTCCGCATCTCGAGGCGCATCCGGGTCTGGACGGCGGCGTCGAGCCGGTTGTCGTACGTCGTCAGCTCCTCGCGCAGGGCGAGGGAGCCGAAGATCTCACGGGCGACGAAGTTCGCCAGGACGACCTCCGCCGCCGACGCGCCGGTCTCGTCGGCAAGGCGCGGCCAGAAGGTCATGCCGGCGCCGTTGACCAGGTCGTTGACGACGGTGGTCGTCACGATCTCCCGCTTCAGCTGGTGCGCCTCCATCTGGGGGCGGTAGTCCTGCCGCAGCGCCGCCGGGAAGTAGCTGTAGAGGTCGATCCGCAGGAACGGGTCGTCGGGCAGGTCGGAGGCGACCAGCTCGCGGGCCAGCACGATCTTCGTCCACGCCATGAGGACGGCGGCCTCCGGCGTCGTCAGCCCCTGGCCACGGCCGAGGCGCCGACGCACCTCGCGGCTGCTGGGCAGCCCCTCCAGCTCGCGGTCAATGACGCCCTTGCGCTCGAGGCGGCGCATCCAGTCCTCGTGCACGTGCAGCAGGTCCGCCGCGTTCGCCTGGGCGTTGGCCAGGGCCAGGTTCTGCTCGTAGTTGTCGCGCAGGACCAAGTGGGCGACGTCGTCGGTCATCGAGGCGAGCAGCGCGGGCCGCTCCTGTGCCGACAGCGACCCCTCGGCCATGACGAGGTCGAGCAGGATCTTGATGTTGACCTCGCGGTCGGACGTGCCGACGCCCGCCGAGTTGTCGATGAAGTCGGTGTCGATGCGGCCGTGCGAGTCCTCGGGGCCGCCGAGCCGGGCGTACTCGATGCGCCCGAGCTGGGTGAGACCGAGGTTGCCGCCCTCCCCCACGCACCGCACCCGCAGGTCGCGCCCGTCGACCCGGATCGCGTCGTTGGCCTTGTCGCCGGCGTCGGCGTTCGTCTCGTCGGACGACTTGACGTAGGTGCCGATCCCGCCGTTCCACAGCAGGTCGGCGGGCGCCAGCAGGATCGCGCGCATCAGCTCGGCCGGCGTGAGGTGCTCGACGCCGTCGTCCAGACCGAGCCGCGCCCGCACCTGAGGGCTGACCGGCACGGACTTCGCCGTCCGCGGGTAGACGCCGCCGCCCTCGGAGATCAGGGAGGTGTCGTAGTCGGCCCAGCTCGACCGGGGCAGCTCGAAGATCCGCTCCCGCTCGGCGTACGACGTCGCCGCGTCGGGGTCGGGGTCGAGGAAGACGTGGCGGTGGTCGAAGGCCGCGACGAGCCGGATGTGGCGGCTGCAGAGCATCCCGTTGCCGAACACGTCGCCGGACATGTCGCCGATGCCGACGACGGTGACGTCCTCGCTCTGGCAGTCGATCCCCATCTCGCGGAAGTGCCGCTGCACCGAGACCCACGCGCCGCGGGCGGTGATGCCCATCGCCTTGTGGTCGTAGCCGACGGAGCCGCCGGACGCGAACGCGTCGCCGAGCCAGAAGCCCCGCTCCAGCGCGATGGAGTTGGCGATGTCGGAGAACGTGGCGGTGCCCTTGTCGGCGGCGACCACGAGGTAGGAGTCGTCACCGTCGTGGCGCACCACCCGCTCCGGCGGCACGGTCGCGCCGTCCACCAGGTTGTCGGTGACGTCGAGCAGCGCGGAGACGAACGTCCGGTAGCAGGCGACGCCCTCGTCCATCCAGGCCTGGCGGTCGCCGGGGTCGGGCAGGTTCTTCGCGTAGAACCCGCCCTTCGCGCCGACCGGCACGATCACCGTGTTCTTCACCATCTGGGCCTTCACCAGGCCCAGGACCTCGGTGCGGAAGTCGTCGCGGCGGTCGGACCACCGCAGCCCGCCGCGCGCGACCGGCCCGAACCGCAGGTGCACGCCCTCGACGCGCGGCGAGTACACGAAGATCTCGTACGCCGGGCGCGGCGCCGGCAGGTCGGGCAGGCTTCCCGGGTCGAGCTTGAACGCCATGTGCGCCCGGGGCCGGCCGTCGTCGTCGACCTGGAAGAAGCTGGTTCGCAGGGTGCCCTCGACGTGCGCGACGTAGCTGCGGACGATCCGGTCGTGGTCGAGGCTGGCGACGTCGTCCAGGCCCCGCTCGATCCGCCTGCGCACCTCGGCGTAGCGCTCCGCGCGCGCCTCGTCGTCCAGGTCGAGGTCGGGGTCGAAGCGCGTCTCGAAGAGACGCACCAGCTCGCGGGCCAGGTCGGTGTTGCCGACGAGCGCGCCCGTGATCGTGTCGAGGGCGAACGGCGTCAGGCCCTGGCGCATGTACCTCGCGTACGCCCGCAGCACCGAGGCCTGCCGCCAGGTCAGCCCGGCCCCGAGGACGAGGCCGTTGAAGCCGTCGGGCTCGTTGTAGCCCTCCCAGATCGCGCGCAGCGCGTCCTCGAACAGGCGGGCGGCGTGGTGGGGCTCGCGGCCGGGGTGGCGCAGGCCGAACTCGTAGCAGAAGAAGTCCCGGCCCTCGACCGTCAGCTGGTAGGGCCGCTCGTCGACGACCTCGACGCCGAGCGAGGTCAGCATCGGCAGCACGTGGGACAGGGACAGCGGGGAGTCGGCGCGGTAGACCTTCAGGCGGATGTCCCCGCGCGGGAGGGCGTCGGCCTCGTCGTCATCGTCCGGCAGCTCCGCCGGCCGGCTCAGCGCGAGGTCGAACCCGCTCGAGCCCGGCTCGGCGAGGGCCTGGAGGCGGGTCACGTCCTCGGCGCCGGTGGCGGCCGTGAAGTCCTCCTTGTAGGCCTCCGGGAACGCCTCGGTCCAGCGGCGGGCCAGCCGGCGTCCCTCGCGCTCGCCGTGCGCGGACACCAGGGCGTGCTGCAGGTCGTCGCGCCACGAGCGGGAGGCCTCGTTGAGGGCCCGCTCCAGCGCCTCGTCGTCCACCTCGGGCAGCGTCGCGCCGGAGGCCGGGCGCACGACGAGGTGCACCCGCGCCATCGCCGACTCGTCGATCCGCACGGAGAACTCGACGGTGGCCGCCTCGAGGCGGTCGCGCAGGATCGAGCGGAACCGCTCACGGACCGCGGTGGTGTAGCGGTCGCGGGGCAGGTAGACGAGCACCGACAGGTAGCGCCCGCGGCCCTCGCGCCGGGCGAAGACCCGCAGCGCCCGCCGCTCGCGCGCCCACATCAGCTGCTCCGCGAGCGGGGTCAGCTCGTCGACGCCCGCGCCGAAGAGCTCGTCGCGCGGGTAGTTCTCCAGCACGTCCATCAGCGCCTTGCCGGCGTGGCTGGACTTGTCGAACCCGAGGCGCTGCAGCACCTGCGCGGCCTTCTCCCGCAGCAGCGGCACCCGGGTCAGCGACTCGGTGTACGCCGCCGAGGAGAACAGCCCCACGAACCGCCGCTCGCCCGTGACGGCGCCGTCCTCGTCGTACGTCGTCACCGCGACGACGTCGAGGTACGCCGCCCGGTGGACGGTGGACCGCTCGTCCGCCTTCGCGATCCGCAGCAGCGGCCGCGGGGAGCCGTCGTCCGGCTCGGCGTCGTCGGCGTCCGGGTCGGAGCGCAGGATGCCGAGGCCGGTGCCCGGCACGGGGCTCAGCCGGCCCCCGGCGACGGTGAGGTCACGACACCCGAGGAACGTGAAGTGGTCGTCGGCCAGCCACTCGAGCAGCTCGACGGCCTCCGAGACCTGCCCCGTCGTCCCGGTCTGTGGCGCGCCCGCGGGGTCCGCGCGCAGGTCGGCGACGACCTCGCCGACCCGGGCGTGCATCTTGCCCCAGTCCTCGACGGCCTCGCGGACGTCGCGGAGCACGGCCAGGATCGCGGACTCGAGCTCGGCCGGGTCGTCGTCCGGCCCGAGGCGGTCGATCTCGACGTGCATCCACGACTCGCGCACCTCGTCGTCGCCCGGCCGGTCGGGCTGCCCCGGCTCGGGCGCCGGACGCACGGAGCGCAGCGCACCCGCCACGTCGCGGGTCACCATCATCTGGGGGTGGACGATGACGTGGACGGTGTGGCCGGCCTCGTCGAGCGCCATCGTCAGCGAGTCGACGAGGAACGGCATGTCGTCGGTGACGGTCTCGACGACCGTGCGGCCCTGGCAGGACCACCCGTCCTCGCCGGGCTCGGGGGTGTGGACCCGCACCCGCGCCGTGCCCTGCGGCCGGGTCGCCGCCAGGTCCGCGTGGGCGTCGTACGCCGCCTCGAGGTCGTTCGCCTCGCGCTCGAGCACCTCCTCCGGTGGGACGTGTCGGTAGTAGGCGCGCAGCAGGGTGTCGTCGACGGTGACCACCTGCCGAGGCTAGGCCATGGGAGGCCCCTTCCGGCATGCCCCATGATGTGCACACCTGTACCGCCGAGCCGTTCCCCGGGAGGACCCTGATGGCGACACGCCTGACCTACGACATGCCCTACTCCGCCAGCCCCGACGAGGTCTCGGCGATGCTCGACGACCAGGGCTTCCGGGAGGCCGTGTGCGAGCGCCAGGGCGCCACGCGGCACGACGTGTCGATCGACGGCGACGAGGTCCGGATCGAGTTCGGGCGCAAGACGAAGGGCCTGCCGGGCTACGCCACGAAGATCGTCGGTGACGAGGTCACCATCGTGCAGACCGAGACCTGGACCTCCGCCACCCACGCCGACGTGACGCTCGTGATCCCCGGCAAGCCGGGCGAGGTCTCCGGCACCCTCGACATCGAGCCGGACGGCGACGGCGCCGTCGAGAGGATCGTCCTCGACATCACCGTCAAGGTGCCCATGGTCGGCGGCAAGATCGAGGGCCTGCTCAAGGACATGCTCCGCGACGGGCTCCGCAAGGAGCACGAGGTCGGCAAGGAGCGGCTGGGCTGAGCCCGGCCCCGTCCCGCCGACCTCGTGTCGCCGCCCTGGGGCCCTCAGGGCCCTGGGGGCCCTGGGGGCTCAGCCCATGTACGGGTAGCGGTAGTCCGTCGGCGGGACGAACGTCTCCTTGATCGAGCGCGGGCTCGTCCAGCGCATCAGGTTGCTGGGCGCGCCCGCCTTGTCGTTCGTGCCGGAGGCGCGCGCGCCGCCGAAGGGCTGCTGGCCGACGACCGCGCCGGTGGGCTTGTCGTTGACGTAGAAGTTGCCGGCCGCGAAGCGGAGCTTCTCGCGGGTCCAGGCGATCGCCCGGCGGTCCTGGGCGATGACCGCGCCGGTCAGGGCGTAGTCGGCGATCGACTCCATCTCGTGGACCACCCGCTCGAAGTCGGCGTCCTCGTAGACGTGGACGCCGAGGATCGGGCCGAAGTACTCGGTGGTGAACAGCTCGTCGGTCGAGTCCGTCGAGACCACGACGGTGGGGCGGACGAAGTAGCCGACCGAGTCGTCGTACTGCCCGCCGGCCACGAGCTGGAGGTGGTCGACGCCCGCGATCCGGTCCAGCGCCTTCTTGTGCTTCGCGAACGCCCGGTCGTCGATGACGGCACCCATGAAGTGGGACAGGTCGGTGGGGTCGCCCATCGAGATGCCCTCGACCTCGCTGACCAGCGAGTCCCTCATCCGCTCCCACACCGAGCGGGCGACGTACGCACGGGAGGCGGCGGAGCACTTCTGCCCGGAGAACTCGAAGGCGCCGCGGATCATGGCGGTCCGCAGGACGTCGGGGTCGGCGGAGGGGTGGGCGACGATGAAGTCCTTGCCGCCGGTCTCGCCGACGATCCGCGGGTAGGAGCGGTAGCCGGCGATGTTCTCGCCGACCGTGCGCCACAGGTGCTGGAAGGTCGGGGTGGAGCCGGTGAAGTGGATGCCCGCCAGGTCGGGGTGCGCCAGCGCGACCTCGGAGACCTCGAGCCCGTCGCCGGGGAGCATGTTGATGACGCCGGGCGGCATGCCGGCCTCCTCGAGCAGCTCCATCGTCAGCGACGCGGCCAGCTGCTGCGTGGGCGAGGGCTTCCACAGCACCGTGTTGCCCATCAGCGCCGGCGCGGTGGGCAGGTTGCCGGCGATGGCGGTGAAGTTGAACGGCGTGATCGCGTAGACGAAGCCCTCGAGCGGGCGGTGGTCGGTGCGGTTCCAGATGCCCGGGGAGTTCGCGATCGGCTGGTCGGTGAGGATCTGCTTCGCGAAGTGGACGTTGAAGCGCCAGAAGTCGATGAGCTCGCACGCGGAGTCGATCTCGGCCTGGAACGCGGTCTTGCCCTGGCCGAGCATCGTGGCGGCGTTGATCCGCTGGCGCCACGGGCCGGCGAGCAGGTCGGCGGCCTTGAGGATCACCGCGCAGCGCTCGTCGACCGGCATGTCGCGCCACCCGGGCGCGGCATCGGCGGCCGCGGCGACGGCGTCCTTCGCGTCCTGCTGGGTGGAGTTGCGCGCCACGCCGAGCACGTGGGCGTGGTCGTGCGGCTGGACGACGGGGATCTCCGCGCCGCCGCCCTCGCGGCGCTCGCCACCGATGTGCGCGGACAGGTCGGTCTGGGTGCCCTCGAGCGCGGCCAGCTCGGTCAGCAGCGCCTCGCGCTCCGGGGTGCCCGGGGCGTAGGTGAGGTTCGGCTCGTTGATCGGGGCGGGCGGGGTGGTGACGGCGTCCATGCGCCGATCGTGTCACCCGCCCCGCGGCGGTGTCGAAGTCGCGGCGGCCCGCGGGACCACCCGCCGACGGGGCCCGGACCCGAGGACGACGGGTCCGGCGGGCTACCGCCCCCGCGGCGCGCGGGAGCCGGCGTTGCGGGCGGAGTCGACGAGCTCGTCGACCGCCTCGAGCAGGCACTGGCCGAGGACGTCGGCGTCCGGGAGGGCGTCGCGGTCGGCGGTCAGGCCGAAGTGGACGCCCCCGTCGTACGACGTGACGCCGATGGCGAGCGCGTGGTCGGGCATGAGCGGCGGCACGGGGTAGGTCGCGAGCAGCCGCGCGCCGGCGGCGTAACGGGGCTGCTGGGGACCGGGCACGTTGGTGACCGACAGGTCGAAGTGCGACGAGCGCTCCGCGGCGACCAGCCGTGAGCCGAGGGCGTGGTACGTCGAGGGGGCGAACCCGGCGGTCGACACGAGCCGCCGGGCGGCGACGGCGCGACCGCCCTCGCGGTGGGCCTTGAGGGAGTAGGACACCTGGTGCAGCCGCAACACGGGGTTGGGCTCCCCCACCGGGAGGTCGACGAGCTGGCCGGCGATCTGCGACCCGAGGGAGGTCGCCTCCAGCTCGTCGTCGAACACCGACAGCGGCACGAGGGCGCGGAGCTTGCGGATGCCGCCCATCGACTCCGACCGGGTCATCAGCCAGCCCCGCAGGCCTCCGGCGACGACGGCCAGGACGACGTCGTTGACGCTGCCGCCGTGGGCCTCGCGGACCTCGCGCAGGGTCGCGAGGTCGGTGCGGGCCAGCACCAGCCGTCGCTGCTGCGACAGCGGCCGCGTCACCGGCGACGTCGAGGCCGCCCCGCCGCCCAGGGCACCGCCCAGCGTGGTGACCCGGCGGACGCCGCGCGCGACGCCCCGCAGGGCACCGGTGCCGGCGACGGTCAGGGTGTCGACCGCGGTGCCGGGGTCGCGGACCGTGTCCCTCACGGCCGAGAAGGCCGTGGCGGCGGCACCGGGCCGCGGACGGGCCGACCAGGTGTCGGCGTCGCCGAGGGAGCGCGACTCCTGCTCGGCGTCGATGAGGACCTGGGCCAGGTCGACGGTGACCACCCCGTCGGCGAGCACGGGGTGAGACTTGGACAGCAGGGCGACGCGGTCGCCCTCGAGCCCCTCGACGAGGTACAGCTCCCACAGCGGCCGGCTGCGGTCGAGCGGTCGCGACACGATCCGCGCCACGAGCTCGCGCAGCTGGTCGTCGCCCCCGGGGCGGGGCAGGGCGGAGCGCCGGACGTGGTAGCCGAGGTCGAAGCGGGTGTCGTCGACCCAGGCGGGGGCGGCGAGGCCGCCGGGCACCTCCTGGAGCCGCTGGCGGTAGCGGGGCACGAAGGCGATCCGTTCCGCGACCAGGGCGGTGAGGCGCTCGTGGGTCAGGCCGGTGCCCGACGCGCCGCCGGAGAAGATCTCCACGGTCGCGTTGTGCACCGGCGTCTGCGACTCCGTCGCCAGCAACGCCAGGTCGCGCGGCCGCAGCCGGTCCACGGGGCCACCTTCCCCCGGGGCGAGGCCCGGGCTCCTTGTCTCCTCTGGGAGTCTGGTGGGCGATTCTGACAGAAGGGGCTCACCGGAGTGGACTGGCTCGTCCTCGCGCACGGCGTCGGCAACGCCGAGGACCTCCCGATCCCCCGCGACCTCGCGATCGCCGGGGCCGTCGGCGCCCTGGTGGTCTCCTTCACCGTCCTCGCGCTGGCCTGGCGCACCCCGCGGTACGCCGCGGCGCACGGCCGTCCCGTCCCCGCGATCGGCCGGGTCGCCGACTCCGCGGCACTCGCCTGGACGCTCCGGCTCGTCGGGGTCGCCCTCGTCGGCTTCGGGGTGTACGCCGCCCTGCTCGGCGAGGACGTGCTCATCAACCCGGTCTTCCGGATGTTCTACGTCCTGCTGTGGGTCGGCATCGTCCCCGCCTCGCTGCTGTTCGGGCACGCCTACCGGGCCCTGAGCCCGGTCCGCACGATCAACCTGCTGGTCGCCAAGGTGGCGGGCACCGACCCCTCCGAGGGCGTCTACCGCTACCCGGAGCGGCTCGGCACGTGGCCCGCCGCGCTCGGCCTGTTCGCCTTCGTCTGGTTCGAGCTGGTCTACCCCAGCTTCAACGAGCTGGGCCCGGTCCGCCTCTGGTTCGCGACCTACCTCGCGGTGATGCTGCTGGGCGGCGTGCTGTTCGGCGACCGGTTCTTCGCCCGGGCCGACCCCTTCGAGGTGTTCTCCTCCCTGGTGGCCCGCCTGTCGGTCTGGGGCCGCGACGACGACGGGACGCTCGTCGTCCGCTCGCCGCTGGCCAACCTCGCGCGCACGCCGGTGCTCCCCGGGCTGCTCGCCGTCGTCGCGGTGCTGTTCGGCAGCACGAGCTACGACTCCTTCCGTGAGTCGCCGGTCTGGGTGTCCTTCCAGACCGGGTACGACGGGGCGGTGCCCGCGCCGCTGCTCTCGACCGCGGCCCTGCTCGGCTTCTGCCTGCTCGCCGGCCTGCTCTTCGCCGCCGCCTGCGCGGCGACCGGGGTGCGCGAGGGCACCTCCCGCTGGGCCCTCGGCGGGCTGTTCGCCCACTCCGTCGTCCCCATCGTCGTCGGCTACTTCGTGGCCCACTACCTGAGCCTGTTCGTCGAGGACGGCCAGACGCTGCTGATCCAGATGAGCGACCCGCTCTCGAACGGCAGCAACCTGTTCGGCACGGCGGACTGGTCGGTGAGCTACTGGCTGTCGCTGCACCCGACCCTGCTCGCGAACATCAAGGTGCTCGGCGTGGTGCTGGGTCACATCGCCGGAGCGGTCGCCGCCCACGACCGCGCCCTGGAGCTGCTCCCCCGGCGCCACCAGCTCACCGGCCAGCTGCCCCTGCTGGCGGTGATGGTGGTCTTCACCGGCGGCGGGCTGCTCCTGCTGTTCGCCGCCTGAGGCGCGCGGCGCCGCGACCCCGCGGCGACGCCGCCACGGTGTTCGGCGCCATCGCGTCGACCAGGTCGGCCACCGCCCGGACGACGGCCTCCTCGCCGCTCTCCCGCAGGCTCCGCCCGGCCACCAGGGCGCGGTCGACCCCCGCACGGTCCTCCGGGACGAAGTGCAGCCCGGACAACCGGGCGAAGCCCTCGACCATCGCCGCCACCTCGGACTCCTTCCACCCCAGGCTGGGCCGCATCCGGTTGACGACCACCCGGACCGGCGCACCGGCCAGGACGTCGCGCACCTCGACCAGGCCCCGCGCGAGGCGGGACAGCCCGACGGGGTCGGCGGTGCCGACCACGACGACCTCGTCGGCGACCTCGAGGGCGCCGAGCGTCATCTGGTTGCGGGAGGGCCGCCCCATGACGCCGCCGCCGTCGTCGTCGAGGTCCGAGCCCGTGTCGACGACGACCACCGCCTGCTCCCGGGCCACCTCCAGCAGGTGCTCGAGCGCTCCCGGGCGGACCTCCGTCCACCGGTCGGACCGCGGCAGGCCGGTGACCACGCTGAGCCCGGGCGCCACCGCCCGCTGCACCGTGGCGAGCCGCGCCTCGAGGTCGCCCGACCCGGCGAGCCGGGCGGCGGCGAGCAGGCCCGACACCTCGTCCATGACCCCGAGCACCTGGGCGACCGCCCCGCCGCCGGGGTCGGCGTCCACCAGCATCGTGCGCACGCCCCGGTGCGCCAGCTCGGCCGCCAGGGTCGTCGCCAGCAGCGTCCGTCCGGGAGCGCCGCGCGGGCCCCAGACGGCGATCACCCGGCCGGGTGCGGGCGCCGCCGGCCCGGTGTCCGCCTCCGCCATGGCGGTGTCCGCCTCCGCCGTGGCGGGCTCGTCGGCGCCCGCGGCGACCAGCACGTCACCGAGCTCACCGACGCGCCCCTCGGGCAGCAGGGCGGTCACGCCCACCCGGCTCGCGCGCATGCGGGCCGCGCCCTCGTCGGTGTCCGCGCCGGAGACGGCGACGACCCGCACCCCGTGGCGGCGGAGGTGGTCGGTGGCCGCCGCGTCGAGCCCCGGGGCGTCGAGCGCGACCACGGCGGCCTGCGCCTGGCCGGTGGTCGCGGCTGCCATGAGGTCGTCGACGTCGACGCACCGCTTCAGCAGGACGACGCCGGGGCTCTCGCCGAGGACGCCCACCGCCGTCGACTCCCACGCCGCCCCCGAGGCGACGAGCAGCACGCAGAGCACGGGCGGGGTCACGGGACGCGCGTGAGGTAGACGGTGCCCTCGGCGAGGCCGCCCAGCGCCTCGGCGATCCCATCGCGCTGGTCCTCCGGGACGCCGACGACGACGCGCTGCGGCTCCCCCGCTCCCAGCTCGGCGGACGCGCCGCTCGGCGCCTCCACCACCACGACCGACTCGAGCACGAGGTCGGAGCCCCGGCTGCCGCGGCCGACGTACACGTCGACGAGGGAGCCGGACCCGACGGAGGACGGGATCCCGGTCGGCGCCACGGGCAGCGGGACCTCGACGACGTCCGAGGTCCCCGACCCGCCGAGGGCGGCGCGGGGCAGTAGCTCGCCGGCCCCGACCGCCCGCGACAGCTGCAGGTCGGCCGGCAGCTCGTCGTCCGCCGGGAGGTAGAGCGCGAGGTCGGCCTCGTCGACGAACCGCACCTCGCGGGCGACGAGGTCGTCGGCCGTGACGGTGTCGCCGACCCCGAGGTCGGTCGCCAGCCCCCAGACCGCGACGGAGTCGTCCGCGGAGGACACCAGCCGCACGCCGACCACGACCGAGACCGCCACGATGAGGACCCCGATCCAGAGCCGGGGGTCGCGCCACCCCGGGGTGCGGGCGCGGGTCGCGAGGGGGACGTCGGCGGCGGCGCGGTCGGGGCCGAGGGGCGAGGAGGTCGCGGCGGGCGGCGTGCTCACCGGCCTATCTTGCGACGGAGGGGCCCCGGTGGTCACGGCGTTCTCCACAGGCGGGGTGCCGTCCCAGCGGCCGGGGGCGCGCAGTGGCAGAGTTGCCCCATGCCCGGCACGCCACGGTTCCTCACGCTGGCCGACGTCGCGGAGATGCTGAGCACCTCCAGCGCGCAGGTCTACGCGCTGGTGCGCCGGGGCGACCTGCCCGCCATCAAGATCGGTGGTCGCGGGCAGTGGCGGGTGGAGAGCGAGCAGCTGGAGGCCTACATCCAGCGGATGTACGCCGAGACCCGCGACTACGTCGACCGCCACCCGTTCACGGAGGCCGAGTCCGCCGCTGAGGGCGCCGAGGTGGACTCCGAGGTCTAGTCATCCGCCCGGGCGCGCGTCTCGTGCCGAGTCGGCCCCGACGCACCCCGCCACACCGCCGAGTCGGCCCCAACGCACCCCGTCACACCGCCGAGTCGGCCCCAACGCACCCCGCCACACCGCCGAGTCGGCCCCGACGCACCAGCGACGCCAACGAGCCGTTTCCCAGAAGTGCCGGCGCGGAGATCGCCGGCTCGGCGTCCGCCAGGACCGGGGTTCGGGCCGGCGCGGCGTCAACCAGGACACGATCTCGGGCCGACTCGGCGCCCCCGGAGCGTGCGTCCAGGCCGGCTCGGCGCCCCCAGAGCGTGCGTCCGGGCCGACTCGGCGCCCCCGGAGCGTGCGTCCGGGCCGACTCGGCGTCCCCGGAGCGTGCGTCCGGGCCGACTCGGTCAGCCGACCTCGGAGTCGAGCTCGACCTCGACCCGGCGCTCGTCACCGTCCCGGTCGAGGGTCAGCTCGATGGTGTCGCCGGGCTGGTAGGTCCGGATCGCGACGATCAGGGCCTCGCCGTCGGTGACGATCGTGCCCTCGATCTCGGTGATGACGTCGCCCGCCTCGAGGCCCGCGGCCTGGGCCGGCGAGTCCGGGAGCACCTCCTCGACCGTGGCGCCCGGTGCCGCGGAGACACCGTCCCCGCCGCCGCCGGTCTGCACGGTGGCGCCGATGACGGGGTAGCGGGCCTCGCCGTCGCGGAGGATCTGGTCGGCGGTCACCTGGACCTGCTCGACCGGGATCGCGAAGCCGACGCCGATGTTTCCGGAGCTGCCGCCCAGGCCACCCGCGGTCGCGATGGCAGAGTTCACGCCCACGACCTGGCCCACGAGGTTGACCAGCGGCCCGCCGGAGTTGCCCGGGTTGATGGCGGCGTCGGTCTGCACGGCGCTGATGAAGGAGGACTCGTCGCCGTTCCCGGTGGTCACCGGCCGGTTCTTGGCGCTCACGATGCCGGAGGTGACGGTGGAGGTGAGGCCCAACGGGGAGCCGATGGCCACGACGCCCTCGCCGATGGCGAGGTCGTTCGAGGAGCCCAGGGCGGCGGGCGTCATGTCGCGCGCGTCCTCCGAGTAGAGGACGGCGAGGTCGTAGACGGCGCTGCGCCCGACGATCTCGGCGTCGTAGCGCTGGCCCTCGGAGTCGACGAGCTGGATGGCGCCGTCCTGGTCGGCGGCCCCGGCGACGACGTGGTTGTTGGTGACGACGTGGCCCTGGCGGTCCAGCACGAAGCCGGAGCCGGTCGCCCCGCCGTCCGCGCCCTCGGCGAGGATCTGCACGGTGCTGGGCAGGAGCTCCTGGGCGACGGCCGCGACGGAGCCCTCCTCGGCGTCGAGCGGCACGTCGGTGCGCAGGTCCACGCCGGACAGGCCGCCGGCGACGGTCCCGCCGCCCGCGCCACCGTTCACGAGCGCGGCGCCGATGGCACCGCCGAGCAGGCCCACCACGAGGGCGAGGGCCGCGGTCAGGGGCACGAGCCACCCGGGCACTCGACCCTTGGGCACGGGTGGGCGTCCGGGCCCGAGCATGGCGCGAGGCGGACCCGGAGGTCCGAACGGGCCGCCGGCGGCAGGGGCGCCCGGGGGCGGGTACGGCGCGGCACCCCACGGGCGCGGCATGCCGGGCGGCAGGCCGAGGGGGCCGGGCGGGCCG
>NZ_JAKUHT010000039.1 GCF_022436705.1 Nocardioides sp. CFH 31398 | reverse complement strand
CCCGTTCCATCCAGGACGCGCAGACGGTCACCGTCTGCGCGTCCTGGTCATTTCGCCGAGTCGGCCCGAACGCCGCCGTCAGGGACGCCGAGTCGGCCCGAACGCACGTCTCAGGGACGCTGAGTCGGCCCGGAAGGTCCCACTGGTGCGCCAACTGGGCGCGTTGGAGGGCTGTGTTCGGGCCGACTCGACGCCTGGTGATAGCGCGTTCAGGCCGACTCGGCGTCTGGGGGGGCGTGCGTTCGGGCCGACTGGGCGCGGTGGAGGGGAGCGTTCGGGCCGACTCGGCGTCTGGGGGGCGTGCGTTCGGGCCGACTCGGGGTCAGCGAGTCGCCGACCAGGACCGGGTGACGAGGGCGGCGGCCTCCTCGGCCGTGACTCCGGCGCGGCGGGCGGCGTCGACGTACGCCGTCACCGCCGCATGCAGGTCGGCCGCGCCGTCGGAGGTGGCGACGAAGGTGCCGCGGCGGCCCTCGGTGACGACGACGCCGTCGGCCTCCAGCTCGCGGTAGACCCGCGCGACGGTGTTGACGGCGAGACCGACGTCGCCGGCCAGGCCGCGGACGGTGGGCAGGCGCGTCCCGGCGGCGAGCCGGCCGTCGGCGACCCGCTCGGCGATCGCCGAGCGCAGCTGCTCGTACGGCGGGCGGGGGTCGTCGGGGTCGGCGGCGGGGAGGTCCATCGGGACACCGTAGGGGGTGGGGACCCGGTGCTACCCGGGCGCAAGCCGTGGACAAGCGACTTCGCCGACGCTGCGGAGGTCACCCACCACCACCCCTCACGGAGGACCCCCATGTCACCCCGGACCCTCACGCGCGCGAGCGGCGCCGCCCTCGTCGTCCAGTTCCTGCTCTGCCTGGCCGGCGGCGTGCTGCACCCGGTCGTGGAGGGCCGCGCGCACAGCGCCGAGGCCCTCACCGCCGCGGGCGGCCCGGTCGCCCTGACCCTGCTGCTGAGCGGCACCGTGCTGCTCGTCGTCGCCTTTCCGGCGGCGATCGCGCACCTGGCGCCGCACGTCGGCCGGGTCGGCACCGTCGCCGCGATCGGCCACCTCGTCGCCCTGGTCGTCGTGGTCGTGCCCCACCTGGCCGTCGAGCTCATGGTCGCGCCGGTGCTCGCCCGCGACGCCGGCGCGGTCCACCTGATAGACCCGACCGACTCCATCGTCGACGCCCCGGTGTTCCTCGCCAGCCAGGCTCTCGGCGGGCTCGTGATGATGGGCTGCCTCGCCGTGCTGGGCGTGACGGTCGTCCGCTCGGCCCTGCCGTCCTGGATCGGCTGGTCGATGGTCGCCGCGCTCGTCGTGCTGTTCGTGCCCCTCCCGGCCCTGCCGGTCCTCATGGGCCTGCAGATCGAGGTGCCCCGCGGGCTGGCGCTGGCCGGTGTCGGGGTACTCGTCCTGCGCGCGCTCGGCCCGGCCCCGGACGGACGGGAGCGGACCGACGTCGTCGCCGTGCGGTAGAAACCGGTCATGACGCAGGCCTTCTCGGACGAGCTCTCGCACGACCCGTCGGTGCTGGTCGTCGGGGAGGCCCTCGTCGACGTCGTGCGCGGCGACGACGGCCACGACACCGACCTGCCCGGCGGCAGTGCGGCCAACGTCGCGGTCGCCCTCGCCCGGCTCGGCCGGCCGACCTGGCTGGCCACCTGCTTCGCCGACGACCGCCTGGGTCGGCTCCTCGACGCGCACCTGTCCCGGGACGGGGTGCGGATGGCGGCCGACCCCGGCGCGGTCGTCGACCACACCTCGTCGGCCGTGGTCAGCCTCGCCCCGGACGGCTCGGCCAGCTACGAGTTCGACCTCGACTGGCGGCTCGGTCCGCTGCACGACCTCCCCGAGGTCGTCGTCGTCCACACCTGCTCGCTCGGCGCGGTCCTCGAACCGGGCGCCGACGACGTGCTCGCCCTCGTCCGCCGGCTCTCCGAGACCGCCCTGGTCTCGTACGACGTCAACGTGCGCGCCGTGGTCACGGGCACCGGCCCCGACGTGGTGGCCCGCATCGAGGCCGTCGCGGCCACCGCCGACGTCGTCAAGGCCTCCGACGAGGACCTCGAGCACCTCTACCCCGACCTCGGTCCGCTCGACGGCGCCCGTCGGCTGCTCGGCCTCGGGCCCGCGGTCGTCGTGCTGACCCGCGGCGAGCAGGGCTCCACCTGGGTCTCGGCCGACGGCGAGGTCTCCGTGCCGGTGCCACGCGTCGAGGTCGCCGACACCATCGGGGCGGGCGACACCTTCTGCGCCGGCCTGCTCCATGGGCTGTGGGAGCGGGGGGTCGTCGGGCCCGGCGCCCGTGAGCGTCTCCTGGCGCTGGACGACGAGGCGCGGGCGGCGCTGCTCGCGCTCGCGGCGCGCGCCGCGGCGATCACCGTGTCACGGCCCGGCGCCGACCCGCCGTACGCCGAGGAGCTGCTCGTGCAGCCCGAGGAACCGGGTGCGTGACCCCGGGGGCCCACCCCCGTTGTCCTCGACGTGACCGACCGTGCGAGGACCGCCGCGTGACTCGATCCGTGACCCGGTCCGAGACCCGGCACCGCTTCCTGGTGACCGCGGCGGCCGGGCTGCTCGCCGCCGCGACCCTGCTGCTCGGGACACCCGCGCAGGCGACGTCCGTCGACCGGCCGGGCACGAGCTCGGAGCGGTTCCTCGCGGGCGAGCCGTACACCGGCATGTTCGCCGACCCGTCGGTCCTGCGGGCGCAGGGCCGCTACCACGCGGTCGCCACGAACCACGACGGCCTCAACCTGCCGCTGATGACGTCCGACGACCTCGGAACCTGGACGCCGCGCGCCCCGCTGGCGGACGCCACGGCGTGGACCGGCTGGAGCGGGTACAACGACGCCCTGCCGACGCGACCCGCGTGGGCCGCCCAGGCCCGGTCCGACCGCGCGAACGGCTTCAGCCAGTGGGCCCCCTCCCTCGCCCGCGTCGGCGACACCTACGTCGCGGCGTACTCGGCCGCCCGGACCCTCGACGACCTCCGTCGCAGCTGCATCGGCCTGGCGACCGCGGACGCCCCCGAGGGGCCCTACACGCCCGTGTCGGAGGAGCCGACCGTCTGCTTCGAGGGCTCGCCGCGCGGCGTGATCGACCCCGACGTCCACGTGCTGCGCGACGGCCGGGCGTTCCTGCTGTGGAAGCAGGAGGGCATCGTCGACGTCCAGGAGCCCGCGCTCATGGTGCAGCGCCTCTCCCGCGACGGCACGCGCCTCAGGACGGGCTCGCAGCCGCGCAGGCTCCTCGAGCTGGTGCGCGGCACCTGGAAGGGCGGCGTCATCGAGAACCCGTCGATGGTGAAGCACCACGGCCGGACCTACCTCTTCTACTCCGCCCACGACTGGCACTCCGACGCCTACGCCATCGGGTACGCCACCTGCCGCGGACCGCTCGGACCGTGCGTCGACCGCACGCACGACGCCCCGCTGATCGCCTCCGACGAGACCGTGGCCGGCCCCGGCGGCGCCGACGCCTTCACCGACCTGGACGGCGGCCTGCGTCTCGCGTACGCCGGGTGGCAGCCCGGCCGCGTCGGGCCGTACGGCGACCACGCGCGGACGCTGCGGGTCGCCACCCTGGCGAGCATCGGCCGCGGCAGCGACCTGCTCGTCCTCGACCGCGGCTGAGCCCTTCCGCCCCGGACGGGGCCGCGGCGTGCCAGGATCCCGCCATGGACCCCCTCCTCGCGTGGCGCGAGGCGCACAGCCGGGTCGTCGGGCTCCTCACCGGTCTCGACCCTCGGCGCGCCGACGCGACGGTGCCGGCCTGCCCCGACTGGACCGTGCGCGACCTGCTGTCCCACGTGGTCGGCCTGGGCGCCGACGTCCTCGGCGGTGACGAGCCCGACGACCACAACGAGCAGTGGACCGCGGCCCAGGTCGAGGCCCGCCGCGACCGGAGCGTCGCCGAGCTGCTGGCGGAGTGGGGCGAGCTCGCCGAGGACCTCGTCGCCTGGATGCAGGACCACGGGTCCCGTCCGCTGAACGACGTCGTCATCCACGAGCAGGACCTGCGCGGCGCGCTCGACCAGCCCGGCGCCCGCGACACCGAGGGCCTGCGGATCGTCCGCGACCGCATCGCCGGGCGCCTCGCGTCCGCGACCGAGGACCTGCCCCCGCTGCTGCTCGTCGAGGCGCGGGACGGCGCCGGGGAGCCCTGGACGTTCGTGACCCACGGCAGCCCGGACGACGCCGCCTGCGTGCTGTCCGCGGACGGCTTCGAGCTGTTCCGGGCGATCACGTCGCGACGCACCGAGTCGCAGGTGCGCGCGATGGTCGTCCACGGCGACGTCACGCCGTACCTGGAGCCCCTGGCGGGCCTCGGCCCGCTGCCCACCGAGACCCTGCCGGAGTAGCCGTGCGCCGTCGTCCCGTCACCGTGCTCCTCGCCGCCGCCGCGCTCGGCACCGCCCTGCTGGGCGGGCCCGCGGTCGCCGACCCCACCGACGGGGTCGGCGCGGACGGCCGCGACACCGGGGAGCCGGGGTCGATCCCGCCCCGGGACACCCCGTCGCGCGACTGGGAGAGCCGCGGCCCGGTCAACCCGTTCGCGCCCGGCCCCGACCAGCCCCGGACCAGCACCGAGCGGTTCTACGCCGGTGAGCGGTACACCGGCATGTTCGCCGACCCGTCCGTGACGCAGGCCGGCTCGCGGTTCACCGCCGTCGCGACCAACCACGACGGGCTGAACCTGAACCTCATGACCTCGCCCAACCTCCGCGACTGGTTCCCCCGCAAGGGCCTGCCGAACCACCGCCGCTGGAGCGACTGGCCGGGCTACAACGACGCCATGCCGACCCGCCCGGCGTGGGCGGCGGAGGTCGAGCGGGGCGAGCGCAAGGACGGCTTCAGCCTCTGGGCCCCCTCGGTCGCGAAGGTCGGCTCCCGCTGGGTCGCGGCGTTCTCCGCCGCCACGCACCTCGAGACCGCCACCCGCGTCCGGCGCAGCTGCATCGGGCTCGCGACCTCGCGCAGCCCCATCGGCCCGTTCGCCCACGTCTCGAGCAAGCCCCTGGTCTGCTACCCGCCGTCACCGCGGGGCGTGATCGACCCCGACATCCTGCGGCTCGGCGACGGCCGCACCTTCCTGCTGTGGAAGCGCGAGGGGATCCCTGACAAGGCGGACAGCGAGCCCGCGCTCATGGTGCAGCAGCTGTCGCAGGACGGCACCCGCCTCAAGTCCGGCTCGCGGCGTCACGCCCTCCTCGAGCTCGTGCGCGGCACCTGGAAGGGCGGCGTCATCGAGAACCCCTCGATGATCAACCACCGCGGCCACTACTACCTCTTCTACTCCGCGCACGACTGGTACTCGGCGAACTACGCCACCGGGTACGCCGAGTGCGACACGCCCCTCGGTCCCTGCACCGACATGACCCACGACCGTCCGTTGCTCGCCTCGGGCGCGCTCGCCAAGGGCCCTGGCGGCGGCGACGGGTTCGTCGACAAGGCCGGGCGCCTCCGACTGGCGTACGCCGCCTGGGACGCCGGCCGCGTCGGACCGACCGGTACGAACGCCCGGATGCTCCACGTCGCCACCCTGGCGCGGAAGGCGGGGCGGCTGACGGTGACGGCCAGGGGCTGAGTTCCGCGAAAGTAACACCGCCCCCCGGTGGTGACAGGTAGCGTTCGAGCGCCCGTCTCGGGACGTCCGTCGCCAAGGAGCAGCCATGACCCTCGCCACCCGCCTCGCCGGCGCCCTCGCCGGCTCCGCCCTCACGCTCGGCGTGCTCGCCGCCGCGCCCGCCGGCGCGGCCGGCGACCCGGTCGAGCCCACCGAGCCGTGCGCCACGCAGCAGCAGAAGGTGGACGACGCCCAGGCCGCGCTCGACCGCGTCACCGCGGTGTTCGAGCGCCGCAAGGACAAGGTCGAGAAGGCGAAGCGGGAGAAGGAGAAGGCTGACACCCCCCGCGAGGAGCGCGCGGCCGACCGGGCCCTCGAGCGCGCCAAGGAGCGACGCGACGAGGCGGGGAAGGACAAGAAGGCCCAGCAGCAGCGGCTCGCCCGCGCCGAGGAGCGCCTCGAGGAGTGCCAGGCCGCCCAGGGCTGAGCCGGGCCCGCCACAGCAGACCCGGGGGGCGGGAGACCTCGGGCGGGGTCAGGCGCTCGCGCTGTCCGCCCGGGGTTCCCCCGCCGCCCGAGCCCGGAGCTTGCGCAACCCGCGGTGCCGGGCGACCCGCAGCGACACCGCGCTGACGCCGAGGGCCTCGGCCGCCGTGGTGTTGTCGAACCCGAGGCCGTCGACCAGGCCGACGGCGTCCCGCTCCCGGGGCGGGAGGGCGGCGATCGCGTCCCGGACCCAGTCGCGGCCCTCGACGGCGGGCGCGTGGTCCGGCACCCGCTCGAGGTGGACGTCGACCTCGCCCGGCGACGTCCGGCGGCGGTCGGAGCGGCGCTTGGTGCCGCCGCTGAGCTTGCGCGCGATGCCGAACAGCCAGCCCGCGAAGTCCGACGACGACCCGTGGAAGTCGGCGATCTTGGACGCCGCCACCAGCCATGCCTCGCTGGCGACGTCCTCCGGCGAGGCCGTGGTGTCCCCGGTGGGACGGGTGCCGAGCCAGGCCACCAGACGGCCCGCGTGGTCGGCGTAGAGCGCCCGCCAGGCGTCGGTGTCGCCGGTCTTGGCGGCGGCGACCACCTGGTCGTCAGGCATCGGGCCCCCGGCCGCCCGACGTGCCGTCGGGGCCGGGACGGCGCCCGCGGTCCGGGCCCTGCTGCGAGGCGCCACGGTCCGCGGACCCCTGGCCGCGGATGCTGTCGCCGTCACGACCCAGGCCGGAGCCCTGGCCCTGCCCCTGGCCCTGCCCCTGGCCCTGCCCCTGCCCCTGGCCCTGCCCGCCACCGACACCCTGTCCGCGGTTCCCGCCGCCGGGGTCCTGGTTGCGCCGCTCGTCGCCGCGACCGGGGTTGTCACCCCCGCGCCCGGGCACGCTCGGGGAGACCGACGGCGGCTCGGTGGGCGGGGTCGTCGGAGGCTGCGACGACGGCCTGCCGGGGGAGGGGCGTGCGGACGGGCGCTCGCCGTCCGGTGCCCCGGAGGGGGAGGGGTCGGGACTGGCCGTCCCCGTCGGTGCGTCCGGCTCGTCCGACGGGCGGTCGCCGGTGCCGGAGTCGGTGCCGGAGTCGGGGCCGGTACCGGGGGAGGCCCCGTCCGACGGGCGGTCGCCGGGGCCGTCGTCGCGGGAACGGTCGACGATCGCCGGCACCCCGCCGTCCGGGAGCCCCGGGACGGGCAGGGCCCCCGTCGCCCAGGCCCCACCCACGCCCGCGAAGACCGCGACGACACCGACGGTGAACGTCGCGGCCCGGCGCCCGCCCCGCCGGACCGAGGGCGTGCTGGCACGCGCCGCCTCCGCGAGCTGCTCGATGAGGTGCGGCGGCGGGTCGGGCTCGGGGACGTCGAGCCTGTAGGAACGGTCGTCGGAAGGCATCGCCTACCCCCTGCCGCGACCCGCCGGGCGCGTTACGTCGATCAGCCCTTCTTCAGCAGCTGGCGCGCCATGACGACACGCTGCACCTGGTTGGTGCCCTCGTAGATCTGGGTGATCTTGGCGTCGCGCATCATGCGTTCCACCGGGTAGTCGCGGGTGTAGCCGTAGCCGCCGAGCAGCTGGACGGCGTCGGTGGTGATCTCCATGGCCACGTCGGAGGCGTAGCACTTCGCGGCGGCGCCGAAGAACGACAGGTCGGCGTCGTTGCGCTCCGACTTGGCGGCGGCGACGTACGTCATCTGCCGGGCGGCCTCGAGCTTCATCGCCATGTCGGCGAGCATGAACTGCACGCCCTGGAACCCGGAGACGGCCTGGCCGAACTGCTCGCGCTCCTTCACGTACGACGTCGCGAAGTCCAGCGCGCCCTGCGCGATGCCGACCGCCTGCGCGGCGATCGTGATGCGGGTGTGGTCGAGCGTGCGCAGCGCGGTCTGCAGGCCGGTGCCGGGCTCGCCGATGATGCGGTCGCCGGGCAGGCGGACCTTGTCGAAGTGCAGCTCGCGCGTCGGGGACCCCTTGATGCCGAGCTTGCGCTCCTTCTCGCCGAAGGTGAAGCCCTCGTCGCCCTTCTCGACCACGAACGCCGAGATGTTGCGGCCGCGCGCGCCGTCGGGGTCGGTGACCGCGAGCACGGTGTAGAACTCCGACTCGCCGGCGTTCGTGATCCAGGACTTCTGGCCCGAGAGCACCCAGTCGTCGCCGTCGCGGACCGCCTTCGTGCGCATGGAGGCGGTGTCGGAGCCGGCCTCGCGCTCGGACAGCCCGTAGGAGAAGCCCTCGCCCGCGGCGAGGCGGGGCAGGTACTTCCGCTTGATCGCGTCGCCGCCCGAGAGCATGACCGGCAGCGAGCCCAGCTTGTTCACGGCCGGGATCAGGGACGAGCTGGCGCAGGCGCGGGCGACCTCCTCGATGACGAGGCACACGGCGAGCGCGTCGGCGCCGACGCCGTCGTACTCCTCGGGCACGTGCGGGGCGTGGAAGTCGGAGGCCACCAGGGCGTCGTGGGCCTCCTGCGGGTAGCGGGACTCCTCGTCGACCTCGGCGGCGTACGGCGCGATCTTGTCGTTCGCCAGCTCGCGGACGGCCGCCTTCAGCTCCTCGTGGTCGTCGGACAGGCGGAACTGGTCGAAGTCGCTCATCGTGGCCCCCAGGCTCGTGACTCGGTGGTACTCGGTACTGCCGTCATGGTACGCAGTACCCGTGACCCAGTCCACGGCCAGGGAGTCGACCCGTGAGCGCCTCGTCGCCGCGGCGTACGACCTGTTCGACGAGCGCGGGTACGACGCCACCACCGTCGACGCCGTCGCCGAGCGTGCCGGGGTGGGACGGACGACGTTCTTCCGGGCGTTCCGCTCGAAGGACGACGTGGTGCTCCCCGACCACGACGCCGTCCTCGCCCGGGTGGGCGCCCGGCTCGACGCCGTCCCGTCCGGGGCCGGGGCGACGGCGGTCGCGACCGCGGCCTCCGAGGCCGCTCACCTCGTGCTCGACCACTACCTGACGGAGGGCGACCGGGCTCGGGCGCGCTACCGGCTGACGCGCACGGTGCCGTCGCTGCGCCAGCGCGAGGTCGCCGGCCTGCAGGCCTACCAGCGGGTGTTCCGCGAGTTCTTCCGCGGCCGGGTCGGGGACGGCGAGTCGGGGGAGGTCCGCGCCGAGGTGCTCGCCGCGGGCGTGGTCACCGCCCACAACCACGTGCTGCGCCGCTGGTTGCGCGCCGAGCCGGGTGACCCGGTCGCCGCGCTGGACCGCGCGCTGGCCGACGTCCTGCGGATGTTCGCGCCGCCGCGGCCCTCACGGACCCGCGTCGTGGTGCTGGAGACGCCCGACGACGTCGACGACCTCGAGGAGGTCGTGCGCTCGGTACGCAGCGCGCTGGAGCCGTAGCCCGTCTAGGCTCCCTGCCGTGCCCGGCACCAGCGAGCTGCCCGTCCTCGACGCCCCCGAGCAGCGTGTGCTCGGCGCCCTCCTGGAGAAGGAGGTGACGGTGCCCGGCAGCTACCCGATGACCCTCGCCGGGCTGCGGACCGCCTGCAACCAGGCCAGCAGCCGCGAGCCGGTCACGGACTACGACGAGTCCGAGGTCACCGCCACCCTCGCGCACCTCAAGACCCGCGACCTGGTCGGCGTCACCTGGGCCGACTCGGGGCGTCGCACGCTGAAGTACGTCCAGCGGCTGTCCGTCGTCCTCGACCTCGCGGACGACGCCCGGGCGCTGCTGACGGTCCTGCTGCTGCGCGGCCCGCAGCCGCCCGGCGCGCTGCGCACCCGCACCGAGCGCCTGCACCCCTTCGCCGACCGCGACGCCGTCGAGGCCACGCTCGTCGCGATGGCCGCCGCCGACCCCGCCCTGGTGGAGCGGCTGCCGAAGGGCCCGCGCGAGCAGGACCACCGCTGGCGACACCTGCTGGGCGACCCCGCGCTGGAGGAGTCGGTGCCCGCCGCCCCGGCCGTCGACCGGGAGTCGGTGCTGGCCGGCGGCGGTGACGGCCGCGACGAGACCGTGCGCGCGACGTACGCGGGGATCGCGGAGGCGTACGCCGAGCGGTTCGCCGAGGAGCTCGACGACCTGCCCTTCGAGCGGTGGCTGCTGAACCGTGCGGCCTGGCTGGCCGGCGAGCGCCCGGCCGTCGAGGTGGGCTGCGGGCCCGGGCAGGTCACCGCGTTCCTCGCGGACTGCGGCGTGGAGGCCACCGGCATCGACCTCACCCCGGCGATGGTCGAGCAGGCCCGCGCCCGCTTCCCGGAGGGCACCTACGAGGTCGGCGACCTGCGCCGGCTGATGCGCCCCACCTCGCACGACGGGTGGGGCGCCGTACTCGCCTGGTACTCGCTGATCCACCTCGCGCCGTCCGAGCTGGGTGACGCCGTGTCCTCGCTGGTCCGCCCGCTCGCGCCCGGCGGCTGGCTGGTGCTGGCGCTCCACGCCGGCTCCGGGCTCAAGGCCCCGGGGAGCTGGTTCGACGTCCCGACCGACCTGAACCTGGTGCTGCACGAGCCCACCGAGGTCCTCGCCGCGGTCGAGCGGGCCGGCCTGACCGACGTCGAGTGGTACGTCCGCGGCCCCCTGACCGGCCGGGAGGAGACCACCAACCGGCTGTACGTCCTGGCGCGGCGTCCGGACTGAGCGCGCCGGTGCCCGCCTGGGAGGATGCTCCGGTGCGGATCCGCCTCGACCTCGCCTACGACGGCGCCGGCTTCCACGGCTGGGCCGCGCAGCCCGGCCTGCGGACGGTGCAGGGCGAGCTCGAGGCCGCGCTGACGACGGTGCTGCGGTACGACGAGGTCGCCGTCACCTGCGCCGGCCGCACGGACACTGGCGTCCACGCCCGCGGGCAGGTCACCCACCTCGACCTGCCGGACGGCCTGCTCGCGGAGGCCGCCGGCCGCGCCCGTGAGTCCCCGTCGCGGGCCCTGCGACGTCGGGTCAACGGGGTGCTCGACCCCGACGTCCGGGTGCGGCGGGTGAGCATCGCCCCCGAGGGCTTCGACGCCCGCTTCTCCGCGACCTGGCGCCGCTACGTCTACCGGGTCGCCGACGACCCCGCCGCCGTCGACCCGCTGACCCGCGGGCACGTGCTGGCATGGGCGCGGCGCCTCGACGTCGAGGCGATGGACGCCGCCGCGCAGCACCTGCTCGGCGAGCACGACTTCGCGGCGTTCTGCAAGCGCCGGGAGGGCGCGACGACCATCCGCACCCTGCTCGACCTGCGGTGGGAGCGCTCCGCGGCCGACGGCCTCGCGCTGGGCACGGTGCGGGCCGACGCGTTCTGCCACTCGATGGTGCGCGCGCTGACCGGGTGCCTGATCGCCGTGGGGGAGGGTCGTCGCGACGTCGCTTGGCCGGCGGCGGTGCTCGCGGCCGGTGTCCGCGACTCCGCGGTCACCGTCGCCCCGGCGCACGGGCTGACGCTCGAAGAGGTGGGCTACCCGGACGACGCCGGGCTCGCCGCCCGCCAGGCCGAGACCCGGAGGGTGCGGACGTTGTGAGCCAGGAGCAGGAGCACTACTTCAGCGCCGATCCGACGGTCGCGTTCCGGCGCGAGCCCGTGACCGCTCGCGTGTGGGGCCACGACCTCGCGCTCGCGTCGGGCAGCGGGGTCTTCGCCCGGGGGCGCCTCGACGCGGGGACCGCCGTGCTCTTCCGCGAGACCGAGCCGCCGGGCCCCGAGGTGCGGCAGGTCCTCGACCTCGGCTGCGGCTGGGGCGTCATCGGCCTCGCCGTCGCCGTCGCGGCCCCGGAAGCCGCGGTGACGTGCGTCGACGTCAACGAGCGTGCGTTGCTGCTGGCCCGGGAGAACGCCGTCGCGCTCGGCGTCGCCGACCGGGTGAGCGCCGTGCTGCCGCACGAGGTGGCCGACGACGCGACGTACGACGAGATCTGGTCGAACCCGCCCATCCGCGTCGGCAAGCAGGCGCTGCACGACCTGCTGCTGACGTGGCTCCCGCGGCTCGCCCCCGACGGGCGGGCGGTGATGGTGGTCGGCAGGAACCTCGGCGCGGACTCGTTGCAGCGGTGGCTCGGCGAGCAGGGCTGGCCCACGACGCGGCTGGCGTCGGCCAAGGGCTTCCGGGTGCTCGAGACCCGGCGCGGACCCCGGTCCACGTAGCGTCCGGCTACGCCCGTCGCCGGTCTGCTCGCCGCCGCTGCGCAGGGCCTCTGCCGCTGCTGACCACAGTCGTCCTCGGCGTCGCCGTGCTCTGACGTCGGACCCCGTCAGGACCGACGTGCAGGAGTCCCTCGCCGTGCGGTCGGGCCGCCCGTTCTGGGCCTTCTGCACGTCCGTCCCCGCAGGCGAGGCCGCGGACTCACGTCAGGCGCTGTGCTTCCTGATCTCCGCCTTGCCCAGTGCGGCCTTGTGGACCTCGTCGGGGCCGTCGGCGAAGCGCAGCGTGCGGATGCCCGCGAAGGCGGGGGCGAGGGGGAAGTCCTGGGAGAGCCCGCCGCCGCCGTGGACCTGCATCGCGCGGTCCAGGATCTTCTGGACGGCCTCGGGCGTCGCGATCTTGATCGCCTGGATGTCGCCGTGGGCGGCGCGGTTGCCGGCGGTGTCCATGCGCCACGCGGTGAACAGGGTCAGCAGGCGCAGCTGGTCGACGGTCACGCGGGCCTCGGCGATCCACTCGCGGATGACGCCCTGCTCGGCCAGCGGCTTGCCGAACGCCACCCGCTCGGAGGCGCGGGTGCACATCAGCTCGATGGCGCGCTCGGCGACGCCGATGGAGCGCATGCAGTGGTGGATGCGGCCGGGGCCGAGGCGGCCCTGCGCGATCGCGAAGCCGTCGCCCTCCTCGCCGATCAGGTTCGCGGCGGGCACCCGGACGTCGGTGAACCGCAGCTCGGCGTGGCCGCCGTGGTCGTGGTCGTCGTACCCGAGCACGTGCATGCCGCGGACGACCTCGAGGCCGGGGGTGTCGCGGGGGACGAGGATCATCGACTGCTGGCGGTGCCGGTCCGCGGACGGGTCGGTCTTGCCCATGACGATGAAGATCGTGCAGTCGGGGTTCATGGCCCCGGTGATCCACCACTTGCGGCCGTTGATGACGTAGTCGTCGCCGTCACGGACGATCGAGGTCTCCACGTTGGTGGCGTCGGACGACGCGACGTCCGGCTCGGTCATGGCGAACGCGGACCGGATCTCGCCGGCCAGGAGCGGCTCGAGCCACTCCTTCTTCTGCGCCTCGTCGGCGAACATGGCGAGCGTCTCCATGTTGCCGGTGTCGGGCGCCGCGCAGTTGAGGACGGCGGGCGCCAGGCCGATCGCGCGGCCGGTGATCTCGGCGAGCGGGGCGTACTGGAGGCTCGTCAGGCCCGCGCCGTTGCCGTCCGGGTCGTGCTTCGGGGGCAGGAACAGGTTCCACAGGCCCCGGTCGCGGGCCTCCGCCTGGAGCTCGCGCAGGATCGGGGTGCGCGACCACGCCCAGGGGTCGTCGGACGCCGCGAGCTGCTCGGCGAAGACCGGCTCGGCGGGCAGGATCCGCTCGGCCATGAACGCCTCGAGCTTCTCGATCAGCTCGGTGGTGGTGGCGTCGTGCGTGAAGTCCATCGGGGGTCCTCTCGGGTCTGGCGGGCAGGAGGGTCAGGAGCCGCGGAGCGCGTCGAGGCCGGCGCGCATCAGCGGGACGGTGGCGGCACCGATGCCCTCGAAGCCGTCGCCGGTGGTCTGGCCCTGCTCGTGGCGGTAGTGGATCCCCTCCAGGATCACCGCCAGCTTGAAGAAGCCCAGGCCGAGGTGGAAGCGGAGGTCGTCGAGGTCGTGACCGGCGGCGGCGTACCGCTGCTGGACCTCGTCGGCGCTCGGGTAGCCGGGGGCCAGGGAGGCGTCCGAGACGGCGCGCTCCTGCCCACCCAGGTCGAGGCGGGCGAGCCGGTCGTAGACCAGCAGCAGGGCGAGGTCGGTGAGCGGGTCGCCCAGCGTCGCCATCTCCCAGTCGACCACCGCGGCGACGTCGTCGTCCGGGCCGACCAGGAGGTTGTCGAGGCGGTAGTCGCCGTGGACGATCGCCGCGCGGTCGGTGGTCGGCACCTGCTCGGCCAGCGCGGCGGCCAGCTCGTCGGCGCCGGGCAGGTCCCGGTTCCGCGAGCCCTCGAGCTGGCGGGTCCACCGGCGGACCTGCCGCTCGAGGAAGCCCTCCGGCCGGCCGAACTCCGCCAGCCCGACGGCGGCCGGGTCGACGTGGTGGAGGGCGGCGAGGACGTCGACCATCCGCTCGGTGATGGCCCGCGTGCGCTCGGCGCCGAGCGGACGCAGCTGGTCGGCCGTCCGGTAGGGGACGCCGTCCACGCGCTCCATGACGTAGAACGGGGCGCCCAGCACCGACTCGTCGGTGCAGTGCGCCACCGTGCCGGGCACGGGGACGTCGGTGTCGCGCAGCGCGGACATGACGGTGAACTCGCGGCCCATGTCGTGGGCCGTGGCCTGCACGTGTCCGCGGGGCGGGCGTCGCAGCACCCACGTCGACGTGCCGTCGGTGACCTCGAAGGTGAGGTTCGACTTGCCGCCCGTCAGCAGCCGGCCGGTCAGGTCACCGGCGAGGTCGAGCGAGGAGGTCGAGGTCAGCCAGGAGGCGACCGCGGCCAGGTCCTGGTCGACCGGACGGGCCTCCCAGGCACGCTCCTGCGTGGTCTCCGCCATCAGAACCCGGCCTCCCCGATCGACGTGCCGCCGTGCTCGTCGACGCGCTGGCGCAGCTTGCGCATCCCGCGCAGCCAGCCGTCGGTGTCCGCGGCGCGGTAGGAGTAGTAGTCCGCCACCTCCGGGTGGGGCAGCACCAGGAAGCGCTCCTCGCCCTCCGAGAGCGACGCGACCCAGGCGTCGGCGACCTGCTCCGGCTCGAGCGCCCCGTCGTGGGACAGCAGGGCGGTGAGCGGGCCCGCGTCGGTGAGCATCCGGGTCCTCACGCCCTGCGGGCAGATCGCCTGGACGGCGACGCCGCGGTCGCCGTAGGTGACCGACAGCCACTCGGCGAACGCCACCGCGGCGTGCTTGGTGACCGTGTACGGCGCGTTGCCGATCATCCCGAGCAGGCCCGCGGCGGAGGCCGTGACGACGAAACGCCCGCCGGGCGGCCCCGTGGGGCCGGGGTCGGTCCAGGTCGGCACGAGGGCGCGGGCGAGCCGGACGTGGGCGAGGACGTTGACCTCGAGCGTCTGCTCCCACACGGTGTCGGGCGTGTCGAGGTCGCCGCCGGTGTCGACGCCCGCGTTGGAGCAGACGACGTCGACGGCACCGAGGTGCTGGGTCGCGGCGGTGACGAGGTCGCGCGCGCCGTCGGCGGTGGCGCAGTCGCCCGGGGCCGGGTGTCCGCCGACCTCCTCGGCGACCTCGGCGGCCAGCGTCGGGTCGAGGTCGTTCACGACCAGGCGGGCGCCCTCGGCGGCCGCGCGGACCGCCAGGGCGCGACCGATGCCGCGCCCGGCGCCGGTGACGAGGACGCCGGCACCGTCGAGGGTCGAGCGGGGGCCGCTCACACGCCGCCCCGCAGCAGGGTGCCCCCGTCGAGCGTCAGGGTCTGGCCGGTGACCCAGGCGGCGTCGTCCGAGAGCAGGTAGGCGACGGCACCGGCGACGTCCTCGGGGGCGCCGAGGCGGCCCAGCGGGTAGCCCGCGACGACCTCGGCCTCCTTGCCGTCGAACAGTGCGGTGGCGAACTGGGTCTTCACGATCGCCGGGGCCACGGCGTTGACGCGCACGTCGGGCGCCATCTCGACGGCGAGCTCCTCGGTGAGGTGGATGAGCATCGCCTTGGTGGCGCCGTACCAGGCGATGCCGGGCGCGGGGCGCAGCCCGGCGACCGAGGCGACGTTGACCACGGATCCGCCGTGCTCGGCCATCCAGGCGCCGTGGGCGCGCTGGATCCAGGACAGCGCGGCCAGGCAGTTGACCTCGACGGTCTTGCGGGCAGCGCCCAGGTCGAGCTGCAGCAGCGGCCCGTACGTCGGGTTGATGCCGGTGTTGTTGACCAGCAGGTCCAGCGACCCGAAGGTCGAGACCGCCCGCTCGACGACCTCGGCCTGGTGGTCGGCGTCGTCCGCGCCGCCGGGCACGCCGAGCGCGTGGTCCTGCCCGCCCAGGCTCTCGACGGCCTCCGCGAGCGGCTCCGGCTTCCGGCCGGTGATCACGACCCGCGCACCCTCGTCGACCAGGCGCCGCGCGATCGCGAGGCCGATGCCGCGGCTGGCGCCGGTGACGACGGCCGTGCGGCCGGCGAGGCGGCCGTCGGGGGCGGGGGACTTCTCGGGCACGTGACCTCCAGGACGTTGCCGACTAGGTGAGCGCTTGCTTACCCTGACCGACGTGACCGAGGCAGTCAACCCCGAGCGCGGGCCCGACCGCGCCGCCGATCCGGGCAGCGAGCGCCTCGCCCGTGCGGCGGCCGAGGCCTTCGCCGCGCGGGGCTTCCACGGCACGAGCACCCGCCACGTCGCGGCGGCCGCCGGCATGAGCCCGGCGGCCCTCTACGTGCACCACCGCTCCAAGGAGGAGCTGCTCCACCGGCTGTCGCTGGAGGGCCATCGACGGGTCCTCGCCCTGGTGCGGGACGCCGTCGCGGGCGCCGAGGGACCCGTGGCCCAGCTCGGGGACCTCGTCGAGCGGTTCGTCGAGCACCACGCGACCGAGCACGTGTCGTCGCGGGTCGTGAACTACGAGCTCGCGGCGCTCGACGACGAGCACCGCGCCGAGGTCGCCGCCCTCCGCCACGACATCGAGGAGTGCGTCCGCGACGTCGTCCGGCGCGGGGTGACGGAGGGGTCCTTCGTCACGGACGACCCCGACCTCACCGCGGCCGCCCTCATCTCGCTCGGGGTCGACGTCTCGCGGTGGTTCCGCCCCGGCGGTCGCTGGACGCCGGCCGAGGTCGCCGTCCACTACCGTGGGCTGGCCCTCGCGATGCTCGGGGTGGCGCCGCCCGGGCTCCCGCCGTCCCCGCCGTAATCGAGGTGCGGCGGCACCGGCTCGTGCGGGAGGATCGCGCAACGTGGGACACGTCGACGTCGCCGGGGTGCGGGTGGACCTGCCGGACGGGCGGGTGCTGCTCGACGAGGTCTCGTTCCGGGTCGGGGAGGGCCAGAAGGTCGCGCTGGTCGGGGCGAACGGCGCCGGCAAGACGACCCTCCTCCGCGTCGTCACCGGCGAGCTCGTGCCGCAGGCGGGGGTCGTCACGCGCTCGGGCGGGCTGGGGGTCATGCCCCAGTTCGTCGGCCAGGGCGTCGTCCCCGGCGGCGGTGACCTGCCCACCGTGGCCGACCTGATGGTCTCCGTCGCCCCGCCGCGGGTGCGCCGCGCGGTGGCGGAGGTCGACCGCTGCGAGCTCGCGCTGATGGACTCCGACGACGAGCCCACCCAGATGGCCTACGCCACCGCGCTCGCCGAGCTGGGCGACGCGGGCGGCTACGACATCGAGGTCACCTGGGACACCTGCACCACCGCCGCCCTCGGCGTCGGGTGGGACAAGGCGAAGCACCGCCTGCTCCGCACCCTGTCCGGCGGGGAGCAGAAGCGGCTGGTCCTGGAGTACCTGCTGCGCGGGCCCGACGAGGTGCTGCTGCTCGACGAGCCCGACAACTACCTCGACGTGCCCGCGAAGATCTGGCTCGAGCAGCGCCTCGCGGCGTCGGAGAAGTCGGTGCTGTTCGTCTCCCACGACCGCGAGCTGATGGCGAACGCCGCCACCCGCGTGGTCACCGTCGAGCTCGGCGCCGCCGGCAACCGGGTCTGGACCCACCCCGGCGGGTTCGCGTCGTACCACCAGGCGCGCAGCGACCGCTTCGCCCGCTTCGAGGAGCTGACGCGCCGCTGGGAGGAGGAGCACCTGAAGCTCCGCACGCTGGTCGCGACCCTGAAGCAGAAGGCCACCTTCAACGACGGCATGTCGTCGCGCTACCGCGCGGCGCAGACGCGGCTCCGGAAGTTCGAGGAGGCGGGGCCGCCGACCGAGCAACCCCGCGAGCAGCAGGTGTCGATGCGGCTGAGGGGCGGCCGGACGGGCAAGCGCGCCGTGGTCTGCGAGGGGCTCGAGCTCACCGGACTCATGAGGCCGTTCGACCTCGAGGTCTGGTACGGCGAGCGCGTGGCCGTGCTCGGCTCGAACGGCTCCGGCAAGTCGCACTTCCTCCGGCTGCTGGCCGGCGGCGACGTGTCCCACTCCGGCGTCGCCCGGCTCGGGGCGAGGGTGCGGCCGGGGTGGTTCGTGCAGACCCACGAGCACCCCGAGCTGGTGGGCAGGACGCTCCTCGAGATCCTCCACCGCGGCGAGGGCGAGCGCGCGGGGATGGGCCGCGAGGCGGCCTCGCGGGTGCTGGACCGCTACGAGCTCTCCGCGTCGGCCGAGCAGCGCTTCGAGCAGCTCTCCGGCGGGCAGCAGGCGCGCTTCCAGATCCTGCTGCTCGAGCTGTCGGGCTGCACCCTGCTGCTCCTCGACGAGCCCACCGACAACCTCGACGTCCAGTCGGCCGAGGCCCTCGAGGCGGGGCTCGAGTCGTTCGACGGCACGGTGCTGGCCGTGACCCACGACCGCTGGTTCGCCCGCGGCTTCGACCGCTTCCTCGTCTACGGCGCCGACGGCACCGTCCGCGAGACCGACGGCCCCGTGTGGGACGAGGGCAGGGTCGTCCGCGCGCGCTGAGCCACCCGCACGTCCGCCCCTTGCGCGGCGACGACCGTGCGGTCACGATCAGCGCCTACGCGGGGAGGCGGCATGAAGGACTACGACACCGAGCGCGCTCGTCAGGAACGGGACAGCGTCCTGGCCGGGGTGGTCTCGGTCGTCGCGGTCGTGGCCGCGGGTCTGTTCATGCTCGGCCTCGTGCTGCCGGTCGGCGGCCGGGTCGTCCTGCTGCTCGTGGTCGCCGCGCTGGTCGTGGTCGGTGTGGCCCGGCACGTGCAGGAGAACGACTGAGCCACCGCGGACCGTTGCCGGGGTCTGTGACCTGTGCCACTGTCCCGCCATGACGGCCACGGCTGAGCTGACGACCCCGACGTACCTCGACGAGCGGCTGGCCCACTGGGCCCGCACGACGCCCGACGCGGAGGCGATGACCTACCTCGGGCGGACCTGGACGTGGGCCGAGGTCCACGACCGCGTGCGACGTCTCACCGGGGCGCTCCGGGCGATGGGGATCGGGCGGGGGGACGTCGTGTCGTTCCTCGACAAGAACCACCCCGCCTGCGTCGAGCTGACCATGGCCGCCTCCGCGCTCGGCGCGGCCAACGCCATCGTCAACTTCCGCCTCGCGGCCGACGAGATCGACTACGTGGTCAACGACTCCGGCGCCCGGGTGCTCGTCGTCGGCACTGAGCTGATGGGCCAGGTCGAGGCGGTCCGCGACCGGCTCACCCACGTCGAGCGGATCGTCGCCCTGACGCCGGAGGGCGGCGACGGCGACGAGTACGAGGCGCTGCTCGCGGGCGCCGAGGCCGCCGACCGCGACTCGGCCGTCGAGCCGGGCGACACTTGCCTCGTCATGTACTCCTCGGGCACCACCGGCCGGCCCAAGGGCGTGATGCTCACGCAGGCCAACATGGTCGCCCACACCGTCAACGCCCACGACGGCTGGGCGTTCGACCCCGGCGACAAGAACATGGTGTCGATGCCGCTGTTCCACGTCGGCGGGTCGTCGTACGTGCTGTTCGGGATCCACGACGGCGTGCCGAGCGTGATGACGCGCGACCCCGACGGGGCATCCCTGGCCGGCGCGATCATGGCCGGGGCGAACCGGACCTTCCTCGTCCCCGCCGTGCTCGCGCAGGTGCTGGCCTCGGGTGACCAGGCGATCGCGGTCTTCGGCAGGCTCAAGACCTACTGCTACGGCGCCGCCCCCATGCCGCTGCCGCTGCTGCGCGCCGCGATCGAGGCGTGGCCCGACACCGACTTCATCCAGGTCTACGGCCTCACCGAGCTGTGCGGCGTCATCACCCACCTGATGCCGCCCGAGCACCGCGACGAGGCCAACCCGCAGCGGCTGGTCTCCGCCGGGCAGCCCATCCCGGGCGCCGAGGTCCGGGTCGTCGACGTCTCCACCGGCGAGGACCTGCCCGCCGACGAGCACGGCGAGCTCTGGTTCCGCTCGCCGCAGGTCATGAAGGGCTACCTCGGCAAGCCCGAGTCGACCGCCGAGGTGATCACGGACGACGGGTGGTTCCGCACCGGCGACATCGGCAAGGTCGACGCCGACGGCTACGTCTACGTCACCGACCGGCTCAAGGACATGATCATCTCGGGCGGGGAGAACATCTACTCGCCCGAGATCGAGCGTGTCCTCGCCGAGCACCCGGCGGTCGCCGAGGTGGCGATCATCGGCGTGCCGGACGAGCGCTGGGGCGAGACGGTGAAGGCCGTCGTGTCGCTCCACCCGGGCCAGGAGGCGACCGAGGCCGACCTGATCGAGCACTGCCGTGCCTCGCTCGCGCGCTACAAGTGCCCGAGCTCGGTGGAGTTCCTCGAGGCGCTGCCCCGCAACCCCACCGGCAAGATCCTCAAGCGCGACCTGCGGGCGCCGTACTGGGGCGAGGGCGACCGCCGGATCTGATCCGACGCCGCGCCCGTCCGGGCGCATGAGGAGGCGCACACTGGCCACCGTCAGTGATGACGATCACGTCGGGCCGCCGGCCCACCGCTCCCGTCGACGCGGTGCGCCGCCGGCGGGTCGGCTCGCAGGTCATGACGCTGCTGACCACCACCGACCACAAGGTGATCGGCAAGCTCTACCTCGCCACCTGCTTCGGCTGGTTCCTGCTCGCCGGTCTGATGGCGATGCTGATCCGCTCCGAGCTGGCGTTCCCGGCAAGCAGGTGGTGTCGGACCAGCTCTACAACGAGCTGTTCACCATGCACGGCACGATCATGCTGCTGCTGTTCGCGACCCCCCTGTTCATCGGGTTCGCCAACGTGATCATGCCGCTGCAGATCGGCGCCCCGGACGTCGCGTTCCCGCGCCTCAACATGTTCAGCTACTGGGTGTTCCTGCTCGGCGGGATCATCACCGTCTCGGGGTTCGCGGCGCCCGGCGGCTCGGCGGCCTTCGGCTGGACGGCGTACACGCCGCTCTCGGACTCCGTCCGCTCACCCGGCGTGGGCGGCGACCTGTGGGTCATGGGCCTGTGGCTGGCGGGCCTGGGGACCATCCTGGGCGCGGTCAACCTCGTCACGACCATCATCTGCATGCGGGCGCCGGGCATGACGATGTTCCGGCTGCCGCTCTTCACCTGGAACGTGCTCCTGACGAGCGTCCTGGTGCTGATCGCGTTCCCGATCCTCGCCGGCGCCCTGCTGAGCCTGGCCGCGGACCGGATGGTGGGAGCCCACGTCTTCGACCCCGCCCACGGCGGTCCGATCCTGTGGCAGCACCTGTTCTGGTTCTTCGGGCACCCCGAGGTCTACATCATCGCGCTGCCGTTCTTCGGCATCGTGACCGAGGTCCTGCCGGTGTTCAGCCGCAAGCCGCTGTTCGGGTACGTCGGCCTGGTCGGTGCGACGCTCGCCATCACCCTGCTGTCGGTGACGGTCTGGGCCCACCACATGTTCGTCACCGGCGCGGTGGACCTGCCCTTCTTCTCCGGCATGACGTTCCTCATCGCCGTCCCGACCGGGGTCAAGTTCTTCAACTGGATCGGCACGATGTGGGGTGGCAGCGTCTCGATGGACACCCCCATGCTCTGGTCGGTGGGCTTCCTCGTGACGTTCCTCTTCGGTGGCCTGACCGGCGTCCTGCTGGCCTCGCCGCCGCTGGACTACCACGTCTCGGACACCTACTTCGTCGTCGCGCACTTCCACTACACCGTCTTCGGGACGGTGGTGTTCGCGATGTTCGCGGGGTTCTACTTCTGGTGGCCCAAGATGACCGGGCGGATGCTCGACGAGCGCCTCGGCAAGCTGCACTTCTGGATGTTGTTCGTGGGCTTCCACACGACGTTCCTGGTGCAGCACTGGCTGGGTGTCGAGGGCATGCCCCGGCGGTACGCGGACTACCTCCCCGACGACGGGTTCGCCCTGCTCAACCAGGTCTCGACCATCGGTGCCTTCGTCCTGGGAGCCTCGACCCTCCCGTTCCTCTGGAACGTCTTCATCAGTCGACGCGGCCCCCGGGTGGGGGTGGACGACCCGTGGGGCTGGGGACGGTCCCTGGAGTGGGCCACGAGCTGCCCGCCGCCGCGCCACAACTTCCACGAGCTGCCCCGCATCCGTTCGGAGTCGCCGGCCTTCGACCTGCACCACCCGGAGATCGCGCTCCTGGAGCACGCGGACAACGAGGCCCTCAGCTCCGGGGGACCGTCGGACTCCCCGGACACCGACCAGCGCGAGGAGACCCTGCGCGCGCGGGCGAGCGACCCGGCTCGTCACGACGACCGGTCCGCGCTCGGGCCCGAGCCCGAGGAGACCGCTCGTCGCTCGGGTCGGGGGGACGGCAGTCGCAGCGACCGGCCCCGCCGGCGTCGGGGGCAGCCTCCGGAGCGGTGAGCCGGGCATCGCTGCTGCGGGCCGGCTCAGCCCGCGGCAGCGATGGCGACGAGGTCCCTCACCGGCCCCGCGGGCGGCGTACGACGGCCCAGCCAGACCGCGCGCAGGGTGCGGGTCAGGGCGAGGTCGCGCAACGGCACCTCGACGAGATCGCCGCTCGCCAGGGGTCCGGCGACCGTGCGGCGGCTGACCACGGCGGGCGCGGAGCCGGCGAGCACCGCCTCGCGGACCCCGGTCGAGGTGGTCAGCTCGACGGCGGGCGGCGACAGGGCCAGCCCGTGGGCGCCGAGCGCCTCCTCGAGCACCTCCCGGGTGCCCGACCCCGGCTCGCGCGAGGTCAGGGAGAGGGCGGCGACCTCGTCGGGGCCGAGCGGAGCCCGGCGACGGGCCAGGGGGTGGTCCGGCGTGCAGACGAGCACGAGCTCGTCGGACCCCACCTCCGCGTGCGCGAGGCCGCGGGGCGCCTCGACGCCCTCGACGAAGCCCAGTGACGCGCGGTGCGCCAGCACCGCGGCGACGGCACCGGCCGAGTTCGTCGCCGTCATCGACACCTCCACGGGCGTGCGCGAGGTCGCCCGCAGCCGCACCAGCCACCGGGGGAGCAGGTGCTCGGCCACCGTCATGCTCGCGGCCACCCGCAGGTGGCGCTGCTCGTCCTCCCGCAACGAGGCGAGGGCGACCTCGGTCTCCGCGGCGACGTCGAGGAGCCGGGTCGACCACTCCACGACGACCTGGCCGGCGGCGGTGAGCTCCGAGCCCCGGGCGCCGCGCCACAGCAGGGGGACGCCCAGCAGCGCCTCCGCCGCGCGGACCCGCTCCGAGGCACCCTGCTGCGACAGGCCCTCGGCCCGGGCGGCGGCACCGATGCTGCCGTGGCGCGCGACCCCGACCAGCAGGGCCAGGGTGCGCAGGTCCGGGAGCGTCATGCCACAAGCATAGGTTGTGGACACACCAGATCCTGGTGACTACTCCGGTCCGTCCGGGCGTCGGAGGATGAGGGACGTGACCACCACCGTCCCCGCCCCCGTCGCCCGGGCCCACGCCCTCGCACCGAACGCCTACGCCGCCGTGATGGGCACCGGGATCGTCTCCGCTGCGGCCGCGGGCCTCCCGGTGGCACACTCGCTGCTGACCGGCCTCGCCGAGGTCGTGTGGGTGTCGGCGGCCCTGCTGCTGGTCGCCGTGGTGGTCGGCTCGGTCGGGGGTGGCGACTGGCGCGCCCACCCGCAGATGGCGCACTTCCTGGGCGCCCGGGCCATGGCCCCGATGAGCGTCGCCGCCGCCACCCTCCTCGCGGGGCCCGGCGTGGTCGGCGACCTCCCGGCGTACGTCGCGTCGCTGGTGCTGTGGGTCGTCGGCACCGCGCTGGGCCTGGCGACCGCCGTCTCGCGGCCGGTCCGCGCCCACCGCACCGGCCCCGCGGAGGCGGCCTGGCTGATGCCCGTCGTCCCGCCGATGGTCAGCGCGGCGGTCGGCGCCCTGCTCGCGGCGCGCTCGCCCGAGCCGCTCGCGACCGTGCTGCTGGCGGCGTCGTGGGCGTGCTTCGCCCTCACGCTCGTGCTGGCGGCGGGCCCGGCCCTCGCCGTCGTGCGCCGGGTGGCCGGGGGTGACGTCCCGGTGGCCACCCCGACGCTGTTCATCGTGCTCGGGCCGCTCGGCCAGTCGGCCACCGCGGCGCTGCTCCTCGCGCCCGGCCACCGGTGGGCGCTGGCCTACGCCGGGGTGGTCCTGGTGGCCGCGCTGCTGTGGGCCGGGGTCGCGCTGACCTGCGTGCTGCGGCAGCGGCCCGCGTTCGCGATGACGTGGTGGGCCTTCACGTTCCCGGTGGGCACGGTGGTCACCGGCCTGTCCGGGCTGGCGGCCGCCACGGGCTCCGGCGCCGTCGCGCTGCTGGCGGTCCTGGGCTGGGGCGCCCTGCTCACGGTGTGGGCCGTCGTCGCGGGCCGCACCCTGTCGACCTCCCTGCCCCTCGGCGGTCGCCGCTGAGGGGTCGGGCGGCCGCCGCGAGGCGGATCCGCCGTTCGCACGAGCGGGCGGCCGCGGCGCGGTAGCGTCGGGGCATGGGGACGCCGCTGACCGCCGTCATCGCCGACGACGACCCGGACATCACCGACCTGATCGACGTCGTGCTCAGCAGCGTCGGCTTCCGCGTGGTGCACGCGACCGACGGCGTCGAGGCCGTCGAGGCCGTGCGCCGGCACACCCCCGTCCTGACGACCATGGACGTGTCGATGCCCGGCATGGACGGCATGGACGCCCTGCGGCGCCTGCGGGAGTTCAGCGCGACCTACCTGATCATGATCACGTCGAGGTCCACCGACGAGGACGTCATCGCCGCCTTCGAGGCGGGCGCCGACGACTACCTCGTGAAGCCCTTCAGCCCGCGTGAGCTGCAGCTGCGTGCCGAGGCGATGCTGCGCCGCGCGGCGGCCGCGCCGCAGGTGGAGCCCGAGCCTGAGCAGGGCTGGGCGGTCGCCGCCGCCCGCGAGTTCCGCGAGTCGCTCAACCGCGGCGCGACGCCGCCGCCCGTCGACCCCGACCCCGGCGCGCCGCTCTTCGACTCCGTGGCCACCGACGTCCCGGCTCCGGTGGCGCCGGCCGCACCCGCGCCGGTCGCCCCGACGCCCGTCGAGCCCGTCGAGCCCGTCGTGCCCGCCGCGCCGCCGGTCCCGCCCCCCGCCGCGGCCCCGCCGCCGGT
>NZ_JAKUHT010000038.1 GCF_022436705.1 Nocardioides sp. CFH 31398 | reverse complement strand
GGCGTCGAGTCGGCACGTCTGCGCAGCTGTACGGCGTCGAGTCGGCACGTCTGCGCAGCTGTATGGCGTCGAGTCGGCACGTCTGCGCAGCTGTACGGCGTCGAGTCGGCACGTCTGAGCAGCCGGGCGAGGCGCCGACGAGACCACGAGCCGTCCGGACGTGGCGACTCGAGTCCGTGGAGGCGTGCGTTCGGGCCGACTCGGGGTCCGTGGGGCGTGCGTTCGGGCCGACTCGGGGTCCGTGGGGCGTGCGTTCGGGCCGACTCGGCGTGCCTGCGTCGCCCCGCCTAGGCTGGACCCTCGTGAAGACCTTCGAGGAGCTCTGGTCGGAGCTGTCGACCAAGGCCGTCGAGCGCCCCGCCGGCTCGGGCACCGTGGCTGCGCTGGACGCCGGCGTGCACGCCATCGGCAAGAAGCTGGTCGAGGAGGCCGCCGAGTCCTGGATGGCGGCCGAGCACGAGGGCGCCGAGCGCGCCGCCGAGGAGATCAGCCAGCTGCTCTACCACGCCCAGGTGCTGATGCTCGCCGTCGGCATCAGCCCCGACGACGTGTACGCGCACCTGTGAGCCGGCCGCTGCGCATCGCCGTCCCCAACAAGGGGGCGCTGTCGGAGGCGTCGTCCGCGATCCTGCGCGAGTCCGGCTACCGCCAGCGCCGCGACAGCAAGGAGCTGGCGCTCACCGACCACGAGAACGGCGTCGAGTTCTTCTACCTGCGCCCCCGTGACATCGCCCTGTACGTCGGGGAGGGGACCCTCGACCTCGGCATCACCGGCCGCGACCTGCTGCTGGACTCCGGCGCGGACGCCGACGAGGTCATGGACCTCGGGTTCGGCGGCTCCCGCTTCCACTTCGCGGCGCGCCCCGGCGCCTACCGCGAGTGGTCGGACCTGGCCGGCGCACGCATCGCCACCTCGTACGTCGGGATCGTGACCTCGTTCCTGGAGCGCGAGGGCATCGAGGCGTCCGTGACCCGGCTGGACGGTGCGGTCGAGACCAGCATCCAGCTCGGCGTCGCCGATGTCGTCGCCGACGTGGTCGAGACCGGCAGCACCCTGCGCGCCGCCGGCCTGGAGATCTTCGGCGAGCCGGTGATGACGTCGCGCGCCGTGCTGGTCACGCGCCGCGGCGGCGAGATGCCGGACGGGTTCGACGTCTTCCGCCGTCGCGTGGACGGCGTCCTGCTCGCCCGGAGCTACGTGATGATGGACTACGACATCGCCCGCGAGCACCTCGAGCCCGCGACCGCGCTGACGCCCGGCATCGAGGGCCCGACCATCTCCCCGCTCCAGCGGGAGGGCTGGGTCGCGGTCCGCGCGATGGTCCCGCGGGCCGGGGCCCAGCGCCTCATGGACGAGCTGTACGGCGTCGGCGCCCGCGGCATCCTCCTCACGGACATCCATGCCTGCCGCATCTGAGCGGGGCCTGCCCCGCACGTTCCGGCCGCTCGCCACCCGGATGGCGGCGACGCTCCTCGGCGGCATGCTGCTGGTGATCTGCCTGGCCGCGTGGTTCCTGCTGGCCCGCGACATCCGGGACCGCTTCACCCCGTTCCAGATCGGCACGATGCTGTTCTTCGGGCTCCTGCTGTTCTCGGTCTGGTGGGGCCTGGTGCGCTCGCGCATCACCGTCACGGCCGAGAGGCTGGTCGTGGTGAACGGGTTCCGCCGCCACGACTACGACCAGGCGCAGGTGCTCGCCGTGCGCCTCCCCTCGGGAGCGCCGTGGGCGACGCTCGACCTCGCGGACGGCACGACGCGCACGGCGCTCGGGATCCAGTCGTCGGACGGCGACCGCGCCCGCGCGCAGCTCCGCGAGCTCCGCGCCCTCCTCGAGCGCTAGGCGCGCGTCAGTCCCGAGCCGCCGCCGCGTCGACGACGAGGTCGGCGTGGGCCTCGGTGCCCTGCGCCCGGTGGTGGGCGTCCTCGTCGGCCGACCACGCGTCGAGGTGCGGCGCGACCGTAGCGCCGTCGCGCGCGAGCACCCGGTCGCGGCGGAGCGCGACCGGTGCGGTCAGCCACACCAGGACGGTGACCCGGGCCGCGTGGGCGGCGGCCCAGGACCCCACCCCCTCGACGAGGAGCAGCGGGGAGGGCGCCACCGTGACGGTGCCCGCCCACGCGGAGGCGTGCCAGTCCCAGCGGCGGTAGGCGCCGGGCCGGCCCTCGGCGAGCGGCGGCAGCAGCGAGTCGAGCTGGACGGCGACCTCGCCGAGGCCGGACCACCCGGCGTACAGGTCGTCGGCGTGGACGACCTCGCAGCCGTCCGGCCCCGCGCGGTCGGCGATCGCGGCGGCCAGGGTGGTCTTCCCGGTGCCGGCCGGTCCGTCGAGGCAGACGAGCCGGCCCGTCCCCAGCGTCGGCGGCCGGGAGCGCGCCAGGGCCAGCACCTCGCCGGCCACGGCCTCGGCCCACCCGGTGCTCAGAAGACCTGCCCCAGCCCGCGGTAGGTCGCCACCTCGTCGACGACGTCCGCACCGCGGAGCAGCAGGACGGAGCCGACGTGCTCCATCAGCTCACCGGCCTTGGCGTGCCGGAACCAGACCGTGTCGCCCACGGCGAGGTCGGCGGCGCCCGCGCCGACGAGCGGGGTCTGCACCTCGCCCGCGCCCTCCGTGGCCGTCAGCTCGAGCCCGGACGGCGCCCACGGCGTCGGGAGCCGGTCGGGCCCGGCGGCCCCGGAGGCGACGTACCCGCCCCCGTGGACGGTGGCGGTGGTGGCGTCGGGACGCCGGGTGACCGGCAGGCCCAGGTACGCCGCGGGGGTGGGCGCGAACGCCCGGTAGTGGTCGAACAGGCGGGGCGCCAGCAGGCCGGAGCCGGCCGCGACCTCGGTGACCACCGGGTCGGACGCCGCGGCCTCGACCGACCCGGTGCCCCCGGCGTTCCACAGCTCGAGCGCCGCCCCCGCGCGGGCGAGGCCGACCGCGACCCGACGGCGCCGGCGGCGCAGCTGCGCCAGGTTGGCGGCCTGCAGCCGCCGCAGCACGGTGGTGCGGACCGCCTGGCCGGGGACCGCGTCGCCCAGGCCGGCGACGAGGCCCTCGTAGGTCATCGCCCCGACCAGGTCGAGGCCGTCGCGGGTGAGGACCTCGCGACCGAGGAGGACCACGTCGGCGACGGAGCGCAGCGGCGAGCGTCGGGGTCCGAGGCGCCCGGGGCCGGCGTGGAGGGACGCGTCCACGTCGAGGGCCACCCGGACGACCGCCGGGTCCCCGACCGAGCGGCGCGCCTCGTCCACGAGGTCGAGGTGCCTCACGTCGTCGACCATCACCGTGATCGCCGCGGCCGCCTCGGGGTCGGCGGCGAGCGCAGTGAGCGCCGGCAGGTCGACGCTCGGGTAGGCGACGAGGACGTCGTCGGTGACGCCAGTGCGGTGCAGCCACAGCGCCTCGGCCAACGTGTAGGCCAGGACGCCCGAGAACCCGTCGCGGGCGAGCACCCGCGACAGCAGCGCGGGGACGCGCACGGACTTCGACGCCACGCGGATCGGCACCCCGCCCGCCCGGCGCTCGAGGTCGGCGGCGTTCGCGTCGAACGCGGAGAGGTCGACCACCACGACGGGACGGCGGGCGCCGGCCTCGCCGTACGCCGCGAGCGCGCGGCCCAGCCGTGCCGCGAGGAGGTCCCGGTCCTCGCTCATCCGCCGCGCCTACTCGATGCCGCGACGGCGGAGGATGGCCTCGATGTCGTCCATGCCCTCGTCGGCGGGCTGCTGGGCCGGCGGGGCCTGGCGCGCGGAGCGACCGCGCCGGCCCGCCGGGGCCCGGTCCTGGCCCGCGCCGACGGCGGGACGGCCGTCGGCCCCCTCGGCGGCCGGGGCCGGGCGACGGGCGGTGACGCCGCGACCGCGGGCCATCATCGACCCTCCGACGAGGAAGAGGACGACCCCGACGACACCGAGCGCGACCCCGGACCAGACGACGGGGGAGAAGACCAGGCGGACGGCCCAGGACCCGATCTCCTGACCGATCCGGACCACGAGGGGCAGGGCGTCGGTGAGGTACGCCGCCGGCACCAGCAGCGTGATGCCCAGGGCCCGCAGGGCGGGGGCGGAACCGCGGCGTCGGAGGGCCAGGACAGTCACCGCCAGGCCCACCACGGTGAGCACGAGGGTCAGGGCCAGCCAGGTCGCGTCGTCCACGACGACCACACTCCCACAGCGGCCCCGACCCCCGTGCGCACGACGATCAGCCGGTCGGGCGGCTCAGCCGGCGTTGCTCGCGGTCTGCTCGACCAGCGGGGCGAGCTGCTCGGAGTACCGACCGTCGAAGTACTCGGCGACGTCGACCGGCTCGGGCAGGAGGTCGGCGTCCGTGAAGGTGTCGGAGATCTCCTGCTCGGAGTCGATCACCTCCTGGTCGACGGGCAGGATCGAGATCGGCCGCTTCCGCGCCGCGGCGAGCGTGACCTCGGGCGACAGGCCCGTCTGCTCGGCCCAGACGTCGGCCCACTCCTCGCGGTTCTGCGAGGCCCACACCTGCGCCCGGGTGATGCGGCCGATGTAGTCCTCGACGGCGGCCTCGGTCGCCGCGTCGTCGAGGGCCACGTCGGAGGCGACCTGGAAGTTCATGCCGTTGACGACGTCCTCGCCGTCGGCCAGCACCCGGGCGTCCTCCTCGATGATGGCCTGGGAGACGTAGGGCTCCCAGACGACCCAGGCGTCGATGAAGCCCTGGCTGAAGGCCGCGAGGCCGTCGGCCGGCTGCAGGTTGCGCTGCTCGACCTCCTCCAGCTCCACGCCGGCCTCGCGCAGCTGGGCGAGCAGGTTGTAGTTCGCCGAGCTGCCCTCGGCGACGGCGACGGTCTTGCCCCGCAGGTCCTCGACCGACTGCAGCGGCGAGTCCTTCGGCACGAGGATGGCGTCGCCGAGGCCCGTGTAGGTCGACGCCTGGACGACCTTGAGCTCCGAGCCGGAGGCCGCGGCGAAGATCGGCGGCGTGTTGCCGACGTACCCGAGGTGGATCGCGCCGGTGCCGAGCGCCTCCATCATCGGCGGGCCGGAGGTGAACTCCTCCCACTGGATCTCGTAGTCCGTGTCGTCCTCGCCGGCGGCCTCGAGCATGGCCTGCTGGCTGGCGGACTTCTGGTCGCCGACGATGAGCGTGACCTCCTCGAGGTCGACCGACCCGTCGTCGTTGACGGCGGCCTCGTTGCCCGTGGCGTCCCCGCCGCAGCCGGCGAGGACGAGGGCGAGGGCCGCCCCGGCGGTGGCCAGGGCGGTACGGCGGGTGGCCCGTCGGGTGCTGGTGCGGGTCATGCTGCTCCTCGGTCGTGGGCGTCCGCGGCGGGGGTGCCGGGCGCGCGGTTCGGGTTGGGCGGGGTCGGCTCGACCCCGAGGGAGTGGAGGATCTCCTCGCGGACGGCCGCGACCTCCGGGTGCGACGGCGAGCGCTCCGAGCGCGGGAGCCCGATCTCCCAGGTGCGCGCCATCTGGCCGCCGTCCATCACGTGGACGCGGTCGGCCAGGTTCAGGGCCTCGTCGACGTCGTGGGTCACGAGCAGGATCGCCATCTGCCGACGGCGCCAGAGCTCGATGACGAGCTGGTGCATCTCGATGCGCGTCAGGGCGTCCAGCGCGCTGAACGGCTCGTCGAGCAGCAGCAGGCTGGGGTCGGGCACCAGGGCACGGGCCAGCGAGACCCGCTGCGCCTGCCCGCCGGAGAGCTGCAGGGGCCAGGCGTCGAGCTTCTCGCCGAGACCGACCTCCTCGAGGCGCTCGCGGGCGAGGCGGTCGCGGTCCTTGCGCTCCGGGGCGTTGAGCAGGGCGAGGGCCACGTTGTCGACGACGGTCTTCCAGGGCAGCAGGCGCGGCTCCTGGAAGGCGACCGCGGAGCGGCCGACGACGTCCACCTCCTCGGCGGGGGAGGGGTCCAGGTGCGCCAGGCTGCGCAGGAGCGTGGACTTGCCGCAGCCGCTGCGACCGAGCAGGGCGACGAACTCGCCGGGGGCGATGTCGAGGTCGATGGAGCGCAGGACGTGGACGTCGCCGAACGAGCGGTGGTGGCCGCGGACGCGGGCGACGTGGCCCGCGGCGCGGTCCGCGCCGTTGGCGGGGTGCGGGTCGGGGACGTGGGGGCCGACGGACGGGGTGTCCGACGCGCCGGGCCGGCTCGACCGGCGGGTGGGGGTCAGGCGCGCCATGAGAGCGCCCTCCTCTCGAGGTAGCGGACGATGGCGTCGGTGGCCAGCCCGAGCAGGCTGTAGGTCACGAGGCCGACGACGATCACGTCGGTCAGCAGGAAGTCGCGGGCGCGGTTGATCATGTAGCCGAGGCCGGCGTCGGAGCCGATGGTCTCCGCGACGATCAGCGAGAGCCAGGCGATGCCGAGGCTCTGGCGCAGACCCACCAGCGTGTTGGGCAGGGCGCCGGGCAGGACGACGTGGCGGATGCGCTGGAGCCGCGTCAGGTGCATGGAGCGGGCCGCCTCCATCACCTTGCGGTCGATGCCACGGATGCCGGCGAAGGTGTTCAGGTAGAGCGGGAACGCGACGCCGAGCGCGATCAGGGCGACCTTGGGCGCCTCGTCGATGCCCATCCAGATGATGAACAGGGGGATGAGGCCGAAGTGCGGCAGCGTGCGCAGCATCTGCATCGGCGGGTCGACGGCCTCCTCGCCGATCTTGCTCAGGCCGGCGACGAGGGCCAGCAGGAGCCCGAAGGACGCGCCCAGCACGAACCCGAGGGCGACCCGCTGGACCGACACGAGGACGGCGTCGCCCAGCGTCCCGTCGGCGATCAGCTCGCCCGCGGCGGTCGCGATCTGCGCGGGCGAGGCGAGCTTGCGCTCGTCCAGCACGCCGGTGCTGCTGGCGAGCTGCCACAGCGCGACGATCGCCACGGGGGACAGCCAGCGACGCCAGGCGGTGAAGCGCCGGCGGGGTGCCGCGGTGGCGGACTTCGTCGGCGTGCCCGGGGTGGGGCCCGCCGTCGTCGGTGGGGCGAGGGCTTGACTCATGTGTCCGATTGTCTTCAGACCCAGTCGACTTTATGCAAGTTGGGCGGGCCCGTGGGTGATCGGTGTCGCCTGTCACCATGATCGGGTGCGCGACATCCCCGACCCGGGCTTCGCGGGGGACGACGGTGCGGCCGACCCCGCGCTGCTCGCCACGCTGGCGGCGGCCGGGACCGACCCGGCGGCGGCCCTGGCGGCCCTGGGCACGTCCCGTCTGCTGGTGCCCGTGACCGCCGTGGCCGGGGAGGTGGAGACCGGCCCCGACGGCCTCGCCCGCGAGAAGGACTCCGACATGGCGGTCGTCCTCATGCGCGGCCGCGACGGCCGGCTCGCGCTGCTGGCGTTCAGCGGCACCGAGTCCCTCGCGCGGTGGGACCCCGGCGCCCGGCCGGTGCCCGTCGCCGGTCGGACGGCGGCCCGGGCGGCTCGCGAGGACGACGCCGAGGCGCTGGTCGTCGACGTGGCCGGCCCGACGCCGTACGTCGTGGAGGGCGACGACCTCGTCGGCCTCGCCGAGGGCTGGCGGCCCGTCCGCGTCGCCGGCGGGCACGGCTGGATTGCGCCCGCAGGGGAATGATCCGTTAGTCTTCCGGGGTTGACCGATCGTGCACCTCGCCGAGGTGTGCGATCCAGCAAGCGGGGGCGCCGCACGAACTGCCCCTCACCCGCACCGGCCGCACCACTGCACCACAGGCCGTCGGGTCCCGGTCACGACTCCCGTCAGGGGGTCACGAGTGCGGTCCCGCAGTCTGCGGGGCACTCGTCCGGACTCCCGCTCGCTCACCGAAGCGCTGACACACGGGAGGACCCATCAGCACCGAGCACCGCATCAACGACCGGATCCGCGTCTCCGAGGTCCGGCTCGTTGGCCCCAACGGCGAGACGGTCGGCATCGTGCCGACCGGCGACGCCCTGCGCCTGGCCCAGGAGGCCGAGCTCGACCTCGTCGAGATCGCCCCGACCGCGCGCCCCCCGGTCTGCAAGCTCATGGACTACGGGAAGTTCAAGTACGAGAACGCCCAGAAGGCCCGTGACGCGCGCCGGAACCAGACCAACGTCGTCATCAAGGAGATGAAGCTCCGCCCGAAGATCGACAGCCACGACTACGACACCAAGAAGGGTCACGTCGTGCGCTTCCTCCGGGCTGGCGACAAGGTCAAGATCACGATCATGTTCCGCGGCCGCGAGCAGCACCGCCCCGAGCTGGGCTTCCGGCTGCTGCAGCGCCTCGCGGAGGACGTCGACGACCTGGGCTTCGTCGAGTCCGCCCCCAAGCAGGACGGTCGCAACATGACCATGGTCCTCGGCCCCCACCGCAAGAAGGCCGAGGCCAAGGTGGAGATGCGGGCCGAGAAGGAGACCCGGGCCGCCGAGCGCGCCCAGGACGAGGCCGAGGAGCGCGCCGAGCGCATCGCGCAGCGCGGCGACGGTCTCGTCGCCCAGAAGAAGACCCGAGGTCGTTCCGAGAACCTCGACCCCGAGATCGACGCCTGAGGTAGAGGCGCAGGAGGAGAGCACGATGCCGAAGATGAAGACGCACTCCGGTGCGAAGAAGCGCTTCCGGGTCACCGGCACCGGCAAGATCCGTCGCCAGAAGACGGGCCTTCGCCACAACCTCGAGAAGAAGCCCTCGAAGGTCACGCGCCGCATGTCCGGCACGACCGAGGTCGCCAAGGCCGACGTCGCGCAGGCGAAGAAGCTGCTCGGTCGCTGAGCCCCGGCTCAGCAGCACCGGCACCACCCGATCCCGAACCGAGCAGGAGTAGAACCCCATGGCACGCGTCAAGCGCGCAGTGAACGCCCAGAAGAAGCGTCGTACCACCCTCGAGCGGGCCAGCGGCTACCGCGGCCAGCGCTCGCGCCTCTACCGCAAGGCCAAGGAGCAGGTCACCCACTCCCTGGTCTACAGCTACCGCGACCGTCGCGCCCGCAAGGGTGAGTTCCGCAAGCTGTGGATCCAGCGCATCAACGCCGCCGCGCGCGCCGAGGGCCTGACGTACAACCGCTTCGTGCAGGGCCTCAAGCTCGCCGGCGTCGAGGTCGACCGCAAGATCCTCGCCGACCTCGCCGTGACCGACCAGGCTGCGTTCTCCTCGCTGGTGGCCACCGCCAAGGCGGCGCTGCCGGACGACGTCAACGCTCCCCGCGAGACCTCCAAGGCCTCCTGATCCAGCCCCTGACCGCGGGCAACGCCCGCGTCAAGGACGCCCGTCGGCTCAGCCGCCGCTCCGAACGATCGGAGCGGCGGCTGTTCCTCGCCGAGGGCCCGAACGCCCTCACCTCGGCGCTCGCCCGCCCGGGCTGCGTCGTCGAGGTGTTCGCGACCCCGGCCGCCGCGGACCGGTACGCCGACCTGCTGGTCGACGCCCCAGCGGTGGTGCTCGTCGACGACCGCGCCATGGCTGCGCTGTCGGACGCGGTGACCCCGCCCGGCCTCGTCGCCGTCTGCCGGTTCCTCGACGTCGCGCTGGACGACGTCCTGGCGGCCTCGCCGCGTCTCGTCGCGGTCTGTGCCGACGTCCGCGACCCCGGCAACGCGGGCACGGTGGTGCGCACCGCCGACGCCGCGGGCGCCGACGCCGTCGTCCTCGCCGGTGAGGCCGTCGACCTGCACAACCCCAAGACGGTCCGCGCCAGCGCCGGCAGCGCGTTCACCCTGCCGGTCGCCGTCGAGCGCGACCCCGCCGCCGTCGTCCGGCGGCTCCAGGACGCCGGCCTCGCCGTCCTCGCGACCACGGGAGGCGGGGACCTCGACCTCTTCGAGGCCGACGACGTGCTCGCGGGCCCAGTGGCGTGGCTGCTCGGCAACGAGGCGGCGGGCCTGCCGGCGGACCTGCTGGCGCTCGCCGACCACCGCGTCTCGATCCCGATCCGGGGCCGGGCGGAGAGCCTGAACCTGGCCACCGCAGCCGCGGTCTGCCTGTACGCCTCCGCGCGGGTCGCCGGCCGACCGGGCGCCTGAGCCCGTCCGCGGTGGCGGGCGGCCCTCGGTGACCGATCGGTGTCGGTCAGCGACACCGATCGGTCACCGGAGCCCGGACGCGTCCTCGCCCGAGCCGTGTGCGAAACCCGGTCGAGGGACGCCCGCGCCGGTTCCTAGACTCGACCCCATGTCCGGACCCAACTCCCAGTTCGACCCCGTGGAGGTCGCGGTGCTCCAGCCCGAGGCCGTCGACGCCGCGCGCGAGGCCGCGCTGGCCGCGATCGAGGCGGCGGGTGACCCCGAGGAGCTGAAGGCCGTCCGGACCGCCCACGCCGGCGACCGCTCGCCGCTCGCGCTCGCGAACCGCGAGATCGGCGCGCTCCCGCCGCAGGCCCGCAAGGAGGCCGGCCAGCGCGTCGGCAAGGCCCGCGGAGCCGTCGAGCAGGCGCTGGGCCGACGCGCCGCCGTCCTGGAGGCCGAGCACGAGGAGCGGATGCTCGCCACCGAGACCGTCGACGTCACGCTGCCCACCGACCGGCAGCCCGCGGGCGCACGCCACCCGCTCACCACCGGCGCCGAGCTGATCGCCGACATCTTCGTCGCGATGGGCTGGGAGGTCGCCGAGGGCCCCGTCATCGAGGCCGAGTGGCTGAACTTCGACGCCCTGAACCTCGGCCCGGACCACCCGGCCCGCACGATGCAGGACACCTTCTGGACCGAGCCGGCGTCCGACCACCTCGTGCTGCGCACCCAGACCTCGCCGGTCCAGGCCCGCACGATGCTGAGCCGGACACCCCCGATCTACGTCGTCTCGCCCGGCCGCGTCTTCCGCACCGACGAGTACGACGCCACCCACAGCCCCGTCTTCCACCAGGTGGAGGGCCTGGCCATCGACCGCGGGATCTCGATGGCGCACCTGAAGGGCACCCTCGACCACTTCGCGACCGCGATGTTCGGCGAGGGCATCACGACGCGGTTCCGCCCGTCGTACTTCCCCTTCACCGAGCCGTCGGCCGAGGTCGACCTCGTCTGCTTCGTCTGCCGCGGCTCCGGCACCGACCCCGAGCGGGGCGGGTCCGTCGTCTGCCGCACCTGCAAGGGCGAGGGCTGGATCGAGTGGGGCGGCTGCGGCGTGGTCAACCCCCGCGTCCTGCGCGCCTGCGGCGTCGACGACACCGAGTTCACCGGCTTCGCCTTCGGCATGGGCATCGACCGGTCCCTCATGTTCCGCCACGGCATCTCGGACATGCGCGACCTGTTCGAGGGCGACGTCCGCTTCGCCACCACCTTCGGGAGTGAGCTGTGAGAGTCCCCGTCTCCTGGATCCGCGAGCACGCGGACCTGCCGGAGTCCGCCACCAGCGAGGAGCTGGCCGCCCGGCTGACCGCGCTCGGGCTCAAGCTCGAGGCCCTCGAGCGGCCCGCCGAGGCCATCACGGGCCCGCTGGTCGTCGGCCGTGTGCTGACGATGGAGCCCGAGCCGCAGAAGAACGGCAAGACCATCAACTGGTGCACCGTCGACGTCGGCGACGCCAACGGCACCGGAGAACCCCAGGGCATCGTCTGCGGGGCGCACAACTTCGCCCCCGGCGACCTCGTCGTCGTGATCCTGCCCGGGGGCGTCCTGCCCGGGAACTTCGCGATCTCCGCCCGCAAGACCTACGGCCACGTCTCCGCCGGGATGATCTGCTCCGGCGCCGAGCTGGGGCTCTCTGCGGAGTCCGACGGCATCGTCGTCCTGCCCGCGGACGCCGGCGAGCCGGGGGACGACGCGATCGGCGTCCTCGGTCTCGACGACGACGTCATCGAGATGGAGATCAACCCCGACCGGGCCTACGCCCTGTCCGTGCGCGGGGTCGCCCGCGACGCGGCGCTGGCGTACGACGCGCCGTTCCGCGACCCCTGCGAGCGCGACGTCCCGCCCGCCGACGACGCCGGCTGGCCGGTCCGCATCGAGGACCCCGCCGGGTGCCCGGTCTTCGTCGCCCGTCTCGTCTCGGGCCTCGACGCCACCGCCACGACGCCGGAGTTCATCGCGCGGCGTCTCACCCAGGCCGGGATGCGACCCATCAGCCTCGCCGTCGACGTCACCAACTACGTGATGCTCGAGACCGGCCGGCCGATCCACGGCTACGACGCCGACAAGCTCACCGGCACCGTCGGCGTCCGGCGGGCGGGCGCGGGGGAGCGGCTCACCACCCTGGACGGCACCCGCCGGATCCTGTCGCCCGAGGACCTCGTCGTCGTCGACGACTCCGGCCTGATCGGCCTCGGCGGGGTCATGGGCGGGGAGGACACCGAGATGTCCGCCACCACCACGCGCGTGCTGGTCGAGTCGGCCCACTGGGACCCGGTCTCCATGTTCCGCACCGGACGCCGCCACAAGATCACCTCGGAGGCCGGCAAGCGCAACGAGCGCGGCGTCGACCCGACGATCTGCGAGGCCGCCGCGGACCGCGTCGTCGAGCTCCTCGTCACGTACGGCGGCGCGACGGCCGAGCCGGGCGTCACCGTCGTCGGCACCCCGCCGGCCCGCGAGCCCATCACGATGGCCGCCGACCTGCCCGCCCGCGTCTCGGGCATCGACATCCCGGCGGACCGCGCCGTGCAGGTGCTCCGCGACCAGGGCTTCGCGGTCGACGCCGAGGGCGCCGACGTCGTGGCCGTCCCGCCGCAGTGGCGCCCCGACGTCACCGACCCCTTCGACCTGGTCGAGGAGGTCGTCCGCGTCGTCGGCTACGACGCCGTCCCGTCCGTGCTGCCCACCCCCGGCGCCGGCCGCGGACTCACTCGGGCCCAGCGGCTGCGCCGCCGCGTCGGCCGCACCCTCGCCGGCGCGGGCGCGGTGGAGGTCGTGAGCTTCCCCTTCGTCGGCGACGCCTCGCTCGACGCGCTCGGCCTGGACGCCGACGACGAGCGCCGCCGCACGATCCGGCTGGCGAACCCGCTGTCGGCCCAGGAGCCGGCGTACACGACCACGCTGCTGCCCGGCCTGCTCCGCGCCGCCGCCCGCAACCTGGGTCGCGGCGCCACGGGCGTCACCCTCTTCGAGACCGGCAGCGTCGTGCGCGGGGGATCCAGCCCGACCCCGATCCTGGGCGTCGAGTCGCGCCCCAGCGAGCTCGAGCTCAAGGAGCTGCTGGCCGGCGTCCCCGACCAGCCGCTGCACCTCGGCCTGGTCCTCGCCGGCGAGCGGGAGCGGGCCGGCTGGTGGGGCGAGGGAGCCTCCCCCCAGGGCTGGGCCGGCTGGGCCGACGCGCTGGCCCTGGTGCGCCGCCTCGGCGACGAGCTCGGCGTCCCGCTCTCGACGCGGGCCGCCGTCCGCGCGCCGTGGCACCCCGGCCGCTGCGCGGAGGTCCTGGCCGGCGAGGGGGAGTCCGCGGTGGTGCTCGGCCACGCCGGCGAGCTGCACCCGCGCGTCTGCGACGCCCACGACCTGCCGCGCCGCAGCGCCGCGGTCGAGCTCGACCTCGACGCCCTGCTGGCCCTCGCGCCCGACCGGGTCGCCGGGCCGGAGCTGTCGTCGTTCCCGATGGCGAAGGAGGACGTCGCGCTGCTGGTCGACGTCTCCGTCACCGCCGCCGAGGTCGAGGCCGCCCTGCGCGAGGGCGCGGGTGAGCTGCTCGAGTCGGTGCGGCTGTTCGACGTCTACACGGGTGCCCAGGTGCCGGAGGGGAAGAAGTCGCTCGCGTTCGCGCTGCGCTTCCGGGCCCCCGACCGCACCCTCACCGAGGCCGAGACCGGCGCCGCCCGCGACGCCGCGGTCGCCGCGGCCGCCGAGCGTTGCGGGGCCGTCCAGCGCTGACCACCTCAGCCATCGCCGGTTGAGGCGGGGTCCAGAGCCTGTCGAAGGGTGTGACGAGTCGAGGTACGAGGCGAGGAGCCTCGAAACCGGGTGAGGTGTCCGTGGTCGTCTTGCCGGGTTTCGAGGCTCGGCCCTAGCGGGCCTCGCACCTCAACCAGCGGCGGGGGCCGTGACGTCCGCCAGCAGCTCGAGGACGTGGCGGTAGGACTCGCCGGTCGCGCGGGTCATGCCGATCTCGCAGGTGCGGTTCACCGACACGTACGCCGTGCCGGCGGGCAGCGGCATGGCGGCGACCTCCGCCGCCTCGGGGGCGGTGGCCGAGGCGGTGAGCTCGGGGTGGAGCAGACCACGGTCGCCCGCGAACGCGCAGCAGCCCCACGCGTCGGGCACGCGGACGTCGTCCGAGCAGGCCCGCGCCAGGGCCACGAGGTCGTCGGTGGTGCCGAGCGTCGTCGACGCGCACGTCGGGTGGACGACGACGGCGGGCACCGGGCGCGTCACCGTCAGCCGGGCGAGGACCTCGCGGCGCACGAACGTCGTCGCATCCTCGACCGTGACCCCCGCGTCCCCCAGCGAGCGGACGACGCCCTCCGTGCACGACCCCGCGTCGACGAGGACCGGCAGGCGCCCGCCGTCCGTCGCGTGCTCCAGGGAGCCGCGCAGCCGTTCCGCCATCCGCGCGTGGCCGGCCTCGTGGCCCTTCGACGACCAGGGCGTGCCGCAGCACAGCGACGGCAGGTCGGCCGGCGTCCGCAGCCGGACGCCGGCCCGCTCGCAGAGCGCGCGGACGGAGGCGTCGGCGTCCCCGCCGAACATCGTGTGGGTGCAGCTCGTGAACAGCACGGCCTCGGCCGCCGGGTCGTCGAGCACCTCCCGGCGCCTCCCACCCGTTCCGAGGTCGGGATCGGTCAGCGGGACGACGTCCGCCCCGAGCAGGCGGCGACCCAGGCGCGTCGCACCGGCGGCGACACCCGGCACCCTCGAGGCCACCCCCAGGCCGGCCGACGCCGCCCGGGTGGCGACGTCCCAGCGGTCGGCGGCGGCGGTCCAGGCGCGGTCGCCGGGCGGGTCCTGCGCGCGGAGGCGCTTCACGAGCTTCCCGGTGTCGATCAGCACCGGGCACGCCGAGGCGCACATCGAGTCCGCCGCGCAGGTCTCGACGCCGTCGTAGGTGTAGTCGTCGCGCATCGCCTGCGCGACGTCGTGCTCGCCGCGCGCCTCGGCGTCCGCGATCTCACGGCGGGCGACGATGCGCTGCCGCGGTGTCATCGTCAGCGACCGCGACGGGCAGACGGGCTCGCAGAAGCCGCACTCGACGCAGCGGTCGACCTCCTCCTCGACCGGCGGGGCCGTCTTGAGGTCGCGGAGCCACAGGTCGGGGTCGTCGGTCAGCACCGAGCCGGGGTTGAGGACGCCGGTCGGGTCAAAGAGCCGCTTCACCTCGCGCATGACGTCGGTGAGCTCCGCGCCGTACTGCCGCTCGACGAACGGCGCCATGATCCGGCCCGTGCCGTGCTCCGCCTTCAGCGTGCCGCCGAGGCCGAGCACGAGGTCGACCATGTCGGTCGTGAACTCCTCGTAGCGGCGCAGCGCCTTGTCGTCGTCGAAGCGCTCGGCGAGCAGGAAGTGCAGGTTGCCGTCCCGGGCGTGGCCGAAGATCACTGAGCCCTCGTAGGAGTGGTCGCCGAACAACCCGGTCAGGCCACGGCACATCTCGGCGAGGCGCTCGACGGGGACGGCGACGTCCTCCAGCAGCGCGTTCGTGCCCTGCGGTCGGGCGCTGGCCACCGCGGAGTAGAGACCCTTGCGGGTGCGCCACAGCGACGCCCGGGACGCCGGGTCGGTGGTGAGGTCGGCGGCCTCGGTCAGCGGCAGCGCGTCCAGCCCCGGCTGGGCCGCGCGCCGGGCCTCCTCCAGCTCCTCGGCCGTCCCGGCCTGCAGCTCGACGAGCAGGGCGGCGTGGTCGCGGACGTCGAGGCGCGTGATCTGCTCGGGGCACCCGGGGTCGGCCTGGGCGACCCGCAGCGCGGCCGCGTCGAGCATCTCGGCGGTGACGACCCCGGTGGCCAGCAGGTCGGGCACCAGCGTCGCCGCCGTGGCGAGGTCCTCCAGGACCAGGAGCCCCGTCGCGGCGTGGGGGAGGACCGGGACGGTCCGGAAGACCGCAGAGGCCACGAACCCGAGCGTGCCCTCGCTGCCGACCATCAGGCGGGCGAGGATCTCCACCGGGGTGTCGTGGTCGAGGAAGCTGTTCAGGCCGTAGCCCATGGTGTTCTTCAGCGCGAAGAGCCGCTCGATCGTGGCCACCGAGCCGGCGTCGCCGCGCAGCCGGTCGCGCAGGACCACCAGCCCGGCGTGCAGGGCGGGCTCGCGGGCGCGCAGGACCTCGTCGGCGTCCGGCGCCGCGGTGTCGAGGACGGTGCCGCTCGGCAGCACGACCACCATCGACTCGCAGGTGCGGTAGCTGTTGCGCTCGGTCCCGCACTGCATGCCCGAGGAGTTGTTCGCGAGGACGCCACCGAGGGTGCAGGCCACCTCGCTGGCCGGGTCGGGGCCGAGCGCCCGCCGGTGCCGGGCGAGGCGGGTGTTGACGGCGCGGACCGTCGCGCCGGGCTGCACCCGCACCCGGGCGCCGTCGTCCAGGACCTCGATGCCGGTGAAGCCGGCACGGACGTCGACGAGGACGCTGTCCGACAGCGCCTGGCCCGACAGCGACGTGCCGCCGCTGCGGAACGTCAGCGGGACGCCGACCCGCGTGCAGGCCCGCATCACCTCCGACACCTGCCGGAGGTCGCGCGGCGTCGCGAGCGCCTGCGGGTGGAGCAGGTAGTGGGACGCGTCGTGGGCGTGCGTGCGCAGGTCGAGGGCGCGGTCGGACACCTCGACACCGCTGCCGAGCGCCGCCAGCGCCAACGTGAGACGGGGCGCGAGACCAGCAGGACCGACCGTCGTCTGCGTCATGGCCTCAACCTACGCGCGAGGTTGTGAGGTCTGGCACAGTTCCCGTCGTCGGACATTCCCCCGTCGAGAAGGAGACCCCATGATCTTCATCTGCGTCCGCTGGAAGATTAAGCCCGAGTACGCCGACCAGTGGCCCGAGCTGACCCGGACCTACACCGAGGGCACCCGCGCCGAGCCCGGGAACCTCTTCTTCGAGTGGGCACGCAGCGTCGAGGACCCCAACGAGTACGTCCTCATCGAGGGCTTCGCCGACGACGCCGCGGAGGCCCACGTCAACGCCCCGCACTTCAAGAAGGGCCAGGAGGAGCTCCCGCAGTACGTGCAGGAGACCCCGAAGATCCGCAACATGCAGATCCCCGGCGACCACTGGGACGAGCTCGGCGAGTTCGCGGTCGACTGAGGCTCGACCGGCCGCTCAGTCGAGCGGTGTCGCGACGGCGGCGCGGAAGCCCTCGAGGGCGTCCGCGTCGCCGTCCTGCGTCACGGCCGCGCCGTCGGCGCGCCCCCACAGCCACAGGTCGACGTCGGCCGCGGTCCCCCGCACGACGGCGTCGGCGTCCGTGCCCGGGTCGGCCGCGAGCCGGTCGAGGGTGGGCTCGTCGTGGTCGGTCCCCTCGTGCGTGCCGCGGAAGCGTCCGGGGCGCACCCACAGGTCCTGGCCGGTGTCCGTCAGCTCGAGCCGGACGACGTGGGGCCCGGGGTCGACCCGGCCCCACGACGGCACCGCGCCGCCGTACATCACCTCGACGAGCTCGGCCACCCCGTCGGTGGCGAGCGCCGGGTCGACGGGCGAGGTCCGTCCGGCGGTCTGCTCCGCGTCGACCCGGTGCACCAGCGCCTCGTGCGCCTGCCGGCGCAGGACGAAACCCACGCTGTGGTCCTCCGACCAGCTCCAGGCGGGCTCGTCGGCCGCCGCGTCCGCGAGCAGCCCGTCGAGCCGGGTGGCGCGCTCCTCGTGCAGCGCGAGCAGGTCGGCGTACGCCGCGGGTCGCGCCGGGTGGGTGGCCGGGTCGTCGAGGTCACCCGGCTCCTGCGGCCGGTGCTCGACGACCCACGCCCAGAAGAAGAGGACGTCGGCGTGGTGCCACAGCAGGTCGGCGGCGTCCCAGTCACCGCACGCGGGCACCCGGGCGGACTCCTCGGTCGCGGAGAGCGTCTCGCGCAGGCGGGCGCTGTCGGCGGCGAGGTGTCGCCGGTAGTCGATGGCGCTCAGGCGGGTCATCGACCCACCGTAGGACCCTCGACCGGCCGGGCGGGCCCGTTCGCCGGCACGGTGGCGCGCGGGCGCCGGGACTGCCAGGCTGGGGAGCACCCTGCCGACTCATCGCCATGCACTGCTGTGTATAGTCATGCGACATGACGGTGAGGGTGGCGGTGGCCGGGGCCAGTGGGTACGCCGGCGGTGAGGTGCTGCGGCTGCTGCTCGCGCACCCCGAGGTGGAGATCGGTGCCCTGACGGGCGGGTCCAACGCGGGGGAGACGCTCGGTGCGCTGCAGCCGCACCTGGTGCCGCTCGCCGACCGGGTCCTCGAGGAGACCTCGCCGGAGACCCTGGCCGGGCACGACGTCGTCGTCCTGGGCCTGCCGCACGGGCAGTCCGGCCCGATCGCCGCGGCGCTGGACGACGACGTGCTCGTCGTCGACTGCGGCGCCGACTACCGGCTCTCCGACGCCGCCGACTGGGAGGCCTTCTACGGCGGCGAGCACGCCGGCACCTGGCCCTACGGCATCCCCGAGCTCCCCGGCCAGCGCGAGGTCCTGCGCGGCACCAAGCGCGTGGCGGTGCCCGGCTGCTACCCGACGGTGTCCTCCCTGGCCGCGCTGCCCGCGGTCGCCGACGGCCTCGTCGACCCGGACGTCGTCGTTGTCGCCGCCTCGGGCACCTCCGGCGCCGGCAAGAAGCCCGCGCCGCACCTCCTCGGCAGCGAGGTGATGGGCAGCGCCTCGGCGTACGGCGTCGGCGGCGTGCACCGGCACACCCCCGAGATCACCCAGAACCTCCGCGCGGTCACCGACGAGAAGGTCACCGTCAGCTTCACGCCGATGCTGGTGCCGATGTCGCGGGGGATCCTCGCGACCGTCTCCGCCCCGGCTCGCGCGGGCGTGACCCCCGACGACGTCCGTGCGTCGTACGCGAAGGCCTACGACGCCGAGCCGTTCGTCCACCTGCTGGCCGAGGGCCGCTGGCCCGCCACCCAGTCGGTGCTCGGCTCGAACGCCGTCCATCTCCAGGTCGCGCTCGACGAGGCCGCGCGCCGCGTCGTCGTCGTCGGCGCGATCGACAACCTCGCCAAGGGCACCGGCGGCGCCGCCGTCCAGTGCATGAACCTCGCCCTCGGTCTCGACGAGACCCTCGGCCTGACCAGCGTCGGGGTGGCCCCGTGAACGACGAGGCACCGCAGACGGCGGCCCGGACCCTCCACGTCTTCCCCGAGACCCTCGCGATCGTCCGGCTCGGCCCGGGCGCCGACCTGCCGCCGTGGGCGGAGGCGTCCTCGATCCTCTCCGTCACCGCGACGGCGACGGAGACCTCCGTGATCTGCGCCGGCCGCGACGTCCCGCGCAAGGTCCCGGCCCACCGCGGCTACCGCGCGTTCGTGGTCGCCGGCGTGCTCGACCCGGCCGAGGTCGGGGTCCTGCACGCCCTCCTCGGGCCGCTGGTGGAGGAGCGGATCGGGGTCATGACCGTCTCGACCCACGACACGGACTGGCTGCTCGTGCCGGCGGACGACGCCGAGCGGGCGGCAGAGGCGTGGCGACGATCCGGGCACACCGTCGAGCCCGCCCCCGTCGGCTGACCCCCGGTCCAGCCCCGGTCCAGCCCCGCACCAGCCCCGCACCAGCCAGGAGATCCACCAGTGAGCATCACCACCCCCGTCGGCTTCACCGCCGCCGGCGTCGCCGCCGGCCTGAAGTCGACCGGCGCCAAGGACGTCGCCCTGGTCGTCAACGCCGGTCCCACCTTCGACTCCGCGAGCGTCTTCACCGCCAACCGCTGCCGGGCCAACCCGGTGCTGTGGAGCGAGAAGGTCGTCGCCGACGGCACGGTCCGCGCCGTCTTCCTCAACTCCGGCGGCGCCAACTGCTACACCGGCCCCGAGGGGTTCCAGACCACCCACGCCGTCGCCGAGCGGGTCGCCGAGCACCTCGGCATCGGCGCCCTCGACGTCGTCGTCTGCTCCACCGGACTGATCGGGCTGACCAACGACCGGGACGTCGTCCTCGCGGGGGCGGACGCCGCTCACGCCGCGCTGTCGCCCGACGGCGGGGACGACGCGGCGCACGCGATCATGACCACCGACTCGAAGGCCAAGCAGGTCGTCGTCGAGGGCGCCGGCTGGAGCATCGGCGGCATGGCCAAGGGCGCGGGCATGCTCGCCCCGCAGCTCGCCACGATGCTCGTGGTCCTCACCACGGACGCCGTGGTGCCCCACGACGTGCTCGACGCCGCGCTGCGTGCCTCGACCGCGGTCAGCTTCGACCGCCTCGACTCCGACGGGTGCATGTCGACCAACGACACCGTCACGGTGATGGCCAGCGGCGCCAGCGGCATCACGCCGACCGCCGAGGACTTCACCGCCGCGCTCACCCAGGCCTGCACCGACCTCGCGATGCAGCTGCTCAGCGACGCCGAGGGCTCCGACCACGACATCGCCATCACCGTGCTCGGCGCGGCCAGCACCGACGACGCCGTGGAGGTCGGTCGCAGCATCGCGCGCAGCAACCTGTTCAAGGCCGCCGTCTTCGGCAAGGACCCGAACTGGGGCCGCGTGCTCGCCAGCGTCGGCACGACGTCCGCGGCGTTCGACCCGCTCGACCTCGACGTCGCCATGAACGGCGTCTGGGTCTGCCGCGAGTCGACCCCCCACGAGGACCCGGCCGGCGTCGACCTGTCCGGCCGCGAGGTCACCGTGACCGTGGACCTCAAGTCCGGCTCGGAGCGGGCGACGGTGTGGACCAACGACCTCACCCACGCCTACGTGCACGAGAACAGCGCGTACAGCTCGTGAGCGCCGCCCCCAGCCCGGAGACGCAGGAGCAGGACATGCCCGACACATCCAGCACCCCCGAGGCGGCCAAGGCCGCGACCCTGGCCGCGGCCCTGCCGTGGCTGAAGGAGTACAACGGCAAGGTCGTCGTCATCAAGTACGGCGGCAACGCCATGACCGACGACGTCCTCAAGCAGGCGTTCGCGGAGGACATCGCCTTCCTCCGCTTCGCCGGCTTCAAGCCCGTCGTCGTCCACGGCGGCGGCCCCCAGATCTCCCAGATGCTCGACCGGCTCGGCATCGAGTCCGAGTTCCGCGGCGGTCTGCGCGTGACCACGCCCGAGGCCATGGACGTCGTCCGCATGGTCCTGGTCGGCCAGGTGCAGCGCGAGCTCGTGGGCCTCGTCAACGAGCACGGCCCGCTCGCGGTCGGGCTCTCCGGCGAGGACGCCGGCCTGTTCACCGCCAAGGCGACCAACACGGTCGTCGACGGGGAGGAGGTCGACCTGGGCCTGGTCGGCGAGGTCGCCAGCGTGCGCCCCGAGGCGGTCGTCGACCTCCTGGACGCCGGCCGCGTCCCGGTCATCTCGAGCGTCGCGCCCGACGCCGACGGCCAGGTCCACAACGTCAACGCCGACACGGCCGCGGCGGCGCTCGCGGTCGCGCTCGGCGCCGCCAAGCTGCTGGTGCTCACCGACGTCGAGGGCCTCTACCGCGACTGGCCGGCGAGCGACGACGTCATCGGCGAGATCAACCCCGAGGCGCTGGCCCGGCTGCTGCCGGACCTCGCCAGCGGCATGGTCCCGAAGATGACCGCCTGCATGCAGGCGGTCCGCGACGGCGTCCCGAAGGCGACGGTCGTCGACGGCCGCGAGCCCCACTCCGTCCTCCTCGAGCTGTTCACCGACGAGGGCATCGGCACGCAGGTCCTGCCCGGGGTCGCCACCCGCACCCGCAAGGCCAAGGAGAAGCCCGTGGACAAGGCAGCGAAGGGGGCGCAGGCATGACCACCTGGACCGAGAGGTACGCCGGCGCGCTGATGAACACCTTCGGCCCGCCGAAGATGGCGCTCGTCCGCGGTGAGGGCGCCCACGTGTGGGACGAGCACGGCACCGAGTACGTCGACTTCCTCGGCGGCATCGCGGTCAACACGCTCGGCCACGCCCACCCCGGCCTGGTCAAGGCCCTGTCCGAGCAGGTCGCCACCCTCGGCCACGTCTCGAACTTCTTCACCACGCCCGCCCAGGTCGAGCTCGCCGAGCGGCTGCTCGCCCTCCTCGTGCCGGACGCCGAGGGCCGGGTCTTCTTCTGCTCCACCGGCGCCGAGGCCAACGAGGCGGCCCTCAAGCTGAGCCGGTTGACCGGTCGCAGCCATGTGGTCGCGATGGAGGAGGCCTTCCACGGCCGCACCATGGGCAGCCTGTCGCTGACCGCGAAGGCCGCCTACCGCGAGCCCTTCGAGCCGCTGCCCGGCGGCGTCACCTGGGTGCCGTTCGGGGACGCCGACGCGCTGGCCGCCGCCGTCACCGACGAGACCGCCGCCGTCGTCATCGAGCCCCTCCAGGGCGAGGCGGGCGTCAACGTCGCCCCGACGGAGTACCTCCGGGCCGCCCGCCGGATCACCACCGAGGCCGGGGCGCTGCTGTGGTTCGACGAGGTGCAGAGCGGCATGGGCCGCACCGGCTCCTGGCTCGCCAGCCACCCCTCCGGTGTCGTGCCGGACCTCGTCACCCTCGCCAAGGGCCTCGGCGGCGGCATGCCCATCGGCGCCCTGATCGGGGTGGGCGAGGCCGCCTCGATGTTCGACCCCGGCCAGCACGGGACGACGTTCGGCGGCAACCCGCTGTCGTGCTCGGCTGCCCTCGCGGTGCTCGAGGCCATCGAGTCCGAGGGCCTGCTGGAGCGCGCCACGGTCGTGGGCGACCGGCTGCGTGCCGGGCTCGCCGAGGACCCGCGCGTCGTCGACGTCCGCGGCGTCGGCGTGCTCGTCGGGCTGTCGCTCGCCGAGGAGAAGGCCCCCGCCGTGGTGGCCGCCGCCCAGGACGCCGGGTTCGTCCTCAACGCGACCGGTCCGCGCCGGGTGCGTCTCGCACCGCCCCTGGTCGTCACCGACGCCGACGTCGACGCGCTCATCGGCGCGTGGCCGGGCATCCTCGACGCCGCCGAGGTCGGGTCCCCCGACGGCCCGGGGGAGGGGTCCGGGTGAGGCACTTTCTGCGCGACGACGACCTCAGCCCCGAGGAGCAGGCCGAGGTCCTCGACCTCGCGGCCGCCCTGAAGGCGGCGCCCTTCGACAGCACGCCGCTGGCCGGGCCCCGCTCGGTGGCGATGATCTTCGACAAGCCGACCCTGCGGACCCAGACGTCCTTCGCGGCCGGGATCGCCGAGCTCGGGGGCAACCCGATGCTCGTCGAGGGCCGCCTCGCCGGCATCGGGGTGCGCGAGTCCGTCGAGGACGTCGCCCGGGTGCTCGGGCGGCAGGTCGCCGTGGTCGTCTGGCGGACCTTCTTCCAGTCCGACCTCGACACCATGGCCCAGTGGGCCGGTGTGCCCGTCGTCAACGCCCTGACCGACGACTTCCACCCGTGCCAGCTGATCGCCGATCTGCTGACGATCCGCGAGCACGCCGGTGAGCCGGCGGGCAAGCGGGTCGCGTTCGTCGGGGACGGCGCCTGCAACATGGCGAGCTCGTGGCTGCTGGCCGGTGCCACCGCCGGCATGCACGTCACCGTCTCCGCGCCCGACGGCTACCAGCCCACCGACGAGCTCCTCGCCCGTGCGGACGAGATCGGCGGGTCCACCGGCGGTTCCGGCCGGGTGGTGGTCGACCCGGTCGAGGCCGTGAGCGGCGCCGACGTCGTCGTCACCGACACGTGGGTCTCGATGGGCAAGGAGCTCGAGGAGCGGGCCCGCGCCAAGGCCCTCGGGCCCTGGTCGCTGACCCCCGAGCTGCTCGCGCACGCCGCCGAGGACGCGCTGGTCCTGCACTGCCTGCCCGCCCACCGCGGGCAGGAGATCAGCGACGAGGTCCTCGAGGGCCCGCAGAGCGTCGTGTGGGACGAGGCCGAGAACCGCCGCCACGCCCAGAAGGCGGTGCTGGCCTGGCTGCTCGAGCGGGCCGCGTCATGAACGACGGCGCCCTCACGCCGATGACCAAGAGCGCGCGCCAGCAGCTCGTCGTCGACCTCCTCCAGCTGCACGACGTCCGGTCGCAGACCGAGCTCGCCGACCTGCTCGCCACCCGGGGGGTGTCGGTCACCCAGGCGACGCTGAGCCGCGACCTGCTCGACCTGGACGCGGTGAAGATCCGCACCCGCGAGGGCAGCCTCGTGTACGCCGTCCCCGCCGAGGGCGGCGACCGGACGCCCGCCGTGACCGAGAGCGCGGCCGCCGGCAGCCGGCTGGCGCGCCTGTGCGGCGACCTGCTCGTCAGCGCCGACGCCAGCGCGAACCTCTGCGTCCTGCGGACCCCGCCCGGGGCCGCCCAGTTCCTCGCCAGCGCGTTCGACCGGGCCGAGCTCGGCGACGTCCTCGGCACCATCGCCGGCGACGACACCCTGCTCGTCATCAGCCGCGACCCGGAGGGGGGAGCGGAGCTCGCCCGACGATTCCTGGCGCTCGCGAACCGCGCGGGCGCCGCCCCCTCCCACCCCAGCACCGAGATCCCGACTCCCAGGAGCCAGCACGCATGAGCAAGGTCCTCGACACCCTCCCCGTCGGCGAGAAGGTCGGCATCGCCTTCTCCGGCGGCCTCGACACCTCCGTCGCGGTCGCGTGGATGCGCGAGAACGGCGCCGTCCCCTGCTGCTACACCGCCGACATCGGCCAGTACGACGAGTCCGACATCGCCGGCGTCCCGCACCGCGCGACCGAGTACGGCGCCGAGATCGCCCGCGCCGTCGACATCCGCCTCCCGCTCGTCGAGGAGGGCTTCGCCGCCATGGCGTGCGGCGCGTTCCACATCCGCTCCGGCGGGCGCACCTACTTCAACACCACCCCGCTGGGCCGCGCGGTGACCGGGACGATGCTGGTCCGCGCCATGGCCGAGGACGGCGTCGACATCTGGGGCGACGGGTCGACGTACAAGGGCAACGACATCGAGCGCTTCTACCGCTACGGCCTCATGGCGAACCCGGGTCTGCGGATCTACAAGCCGTGGCTCGACGCCGCCTTCGTGACGCAGCTCGGAGGTCGCGCCGAGATGAGCCAGTGGCTGACCGAGCGGGGGCTGCCCTACCGCGACAGCCAGGAGAAGGCGTACTCGACCGACGCCAACATCTGGGGGGCCACCCACGAGGCGAAGACCCTCGAGCACCTCGACGTCTCGCTCGAGACGGTCGAGCCGATCATGGGCGTGAAGTTCTGGGACCCCTCGGTCGCGATCGAGACCGAGGACGTCACCCTGCGCTTCCACGAGGGTCGCCCCGTGGCGATCAACGGCACGACGTACGACGACCCGGTGGCGCTGGTCGACGAGGCGAACCGCATCGGCGGTCGCCACGGGCTCGGCATGAGCGACCAGATCGAGAACCGCATCATCGAGGCGAAGTCGCGCGGCATCTACGAGGCACCCGGCATGGCGCTGCTGTGGGCGGCGTACGAGCGGCTCGTCAACGCCGTCCACAACGAGGACACCATCGCCTGGTACCACTCCGAGGGACGCAAGCTCGGCCGGCTCCTCTACGAGGGCAAGTGGCTCGACCCCCAGGCGCTGATGATCCGCGAGGCCGTCCAGCGCTGGATCGCCTCGCTGGTCAGCGGCGAGGTCGTCCTGCGCCTGCGGCGCGGCGAGGACTACACGGTCCTCTCGACCGAGGGCCGGAACTTCAGCTACCACCCCGACAAGCTGTCCATGGAGCGCACCGAGAACGCCGCGTTCGGCCCGAACGACCGCATCGGGCAGCTCACGATGCGCAACCTCGACATCGCCGACTCCCGCGACAAGCTCGAGCAGTACGCCGGACAGCCGCTCGACCAGGGTCACGTGCTCGTCGAGAACGGCACCCTGTACGGCGAGCTGCTCCCCGGTGGGTACGACCGGATCACCCGCAACCCGGCCGCGGCCGACCCCGCCGACGAGGCGCTGGACGCGGCCGCGATGGAGTACGGCACCGACTGATGACCACCCCCGGCGCGGACGGGTCCGCCCGGATCCGACGCACCACGGCACGCGTGCTGCCCGTCAGCGACGACGGCGCCGTGCTGCTGGTGCAGGACCACGACCCCGCCCACCCCGACGCGCTCCGCTGGGGGAGCGTCGGCGGTGGCGTCGACCCGGGGGAGTCGCCCGAGCGCGCCGCCGTCCGGGAGCTCCACGAGGAGACCGGGGTCGTGGCGGTGCCCGCCCAGCTCATCGGCCCGGTGCACGCGCAGGAGGCCGAGTACTCCTTCGCCGGGCTCGCCTACCGCGCCGCCTCGACGTACTGGGCCCTGCACCTGGAGCGCGGCGTGCCGACGAGCCTCGACCACCTGGCCCCCGACGAGGTGGGTCACGTCTTCGCCCTCGACTGGTGGACGCCGGAGCAGCTCGAGGCGCCGGAGGCCCCGGCGTACGCCGACGACCACCTGCCCGAGATCATGCGTGCGGCGGTCGTCGCCGTCCTCGGCGGCGGGACCCGCGACGCCCACGACCACGAGAAGGACATCCGATGAGCGGCACCGGCACCGGCAAGCTGTGGGGAGCCCGTTTCGCGGGCGGGCCCTCGCCCGAGCTGGAGGCGCTGTCGCGCTCGACGCACTTCGACTGGCGCCTGGTGCCCTACGACCTCGCGGGGTCCAGGGCGCACGCCCGCGTCCTGCACGGCGCCGGCCTGCTCACGGACGCCGACCGCGACGCCCTGCTCGCGGGGCTCGACCGGCTGGGGGAGTCGTACGACGCGGGGACGTTGCGGCCCGACCCCTCCGACGAGGACGTCCACGGCGCGCTGGAGCGGCTGCTGCTCGTCGAGGTGGGGGAGGACGTCGGCGGCCGGCTGCGGGCGGGCCGCTCCCGCAACGACCAGGTCGCGACCCTCTTCCGGGCGTTCCTGCGCGACCACGCCCGGACCGTCGCCGGCCTCCTGCTCGACCTCGTCGACGCGCTGGTGGAGCAGGCGACGACGCACCTGGGTGCGGTGATGCCGGGGCGCACGCACCTGCAGCACGCGCAGCCGGTGCTGCTCTCGCACCACCTGCTCGCCCACGCGTGGCCGCTGCTGCGTGACGTCGAGCGGTTGCGCGACTGGGACGTCCGGACCGCCGCCGGCTCGCCGTACGGGTCGGGCGCGCTGGCGGGCTCCACCCTCGGGCTCGACCCGGAGGCGGTGGCCCACGACCTCGGGTTCACCGGGTCGACCGCGAACTCGATCGACGGGACGGCCGCCCGGGACTTCGTGGCCGAGTTCGCGTTCGTCGCCGCGATGGCGGGCGTCGACGTCAGCCGGCTGGCCGAGGAGGTCATCCTCTGGGCCACCAAGGAGTTCGGCTTCGTGCGTCTGCACGACAGCTGGTCGACGGGGTCGTCGATCATGCCCCAGAAGAAGAACCCCGACATCGCCGAGCTCGCCCGGGGCAAGGCCGGGCGTCTCCTCGGCAACCTCACCGGGCTGATGGCCACGCTGAAGGCGCTGCCGCTGGCCTACAACCGCGACCTCCAGGAGGACAAGGAGCCGGTCTTCGACTCGGTCGACACCCTCGAGGTGCTCCTGCCCGCGGTGACCGGGATGGTCGCCACGCTGGAGTTCGAGGTCGACCGGATGGCCGAGCTCGCCCCCCAGGGGTTCTCGCTCGCGACCGACGTGGCGGAGTGGCTGGTGCGCGAGGGGGTCCCGTTCCGGGTCGCGCACGAGGTCGCCGGCTCGTGCGTCCGGCGGTGCGAGGAGCTGGGCTGCGAGCTGTCGGACCTGAGCCCGGAGGACCTGGCCGCGATCGACGAGCGCCTGACCCCCGCGGTGCGGGAGGTCCTCACCGTCGAGGGGTCCGTCGCGTCCCGGTCGGCACGCGGTGGGACGGCGCCGGCCCGGGTCGGCGAGCAGCTCGACGAGGCCCGTGCCGCTGCCGCGTCGCTGCGGTCCGCCCTGGCCTGAGCGTGCCCGGCACCCCGGAGCTCGAGCCGATCCTGTCCGGTCCGCCGACCGAGGTGGCGCCACGCCTGCTCGGGGCGGTGCTGCGTCACGCCGGGGTGGCGGTCCGGCTGACCGAGGTCGAGGCGTACGCCGGCGCCGACGACCCGGGATCCCACGCCTACCGCGGGCGGACGCCCCGCACGGCCGTGATGTTCGGCCCGCCGGGACGCCTCTACGTGTACTTCACCTACGGGATGCACCACTGCGCGAACGTGGTCTGCGGCCCGGACGGGACGGCGTCGGCCGTGCTGCTCCGCGCGGGGGAGGTGGTCGAGGGCATCGACCTGGCGCGCGAGCGCCGTCCCCGCAGCTCGGACCGGGACCTCGCCCGGGGCCCGGCCCGGTTGTGCCGGGCGCTGGCGATCGACGGGGAGCAGGACGGTGCCGACCTCACGGCCGGCCCCGTCCTCGAACCGGCGGCCGCGGTGGCGCCCGACCGGGTGCGCACCGGGCCCCGGGTCGGGCTGCGCCAGGCACCCGATCGGCCGTGGCGCTACTGGCTGGACGCGGAGCCGACAGTCTCGGCCTACCGGCCCGCAGCCCCTCTGAGGCGGCGTCCTGCCCCGTAGGACGGGCGATCTCGTCGGAGGGGGACCCCCCGTTTTGGGGTCTCACCGCAGGGCTGCTAAGTTTTTCCATGTCGCCGCGAGCGGCCCCGAGAGGGGCGAAGCGGCGGCCGCCTCTCTCGCTGGGGGGCCGGGATTGACCGCGTCACGCGGCTCCGGTAACTTAGCGGAGGCCCTGCTGAGGGTGTTGCTCCCTGAGGGAGTGGATTGCAGCCTGGGTGTGTTGTTTGAGAACTCAACAGTGTGTCATTCATATGATGATGAATTAGTTTGTATGCCCTTTCGATTCTTCGTTTGGGTTTGCTAGTTGTTTTGTTTTGCTATGGGTATGGATTTTCCATG
>NZ_JAKUHT010000037.1 GCF_022436705.1 Nocardioides sp. CFH 31398 | reverse complement strand
AGCCGGGGCGCACGGCGCGCAGGCGGGCGGCCGCGCCGGCGACGGCGGCGGCGGCGGCCGACGTCCCGGAGAACGAGCGCCAGCCCAGGCCGTCCGGCGCGGGCGGCACGGCGCCGAGGACGCTCACCCCGGGCGCCAGCACGGACGGCCCGAGGACGGCGCCGGCGGGGTCGCCCGTCGCCGAGAAGGCGGCGGGGTGCAGGCGGCGGAAGCCCTCGCCGTCGGGGACGAGGTCGACCAGGGGCGCGGCGCCGCGGCGCGCCAGGGCGTCGTCGAGGCGACGTCCCTCGGGGGCGCCGAGGTGGAGCACCGGGACCCGGTGCAGGTCGAGGGTGAGGCTGCTGCCGCGCTCGTTGACGAGCACCATCGCGACCCCGCCGGCCCGGTCGACGGCCGCCGACTTCTCGAGGCGGGACACGGCACCGCGGTCGCACACGACGGCGGCGCCGTCGACGCGTGCGGCGTCGAGGCTGCCGGGGGCGCACAGGGCGGCGTCACGACGTGCTCCGGGCACGGCGACGTCGGCCCCGCGCACCAGCCGGACGTCGTCCAGCCGACGCCGGGACGCCATGGCGCCGGTCACCGACGAGCCGCCGGGCAGGTCGAGCCGCCCCCGTCGCAGCGGCGTCGTGTGGGCGCCGACGCTGAGCACGCCGGGGGACGGGTGCGCGGCGTAGGCCTCGCCCCCGGTGTTGCCCGCGGCCGCGACCACGACGACGTCCGCCTCGGCGGCACCCACGAGGGCCCGGTCGAGCACGTCGGGGCGGGCGGGGCCGCCGACGGCCACGCTCAGGACGTCGACGCCGTCGGCGGTCGCACGGTCCACCGCGGAGACGAGGTCGGACGTCGCGCAGCCGTCCCGGGACGGGTCCGGCGCCGTCCAGCAGGCCTTGTACGACGCCACGCGCGCCTGCGGGGCGATGCCCGAGTAGGTGCCGAGGCGGTCGCGGGCGACGACGCCGACGCCGCCGTTGCCCGCGGCGACGGAGACGACGGACGTGCCGTGGCCGGTGTCGTCGCGTCCGGACAGCGTGGCCGACGAGGCCAGCCGCTCCTCGCCGAAGCCGCGGACGAACCACCCGGAGGCGACGAGCTTGCCGTCGCACGCGTCGGCCGGCCACCCGGGCCCGGTCAGGCAGCGGCCCGCGAAGCCCGCGGGTCGTCTCCCCAGGCCGCGGGAGTCGGCGACCACAGGGCTGTCCGGGTCGACGCCCGAGTCGACCACCCCGACCACGACGCCCGCCCCGCCCCGCAGCGCCCGCGAGGGCGAGCCCGGCGCGGACGGCTCCGGCCGGGCGGCCGGGACGGAGGCCAGCGGGCGGACGGCGTCGTCCTCGACCGCCACGACCTCGGGACGGGCGGCGAGCTGCGCCGCCTCGGCGTCGGTGAGGCGCACGGCGAAGCCGTCGAGCGCGGCGGTCCAGCGGTAGACGGGCTCGGGGGACCCGACCGCGGCGAGCGTCCGGTCCTGCCGGGCGAGGAGGGAGCCGCGGGTGGCCGGGGGTCGGCCCGGGTCGGCGGCCGCGCCGGCGGTGCCGGGCCCGGTCAGCACCACGAGCCGGAGGGAGGACACCGCACGGGACGTGACCGCGGGGACGTCGCCCGCCGCGCCCGGGCCGGGCGCGGCGACCAGCAGCGAGCCGACCAGCAGCACGCCCAGGAGGACGCGGGGCAGCACGCGGGGCAGCACGCGGGGCAGGACCCGGGACGCCGGGTGCGACGGGGCGGGGGAGTGCCGGGGGCGCGGGTCGTCCCGAGGGGTGGGCGGGGCAGCGGACACCACGGCGGCTGCCCCCTCCCTGCACTCACGCCTCGTCCGTCACTGGTGTGACAAAGGCCAAATCGTGCCACCCGGCGTCCGCGTCGGCAATCAGCTCGCCCGCTCCGACCCGGGGCAGGACCGGTGCCGGGGCCGGTGGTGGGCGCACCGTGCGACCGGTGGCCGGTATCGAGGTGGAGCCTCACCACCAGGCCTCCTAGGCTGGGCGGGCGTGCGTGGAGCACCACGCGGGCCGGACGAGCGTCCGGATCGGAAGGGGGACGAGGTGCCGAAGGGCAAGGTCAAGTGGTTCGACGCGGACAAGGGATTCGGGTTCCTGGCGCGTGACGAGGGGGCGGACGTCTACGTCCACGCCGACGCCCTCCCCTCCGGCACGACCTCCCTCAAGGCGGGCACCCGGGTGGAGTTCGGGGTGGCCCAGGGCCGCCGCGGCGACCAGGCCCTGCAGGTCCGCGTGCTCGACGAGCCGTCGTCCGTCAGCCGCAACCGGTCGCGGGCCCAGCGCAAGAAGCCCGAGGACATGGTCGGCATCGTCGAGGACCTCATCCGTCTCCTCGACGACACCGGTGAGGCCTACCGCAACGGGCGTCACCCCGACGCGCGCACGGCGCGCCCGACCGCCAAGCTGCTGCGCGCCCTGGCCGACGAGCTCGAGCTGGGCTGAGCCGCACCCACCCGGACGAACCCGCCGGACACCCCGCCAGGACACCCCGCGCGCGTCGCCCGCACGACCGGGCCCGCGACTGGGGAGGATGGACCGATGAGCCAGCCGTACGAGCCCCAGGGCCCGGTGCCCGGGCGGGACGGCGCCGCGCCCACGGCGCCCTACACGGAGCCGTACGAGCGCCCGCACGAGGAGCCCGCGGCGGACGGTCGTGGTGCCGGGGGTCGGGGTGCCGGGGGTCGTGACGGCCGTCGGGGCCGGGTGGACGGCGAGCCGCGGCCCGGTGCCGCCAGTCGTGGCGCCCGAGCGACGGGCCGCGGCGCGCGGCGCGCCGCGCAGGCCACGGGTCGCGCCGGCAGGTACGCCGTCCGGCAGGCCCGCCGCGCGTCCCACGCCGAGGGCGCCGGCGCGTCCGGGCTGTCGCGGCTCATCGAGATGCACGCCTTCAGCACCGCGGGCGACGCCGCGGTCGCGATCGGCCTGGCGGGCACGCTGTTCTTCCAGGTCCCGACCGGGGAGGCCCGCAGCCAGGTCGCGCTGTTCCTCGGGCTGACGATGCTGCCGTTCGTCATCGTGGCCCCGCTGATCGGGCCGTTCCTCGACCGCTTCAGCCACGGCCGCCGCTGGGCCATCGGCTCCGCGATGGCCGTGCGGGCGTTCCTGTGCTGGGTGCTGGCGTCCGCCGTGACCACCGAGTCGCCGGCGCTGTTCGCCGCGGCGCTCGGCGTGCTCGTCGCGTCCAAGGCCTACGGGGTGACCCGGGCGGCCGCCGTCCCACGGCTGCGGCCCTCCCACCTGACGCTCGTGAAGGCCAACGGCCGCACCTCGCTCGCCGGCGTGGTCGGGGTCGCGATCTCGGCGCCCCTGGCCGCCCTCGCCGCGACCTTCGGCGCGGAGTGGGCGCTGCGCTACGGGTTCGTGCTGTTCGTGGTCGCGACCGTGCTCGCGATCCTGCTGCCGCCCGCGGTCGACGACAGCGCGGGGGAGGAGCCCCTCACCCTGACCGGGTCGGGCGTCGCCCGTGAGGACCAGGCCGACGTCCCCACCCAGCCGCTGAGGGTCGGCAGGGACGGCCGGGTCCGGGAGAAGGTGCCCACACGGGTGCCGCCCGCGGTGCTCTTCGCCCTGCTCGCCAACTGCGGACCGCGCTGGCTGGTCGGTTTCCTCACCATGTTCATGGCGTTCCTGCTGCGGGAGCAGCCCGTCGCCGACCTGGCCCCCGAGCTGCTGCTCGCCCTCGTGGTCGGCGCCGCCGGCGCGGGCAACGCGCTCGGCATCGCCCTCGCCTCGGTGCTCAAGAACGTCAACCCCCGCACCACGGTGGTCGCCGTGCTGGTCGCCGACGTGACGCTGGTCGTGCTCGCCGCCGTCCTCTACGCGCTGCCGACGCTGGTGCTGCTCGGTCTCACCGCCGGGCTCGCCCAGTCGCTCGGCAAGCTGTCGCTGGACTCGACCATCCAGCGCGACGTGCCCGGCCGCGTGCAGTCGAGCGCGTTCGCCCGGTCGGACACCACGCTCCAGCTGGCCTGGGTCCTCGGCGGGTTCGTCGGCATCGCCCTGCCCCTGATCCCGCGGCTGGGGCTCGGCACCGCCGCGGTGGTCCTGCTGGCCTGGGCGGTCTACGTGCTCGCCGTCCGGCGGGTGCCCCGCGGCCCCGTCTCCGTCGGCCCACGCCCATGAGGCATGCTTGACCGCCGTGATCGCGCCGACCCTGACGTCAGGCTCCTCGACAGCCGAGGACGCCGCTCCCGTCACCGCTCCCCGGCAGCGGCGTGCCCGGGCCGACGCGGCCCTCGTCGCCGCCGTCGAGCTCGCCCGCGAGGCTGTCGTGGCGCAGACCGAGGGCGACGACGTCGGCGAGCACCAGGGCCACGTCGTCGAGGGCGAGCGGCTCCTGACGCACCGCTTCGCCTGCACCCGACGCGGCTACGGCGGTTGGCACTGGGAGGTCACCCTCGCGCGCGCCCCGCGCCAGAAGGTCGTCACCGTCGACGAGGTCGTCCTCGTCCCCGGCGAGGGCGCGATCGTCGCGCCGGAGTGGCTGCCCTACCGCGAGCGCCTGCAGCCCGGCGACCTCTCGCCGGGCGACCTGCTGCCCGTGCCGGACGAGGACCCCCGCCTCGTGCCGTGCTGGTCGTACGGCGACGACCCCCTCGACAGCGACGACCGCGCCCAGGTGAGGGAGGTCGCCGGCGACCTGGGCCTGGGCCGCGTGCGCACCCTGTCCCGCGAGGGCCGTGACGCCGCCGCCGAGCGCTGGTACGACGGCGACGGCGGCCCGGCGTCCCCGCTGGCCAAGGCGGCCCCCGCGAGCTGCGGGAGCTGCGGCTTCCTCGTCCGCCTCGCCGGTCCGCTCGCGGGCACCTTCGGTGTCTGCGCCAACGGCGACGCCAACGACGACGGGCGCGTGGTCTCCCTCGACCACGGCTGCGGCGCCCACTCCGAGGCCTCCCTCGGCAAGCGCGCCCAGCCGCAGCCGCTGCCCGACCACGTCTGGGACACGCTGAGCCAGGACGACCTCGAGAGGTTCTGACCGTCACCCACCGCGGCCGAGCTCGCGAGGCTGCGACGTGGGGGAGGTCGAGGGAGCGCGCGACCCAGAACGAGGTCGCGACCGCGGCTCGAGACCCCGGTGAGACGGACGAGGCGCGCGAGCGCTCCGGCGACCGCGGGTCGGGCGGCGGTGGCCACCGGGTGGGTCGAATCCCCACGGTGGCCTGGTCGTTCGACGCTCACCACGACGAATTCGTCGTGGGAAGTGACAGGACAGGGACCTACCGTGGGGATTCGACCGCCCCGGAGGACCCCCACCGCGGCTCGAGACCCCGCGAGACGGAAGCCGGCCGGGACCGACTAGGGCTGGGCCTGACGCGCCTTGCGCCGCCTCCGGCAGTACTCCAGCCCCAGCAGGCCGAGGCCGAACCCCGCGAGGCAGGTCCACAGCCACCACAGGCGGCCGTCCTCCTCGAGGCGGCCCCAGAACGGCAGCAGCGCGACGAACGCGACCGCCCAGAGGGCGACCCCGATCTCGACGGTGCGCACGCCGTCCACGTCGAGGGGCTCCACGTCGGCCACGATGAAGGTGCGGTTGCCGATCTCGTGCTGCGTCGGCTGCTCGTCGCGGAACTCCACGCCCTCGAGGATAGGCGAGGCCACGTCGGAGGCCGTGCGGGCCGGGAACAGTTAGCAAGGCTAATGAGTTAGGCTAAACATCATGGCTCCCACCGTCGAGAAGGTCGCGCGCACCGACGCCGGTCTCGCCTCCGAGCTCCGGCTCTCGGTGATGCGGCTCCGCCGCCGCCTGGCGGCGGAGCGGCACCCGGACAACGAGCTGTCGTCGGCCGCCATGGCGGTGCTCGGCTGCCTGTTCCGCGTCGGCGAGCAGACCGTCGGCGAGCTGGCGGACGCCGAGCGCGTCCGGCCCCCCTCGATGTCGCGCACGGTGCGCGGCCTCGTCGAGGGCGGGTACGTCGTCCGCGAGGCGTGTGCCGACGACGGGCGGCAGGTCCGCGTCAGCCTCACCGAGACCGGCCGGGCGACCGTGCTCGCCGACCGCCGCCGCCGCGACGCCTGGCTGACGCTGCGCCTGAAGGAGCTCACCCCCGACGACCGTGCCGTGCTCCGTGCCGCGGCCCCGATCCTGGAGAGACTGGCCACCGCTTGAGTCCCACGTTCCGCGCCCTCGCGAACCCGAACTACCGCCGCTACGCCATCGGCGGTGCGGTGTCGAACACCGGTACCTGGATGCAGCGGGTGGCGCAGGACTGGCTGGTCCTCCAGCTCGCGACGAACGGGGCGCTGGCGCTCGGCATCACCACGGGTCTGCAGTTCCTCCCCATCCTCCTGCTCTCCCCGTTCGCGGGCCTGGTCGCCGACCGCGTCGCGAAGCGGACGCTGCTGCAGGTCACCCAGCTAATGATGGCCGGGCCGGCGCTCGTGCTCGGCCTGCTGGCGGTGACCGGCACGGCCGAGACCTGGCACGTGTACGTGCTCGCGCTGCTGTTCGGCATCGGGACGGCGTTCGACGCCCCGGCTCGTCAGTCCTTCGTCCCCGAGCTGGTCGGCCAGGACGACCTGTCCAACGCCGTGGGCCTCAACTCGGCGTCCTTCAACGCCGCCCGCGTCGTCGGGCCCGCGGTCGCGGGCCTGCTCATCGCGGCGTTCGGCGGGGGAGCGGTCGGCACGGGCTGGGTCATCCTGATCAACGCCGTCAGCTACGCCGGGCCGATCTGGGCCCTGCGCGGCATCGACCCCGGCCGGCTCGACACCCCCGAGCCGCGCGCGGCCGGCCCCGGCGGCGTCCGCGAGGGGCTGCGCTACGTCCGTGGCCGCCCGGAGCTCCTGCTGGTCCTCGCCATCGTGTTCTTCGCCGGCACCTTCGGGCTGAACTTCCAGATGACCTCCGCGCTCATGGCCACCGAGGTGTTCGGCAAGGGCGCGGCCGAGTACGGCCTGCTCGGCACCGTCATGGCCGTCGGCTCCCTCACCGGGGCCCTGCTCGCGGCCCGCCGCGCGACCATCCGCCTGCGGCTGGTCGTCGGGTCGGCCCTGGCCTTCGGGGTGGTCGAGGTCGTGGCCGGCCTGCTGCCGACGTACGTCACCTTCGCCGCGTGGCTGCCGCTGCTCGGCCTCACCGCGCTCACCATGATCACGGCGGCGAACACGACCATGCAGCTGACGACCGCGCCGGAGCTGCGGGGACGCGTCATGTCGCTCTACCTCATGATCTTCATGGGCGGCACGCCGCTCGGCGCACCGCTGGTCGGCTGGGTCGGCGAGACGTTCGGCGCCCGGTGGACGTTGATCGGCGGCGGCGCGGCCACCGTGCTCGGCGTGCTCCTCGCGACGCTCGTCTTCGCCCGCTCCCGGGGCGTTTTGACCCGCTCAGGGCGACCGCGTAGCCTCGAGTCTCGTGTCTGGCAGCACCAGGCGTCCTCGCGTGTGCCCGTGAAGTAAGGGCTCGTGCTACGACACGCCCGACCTCGGGGTGAGGATCACCCGACCAGCACACTTCACCGTGCCCGGCAGAGCGCCGGGTACTGAGAGCGAACAAGAGAGGGAACCACCCGGTGCCCACCATTCAGCAGCTGGTCCGCAAGGGCCGCGCAGACAAGGTGTCGAAGAACAAGACACCCGCCCTGCAGGGTTCGCCCCAGCGTCGCGGCGTCTGCACCCGCGTCTACACCACCACCCCGAAGAAGCCGAACTCCGCCCTCCGCAAGGTCGCCCGCGTGCGCCTGAGCAGCGGCGTCGAGGTCACGGCGTACATCCCGGGCGTGGGCCACAACCTCCAGGAGCACTCGATCGTGCTCGTCCGCGGCGGCCGGGTGAAGGACCTCCCCGGCGTCCGCTACAAGATCATCCGCGGGTCGCTGGACACCCAGGGTGTCAAGAACCGCAAGCAGGCCCGCAGCCGCTACGGAGCGAAGAAGGAGAAGGGCTGATGCCGCGCAAGGGTCCCGCCGCCAAGCGCCCCGTCGACGTCGACCCGGTCTACGGGTCGCCGGTCGTCTCGCAGCTCGTGAGCAAGGTGCTCCAGGACGGCAAGAAGCAGGTCGCGCAGCGCATCGTCTACACCGCGATGGAGGGGTGCCGCGAGAAGACCGGCACCGACCCCGTCGTCACGCTGAAGCGCGCGCTCGACAACGTCCGCCCCTCCATCGAGGTCAAGTCCCGCCGCGTCGGCGGTGCGACGTACCAGGTGCCGATCGAGGTCAAGCCCGGCCGCAGCAACACGCTCGCGCTGCGCTGGCTCGTCTCCTACGCCCAGGCCCGCCGCGAGAAGACCATGACCGAGCGGCTCATGAACGAGATCCTCGACGCCTCGAACGGCCTCGGTGCCGCGGTGAAGAAGCGCGAGGACACCCACAAGATGGCCGAGGCCAACCGCGCCTTCGCCCACTACCGCTGGTGACGCCGTCCGGCCCCGGACCCGGGGCCGGACACCCAGCAGCCCATCCGCACTCCAGCCGTCCTAAGGGGTCATCACTCACGTGGCTGTGAACATCACGACCGACCTGAAGGTCGTCCGCAACATCGGCATCATGGCGCACATCGACGCCGGCAAGACCACCACCACCGAGCGGATCCTGTTCTACACCGGCATCTCCTACAAGATCGGTGAGGTCCACGACGGCGCGGCCGTCATGGACTGGATGGAGCAGGAGCAGGAGCGCGGCATCACGATCACCTCCGCCGCGACCACCTGCTGGTGGAAGGACCACCAGATCAACATCATCGACACCCCCGGGCACGTCGACTTCACCGCCGAGGTCGAGCGCTCGCTGCGCGTCCTCGACGGCTCCGTCGCCGTGTTCGACGGCGTCGCGGGCGTCGAGCCCCAGACGATGACGGTGTGGCGCCAGGCGAACAAGTACGCCGTGCCGCGGATGTGCTTCGTCAACAAGCTGGACCGCACCGGCGCGGACTTCTTCCGCTGCGTCGACATGATGGTCGAGCGCCTCAACTCCACCCCGCTGGTCCTGCAGCTGCCGATCGGCGCGGAGTCCGACTTCCTCGGTGTCGTCGACCTCGTGCAGATGCGTGCGCTGACCTGGCGTGGCGAGACCACCATCGGTGAGGACTACTCCGTCGAGGAGATCCCCGCCGAGCTCGCCGAGCAGGCCGCGGAGTACCGCGAGAAGCTGCTCGAGACCCTCGCCGAGGCCGACGACGACGTCATGGAGAAGTACCTCGAGGGCGAGGAGCTGTCGGTCGAGGAGATCGAGGCCGCCATCCGCCGCGCGACGCTGGCCGACAAGCTCAACCCGGTGCTGTGCGGCACCGCGTTCAAGAACAAGGGCGTGCAGCCCCTGCTCGACGCGGTCGTGAAGTACCTGCCGTCCCCCGTGGACGTCGAGGGCATCGTGGGTCACGACGTCAAGGACGAGAGCATCGAGATCGTCCGCAAGCCGTCCGACGACGAGCCGTTCTCCGGCCTGGCCTACAAGATCGCCTCCGACCCGCACCTCGGCAAGCTGACCTACGTGCGCGTCTACTCCGGCGTGCTCGAGGCCGGCGGCACCGTGATCAACTCGGTCAACGGCAAGAAGGAGCGGATCGGCAAGGTCTACCAGATGCACGCGAACAAGCGTGAGGAGATCGCGAAGGTCGGCGCCGGCCAGATCGTGGCCGTCATGGGCCTCAAGGACACCAAGACCGGGCACACCCTGTGCGCCCAGTCCGACCCGGTGATCCTGGAGTCGATGACCTTCCCGGCCCCGGTGATCGAGGTGGCCATCGAGCCGAAGACGAAGTCCGACCAGGAGAAGCTGGGCACCGCGATCCAGCGCCTCTCCGACGAGGACCCCACCTTCACCGTCAAGACCGACGAGGAGACGGGGCAGACCATCATCGCCGGCATGGGCGAGCTGCACCTCGACATCCTCGTCGACCGGATGAAGCGCGAGTTCCGCGTCGAGGCGACCGTCGGCAAGCCGCAGGTGGCCTACCGCGAGACCATCCGCCGCAAGGTGGAGAACCACTCCTACACCCACAAGAAGCAGACCGGTGGGTCCGGGCAGTTCGCGAAGGTCATCATCTCGATCGAGCCCAGCCTCGACGAGGAGACCGGCAACGGCGCGGGCTACGAGTTCGTCAACGCCGTCACCGGTGGTCGCGTGCCGAAGGAGTACATCCCCTCGGTCGACCAGGGCGCCCAGGAGGCCATGGAGTTCGGCGTGCTCGCCGGCTACCCGATGGTCGACGTGAAGGTCACCCTCGAGGACGGTCAGTACCACGACGTCGACTCCTCCGAGCTGGCCTTCAAGATCGCGGGCAACCAGGCGTTCAAGGAGGCCGCGCGCATCGCGAAGCCGGTCCTGCTCGAGCCCATGTTCGCGGTCGAGGTGACCACCCCGGACGACTACCTGGGTGACGTCATCGGCGACATCAACAGCCGTCGCGGCCAGGTGCAGAGCATGGAGGAGCGGCACGGCGACCGTGTGGTCAACGCGCTCGTCCCCCTGTCCGAGATGTTCGGGTACGTTGGCGACCTGCGGTCGAAGACCTCCGGTCAGGCGTCGTACTCGATGGAGTTCGACTCGTACGCCGAGGTTCCCTCCAGCGTGGCCGAGGAGATCGTCAAGAAGGTGCGCGGCGAGTAGCTCGCGCGCCTCTCACGTGGGCCCCGGCCCGCACCACCCCACCCCAGTTTCCGCACAACCCATCACAGGAGGAGCCCCAAGTGGCTAAGGCGAAGTTCGAGCGGAGCAAGCCGCACGTCAACATCGGCACGATCGGTCACATCGACCACGGCAAGACGACGCTGACGGCTGCCATCTCGAAGACGCTCCACGACAAGGACCCGGCGGCCAACCCGGACACCCAGGCCTTCGACATGATCGACAAGGCCCCGGAGGAGCGCCAGCGCGGCATCACCATCTCCATCGCGCACATCGAGTACCAGACCGACGCGCGCCACTACGCGCACGTCGACTGCCCCGGTCACGCCGACTACATCAAGAACATGATCACCGGCGCGGCGCAGATGGACGGCGCCATCCTGGTGGTCGCGGCGACCGACGGCCCGATGCCGCAGACCCGCGAGCACGTGCTGCTCGCCCGCCAGGTCGGCGTCCCCGCCCTGGTGGTCGCGCTCAACAAGTGCGACATGGTCGACGACGAGGAGCTCATCGAGCTCGTCGAGATGGAGGTGCGCGAGCTCCTCACCGAGTACGAGTTCCCCGGCGACGACATCCCCGTCGTCCAGGTGGCCGCGTTCCCCGCCCTCCAGGGCGAGGAGAAGTGGGCCAACAGCGTCCTCGAGCTCATGCAGGCCGTCGACGACTACATCCCGACCCCCGAGCGTGACACCGACAAGCCGTTCCTCATGCCCGTCGAGGACGTCTTCACCATCACCGGTCGCGGCACGGTCATCACCGGCCGCATCGAGCGTGGCATCGTCAAGGTCAACGAGGAGGTCGAGATCGTCGGCATCCGCGAGAAGTCGCAGAAGTCGACCGTCACCGGCGTCGAGATGTTCCGCAAGCTGCTCGACGAGGGCCAGGCCGGCGAGAACGTCGGGCTGCTGCTCCGCGGCACGAAGCGCGAGGACGTCGAGCGCGGCATGGTCGTGATCAAGCCGGGCACGACCACCCCGCACACCAACTTCGACGCCTCGGTCTACATCCTGAGCAAGGAGGAGGGCGGCCGCCACACGCCGTTCTTCAACAACTACCGTCCGCAGTTCTACTTCCGGACCACGGACGTCACCGGCGTCGTCACGCTGCCCGAGGGCACCGAGATGGTCATGCCGGGCGACAACACCGAGATGTCGGTCGAGCTGATCCAGCCCGTCGCCATGGACGAGGGTCTGCGCTTCGCGATCCGCGAGGGTGGCCGCACCGTCGGCGCCGGCCGGGTCACCAAGGTCACCAAGTGACCCTGGCGCCCCGCGCCTAGCACGACCCGCACCACCCAGCAGCACCCAGCACCATCCACGCAGCGCCCCCGGGTCCGCCCCGGGGGCGCTGTGCTGTCCCGAGGAGTCCTGCCATCGACCAGCCCGTCGACCAGCCCCCAGGCCGGTCCACCAGCGCGCCCGCGCGACCCCACCGCAAGCTCACCGACGACGGGCGACGCGTCCGCGAGGTGCTGTCCTACTCGCGCCGCGGCGCGCGGTTCACCGACCGCCAGCAGCGAGCGTGGGACGCCCACGCCGGTGACCTCGTGATCCCGACCGACGCGGTCGACGACGACCGCTTCGACCTCGCCGAGCACTTCGGCCGGCGCGCGCCGCTGGTGGTCGAGATCGGCTCCGGGGTCGGCGAGGCCACCGTCGCGCTCGCCGCCGCCCGCCCGTCGTACGACGTGCTCGCCCTGGAGGTGTGGCGGCCCGGCATTGCCTCGACCCTCGAGGCGCTCGGCGAGGCCGGCGTGACGAACGTGCGCCTGTGCGCCGTGGACGCCGCGTGGTTCCTCGACCAGCGGGTCGCCCCCGGTGGGCTGGCCGAGCTCTGGACCTTCTTCCCCGACCCCTGGCCCAAGACCCGGCACCACAAGCGCCGGCTGGTGTCCCCGGCGTTCGCGGCCGTCGCCGCCTCCCGCCTCGCGCCCGGCGCCGCCTGGCGCCTCGCCACCGACTGGGTCGACTACGCCCGTCAGATGCGCGAGGTGCTCGACGCCGAGCCGGGCCTCGTCGGGGGCGAGGTGGAGCGCTGGGACGAGCGTCCCGTCACCCGCTTCGAGCGCAAGGGCGTCGCCGAGGGCCGCGAGCCCGTCGACCTCCTGTACCGCGCCGCCCGCTGACCCACCGGGGCGCGCCCCTCGCCCGGTCAAGGGTTTCCCCTCTACCCCCTCCCTCCTCCCGCGGGAGAGGGTCGGTCCCGGCGGCTCGGGCCGCCCCCGGACCGCGGAGGCGCGGACGGCGAGAACAGGAGGGCCCCGATCGGGCCCGGGAGGTCACAGGATGCTGAAGAGGACTGCGGTCGGGGTCGCGAGCCTGGCCATGACGGCGCTGGGCGCCACCGCGCTGGGTGCCGTGAGCGCCCCCGCCAACGCCGCGGGCGACGTCGAGCAGGAGCGGGCGCCGCTGGTCCAGGCTGGTGCGGACGCCATCTCCGGGCAGTACATCGTGATGCTCGAGCCGGGTGCCGAGGCCTCCCGCGCCGAGGCCCGCGGTGGCCTCTTCGCCGAGGGCGGCACCGTCGAGCGCGTGTACGACGACCTGGGCGGCTACTCCGCCGAGCTGACCGCCGCCGAGCTGGCCGCCGTCCGCGCGAACCCGGACGTCGCGTTCGTCGCCGAGGACAGCGTCGTCACCGCGTCCGCCACGCAGAACAACGCCACCTGGGGCATCGACCGCATCGACCAGCGGAACCTGCCCCGCAGCGGCACGTTCACCTACAACGCCACCGGCTCGGGCGTGACGGCGTACATCATCGACACCGGCATCCAGGCCCACAACGAGTTCAGCGGCCGGCTGGCCTCCGGCTACACCGCCATCAACGACGGCCGCGGCACCACCGACTGCAACGGCCACGGCACCCACGTCGCCGGCACCGTCGGCGGCACGACGTACGGCGTGGCCAAGCAGGTCACCCTCGTGCCCGTCCGCGTCCTCGGCTGCGACGGGTCCGGCACCAACTCCGGCGTCGTCGCCGGCATGGACTGGGTCGCCGGCCGCGGCGGCCCCGCCGTCGCGAACATGAGCCTCGGCGGCGGCGCCAACACCGCCACCGACTCGGCCGTCTCCCGCATGACGAACTCCGGCGTCACCACCGTCGTCGCCGCGGGCAACGAGAACCAGAACGCCTGCAACGTCTCGCCCGCCCGCGCGTCGTCGGCCATCACCGTGGCCTCGACCACGATGAGCGACGCGCGGTCGTCGTTCTCCAACTGGGGCTCCTGCGTCGACATCTTCGCGCCGGGCTCGGACATCACGTCGGCCTGGATCGGCAGCAGCACCGCCACCCGGACGATCTCGGGCACCTCGATGGCGTCGCCCCACGTCGCCGGTGTCGCCGCGCAGTACCTGCAGGTCAACCGCGGCGCCAGCCCGTCGACGGTGACCAACGCGATCCTGGGCAACGCCACCTCCGGCGTCGTGTCCGGCACGAACGGGTCGCCCAACCGCCTGCTGTTCACCAACTACTGAGCAGCGGCACCGCCCGCGAGGGCACACGGACTCCGCCCCGCGAGGGGTGAGGGATCTCGGGGAGACAGGGCCGTCCACCGTCAGGTGGGCGGCCCTGTCGCGTGTCCGGGGAAGGCGCCGTGACCGGTGCGGACCGGTCGGCGTAATTGGTTTCCCGGCGACCGGGGCCCGTGCCTACGATCACCGGCGTCGTGGGCTCGGGACCGCCTGTCGTCGATCGAGGAGCCTGCCATGCCGTCCTGCCCCACCTGCGGCCGTCCGCTCTCCGCGGAGGGTCCCTGCCCGCACTGCGCCCCCGACCCGGAGGCCACCCGCACGGCTTCCGGCCGACGCGGTCCGGGGAGCGCCCCCGCGCCCGGGGAGCAGGCGCCCTACCAGCAGCCACCGCCGCCCTACCCGCAGCACCCGGCGTACGGCCGGCAGCCGTACGGCGGTCCGGAGTACTCCCAGCCCTACGGGCAGGTGCCGCCCCGGCTCGGCCGGCCGGTGCCGCCGGCACCGGCGCGGGGGCACTCGAAGGGCCGCCTGGCCGCGCTGGTCGGCGGAGGTGCCGCGATGCTCCTCGTCGTCGGGCTCGGCGCGTGGGCCGTCACCAGCACGGTCTCGGACGGCGACGACCGCACGGCGGAGTCCTCCGCGTCGCCGTCCGCCGAACCGTCCTCGCCGAGCCCGTCGGCCTCCGCCGAGCAGGCCACGGAGCCCGACAGCCCCGACGCGACCGGGACGGACGGGACCAGCACGACCTACGACCTGGCGTCGGGGTCGCAGTCGATCGACCTGACCATCGCGGTCGACGGTCCGACCACCGTGACGGCGTCGCCCGACGCGCCCGAGGACATCGTCCTCACCGTCACCGGCCCGCGCGGGGTCGAGGCGTGCCGCAGCGACGCCAGCTTCGTCGACCCGGAGAGCTGCACGCTGGGAAACCCGCAGGTCGGTGCGGTGTACGACGTCGTCGTGTCCACCTACAGCGGCGACCCGGGCGGGACGGGAACGGTCGAGATCGAGTGACCGTCCGCGGAGCCGCGGCCGGACGCCGGGGGCCCGCGTCTCGGATCGGTCACCGGCATGCCAATTGTCTGGTGCAGCCCCACGTCGCGGTCCTACGCTCAGCCAGCGACGACCGCGTCGCACCTTCCAGCTCGTCGCTCCAGGAGGAGCCCATGAACACCTGTGTCCGGTGCGGCACGCAGTTCGCCGCCGGTGAGGACCGTTGCCCCTTCTGCTCGCTCCCGGTCGCCGGCGACGCCGACGTCACCCGGGCCGCGCAGGACCCCTCGGTCTGGCAGCAGCCCGGTCAGCTGCCGGGTCAGCAGCCCGGTCAGCAGTCGGGCCCTCAGGCGGGCCAGCAGTGGGGTGGTCAGCAGCCCAGCGGCGAGGGGCCGTGGCAGCAGTCCGGTCCGCAGCAGTCCGGCCAGCCGGGCCCGTCCTGGCAGGGCGGGCCGCCGGCCGGGGGCTGGCAGGGTCAGCAGCCGGGACCCTGGCAGTCCCAGCCGGGCCCCCAGGGCGGCGGCTGGCAGCAGGGACCCCCGCCCGGTGGACAGCCCTGGCAGGCGCAGGGCGGCGGCATGCCCCCCAAGAAGGGCATGAACCCCGGCGTGCTCATCGGCGCCGGTCTGGCGACGTTGCTGGTGCTGGGCCTCGTGATCTGGGGCCTGGTCGCCGCCTTCGGCGGTGACGACGACGACAGCAACACCGCCAGCGGGACCGAGTCGTCGTCCTCGGAGCCGTCGCCCACCGAGTCGTCGTCCGAGGCCAGCCCGACGGAGGAGTCCACGCCGACCGAGGAGTCCTCGCCGACCGAGGGCCCGACCGAGGACCCGGGCGGCGGGGGCGGCGGCAGCGACGTCGTCGACTTCGACCTGTCCTCCGGCCCCGCCGTCGTCACCGTGACCGTCTCCTCGCCCGGCCGCCTGCGCATCGAGGCCCAGTCCGACGTCGAGACCGACATCGTCATGGTCGTCAACGACCCCGACGGCAACGAGGTCTGCAACGAGGACTCCCTCATCACCTTCCCGGAGGAGTGCACGATCCAGGCGGAGGTCGGCGAGTACGAGGTCGTCGTCACGCCGTACGACGAGGACGCCCGCAACCCCGGCACCGGCGAGGTCCGCATCAGCTGACGCCGAGTCGTCACGTCTGCGCAGCTGGGGGGCGTCGAGTCGTCACGTCTGCGCAGCTGGGCGGCGTCGAGTCGTCACGTCTGCGCACGTCGAGGGTCTCGACAGGCTCGACCACCGGCGGTCGAGCCTGTCGAGACCCGTTGCCTCGTACGGCGGTCTCGGCCCCGGCCCTGGGGTGCGCAGACGTGCCGACTCGACCCCTCTGGGGTGCGCAGACGTGCCGACTCGAGCCCTCCGAGGTGCGCAGACGTGCCGACTCGACCCCTCTGGGGTGCGCAGACGTGCCGACTCGACCTAGGGGGCCGGGCGCAGGCGGCGCCAGGCGCCGGTGCACCACAGCGCCCACGCCACCAAAAGCGGCTGGAAGAGCAGGCGGGTCGCACGGGCGCCGTCGGTGTCGAGGCCGAAGGCGTCGGTCGCGGTGAGGTACTGGGAGACGTTGCCGGGGAAAACGACCACGAACAGGCCGGCGACCGCCAGCCCCACCACCGGACGACGGTCAGCGGGCGCGAGGAGCGCGGCGAGGCCGAGGACGATCTCGACCAGCCCGGAGACCAGCACGATCGCGCCCGGAGCGGGCAGGAACGGCGGGACCTGGGCGAGGAACTCGTCGGGGACCACGAGGTGGGCCACCCCGGCGAGCACCAGGAACGCCCCGAGCAGCAGCCGGGCGACGCTCGCCGCGAGGGCTCCCGCGCTCACCGGCCCGAGACCAGGCGGTGACGCAGCTGCGCCTCCCGCGCCAGCCGCCGGGCGTCGCGCTCGCGCCGCTCGGCCACGACCGCCGCGAGGAACGCCTCCGGCGGGGTGCCCGGCGGGGGCGGGGGAGCCACGTGCGCCGACACCTGGCGGGCCAGGTCGGCGCCGATGGTGTGCCGGCTCGCCGGCTCCAGCGTCGCGGCACGACCGAGGAACTGCCGCACCGCCAGCGCCAGCGACGTCGGCAGCGCCGTCATGTCGGCCCGCTGCGCCCACCCGGCCAGCGGCGGCGGCATGGCGGCGGGGACGTCGAGCCGCAGCGGCACGCGCTCGCGGACGACGTACGTGCCGGCGGCGTAGTCCCCGAGGCGCTTGCCCTTCGACGACAGCAGCATGGAGAAGAAGGCCGGGACGCCGGTGAGGGCGTAGATCTCGACGTACCCGATCATCGACCGCACGAGGGCGTGCTGGAACGAGATGGGGCCGGCGTCCTCGCGCACGGTCCGCAGCCCGAAGGCCAGCTTGCCCAGGGTGCGGCCGCGCGTGAGCGTCTCCATCGTGGTCGGGAAGACGAGGAACACCGTCACCGTCAGCCCGATGAACGCGATGGTCTGGACGGCACCGCTGCTCCCGGCCGCCCCGAGGACGACGGTGAAGGCCCCCACCACCAGCAGGACCAGGGTGGCGACCACGTCGACGAGCCCCGAGCCGATCCGGACGGCGAGCCCGGCGGGCGGCAGGTCGAGCGCGACGGCCTCGCCGGTGACGAGGTCGTCGTCGGTCAGGGTGGCCAGCTCGCGTGCGCCGGCGGAGGGGTGGGCGTCCATCGGGCTCATCGTAGGAGGCCCGCCGCGGCGGGCCCCTAGGATCGGCGCCGTGGACCTGGACGCCTACGTGGCCGCGCACCACGCCGAGTGGCGGCGGCTCGAGGAGCTGGTGCGTCGCGGCCGCCCGAGCGGCGCGGAGGCCGACGAGCTCGTCGAGCTGTACCAGCGGGTGGCCACGCACCTCTCCGTCGTCCGGACCTCCGCCCCCGACGCCTCGCTGGTCGCCTACCTCAGCTCGCTGCTCGCCCGGGCCCGCACCCGGTCGGAGGGCGCGCGGATCACGACCTGGCGCAGCGTCACGTCGTTCTTCACCGAGCGGTTCCCGGGCGCGCTGTACCGCCTGCGCTGGTGGTGGCTCGGCACGATCGCCGGCAGCGCGATCGTCACCGCGGTCATGATCCTGTGGCTGCTCGCGAACCCGCAGGTCGAGCAGACCCTGCTCGGTCCCGAGCAGATCGACCAGCTCGTCAACGAGGACTTCGAGGGCTACTACAGCGAGTACGCCGCCGGCGAGTTCGCCGCGCAGGTGTGGGTGAACAACGCCTGGGTCAGCGCGCTGTGCCTGGCGCTCGGCATCCTCGGCTTCCCCGTGATCTACCTGCTCTTCCAGAACCTCGCCAACCTCGCGATCATCGGCGCGATCATGCACCGGGCCGACCAGGGCGCCTTCTTCTGGGGCCTGCTGCTGCCGCACGGACTGCTGGAGCTGACGGCGATCTTCGTCGCCGGTGGCACCGGTCTGCGGCTGTTCTGGTCCTGGGTCTCCCCGGGGCCCGTCAGCCGGGCGACGTCGCTGGCCCGCGAGGGCCGCACGATCGGCACCATGGCGCTCGGCCTCGCCGCCGTCCTGTTCGTCAGCGGCCTCATCGAGGGCTTCGTGACGCCGTCCGGCCTCCCCACCTGGGCGCGGGTGGGGATCGGGGTCGTCGCCGAGGTCCTGTTCCTCGCCTACGTCTTCGTCGTGGGCCGCGCGGCCCACCGTCGCGGTCACGACGGCGACCTCGACGCCGCGCTGCTCGAGGACCGGGTCGCGACCGCGGCCTGACGCGGCTCCCGGACGCCGGGGCCCCCAGGAGGTCCGAGCAGCTCCGGGGGAGCCCACGGGGGAGCCTCAGAGGAGGCCGCGGGCCTTGAGCGACAGGTAGTGGTCGGCGAGGGCCGGGGGCAGCGACTCGGCGTCCGCGTCGACCACGTCGACGCCGAGGGTCCGCAGCATGTCGGCGGTGCGGCGGCGCCGGCCGAGGGCCTGCTCGGCGGCTGCGGCGCCGTAGGTCTCGGCGACGGTGCCGCGGGCGGTGGCCAGCCGCTCGAGCTCGGGGTCGCGCACCGAGGCGAGGACGACGCGGTGGTGGCGCGTGAGCGTGACCAGCGTCGGCAGCAGGCTCTCCTCGACGGCGGCCGGCTCCAACGGCGTGAGCAGGACGACGAGGCAGCGGCGGCGACCCATCGCGTTGACCGCCGCGGCCAGCGCGGACCAGTCCGCCTCCGCGAGCACGGGGGAGAGGTCCGCCATCGCGTCCTGCAGGGTCCCGGCGATCGCCCGGGACCCGGTCGAGCGGACCCGGGAGCGGACGCGGCGGTCGCCGGCGACGAAGTCCACGCGGTCGCCGGCGCGGGCGGCGAGTGCGGCGAGCAAGAGGGCGGCGTCCATCGCGGAGTCGAGGCGCGGGACGTCGTCGACCCGCCCGGCGGAGACCCGCGAGGTGTCGAGGACGAGGACGACGCGGCGGTCGCGCTCCGGCTGCCAGGTCCGGACGACGACGGTGCGGGTCCGGGCGCTGGCCCGCCAGTCGATGGAGCGGACGTCGTCGCCGTCGACGTACTCGCGCAGGGAGTCGAACTCCGTCCCCTGCCCGCGCACCCGGACGGCGGCGCGGCCGTCGAGCTCGCGCAGCCGTGCGAGCCGGCTGGGCAGGTGCTTGCGCGACTCGAACGGCGGGAGGCTGCGGACGGCACCGGGCACCTCGCGGGTCCGCTGGCGCGCGACGAGCCGCAGGGGCCCCGAGGACCGCACGGTCACGCCGGCCGCCCGCAGGTCGCCGCGCCGCACCGGGGTGAGGGCGGTGGTGAGCCGGGCGGTGCCGCCGGGGTCGAGGCCCAGGCGGTGGCGGTTGCCGGTGGCGCCGGCCGTGGGCTGCCAGGCGTCGCGCAGCGCGCCCCTCAGGCGGCGGCGTCCGGTGTTGGTGACGACGAGCGTCGTGCTCGTCCGCTCGCCGGTGCGGACAGACCCCGTGGGCTCGCGGCCCACCTCGAGCCGGTCGGTGGACGGCGCGAGCAGGAGGTCCACGAGCCCGACCAGCAGGACCAGGCCCACCCAGCCCCAGCCGACGCCGGCGCTCGGGCGCAGCACCAGGGGCAGCACGCCGAGGGCGAGCAGGGCCGGGACCCGCCAGGTGAGGACCACGCCGGGCGCCTAGCGGGGCACCGGGACCGAGCCGAGCGCGGACGCCAGCACCTGCGCGACGTCGGTGCCCTCCAGCTCGGCCTCGGGCCGCAGGCCGAGGCGGTGCACCAGCGTGGCGTGGGCGAGTGCCTTCACGTCGTCGGGGGTGACGAAGTCGCGCCCGTTCAACCACGCCCAGGCGCGGGCGGCGCGCATCAGGGCGGTGGCGCCGCGCGGGCTGACCCCGAGGCTGAGCGACGGGGAGTCCCGGGTGGCGCGGGCGACGTCGACGATGTAGCCGGCGACCTCGTCGGAGACCTGGACCCGGGCGACGGCCGCGCGTCCGGCGAGGACGTCGTCCGGCCCGGCCACGGCCCTCACCCCCGCGCCCCGGACGTCGCGGGGGTCGAAACCGCCCGCGTGTCGCCGGAGCACCTCCATCTCCTGCGCGCGCTCGGGGATCGGCAGCACGACCTTCAGCAGGAACCGGTCCAGCTGCGCCTCCGGCAGGGGGTAGGTGCCCTCGTACTCGACGGGGTTCTGCGTGGCGGCGACCAGGAACGGGGAGGGCAGCGGGCGGGAGCGGCCGTCGACCGAGACCTGGCCCTCCTCCATCGCCTCGAGCAGGGCGCTCTGCGTCTTGGGCGGCGTCCGGTTGATCTCGTCGGCGAGGAGCAGGTTGGTGAACACCGGGCCCTGGCGGAAGGTCAGCTCACCCTGGTGGGCGGCGTCGATGACCATCGAGCCGGTGATGTCGCCCGGCATCAGGTCGGGGGTGAACTGCACCCGCCGGGTGTCGACGTCGAGCGCGCCGGCGAGGGTCCGCACCAGCAGCGTCTTGGCCACGCCCGGCACGCCCTCCATCAGCACGTGCCCGCCGCACAGGAGCGCCACCAGCAGGCCCGAGACGGCGGCGTCCTGGCCGACCACGGCCTTCGCCACCTCGCGGCGCACGTCGGAGAGGCGCTCGCGGGCCTCCCCGCCGGAGGGGCCGCCCGCGGGTCGGGCGCGGGTCTGCTCGCCAGGGTCCTTCGCGAGCATCCCGCCGTCCGTCGTGGGGTCGTGGGTCATGTGCGGCGTACCTCTCTGTCGAGCGCGGCGAGCGCGTCGGCCAGGTCGACGAGCTCGGTGTCGGACTCCGGTGGGGGAGCGGTCGGGTCGAGCAGCCAGGCGACCTCGGCGGGGTGCCGCGCCGTGCGCCGCGCGACGTCGAGGACGACGGGGTCCGGGGCGCCGGGCGCGGCCGGTGCGGCGGGGATCCCCAGCCGGGTGGCGAGCCGCTCGCGGGTGGCGCGGCGCAGGGCCCCGGCGGCGTGGCCCCGGTCCCGGCCGCGGTGGTAGAGCCGTCCGCGGCTGCGGGTCGTCTCGGAGGCCTTGACGTGGACGGGCAGCGGCTCGGTCACGAGGGGCCCGAACCGGCGGGCGCGCCAGTAGATGGCCACGAACGAGGTCAGGAGCAGCAGCCACAGCGACGGGCCCAGCCAGGGCGGCAGCAGCGACGACGGGGCGGCGCTGTCGCCGGCCGACAGGTCGGCGGGGTCCGGCACGAACCAGACCAGCCGCTCGCGCGCCCCCAGCAGGCGGAGCGCCACGGCGGCGTTGTCCGCGCGCAGGATCTGCTCGTTCGACAGGACGCCGTCCGCCCCGAGCACGCTCACGCCGGGGCGCGGGCTGACGAGCAGCGACCCCTCGTCGACGGCGAAGCACCCGTCGAACGGGTAGGCCTCGGCGGTGTCGACCGTGATCTCGAGGTCCGTCAGGTCCGCGCCCCCGGAGGCGTCGCCGGTGCAGTCGGCAGGGACGTCCTCGGGGCCGTCGACGAAGGTGGGGGTGTCGGCGTCGTCCACGATGCCCACCGCGCCCGCCCCGGCACCCGCGACGACCAGCTGGCCGTCGGCAGCGTGCTCGAGGAGCCGGTCGGTGACCGACCCGCCGAGGCCGTACGGCGAGGTGACGAGGACGGTCGTGCCGCCGTCGACCTCGGTGCGCTCGAAGGCCTCGAGGTCGCGGACGACGTCCACCTCCACGCCCTCGTCGTCGAGCACCCGGGCGAGCGCCTGGGCGCCGCTGGGGGAGGGGTTGCGCGGGTCGAGCGGGTCGGTGCGGGTGGCGTCGCGCGCGGTGAGGGCGACCAGGACGACGGTGAGCAGCACGACGAGGACGACCAGCACGGTCGAGCGGCGGGGCAGGAACCGGCGGGCCCCGGAGGTCCGGTCGGCCCCGGCGGACGGGGTCGGCGGGGCCGGCGGGTCGGCCGTGGCCGCGCTCACCGGACGCCCGCCAGGTCGCCGTCGAGGGCGAGGACCTCGCGCACGCGGTCCTCGGGCAGCGACCGTTCGCCGTAGACGACCTCGTCGAAGCCGGACGCCGCCCGGCGCAGCGCCGCCTCACGGCCGGGGTGGTCGTCGGCGAGGGTGGTCGCGATCTCGCGGGCGGTGAGCCCGGGCAGGTCGGCCAGGCGGCCCCGCTCGACCTGCCGGACGGCGAGGGCGCGGAAGGCGTCGGCGAACGCCTCGGGCAGGCGGCCCTCCGCGAGGGCGGCCTCAGCGGCGGCGCGCAGCTCGTCGGCGGTGGCGCGCACGTCGTCCAGCACACCCTCGCCGGCGGTGCGTCGGCCGCGGTCGCCGCGGGCGCGGGAGAGCAGCCACAGCAGGGCCAGGGCGAGGGCGACGAGCACCACCATCGCGGCGGCGGCGACGAGCGGGTCGGTCTCACCGGCCCGGCGCAGGCCCTCGTCGAGCCAGCGCGACAACCAGTCCAGGAACCGCAGGACGGGGTTCTCCTGGTTGTACTCGGGCAGGAGCAGCTCGCGGCGGAGCTCCTCCCGCGCCTCGTCGCCCGAGGGCTCGAGCCCGGTCACGGCGAGGTGATCCCCGCGCGGGCGAGGAGCTCGACGTCCAGCGCCTCCTTGCGCATGCGCTGGTCGACGTACTGCAGGGAGGTGACGGCGGCGGAGAACGGCGAGACGAAGGCGGCGACCACCACGGTGGACAGCGCCTGCCCGAGGACGAACACGAAGACCTGGTAGCCACCCAGCGCCGGTAGCGCCAGCGACAGCTGGGCCAGCAGCGAGACCGGGAAGCTGATGATGCTCCCCGCGATCTGCGCGATCAGGCCGGTCAGCAGGGCGATGCCGAGCGTGCGCCAGAACTGCCGGCGCGTCAGGCGGAACGCCCGCCCGAGGGCGGCGAGGACGCCCGTGCGCTCGAGCATCAGGGCGGGGACGGCGAGGTAGCTGAGCCGCACCCACGCCCAGACGTACAGCGCGACCACGGCAGGCACGGTGACGATGCCGAACAGCACGAGGACGACGGGCTCGCCGACGGCGAGGACCAGCACCACCCACAGGGCGATGTAGAGGCCGAGGACGACCGTGTACGCCAGCCCCATGAGGAAGGTCAGGCCGAGCAGCCGCCAGCGGCGGCCGTGGGTGGCGTCCCACGCCTCCTTGAGGGACAGCCGTCGTCCGACGGCGGCCGCCATCGTCACGTGGGCGATCATCCCGGTCACGAGGACGAGACCGACGGACTGGGCCAGTGCGCCCAGCACGAAGGAGCCGAAGGCGCCGATGAAGCCGATGGCGTCGGCGTCGCTCGGCTCCGGCGCGGCGCCGGGGGTGGTCGTGGTCGACGGGTCGAGGAACCCAAGGGACAGGTCGAGCGTCGCCGACAGGACGAGGGTGACCACGACCGGGACGGCCATCGCGGCCGCCGCCACCAGCGCCGCGGACCCGACGGTCGCGCGGGGGTTGAAGCGGATGATCTTGAAGGCGGCGTCGTACATGTCGCCGAGGCGCAGCGGGCGGATCGGGATCGCGCCCGGCTTGTGGGCGGCCCCGGCGAACGGTGGCGGGCCCGCCTGCCAGGCCGGCGGCCCCTGGTAGGTCATGGGGCCCGGCGCGCCGTACCCCGGCGCCGCGGCGGCACTCCCGTACGGCGGACCGGGCGGCCCGGGTGGCGGTGGCGCGCCCGGTGGTGGGAACTGCTCCTCCGGTGCCATGCGCTCCCCCTTCGCCCAGCCTGTGTGGCGGCCATCCTGTCAGGTCCGAACCCGCGACCGAGCCTGCGAGGTCGCGAGGCGAGGAGGTCGAGCGAGCGCGCGACCGAGGAACGAGGTCGCGGCCGCGGGTCGAGACCCGGTGACGTCGAAGGGAGCCGCTCGCACCGCCTCGTCGAGACCACAGGGAGAGGTGCGCGGTCCGACTCCGGTGGTCTCGACGACGCGGAGCCGCTGGCGCGGCTCGGCTGCTCGACCACCTGAGCGGTCATCCGTCTCGTTCCGGGAGGGGCGCCCGACGCGCCCTCGTTCCACAGGCGCGCCCGAGGCCGCAGGTATCGTCACCGGTGTCTCGACCCTCGTCGGATGGCACCCACGCAAGCGCGGGTGCCGACCCGATTTGAAGTAGGTCGGCGGGTGGTGTCAGGATAGTGCGGTTGCTCCGGCGGGTTGCCGGGGTGTGGCAGTGCTTGACCACTTCATCGTGTCTCCAGGGATCGACGGTGGTGGCGTGCGGCCGCACCGATCCAGGAGACCCGATCCGCCCCGCTCGCGCGGGGTGGCACCGCTGGCCGACAGCCTCGTGAACGTGCGGGGTCGCGCAGGAAGTCCGCGCGACACGCCCGACCGCGGGGGTCGGACGAGGCCGGGCACGAACGGGGCGGACCCACCCGGGACCGCACCGCAGGACCGAGCACGACGTACGCCCTTGTACTCCGGTACACGTTCGAGTGAGGACATCTCAGACCTATGGCGGGACAGAAGATCCGCATCAGGCTCAAGGCCTACGACCACGAGGTGATCGACACCTCCGCGCAGAAGATCGTCGACACGGTCACCCGTACCGGCGCGCGCGTCGCGGGCCCGGTGCCGCTGCCGACCGAAAAGAACGTGTACTGCGTGATCCGCTCGCCGCACAAGTACAAGGACTCGCGCGAGCACTTCGAGATGCGCACCCACAAGCGCCTCATCGACATCATCGACCCCACGCCGAAGACCGTCGACTCCCTCATGCGGCTGGACCTGCCCGCCGGCGTCGACATCGAGATCAAGCTCTGAGGCTGAAGACATGACTTTCGAACGCACCCTGAAGGGCCTGCTGGGCACCAAGCTCGGCATGACCCAGACCTGGGACGCCGACAACAAGGTCGTCCCCGTCACCGTGATCGCCGCCTCCACCAACGTGGTGACCGCGATCCGCCGGCCGGAGACCGACGGCTACAACGCCGTCCAGGTCGGGTTCGGCGAGATCGAGGCCCGCAAGGTGACCAAGCCGGTCGCCGGTCAGTTCGCCAAGGCGGGCGTGACCCCGCGCCGCCACGTGGTCGAGATCCGCACCGCGGACACCTCCGCCTACGAGGTCGGCCAGGAGCTCACCGTCGAGGAGTTCGCCGTCGGCGACGCCGTCGACGTGACCGCCACCAGCAAGGGCAAGGGCTACGCCGGAACCATGAAGCGTCACGGCTTCTCCGGCGTCGGCGCCTCGCACGGCGCGCACCGCAACCACCGCAAGCCGGGCTCCATCGGTGCCTGCGCGACGCCGGGCCGGGTCTTCAAGGGCACCCGGATGTCCGGCCGGATGGGTGCGGAGACGGTCACCACCCAGAACCTCACGGTCCACGCCGTCGACGCGGAGCGCGGTCTCGTGCTCGTCAAGGGTGCCGTCCCCGGCCCCCGCGGCGGCGTCGTCGTCCTGCGTTCCGCGGCGAAGAAGGAGGCCTCCCGATGAGCAAGGTCGACGTCGACCTCCCCGCCGAGATCTTCGGCGCCAGGACCAACGTGTCGCTGATCCACCAGGTGGTCGTGGGCCAGCAGGCCGCGGCCCGCCAGGGCACCGCCGCCACCAAGACCCGCGGCGCCGTTCGCGGTGGTGGCCGCAAGCCCTACCGCCAGAAGGGCACCGGCCGCGCCCGCCAGGGCTCGACCCGCGCGCCGCAGTTCGCCGGCGGTGGCACCGTCCACGGCCCGCAGCCGCGCGACTACAGCCAGCGGACCCCCAAGAAGATGAAGGCCGCCGCCCTCCGCGGCGCCCTGTCCGACCGGGCCCGCAACGACCGCGTCCACGTGGTCGACGGCTTCCTCGACGGCGACGTGCCCTCGACCAAGGCCGCGCTGGCGTCGCTGCACGCGCTCGCCGACCGTCGCCGCTTCCTGGTCGTGGTGGACCGCGAGGACCACCTGACCTGGCTGTCGCTGCGCAACGCGCCCGAGGTGCACCTGATCGTCCCGGACCAGCTGAACACCTACGACGTCCTCGTCAACGACGACGTCGTGTTCACCCGCGAGGCGTACGACGCGTTCGTCGCGCACGCCGCGAAGGGCGCGACCCGCGAGGAGGGCGAGAAGTGAGCACGCTGCACAAGGACCCGCGCGACATCCTGATCGCGCCGGTCGTCTCCGAGAAGAGCTACGGGCTGCTCGACGCGAACAAGTACACGTTCATCGTCCGCCCGGACGCCAACAAGACCGAGATCAAGATCGCCGTCGAGAAGATCTTCGGCGTCAAGGTCACCTCGGTGAACACCCTGAACCGCCAGGGCAAGGCCCGCCGTACCCGCTACGGCATCGGCCGCCGCAACGACACGAAGCGCGCGATCGTCTCCCTCGCCGAGGGCGACCGGATCGACATCTTCGGCGGACCGGTCGGCTGAGCGGGACGCGAGAGGACATCTGAGACATGGCTATCCGTAAGTACAAGCCGACCACCCCGGGCCGCCGCGGCAGCTCGGTGGCCGACTTCGTCGAGATCACCCGGACCACCCCGGAGAAGTCGCTCACGCGCCCGCTGGCGAAGAAGGGCGGCCGCAACAACCAGGGCCGCATCACCACGCGCCACCAGGGCGGCGGCCACAAGCGCGCCTACCGGATCATCGACTTCCGTCGCTACGACAAGGACGGCGTGCCGGCGAAGGTCGCGCACATCGAGTACGACCCGAACCGCACCGCGCGCATCGCGCTGCTGCACTACGCCGACGGCGAGAAGCGCTACATCATCGCGCCGCGCGGCCTGCGCCAGGGCACGGTCGTGGAGTCGGGCCCTGGCGCCGACATCAAGACCGGCAACAACCTGCCGCTGCGCAACATCCCGGTCGGCACGACGATCCACTGCGTCGAGCTCCGCCCCGGCGGCGGCGCGAAGATCGCCCGCTCCGCCGGCAACAGCGCCCAGCTGGTCGCCAAGGAGGGCTCGCGCGCCACGCTGCGCATGCCGTCGGGCGAGATGCGGTTCGTCGACGCCCGCTGCCGCGCCTCGCTGGGCGAGGTCGGCAACGCCGAGCAGTCGAACATCAACTGGGGCAAGGCCGGCCGCATGCGCTGGAAGGGCAAGCGCCCGACCGTCCGCGGCGTCGTCATGAACCCGGTCGACCACCCGCACGGTGGTGGTGAGGGCAAGACCTCCGGTGGTCGCCACCCGGTGTCCCCGTGGGGCAAGCCCGAGGGCCGCACGCGCAAGCGCAAGGCCAGCGACAAGCAGATCATCCGCCGCCGCCGCACCGGCAAGAAGCGCTGAGCAGGACTAGGTAGGGATAAGCAGAGATGCCTCGCAGCCTGAAGAAGGGCCCCTTCGTCGACGACCACCTGCAGAAGAAGGTGGACGCGGAGAACGAGAAGGGCTCCCACAACGTCATCAAGACCTGGTCGCGCCGGTCGATGATCGTCCCGGACATGATCGGTCACACGATCGCCGTCCACGACGGTCGCAAGCACGTGCCGGTGTTCGTCACCGACGCGATGGTCGGGCACAAGCTCGGCGAGTTCGCCCCGACCCGCACCTTCCGCGGCCACATCAAGGACGACCGGAAGGGGCGCCGTCGATGAGCACCACCGAGCGCACCCGCACCAGCGCGCGCCGCACCTCCCTGCTGGGTGACCAGCCGGGGGCGTTCGCCAGCGCCCGCTTCGTGCGGATCACCCCGATGAAGGCCCGCCGTGTCGTGGACCTGGTCCGCGGCATGGGTGTCGAGGACGCCCGCGCGACGCTGCAGTTCGCGCCGCAGGCCGCCTCGGAGACCGTCCTCAAGGTCCTGGAGTCCGCGGTCGCGAACGCCGAGACCACCGAGGACCTCGACCCCGCGACCCTGGTCGTGTCGGTCGCGCAGGTCGACGAGGGCCCGACCATGAAGCGCTGGCGGCCCCGCGCGCAGGGACGCGCGACCCGCATCAACAAGCGCACGAGCCACATCACCCTCGCCGTGCAGCCCGCCGACGCGGTCGCTGCCAAGCGGGGCAAGAAGGGACGGACCGCCTGATGGGTCAGAAGATCAACCCGAACGGGTTCCGCCTCGGCATCTCGACCGACCACCGCACCCGGTGGTACGCCGACAAGCTCTACAAGAGCTACGTCGGCGAGGACGTCGCCATCCGCAAGCTGCTCTCGAAGGGCATGGAGCGGGCCGGCATCGCCAAGGTCGAGATCGAGCGCACCCGCGACCGCGTCCGCGTCGACATCCACACCGCCCGGCCGGGCATCGTCATCGGCCGCCGCGGCGCGGAGGCCGACCGGCTGCGTGGTGAGCTGGAGAAGCTCACCGGCAAGCAGGTGCAGCTGAACATCCTCGAGGTCAAGGGCGCCGAGATCGACGCCCAGCTCGTGGCGCAGGGCGTCGCCGAGCAGCTCGCGGGTCGTGTGCAGTTCCGCCGCGCGATGCGCAAGGCGATCCAGACCTCGATGCGCTCCGGTGCCAAGGGCATCCGGATCCAGTGCTCCGGCCGCCTCAACGGCGCCGAGATGTCGCGCACCGAGTTCTACCGCGAGGGCCGCGTGCCCCTGCACACCCTGCGCGCCGACATCGACTACGGCTTCTACGAGGCCAAGACGACCTTCGGCCGCATCGGCGTGAAGGTCTGGATCTACAAGGGCGAGGTCGCCGGCACCCGCGCGGAGCGCGAGGCCCAGGCCGCCGCCCGCGCCGGCGCCCCCGGCCGTGGTGGCCGTGGTGGCCGCGGCGGCGAGCGTCCGTCGCGCGGCACCCGTGGCGACCGTCCCACCCGTTCGGCCCGCGACGGCGCGCCCGAGACCTCCGCCCCCGCGGGCGAGGCCACCGGCGCTCCGGCGGAGGCCGCGACCTCGGCTCCGGCCGGGCAGGAGGGCTGAGAACCATGCTGATGCCCCGACGCGTCAAGCACCGCAAGCAGCACCACCCCAAGCGCCGCGGCACCGCCAAGGGCGGCACCCGTCTCGCGTTCGGCGACTTCGGCATCCAGGCGACCGAGGGTTCGTACGTCACGAACCGTCAGATCGAGTCCGCCCGTATCGCCATGACGCGCCACATCAAGCGTGGCGGCAAGGTCTGGATCAACATCTACCCGGACCGCCCGCTGACCAAGAAGCCGGCCGAGACCCGCATGGGCTCCGGCAAGGGCTCGCCCGAGTGGTGGGTCGCGAACGTCAAGCCCGGTCGGGTGATGTTCGAGCTCTCCGGTGTCAGCGAGGACGTCGCCCGCGAGGCGCTGCGCCGCGCGATGCACAAGCTCCCGATGAAGTGCCGCTTCGTGTCCCGTGAGGCAGGTGACCTGTGATGGCGACCAAGACCAGCAAGGCGTTCGAGCTCGACGAGCTCGAGCAGGCCGACCTCGAGACCAAGCTGCGCGAGGCCAAGGAGGAGCTGTTCAACCTCCGCTTCCAGGCCGCCACCGGCCAGCTGGAGAACAACGGCCGGCTGCGGACGGTCAAGAAGGACATCGCCCGGATCTACACCGTGCTCCGTGAGCGCGAGCTCGGGATCCGCAGCACCAGCGAGACCGACGAGACCGAGAAGGACGCATGAGCACCGAGTCGAGCACCGGGTCGAGCACCCAGCGCAACAGCCGCAAGGTCCGCGAGGGCCTCGTGGTGAGCGACAAGATGGACAAGACCGTCGTCGTCAGCGTCGAGGACCGCGTGAAGCACGCGCTGTACGGCAAGGTCATGCGCAAGACCAGCCGCCTCAAGGCGCACGACGAGCAGAACCAGTGCGGCACCGGCGACCGGGTCCGCATCATGGAGACCCGCCCGCTGTCGGCCACCAAGCGCTGGCGCGTCGTCGAGGTCCTCGAGAAGGCCAAGTGACCGACGGGCAGCAGCCCGTCACCGACCACACCGTGGAGTTCCCCCAGGCTCGTCGCCAGGCGAGAACCGGGGCGACAAGGAGAAGGACATGATCCAGCAGGAGTCGCGGCTCAAGGTCGCCGACAACACCGGTGCCAAGGAGATCCTGTGCATCCGGGTTCTCGGTGGCTCCGGGCGCCGGTACGCCGGCATCGGCGACACCATCGTCGCCACCGTCAAGGACGCCATCCCCGGCGGCAACGTCAAGAAGGGCGACGTCGTCAAGGCGGTCATCGTCCGCACCGTGAAGGAGCGCCGTCGTCCGGACGGCTCCTACATCCGCTTCGACGAGAACGCGGCCGTCATCCTCAAGCAGGACGGCGAGCCCCGCGGCACCCGCATCTTCGGCCCCGTCGGCCGCGAGCTGCGCGAGAAGCGCTTCATGCGGATCGTCTCGCTCGCCCCCGAGGTGCTCTGACATGACCTCCAAGAAGCCTGCGAACAAGCCGAGGAAGTCGATGAAGATCAAGAAGGGCGACACCGTCAAGGTGATCGCCGGCAGCGACAAGGGCGCCCAGGGCAAGGTCATCGGCGTGCTGCGCGAGCACGACCGCGTGATCGTCGAGGGCGTCAACCGCGTCAAGAAGCACACCAAGGTCGTCGACGCGGGCGGCCGCTCCGGCAAGTCCGGCGGCATCATCACCACCGAGGCCCCCATCCACGTGTCCAACGTGATGCTGGTCGAGGGCGACGGCGTGACCCGCGTGGGCTACCGCCGCGACGAAGTGACCAAGCGCCGCGCCGACGGGACGACGTACACCGCCACCCGCTCCGTGCGCGTCTCGCGCAAGACCGGTGAGGAGATCTGAGATGGCCGACACCGCCACCCCCATCGAGGAGCAGATCGACCCCGACCTCGAGGTCGAGTCCGCCCCGACCATCTCCGCCCGTGAGATGCCCCGCCTGAAGAAGCGCTTCCGCTCCGAGATCCTGCCGGCGCTGCAGTCGGAGTTCGAGATCCCGAACGTCATGCAGGTGCCCGGCCTGACCAAGATCGTGGTCAACATGGGTGTCGGCGAGGCGGCTCGCGACTCGAAGCTGATCGAGGGCGCCGTCCGCGACCTCGCGCTGATCACCGGTCAGAAGCCGGCGATCAACCGCGCGAAGAAGTCGATCGCGCAGTTCAAGCTGCGCGAGGGCATGCCCATCGGCGCCCACGTGACGCTGCGTGGCGACCGCATGTGGGAGTTCCTCGACCGCCTGCTGTCGATCGCGCTGCCCCGCATCCGTGACTTCCGCGGCCTCGAGTCGCGCCAGTTCGACGGTCGCGGCAACTACACCTTCGGTCTGACCGAGCAGGTCGTCTTCCACGAGATCGACCAGGACAAGATCGACCGTCCCCGAGGCATGGACATCACCGTGGTGACCACCGCCGAGAACGACGACCAGGGGCGTGCGCTGCTCAAGCAGCTCGGCTTCCCGTTCAAGGAGAACTGAGATGGCGAAGACTTCCCTGAAGGTGAAGGCGGCCCGCAAGCCCAAGTTCGCGGTCCGCGGCTACACCCGCTGCCAGCGCTGCGGGCGGCCCAAGGCCGTCTACCGCAAGTTCGGCCTGTGCCGGATCTGCCTGCGCGAGATGGCTCACCGGGGCGAGCTGCCCGGCGTGACCAAGTCCTCCTGGTGAGCGCGAGCCACCGACACAACCGCTGAAGGTCGCGGGCCGAGCCCGCGAAACCGCAGAAGAGAGAGAACCACCCATGACGATGACCGACCCGATCGCAGACATGCTGACGCGTCTGCGCAACGCCAACCAGGCGTACCACGACGAGGTGTCGATGCCCTACTCCAAGCTGAAGGCCGGCGTCGCCGAGATCCTCCAGCAGGAGGGGTACATCACCTCCTTCGGCGTGACCGAGCCCGCGGAGGGCGAGGTCGGCCGCACGCTGACCATCGGCCTCAAGTTCGGCCGCAACCGCGAGCGCTCGATCGCCGGGGTGCGCCGCGTCAGCAAGCCCGGCCTCCGGGTGTACGCCAAGCACACCGGCCTGCCCAAGGTCCTCGGTGGCCTCGGCATCGCCATCATCTCGACCAGCCAGGGTCTGCTCACGGACCGCCAGGCCAACCAGAAGGGCGTGGGTGGGGAAGTCCTCGCCTACGTCTGGTGAGGAGGAGTCACCCATGTCGCGAATCGGCAAGCTCCCCATCACGGTGCCCTCTGGCGTCGACGTCTCCATCGACTCCTCGAACGTCACGGTGAAGGGCCCCAAGGGCACCCTGAGCCACAACGTCGTCGAGCCGATCACGGTCTCGCAGTCGGACGGCGTCCTGAACGTCGAGCGTCCGGACGACGAGCGCCTCAGCCGCTCGATGCACGGCCTCACCCGCACCCTGATCGCCAACATGGTCCACGGTGTGACCGAGGGCTTCGAGAAGCGCCTCGAGATCCACGGCGTCGGCTACCGCGTGCTGTCGAAGGGCCCGACCCAGCTGGAGTTCCAGCTCGGCTACAGCCACTCGATCACGTTCGACGCCCCCGAGGGCATCACGTTCACCGTCGACAACCCCACGCGCCTCGGCGTCCAGGGCATCGACAAGCAGCTGGTCGGCGAGACCGCGGCGAAGATCCGCGACCTCCGTCGCCCCGAGCCCTACAAGGGCAAGGGCGTCCGGTACGCCGGCGAGCACGTCCGCCGCAAGGTCGGAAAGGCAGGTAAGTGACCATGGCGATCTCCCTCAAGCGCCACAAGCACACCGCACCGCGGGTGCGCGCCCGTCTGCGTCGCCAGGCGCGGGGCCGCAAGCACATCTCCGGCACCCCGGAGCGCCCGCGCCTCGTGGTCACGCGCAGCTCGAAGCACATCTCCGTGCAGGTCGTCGACGACCTCGCCGGCCGCACGCTGGTCCACGCCTCCTCGATGGAGACCGACCTGCGCTCGACCGACGGGGACAAGACCGCGAAGGCCAAGCGCGTCGGCGAGCTCGTCGCCGAGCGCGCGGTCGCGGCCGGCGTCTCCAGCGTGGTCTTCGACCGCGCCGGCAACAAGTACCACGGCCGGGTCGCTGCCCTCGCCGACGGAGCCCGCGAGGGCGGCCTGACCTTCTGACCTTCCCCGGGCCCACGAGGCCCGGTGTGATCGCGAGAGAAAGAGGAGAACCATGAGCGGACCCCAGCGCGGTCAGCGCGCCGGTGGTGAGCGCCGTGGCGGACGTGACAACGGACGTGGCGGCCAGCCGGTCGACAAGAACGCCTACGTCGAGCGCGTCGTCGCCATCAACCGTGTCGCCAAGGTCGTCCAGGGCGGCCGTCGCTTCAGCTTCACCGCCCTCGTCGTCGTCGGTGACGGCGACGGGATGGTCGGTGTCGGCTACGGCAAGGCCAAGGAGGTGCCCGCGGCGATCGCCAAGGGTGTGGAGGAGGCGAAGAAGAACTTCTTCCGCGTCCCCCGCAGCCAGGGCACCATCCCGCACCCCGTCCAGGGCGAGAAGGCGGCCGGCGTCGTCATGCTGCGTCCCGCCGCCCCCGGTACCGGCGTCATCGCCGGTGGTCCGGTGCGCGCGGTCCTGGAGTGCGCGGGCATCCACGACATCCTGAGCAAGTCGCTCGGGTCGTCCAACCAGATCAACATCGTGCACGCGACCGTCGAGGCGCTGCGCATGCTGGAGACGCCCGAGTCGGTCGCCGCCCGCCGCGGCCTCCGCGTCGAGGACGTCGCTCCTGCCGCCCTGCTGAAGGCGCGCGCGGAGGTGACTCCCTGATGGCACAGCTCAAGGTCCAGCAGAAGCGGTCGACCATCGGCTGCAAGCAGAACCAGCGTGAGACCCTGCGCTCGCTCGGTCTCAAGCGCATCGGCGACGTCGTCGTCAAGGAGGACCGCCCCGAGATCCGCGGGATGGTGCACACCGTGCGCCACCTCGTGGAGGTCGAGGTCCTCGACGGCGACGTCGAGAAGGGGGCGTGACATGACGCTCAAGATCCACCACCTGAAGCCGGCCCCGGGCTCGAAGAAGGCCCGCACCCGTGTCGGCCGCGGTGAGGCCTCCAAGGGCAAGACCGCCGGTCGCGGCACCAAGGGCAGCAAGGCGCGCAATCAGATCCCCGCGGGGTTCGAGGGCGGCCAGATGCCCCTGCACATGCGGCTGCCGAAGCTCAAGGGCTTCAAGAACCCGTTCCGCACCGAGTACCAGGTCGTCAACCTCGACCGCCTCGGCCAGCTGTACCCCGACGGTGGCGAGGTGACCGTGGCCGACCTGGTCGAGCGGGGAGCCGTCCGCCGAAACCAGCCCGTCAAGGTGCTGGGCGACGGGTCCATCTCCGCGTCCGTCCGGGTGAGCGCCAACGCGTTCTCGGCGTCCGCGACCCGCAAGATCGAGGCCGCCGGGGGCACGACGACCGTCGTGTGACTTTCCCGGGTCTCCCGTGACAGAACGAGGCACTCCTCGGCCGCCAGCGGCCGGGGAGTGTCCTGTTAGGCTGCGACGGTTCTCGCGGTCGTCGGCGGGAGCCGCACCGCTGCAGAGGAAGAGGAGCTCGTGCTCAGCGCGTTCGCCAACGCATTCCGCACCCCGGACCTACGGCGCAAGCTGCTGTTCGTCCTGTTCATCGTCGCGATCTTCCGCCTCGGGTCCCAGGTCCCTGCCCCGGGCGTCGACGTGGCGTCGGTGCAGGCGTGCATCCAGATCCAGGAAGACTCGAGCGTCTTCAACCTCATCAACCTGTTCTCGGGTGGCGCGCTGTTCCAGCTCACCATCTTCGCGCTCGGGATCATGCCGTACATCACGGCGAGCATCATCCTGCAGCTGCTCGTGGTCGTGATCCCACGGCTGGAGGCCCTCAAGAAGGAGGGCCAGTCCGGTCAGGCGAAGATCACGCAGTACACCCGGTACCTGACGCTGGCCCTCGCGGTCCTCCAGGCCACCGGCATCGTCGCCCTCGCGCGCTCCGGTCAGCTGCTCCAGGGCTGCACCGAGCCCCTCCTGCACGACAACGGCACGGGCGCCTTCCTCGTCATCGTGATCACGATGACCGCCGGCACCGCCATCATCATGTGGCTCGGCGAGCTCATCACCGACCGCGGCGTCGGCAACGGCATGTCGATCCTGATCTTCACGCAGGTCGTCGCGACGTTCCCGTCCGCGCTGTGGCAGGTCCAGGCGCAGCAGGGCTGGGTGACCTTCTCGATCGTCATGGCCATCGGCCTGGTGCTCGTCGCGGCCGTGATCTTCATCGAGCAGGCGCAGCGCCGCATCCCGGTGCAGTACGCCCGCCGCATGGTGGGCCGCAAGATGTTCGGCGGCAGCTCGACGTACATCCCGCTGAAGGTCAACCAGGCCGGCATCATCCCGGTCATCTTCGCCTCGTCGCTGCTCTACCTCCCCGGCCTCGCTGTGCAGTTCAACGCGAACTCCAGCTCGGCCTGGGTGTCGTGGCTCAACCGGTACTTCGTCACCGGTGACCACCCGCTCTACATGGCGGTCTACTTCGCCATGATCGTCTTCTTCACCTACTTCTACGTGTCCATCACCTTCAACCCTGAAGAGGTGGCGGACAACATGAAGAAGTACGGCGGCTTCATCCCCGGGATCCGGGCGGGCAAGCCGACGCAGGACTACCTCTCCTACGTCCTCTCCCGGATCACGCTGCCGGGGGCTCTCTACCTGGGAATCATCGCGCTCATCCCGCTGATCGCGCTCGCGATGATCAACGCCAACCAGAACTTCCCGTTCGGCGGCACGTCCATCCTGATCATGGTCGGCGTCGCCCTCGACACGGTGAAGAAGATCGAGAGCCACCTGCAGCAACGGAACTACGAAGGATTCCTCCGCTGATGCGTCTGATCATCATGGGCCCCCCCGGAGCAGGGAAGGGGACGCAGTCGTCGCGCATCGCCGAGCGCTACGGCATCCCCGCCATCGCGACCGGTGACATCTTCCGCGCGAACGTGAAGGAGGGGACCCCGCTCGGCCAGGAGGCGCAGCGCTACATGGACGCGGGCGACTACGTCCCCGACAGCGTCACCAACGCGATGGTGCGCGACCGCCTGACCCAGGACGACGCGCAGGACGGGTTCCTGCTCGACGGCTACCCGCGGACGCTCGCCCAGGTCGACGAGCTGGACGGGATGCTGAAGGACGCGGGTGCCGAGCTCGACGCGGTCGTCGTCCTCACCGTCGACGCCGAGGAGCTGGTGACCCGGCTCGTCAAGCGGGCCGAGCAGGACGCCCGCAGCGACGACACCGAGGACGTCATCCGTCACCGGCAGGACGTTTACCGGGAGCAGACGGCGCCGCTCATCGACGTGTACGCCGAGCGCGGCCTGCTCGTCACCGTCGACGGCATGGGTGCCGTGGACGACGTGTCGGCACGCGTGCGCTCCGCGCTCGACGACGTCAAGCCCTGACCCTCGCCCGATGCTCTGGCGTCGGCGGGGGATCGAGGTCAAGACCCCCGAGCAGGTGCGGGCCATGCGGTCCGCCGGGCTGGTCGTCGGGCGCACGCTCGAGGTGCTGCGCGCCGCGACCGTGCCGGGGGTGACGCTGGCCGAGCTCGACGCCCTGGCCGAGCGGACGATCTCCGACGCGGGTGCGACGCCGTCCTTCCTGGGCTACCAGGGGTTCCCGGCGACGATCTGCACCTCCGTCAACGACGTCGTCGTCCACGGCATCCCGGACGACACCGTGGTGGCCGAGGGCGACCTGGTCTCCGTCGACTGCGGGGCCGTGGTCGACGGCTGGCACGGCGACGCGGCGATCACGGTGCCCGTCGGACGGGTCACCGCGGCCGAGCGGGCGCTCGTCGCCGCCGCCGAGGCCGCGATGTGGGCCGGGATCGCCGCCGCCCGTCCGGGCGCCCGGGTGGGCGACGTGTCCGCCGCCGTGGAGGCCTCGCTGCGCGCCGCCGGCCACGACGGCATCGTTCGCGACTACACCGGCCACGGCATCGGGACGGCGCTGCACCAGGCCCCGGACGTCCCCAACGTCGGCCGCGCCGGTCGTGGACCCCGCCTGACGGTCGGCATGGTGCTGGCGATCGAGCCCATGGTGACGCTCGGCACCGACGAGGTCGACGTCGACGCCGACGAGTGGACGGTGCGGACCCTCGACGGCTCACGGGCCGCCCACAGCGAGCACACCGTGGCGCTGACCGAGGCCGGGCCCTGGGTGCTGACGTCGCTCGACGGGGGTCGCGAGGCCCTGGCCGGTCTGGGTGTGGAGGCCGTCGCTCTCGACTACGGTGACGCCTGACCGAGGGGAGTCAGACCATGAGCGCTGCACAGCCGGGGCAGCCCGTCCCGGGCGGTGACCGCCGGCTCCGGGTGAGCCACGACGGTCGCACGGCCGTGCTCGACGGGCCGACGGTGACCTTCGGTCGCGACGCCCGCTGCGAGGTCGTGGTCTCCCACGAGGACGTCTCCCGGCGCCACGCGGAGCTCCGCCTGTCGGGCGAGGGCTGGTTCCTCGTCGACGTCGGCAGCACCAACGGCACCTGGATGGGGGGCCAGCGCGTCAGCCACGTGCGGCTCCCGGACGCCGGTGCCTCCTTCCGGCTGGGCGGGAGGAACGGCCCCCTGGTCGAGGTGACGCCCGCCGCGGCGGGGGAGCGGGCCACGGTCCAGCAGCCCGGACCGCACCCCGGCCCGGCCCCGGCCCAGCAGCAGGGCCTCCAGCAGCCGCCGCCGGCGACCCCGCCGTACGGGATGCCGCCGCAGGGTCCTCCGCAGGGCTTCGCGCCGCAGGGCCCGCCGCAGCAGGGCTGGGCCCAGCCGCCGGCCGCTCAGCAGGGCTGGGGCCAGGGGGCGGCGCCGGCCGCGCCCGCCGCTCAGCAGGGCTGGCCCGGTGCGGGACAGGCCAGCGGGCCCCGCATGGCGCCGCCGGGGCTGATGGAGCACGGCCGCACGATCCTGCCGGACAGCCGTCCGCAGGGGATGGCGACGCTGACCATCGGGCGCAGCCGCACGAGCGACGTGTTCCTCGACGACCCGCTGGTCTCGCGCCAGCACGCCACGCTCGAGCTCGGCGCGATGCAGCCCGTCCTGCGCGACCTGGGCAGCTTCAACGGCACCCACGTCAACGGGCGCCGGATCCAGGGGCCCGTGCCGTTGAGCGGCGGCGACGAGGTCGCCATCGGCAACCAGACGTTCGTCTGGGACGGCTACCAGCTCGTCTCCCGCGCCAGCCGCAGCGACCTCACCCTCGGCGTCGAGGGCCTCACCCAGGTCGTCAAGGGCGGCAAGCGACTCCTCGACAACGTCTCGTTCCAGCTTGAGCCGGCCACCCTCACCGGGGTCGTCGGGCCCTCGGGCTCCGGCAAGTCGACGCTGCTCGGGGCGCTGACCGGCCTCAACCCGGCCTCCCACGGCAACGTCGTCTGGCAGGGCCACGACCTCTACACGCACTACGAGCAGCTGCGCTTCCAGATCGGGCTGGTGCCCCAGCAGGACATCCAGCACCCGCAGCTCACCGTGCGCCAGGGACTGTCGTACGCCGCGATGCTGCGCCTGCCGCCCGACACGGGCAAGGAGGAGCGTGACGAGCGCGTCGGCCAGGTGGTCGGGCGGATGCAGCTGCAGCGCCAGGTCGACAACCGGATCGGCACCCAGCTCTCCGGCGGGCAGAAGAAGCGCGTCTCGATCGCGACCGAGCTGCTGACGGCGCCGCCGCTGCTGTTCCTCGACGAGCCGACGTCCGGGCTCGACCCGGGCCTCGACCGCGACGTGATGCTCCAGCTGCGCGACCTCTCCGACGAGGGCCGTGTCGTCGTCGTGGTGACCCACTCGGTCCTCGCCCTCGACACCTGCGACAACGTCATCGTGCTCGCACCGGGCGGTCGCCTCGCCTACTTCGGGCCCCCGTCCGGCGTGCTCGCGCACTTCGGCTGCAACAACTACCCGGAGGTCTTCGACCTCCTCGACGAGCCCGACCTGTGGCAGCGGATCCCGCCGCCGCCCGGCGTGATGCACACCGGCGGCATGCCGGCGCTGGCGAACTCCCCGGTCACCCCGCCGCCCCCGCAGTCGTTGTCGCGCCAGCTGACGACGCTGGTGCGCCGCAACCTGGCGCTGACCGTCTCGGACCGGCTGCTGCTGGCGATGCTCGTCATGATGCCGCTGGTGCTGGGCGGCCTGAGCCGTCTCGTCCAGGGCGACGCCGGGATGTCGCTGGAGGAGAACAACTTCGGCGTCGCCGAGGTGCAGCAGCGGCTGACGATCCTGATCGTCGCGGCCGCGCTGATGGGCGTCGCGGTGACGATCCGCGAGCAGATCAAGGAACGCGCGATCTTCAAGCGCGAGTACGCCGTGGGGCTCTCACCCGGTGTCTACCTGGCCTCGAAGATCCTCGTCCTCGGCACCGCGTGCTTCCTCCAGGGCGTGCTGGTCACGTTCATCGCGACGGTCGGCCTGCCCGGTCCCGACGACGGGGGAGTGCTGGGGCTCGGACGCCTCGAGATCACCTTCGCGATCGGCGCGCTGGCGTTCACGATGGCCGTCGCGGGCCTCGCCTTCTCCGCGCTGGTCACCAGCTCGGAGCAGACGATGCCGATCCTCGTCGGCCTGGTGATGGTCCAGCTGGTGCTGTCGGGGGCGCTGTTCGCGGTGGACGACCGCCCGATCCTCGAGCAGGCCGCCTGGCTCTCGCCCTCGCGGTGGGCCTTCTCCGCGGCGGCGTCCTCGGTCGACATCCACGGCCCGCTGGAGAGACGCCCCGGTGAGACCCCCGACCCGCTCTACTCCGACACCGTGGGCCAGTACCTGGGCAACATCCTCATGCTCGGGGTGCTGTGCGCCGCGACCATCGTCATCGCCTTCGTGCTCACCCGCCGCAGCGCCACCGCCCCGGACCGGTGAGGCTGCCGCGGCCGAGCCTGCGAGGCCGCGACCGCGGGTCGAGACCCGGTGAGCCGACATCGGCCACGCGTCCCCGGGCCGGGGAACACCAGATCGCCGTCGACGGTTGTACACACCGATGACCGACGCCATGCCCGCCCTGTCCGTGCTCGACCTGGTGCCCGTGCGCACCGACCAGACCAGCGCCGACGCCATCACGGCGTCGCGGCACCTCGCACAGGTGGCGGACGCCGCGGGCTACCGCCGCTACTGGCTCGCCGAGCACCACAACATGTCGGCGATCGCGTCGACCAACCCGCCGCTGCTCATCGCGATGCTGGCCGCGGCGACGGAGCGCATCCGCGTCGGCTCCGGCGGCGTCATGCTGCCGAACCACGCGCCCCTCGTCGTCGCCGAGCAGTTCGCCCTGCTCGAGGCGGCGTACCCCGGCCGCATCGACCTCGGCCTCGGGCGAGCGCCCGGCACCGACCCCGTGACCAGCTACGCCCTGCGGTACGGCGGAGGAGGGGTCAGCGAGGACGCCGCGGAACGGTTCGCCGAGCACGTCGACAACGTGCGGGCGATGATGGACCCGGCCGGCGTCGGCGTCTCCGTCGGCGGCCAGACCCACGCGTTGCGCGCCACCCCGGCCGCCACCTCGACCCCCGACGTGTGGCTGCTCGGCTCCTCGGACTTCTCCGCGCGGCTGGCGGCCCGCAACGGCATGCCGTACGTGTTCGCCCACCACTTCTCCGGCCAGGGCACCGCCGAGGCCCTCGACCTCTACCGCTCCCAGTTCGTCCCGAGCCCCGAGCTCGCCGAGCCGCGGACCTTCCTGACCGTCAACGTCTCCGTCGCCCGCGACGCCGACGAGGCGGCGCGGCTCGCCCGCCCGCAGCTGCTGGCCATGCTCGCCCTGCGGACCGGTGGCCGTCTCGGTCCCCAGCTGCTCGTCGAGGAGGCCGAGAAGGCCGAGCTGCCCGCCGCCCACGCCGACCTGGTCGACGCCATGGCCCGTCGCTGGGTGATCGGCGACCCGGCGTCCGCGCGGGCGCAGCTGGCCGAGCTCGCGGCGACGTACGGGGTCGACGAGGTGATGGTCCACCCGGTCACGGGGGCCTGGACCGGCACCGAGACCGACCGGGCGCCGGCCCGCGAGGAGACGCTCTCCCTGCTCGCGGCCTGACCGGCCGGGGTGCTCCCTCCCCCTCGCGTGCGCCGCGGGGCGTGGATTACCCTGCGCGACCACCCATGACCTAGTGTTGGTCCTTGGCCCCACGTGGGCTCGTCTCGTGACGCCCAGCGGCTGTCCGACCTCGTCGGGAACAGGGTGGCCACGAGCGCGTCCACGAGGTCCGTCCGTCGCCCACAGAGAACCCGGGTGGCGGGGAGGTTCTGAGGGCCAACGGTAGACCAGACCAGATTCGTCGAGTCGAGACAAGCGAGGACATGCCGAAGAAAGAAGGCGTGATCGAGATCGAGGGCACCGTCATCGAGGCCCTCCCCAACGCGATGTTCCGCGTGGAGCTCAGCAACGGCCACAAGGTCCTCTCGCACATCAGCGGCAAGATGCGGCAGCACTACATCCGGATCCTCCCCGAGGACCGCGTGGTGGTGGAGCTCTCGCCGTACGACCTGTCCCGCGGACGGATCGTCTACCGCTACAAGTAGCTCCACCGACCAGCCGATCCGAGAGGACCTCCACCCGTGAAGGTCAAGCCCAGCGTCAAGAAGATCTGCGACAAGTGCCAGGTGATCCGTCGCCACGGCCGCGTCATGATCATCTGCGACAACCCCCGGCACAAGCAGCGCCAGGGCTGATCGCAGACCGCACGACTCGCAGGACCCGCCCCGGCAGGGGCCGCACCACAACTCCACATCACGACGTGAACGCTGGCCCGGCGCAAGCCGGGTGAGACACCTCCGGAGCAGAGGCCGGAGCCCGTGCCGGGACAGCTCCCGGGCGACGCGGGACGCGACACGTCACGACACCTCTGTGGCAACCGAAGGGAAACCGCCAGCACATGGCACGCCTCGTCGGAGTCGACCTCCCGCGCGAGAAGCGCGTGGAGATCGCTCTCACCTACATCTACGGCATCGGCCGTACCCGCTCCCGTCAGGTCCTCGCGGCCACCGGCGTGAACCCGGACACCCGGGTCCACCAGCTCGGTGACGACGAGCTCGTCAAGCTCCGCGACGAGATCGAGGCCAACTTCAAGATCGAGGGTGACCTGCGCCGCGAGGTGCAGGCGGACATCCGCCGCAAGATCGAGATCGGCAGCTACCAGGGTCGCCGCCACCGTCAGGGCCTCCCGGTCCGCGGTCAGCGCACCAAGACCAACGCGCGCACCCGCAAGGGCCCCAAGCGCGCCGTCGCCGGCAAGAAGAAGGCCAGGTGACCTCCGTCGTCCCCGTCCTCACCGACGCGGGGCGACGTCGAGCACCTGAGCACGGACACCAGGACTAACAGGAGCAGGTATGCCACCCAAGAGCCGCAGCACCGCGGGCGCCAAGAAGGTGCGCCGCAAGGAGAAGAAGAACGTCGCGCAGGGCGAGGCCCACATCAAGAGCACGTTCAACAACACCATCGTCACGATCACCGACCCCACGGGTGCAGTGATCTCCTGGGCCTCCGCCGGCACCGTCGGCTTCAAGGGCTCGCGCAAGTCCACGCCGTTCGCCGCGCAGATGACCGCCGAGGCGGCGGGTCGTCGGGCGATGGAGCACGGGATGAAGAAGATCGACGTCTTCGTGAAGGGCCCCGGTTCGGGCCGCGAGACGGCGATCCGGTCGCTGGGTGCGGTCGGCCTCGAGGTCGGCACCATCCAGGACGTCACCCCCACGCCCCACAACGGATGCCGGCCGCCGAAGCGCCGCCGCGTCTGAGCCCCGCCGACCACAGCACACCGAGGAGCATCTGAGACATGGCCCGTTACACCGGCCCCATGACCAAGAAGTCGCGCCGTCTCGGCGTCGACCTCGTGGGAGGCGACGCCGCCTTCGAGCGCCGCCCCTACCCGCCCGGCATGCACGGCCGCGGCCGCATCAAGGAGAGCGAGTACCTCCTCCAGCTGCGCGAGAAGCAGAAGGCCCGCATCTCGTACGGCATCATGGAGCGGCAGTTCTTCAACTACTACGCGGAGGCCTCGCGGCGTCCCGGCAAGACCGGTGACAACCTGCTCCAGCTGCTGGAGTGCCGCCTGGACAACGTCGTCTACCGGGCGGGCTTCGCCCGGACCCGCCGCCACGCCCGCCAGCTCGTGTCCCACGGGCACTTCCTGGTGAACGGCAAGAAGGTCGACATCCCGTCGTACCAGGTGAGCCAGTACGACATCATCGACGTCAAGGAGAAGTCGCTCGAGACCACGCCGTTCATCGTGGCTCGTGAGACCCACGGCGAGCGGGTCGTCCCGGCGTGGCTCCAGGCGCTCCCCAACCGCATGCGGATCCTCGTGCACCAGCTCCCGGTGCGCGCGCAGATCGACGTGCCGGTGCAGGAGCAGCTGATCGTCGAGTTCTACTCCAAGAAGTGACCCGGCGGGTGCCGGTCCCTCCCTCGTGGGGGACCGGCACCGGCAGGCGCCCCTCGTCCTCCCTCAGCCTCCGCTCGCCACGCAGTTCGGGCCCGTCAAATAGCGGGTGGGCCCGGAAAGGAAAGATCAAGTGCTCATCGCACAGCGCCCCACCCTGTCCGAGGACGTCGTCGACGACTTCCGCTCCCGCTTCGTCATCGAGCCCCTCGAGCCCGGCTTCGGCTACACGCTCGGCAACTCGCTGCGTCGTACGCTGCTCAGCTCGATCCCCGGCGCGTCGGTCACCAGCATCAAGATCGACAACGTCCTCCACGAGTTCTCGACCATCGAGGGCGTCAAGGAGGACGTCACCGAGGTCATCCTGAACCTCAAGTCGCTGGTCGTCTCCTCCGAGCACGACGAGCCGGTCACCATGTACCTGCGCAAGTCCGGCGCCGGTGAGGTCACCGCCGCCGACATCGCGCCCCCGGCCGGCGTCGAGGTGCACAACCCCGACCTGGTCATCGCCACGCTGTCCGACAAGGGCCAGCTGGAGATGGAGCTCGTCGTCGAGCGCGGTCGTGGCTACGTCTCCGCCGTCCAGAACAAGGGCGCGGACAACGAGATCGGCCGCATGCCGGTCGACTCGATCTACAGCCCCGTGCTGAAGGTGACCTACAAGGTCGAGGCCACCCGAGTCGAGCAGCGCACCGACTTCGACCGCCTCGTCATCGACGTCGAGACCAAGCCGTCGATCCGGCCCCGCGACGCCATCGCCTCCGCCGGCAAGACGCTGGTCGAGCTCTTCGGCCTCGCCCGCGAGCTGAACGTCGAGGCCGAGGGCATCGACATCGGCCCCTCGCCGGTCGACGAGCAGCTGGCCGCCGACCTGGCCCTGCCGGTCGAGGACCTCCAGCTGACCGTCCGCTCCTACAACTGCCTCAAGCGCGAGGGCATCCACACCGTGGGTGAGCTCATCAGCCGCTCCGAGCAGGACCTGCTCGACATCCGCAACTTCGGTGCGAAGTCGATCGACGAGGTCAAGGCCAAGCTGGTCGAGATGGGTCTGTCCCTCAAGGACAGCGCGCCCGGCTTCGACCCGACCGCGGCCCTGGCGGCGTACGGCGACGACGACAACGACGACGCGTACGTCGAGGACGAGCAGTACTGATCCCCACCCCGAGCCGCCCGTCGACGTGACGGGCGGCCCACCTACCCCGGTACCTGGTACGGCCGGGGAGAGAGCGAGAGAAGCAGCATGCCCAAGCCCACCAAGGGTCCCCGTCTCGGCGGCAGCCCGGCGCACCAGCGCCTGATCCTGCGCAACCTGGCCACCCAGCTCTTCGAGCACGGCGCCATCACCACCACCGAGAAGAAGGCCCGCGTGCTGCGGCCCTTCGCCGAGAAGCTGATCACCAAGGCCAAGAAGGGCGACCTGCACAACCGTCGCCTCGTGCTGCGTGAGCTCTTCAACGGTGTCGACCAGCGTGCGTTCGACGAGGAGGGCGTGCTGGTGGTCAACAAGTACCCGCAGCACAAGCTCTTCACGGAGATCGCGCCGTCCTTCGCCGACCGTCCGGGCGGGTACACCCGGATCACCAAGATCGGCCCCCGCAAGGGCGACAACGCGCCCATGGCGGTCATCGCCCTGGTCACCGAGCCCTACACGGCGTCCGAGTCCCGGGCGACCAGCAAGGAGCAGACCGTGAGCACCGAGAAGGACACCCCGGCGCCCGTCGCCGAGACCGACGAGCCCACCCTGGTGGACGAGTCGGCCCGCGAGGAGGAGGCCGGCGACGCCCCCACCGCGCAGGACGCCACCGGTGGCGAGACCGGCACCGACGAGGTCGTCGAGGAGGCCTCGACCGAGGCCGAGCCGGCCGCCGGCACCGAGGACCCGCAGACGCAGGCCTCGGCCGAGGACGCCGCCCCCGTCGGCGAGGGCGACAAGAACGCCTGAGCCTCACCCCGGAGCAGCCGCTCCACCAGCACCACCCGTTCCATCCAGGACGCGCAGACGGTCACCGTCTGCGCGTCCTGGTCATTTCGCCGAGTCGGCCCGAACGCCGCCGTCAGGGACGCCGAGTCGGCCCGAACGCACGTCTCAGGGACGCTGAGTCGGCCCGGAAGGTCCCACTGGTGCGCCAACTGGGCGCGTTGGAGGGCTGTGTTCGGGCCGACT
>NZ_JAKUHT010000036.1 GCF_022436705.1 Nocardioides sp. CFH 31398 | reverse complement strand
CCCCGCCCGGTGGGAGGGGTGGAGCCGGTGGCTCAGCCCTTCTTGAAGTACATCGAGGCGTTCCCGAGGTCGAGCGTGATCGGGTCGAGACCCGAGTTCACGACGTTCGGGAGGTACTTCACCCGGAGGGCGGTGTTGGCGGCGCCCGACTTGCCGGTCTTGAGGACGCGCCGCGTGACCTCCACGGCGCCGTTCTCGTAGCTCATGGTCTGACCGGGCTTCGGGATCTCCCGCTCGGTCTCACCGATGATGAGCGTCCCGACGTTCGAGCCGTACTTCGTCGCGACCTTGCCCTGCGAGGGGTTGCCGTTCACGGAGACCCGCGAGGTGATGTCGTCGACCTGGACGACGGGCAGCAGCGGCGCGAGCTCCGGCGGGAGGATGCGGACGCTGTCGACCTTCGTGAGCGCCGAGGCGGCGCCGGTGCGGCCCTCCTGGTTGCCCTGGATCTCCGACCGGGAGTTCTGGACGTCGATCACCAGCGGGCTGGCGAGGCCGCCCTCCGGTCGGGTGCGGACGACCCTCTTGCCGAAGGTGCCCTCGCAGGGGATGAGGGTCTGGTTGGTGTTGCCGAACCCGGACAGGTCCTCGAGCAGGTCGCCCTGCAGGGAGGAGGTGCCGCCCTGGAACACCCCGGCCGGGACGGGCCGGCTGACGCGGGCCCGGGTGTTGCCCAGGTTGACCGAGGCGAGGTTGCCGGCCAGCAGCCGGACCCGGAGGCCGGAGGTCTGACGCTCGGCGGAGCCGCGCGCCCCCTGGACGAGGGTCTCGTCGGACGGGGCGAGCGAGAGGCGGGCCAGGCCGGGGATCTCGATGGTCTGGCCGTTGCCCAGGGCCTCGAGCACGTCGGCGGCCCCGCCCCCGATCAGGTCGACCAGGTCGCCCAGCGGGCCGTCGTCCGGGACGCCGGAGAGGGAGATGCCGTCGAAGGTGAACGAGCCGGCGCTGCGGAACTGCCCGTCCTGGCGGTAGGCGTCCGCCACGGACTTCAGGCCGTTGAGCACGAGGCGCGGGGTGCCCTCGGTGCCCAGGGAGACCTTCGCGATGCGGTTGACCGCACGCGTCCCGGTGCGGCCGTTGGCGTACTTGTAGGTGACGTTGTTGCTCTTGACGCCCTCCACCGTGACGAGGTCGCCCAGGGCGGGTGGGGTCAGCGCGGCGGCCTGCCGCTTCACGCCGACCGTCTTGGTGCACCCGAGCTCGCTCTTCGCAAGTCGGAGCTGCTGCACCGAGATGCCGTTGGTGTAGACGCTCGCGCCGAACGACCGGGCCGTGAAGGCCAGGTTGACGCGCTGCTGCTCGGCGGCGGAAGCGCCGGTGGTCGCGCCGCCTGTCGCGACGAGTGCGCTCGACGCGGCGAGTGTCGCGACGAGTGCAGCGAGGATCCTGCGTTGCTTGGTCATGGTCCTGGTCTCTCTCCCCAAGTCGGAACGACGCCGGAGGGGGGCTCGGGACCCTGGCCTCCGGACGACCGCGGGGATGCGGCTAGCCCAGACAACCCTGTCCGGCGCCTTTTCGCAGCGTTTTGATGATCCAAGCAACGGCGTGTCGTCCGAGCCCGGTCGTCAGGGCGCCCCGGCCCGCGACCGAGGGCCGTCCGAGCCGACCCGGGGATCGGCGAAACCGTCGACCGTGGGGCGCGTCGTCGCTTGTCATACTGACCAAAGTCCATAGATTACGTGCAGTTTGAGTGACCGCGCGCGATCGTCCGGGCGATCGACGACCGACAGGACCTCCATGATCGAGATCTCCGGACTGACCAAGAGCTACGGGACGACGACCGTCCTGGACGGCATCGACCTGCGGGTCGACGACGCCCGGATCGCCGCCGTCGTCGGCCCGAGCGGAGCCGGCAAGAGCACCCTCGCCCGCTGCGTCAACCTCCTCGAGCGACCGACGAGCGGCAGGGTCGAGGTGAACGGCCAGGACCTCGCCGCACTGTCGGGGCGGGAGCTGCGGCGGGCCCGGCTGCAGATCGGCACGGTCTTCCAGTCGGCCAACCTGCTGCGTCGCCTGACCGCCGCGCAGAACGTCGCCCTCCCGATGCGACAGCAGCGCCTCCCGGACACCGAGGTCCGGCGGCGGGTGGGCGAGCTGCTGGAGCGGGTCGGGATGCTGCACCGGGCCAACCACCACCCGGCCCAGCTGTCCGGGGGGCAGCGCCAGCGCATCGGCATCGCCCGCAGCCTGGCCCTGCGCCCCTCGGTCCTGCTCTCCGACGAGGCCACCTCGGGTCTGGACCCCGAGTCGACCCGGGCGATCCTCGCCCTGCTCACCGAGCTGCGCGACGAGCTCGCGGTGACGGTGCTCGTCATCACCCACGAGATGGACGTCGTCCGCGGCATCGCCGACCACGTCGCGCAGCTCGACCACGGCCGGATCGTCGAGCAGGGGCGGGTGGCCGACGTCGTGCGACGCTCCGACTCGCCCCTGGCGACGGCCCTCCTGCCCATGCCCACGGTGGTGGCGGCGCCCGAGCTGCGCCAGTGGCGACTCCGCATCGAGGGTCACGTCTCGCCGTTCTGGCTCGCCGAGGTCGGCCGTGAGCTGGGCGGCGACGTGGCGGTCCTCGCGGCCCTCGTCGAGGAGTCCGCCGGTCGACCGGTCGGACGGCTGACGGTGGGGCTCGACCGTGCTCACGACGAGCGACGGGTGGCCGAGGTCTTCCGCCGTCACGGGGTCGTGGCGGCCCCCGCCGACCCCGCCGCTCCCGCCGGCCCGGTCACCGGACCGGCCGAGGCGCCCGTCACGGGCACCCGTGAGAAGGAGCCCGTCGCATGAGGACGATCGTGCCGCTCCTCGCCACCCCGTGGCCGGACGTCCCCGACCTGCTCGTGCCGGCCCTGGCCGAGACGGCCCGGATGGTGGGCGTGGTGATGACGATCGTCGTCCTCGTGGGCGGACCGCTCGGCCTGCTGATCCACAACACCTCGCCCCTGGGCCTGACCCCCCACAAAGCCGTCCACGTGTCGATCAGCTGGGTCGCCAACATGGGCAGGTCGCTGCCCTTCCTCGTGCTGATGGCGGCGGTGGTCCCGGTGACCCGGCTCGTCTTCGGGACCACCATCGGGTTCAAGGCCGCCATCATCCCGATGTCGATCGCGGGCATCGCCTTCTTCGCCCGCCTCGTCGAGAACGCGGTGCGGGAGGTGCCCCGGGAGCTGCTCGACGTCGGGGTCGCCTCCGGCGCGGGCCGCTGGCAGATCATGAGCGGCATCCAGCTCCGCGAGGCCCTCCCGGGCATCGCCGCGGGCATCACCCTGAACGTCATCGCGATGATCGAGTACTCCGCCATCGCCGGAGCCATCGGGTCGGGGGGCCTCGGCTACCTCGCCGTCAACTACGGCTACCGGCGCTTCGACACCACGATCATGATCGCCTGCATCGTGCTCCTGGTCGTCCTCGTCCAGGCCATCCAGTTCAGCGGCGACCGCGTCGTCCGCCGACTCACCCACTGAGCGAGCACCCCCGCCCAGACGGCCCAGCCACCCCGTCCCGCGCGTCACCCCGCGCAGCACCCCGCGCGTCACTCCGTGGCGCGCGTCGTCCCGGCCTGCCCGGCCACCCGAAAGGAACCGTCATGTCCACCACGCACCAGCCCTCCCGCGGGAGGACAGAGCCCGAGCACCACGACATCGACCTCGGCCGGTCCCGCCGGGGCCTGCTCCTCCCGGCCCTCGCCGGCCTCGTCGCCCTGGTGGTCGTCGTCGCCGTGGCGCTCCGCCTGAGTGGCGGAGGCGAGCCGTCGGCGGCGTCGGGGAGCGAGTTCACCGACGACTGGGACATCGCCTACCAGGCCAGCTCCGCCTCGGAGCAGGCCTTCCTCGAGTTCCTCGACTCCGAGGTCGCCCCCGACTACGGGGTCACGATCACCGGCGTCGGCATCGAGGACGGCAACCAGCTCGACCAGGCGACGGCCGACGGCGAGTACATCGCCAACATCTACCAGCACAAGCACTGGCTGAAGCAGGTCGTCGACTCGACGGGCATGGAGCTCACCGCCCTCGGCCCCGTCTTCCAGTGGTCCTACTCGATCTACTCCAGCAGGCACGACTCGCTCGAGGACCTGCCGGACGGCGCGACCGTCGCCCTGCTCAACGACCCGGCGAACACCGCGCAGGCGCTGTGGATCCTGGAGCGGGCGGGCGAGCTCACCTTCGACGAGGGCGTCGACCCGTGGGCGGCGACCGAGAACGACATCGCGTCCAACCCGCGCGACCTGCAGTTCACCTACATGGAGTACGGCGCCGGCCCGCGCACGCTCGACTCGGTCGACGCGGTCATCGACTACAACATGTCCTTCGTCGACGCCGGCACGCCCGACTCGCAGCGGATCCTCGCGCCCGACGCCCCGCGGGAGTTCGCCGGCCAGCTCGTCGTCGGCACGGACTACGTCGACGACCCCCAGGTCGCGACCCTCGAGGAGGTCTTCTTCGACCCCCGCGTCCAGGAGTACCTGGCGACCAACGACGACCCGAACCTGTCGGGCCAGCTCGCCCCGGTCTCCGACAGCTGAGCGGCCCTCGAGCAGCAGGACGGCGGTGGGCCCGGGGGACCGGGTCCGCCGCCGCCGCGCGTCCGCGGGAAGCGGGACGAGGAGTACCCCCGGTAGGATTCGAACCTACGCTCCCGCCTCCGGAGGGCGGTGCTCTATCCCCTGAGCTACGGGGGCCCGTAGCGTGCGCCTCGACCCTACATCGTGGCCGACCCGGGACCGCACGGAGCCCGGGGGCGGGCGTCGATAGGCTGGCACGGTGACTCCCGAGCAGCTCGCGACCGCCGTCCACGACGTCCTGGCCGGACTCGTGGAGCGACGTGCGCTGACGCTCTCCGAGCCGCTGCCGGAGCGCGTCACCGTCGAGCGGCCGCGTCAGCAGGGCCACGGTGACTGGGCCACGAACGTCGCCATGCAGCTCGCCAAGAAGGCCGGCATGCCGCCCCGCGAGCTCGCCGAGCTGGTCGCCACCGACCTGCGCGACGTCGACGGCGTCGGTGCCGTCGAGGTCGCGGGCCCCGGCTTCCTCAACATCACCGTGGACGCCGGCGCCCAGGGCGCCCTGGCCGCGGAGATCGTCACCGCCGGTGAGGCCTACGGCCGCTCGGAGACCCTGGCGGGCCAGCGGGTGAACGTGGAGTTCATCTCCGCCAACCCCACCGGGCCGCTCCACCTGGGACACACCCGGTGGGCGGCCGTGGGCGACGCAGTCGCGCGGGTGCTGCAGGCCGCCGGCGCCGAGGTCGTCCGCGAGTTCTACATCAACGACCGCGGCAACCAGATGAACCTGTTCGGCGCCTCCGTCGAGGCGCGGGCGCTGGGCCGCGAGGTACCGGAGAACGGCTACCACGGCGGGTACGTCGCCGACCTGGCCGAGCAGGTCCTGGCCGAGCGGCCGGGCCTGGTCGACCTCGAGGGCGCAGAGCGCACCGCCGCGTTCCGCGAGGCCGCGTACGCCGTCCAGCTCCGCCAGCAGCGGGAGCAGCTCGAGCGGTTCGGCACCCACTTCGACGTCTGGTTCTCCGAGCGGTCCCTGCACGAGAGCCAGGACGTCGCCACCGGGCTCGAGACCCTCCGCACGCAGGGCCACCTGTTCGACGCGGACGGCGCCCTGTGGATGCGGACGACGGACTTCGACGACGACAAGGACCGCGTCCTCATCAAGTCGGACGGCGACCTGACCTACTTCGCCTCCGACACCGCGTACTACGTCGACAAGCGCCGTCGCGGCTTCGACCTGTGCATCTACCTCCTCGGCGCCGACCACCACGGCTACGTCAACCGGCTCCGCGCGATGGCCGCCTGTGCGGGTGACGACCCGGACCGCAACATCCAGATCCTCATCGGCCAGCTCGTGAAGATCATGCAGGGCGGCGAGGAGCTCAAGCTGTCGAAGCGTGCGGGCACGCTGGTGACGCTGGAGGAGCTGATCGACCTCATCGGCACCGACGCGCTGCGCTACACGCTGGCTCGCTACCCGGCCGACTCGCCGCTGACCCTCGACGTGGCCGAGATGACGCGGCAGTCGTCCGACAACCCGGTCTTCTACGTCCAGTACGCCCACGCCCGGGTCGCCTCGCTGCTGCGGAACGCGGCGGACCTCGGACTGGCCGCGGACCTCGACGCCTTCGACCCCTCGGCGCTGACGCACGAGAAGGAGGGGGTGCTCCTCCGCGCGCTGGCCGAGCTGCCACGGGTGGTGGCGCGGGCCGCGGAGCTGCGCGAGCCCCACCGGGTGGCGCGCTACCTCGAGGACCTGGCCGGGGACTACCACCGCTTCTACGACTCCTGCCGCGTCCTGCCGATGGGCGACGAGGAGGTCACCGACGTCCACCGCGCGCGTCTCGTGCTCGTGGCCGCGACCCGCACCGTGCTCGCGAACGGCCTCGCGCTGCTCGGGGTCACCGCGCCGGACCGGATGTAGGGGGCCGAGGTGAGCAGCACGACCCACGAGGCCGGCTGGGCCCACGCGTCGGGCGCCCTGCGGGGGCCGTCCTGGCTGCGGACCCCGGGTGAGGTCAACGAGCTGGTGCCGGCGCTGTGGTCGAGCACCGCGCGCAAGGTGGACGGCGAGCTCGAGGTGGGCGGCGTGCGCGTCGCCGACCTGGCGGCGGAGCACATGACCCCGGCGTACGTGCTCGACGAGGCGGACTTCCGTGGTCGCGCGCGGGCGTTCCGCGACGCCTTCGCGGGCTGGGACGTGTACTACGCAGCGAAGGCGTTCTGGTGCACCGAGGTCGCGTCGTGGATGGCCGAGGACGGCCTGCACGTGGACTGCTGCTCGCCCGGCGAGCTGCTCGTGGCGCTGCGGGGCGGGGTCGACCCGGCCCGCATCGAGTACCACGGCAACAACAAGACCGTGCCCGAGCTGCGCCGCGTCGTGGACGCCGGCGTCGGCCGCGTCGTCATCGACTCCCTCACCGAGGTCGACCGGCTCGCCGCGGTGGCGCGCGACCTCGGTGTCGTCCAGCCCGTCATGGTGCGGGTCACCGCCGGGGTCGAGGCCCACACCCACGAGTACATCGCCACCGCGCACGAGGACCAGAAGTTCGGGCTGTCGATCACCACGGGCGACGCGCTCGAGGCGGTCGGCCGCGTCCTCGCCGCGGAGAGCCTGGACCTCCGCGGCCTGCACTCCCACATCGGCAGCCAGATCTTCGACGCCTCCGGGTTCGAGGTCGCCGCCCGCCGGGTGCTGGCCCTGCACGCCCGGATCGCCACCGAGCTCGGCGTCGAGCTGCCCGAGCTCGACCTCGGCGGGGGGTTCGGCATCGCCTACACGACCCAGGACGACCCGGCCACGCCGGAACGGCTCGCGGAGGACCTCGACCGGATCGTCACCCACGAGCTGCGCGCGCTCGGGCTCGCGCGGCCCCACCTGTCGATCGAGCCCGGCCGCGCCATCGCGGGCCCCTCGACGTGCACCGTCTACACCGTCGGCACCGTCAAGCCCGTCACCCTCGACGCGGGCGCCGTGCGGACCTACGTCTCGGTCGACGGCGGCATGAGCGACAACATCCGCACCGCCCTGTACGACGCGGACTACTCGTGCACGGTCGCGAACCGCGCCAGCGACGCTCCGCCGGTGCTGGCGCGGGTGGTCGGCAAGCACTGCGAGGCCGGCGACGTGGTGGTCCGCGACGAGTTCCTGCCCGCCGACGTGGCGCCCGGGGACCTCATCGCGGTGCCGGCGACCGGCGCCTACTGCTTCTCGCTGGCGAACAACTACAACCACGCGCTGCGGCCCCCGGTGGTCGCGGTGCGGGACGGATTCGCGCGGGTCGTCGTCCGCAGGGAGACTGAGGACGACCTGCTGGCGACCGACGTCGGCGGTCCGGTGGCGGCCGCCAGGGGTGCGGCCGGCGTGACCAGTGAGGGGAGAGCCGGGTGAGCAGCCAGACGGGCTCCGGTGTCGCCGGAGGGCGGCTGGGCGTCGCCGTCCTCGGGTGCGGCTCGGTCGGGTCGCAGGTGGTGCGCCTGCTGCTGGAGCAGGCCGACGACCTCGCCGCCCGCGTGGGCGCCCGGATCGAGCTCGCCGGGGTCGCCGTACGACGGCTCGACGCGCCACGGGAGGTCGAGGTCCCCGAGGGCCTGCTGACCACCGACGCGCACGGCCTGGTGACCCGCGACGACGTCGACCTCGTGGTCGAGGTGATCGGCGGCATCGAGCCCGCGCGCAGCCTCGTGCTGGCCGCGCTGGAGCACGGCGCCAGCGTCGTCACCGCCAACAAGGCGCTGCTGGCGGAGGACGGCCCCACGCTCTACGAGGCCGCCGCGAAGGCCGGTCGCGACCTGTTCTACGAGGCCGCCGTCGCGGGCGCCATCCCCATCCTCCGGCCGCTGCGCGAGTCGCTGGCCGGCGACAACGTGACCCGCGTGCTCGGCATCGTCAACGGGACCACGAACTTCATCCTCGACCGGATGGACTCCTCCGGCGCGGGCTTCACCGAGGCCCTCGAGGAGGCGCAGGAGCTGGGGTACGCCGAGGCCGACCCCACCGCCGACGTCGAGGGCTTCGACGCCGCGGCCAAGGCCGCGATCCTCGCCTCCCTGGCCTTCCACACCCGCGTCACCGCCGCCGACGTGCACCGCGAGGGCATCTCGGAGGTCTCGGCCGCCGACGTCGCCTCGGCCCGTGACATGGGTGCGGTGGTCAAGCTGCTCGCGATCTGCGAGCTGCTCGAGACCCCCGACGGGCCGGCGGTGGCCGCGCGCGTCCACCCCGCGATGATCCCGCGCAGCCACCCGCTCGCCTCGGTCCGCGAGGCCTACAACGCCGTCTTCACCGAGTCCGAGGCCGCGGGCCAGCTCATGTTCTACGGGCCCGGCGCCGGCGGTTCGCCGACCGCGTCCGCCGTCCTGGGCGACCTGGTGACCGTGGCGCGCAACCGCCTGACCGGGTTCCGCGGGGCGGGGGAGTCGGCGTACGCCGACCGCGAGGTGCTCAGCATGGGCGACACCGAGACGCGCTACCACGTCGCGATCGACGTCGAGGACCGCGCCGGCGTGCTGGCCGCGGTCGCGACGGCCTTCGCGGAGCACGACGTCTCGATCCAGACCGTGCGCCAGGAGGGCCGCGGGGACGAGGCCCAGCTCGTGGTCGTCAGCCACCGCGCCACCGACGCACAGCTGTCGGCGACGGTGGAGCACCTGCGCGGCATGTCGATCGTCCGCGAGGTCACCTCGGTGATGCGCGTGGAGGGGGAGAGCGAGTGAACCCGGTGCAGCAGGCCCTGCCCGGTCGGCAGGTCGCGGCGCCCGCGACGCTGGAGCGGCCCGTGTCGCCCACCCGGCAGTGGCACGGCGTCATCGAGGAGTACCGCGACCTCCTCGACCTGCCCTCGGGGCTCGCCGCGGTGACGCTGCGCGAGGGCGGGACCCCCCTCGTGCGCTCCGACTGGCTGTCCTCGCGGTCGGGGGCCGAGGTGTGGCTCAAGGTCGAGGGCGACAACCCCACCGGCTCCTTCAAGGACCGCGGCATGACGACCGCGATCTCCCTCGCCGTGCACGAGGGGGCGAAGGCCTGCGTGTGCGCCTCCACCGGCAACACCTCGGCCTCCATGGCGGCCTACGCCGCCCGAGCCGGCCTCAAGCCCCTCGTCCTGGCCCCCGAGGGCAAGATCTCCGCGGCGAAGATGGCGCAGGCCGTGCTGCACGGGGCCCAGGTCATCAGCGTGCGCGGCTACTTCGACGATTGCCTCGACCTCGCGCGCGGACTGGCGGAGCACTACCCGGTCGCGCTCGTGAACTCGGTCAACCCGGTGCGGCTCGAGGGGCAGAAGACCGCCGCTTTCGAGATCGTCGACTTCCTCGGCGACGCCCCCGACGTCCACGTGCTGCCCGTCGGCAACGCCGGCAACATCTCGGCGTACTGGCTCGGCTACACCCAGTACCAGCGCTGGGGCGCGGCCACCCGCCGCCCGGAGATGCGCGGCTTCCAGGCCGCGGGCGCGGCGCCGCTCGTGGGCGGGGCCCCGGTGAAGGACCCGGACACGAAGGCCAGCGCCATCCGCATCGGCAACCCCGCCTCCTGGGACCTCGCCGTGGCGGCCCGCGACGAGTCCGGCGGCGCGTTCGCGGCCGTCAGCGACGAGCAGATCCTCTCCGCGCAGCGGGAGCTGGCGCGCCGGGACGGCGTCTTCGTCGAGCCCGCCTCCGCGGCCGGCGTCGCCGGCATGCTCGCCGACCTCGACTCCGGCCCCGAGGCCGTGACCCGCTGGCAGGCGCGGACGGTCGTCGTCACCGTGACCGGGCACGGCCTCAAGGACACCGCCACCGCCCTCGAGGGCGTCGGCCCGATCGTCGACGAGGTCGTCGACGCCGACCTGCACGCCGCGGCCGAGGCCGCGGGGCTCGTCTGAGCCGCGCACCGCGGCGAGAGGTGGGCGGGTGGTGACGACCAGGACGGCCCTGCGCCGTGACGAGGTCCGGGTGAGGGTGCCCGCGACGTCGGCGAACCTCGGGCCCGGCTTCGACACGCTGGGTCTCGCCCTGTCCCTGCACGACGAGCTGTCCGTCCGGGTGACGGACGGCCCGCTGAGCGTCGAGGTGGAGGGCGAGGGGGCACAGGAGGTCCCGCGCGATGGCTCCCACCTCGTGGTCTCCTCGCTGCGCGCGGCCCTCGACCTCGTCGGGGTGGAGGCGCCCGGGCTGGCGCTGCGCTGCCGCAACGTGCTGCCCCACGGGCGCGGCCTCGGGTCCTCGTCCGCCGCGATCGTGGGTGGGCTGGTGCTGGCGCGCGGCCTCCTGACCGACCCCTCCGCGCTGACCGACGCCGCGCTGCTCGACCTGGCGAACCGCATCGAGGGCCACCCGGACAACGTGGCGCCCGCCCTGCTGGGCGGCTTCCTGGTGTGCGGCACCGACGACGACGGCACGGCGTACGCCGTCCCCTCGCCCGTCGCGGACGGGATCTCGGCGGTCGTGCTGGTGCCGCCCGACGTGGTCGCGACGACGGCCGCGCGGGGCCTGCTGCCCAGCGCGGTCCCGCACGCGGACGCCGCCCGCAACGCGGGCCGCGCCGCCCTGCTCGTCACGGCCCTCGCCCACCGGCCGGACCAGCTGCTGAGGGCGACGGAGGACCGGCTGCACCAGCAGCACCGGGGCCCGGCGATGCCCCGCACGCTCGCCCTCGTCGACAGCCTGCGCGCCGACGGCGTCCCCGCGGTGGTCTCCGGCGCCGGTCCGACCCTGCTGGCCTTCGTCGGGGAGGCCGTCGGGATGGACCCCCGGGCCGTGCTCGACCGTGCGCCGGCGGGCTGGTCCGCGCACCACGTCGAGGTCGCGGGGCCCGGGGCCACCGTGCTGGACTGAGCGCCGCGGCTGGTACCGTCCCCGGCGCGACGCCGAGACCTCACGCCCGGCGCCCGTCCGTCCCGGTCCGGCTCCCGACCGACCGGGCCACCGTCGTCGGTGCCGTCACCGCACCGGCCCCATCACCGCATCCTCAGGAGCACCCGTGAGCGAGCAAGGCGAGACCGCGCCCGAGCCGAAGAAGCGTGGCGGCTTGGCCGCGATGCGCATCGCCGACCTCAAGGCGATGGCCGGCGGGATCGGCATCCCCGGCGCCGAGAGCATGCGCAAGGCGCAGCTCGTCGAGGCGATCAAGGCGGCCGGCACCGTCAAGAAGGCGCCGTCGTCGCGGCCCGCCGCCCAGGAGCCGCCCGCCCAGGAGCCGCCCGCCCAGGAGCCGCCCGCCCAGGAGCCGCCCGCCCAGGAGCCCGCCCCGCAGGACGCCCCCGCGCGGCAGCCCGCGGACGAGCGCCCCGCCGCGGACCGACCGGCCTCGTCGACGCCGGAGCGCCCCGACGCCGCCGGCGACCCGGGCGTGGCGGAGCAGCCGGCCCGCCAGCAGGGCCGGAAGCAGAAGCAGCAGGACCAGAAGCAGCAGGACCAGAAGCAGCAGGACCAGAAGCAGCAGGACCAGAAGCAGCAGGACCAGAAGCAGCAGGACCAGAAGCAGCAGGACCAGAAGCAGCCCTCGAAGCAGGGCAACCAGCAGCAGGGCAACCAGCAGAAGAGCCAGAACCAGCAGCAGCAGAACCAGCAGCAGCAGCAGAACCAGCAGCAGCAGAACCAGAGCCGGCAGGACCAGAGCCGGCAGGACCAGCAGGACCAGCAGGACCAGGGCGACGACGGCGACGACGGCACCGGGTCGCGTCGCAGCCGGCGCCGCCGCGGGCGTGACAACCGTGAGCAGCCCGCCCGCGGGAACCGCCGCAACGAGCCGGACACCCAGGTGCTGGAGGACGACGTCCTGGTGCCCGCGGCCGGCATCCTCGACGTCCTCGAGAACTACGCGTTCGTCCGGACGAGCGGCTACCTGCCCGGCACCGAGGACGTCTACCTGTCGCTGTCGCTCGTGCGGAAGTTCGGGCTGCGTCGCGGCGACGCCGTGAGCGGCCAGGTGCGCCAGCCGCGCGAGGGGGAGCGCCGCGAGAAGTTCAACCCGATGGTCCGCATCGACGGGGTGAACTCGCAGGACCCGGAGACCGCGCGCACCCGCCCGGAGTTCGACGAGCTCACCGCGGAGCACCCCTCGGAGCGGATCCGGCTCGAGACCGGCCCCGACGACCTCGTCGGGCGGGTGCTCGACGTCGCCGCCCCGATCGGGAAGGGCCAGCGCTGCCTGGTCCTGGCCTCGCCCCGCTCCGGGCGCACCGAGTTCCTCAAGTCCCTGGCGCGGTCCGTCACCGCGGGCTGCCCGGAGGCGCACCTCATGGTCGTGCTGCTCCACGAGCGGCCCGAGGAGATCACCGACTTCCAGCGCGACGTCGAGGGCGAGGTCATCGCCTCGTCGTTCGACCGTCAGCCGGCCGACCACGTCGGCGTGGCGGAGCTGGCGCTGGAGCGCGCGAAGCGGCTCGTGGAGCTGGGCCACGACGTCGTCCTGCTGGTGGACGGCCTCACCCGCCTGGCCCGCGCGCACAACCACGCGGGGGCCGGTGGCGGTGGCGGCCGGACGCTGCCCGGCGGTGTCGACGCGTCCGCGCTCCTGCCGCCCAAGCGGCTGTTCGGCGCCGCGCGGACCCTCGCGGAAGGCGGCTCGCTCACCGTGGTCGCGACCGCCTCGGTGGACACCGGCGCCGCCACCGACGAGCTGGTGCTCGAGGAGCTGGAGGGCACGGCCAACGCCGAGGTGCGTCTGTCCCGGGCCCTCGCCGAGGCGGGCCTGCACCCCGCCGTCGACCTGGCCGAGACGATGACCCGGCACGAGGACCGGCTGGTCGGCGCGGAGGAGCTCGAGGCCGTCCGCCGGCTGCGGCGCACCCTCGCCGAGCGCGGCGACGCGGCCTCCGGGCTGGGGCTGCTGCTCGAGCGGGTCCGGGCGACCCGGACCAACCTGGAGATGCTGAGCCGCGCCACCAAGGGCTGAGCGGGGGACGGGGCGCCCGGATGGGGCCCCGATCCCCGATTCGCCTGAGACCTCGGGGCCCGGCCCCTATGATGGGAGGTCCGGGGGGCGGGTCCTCCGGGACGTCTCGACGAGAGGACGACCGACGTGGCGCACATCCTGGTGGCGGACGACGATGCGGACATCCGTGAGCTCGTCGAGTTCAAGCTGACCACGATGGGTCACCGCGTGGTGGCCGTCGGTGACGGCGCCGCCGCGCTGGACGCCCTGCGGGCCGAGCGCCCCGACCTCGTCGTGCTCGACGTGATGATGCCGGGAATGTCCGGTCTCGAGGCCGTCGCCGAGATCCGCCGCGACCCCGCCCTGGCCAACCTGCCCGTGATCCTGCTGACCGCCCGCGCCCAGGAGTCGGACGTCGAGAACGGCCTGCACAGCGGCGCCGACCAGTACGTCACCAAGCCGTTCAGCCCCCGCGACCTGGCCGCCCGCGTCGAGTCCCTGCTGGGCGCCCCCGCCTGAGGACGAGCGCCCCCGCACACGTCCTCGGCAGGCGTCCCCGCCGGCCGCCCCGGCCGGGAACAGCCTGATTGGGTCCGGTGTTGGGCACGATGGCACAATCGTGCGCTGGTTCCGGTTCACGCCCCTCGCAGCAGGCGACGGGCGACCCGGCGACCGAGAGAGAGGACCCCACGTGAAGAGCGACATCCACCCCGAGTACGTCGAGACGACGGTGACCTGCACCTGCGGCGCCACGTTCACGACGCGCAGCACCGCGAGCTCCGGCACCATCCGGTCCGACGTCTGCTCGCAGTGCCACCCCTTCTACACCGGCAAGCAGAAGATCCTCGACACCGGTGGTCGCGTGGCCCGCTTCGAGGCCCGCTACGCCAAGTCGCAGCAGGCGAAGCAGAAGAAGGACTCCTAGTCCCACCCGAGCGCCGGTCCCCGCCCAGCGGGGGCCGGCGCTCGTCTGCGTCCCCACCCGTCCTGCCGCCACCCCACGCCGTCACCAGGAGCCCACCCGTGTTCGAGGCCGTCGTCCCCCTCCAGGCCGAGCACGCCGACCTCGAACGCCGGCTCGCCGACCCCAACACCCACGCCGACCCCGCGCTGGCCCGGCGGCTGGGGCGCCGCTACGCCGAGCTCGGCGCGGTCGTGGGGGCGTGGCTGGAGTGGACGCGGCTGGGCGAGGACGAGCAGGCCGCGCGCGAGCTCGGCGCCGACGACGCGTCGTTCGCGGAGGAGGCGGCGCGGACCGCCGCCCGGCGCGAGGAGGTCGCCGCGCGGCTGCAGCGGCTGCTGCTGCCGCGCGACGAGGCCGACGACAAGGACGTCATCATGGAGCTGAAGTCGGGGGAGGGCGGCGAGGAGTCGGCGCTGTTCGCCGGCGACCTGCTCCGCATGTACACCCGGTACGCCGAGCAGCGCGGCTGGCGCACCGAGGTCCTCGAGGCCAGCGAGTCCGACCTCGGCGGCTACAAGACCGTGACGGTCGCGGTGAAGGGCTCGGGCACGCCCACCGAGGACGACCCCGCGCCGTACGCGACGCTGAAGTTCGAGGGCGGCGTCCACCGGGTGCAGCGCGTGCCGGTCACCGAGTCCCAGGGCCGGGTGCACACCAGCGCGGCCGGCGTCCTGGTGCTCCCGGAGGCCGAGCAGGTCGACGTCGAGGTCGACGAGAACGACCTGCGCATCGACGTGTTCCGCAGCAGCGGACCCGGCGGGCAGAGCGTCAACACCACCGACTCCGCGGTGCGGATCACCCACCTGCCCAGCGGCATCGTCGTGTCCTGCCAGAACGAGAAGTCGCAGCTGCAGAACCGCGAGCAGGCGCTGCGGATCCTGCGCTCGCGCCTGCTGGCCGACGCCCGCGACCGCGCGGACGCGGAGGCGAGCGAGGCGCGGCGCAGCCAGGTCCGCACGGTCGACCGGTCCGAGCGCATCCGGACCTACAACTACCCGGAGAACCGCATCTCCGACCACCGCACCGGCTACAAGGCCCACAACCTGGACCGGGTGCTGGACGGCGAGCTGGGCCCCGTCCTGGAGTCCTGCCGCGAGGCCGACGTCGCGGCCCGTCTGGAGGCGTTGGGGGAGGGCGCGTGAGGTCCTGGCGCGAGGGCGCGGAGCGGCTGCGCGCCGCGGGCGTGGCCTCGCCGGACGCCGACGCGCGCCTGCTGCTGGCCCACGTGCTGGAGGTGCCGCTGCTGCGCCTGCCGATCGCGGGCGAGCCCGACGCGGAGCAGCGCGCGGCGTACGTGGCGCTGATCGAGCGCCGCGCGGCCCGTGAGCCCCTGCAGCACCTCACCGGCACCGCCCCGTTCAGGCGTGTCGAGCTCGCCGTGGGGCCCGGGGTGTTCGTGCCCCGCCCCGAGACCGAGCTGCTCGCCGGGTGGGCCGTGGCGCAGGCGCAGTCGGTGCGCGACGCCGACGGTCGCGACCCCGTGGTCGTCGACCTCGGCACCGGCTCGGGCGCCATCGCGCGCGCCGTCGTCGATGAGGTCGAGGGGGTGCGGGTGCACGCCGTCGAGGTGGACGAGGCCGCCCACGCCTGGGCCGGACGCAACCTGGCCGGCACCGGGGTGGACCTGCGCCTCGGCGACCTCGCGGAGGCTTTCGGCGACCTCGACGGCGAGGTCGACGTGGTGGTCTCCAACCCGCCGTACATCCCGACCACGGCGTGGGAGTCGGTCGCCCCCGAGGCGCGCGACCACGACCCGGCGACCGCCTTGTGGTCGGGCGAGGACGGCCTCGACGCCATCCGCGCCGTCGAGCGCCGCGCCGCCGCGCTGCTGCGTCCCGGCGGCGTGGTGGGCGTCGAGCACGCCGACGCGCAGGGCGAGGCCGCACCCGCGGTGCTCGCCGCGACCGGCCGCTGGGCCGAGGTCCGCGACCACGACGACCTGGCCGGCCGGGCCAGGTTCGTCACCGCCCGCCTGGTGCGCCGCGACGTGCCGGGTGGGGCCGCTGAGGAAGGATGAGGACGTGACCCGTCACACCATCACCCGACCGGACGACGACGACGAGACCGTCGGCGCCGAGGAGCGCGAGTCGGCGATCGAGGCCGTCGCGCTCGCCGTCCGCCGGGGGGAGCTCGTGGTCCTGCCCACCGACACCGTCTACGGCATCGCCGCGGACGCGTTCGACGCCGACGCCGTCCAGGCGCTCCTGGACGCCAAGGGGCGTGGCCGAGACATGCCGCCGCCCGTGCTCGTCAGCGCCCCGGGGACCATCGACGCCCTCGCGATCGACGTCCCCGGGTGGGCCCGCGCGCTGCTCGACGCCTTCTGGCCCGGTGGTCTGACCCTCATCTGCCGTCAGCAGCCGTCGCTGCAGTGGGACATCGGCGACACCAAGGGCACGGTGGCCGTGCGGATGCCGGACCACGCGGTGACCCTCGAGATCCTCGAGCGGACCGGGCCGCTGGCCGTCAGCTCGGCCAACGTGACCGGCGAGCCCGCCGCCACCACCGCGGACGACGCGGAGGACATGCTGGGCGAGGCCGTCGCCGTCGTCCTCGACGACGGGCCCTCGCCCGGCGGCGTCGCGTCGACCATCGTCGACGCCACCACGCCCGAGGGCCGCGTGCTGCGGGAGGGCGCCCTGACGACGGCCGAGCTGAACGCCGTGGTCGAGCCGCTGGGCGCGACCCTCACCGGCCCCGACGACCCGCAGGGGGAGTGACGCCGGCGCATGCGCGAGTACCTCGTCGTCTTCCTGGTCGCGGCGGCCGTCACCTACCTGCTGACGGTCTTCGCCCGGGAGATCGCGCTGCGCACCAACGCCGTCGCGGCCGTCCGCGACCGCGACGTCCACGCCGAGCCGATCCCGTACCTCGGCGGCCTGGCGCTGCTGGGCGGCCTCGTCGCGGCGTACGTCGTGGCCCGTGAGCTGCCCTTCCTGTCCCGCTCGGGGGAGCTCGTCTTCCGCGACGCCGGCGTGGTGCTCGTGGCGGGGGCGCTGATCTGCGCGGTCGGCGTGGTCGACGACATCTTCGAGCTCGACGCGCTCACGAAGCTGGGCGGGCAGGTGCTCGCGTCCGGCCTGCTCATCTACTTCGGGGTGCGCTTCTACTTCTTCCCGACCTCGGGGGAGGGCGCCCAGTTCAGCCCGGAGCCGCAGCAGCTGGCGATCCTGACGGTCCTGGTCATCGTCGCGACGGTGAACGCGGTGAACTTCGTCGACGGGCTCGACGGCCTGGCCGCCGGCGTCGTCGGCATCGGCGCGGCGTCCTTCTTCCTGTTCTGCTACCAGCTCACGGTCATCAACGACGCGACCCGCGCGACGACGGCGGCGCTGCTCAGCGCCGCGCTGGCCGGGGCCTGCGCCGGCTTCCTGGTGCACAACTCCCACCCGGCGCGCATCTTCATGGGCGACTCCGGCTCGATGCTGATCGGCCTGGTGCTGTCGGCCAGCACCCTCACGCTGACCGGGCAGTTCGAGGCCAGCGAGCTCAGCACCGAGCAGGGCACCGGCCCCGGCTTCCTGCCGGTGATCCTCCCGGTGCTGCTGCCGATCGCGATCCTCATCGTGCCGTTCGTCGACCTGCTGCTGGCCGTCGTCCGGCGCACCAGGGCGGGCCGCTCGCCCTTCGCCCCCGACAAGCAGCACCTGCACCACCGCCTGCTCGAGATCGGCCACTCCCACCGCCGCGCCGTCCTGCTCATGTGGTTGTGGGCGGCCCTCATCGGCTTCGGGACGGTGCTCGCCAGCCTCTTCCAGGGCCCCCTGATGTGGACCTCGCTGTCGGTGATGGTCCTGGTGACGATGGTGCTCACCTTCGTCGTCCCCAACGCCCCCGCCCCGGCCTTCCTGGCCGAGGAGGACGGCTGAGGCGGGCACCGGGCGGGGCGCTGCGCCCGCCCGCGCCGCCTGCCCCGGCTCGCGGGTCGGCCCGTGCCGGGCGCCCGATGTCCGGGCGGGGCCCAGGATGGTTCGTGGGCCCGGTCGGGGTTTCACCAGCCGGCTGGTGAAACCCGCGGCGCGTGAGACCCCTGTAGGACCCCCCGCGGGCCCGGCCGGGTAGCGGCCCGGGGGAGGGCTTGTGATAACTTTCACGAGCGTTCCGAGGGGCTCACGGCCCCTTGCTGGACGCCCGCTCCGCCCCCGATCTCAGAACGGCCGCCACCATGACGACCGACCGCACCCCCGCCCGGCAGATGCTGGTCTCGGGGTCCGTGGGCACCGCCGCCGTCGGCGGCGTCTGCGCCGTCGTGGCGTGGTTCCTGGCCGGGGGTCCCGGACTGTGGGGGGCGCTGACCGGCGCCGCCGTCGTCCTGGTCTCCTCCCTGGTCAGCATCGTGGCGCTGAGCGCCACCCGGCGGGCCGAGCCGACGATCGCGCTGATGGTCGCCCTGGTGGTGCACTTCGGCAAGGTCATCGTGCTCATCGGTGCGCTCGTCGCGATCTCCGCGACCGGTGCGCTCGACGGTGCGCTCGACCGGTGGAGCCTCGCGGCCACCATCGTCGCGGTCGCCGTCACCTGGTCCGTGGCCGAGATCAACGCCTACCTGCGCACCCGTCAGCCCACGTACGACCTGGACGCCGCATGAGCGCCCGCGGCTGTTACGGTTCCCACCGTCGCCCGTGTGCGACCGCGCACTCCCTGCTGCCCGGCCGCGCCCTCGTGCGTCCGCGTGCTGACATGAGCCCCCTGGAGGATGGACAGTGACCCTCGCCGGTGCCTCGATCCGCGCCGCGGACTCGCCCCCCCAGCCGGGGCCGGCCGACTTCAACCTGCCACCGATCGTCGAGGTGGCCGGCTTCGGGATCACCAAGCCGATGGTGCTGGTCGTGCTGTCCGCCGTGATCGCGTTCGGCGTCCTGTACGCCATGTCGCGCCGCGCCGCCGTCGTCCCCGGCCGCCTGCAGTTCGCGGGCGAGGCGGTCTACGGCTTCGTCCGCAACGGCATCGCGCGGGAGAACATCGGCGCGCCGGACTACCACCGCTACGTGCCGTACCTGTTCACGATCTTCGCCTTCGTGCTCGTGAACAACTACTACGGCATGATCCCGTTCTTCCAGTTCCCGACCATGTCGCGGATCGGCTACCCGCTGGCGCTGGCGCTGATCGCGTGGGTCGTCTACAACGCGGCCGGCATCGGTCGCCACGGCTTCCTCGGCTACCTCAAGCTGCAGACGCTGCCGCCGGGCCTGCCGGCCTGGATCGTGCCGATCATCGTGCCGCTGGAGTTCCTGTCGAACATCCTGCTGCGGCCGCTGACGCTGACGCTGCGTCTGTTCGCGACCATGTTCGCGGGCCACCTGCTGCTCATCCTGTTCGCGCTCGGCGGTGAGTACCTGCTGCTGCACTCCGAGAACGCGCTGGCGATCCCCGGCGGCATCCTCTCCTTCGTCATGTTCATCGCGATCAGCTTCCTCGAGCTGCTGATCATGTTCCTCCAGGCCTACGTGTTCACGCTGCTGACGGCGATGTACATCGGTCTGGCGCTCGCCGACGAGCACTGAGCCGCGCTCAGCCGGACGACGGGCACCCGCACCACCCGCAGCACCACAGACTCGACACGTACCACCCCCACCGGCGCCGTACCGTGCGGCGCCAACCCAGAAAGGAACTGCCGTGGAACTGGGCACTCTGAACATGGTCGGTCTCGGCCTCGCCGCGATCGGCCCCGGTGTCGGCATCGGCCTGATCTTCGCCGCTCTCGTGAACGGCATCGCCCGCCAGCCGGAGGCCGAGGGCCGCCTGCGCACGACCGCCATCCTGGGCTTCGTGCTCTGTGAGCAGCTGTTCGTCATCGGCGTCGCGCTCGCCTTCGTCCTCCAGCCGTAGTCGTCGGCACCACCGGAGTAGGAAGGACGACCATGAGTACAGACGTGGTGCGGGCGGCGGAGGACCTCAACCCGCTCATCCCGCACGTCTCCGAGATCATCATCGGACTTGTCGTCTTCGGCATCCTGTTCTTCCTCATCGCCAAGTTCGTCGCGCCCAACTTCGAGAAGGCGTACGCCGACCGCACCAAGGCGATCGAGGGCGGGATCAGCGCGGCCGAGACGAAGCAGGCCGAGGCCGACGCCCGTCTGGCCGAGCTGGAGAAGCAGCTCGCGGACGCCCGCCACGAGGCGGCGCGCATCCGTGAGGAGGCTCGCGAGCAGGGCGCACAGATCGTCGCCGAGATGCGCGAGCAGGCCAACCGCGAGGCCGAGCGCATCAAGGACAACGGCAAGGCCACCATCGAGGCCGAGCGCCAGCAGGCGGTCACCTCGCTGCGGGCCGAGGTCGGCACCCTGGCCACGGCGCTCGCCGGCCGCATCGTGGGCGAGGCCCTCGAGGACGACGAGCGCGCCAACCGCGTGGTCGACCGGTTCCTGGCGGACCTCGAGGACCTCGAGGCCTCCCGCCAGGCTGCTCCCGGCACGGGCGGCGGGGCGGTCTGATGGTCGCCTCCTCCGCTCTGCGCGGTGCGTCGGCCGAGTCGCTGGCGACCCTCGACGAGCAGCTCACCTCCTCGCTCGGCGGGGACGGTGCGGACGCAGCACGGGTCGGCGACGACCTGTTCGGCGCCGCGATGCTCCTGCAGCGCGAGTCGGCGCTGCGCCGGACCGCGACCGACGCGTCCCTGGACGCCGACGCCCGCGCCGGACTGGTCCGCCAGGTGTTCTCCGGCCAGCTGTCGGAGGTCGCCCTCGACCTCGTGTCGAAGGCCGCCACCCTGCGCTGGACGGCGAGCCGGGACATGCCCGACGCCCTCGAGCACCTGTCGGTGGTCGCCACGGTGCGTTCCGCACCCGACGCGGCCGACCGCCTCGCCGACGAGCTGTTCGCGGCCGCCGGCATCGTCCGCGACGACGCCGGCCTGCGCGACGCGCTGTCCGACACGGCCCGGTCCGAGGAGGACCGCACCCGGCTCGTGGACGACGTGTTCGGCGCCCAGGCGCTGCCGGCCACGACGGTCCTCGTCAAGCGGGCCGTCACCGGCACCTACCGCACGGTCGGCGTGGCGCTCGAGGAGTACCAGAAGATCGCCGCCGACGTGCACTCCGAGCGCGTCGCGGTGGTCACCGTCGCGGCACCGCTCGGTGACGGCGAGCAGGACCGGCTGCGGCGCGCGCTCACCTCGCAGTACGGGCGTGACGTGCACCTGAACGTGCAGGTCGACCCGAGCGTCATCGGCGGCATGCGGGTCGAGATCGGGGACGACGTCATCGACGGCACCGTCTCCGCGCGCCTCGACGAGGCGCGACGCCGGCTCGCCGGCTGACCGGACCCCCGGCTCAGCCACCCCTCAGACACCATTGCAAGAACGACCCACCGAGAGTAGGGATCAGCTCATGACGGAGCTCTCAATCCGTCCGGACGACATCCGGGACGCGCTGCAGCGGTTCGTCTCCGACTACAACCCGGACACCGCCTCCAAGGAGGAGGTCGGCACGGTCGCCGAGGCCGCCGACGGCATCGCGCGCGTCTCCGGCCTGCCCTCGGCCATGGCCAACGAGCTGCTCGAGTTCGAGGACGGCACGCTCGGCCTCGCCCTCAACCTCGACACCCGCATCATCGGTGTCGTCGTGCTCGGTGACTTCGACGGCATCGAGGAGGGCCAGACGGTCCGCCGCACCGGCGAGATCCTCTCGGTCCCCGTCGGCGACAACTTCCTCGGCCGGGTCGTCGACCCGCTGGGCAACCCGATCGACGGCCTCGGCGAGATCGAGTCCTCCGAGCGCCGCGCGCTCGAGCTGCAGGCGCCGACGGTGATGCAGCGCAAGTCGGTGCACGAGCCCCTCGCGACCGGCATCAAGGCGATCGACGCCATGACGCCGATCGGCCGTGGCCAGCGCCAGCTGATCATCGGCGACCGCGCGACGGGCAAGACCACCATCGCGATGGACACGATCATCAACCAGCGCGAGAACTGGGAGTCCGGCGACCCGGACAAGCAGGTCCGCTGCATCTACGTCGGCATCGGCCAGAAGGGCTCGACGCTGGCCTCCGTCCGCGGCGCCCTCGAGGAGGCCGGCGCGCTGGAGTACACGACCATCGTCGCCGCCCCGGCGTCCGACTCGGCGGGCTTCAAGTACCTCGCGCCGTACACCGGCTCGGCCATCGGCCAGCACTGGATGTACGACGGCAAGCACGTCCTCATCGTGTTCGACGACCTGACCAAGCAGGCCGAGGCGTACCGCGCCGTGTCGCTGCTGCTGCGTCGTCCGCCGGGCCGCGAGGCGTTCCCCGGCGACGTGTTCTACGTGCACTCCCGGCTGCTCGAGCGCTGCGCGAAGCTGTCCGACGACATGGGCTCCGGCTCGATGACCGGCCTGCCGATCATCGAGACCAAGGCCAACGACGTCTCGGCGTTCATCCCGACCAACGTCATCTCGATCACCGACGGGCAGATCTTCCTGCAGTCCGACCTGTTCGCGGCGAACCAGCGCCCCGCGATCGACGTCGGCGTCTCGGTGTCCCGCGTGGGCGGTGCGGCGATGACGAAGGCCATGAAGGGCGTCACCGGCTCGCTGAAGGTCGACCTGGCGCAGTTCCGCGCGATGGAGGCGTTCGCGATGTTCGCGTCCGACCTCGACGCGGCCTCCCGCCAGCAGCTCGACCGCGGCCAGCGCCTGATGGCGCTGCTCAAGCAGCCGCAGTACTCGCCGTACCCGATCGACCACATGACGGTCTCGCTGTGGCTGGGCACCTCCGGGCGCCTCGACCGCGTCCCCACCGACGACGTGCTCCGCTTCGAGCAGGAGTTCATCGACTACGTGAAGCGCAGCCACGAGGGGATCCTCTCGGCGATCCGCGAGTCCCTGAAGTTCGAGGACGACACCGAGAGCTCGCTGGCCGACGCCTACGACTCGTTCCTGGACCAGTTCGAGACCTCGGACGGCTCCTCGATCAAGCCGGGCAAGGAGTCCCACGAGGCCCTCGAGGACGAGGACGTCGAGCAGGAGCAGATCGTCAAGCAGAAGCGGGGCTGAGGTAACCCATGGCTGTATCGCTGCGTGAGTACCGCGCGCGGATCCGATCGACCGAGTCGATGAAGAAGATCACGCGCGCCATGGAGCTCATCGCTGCGTCCCGCATCATCAAGGCGCAGCAGCGGGCGCAGGCGGCGGCGCCGTACGCCCGCGAGCTGACGCGGGCCGTGTCGGCGGTGGCGACGTTCTCGAACGTCGAGCACCCGCTGACCACGGAGCCGGAGGACCCGAAGCGGGCCGCGGTGCTGGTCGTGACCAGCGACCGCGGCCTGGCCGGGGCCTACTCCTCGTCGGTGATCCGGGAGGCCGAGCGCCTCGCGGAGAAGCTGCGCGAGGAGGGCAAGGAGGTGGACACCTACATCTCCGGCCGCAAGGGCCAGGCGTACTTCACCTTCCGCCAGCGTCCCGTCGTCCGCTCGTGGTCCGGCTTCTCGGACCAGCCGACCTACGAGAAGGCGGCGGAGATCGGCCAGGCGCTCATCGCGGCGTTCAACGCCGAGGAGGGGGAGCAGGGCACGGTGAGCGCCGGGGACGAGGAGTTCGAGGTCCCCGCGGTCGACGAGGTCCACGTCGTGTTCACGCGCTTCCGCTCGATGCTCAGCCAGGAGCCCAGCGCCATCCGGCTCCTGCCGCTCGAGGTCGTCGAGGGCACCGAGAAGCCCGACGAGTCCGAGCTGCTGCCCCTCTACGAGTTCGAGCCGAGCGCCGAGGAGGTGCTGGACACGCTGCTGCCGCAGTACGTCCAGAGCCGCATCTACTTCGCGCACCTCCAGGCGGCGGCCTCCGAGCTCGCCGCCCGACAGCAGGCGATGAAGTCGGCGACCGACAACGCCGACGAGCTGATCAAGAAGTACAAGCGCATCGCCAACCAGGCCCGCCAGGCCGGCATCACCCAGGAAATCAGCGAGATCGTCGGTGGCGTCAACGCGCTGGCCGACGCCGGAGCCGGGAGAGACTGAGAGACCCATGACTGCCACCATCGACGAGACCAGCACCGAGTCCCACGAGGGCTCGGTCGGCCGCATCGCCCGGGTCATCGGCCCGGTCGTGGACATCGAGTTCGCCTCGGACTCGATGCCCGAGATCTACAACGCCCTGAAGGTCGACCTGGAGCTCGGCGGCGAGACCCAGACCCTGACCCTCGAGGTCGCCCAGCACATCGGTGAGGGCATGGTCCGCGCGATCTCCATGCGCCCGACCGACGGCCTGGTCCGCGGCTCCCAGGTGCGCGACACCGGGGGCCCGATCAGCGTCCCCGTCGGCGACGTGACGCTCGGCAAGGTGTTCAACACCACCGGCGACTGCCTGAACCTCGCCGAGGGCGAGACCCTCGAGGCCACCGAGCGCTGGGGCATCCACCGCAAGGCGCCGTCCTTCGACCAGCTCGAGTCGAAGACCCAGATGTTCGAGACCGGCATCAAGGTCATCGACCTGCTGACCCCGTACGTGCAGGGCGGCAAGATCGGCCTGTTCGGCGGCGCCGGCGTGGGCAAGACCGTGCTGATCCAGGAGATGATCGCCCGCGTCGCGAAGGACCACGGTGGTGTGTCCGTGTTCGCCGGCGTCGGCGAGCGCACCCGCGAGGGCAACGACCTCATCGAGGAGATGACGGACGCCGGGGTCATCGGGCAGACCGCCCTGGTGTTCGGACAGATGGACGAGCCGCCGGGCACCCGCCTGCGGGTCGCGCTGTCCGCGCTGACGATGGCGGAGTACTTCCGCGACGTCCAGAACCAGGACGTGCTGCTGTTCATCGACAACATCTTCCGGTTCACGCAGGCCGGCTCCGAGGTCTCCACGCTGCTCGGCCGCATGCCGTCCGCGGTGGGCTACCAGCCGAACCTCGCCGACGAGATGGGCCAGCTCCAGGAGCGGATCACCTCGACGCGCGGCCACTCGATCACCTCGCTGCAGGCGATCTACGTGCCCGCCGACGACTACACCGACCCGGCGCCCGCGACGACCTTCGCCCACCTGGACGCGACGACCGAGCTGTCCCGCGAGATCGCCTCGCAGGGCATCTACCCTGCCGTGGACCCGCTGACCTCGACGTCCCGGATCCTCGACCCGCAGTACATCGGTCAGGCGCACTACGACTGCGCCATCCGGGTGAAGCAGATCCTGCAGCGCAACAAGGAGCTGCAGGACATCATCGCGATCCTCGGTGTCGACGAGCTGAGCGAGGAGGACAAGGTGGTCGTGCAGCGCGCGCGCCGCATCCAGCGCTTCCTCTCGCAGAACACCTACGTCGCCAAGCAGTTCACCGGCATCGAGGGCTCGACGGTCCCGGTCTCCGAGACCATCGAGGCGTTCGACAAGATCGCCGACGGCGAGTACGACCACGTGGCGGAGCAGGCCTTCTTCATGTGCGGTGGCCTCGACGACGTCGACCGCAAGTGGTCCGAGCTGCAGAAGAACGGCTGAGCGATGGCGGACACCAACCTCCAGGTCGAGCTGGTCGCGGCCGACCGGCTCGTCTGGTCGGGCGAGGCCAAGCAGGTGACGGCACGGACCGTCGAGGGTGACCTCGGCGTCCTGCCGGGCCACGCGCCGCTGCTGTCGGTGCTCGTGCCCGGCGTCGTCGACGTGCAGACCGCCGACGGGGAGACCTGGGCGGCCGCGGTCGACACCGGCTTCCTGTCGGTGGCCGACAACCGGGTCTCGATCCTGTCGGAGTACGCCCAGCTGTCGCACGAGATCGACCTCGAGAAGGCGCGCCAGGACCTGGAGCGCGCCCGCGAGGCCGGTGAGGACGACGACGAGGCGCTCGCGCACGTCCGGAGCGCCGAGGCGCGCATCCGGGCGGCCGAGCGCGAGTCGTCCTCGCGCGCCCGCTAGCCTGGCCCCGGTGGGTGCGCGGTCGGCGGTGCGCCCCTCGACGGGTGCCCGGGTCGGGAGGTGCGGATGGCGTGGTGGCAGATCGCGCTCGAGGTCATCGGCGTCCTGCTCCTCCTCGTCCTCCTCTACGGGCTCACCCTCGTCGTGCGCCGTCGATGGCTCTCCCGCGAGGGTGGGACCTTCGAGCTCAGCCACCGCGTCCGCTCCGAGGTGGGCGGACGCGGTTGGGTGCTCGGCCTCGGGCGGTACTCCGGTGAGCGGCTCGAGTGGTTCCGGATCTTCTCGCTCTCGCCTCGGGCGAGCCGCACCTTCGTGCGCTCCCGCCTCGTGCTGGAGCAGCGTCGGCAGCCCGAGGTCGTCGAGCTCCCGGCGCTGTACGCCGACCACGTCGTGGTCCGCTGCCGCACCGCGGACGGCGAGGTCGAGCTCGCGATGAGCCCGTCGTCCGTCACCGGCTTCCAGGCCTGGCTCGAGGCCGGTCCGCCCGGCGCCCGGAGGATCTCCTAGTGCGCGCCGTCCTCTGCGGCGTGCTCGCCCTCGTGGCGGTCGTCGCGGGGACCGCCTCGGTGCTCCTGGTCCTCACCGGGGCCGTCGTGGCCGACCCCGACCGTCCCGGTCGCCTGGGCGCGCTCGCGCTCAGCTCGCCGGTGGTCCGGGACCAGGCCACCGACTACCTCGTCGACTCCTTCGCCCAGCAGGCTCCTGCCGTCGGGCTTGAGCAGTCCCAGGTCCGCCGGGCCGCCGAGCGCGCGGTGGACGACGCGCGCGTGCGGGAGGCCCTCGCCGAGGCCGAGGTGACGCCGGACGGGCGTCTGCGGCTCGACGGGGTGTACGACGCCCTCGCGGACCAGCTCGAGGACGCCGGCCGCCCCGAGGAGGCCCGGCAGGTCCGGCAGCTGCCGCGGCGGGCCGTGGACTCCGGCCCGGTCGCCGACGAGCTGACGGACGTCGTCCGCACCGCCCGCCTGGCGCTGTGGGGTGCGGCGCTGGTGGCGGGCATCGTCTCCCTGGTCGCCGGCTCGCTCGCCCTCGCCGCCGCTCGGCGCCGCCTCCTCTGCTTCGGGCTCATGGTCGTCGGGGTGGGCGCCCTGGCGGGCCTCGTCCTCGAGCTGATGCCCCGCCTGGCCGGCGACACCGGCACCCGCGACGTGGGCTGGCTCGGCGCCGCCCGGGGCCTGGACGAGGCGCTCGGCCAGCCCGGGCTCCTCACCGTCGTCGCGTTCCTCGCCGTCGGCCTCGTCCTGGCCGTGGCCGGTCTCCGCTCGCGGCCGCAGTGACCCGCCCGCAGTAGCCCGCAGTAGCCCGCAGCATGCCGCCCGGCGTCGCCGGGGTCAGTCGTCCTCGGCGACGACGTGGAGGAGGCCACCGACGATCTCGACGTAGGCGGTGGTGCGCTCCGCGACGTCCGTGCCGCGGAGGTCGGCGGCGGGGTAGGTGCCGACCACGACCACCTCGACGTCGTCCTCGTGGCCGTCGTCACCGCCGTCGTCCCCGTCGTCCTCCCCGCCGTCGTCGACCCACAGGGTGATCGCGGGCTCGTCGGTGTCGGTGAGGGTGAGCCACACCCGCACCTGGTCGTACGACGCGCCGTGGGCCGCGCCGACGGTCTCGCGGGCCCGGGCGACGTCGGGGTCGACGAGCAGGGCGGCCACGGCCGACGACCACGCGGGGTCCGCGGCGGGCACGTGGCCCCAGGCCGGGTCGTCGTCCATGACGGTGCCGTCGGGCAGGACGCTCCCGCTGGTCGGGTGGCCGGCGCTCCACGCCGAGGAGACGCCGTCCGGCAGGTCCTCGGTGATCCACTGGAGGACGAAGGCCGCGGGCTCCTCGCCGGACCCGCCGAGGCCCAGCAGCGCGTCCGCCTCCTGCCACCGCCAGTCCGCCGGGTCGAGCACCCCACCCCGGTCGTGCACCTGGCGGTACCGGTCCTCGCCGGAGGCGACGACCGCGGCGGCCACGGCCTCGGACAGCTCGCCCCAGTGGTCGTGACTGACGTGGCAACGCTCGAGGAGGCTGTCGACGAGCTCGCGGACGGCCGCGCCCAGCTCGTCCGCCTCCTCGGCCGACAGGTCGAGCGCGGCGACCGAGCGCTCGTCGGCCACCCCGCCGAGCGCGCCGAGGAGTTCCCAGACCCGAGAGGAATTCACCGCGACATCGTGTCAGGCAACCGGGCCGGGACGCACCGAGCTGTCACCCGCGTCACAGCCGGCGCGGGCGAAGAAGTCGTGCTCGTGACGCGTCGACGCCGCGAAAGCCTGCCACATCCGCTCGCGCTCCGGCGCCGTCGCCGCCGCGGCGGTCTCGCCGACGATGCGGATCGCCTCCGCGGTCACCTCCGCGAACCCCTCGTCGCCGTACGTGCGAAGCCACGCGGCGTACGGGTGGTCGTCGCTCGCCCGGGGCGCCAGGCGTCGTCCGACGTCGGTGTAGACCCAGAAGCACGGCAGCAGCGCGGCGACCAGCACGGGGTAGGAACCCCGGCCGACGGCCGCGAGCAGGTGGTCCGTGTACGCCGTGAGCGCGGCGCCGGGCGTCGCGGCGAACAGGTCCGCCGGGGGCAGGAAGCCCCCGTGCAGCGCGAGCTCCGTCGCCACGGCGTCCTGCGCGGCGCCGGCCCAGAACGCCTGCTCGGCGGGGGAGGGGGCGAGGTGGCTCGCCGCGGCGAGCGCGCGGGCGAAGTCGAGGAGGTAGAGCGCGTCCTGGCCCACGTAGGCGTCGAAGCGCGCCCGGTCCAGGGTGCCGTCACCGAGCGCGACGACGAGGTCGAGCTCGTCGATCGCCGCCCGGACGTCGGCCGTGGCCGCCCACCACCCGTCGGTCACCTCGGTCGGGCTCTGGGCGGTCACCACACCGCCCCGGGCCCACAGCCCGGCGAAGTGCGACACCGGTCCGCGACCGCGCCCGACCCGGAGCGTCGCCCCGGCGGCGACCGACTCGTGGAGCCAGCGGGTGGCCTCGCGGGCGGCGGTGGGCCAGTCGCCGGACGACGCCCGGAGCGTGGCCACGGCCGAGGACAGCGAGCACCCGGTCCCGTGGGTGTGCGGGGTGTCCACCCGCGGCGAGACGACCTCCTCGACCTCCCCACCGGGCCCGACGAGGGCGTTCCGCACCGTGCGTCCGTCGGGGCCGTCGTCGAGGTGGCCGCCCTTCGCGAGCACCCGGACGCCGAGGTCGGCGGCGACCGCCCGTGCCTGGGTGAGGACGCCGTCCCAGTCGGTCGCGTCGTCGGACCCGGCGAGGACGGCGAGCTCGGGGACGTTGGGAGTCACGAGGTCGGCGACGTCGCGGACGAGGTCGACCAGGGCGGCGACGGCGTCGGCGTCGAGCAGCCGGTCCCCGCTCGTGGCGACCATGACGGGGTCGACGACGACCACGGGCGGTCGGTGCTCGAGCAGCCACCTGTGGACCGTCCGGACCAGCCCGGCGTCGGCGAGCATGCCGACCTTGACCGCGTCGACCTCGACGTCGTCGCCGACCGCGTCGAGCTGCTCGCGCAGGAACGACTCCGGCGGCCGGTGGACCGACCGGACGCCCTGCGTGTTCTGGGCGACCAGCGCCGTGACCACGCTCATGCCGTAGCCGCCGTTCGCGGCGATCGACTTGAGGTCGGCCTGGACGCCGGCGCCGCCGGTCGGGTCGGTCCCGGCGATCGACAGCACCCGCGGCGCGGCGGGCACGCGCCCGCTCACCGGGCGCCGTCCCACGCCCGGACGAGCCGGCGCGCCGCACGGGTGGGCTCGGGCACGGCGCAGATCGCCGAGACGACCGCCGCGCCGGCGAAGCCGCCGGCCCGCAGCTCGGCGAGGTCGTCGGCGCCGAGGCCGCCGATGGCGACCGGGGCGAGCCCGAGGCCCCGGGCGACACTCGCGAGCGCGCAGGCACCGGCGGTGCCGAGCGGCGCGGGGGCGTCGGTCTTGGTCGTGGTCGTGTGGACCGCTCCGATGCCCACGAGGTCCGCCCCCGCCCGGGCGGCGGCTCGCAGCTGCTCCGGGGTGGAGGCACTCACGCCCAGGAGGGGCCGTGCGCCGAGGACGGTGCGGGCCTGCTCGGCGGAGCCGTCCGCCTGCCCGAGGTGCAGGCCGTCCACGCGGACGCCCTCGTCGAGGGCGGTCCGCACGACACCGAGGCGGTCGTTGACCACGAGCCGCACGTCGACCGGCAGCGCCTCGCCGACGGCCCGGAGCAGGCGCAGGACCTCGTCGTCCGACTCGGCCTTGCAGCGCAGCTGGACCCACCGGACGCCGCCGGCGACGGCCGCGACGACCGTGTCGACGACGCCGCGTCCGTGGCGCGCCGCCTGCGACGCGTCGGTCACGAGGTAGACCCCGACGTCCTCGCCCGAGGACGCCCGGCTCACGACAGCCTCGCGGCGTGCTCGAGGTCCGCGGGGTCGAGCGCCGCCAGGGCGTCGAGCATCGCGACGGCGAAGCCGCCCGGCCCCGTGGCGACCAGGGCGGCACGCTCGGCCGCGACGCCGTACGACGCGCAGGCGGCCACCGCCGCGAGGAGGGGCCCGGAGTCGGCGAGGAAGGCCGCGACGACCGCGCCGAGCAGGCACCCGCCACCGGTGACCTGCGCCAGCAGCGGGCTGCCCCCGCCGACCCGGACCTCGGTGCGGCCGTCGGTGACGACGTCGACCGGGCCCGTGACGACCACGACCCCACCCGTCCGGGCGGCCAGCTCGCGGGCCGCGGGGACGGCGTCGTCGACGGCGGCGGCGGAGTCGGTGCCCCGGCCGCCGGCGCCCAGCCCCGCGAGGGCCATGACCTCCGACGCGTTGCCCTTGACGACAGCGGGTCGGTGCTCCAGCAGGTCGGCGGCGAGGGCGGTGCGCACCGGCAGCGGCCCGACGGCGACGGGGTCGAGCACCCACGGCGTCCCGGCCTCGCCGGCCGCGGTGACGGCCTCCGCCATGGCCTCGCGCTGCTCGCCGTGCGGCGTCCCGAGGTTCACCAGCACGCCCGACGCGACGCGCGCGAACGGGCCCGCCTCGCCGGGGACGTCGACCATGGCCGGCGACGCCCCGAGGGCGAGGAGGCCGTTCGCCGTCCACGCCATGACCACCGCGTTGGTCAGGCAGTGGACCAGCGGTGTGCCCGACCGCAGGTCGGCGAGCGCCGCGGCCGCGTCGCGTGGTCCTGGCGCAGCAGACATCGGACATCCCTTCGCTAGTACGAGCTAGATCAGGTTCGACGGGTGTGATCTCAGCCCGATCGGTGCGGGCACCCCGTGTCGCGAGTGACGTTACCCCAGGGGCGAGCGCCTCACCGGACGGTCCAGCGCAGCCACGCGCTGCGGTCGCGCAGGGTGGTGCCGTTCAGGTTGCTCTCCCGGACGACGCGGAGGTCGACCGCACCGGACGGCACGCACCACGCGGGCACGCGCGCGACGATGACGTGCCCGTCGCGGGTGGACGTCGCCGCGCGGCAGGGAGCCTCGCCGGGGGTGATGAGCTTGTAGCGGCCGTCGGGCACGGTGCGGACCTGCACGGAGGTCTGCGCGAAGTAGTTCCTGGCGTCGTACGCCCCGTCGCGGGCGACCCGCAGCCGGGCCAGCAGGACGCGGCCGTCCTCGTCGACGCGGTAGCGGTTGCGGGTGATGTCGGTGTCGCGGACCTGGCCCGCGGGCGGGGTGTCGGCGGCGGTGCCGACGACCTGCGGGGCGTCGGTGTCGCGCTGGACCGGCGAGACCCGGTCCTGGGCGGCGGCGGGCCCGGCGAGGGGCAGGGCCAGCGCCAGGGCGGCCGCGGGCACGAGCGCGGAGAGACGAGCAGAGGACTTCATGAGGGACTTCCCATCGGTCGGTGACGCCGTGACGGGCGCCACAGCCGGGGGCTACCGTTCCCCGCCCGGCTTCCACAAAACGTCGCCCTGCCGGCGGTTCGCGTGACGGGCCAGGATGAACAGGAGGTCGGACAGGCGGTTCAGGTAGGTGATCGCGACCGCGTTCATCGAGTCCCCGTGCTCGTCGTGGGCACGCCAGGCCGAGCGCTCGGCACGCCGGCACACGGTGCGCGCCGCGTGCAGCAGCGCCGCCCCGGGGGACCCGCCGGGCAGGATGAACGAGCGGAGGGTCTCGAGCTCCTCGTTGTAGGCGTCGCACCAGGCCTCGAGCCGGTCGACGTACGCCTGCTCGACCCGCAGCGGCGGGAACTCGGGGTCGGCGACCACCGGGTTGCCGAGGTCGGCGCCCGCGTCGAACAGGTCGTTCTGGATCGTCCGCAGCACCGTGACGACGTCGTCCTCGAGGCCGCCGAGCTCGATGGCGACGCCGATCTGCGCGTTGGTCTCGTCCACGTCGGCGTACGCGTGCAGGCGGAGGTCGTTCTTCGTCGTCTCGGTCATGTCGACCAGACGGGTGCGCCCGCCGTCGCCGGTGCGGGTGTAGATGCGCGTCAGGTTCACCATGGCGCTCACCCTAGGCCGGTTAGGTTCTGCGCATGGACCTCCCGCGCACCCCGTGGCTGCGTAGCCGACCCGCGGCGTACGCCGCCCTCTGCGCGGTGCCGGGGGTGGGGCTCGGCGTCGCGGGCCTGTTCCACCCGCACTCGCTCAGCTACGAGACGTCGACGATGTGGTACGGGCTGCACGTCCCGGGCCTGCTGTTCTTCCCGCTGGTCGGGCTCGCGCTGCTCGCGCCCGTGCGGGGGCGCACGGACGCGGTCTCGTGGGTGGTCCGGCTCACCGCGTACGGCTACATGACGTTCTACTCGGCGCTGGACGTCGTCAGCGGCATCGGGGCCGGCTACGTCACCCGCGAGCTGGGCCCGGACGAGCCGCGGCCGCCGGCGGTGAGCCTGATGTTCGGGATCGGGACGCCGCTCGGCGAGATCGGCTCGTGGTCCCTGCTGGCGTGCTGCGTCGTGCTGCTCGCCGACCAGGTGCGCCGCCTCGGTGCCCCCGCGCTCGTGGGCCTGCTCCTGCTGCCCGGCGCGTGGCTCGTGCACGTCGGTCACATCTTCAGCCCCGAGGGCGTCGCCGGCATGCTGCTGCTCGCCGCCGGCACCGCCGGGCTGGTGTACCTCGGGGCCGCGCGGGCGACACGTGTGAGCAATTCCACGGATAATGCAACCAACGAGGGGTCTCGCGCGTCATCCTGATCGTGCAGACGATCGGGGGCCGCATGGGAGTCGAGCTCGAGACCGACGGCGGCGAGCGCCGCGTGGTGCTCGTCGGTGACGTCGACGCGCGGTGCACGGACCGGTTGCGGGCCGCCCTGGACGCGGCGCTCGCCGCTGCCGACCCCGTCGATACCGACGGCCTGGTCGTCGTGGACATGCGCCGCGTCGACTGCGTCGACCTGGTCGCCCTGCGCGTGCTCGCCGCGGCGTCGTACCGCGCTGGTGCGCGCGGGCGTCGTCTCGTCCTGCGCTCCGTGCCGCCCGCCGTCCGGCGGCTGCTGCACCTGTCGCACCTCATCCGGGTCGTGGAGGTCGAGCAGTCCGGACCCGCGGAGCGGGAGCCGGCCTGACGGTCGTCGAGGTGCGGTGTGGCCTTTTCCACACCGCTCGGCGGGTTACCGGGCGGTAGGGCCCGGTCTACCCTCCGGACATGAGTGACGCGACGCCCACCCGCCCGGAGCGCGATCGCCCCTGGGTCATGCGCACGTACGCCGGGCACTCCACCGCCGCGGCGTCGAACGCCCTCTACCGGGGCAACCTCGAGAAGGGCCAGACCGGGCTGTCGGTCGCCTTCGACCTGCCCACGCAGACCGGCTACGACCCGGACGACGCCCTCGCGGCGGGGGAGGTCGGCAAGGTCGGCGTCCCCGTCCCGCACCTCGGCGAGATGCGGCGCCTCTTCGAGGGCATCCCGCTCACCTCGATGAACACCTCGATGACCATCAACGCCACGGCGATGTGGCTGCTCGCGATGTACCAGGTCGCGGCCGAGGAGCAGAACCCCGACCTGGCGCCCGAGGAGGTGGCCGCGCAGCTCGCCGGGACGACGCAGAACGACATCATCAAGGAGTACCTCTCCCGGGGGACCTACGTCTTCGGCCCCGAGCACTCGCTGCGCCTGATCAGCGACGTCATCTCCTACACGGTCCACCAGGTCCCGAAGTGGAACCCGATCAACATCTGCTCCTACCACCTGCAGGAGGCCGGGGCGACGCCGCAGCAGGAGCTCGCCTACGCGATGTGCACGGCCATCGCCGTCCTCGACGCGGTGAAGAACGCCGGCCAGGTCTCGGAGGAGGACTTCGAGAAGGTCGTCGGGCGGATGTCGTTCTTCGTCAACGCCGGCGTCCGCTTCGTCGAGGAGACCTGCAAGATGCGGGCCTTCGTGCAGCTGTGGGACGAGCTGTGCCGCGAGCGGTACGGCGTCACCGACCCGAAGATGCGCCGCTTCCGCTACGGCGTCCAGGTCAACTCGCTCGGGCTCACCGAGGCGCAGCCGGAGAACAACGTCCAGCGCATCGTCCTCGAGATGCTCGGCGTGACGCTGTCGAAGAACGCCCGGGCGCGGGCGCTGCAGCTGCCGGCCTGGAACGAGGCCCTCGGCCTGCCGCGGCCCTGGGACCAGCAGTGGTCCCTGCGGCTGCAGCAGGTGCTCGCCTTCGAGTCCGACCTGCTCGAGTACGACGACATCTTCGACGGCAGCCACGTCATCGAGGCCAAGGTCGCCGAGCTCGTCGCCTCCGCGAAGGAGGAGATGGACCGCGTGCAGGCCATGGGCGGCGCCATCGCCGCCGTCGAGTCCGGCTTTATGAAGCAGGCCCTGGTCTCGGCGCACGCCGCCCGGCGCGCCCGCATCGAGAGCGGCGACGAGAAGATCGTCGGCGTCAACGTCTACACCTCGACCGAGCCCTCGCCGCTGACCGCCGACCTGGACGGCGCGATCCAGACCGCGGACCCCGAGGCCGAGGCCGCCGCGAAGCGCTCGGTGGAGGAGTGGAAGGCCCAGCGCGACCAGGCCGCCGTGGACGCCGCGCTCGAGCGGCTGGCCGCCGACGCCAAGACCGACGCGAACCTCATGCACGCCACCCTGGCCGCCGTCCGGGCCGGGGCGACGACGGGGGAGTGGGCCGGCACCCTCCGTGAGGTGTTCGGCGAGTTCCGCGCCCCCACCGGCGTCTCCGGCGCGGTGGGCGTGGCCGCCTCCGTGGGGGAGGCGGGGGAGCAGCTGCGCGCCGTCCGCGAGAAGGTCCGCGCCACCGGCGAGGAGATCGGCGGCCGACTGCGCCTGCTCGTCGGCAAGCCCGGTCTCGACGGCCACTCCAACGGCGCCGAGCAGGTCGCCGTCCGCGCCCGCGACGCCGGCTTCGAGGTCGTCTACCAGGGCATCCGGTTGACCCCCGACCAGATCGTCCGGGCGGCGGTGGACGAGGACGTCCACTGCGTCGGCCTGTCGATCCTCTCCGGATCCCACATGGAGCTGGTCCCCGCCGTGGTCGACGGCCTGGCCGCCGCCGGCCTCGCCGACGTCCCGGTCATCGTGGGCGGGATCATCCCCGACGCCGACGGCCGCCGCCTCAAGGAGGCCGGCGTCGCCGCCGTCTACACGCCGAAGGACTACGGCCTCACCGAGATCATGTCGAGCATCGTGGACGTGATCCGGTCCGCGGAGGGGCTGGAGCCGTCCCCGGCCATGTAACGCGGAGTTACGGCTTGATCACACGCCACGGGCGGGGCTGATCGGCACCACAGCCCCGCGGCAGATGGTGGTGGCGGCTTCACCAACCCCAGGAGCCGGGGATGCCCTTGAACGGGCCGACGACCTTCGAGGTGATCCAGCCGCCGTAGAAGCCGCCCTCCTGGGGCTGCACCCGCTCCCCGTCGACGTAGCAGGCCTCCACCGCCAGCGGCGTGACCGCCCAGAAGCCGGTGAGCTCGACGAACCCGGGGGTGGGGGACGGGTAGGTCCAGGCGGCCCGCTCGGCGCGGACGCCGCCCCCGACGAGGTCGGCGTACGCCGCCTCGCCCTTCCACTCGCAGAACGACGAGCCGGGCACCGGCACCAGCGCACCGTCGGCGAACGCCTCGGTCGGCAGGTAGTACGTCGGCGGGTGGGACGTCTCGAGGACGCGGTAGCTCCGCGTCGTCTCGGCGACGGTCACGCCGCCGACCACGACGCTGATCGACTCGCTGCTGGGCACCAGCGCCGGGGGACGGGGGTAGTCCCACACCGACTCCTGGCCGGGACCGGGCTTCTCGGGCTTCGGCCTGCGCATGACTCCAGTGAACCCGGGCGCGCCGTCCCACACCAGGAGTCTCACCACGAGAACAGTAGGTAAGGCTTGCCTCATCAGTGCTAGCGTGCGCTCATGGGCAAGAAGTCCTCCTCCGCCGACAAGCTGCCGAAGGTCAAGTGCTGCGTGTCGAAGGACAAGTGCGGCCGTTGCCCCCTCCGCATGCTGAAGGAGGGCACGCTCCCCGAGGAGTACGCCGTCAAGCGGCGCCGTCTGGTGCACGCGGATTCCGCGAAGCCGGTGACGAAGGACGAGCTGAAGAGGGCCGGCAAGAAGGGCGCGAGGGTCGTCGTCGTGGCCTCGGGCAAGAAGAAGAGCAAGAAGTCCGGGCGCAAGGGCTCGCGGCTCCCCGCCGCCGCCTGACAGGCTGCCCGCATGACCGCCACCCGTTTCGCCGCCCAGCTCAACGAGCAGATCGGCCACGAGCTCGCGGCCCACAACCAGTACCTCGCGTGCGCCGTCCACTACGACGCGCTCACGATGCCGCGCATGGCGGCGTTCTTCTACGCCCAGGCGCTGGAGGAGCGCGACCACGCGATGATGATGGTCCGCTTCCTGCTCGACACCGACGCCGACGTCGCCATCCCGGCGCTGCCCGCGCCGCAGTCGACGTTCGCCGACGTGGTGGAGCCCGTCGCCCTGGCGCTGGAGCAGGAGCGCCGGGTCACCACCCAGATCAACGCCCTCGTCGCGACCGCCCGCGAGGAGCTCGACTTCGCGGCCGAGCAGTTCATGCAGTGGTTCGTGAAGGAGCAGGTCGAGGAGGTCGCGACCGTCTCCGACCTGCTGGCTGTGGTGCGCCGCAACGCCGACGACGTCGACGACATCGAGGACTGGGTCGCCCGCGAGGCAGCGGGCGGCGAGGGCGAGGACCCGGGCGCGCCGCCGGTCGCCGGCGCCTGAGGCCCCCGGCTAGTCGAACAGCGCCCGGACGTCGTCCGCGGTGATCAGGCCGCCCGCGGCGCCGCCGCCGTCGACCACGTCGGCGAACAGGGCGGCCTTGCGGTCCTTCAGCGCCATCACCTTCTCCTCGATCGTGTCCGTCGAGACGAGGCGGTAGACCATGACGGTGCTGCGTTGGCCGATCCGGTGCGCGCGGTCGACCGCCTGCGCCTCGGCGGCCGGGTTCCACCACGGGTCGAGCACGTAGACGTAGTCGGCCTCCGTCAGGGTGAGCCCGACCCCGCCGGCCTTGAGGCTGATGAGGAACACCGGGGCGTCACCGGTGCGGAAGCCCTCGATGACCTCGGCCCGGTCGGTCGTCGACCCGTCGAGGTAGGCGTGGGGGATCCCGGCCTCCGCCAGACGCTCCCGCGCTCGACCGAGGAAGCCGGTGAACGAGCTGAAGACCAGCACCCGGTGACCCTCGGCAGCGACCTCGGTGACGTGCTCGACCAGGAGGTCGAGCTTGGCGGACCCGATCCCGTCGTGGTCCGGGTGGACCAGCCCGGGGTCCAGCGCGAGCTGCCGCAGGCGCGTGAGGGCGGCGAGGACGGCGACCTGGTTCTCGTCGAAGTCCGCGAGCAGCCCGAGGATGCGTTGCTGCTCGCGGGCGTGGTGGGCGTCGTACAGCTCGCGGTGGGCGGGGGAGAGGGTCACGGCGAGCCGCTGCTCCTGCTTGGCGGGCAGGTCGGCGGCGACCAGCTGCTTCGTGCGGCGCAGCATGAAGGGCCGCACACGCCGCTGGAACCGTCGCAGCGCCACCTGGTCGCCCTCCCGCTCGACGGGCTGGGCGACCGACCGGCTGAACCCGGCGAGGGTGGGGTAGAGGCCGGGGGCCACCAGGGCGAGCAGGGACCACAGCTCGCGGAGCCGGTTCTCGAAGGGCGTGCCGGTCACGGCCAGCAGGAACGGCGCCCGGAGGCGCCGGACGGCCTTGTGGGCCAGCGACTTGTGGTTCTTGAGCTGCTGCGCCTCGTCCATCACCACCCCGGCCCATGCGACCGCGGCGTACTGCTCCTGCTCGAGCCGCAGCAGGGTGTAGCTGGTGACGACCACGTCCGCCTCCGCGGCCAGGTCGGCGACCGGGACGCCCCGCTTCGCCTGCGTGGCGGTGATCGTCGCGACGCGCAGGCCGGGGGTGTGCCGTGCCGCCTCCGACGCCCAGGCCCCCACGACGCTGGTGGGCGTCAGGACCAGGAAGGGCGCGGTCTCCCCGCGGTCGCGCGCGTGCGCGACGAGCGTCAGCACCTGCAGGGTCTTGCCCAGGCCCATGTCGTCGGCGAGCACCCCGCCCAGGCGGTGTCGCCACAGGAACGCCAGCCAGGCGAAGCCCTCGCGCTGGTAGGAGCGCAGCTCGGTGACCACGCCGACCGGCTCGGGCCGCTCGATGTCGACGAGGTCGCGCAGGCCCCTCGCCCGCTCGACCCACTCCGAGGCCCGGGCGTCGACGCGACCGACGTCGGCGAGCGCCGCCAGGGTGCCGACGTCGTCGCGCGCCACCCGCAGGCGGGACGGGTCCTCGTCGGTACGACGGTCCCGCAGTGCCGCCGCGGCCCTCACCGTCTCCGCGAGGTCGGCCAGCTCCGGGACGTCGATCCGCACGATGAGCCCGCTGGGCAGCACCATCACGTCGTGCCCCGCGGACAGGGCCGCCAGCAGCTGCGGCAGCGGCACCGCCTCGCCCTCGACGACCACGACGACCTCGAGGTCGAGCCAGTCGGTGTGCTCCTCGACGCTCCCGGTCGACGCCACCCGGCCGCCCTCGGGCTCGACGAGGTCGAAGGAGATCTCCGGCGCCTCCTCCGCGGGCCGCAGGTCGGGCCGGTCGAGCTGCACGACGTCCACGTCGTCGCGGGCCTCCCAGTCGGGCAGCTCGAGCAGCGCCAGCGAGACGACGTCGGCGCCGGTCACGGTCCGGTCCTCCGGCACCAGGCCGTCGAGCCGGGCGAGGACCGCCTGCTCCGCCCGCCGGTCGCGCAGGCCCCCGAGGTCGTCGGTCCCACCGACGGCGGCCTCGTGACGGGCGGCGCCCGCGGCGTAGACCCAGGACCAGGCGACCTCCGCCGAGGCCGCGGTGCTCCACCGCACCGTCACCGTCAGGCGCGGGGCCACCGGCGCCGGCACGTCGACCGACGCGTCCGTCGACGTCACCGGGAGCAGCCGGCCGAGGCGGCGCAGGTAGTCGGGGAGCGCCTCGGCCTCGCCCGTGGGCACCACGAGGCCCCGCCGGCCGAGGGTGGAGGCCACGTGCTCGGTGAGCGGCGTCGTCAGCGCGGCGACGAGGAGCACGGTGCCGTCGACGGCGGCGACGGTGTGGACGGGCGAGCCCGCGAGGGCGACGGCGTCGTTCGGCCGGGGCTCGCCGTCCACGGTGAGGGCCAGGCCGATCCGCGTGCCGTCGTCGACCGCGCGCAGGTCGACCTCGACCGTGGCGGGCTCGTCGAGGAGGCGGACCTCGGTGAGCGGGCCGTCGCCGTACAGCACGACGCCGGCGTCACGGGCCTCGCGCAGCAGGCGCACGACGTGCGGCCCGAACTCGCCCAGGCTGCGGTCGACGCCGGCGTACCAGTACTGCGCGCCCAGGCCGTGGTGCAGGGCGAGCAGAGCCTGGATCTGGGCGGGGTCGTGGCCGCGGCGCAGGCCGGCGGCGGGGATGTCCTTCCAGTCGAACCCGCGCTTCACCCAGCCCCGCCTGCCGCGCTGCATGGGCCGCAGGCGCACCGTCGGGCGCCCGGTGGAACCGCCCGGGCCGCCGAGGCCCACGGAGAAGCGCAGCGCCGTGGGCACCGGGTCGGTGTCCGGCCCGGCGGCGTCGGCGAGGCCGGCGAGCACCTGCTCGAGCTCGGTGCGCCAGGTGACCCTCGGCCGCTGCGGGGCCATCGCGTAGGGGTGGGCCAGCGCCAGGGCCAGCGCGACCCCGTGCTTGCACTGGCGCCCGACCGGGCAGGTGCAGGTCGTCAGGACGTCCACGAAGCGCAGGCCGCGGGTGAACTCGGCCTCGAGCTCGACCTCGTAGGGCACGACCGCGCTGCCCTGGACCCGTGCCCGGGCCACCAGCGACTCCGCGTCCTTCTCGAGGACCTCGACGTCCTGCACCTGGCGGACCAGCCCCAGCCGGGCGCGCGACAGGGAGCCGGTGTCGAAGTTCGCCACCAGCACGTCGGGGTCGGCCAGCAGGTGGAGGTCCATGGTCGTGCCATCGTGGCACCCGGCGCCGACAGCCCGGGTCCGTCGTCCACAGGCTCTCCGGGGCGGTGCGCTCAGCCCGCGCGACGCTCCCGGCGGCGGTACAGCACGACGGCGGCGACCGTCGCCGCCGCGAAGGCGGCCATGGTGGCCAGCAAGCCGTACGGCGGCCCGGCGGACTCCTGGACCAGCGTGCCGACGAGGGCGGCGACGACCATGACCCCCACGGCCAGGACGACCCGGACGCCGATCTCGGCCATGAGCAGGCTGGAGAACGAGCGACCCCCGGCGGGGTCCTGCGCCGCCGGGGCGGCGCTCGGCGGGGCCAGCTCGGTGACGGCGACGACCGCGGCGACCGGGATCGCGCCGTACACGTGGGGGAAGCGCTCGCTCGACCCCGGCTCGCCGGGTTCCTCGACCACGGGTGCGTCCAGGAGGTCCGTGTCGATGGTCAGCAGGAGCAGGGGCTCGGTGACGTCGGAGTAGAAGCGGTCGCGCACCACCTGCCACTGGTGGGCGTGGGCGCAGTGGACGAAGCCGACCTCGGCCAACGACGCCCCACGCGTCGACCGGTCGTAGTAGCGGCCCCCGCGGGCGGCCTCCCAGTCGGCGCGCTCGGCGAGGTGGAAGATCCGCACGGCCCGCCCGCCTCCTCAGAAGAGCCGCGACGCGGGGTCGTCGAGGCCGCGCAGAGCGTCGTAGTCGACGACCGCGCAGGTGATGCCGCGGTCCGTCGCGAGCACGCGGGCCTGCGGCTTGATCTCCTGCGCCGCGAAGATGCCACGGACGGCGCCCCGGCGGGTCAGCGCGGGGTCGCGGTTGAGCAGCTCCAGGTAGCGCGTGAGCTGCTCGACCCCGTCGATCTCGCCACGGCGCTTGATCTCCACGGCCACCGACGCGCCCGCGGCGTCGCGGCACATGAGGTCGACCGGGCCGATCGCGGTCGGGAACTCGCGCCGGACCAGCGACAGCCCCTCCGCCAGGGTCGCCGGGTGCTCGGCGAGCAGCTCCTGCAGGTGCTTCTCGACGCCGTCCTTGACCAGCCCGGGGTCGACGCCGAGCTCGTGGCTCGAGTCGTGGATGACCTCGGTCAGCAGGATCCGCAGCGTGTCGTCGGTCTTGGGGCTCGTGACGGTCCACTCCAGCTCGCCGTCGTCGGTGGTGCCCTCCCGCAGCGTGCACGGCGGCGACATCCAGTTCAGCGGCTTGTAGGAGCCGCCGTCGGAGTGCACGAGCACCGAGCCGTCGGCCTTGATCATCAGCACCCGGGTGGCCATCGGCAGGTGCGCCGTCAGCCGTCCCGCGTAGTCGACCTGGCACCGCGCCACCACGAGTCTCACGCCGCGCGAATCTACCCGCCTGCCAGGATGAGCCGCGTGGCCGACCTGCACACGACGACGCTGGGGAAGTCCGGGCCGTGGGTCGTCTTCTGCCACGGGCTGTTCGGCCAGGGCAAGAACTGGACGACGGCCGCCAAGACGCTGGCCGGCACCCACCGGGTGCTGCTGGTGGACATGCCGAACCACGGCAGGTCCGCCTGGACCGAGCACCTCGACTACGTCGCGATGGCCGACGAGGTCGCCGGGCTGCTCGACCCGGCCGAGCCGGTCGCCCTCGTCGGCCACTCGATGGGTGGCAAGGCGGCCATGCTGCTGACCCTGCGCCACCCCGAGCTGGTCGAGCGGCTCTGCGTGGTCGACATGAGCCCGGTGTCCTACGCCGAGGGGGGCCGCGAGGAGTTCGGGCGCTACATCCGGGCGATGCGGGCCCTCGACCTCGACGCCCTCGAGCGGCGTTCGCAGGCGGACGAGGCGCTGGTGGAGGCGGTCCCGAGCCCCACCGTCCGCGGATTCCTCCTGCAGAACCTGCGCCGGGACTCCGCCGACGGGGCGGCCTCCTGGCGCTGGCAACCCAACCTCGAGCTGCTCGGCGACGAGCTCGACGTCCTCGGGGACTGGCCCGCCGACCGCCTCGACGGCGTGGCGCCGTACGACGGCCCGGTGCTGTGGGTGGCGGGCGCGGAGTCGCCGTACGTGCAGCCCGAGCACGCCGAGGTCATGGAGCGGTGGTTCCCGCGGGTGCGGAAGGTGACCGTCAAGAACGCGGGCCACTGGGTGCACTCCCAGCAGCCGGAGGTCTTCGCCGAGGTGCTGCGCCGCTTCGTCGACGCCCCCGCCTGACGACCGGCGCCGGGTGGCCGACGTCACAGGCCCGGCGTCGGGACCCCGTGGCAGGATCGCGCGCATGACCGCGAGCGCCACCGAGACCGCAGCCGCCTCGACCGAGACCCCCCGTACGGACGTCGTGGGGGTCGTGGGCCTCGGCACCATGGGTGCCGGCATCGCCGAGGTCTTCGCCCGGCACGGCTTCTCCGTGATCGGCGTCGAGGTCGACGACGCCGCGGCCGACCGCGGCCAGGGCCACCTCGACCACTCCACGAGCCGGGCCGTCGCCCGCGGCAAGCTGTCGGAGGACGACGCCGCCGCGCTGCTGGGCCGCGTCCGGATCAGCACCGACCTCTCCGACCTGGCCGACGCCACCCTCGTCGTCGAGGCCGTCGGCGAGTCGCTGGACCTCAAGCGCTCGCTCTTCAGCCGGCTCGACGAGATCGTCAGCCCCGACGCCGTTCTCGCGACCAACACCTCCTCGCTGTCGGTCACCGAGATCTCGGCCGCGACCTCGCACCCGGGCCGTGTGGTCGGCATGCACTTCTTCAACCCGGCGCCGGTGCAGAAGTTCGTCGAGGTGGTGCGCACCGTCGTCACCGAGCCGCGCGTGCTCGACGAGGTCACGGGCCTCGTGGAGAAGCTGGGCAAGAGCCCGGTGGTGTGCGGCGACCGCGCCGGCTTCATCGCCAACACGCTGCTGTTCGGCTACCTCAACCACGCCGCGTCCATGTTCGAGGGCCGCTACGCCACCCGCGAGGACATCGACGCCGCGATGCGCTTCGGCTGCGGCTACCCGATGGGCCCGCTGGCCCTGCTCGACCTCATCGGCCTGGACACGGCGTACGAGATCCTCGAGACGATGTACCGCCAGGGCCGCGACCGGCTCCACGCGCCCACGCCGCTGCTGAAGCAGATGGTCTCGGCGGGCCTGCTGGGCCGCAAGACCGGGCGCGGCTTCTACACCTACGAGAAGCCCGACAGCCCCGTGGTGGTGGACGACGAGCGCACGCCGTCGGCCGCCGACGCACCCGAGGTGCGCCGCCAGGTCCGCACGGTCGGGGTCGTCGGCACCGGCACCATGGCCTCCGGCATCGTCGAGGTCTTCGCCAAGGGCGGCTTCGACGTGCTCTACGTCGGCCGCTCGGCCGACAAGGTCGACGCGGTGGCCGCCCGGGTCGCGAAGTCGCTGGACAAGGCCGTGCAGCGCGGCAAGCTCGAGGAGTCCGCCCGCGACGAGGTGCTCGGTCGGCTCACCGGCACGACCTCGCTCGACGACCTGTCGTCGGTCGACCTCGTGGTCGAGGCGATCGCCGAGGACCTGGCCGTCAAGACCACCCTGTTCGAGAACCTCGACGAGATCTGCCGCGACGGCGCGATCCTGGCGACGACGACGTCGTCCCTGCCCGTCATCGAGCTCGCCAGGGTGACGTCGCGGCCCGGGGACGTGGTGGGCATGCACTTCTTCAACCCGGCGCCGGTGATGAAGCTGGTCGAGGTCGTGTCGACGGTGGCCACCGCGGAGGACGTCGCCGAGACCACCCGGGCGCTGTGCGGAGCGGTCGGCAAGGTGGCCGTCTCGTGCGGCGACCGGGCCGGCTTCATTGTCAACGCGCTGTTGTTCCCCTACCTGAACGACGCCGTGAAGATGCTCGAGGGCCACTACGCGACGGCGGACGACATCGACACCGCCATGAAGCTGGGCTGCGCCCTGCCGATGGGACCGTTCGAGCTGCTCGACGTGGTCGGCAACGACGTCTCGCTGGCGATCCAGCGCGAGCTCTACCTGGAGTTCCGCGAGCCGGGGTTCGCCCCGGCGCCGCTGCTGGAGCACCTGGTGACCGCCGGCTACCTCGGCCGCAAGACCGGCCGGGGCTTCCGCGACCACAGCCGCTGATCCCTCCGCCGGGGCCGCGCCGCCCCGGGGGGCGTCAGCACCAGCGGCGGACGCCCTTCGGGGAGACCGCGTAGTCGCGACGGACGAGGGCGATCCGGCCCTCCCACTGGCGGCAGGCCCGCGTGAAGGCCTCCGCCCCGTACTCCACGGCGAGCACGCGAGGGCCGTAGTACCTCCGGTAGGCCCCGCACTCGTCGTACTCGGCGCACTCCTCGGCGACCGCGAAGTCGAGGCCGAAGCGGGTCCCGTCCCACCCGGCGCGGTTCTTCTGCGCGATGGCCAGGCCGGCCTCGTGGGCCCGGTCGGCGAGCAGGCGGACGAAGGCGTTCGTCTGACGGGGCTCGATGAGGTCCTTGCTGCGCAGGAAGGAGTCGAGGTTGTCCGGCTCGACGGCGTCGTACCCGGCCTCGGCGCAGCCGGTCATCCAGCGCCCGACGATCGCCGCGAGACGCCGGCGCTTCTCGGCGGTGCGGATGTCGAGCAGCCACTCGCCCCACCCCGAGTCGACGACGGCGCGGCCGTGCTTCTTCAGGACCAGGCCCCAGCGCTGCCTCCAGAACCGCTTCTCGTTCGGCTGGGTCTGGAAGGCGTTGACGTAGCAGACGTCGTACACGTCCCCGCGCTCCACCGGTGGGGCCTCGCGGTCGCGGACGACGACGTGCACGTCGTCGGGGACGCCGCGGACCCCACCGATCTGGTAGTCCCAGCGGTCGACCGCCGGCAGCGGCCGCGGCCCGTCACCCCCGCGGGCGACCTGCGCCGTGGCGCCGCCGGGGAGCAGGGCGCCCAGCAGGGCGAGGGCCAGGGCGGCGAGCAGCAGTCGGGGGCGCACCCCGGCAGTCTGCCGGATCCGGGCCCACGCCGGTCGGGGTGCGAGGGCCCCTGGGCCCGAGCCCCGGCACCTCGGCAGCCGCACGGCGTCCGCCGGTCTCTCGCCGGGTCTCGAGGCTCGCTCCGCTCGCACCTCGACCGGCGGCGGGGACGGGGCGCTCGCACCTCGACCGGCGGCGGGGACCGGGCGCCGTCCCTCAGCCGGTCGGCGTCGCGCGCTGGCGGGCGCGGTAGGCGGCGGCGGCCTCGCGGTTCGTGCAGGCGGTCGAGCAGAACCGGCGCGAGCGGTTGCGGGAGAGGTCCAGGACGAGGCCCTCGCAACCGTCGGCGGCGCAGAGGGCGAGCCGGGAGAGCTCGTCGGCGCGGATGACGTCGATCATGGCCATGGCGGTCTCGACCGCGATCCGGTCGGGCAGGGGCCGGTCGTCGTCGATGGCGTGCAGGTGCCAGTCCCACTCGCCGTGACGGGCCAGCCGGGGGACGGCGCCGGCCTCGGCGAGCAGGGTGTTGACCATCGGCGCCGCCTCGTCCCGCTCCGCGGTGAGGAGGGACCGCAGGGCGGGCCGCAGGGCGCGGACAGCCTCGAGCTCGGCGACGTCACCGTCGCGGCGGCCGGTGTAGCCGAACTCGTCCCACACGGCGTCGAGGTCGGCCACCTCGGTCAGGGTGTCCGGCTCCTCCGCACTGTTCACGAGCGCGGTGGCCGCCTGGAGGGCCACCACCGTGTCATGAGTGAAATCCATGTTGACACCTTACGCCATCCGCTCCTAGGGTCAGGACCCATGGGCACGATGACTCCTGACGCGCGTACCGGGACCGTCGCGACCGGCCTCGCCTTCGCGCTCGTGTCGGCGACCGCCTTCGGCCTCGCCGGGCCCCTCGCGCGCGGGCTGCTCGACGAGGGCTGGAGCGCGGGGGCCGCCGTGCTCGTCAGGGTCGGCATCGCCGCGGTGGTGCTCGCCGTCCCGACGGCCGTCGTGCTCCGGGGGCGCTGGGGGCTGCTGGCCGCCAACGCCCGCCTCGTCACCCTGTACGGCCTGGCTGCGGTCGCGGGCATCCAGCTGGCCTTCTTCTACGCCGTCACCTACCTCGACGTCGGCGTCGCCCTGCTCATCGAGTACACCGCGCCGGTCGCGGTGGTGCTGTGGATGTGGCTGCGTCACGCCCAGCGTCCCGGCCGGCTGACCCTGCTGGGCGCCGTGGTGGCGGCCGCCGGGCTCGTGCTCGTCCTCGACGTGCTCTCGGGGGCCTCCCTCGACCCCGTCGGCGTGCTGTGGGCGCTCGCCGCGATGCTCGGCCTGGCGGTCTACTTCGTCGTCTCCGCCGACGTCGAGAACGGCCTGCCACCGATCGTGCTGGCGGAGGGCGGCCTCGTGGTCGGCACCACCGTGCTCGGCCTCGCCGGCCTGGTCGGCCTCGTGCCGATGACGGCCTCCACCGCCCCCGCGTCCTACGCCGGGTCCTCCCTGCCCTGGTGGGTCGCCGCCCTGGGCCTCGGCGTCGTCTGCGCGGCCCTCGCCTACGCCACCGGTGTCGCCGCCGGGCGGCGCCTGGGCTCGCGGCTGGCCTCGTTCGTGGGGCTCTCGGAGGTCGTCGCCGCGCTCGTCTTCTCCGTCCTCCTCCTCGCCGAGCTCCCGGGCCCGCTGCAGCTCCTCGGCGGGGTCCTCGTGCTGGTGGGCGTCCTGCTCGTCCGGGCGGGGGAGCCGGCCGCCGCGCAGCCGCTCGCGGAGGTGCCGCCCGGCCCGCCGGTGGTGGAGGATGCCCGTCGATGACCCGCGAGTGGGACGCCTCGACGTACGACGCCCTGCCCCTGCCCCACGAGCAGTGGGGCGCCGGGGTGCTCGACCGCCTGGACCTGCCCGGCGACGGCACCGGCAGTCGGGTCCTCGACGCCGGGTGCGGCACGGGGCGCGACGCCGCCGCGCTGACGCAGCGGCGTCCGGGCGCCGAGCTCGTGCTGCTCGACGGCTCCGTGCAGATGCTCGAGCGGGCCCGCGAGCGGCTCGGCGACGGGGCGACGTACGTGCACGCCGACCTCACCCGACCGCTGCCGCCGCAGGTCGGGACCGTCGACGCCGTCATGAGCGTGGCGGCCTTCCACTGGGTGGGCGACCACCGTGCCCTCTTCGCCCACCTCGCCACGGTCCTGCGCCCGTCCGGGCGGCTCGTGGCCGAGTGCGGCGGCGCCGGCAACCTGGCGGCCATGGACACCGCGCTCGCCGCGGGCCGCGAGGCCTTCGACCTGGGCGCGGACCCGGGGGAGTGGTGCTTCGCCGACGCCGGGCGGACCCGCGCCGACCTCGAGGCCGCCGGGCTGCTCGTGGACGACGTCCGCCTGCGACCCCACCCGGTGCGGCTCGACGAGCCCGGCCTGCTGCGGCGCTACCTGGCCACCGTCGTGCTCGGCGGGTACGCCGCGGGCCTGGGGGACCGGTTCGACGCGTTCGTCGACACGGTGGCCCGGGCCATGCCCGAGCCCGTCGTGGACTACGTCCGCCTCGAGCTCGAGGCCAGGGCCCCGGCGGTTCCCGCGTCCTGAGAGCCGCACCCAGGATCGCGGGCTAGCATCCGCCGGGCGCGCGACGGTCGGGTCGCGCCCGGGGCGCGTCGGGCGAGGAGCGGTCGGTGGCGGAGGACGGCACGGCCGGGCGGTCGGGCTCGGCGGCGAGCGCGGCGCTCGTGGTGGGTGCCCTCGGGGTCGTCTTCGGCGACATCGGCACCAGCACGCTCTACACGATGAGCACCGTGCTGGGCGCGCAGTCGTCCGGGCCGCTGCCCGCCGAGACCGTGTACGGCGTGGTCTCGACGCTGGTCTGGACGCTGGTGCTCGTCGTCTCGGTGCTGTACGTGGGCCTGCTGCTGAGCCGCGACAACGAGGGCGAGGGCGGACTGCTGGCCCTGTTCGGGCTCCTGCGCGGCCGGCTGCGGTCCCGCCGGGCCGTCACCGCGGTGACCGTGCTCGCGGTCGTCGGCGCCGCCGCGTTCCTCGGCGACAGCATGATCACCCCCGCGATCTCGGTGCTGTCCGCCGTCGAGGGCGTCGAGACGGCCGACCCTGCGCTCGCGCCGTACGTCGTGCCGATCGCGGTGGTGGTCCTCGTCGCCCTGTTCGCCGTGCAGCGCTTCGGCACCGGGCGCATCGGGGCCCTGTTCGGGCCGGTCATGGTGCTGTGGTTCGCCGTCCTGGCCGTCACCGGCGGGGCCGCGGTCGTGCAGCGGCCGGACGTCCTGCAGGCGCTGTCGCCCACCTGGGCCGTCCACTACCTCACCCAGGACCCGACGGTCGCGTTCCTGTCGCTCGGGTCGGTCGTCCTCGCGGTCACCGGCGCCGAGGCGCTGTACGCCGACCTCGGCCACTTCGGCCGCTCCGCCGTCAGCCGCGCGTGGTGGCTCGTCGTCCTGCCCGCCCTGGTCCTCAGCTACCTCGGGCAGGGCGCGCGGGTCATCGGCACCCCGCCCGACGAGGTGTCCCACGTGTTCTTCGGGCTGGCGCCGTCGTGGGCCCTGCTGCCGCTCGTCGTGCTCGCCACCATGGCGACGATGATCGCCTCGCAGGCCGTCATCACCGGCGCCTACTCCGTGGTCCACCAGGCGGGTCGTCTCGGCCTGCTCCCGCCGGTGCGCGTGCGCCGTCCCTCGCCCGACGAGCCGCGGCGCATCTACGCGCCGTCGGTCAACCTCGTCCTCGGCGTCGGGGTGGTCGTCATCGCCGTGGCCTTCGGCTCCTCCGAGCGGCTCGCGGCGGCGTACGGCGTCGCGGTGACCGTGACCATCGTCATCACCGCCACCCTCTTCCTCGTGCTGCTGAGCACGGAGTCCGGCGCGCTCGGCGGGCGTGTCGTGCGCTGGCTCGTGGGCGGTGCGTCCTGGCTGGTCGCCCTCACCTTCGTCGTCGCGACCTTCCCGAAGGTCGCCGACGGCGGCTGGCTGCCGGTCGGGCTGGCGCTCGTGCTGTCGCTGCTCATGGCGTCGTGGCGGGCGGGCACCCGGCGCACCGCCGCCGAGGTGGCCGCGCTCGAGCCCAGCGTCGACGCCTGGGTGGCCGGCCTGCGCGACGCCCCGCCGCAGGTGCTCAGCGGGACGGCGGTCTACCTCACCCGCGGCGCCGACCGGGTCCCGCTGGCCCTGTCGCTCTCCGCGGAGCGGGACGGCGCGGTCCACCACCGGGTCGTCCTGCTCACGCTGACCACCGAGGACGTCCCGCGCGTGCCCGCCGAGCGTCGCGGCGGCGTGCTGCGCGTGCTCGACCTCCCCGGCGCGCGGGTGGCCGTCGTCCACCTCCGCGTGGGGTACGCCGACCTCGCCCGCCCCCGCCGGGCCCTGGCCCGCGTGTCGAGCGGCGGCAGCGGGCACGACGAGCAGCTGGACGACTTCGACCTCGACGGCGCGACGTACTACCTGTCCATGCCGGTCCCCGGGCCCGGCCGCGGCCTGCCGCGCTGGCAGCAGCGGGGCTACCTCGTGCTGAGCAGGCTCACGCCCGACCCGACCCTGCTGCTCGACCTGCCCGACGACCGCACCGTCGTGCTCGGGCGCCGCATCGAGCTGTAGCGAGGGGGCCCGGCGCCCCGGCCCGCGCTACTTCTTGCGCGGGCCCTTCGACGGCGCCGCGGCCGGGCTGGCCTGCGTCGCCTCCGGGTCGCCCGGCGCACCGGGCACGTCCTGGTCGGCCTGATCGGCCTCGTCGTCGCCGAAGCCCGCGACCACGTCGCGCAGGGCGCCCAGCTGGACGGCGATCGCCTCGCGGCGCTTCGTCATCCGCTCGACCTGCGACCGGAGGGCGGCCAGCTCGCGCTCGGCCTCCTTGGTGCGGTTGTCGGTGATCGACTCGGCCTGGGTGCGGGCCGACGCCACGACCTGCTCCGCCTCGCGGCGGGCCCGCGACAGGATGGCCTCCGACTCCGACTGGGCCTGCTGACGGTGCGCGGTGGCCTGGGCGATCGCGTCGCGGGCGCGGGCCTCGGCGGCGGTCGCGCGCTCCTCGGCCTCGGTGACCAGGCGCTTGGTCTCCGCGGTGGCCGACTCGTGGTGGTCGGAGGCCTCGCGGGCCAGCCGCTCCTTCTCGACGGCGAGGGCGCGGCGGGCCTCCTGGGCCTCGCGGTCGGCCGCGGCGCGGACCTTCTCGGCCTCACGGGTCGCGGAGGTCCGGACCTCGTTGGCCTCCTGCTCGGCGGCGAGCCGCAGCTGGTCGGCCTCGCGCTGGGCCGACGCGCGGAGGTCGTCGCCCTCGGAGCGGGCCAGGGCCCGCTCGGTCTCGGCGTCGGCGAGGACCCGGTTGCGGGTCTCGTCGAGGTCCTTCAGCTGCACCAGGCGCATGTCCTCGGCGTCGCGGCTGGCCTCGGCGCGGATCGCCTTCGCGTCCCGCTCCGCCTGCTCGCGGATCTCCGAGGCCTCCCGCTCGGCGGCGCGCCGCACGTCGGCGGCCTCCTCCTCCGCGAGGCGGAGCATCGCGGAGGCTCGGCCGCCGAGCCCGGCGTACGAGGGGTTCCGGTTCTCCGCGAGCTCGGCCTCGAGCTGCGCGATGCGGGCCTCCAGCTCGCCGTGGCGACGCTCGGCCTCGGCGAGGTCGGTGGCCAGGGCCGCCCGCTCCCCGGCCAGCTCGCGGACCTTCGCGTCGACCGCGTCGGCGTCGTAGCCGTTGCGGCGCACACGGGGGAAGCTGGGCGGCAGGCTCGGGGCCGGGCGGGCTGCCGGACGGGTGGGCGCGGGGCGCGACGCGGGCGCCTGCGGGCGTGCGGCCGGGGCGCCCGCCGGCGCCTGCTGGGTCCCCTGGGTGGGTACCGGCGTCGTGCTCGGGCCCTGGTCCGCCGTCACCGCCGGCAGGGCCTGGGTGGCGCGGTCGTCCTGGTTGGTGGTGGCGCCCTCGCTGGAGGACGGCGCGTCCGCGTCGTCGTCGAAGATGGACAGGCCGCGGTCGCTCATGCAGGCACCTTCCGGGGTCGCGAGGTCGTCGTGGACAAGCACCCAGTCTGTCCGATCGGGCCGCGAGAACCCACCCCGGTCCGGTGTGGCGCACGCCCTGTCGCACGAGATCCCGCGCCCCGGCGGCGAAGCCGGTGACGCGGGATCTCGTCGAGGTGTCCGACGGGTGCCGTCAGGGTCCGCTCAGACCCCGCGGAACCGGTTGATGGCGTCCAGGTGGGTCGCCCGCAGCTCGTGGTCGTGGACGCCGAGGCCCTCCTCGGGGGCGAGGCAGAGCACCCCGACCTTGCCCTGGTGCTTGTTGTGGTGGACGTCGAGCGTGGCCTGGCCGACCTCGTCGAGGGAGTAGGTCCGCGACAGGGTCGGGTGGATCTTGCCCTTGGCGATCAGGCGGTTGGCCTCCCACGACTCGCGGTAGTTCGCGAAGTGCGAGGAGATGATCCGCTTCAGGTTCATCCACAGGTAGCGGTTGTCGTACTCGTGCATGTAGCCGCTGGTCGACGCGCAGGTGGTGATGGTGCCGCCCTTGCGGGTGACGAACACCGACGCACCGAAGGTCTCGCGACCCGGGTGCTCGAAGACGATGTCGATGTCCTCACCGCCGGTGAGCTCACGGATCCGCTTGCCGAAGCGGCGCCACTCGCGGGGGTCCTGCTCGGTGCCCTCGTCGTTCCAGAACCGGTAGTCCTCCGCCGAGCGGTTGATGATCAGCTCGGCGCCCATGGAGCGGGCGATGTCGGCCTTCTCCTCGCTGGAGACGACGCAGATCGGGGTCGCGCCGCCGTTGAGGGCGTACTGCGTCGCGAAGCCGCCCAGCCCGCCGGAGGCACCCCAGATGAGCACGTTGTCGCCCTGCTTCATCTGCCCGCCGTTGCGCGAGACCAGCTGGCGGTACGCCGTGCAGTTGACGAGGCCGGGGGAGGCGGCCTCCTCCCACGTCAGGTGCTCGGGCTTCGGCATGAGCTGGTTGGCCTTCACCAGCGCGACGTCCGCGAGGCCGCCGAAGTTCGTCTCGAAGCCCCAGATGCGCTGCTCGGGGTCGAGCATCGTGTCGTTGTGGCCGTCGGGGCCCTCGAGCTCGACGGAGAGGCAGTGGGCCACGACCTCCTGCCCGGGCTTCCAGGTGTGGACGCCGGGGCCGGTGCGTAGGACGACGCCGGCGAGGTCGGAGCCGACGACGTGGTACGGCAGGTCGTGGCGCTTGGCCAGCGGCGACAGGCGTCCGTAGCGCTCGAGGAAGCCGAAGGTGGAGACGGGCTCGAAGATCGAGGTCCAGACGGTGTTGTAGTTGATGGCGCTGGCCATGACCGCCACGAGGGCCTCACCCGGGCCCAGCTCGGGCATCGCCACCTCGTCGACGTGGAGGGACTTGCGCGGGTCCTTCTCCTTCGCGGCGAGGCCCTCGAACATGCCGACGTCCTCCTTGGCGACGAAGGCGGCGCGGTAGGCCTCCGGGAGGGGGAGGGCGGCGAAGTCCTCCGACGACGTGTCGCCGGCCTGGATGGCGTCGAGGATGTGCTGCACGGGGGTCTCCTACCTGGTGCGCGACAGGGTCGCGGGGCTCTCTCGGTCCGGGTGGCAGGCAACGTACCCATGAGTAACCTCGAGCGGGGGACTCCGTGTCGTACGTCACGGTCCCCGGCGCCGTGCCCCCGCCGCCCGGACGGGCGCCGCGGCGGGCCCACCTGTCCATCCGGGCACCTGTGTGTGTTCCCAGTCACAGGATCTCGCCTACTGTCAGCACATGAGCCAGACCGACTCGGACACCGCCGAGCAGACCGAGGTGAACGGCGAGCTCGCCACCCCCCTCGACATGCTGCTCGCCGACGCCTCCTCCAGCCTCCCGCGCCGCTTCGTCCCCGGCATGTCCGGTGTCCGCTTCGCCGCGGGTCTCGCCCGCCACCCGCGTCGTGTGGTGGGCCGCACCGCCGGCCTCGCCGGGGAGCTGGTCAAGGTCGGCCTCGGCCGCTCCGAGCTGGCCCCCGACGAGAAGGACAGGCGCTTCGGTGACGACGCCTGGGCGAAGAACCCGCTGTTCAGGCGGGCCCTGCAGACCTACCTGGCCACCGGGCGGGCGGCCCGCGGGCTGGTCGACGACGCCGAGCTGGACTGGGGCGACGACCACCGGATCCGCTTCATCGTCGACAACATCGTCGAGGCCGCCTCGCCGAGCAACCACCCGCTGACGAACCCGAAGGTCCTCAAGCGGACGCTGGACACCGGTGGCGGCAACCTGATCGAGGGGTCGCGGCGGTTCGTCCGCGACTTCGCGACGTCCCCCCGGGTGCCGTCCATGGTCGAGCCCGACGCCTTCGAGGTGGGCGCCGACATGGCGGTCACGCCCGGCGCCGTCGTCCTGCGCACCGAGCAGCTGGAGCTGATCCAGTACGCCCCGCAGACCGACAAGGTCCACGAGATCCCGATGCTGATCGTGCCGCCGACGATCAACAAGTACTACGTCATCGACCTGGCCCCGGAGCGCTCCCTGGTCGAGCACCTGGTCCGCTCCGGCAAGACGGTGTTCTGCATCTCCTGGCGCAACCCCGACGTCCGGCACGCCGAGTGGGACCTCGACACGTACGGCGCGGCGATCCTCGAGGCGATGGACGCCGTCCAGGCCATCTCGCGGCAGTCGAGCACCTCGGTCTTCGGCATCTGCTCCGGCGGCATGATCGCCTCGATGGTGCTGGCGCACCTCGCCGAGGTCGGCGAGCTCGACCGGGTGGCGTCGTACACGCTGGCGGTGACGGTGCTCGACCAGGCCCGGGCCGGCGTGACCAGCGCCCTGATGTCGCACAAGGCGGCCGCGGCCTCGACCCGGGCCTCGCAGGAGAAGGGCTACCTCGACGGGCGCACCTTGGCGGAGGTGTTCGCCTGGCTGCGGCCCAACGACCTGATCTGGAACTACTGGGTCAACAACTACCTGATGGGCCACGCGCCGAAGGCCTTCGACATCCTCTACTGGAACGCCGACCCCGTGCGGATGTCGGCAGGGATGCACCGCGACTTCATGGACCTCGCGCTGCGCAACGCGCTGGTGGAGCCGAAGGCGTCGACGATGCTCGGCTCGCCGGTCGACCTGTCGAAGATCACCACCGACTCCTACGTCGTCGCGGGGATCGCCGACCACCTCTGCCAGTGGCAGTCCTGCTACCAGGCCACCCAGCTCTTCGGGGGCGACGTGCGGTTCGTGCTGTCCACGAGTGGGCACATCGCAGCCATGGTCAACCCGCCCGGCAACCCCAAGGCCAACTTCCGTGCCTCCCCGGAGAGGGACGGACACCCGGTGAACCCGGCGTCCCCCGAGGACTGGCTGGCGAGCGCCAACCGCGTGCAGGGCAGCTGGTGGGAGAACTGGTCCGAGTGGCTGTCCACCCGGTCGGGCGGCGAGCGCAACAAGCCGCGCAAGCTCGGCAACGTCGACCACGAGCCGGTCGCGGAGGCGCCGGGCACCTATGTCCACGACCGCTGAGGAGCGGCACGTGGCGACGCCGGGCTCCCGCGGGGACGCCGCGCCGGACCGGATCCGACAGGTCTCCGTCCGGGGCCTGACCGCCCGGGTCTCCGTGCGCCCGGGCACGGGACCCCTCGTCGACGCGCCGCCGCTGCTGGCGTGCAACGGCATCGGCATCAGCCTGGAGGCGCTCCAGCCGCTGGTCGACCACCTGTCGCCCCACCGCGGCGTCGTCCGGTTCGACGTGCCGGGCATCGGGGGCTCCCAGCTGCCGCCGACGCCGTACCCCATCGCGGCGCTGAGCTCGTGGGTGACCGCGCTGATGAAGAAGCTGGGCCACCGGCGCTTCGACGTCTTCGGGCTGTCGTGGGGCGGGGGGCTGGCGCAGCAGCTGGCCCTGCAGTCGCCGCGCCGGGTCCGGCGGGTCGTCCTCGCCGCCACCGGCACCGGCGTGCTCATGGTGCCGGCGCGACCCGAGGTGCTGCGGATCATGTCGACGCCGCGCCGTCACCGCGACCCGGCGTACGCCCGCGAGGTGGCCTCGACCATCTACGGCGGCTCGATGCGCACGAACCCCGAGCAGGGGGCGGCGCTGCTGCACGCCACCACCCGGTCCGGCCCGAAGCGCGGCTACTACTACCAGCTCGCGGCGATGACCGGCTGGAGCAGCCTGCCCTTCCTGCCCCTGGTGCGTCAGCCGACCCTCGTCATGGGTGGGGACGACGACCCGATCATCCCGGTGGTCAACCCCCGCATGCAGGCGGCGCTGATCCCCGGCTCCCGCCTGCACGTCTACTCGGGCGGGCACCTGGACCTCCTGGTGCAGGCCTCGACGAACGTCCCCGTCATCGAGCAGTTCCTGAGCGAGGAGAACCCGTGACCGCCACCGCACCGTCCCCGCAGGAGTCGATCCACGTCGACGAGTCCCCGTTCTCCGACTTCCTCGGGTTCGAGCTGCTGCTCGCGGAGGAGGACCGCGAGCTGCTCAGCCGGGTCCGGGCCTTCATGACCCGTGAGGTCGAGCCGGTCATCAACGACTACTGGACCCGGGCCGAGTTCCCGCACGAGCTGGTGCCCGGGATGGCGGAGCTGGGCATCGCCGGTCTGGCGTACGACGGCCCCGGCTGCCCCGCCCGCGGCGCGCTGGTCGACGGCCTCGTGGCGATGGAGCTCGCGCGGGTCGACCCGTCGATCGGCACGTTCATGGGCGTCCACGGCGGCCTGGCCATGGGTTCGGTCATGATCGGCGGCTCGGACGAGCAGCGTGAGCGCTGGCTGCCCGCGATGGCGCGCATGGAGCTGATCGGCGCCTTCGGCCTCACCGAGCCGGACGTCGGCTCCGCGATCAGCCAGGGCCTGCAGACCACCGCCACCCGCGACGGCGACGGCTGGGTGCTCAACGGGGCGAAGAAGTGGATCGGCAACGCCGCCTTCGCCGACCTCGTCATCATCTGGGCCCGCGACACCGACGACGGCCAGGTCAAGGGCTTCGTGGTGGAGAAGGGCACCGAGGGCATCTCCTTCACCAAGCAGGAGGACAAGATCGCGCTGCGGGTCGTCCAGAACGCCGAGATCACCCTGACCGACTGCTACGTCCCCGAGGCGAACCGGCTGGGGCGCGCGGAGTCGTTCCGCACGACGTCCGAGGTGCTGCGCGTGACCCGGATGGGTGTCGCCTGGCAGGCCGCCGGCTGCGCGCGCGGCGCGTTCGAGCACGCCCTGCGCTACACCAAGCAGCGCCAGCAGTTCGGTCGCCCGATCGCCGGCTTCCAGCTGGTGCAGGACCTGCTGGTGAAGATGCTGTCGAACGTCACCAGCTCGACGGCGATGAACGCGCGGGCCTCGCAGCTGCAGGACGCCGGCCAGCTCCGCGACGAGCACGCCTCGCTGTGCAAGGCGCACTCGACCGCCCGGATGCGCGAGGCCACGGGCTGGGCCCGCGAGGTCCTCGGCGGCAACGGCATCCTGCTGGAGCACCACGTCGGCCGCTTCGTGGCCGACGCCGAGGCGATCTACTCCTACGAGGGCACCCGCGAGATCAACACCCTCATCGTCGGCCGCGCCATCACGGGCGAGTCCGCCTTCGTCTAGGACGTCGAGTCGGCACGTCTGCGCAGCTGGGAGGCGGCGAGTCGGCACGTCCGCGCAGCTGGGAGACGTCGAGTCGGCACGTCTGCGCAGCTGGGAGACGTCGAGTCGGCACGTCTGCGCAGCTGAGAGGCGGCGAGTCGGCACGTCTGCGCAGCTGGGAGGCGGCGAGTCGGCACGTCTGCGCAGCTGAGAGGCGGCGAGTCGGCACGTCTGCGCAGCTGGGAGACGTGGACGGCGCGGCGAGCTCAGTGTTCGGCGCCGCCGAGCTGTGGACCGTCGGCACGTGCCCAGTCCTGCGCAGACGTGCCGACTCGACCCCCTGGGGTTGCGCAGACGTGCCGACTCGACCCCCTGGGGTTGCGCAGATGTGCCGACTCGACCCCCTGGTGGTGCGCAGATGTGCCGACTCGGCGGTCAGTGGGCGGCGGCGGGCTCCACGAGCTCCACGAGGACGCCGCCGGCGTCCTTGGGGTGGACGAAGTTGATGCGGGAGCCCGCGGTGCCGCGGCGCGGCTCGTCGTACAGCAGCCGCAGGCCGCGCTCGCGCAGGGTCGCGCTGACGGCGTCGACGTCGGTGACGCGGTAGGCGACCTGCTGCAGGCCGGGGCCGCTTCGGTCGAGGAACTTCGCGATGGTCGACTCGGGCGAGAGCGGGGCGAGCAGCTGGACGCAGGAGCCCGAGTCGCCCACGGCCATCATCGCCTCGCGGACGCCCTGCTCCTCGTTCACCTCCTCGTGGGCCAGCGTCATGCCGAAGGAGTCGCGGTAGAACGCGATGGCCGCGTCGAGGTCCGGCACGGCGACGCCCACGTGGTCGACGGCCGTGAACAGGTCGGGGGTCAGCCCGGAGGTGGAGTCACTCATGCCGGCCATCGTCGTACGGCGGGCGGTCGCGCGGGGCAGGGTGTGACGTGCGTGACACCTCTCGTCGTCGCCCGTACCCGTCGGTAAGGTCCGATCCAGCAGCACCACCCACCAGCCTGGAGGCCAGCATGTCCGGATCCGTGATCGTCGCCGGGGCCCGCACCCCGATCGGCCGCCTGCTCGGCGGGCTCAAGACCCTGTCGGCCGCCGACCTCGGTGGCGTCGCCATCAAGGGCGCCCTGGAGAAGGCCGGCGTGGACGGCGACCAGGTCGACTATCTGATCATGGGCCAGGTCATCCTCGCCGGCGCCGGCCAGAACCCGGCCCGCACCGCCGGCCTCGCCGCCGGCCTGCCCGCGTCGCTGCCCTCGATCACCATCAACAAGGTGTGCCTGTCCGGCCTGAACGCCATCGCCACCGCCGACCAGATGATCCGCGCCGGCGAGGCCGACATCATCGTGGCGGGCGGCATGGAGTCGATGACCAACGCGCCGCACCTGCTGCCGAAGTCCCGCGAGGGCACGAAGTACGGCGACGCGACGCTCGTCGACTCGATGGCGTACGACGCGCTGTACGACCAGCTCACCCAGCAGGCCATGGGTGCGCTGACCGAGCAGTGCAACGCCGACGGCTTGCAGCTGACGCGCGAGGAGCAGGACGCCTTCTCCGCCCGCTCCCACCAGCGCGCCGCGGAGGCGTGGAAGAACGGCGTCTTCGACGAGGAGGTCGTCCCGGTGTCGATCCCGCAGCGCAAGGGCGACCCGGTCGTCGTCAGCGCGGACGAGGGCGTCCGCGGCGACACCACCACGGAGTCGCTCGGCGGCCTGCGCCCCGCCTTCGACAAGCAGGGCACCATCACCGCGGGCTCGGCCTCCCAGATCTCCGACGGCGCCTGCGCCGTGGTCGTCATGAGCAAGGCCAAGGCCGAGGAGCTCGGCCTCGAGTGGCTGGCGGAGATCGGTGCGCACGGGATGGTGGCCGGGCCCGACTCGACGCTGCAGATGCAGCCCGCCAACGCCACCGCCAAGGCGTGCGCGAAGGAGGGCATCGAGCCGTCCGACCTCGACCTCGTGGAGTTCAACGAGGCCTTCGCCGCGGTCGGCATCGCCTCGGCCCGCGAGCTGGGTCTCGACGAGGACAAGGTCAACGTCAACGGCGGCGCCATCGCGCTCGGTCACCCGGTCGGCATGTCCGGCGCCCGCGTCGTCCTCCACCTCGCGCTCGAGCTCAAGCGCCGCGGCGGCGGCACCGGTGCGGCCGCGCTGTGCGGCGGCGGCGGCCAGGGCGACGCCCTGATCGTCAAGGTCCCCGCCTGAGCCCGGCCCCCGGCCTTACGGCACGACGGCACGGCGGCGACGCCGCGGACCTCGTCTCCCGCGCCCGCGGGGGCGAGGTCCGCGCCGTCGCCCGTCTCGTCTCGTGGGTCGAGGACGAGGCCCCCGGCCTGCCGGAGGTCGCGCGGCTGCTCGCCCCGCACACCGGGCGGGCCCAGGTCGTCGGCGTCACCGGCGCCCCGGGGGTCGGCAAGTCGACGACGACCAACGCGCTCATCGCCGCCCTGCGGGGGGCCGGCCGCTCCGTGGGCGTGCTCGCCGTCGACCCGTCGTCCCCGTTCTCCGGCGGGGCGCTGCTCGGCGACCGGGTGCGGATGGGTGACCACGCCGGCGACGACGGGGTCTTCATCCGCTCGATGGCCGCCCGCGGTCACCTCGGTGGCCTCGCTTGGTCCACCCCGCAGGCGGTGCGCGTCCTCGACGCCTCCGGGTACGACGTCGTGCTCGTCGAGACGGTCGGCGTGGGCCAGTCCGAGGTCGAGGTCGCCGGGCTCGCCGACACGACGCTGGTGCTGCTCGCGCCGGGCCTGGGCGACGGCATCCAGGCCGCGAAGGCCGGGATCCTGGAGACCGCGGACGTCCTCGGCGTCAACAAGGCCGACCGGGAGGGAGCCGACCGGCTGGTCCACGACCTCCGCGCGGCGATGAACCTGACCGAGCGGCACGCCGACGACTGGCGGCCCCCGATCCAGCGGACGGTCGCCCGCGACGGCTCCGGGATGCCCGAGCTGGTGGGTCGGCTCGACGAGCACCGCGAGTGGCTGACGACCACCGGCGAGCTCGCCCGACGCCGGACCCGGCGGGCGCGCGCGGAGGTCGAGGCCATCGCCGTGGCCAGGCTCCGGGCCCGGTGGTCCGACCTGTCCGGCTCGGCCGACCTCGACGACCTGGCCGCCGCCGTCGCCGCCGGGTCGACCGACCCGTACGCCGCCGCCGAGGTGCTCCTCGACCACCTCCCGACGCGCTGATCCGCGACTCCGGCGCCCGACGAGCCGGGGTTGGGCGGGCCCGCCGACGGGTAGTGTCCTCGACCGTGCTGCGCCGCCTCGTCTCCCTCAGCCTGGCCACCGGCCTGCTGAGCCTGAGCGGGGTCGTCGGCGCTCCGGCGCACGCCGACGAGGAGACGACGTCCCCCGCCGGCGGCATGGTCCTGCCGGGGGACGACCTCGAGCAGGAGTCGTCGGACCTCGGCGCGCCGGTGGAGGTCACGGCCGGCACCTGGCGCGGCGAGCTCGGCGAGGGCGACGGCGCCGACGGGTCCCGCTACTTCGTCTACGAGCGCACGATCGAGGACAGCACCGTGATCGTCTCGGCGCTCAGCCCGGGGGCGGAGCAGTCGGCGCCGGACGGCATCTCGCTGTCGGCCACCAACCCGGCCGGCGAGGACTGCGTCGTCTCCCCGAACAACGCCTACAAGTACGACACCGACTTCGTCACCCTGAGCGCCTCCCTGGCGATCGGGGTGCAGGAGGCGGTGGCGGACGACGACTTCCTGTGCCTGACCGACGACCGGCTCGTCATCGCCCTCACCCGCGACACCGACACGGCCGGCACCGCGCCGTACGCCCTGCGGATCGTCGAGGAGTCCCCGCTCGCCTCCGACGAGGGGCTCCCCGGCCCGCTCGAGGAGCTGCCCGAGCCTGAGGCGCCGAGCGTCGAGGGCGACCCGGAGGAGGTGGCGGGCGCCCCCGGTCTGGGTGACGCCCCCGAGGTCCGCGACGGGATCTACCAGCAGGCGGGCCGCTCGGACCGGACCACGTACTACCGCGTCCCCGACGTCCGCTGGGGTCAGAGCGTCCGTGCCGCCGCGGTGGTGCAGCCGTCGTCGGACCTGGACGAGTTCGAGACGGGACCCGAGGTGACCGTCTCGGTCCTGAGCCCGATGGGCGACTACATCGGCGGCAGCTACACCAACGTCAGCCGCACCGAGCCGGAGCGGGCGGTCATCGACTCCGGACCGGTGCGCTACCGCAACCGGTTCAACGACTCCGAGACCCTCCCGTGGGCCGCCGGCGACCACTACCTGCGGGTGACGGTCGAGCCGACCGGCGAGCAGGACGAGATGGACGTCGACTTCACCCTGCAGGTGCAGGTCGCGGGCGAGGAGGACGACGCCCCCGACTTCACCGAGTCCGACGCCTACCTGGTCGCCGACGGCGACCAGCAGCCGGTGATCACCGCCTGGGGCGTCTCGGCGCTCGACCGGGTGCTCGGTGGCCTGGGGACCGTGGTCCGCTACGGCGGCGCCGCGATCCTGGGCGTCCTCGGCCTGGTCACGCTCGTGCTCGGCGTGCGCACCCTGCGGACGACGCCCAGCCCCCGCGCCGCCTGAGGGTGCCGATCCGGGCTAGCCGGACAGCGCGAGCACGGCGGCCAGGACCAGCAGGACGACGCCCACCCCGACCAGGGCGGCGCCCTTGACGGTCTGGCCGAGCGGGCGTCGTACGGCGGGGTCGCGCGGCGGGCCGGACGGCGCCCGCGCGGCCCGCGAGCCCGGGGAGGACGTCGGCGTGCCCGAGCCCTGGTCGAGGTGCGGGGTGCGGGTGGGGGCCTGGGAGGCGTCGAGCGGGGTGCCGGCCGCCGGGTGGTCGTAGGCCTCGAAGACGTCGGTGACCTCGATCGCCTCGCCCGGCTCCGCCGGCATGGAGGCGAGGTCGAGGGCGGCGAGCTCGGACCGCATCGTCGCGGCGTCGACGGGGCGCGACGGCGAGTCCGGGTCGGCCGCACGGCGCAGGAGGGACACCAGCGCCGCCACCCGCGGGTCGTCGGCGCGGGGGATCGGCAGGTCCGGCCCGACGGGGCCCTGCGCGGGCGGTCGGATCCCGCTGAGCATCTCGAGCCCGACGACGCCCACCGAGTAGAGGTCCTGGCGCGGGTCCGGGTCCGCGCCGTGCTCCTGCTCGGGCGGCATGTAGCCGGGTGTCCCGATCGCCCCTCCCGCGCGGGTCATCCGGGGTGAGTCCACGGGCGCGGCGATCCCGAAGTCCGTCAGGCGCAGGTGGGGGCGGGCGCGACCGGTGGGCTCGAGCAGCAGGTTCGCGGGCTTCACGTCGCGGTGCACGATGCCGGCGGCGTGGACCGCCTCCAGCGCCTGCAGGGTCTGGTCGAGCAGGGTGGCCGTCCAGCGGGCCGGGAGGGCGCCGAAGCGTCGGAGGAGGTCGGCCACGGAGCCGCCCCGCACGAGCGGCATCGTGAACAGCACGCGGTCGTCCATGCCCGCCCACGACTCCGGCGTCACCACGTGGCGGTGGTCGATGCGCACGGACTGCTCCCGCACGAACCGCAGCAGCGAGGCCGCGTCCGACTGCTGGAGGATCTTCGCGACCTTCAACCGGCCGTCGTCGGTGTCGCGGATGGTCCACACGGTGCCCATGCCGCCCATGGCGACCGGCTCGAGCAGCTCGTAGCGCCCCGCGAACACCTCACCCACGGGGCCACCCTAGGTCCGGTCCCGGGCGATGGGCGAGGATGGGCGCATGACGCAACAGCCGTTCAGCCGCCCCGGCGCGGTCGACCTGTCCGCCCTGAAGCGTCCCGCTCCGCCCGCCGGCGCCGCGCCCGGCGGAC
>NZ_JAKUHT010000002.1 GCF_022436705.1 Nocardioides sp. CFH 31398 | reverse complement strand
CGCGACGTCCGGGGCCGCCGCCGCGGGCGCCGCGGCCCTCGGCGCCTCGACGGCCCGGGCCGCGCGCCGCTCGAGGTACTCCTCCACGCCGCGGGGCAGCATCGAGATCGTCCCGTCGCCGAGCAGGGCCCAGGTGGTGTCGGTGGTCCGCTCGAGGAAGTAGCGGTCGTGGGAGACGACGACGAGGGTGCCGGGCCAGCCGTCCAGGAAGTCCTCGAGGACGCGGAGGGTCTCGATGTCGAGGTCGTTCGTCGGCTCGTCCAGCAGCAGCACGTTGGGCTCGTCGAGCAGCAGCACCATGAGCTGCAGCCGTCGTCGCTCGCCGCCGGAGAGGTCACCGAGCCGGGTGGTGAGCCGGTCACCGGTGAAGCCGAACCGCTCGAGCATCGCCGAGCCCTGCACGGGGTCGTCGACCAGCTCGATCACCCGCATCGCGGGGTCGAGGTCGTCGAGCTGCTGGGTGAGGTGCCTGATCGCGACGGTGCGCCCGTGCCGGACGCGGCCCACCTGCGGCGGCAGGGTGCCGTCGAGCAACCGCAGGACCGACGACTTGCCGGCACCGTTGACGCCGACGATCCCGACCCGGTCCCCGGGTCCGATGCGCCACGTGGCGTGGTGGAGCAGCCGCCGCTCGTCCGGCGGCGTGCCGCGGACCAGGTCCACGTCCTCGACATCGATGACGTCCTTGCCGAGCCGCTGGACGGCGAACCGCTCCAGCTCCAGCCGGTCGCGCGCGGGCGGCTCGTCCTCGATCAGCCGGTTCGCCGCCTCCACCCGGAAGCGGGGTTTCGACGTCCGGGCCGGTGGCCCGCGCCGCAGCCAGGCCAGCTCCTTGCGGACGAGGTTGCGCCGGCGGACCTCCGCGGCCTCCGCCTGTCGCTGCCGCTCGGCCCGGGCCAGCACGTAGGCGGCGTACCCGCCCTCGTAGGTGTCGACGGTGCCGTCGTGCACCTCCCAGGTGGTCGTGCACACCGCGTCGAGGAACCAGCGGTCGTGGGTGACGACCACGAGTGCGCCACTGGCTTCGAAGCGGGCGACGAGGTGGCGGGCGAGCCAGTCGACCGCCTCGACGTCGAGGTGGTTGGTGGGCTCGTCGAGGACGAGCAGGTCGTGGCGCTCCAGCAGGAGCGCGGCGAGCGCGCACCGTCGGCGCTCCCCGCCGGAGAGGCCGGCGACGCCCCGGTCGAGCGAGATCCCGACGAGCAGCTCCGTGACGACCTCGCGGGTGGCCGCCTGGGCGGCCCACTGGTGGTCGGCCATGCCGCCGAGGACCGTCTGGCGCACCGTCGCGGACTCGTCGAGGTCGTCGCCCTGGCGCAGGTAGCCGATCTTCAGCCCCCGGGTCCGGGACACCCGTCCGCCGTCCGGGTCGACCAGGCCGGTGAGGACCTCGAGCAGGGTGGTCTTGCCGTCGCCGTTGCGGCCGACGATGCCCACGCGGTCACCGGCGGAGACGCCGAGCGAGACGGAGGCGAGCAGGGGGCGGACCCCGTAGGCGTGCGAGACCCGTTCGAGGTTGACCAGGTTCGCGCCGCCGGGAAGCGGTGGGGTCATCGGCGCTCGTAGGCGACCTGGTGCACGCCGGGTGCCGGGCCGGTGGTGACGAGGACGGTCCGTCGGCGTGCGTCGGCGGCGGACCGCTCCCGCTCGGTCTCCCGCAGCTCGGCACACACCGCGCGGGCGGCCTCGGCGTCGGCGCACAGGAAGGCGCACGTCGGGCCCGAGCCGGAGACCATGCCCTTCAACGCGCCCGCCGCCTCGCCCCGCGACACCAGGTCCGCGAGGCCGGGCCGCAGGTCGAACGCCGCGGGCTCGAGGTCGTTGTGCAGGACGCGGGCGAGCCGGACCGGGTCACCCGAGTGGACGGCGCGCTCGACGGCGTCGCCCGAGGTGGGCCGGGCGGGGGCCGTGGGGAAGAGCTCGTCGAAGCGTCGGTAGACGGCGGGCGTCGACAGACCCTGGGGCGAGGTCACCAGGACCCACCACCAGGTGGAGCGGTCGTCGACGCGCTGCAGCACATCGCCGCGGCCGGTGCCGCGCGCCGTCCCCCCGAGCAGGGCGAACGGGACGTCGCTCCCGAGCTCGGCGGCGACACGGAGCAGGTCCTGGTCCTCCAGCTCGAGACCCCACAGCCGGTCGAGGGCGACCAGGGTGGCGGCGGCGTCGGCGGAGCCCCCGGCGAGCCCGCCCGCCACGGGGATGGACTTGTGCACGCCGATGCGGACGTCGGGGGACCGTCGCTCCTCGCGGGCGAGGCGGGTGGCCGCGGCGTGGACGAGGTTCCGGCTGTCGAGGGGGACCTCCGTGAGGTCGACGTGGTCCGAGCCCTCGACGTCCAGGACCGGCCCGGCACCCTCGGTCCCGCTGCGCGCGCTGACGTCGTCGAAGAGGGAGACGGCGTGGAACACGGTGTCGATCGGGTGGTAGCCGTCCGCGCGCACCGCACCGACACCGAGGTGCAGGTTGATCTTCGCGGCGGCACGGACGGTCAGCGTGCGAACGTCACCAGCGGTCATGGCCGACCTCCTGCTCCCGAGCCCCCCACGGCCAGGTGCTCCGCCACCCGGGCGAAGTCCGTCACCGACAGTGTCTCACCCCGGACACCGCCGTCCACCCCCGCAGCGGCGAGGGCGGCGTCGACCTCGGCGGCCGACAGCCCCGCCAGGGGGCCCGGGGACCTCGCGCCGCGGAGGGCGGCCCGGAGGGTCTTGCGCCGCTGGGCGAAGGCCGTGTCGACCACGGCGAACACCTCGTCGCGGGTCGCCGTGGTGGTCGGCGGCTCGGTCGCCCGCCAGGCGACGAGTCCGGAGGACACGTGCGGCGCGGGCCAGAAGACCTGCGCGCCGACGGTGCCGGCGCGCCGGGCCTCGGCGTGCCACGCGAGCTTGACCGAGGGCACGCCGTACGTGCGGGAGCCCGGGCCGGCCACGAGTCGGTCGGCGACCTCGGACTGCACCATCACCATGCCGGTGCGCAGCGACGGCAGCAGCGCCAGCAGGTGGAGCAGCACCGGGACGGCGACGTTGTAGGGCAGGTTCGCGACCAGTGCGGTCGGCGGCGGGCCGGGCAGCTCCGTGATCCGCAGGGCGTCGGCCTCGACGACCTCGAACCCGTCGGGCCCGACGTCGGGAGCGCGGTCCGCGACGGTGCCGGGCAGCAGGCCCGCCAGCGCCGGGTCGACCTCCACCGCGACCACCCGCTCCACCTCGGCGAGCAGGGCGAGGGTGAGCGACCCCAGGCCGGGACCGACCTCGAGGACGACGTCGTCCGGCCCCACACCGGCCTCCCGCACGATGCGGCGGCAGGTGTTGGGGTCGACGACGAAGTTCTGCCCGCGCTGCTTGGTGGGCCGCAGGTCGATGGCGGCCGCGAGGGCCCTCACCTCCGCCGGCCCCAGCAACCGGGGGCCGGCGGAGGTGGTCATGCGCTCATTGTGACGGGGTGCGCCCGAACCCGATCACTGCGGGAGGCCCAGCGAGGCCGAGCAGGCGGGCCAGGAGCCGTAGCCGCCGGTGGCGTCGCGCAGCCGGGTGGCGACGGCGATCTGCGCCTCGCGGGAGTTCTCGCTCGGCAGGCCCACGCCGCCGTACGCCTGCCACGTGCCCAGGTTGAACTGCAGGCCGCCGTAGTAGCCGTTGCCCGTGTTGATCGCCCAGTTGCCACCGGACTCGCACTGCGCGAGGGCGTCCCAGACGGTGCCGCCGTCGGCGAAGTTCTCCTCCGGGGCGGGCTCCTGGGTGCCGGTCACGACGATCTCGTCGACGGGCTCCTGGGTGACCGTGCTCCGCAGGACCTCGGTCTCGACGACCTCGCCGTTGCGGATCGTGCGGCGGTAGACGACGTCGCGGGTGCCCGGCACGCCCTCCTGGACCGTCTCGGTCTCCTCGGTGGTCATGTCGTCGTCGGTGCGCTCGACGGTCTCGAAGTCGATCGCCTCGCCGTCGACCTTCTCGCGCTCGTAGTCGATGCGGGTGACGGTGATGGCGTCGCCGTCGGTGACCTCGGCGTCCAGCGCCGGCTTGACGACGTCGTGCTCGCCGATCTCGGCGTCGAGCTCGGTGAGGGCCTCCTCGACGGTCAGCGCCCGGACGGTCTTGCTGCGCGTCTTGGCGCCGCCCATGGTCACGTCGATGCTCTTCGGCGTCACGACCTCGAGGGTCATGCCGCCGCGGTCGATCGACGAGCCGCGGGAGGCGGACAGCGCGGCGTTGTCGAAGCGCCCGCCGATCTGCTCGAGCGCCGACGCCACGTCGGTCGCGGTGACCCAGTGGGTCGACTCCTCGCCGTCCACGACCATCTCGACGGGGCGGGCGTAGCGGACCGAGATCTCGCTGCCGTCCTGGACCGCGGTGTCGAGGTCGGGAGCGACCTGGTCGCGCTCGGCGAGGTCGATGCCCTCGGCCTCGAGGACCTCGCCCACGGTGCCGCCGAGGGCGGACACCTCGCGCGGCTCGCCGTCCACCATCACGGTGACGTCCTTGGACATCGCGGAGTAGCCGACCGTGGTCGCGACGACGGCGACGGCCACGACGGAGGCCGTGCCGATCAGGGCGGCGCGGCTGCCCAGGAGTCGGGCGAGGGGCTTCTTCTTCGTGCTGGTGCTGGGGTTCGTGCTCGGGGCAGGGGTGTTCTCGGGGGAAACCACGGATCTCCGTACGTCGCGCTCTCCGGACCTCGGGCGAGGGCACGACGTGGGGGGGACGTCGCGCAGGGCGGTGCAGGGATGCTCCCTCGGGGCAGGAGCGGGCCGCCCGATTCCGGCCAACAAGCATTCGAGGTTAGCGGCGACGCGCGGCCGTGCCAATCCGAAGCGACATGTCGACACGATCACCCCGCCAGGTTTCTCGCCGCTCGACCACCTCGGAGCCCGGGAGGTCAGCGGCCCCAGGGGCCGCCGAACGCGGTGTCGGTGTTGGCGTCGACGGCGGCGCAGAGGTCGCCCAGGTCGTCGCCGCGGACCTCGGCCATCGCGCGCACCGTCAACGGGACGAGGGTGGAGGCGTTCGTCCGGCCGCGGTACGGCGTCGGCGTGAGGTAGGGCGCGTCCGTCTCGACCAGCACGCGGTCCTGCGGCACCACCGCGAGCGCGTCGCGGAGGGGCTGGGCGTTCTTGAAGGTCACCGTGCCGGCGAACGACAGGAAGGCGCCGCGGTCGAGGCAGCGGCGGGCGAAGTCGGCGTCCCCGGAGAAGCAGTGCATGACCCAGCGCTCGGGGGCGCCCTCGGAGTCGATGACCTCGAGGATCTCGTCGTGGGTGTCGCGGTCGTGAATGACCAGCGTCCGGTCGAGCCGCTTGGCGAGGTCGACGTGGCGGCGGAAGCTCTCGACCTGGGCGGCGCGCCCCTCGTCGCCGGTGCGGAAGGCGTCCAGGCCCGTCTCCCCCACCGCCCGCACGCGCGGATGGGCGGCGAGCGCCTCGATCTCGGCGAGCGCCTCCTCGAGCCGGCCCTGCTCGGCCAGCAGCGGCGCCTCGTTGGGGTGCAGCGCGACCCCGGCCACGATCGCGTCGTGGGCCTCGGCGGTCTCGACCGCCCACCGCGCGCCGCGCAGGTCGCAGCCGATCTGCACGATGCGGGTCACCCCCACCGCCGCGGCGGCGGCCAGGGCCTCCCCCGGCGGGGTCGCGGTCTCGTCGCCGCGGGTGATGTCGAGGTGGCAGTGGTTGTCGACGACCGGGTGCGGCAGCGGGTCGGGCGCCGGGGGCACGCCCTCGCGGGAGCCGCTCATCCGCGGATGCGCGCGAGGATCGCGTCCGCCACCTGCTGCGGGGCGTGCTCCGGCAGCCAGTGGCTGTAACCGTCGAGGACGACGAGCTCGTACGGCGCGTCGACGTACTGCGCACTCGCCTCCGCCGCAGGACGGCCCAGCGCGACGTCGCCCGAGCTCCACACGTACGTCGTGGGGACCCGGACGGTGCGACCCATCCCGCTGCCCGACGAGGTCAGCATCATCGGCATGGCGCGGTAGATGCCGAGCGCGCCGGGCAGCGCGCCGTACGCGACGACCTCGGTGCGGAACCGCGCGACGTCGTCCGCCGTCATGCCGCTGGCGCGCAGGAACCGCTCGAAGCGCTCCGGTGCGCGGCCCACCACGAGCTCAGGCAGGAACGGGACCTGGAAGGCCCCCATGTACCAGGACTTGCTCGCCTGCTCCCGCGTCGTCAACGCCGCCTGGAAGGCCCGCGGGTGCGGGGTGGAGACCGCGGTCAGGGTGCGGGTCAGCTCGCGGTGGGCGCCCGCGAAGGACCACGCGTAGGCGCCGCCCCAGTCGTGGCCGACCAAGTGGACGGGCCCGCCGACGACGTCCACGAGGGCCTTGACGTCGCCGACCTGCTTGTCGAGCGAGTAGGCGCGGCGCCCCTTCGGACGGGCCCCCGGCGAGTAGCCGCGCAGGTCCGGCGCGAGGGTGCGGTAGCCCGCCTCGTGCAGGCGCGGGACGACGTCGCGCCACGAGGTGTATCGCTGCGGGAAGCCGTGCAGCAGGACGACGACGTCGCCGTCCTCGGGTCCCTCGTCGGAGACGTCGAACCGCAGACCGTCGTTGGCGAACGCGCGCACCCGGCTCATGGGGCCGACCCTACGAGCCCGCGCTCACGCCGTGCTGCCCGGCTCGAGCCGCGCCCCGGGCTCGACGAACGCGTCGCGCCCGACCACCGTCTCCGCACCGACGAGGACGATCACGTCGTCGTCCAGCGGGTGGTCGGTCACGACCCCGCCGACGCGGGCGCCCTCCCCGATGCGGCAGCGGTCGTCGACGAGGGCGTGGGTGACCTCGGCGCCCTCGCCGACGACCACGTCGGAGAACAGCACGGAGCCGTTGACGAGCGCGCCGCGCGCGACGTGGGTGCCGGGGCCGACGACGCTGTTCACCACCTGCCCCTCCACCGTCGAGCCGGGCGCGAGGAGGCTGTTCGCGACGTGCGCGCCCTCGAGGAGGCGCGCGGGTCGCCGCTGCGGCTGCTGGGTCAGGACCGGCCAGCCCGGCCGCTCCAGCACGCCCACGTCGTCGGTGACGACGTCGAGGTGCGCGGCGAGGTAGCGGGCCGGCGTCCCGAGGTCGCGCCAGTAGCCGTCGAGCGGGTGCGCGACGGTCCGGCCGCGCTCGACCATCGCCGGCAGCAGGTGCTCACCGAAGTCGCCGAGGCCCGAGTCGCCCTCCTCGGCCTCCTCGCCGAGCCGGGCGTGCAGCTCCTCCAGCACGCGCACCAGGACCGTCGGGTCGTAGGCGATCACCTCGGCCGCGACGACGTCCGTGGTCGGCTCCTCCGGCTTGTACGACGTCGCGACCACGCGGCCGTCGGCGTCCGTCTCGATCGTCGCGTGGTCGGGCGCCTCGCCCGGCTCGACCCGCGTGGTCACCACCGTGCACTCGGCGTCACTCTCCCGGTGGGTGGCGATGACCTCGGCGTAGTCGAGCAGGTAGACGTGGTCGGCACTCATGACGAGGACGACGTCCGGCGCGTGGTGGGCGATGCGCGCGCGGATGCGGTAGAGCTCGTCGGCGTTGCCGGTCGCGAACCCGTCCTCGTCCATGCTCCCGGCGCCCTGCTGCGGCATGAGCAGACGCAGGCCGCCGCGGGTGCGGTCGAGGTTCCACGGCCGGCCGTTGGCGACCTGGTCCTCCAGCGTCGCGCCCTGGAACTGCACGGACAGCCACACGTCGTCCACCCCCGAGTGGGCGAGGTTGGACAGCGGGAAGTCCACGAGCTGCAGGGACCCCGCGAAGGGCAGGGTGGGCTTGGCCCGCTCGCGGGTCAGGACGTCCATGCGGCTGCCGGAGCCTCCCGCCTGGACGATCGCGAGCACGCGCTGTCGGGAGTCGGGAGATCGCACGGCACCCCGTACCCGGCCGACCGAACCCGTTGCACCGCTCGGGCGTCCTTGCTGGGTGACAGAGTCAGCGCAGCAGTCAGGAGCCCGAGATGCAGCTGCCGTCCCCCGGCCGCAGACGCCGTGACAGCGCCGCGTTCGCCGAGTTCGTGCAGGCCCGGTCGCGGTCGTTGCACCGCACGGCGTACCTGCTCGTCGGTCGCCGCGGCCTCGCCGAGGACCTCGTCCAGGAGACGCTGGTCAAGACGTACGTCGCGTGGCCGCGGCTGCGCGACCCCGCGGCGCTGGACGCCTACGTCCGCCGGACCATGACGACCACCGCGATCTCGTGGTCGCGGCGCAGGTCGTGGGGCGAGACCCCCGTCGAGGAGATGCCGGACCGCGGCGAGGCCGGCCACGCCGAGCTGCTCGGCGAGCGGGACCTCGTCTGGTCCGCCGTGCTCGAGCTGCCCGCACGACAGCGGGCCACGCTCGTCCTCCGCTTCTACGAGGAGCTGAGCGTCGCCCGCACCGCCGAGGTGCTCGGCTGCGCGCCCGGCACCGTCAAGAGCCAGCTGTCCGCGGCGCTGTCGGCGCTGCGCGAGCGGCTCACCGCGCACTACCCCGAGCTCGTGGACCAGCTGGTCGCCGAGCTCACCCACGAGACCGCCGGAGGCACCCGATGAACGCGCTGATCAAGCAGACCCTGGACGAGCGCGCGGCGGACGGCCCCACGCCGTACGTCGACGTGGCCGCGATCGAGTCCGTCGGCCGACAGCGCGTCCGCCGACGCCGCGTCGCGAGCGGGGTCGGCGCACTCGCCGTGCTCGCCGCCGTCGGCGTCGCGACGCCGTACGTCGTCAACGCGCTCGGCGACGGGGGCGACCAGGGGCAGGTGGCGGTCGACGGGGCCGCACCCACCCCGGTCTCGTGGTCGACGGGCAGCACGGTGCACCTCGGCGACGGGGTCGTCGAGCTGCCGTCGGCCCCCGTCGCCTACGTCCTGAGCGACGACGGCATCGTCTGGACCGACGCCCAGGACGGAGTGAACCTCACCGCCGGCGGCCGCACGTCGCAGCTCGGCGTGAGCACCCCGGACTACGGGCGCGTCCTCGCCTCCGAGGGGTCGCTCGCCGCCTGGTACGACGGGAACGAGCAGGCCTTCACCGTCGTCGACACGAGCACCCGGGAGCTGGTCCGGCAGGTCCCGGTCACCCTCGACGGACCGCAGGACGGCGAGTTCGACGGCCCCTCGGTGCGCGCCCTCGACGACGGCGTCCTGTGGTTCTACGCCGACCGGGAGGTCACGGGAATGGACCTCGAGACCGGCGACGTCCAGGGCTTCGCAGCGAGGAACAGCGAGGACCTCGCCGACGCCCGGGCCGGCCACCTCGTGCTGGACGACCGGGGAGCGAACGACCGGATCGTGACGACCGACGGCGACGAGGTGGGGACCGTGCCCGGCGGCGGCAGGGTGCAGCTCTCCCCCGACGCCCGGTACGTCGTGACCGACACCAACGACTCCGAGCAGGTCCTCGACGCGGCGACAGGCGCCGACGTCACGCCGGCCTTCGACTACGACTTCCAGGCCGTCGTCGGGTGGCTCGACACCGACCGCTACCAGGCGCTGGCCCTCGACGTCGTCGAGACCCAGGACGGCGAGGCGGACGGCCCGATCGACTTCCTCGTCTGCTCCGTGTCGGCCGGTGACTGCGAGCTGGTCGCCGACGACGCCGTCACGCCCGACGACGAGGCGTTCGCCCTCCCCGTCGGAGAATCCTTCGGCTGAGCCTTCCGCCCTCCGGTCCGGTCGCCGAGGCCGGAGGCGGAGCGCGGAGGATCCCAGCGCCCCTGGCGCTGAGATCCTCCGCGCTCATCCGTCAGTGCGGTGGACCAGGTCGTACAGGTCCCGCCGACCGACGCCGGTGGCGGCGGCGACGGCCTTGATGGCGTCCTTGCGGGACGACCCCGCGGCCTCCTGGTCGGCGACGGCGGCGCGGAGGGCGTCGGCGTCGTCCGCGATGTCGGCGGGGCCGGGCGGGGTGGCGCCGGCGACGACGAGGGTCACCTCGCCGCGGACGCCGTCCTCGGCCCACGCGGCCAGCTCGGCGAGGCCGCCGCGCCGGATCTCCTCGTAGGTCTTCGTCAGCTCCCGGCAGACCGCACCGGGCCGGTCGGCGCCGAGGGCGTCGGCCATGGCGGCGAGGGTCGCGGCGGTGCGGTGGGGGGCCTCGAAGAAGACCATCGTCCGCTCCTCGGCGGCGAGGCCCTCGAGGCGGCGGGCCCGCTCCCCCGCCTTGCGCGGCAGGAAGCCCTCGAAGCAGAAGCGGTCCACCGGCAGCCCCGAGACGGCCAGCGCGGTCAGCACGGCGGACGGCCCGGGGACGGCGGTCACCCGGATGCCCGCCTCGACGGCCGCGGCGACGAGCCGGTAGCCGGGGTCCGAGACGCCCGGCATGCCCGCGTCGGTCACGAGCAACACGCGGGCGCCACCGAGGAGCTCCTCCAGCAGCACCGGGGTGCGGGCGGCCTCGTTGCCCTCGAAGTACGACGTCACGCGGCCGGTGGTCTCGACCCCGAGGTCGGTCAGCAGCCGCTTGAGGCGGCGGGTGTCCTCGGCGGCGACGACGTCCGCGCCGGCCAGCTCGGCCGCGAGGCGGGGCGGCGCGTCGCCGACCTGCCCGATCGGCGTGGCGGCCAGGACCAGGACACCGCTCATGCGCCGATCCTGTCAGTCACCGGGCACGGTGGGTGGCCGCCGTACCCTCGCCCACGTGACGAGCACCCTCTCGCAGGAGACCGCGGCCCCGGCGCCACCGCCGCGGCCGCCGGCCCCGCGGGGACGACGCGCGCTGCTCGCCGCCCGGACCGGCCGCCAGCGGGCCGCCGACTGGGGCGCAGCGCTCGCCGTCACGGCGCTGGCCCTCCTGCTGCGGCTCTACCACCTCGGCCGCCCCGACGACTTCGCCTTCGACGAGACCTACTACGCCAAGGACGCGTGGTCGCTGCTGAACTTCGGCTACGTCCGCGACCACAAGCAGAACGCCGACCAGCTGATCCTCGACGGCCGGGTCGACGACGTGTGGACCGACGGGCCGTCGATGATCGTCCACCCCGAGGTCGGCAAGTGGCTCATCGCCGCCGGTGAGTGGGCCTTCGGGATGGACCCGTTCGGCTGGCGGATCTCCGCCGTGGTCGCCGGGTCGCTGATGGTGCTCGCGATGTGCCGGCTGGCCCGGCGCCTGACCGGGTCGACCCTCCTCGGGTGCGTCGCCGGCCTGCTGCTCTGCCTCGACGGGATGCAGCTCGTGCTGTCCCGGCTGGGGCTGCTCGACATCTTCCTGGCCCTGTTCCTGCTGGTGGCGGTGGCGTGCGTCGTCGCCGACCGGGACGCCGCCCGCACCCGTCTCGAGCGCCGCGGGCTCGACGTCCCCGTCACCCGCGGCTGGGGACCCGTCCGGGCGCTGCTGTGGCGGCCCTGGCTGCTCGCCGCGGGCGTCGCCTTCGGGCTCGCGGTGGGGACCAAGTGGACCGCGCTCTACCCGATGGCGCTCCTCGGCGTCCTCGTCTGGCTGTGGGGCGCCGCGCTGCGCCGCGGGCTCGGCGTCCGGTGGGCCACGCTGCGCTCCGCCGTCGTGGACGGGCTGCCCGCGTTCGCCTACCTCGTCCTCGTCGCGTCCGTCGTGTACGTCGCCAGCTGGACCGGCTGGTTGATGAACGCCGCCGAGTACGAGGAGTCGCTGTCGAGCACCCAGTACACCCAGTACGTCGCCCCGGCCGCGGACTGCGACTCCGAGCCGGAGTCCGACCCCGACGCCCGGTGGGCGACGGCGACGGAACCCGACGCCTCGGGGCTCGGCGAGGTCACCCAGTCGCTGCGCTCGCTGGCGATCTACCACCGCGACGTCTACGTCTTCCACACGCAGTTCCTGGACTGCTCGGACCACACCTACGAGTCGAGCCCGTGGGGCTGGCCGCTGCTGGGCCGTCCGGTGGGGGTCGACGCGCAGCTCGACATCAAGCCCGGGGAGCAGGGCTGCGACGCCGCCCCGGACAGCGACTGCCTGCGTCAGGTCCTCATCCTCGGCACCCCCGTGCTGTGGTGGGGCGGCGCGGTCGCGCTGCTCGCCTCCGCCGCGCTCTGGGTCGGCCGCCGCGACTGGCGCTACGGGCTGCCGGTGCTCGGCGCCCTCTCGACGTGGCTGCCGTGGCTGGCGAACTCCGACCGCCCGATCTTCCTGTTCTACGCGGTCGCCATGCTGCCCTTCACCGTCCTGGCGCTGACCATGGTCATGGGCGCCCTCATCGGGCCGGGTCGCGGCTCCTCGCCCCGTCGTACGGCGGGGGTCGTGGTCGCCGGGTCGTTCGTGCTGCTGGTGCTCGTGAACTTCGCGTGGTTCTGGCCGATCTGGACCGACGGCCTGCTCACGAACTCCGAGTGGCTCGACCGCATCTGGTTCTCACGGTGGATCTAGACCCCGTCGCCGCCGGTTAAGGTGCGAGGGCCCCTGGGCCCGAGCCTCGAGACCAGAGGGGCGACGACTCAGGGCAGCTGCGTCGCCCGCTTGACGAAGTCCCACAGCAGCTGGCGCTGCGCGGTGGTGGGGCGGGTGGACGGCAGCAGGCTCGTCGGCCGCGGACGGCGGTCGTGCCACAGCAGACCCGACTCCGGCACGGGCGTCGTCGCGGCCAGCCACACCGCCGTCTCGATGCCGCTCCCCGGGGTGCGCAGCACCGGTCGGAGGACCTTGTCGAACGTCGGCAGCGACTCGGTGACCCCGGGCGTCGCGGCCCAGCCGGGGTGCATCGCGGCCACCATCGTCCGCTGCGCCTGCCAGCGCTGCGCCAGCACGGGCAGAAGCTCGACCTGGGCCCGCTTGGAGCGGGCGTAGGCGGTGGTCGGCGAGTAGTCGCCGTCGAGGTAGCCGGGGTCGTCGGCGCGGAGCTTCTGCGGGTACATCCCGCCGGACGTCACGAACACCACCCGGGTGTCGCTCATCCGCGGCGCGAGCAGCTCGCTCATCAGCACCGGCCCGAGCACGTGGACGGCCATCGACAGCTCGTGGCCCTGCGGCGACTCGGTCCGCTCGGGCGGCATGACGCCCGCGTTGTGGACGAGGACGTCGACCGCGTCCCCGTCGTACGCCTCGACGAAGCGGCGGACGTCGTCCAGGTCGCCGACGTCGCACCGCTCGACCCGCAGGTCGGCGCCGGGGACGGCGCGGCGGACCTCGTCGGCCGCCTGCTCGCCCTTCTGCGGGTTGCGGACGACGAGCCGCACCTGCGCGCCGAGCCTCGCCAGTCCCTCGGCCGCCGCGATGCCCAGTCCGGACGACGCCCCGGTGACCAGGGCCGTCCTCCCGTTCAACGCGGTCGGTGGCGGGTCGCTCGGCCAGGTGCCCAGCCGGCGGCGGACAGCGGGGCCGATCTTGGTGTAGCCCGGGACGACGCTGCGGTCCAGGACGGTGTCGACACCACGGGCCAGGGCGGGGGGCAGCCTCATGCGGCGACGGTACCGGGGCCGAGACCCGAATTCCCGACCGACTTGAAAGTCCTTCAGTTAGTGAAACACTAGGCGCATGAGCAGTTCCGCCACCGGTCTGGACCGGGCCCGTCAGGTCACCGTCACCGTCGCCGAGGTCGCCTGCGTCCTCGGGACCCTCGTCGGGGTGGGGGTGCTGGGCACCGAGGTCTCCGCCGTCTCGGGCGGCGCGCTGTCCGCCGACTCCACGCTCGTCGCCCCGGCCGGCCCGGCGTTCTCGATCTGGTCGGTGATCTACGCCGGCCTGGCGGCCTACACCGTCCACCAGTGGCTGCCCGGCCAAGCGACGTCGGAGCGGCAGCGCAGCATCGGGTGGCTGGCCGCGGCCTCCATGGTCCTCAACGCCGCGTGGCTGCTCGTCGTCCAGCAGGGCTGGATCTGGGGCAGCGTGGTCGTGATCGTCGCCCTCCTCGCGACCCTCGTCGCGATCGGGCGGCGCCTGACGGCGCAGCGCCACGACAGCGTCGTCGACCTCGTCGTGGTCGACGGCACCTTCGGCCTCTACCTCGGCTGGGTCGCCGTCGCGACCGGCGCCAACCTCACCGCCGCCCTGGTCGGCACGGGCATGGCGGCCACCGGTCCGGTCGGGTACGTCGTGTCGCTGCTGATCCTGGCCGGGGTCACCGTCGGCGGGGTCGCGCTCGCCCGCGGCCTCGGCGGTCGGGTCACCGTCGCCGCCGCGACCGTCTGGGGCCTCGGCTGGCTGGCCTGGGGCCGCCTGACGGACTCCCCGGAGAGCGTCCTGGTCGCCGTCGCGGCCGTCCTCGCCGCCCTGGTGCTCGCCGCGGCCGTCGTCCGGGTCCGCCTCGACGGCGCGCGGAGCAGTCGCACCCGGCGCGGGAGGTCCGCGGTCGTCGCCTGAGCCGTTCCACGGCGACCTGGCATCCTCGGGGGGTGAGCATGAGCTGGCGCCCCGGGTGGGGCGACTTCCCGCCGGGGCTGCTGGAGTTCTGGACCGAGCGCCAGCTCTGCACCCTGACCACGCTGTACGCCGACGGTCGGCCCCACGTGGTCGCCGTCGGCGTCGCCCTCGACCACGAGCAGCAGTGCGGCTGGGTCATCACCCGGGGCGGGTCGGTGAAGGCGAAGCACGCCGCCCGGGACCCCCGGGTGGCCGCAGGGTCGGTGGACGGCGGGCGCTGGTCCTCGCTCGAGGGCCGCGCCGAGGTGGTGACCGACCGCGAGGGCGTGGCGCGGGCCGAGCGGATGTACGCCGCCCGCTACCGGACCCCGAGCGAGAACCCCGAGCGGGTCGCGCTGCGGATCACGGTCGACAGGTTCCTGGCCTCGCGCAGCCTGCTCGAGCGTTGAGCCCGTGATCTCCACGGTGCTCGTCGAGCACTCCGTGTGGGTGCGCCCCGGTCTCGCCGTGCTCGTGGCGCTCATGCTCGTCGTCGGCGCCCTCCTCGTCCGGAACGAGGCCCGGCGGGCGAGCGCCCTGCTCGCGACCGTCGCCGGCGTCGCCGGCCTCGCCCTGACCGCGTGGCCGGAGCCGGCGGCCGCGACCGAGGGGGTCCGGTGCGCCGCCCAGCTCTCGGTCCCCTTCCAGGGCCTCGACACCCTGGCCAACATCGCGCTCTTCGTCCCGGCGACGTACGCCGCCGTCCTCGCCTGCCGCCGACCGCTGGTCGTCGCGGTGGCCGCGTCGGGCCTCTCCGCCCTGATCGAGGTCGTGCAGGCGCTCGTGCCGGCCACGGGCCGCGTCTGCGACACGAACGACTGGTTCATGAACACCGTGGGGGCGGCGCTGGGTGTGCTGCTGGGGCTCCTGACCGTGGCGGTCGTGCCCCCTCGTCCCCGACCGCGACGCCGCCGGCCTCAGCCCGAGGTCACCGCCACCCGGTAGGCGCCGAGCGAGCCGTAGCCGGACCACCCGGTCCGGCGCGGGTCGCCGTACCCCACCCCGTCGACGACGACGGTGTAACGACGGCCGCCGGCGACCTCGCCGGACCAGGACGCCCGCAGCCACGCGGGCGAGGGGCGCACCTCGTCGCCGGACGGCGGCGGGTTCACCTGGGCGACGACCTGACCGGCGGCGTCGAGCAGCGTCAGCTGGACGTCGAGGTTGCTCGCCGTCCCCGCCGGGTCGACCGCGACCGTCACCGGTCCGTCGGCGGCCGGCGTGAACGAGAACGCGTCCTTGTCGACCGACGTCGAGATCACCCCGGCGCCGGCGCGGCGGGACGCCGTCCCCTGCAGGGCCGTGGCACCCGAGGGGGCGTCCGCGTGGTCGTCGCGGCGCGGCGCGATGCCGTTGCGGGTCATGACCCCGAGGTCGTTCTCCTTGTTGGTGGCGCCGGCGTACTCGCCCTTCGAGAACTGGCTGAGCTTCCCGTAGCTCGCGCCCATGATGGGCGCCCAGCGCTCCGAGCCGAAGTGGTACGGCTGCCCGTTCAGCCCGTCGTGGTCGAGGCCCAGGTTGTGGCCGGCCTCGTGGCTCGCGGCCTCCGCGAAGTACCAACCCTCGGGGCTGACGCCGTTCGTGAAGACGAAGGTCGGCTGGTAGCGGGGCGACTGCGGCCCGGCCGCGTCGAACGTGCCCAGGTAGGCGATGCCGCCGCACCCGCAGCGGGCGTACAGCGGACCTCCCGCCGTGATCACGACCCGGCTGCCGAACGCCTTGTCCGAGGTCGACGACCGCGTCAGGGCCGCCTGCCCGGGGTCCTTCGTCGTCACGTTGACGTCGAAGGGCGCGTAGTCCTCCGCGACGGTCTGCCACGCGCGACGGATCTGCTCCTGCTCGCGGGCGGTGAAGCGCGTCGAGGCGTCGCCGTCGAGCTGGTACGGCGGGGACGTGAACGCGTTGACCCTGAAGTCGCGGTTCCACTGCGTGTTCGCGGTGCGATGACCGGTGAAGTCGAGGTAGACGGTCCGGTTCGACGACGGCCGCGAGGACAGCGCCAGCACGTCGGCGGCGGCGGGCACGGCGGTCTCCCGGCGAGCGGTCGGCTCGACGTGGGGGCCGACGTGCAGCAGCTCCCTGACGTAGGGGCGACCGCACGTGTCGAGCCACACGGTCGGGTCGTCGGTCCCGACCTCCAGCCCGTTGGGCAGCTCGGGGAGGTCGACGCCGCGGGCGGCGGCCGAGTCCGCCCGGACCGGGGCCTCGAACAGCGGGTCGGCGCAGCCCTTCCGGGCGCCGGCGTCGTCCTCGTCGCGCTCGGCACCCGACGCGGGCGGCGAGGACGACGCGAGCGCGCCGGCCAGCAGCAGCCCGGCGAGCAGGCCCGCCAAGGAGTAGGGCAGGACAGCAGGACGACGGTTCACGGTGACCTCCGGCGCTGACTCCCGCCCCCCGGCGAATGCGCACCTGCGGCCAGTCTCCGCCCGAGACACCTGGGTCGTACAGACGAATCCGCCGGGTGGTCTAGACCACCCGGCGGACGTGTCGTGGGGCTCCGGCGAGCCCTGCGGTGAGCCGCTGGCTCAGCGGTGCACCGGGCGCGGCAGGCTCCGGTTCGCGACGCGGTTCTCGGCGTCGATCATCCAGGCGAGCTGCTCGAGGCGCTCGAGGATCGAGTGGATGATGTCGGCGGACGTCGGGTCCTCGGCGTCGACCTCGTCGTGGATGCGGCGACCGGTGCCGGCGACGGCGTAGATCGCGGCGACGATGCGGTCGACGGTCTCGGCGGTGTCCACCTCGGTCTGCGGGAACTCGGGGAGGCTGGACTGCTCGCCGACCGTCTTCGCGCGGGCGTCCGGGGTCACGTAGAGGGCGCGCATGCGCTCGGCGACGGTGTCGGAGAAGGTGCGGGCGTCGTCCACGACCTCGTCGAGCTGCAGGTGCAGGTCGCGGAAGTTCGGGCCGACGACGTTCCAGTGGGCCTGCTTGCCGACCAGGTGCAGGTCGGTGAGGTCGACCAGGAGCGCCTGGAGGTGGGTGGCGAGCTTCTCGGAGGCCTGGAACGGCGGGTGCGCGACGTGCTGCTCGGTGCTGAGGGTGTCGACCACGGGGGTCTCCTTCCTGGCGCCGGTGGCGCCTGTCGTCGGTGGGTTGACCCCACCCTCCCACCTTTTCTGGAACGATTCCAGAAAGGGAAGGCATGCCTCACTTCCTGGCACACTGGAGGGAGCACAGGGTTCGTCCGCGTTCTGGAGGTGGGTCGGCGCGGCTGTCAGCCGTACCCCCGCACCCTGCGCACACCTGGAGCCGCTCCCGTGTCACCCCTGCGTTCCTACGGACGCCTCGTCCGCCTCGCCGGACCGGCGTACGTCGTCGTCGCCTTCCTCGGTCGGCTGCCGCTGGCCATGAGCCAGCTCGGCACACTGCTGCTGGTCGCCGGCGCCACCGACTCCTACGGCCTCGGCGGTCTCGCGGCCGGCTCGTTGGCCGTCGCCAACGCCGTCGGCGCCCCGGTCGCCGGCGCGGTCGCCGACCGCTCCGGCCAGCGCCCCGTCGTCCTGCTGCAGTCGCTGGCGGGCGCCGTGGCGCTGGTCGCCCTGGTCCTCGCCACCCGTGCGGACGCCGACCCGGCCGCGCTGGTCGGGCTGGCCGCGCTGGCCGGTCTCGTCCTGCCCCAGGTCGGGCCGCTCGCCCGCGTGCGGTGGCGCCCCGTGACGGCCGGCACCGGGGCCGACCAGCGCCGCCTCGTCGACGCCGCGTTCTCCTACGAGGGCGCCGCCGACGAGGCCTCCTTCGTCCTCGGCCCGGCCCTCGTCGGCGCCGTCGCCGTCGCGGTGTCCCCCGGCGGCTCACTGGTCGTGGCCGCCGGCCTGCTCGCCGTCTTCGGCACGGCGTTCGCGCTGCACCGGACGGCGAGCCTCACCGGCGGCGCCTCCCGCGGCGCCACGGGCGGTCGCCTCGTGACCGGCGTCTTCCTCACCCTCATGGCCGCGCAGGCCCTCATCGGCACCGTGTTCGGCTCCGTCCAGACCGGCGCGACCGCCCTCGCGACCGCCGCGGGCCAGCCCGGCGCCGCGGGGATGATCCACGCGACGCTCGGCGTCGGCAGCGTCTTCGCCGGCCTCGCGACGGCGTACCTGCCCGAGCACGTCGGTCACGACCGCCGCGTCCGCTGGGCCGCAGCCGGCCTGCTCGTGCTGTCGCTGCCCCTGCTGCTCGTCTCCTCGGTGCCCACCGGGGTCGCCGCCGTCGCGCTGCTCGGGCTCGCCGTGGCGCCGTACATGATCGCGGTGTTCAGCCTCGGCGAGCGGATCGTGCCGCCGGCCCGCGTCGGCGCCGCCATGACCCTGCTCGCCGCCGCCACCGGGGTCGGGTACGCCGCCGGGTCCGGCACCGCCGGGCGCCTCGCGGACCTCGCCCCCGTGGGCGCCGGGCACACCGCGGCCTTCACGGTCACCGTGACCGCCACGACGCTCGCCCTGACCCTCGCCGTCGCCTGCCGCCGCCGCTGGGCGCGGGCGCTGGCGCCGGCTCCGGCGGCGTCACGTGAGTCGCAGGTTTCACCAGCCGGCTGGTGACGTGCCGACCTGGCCCACGAAGTTTCGCCAGCCGCGGTCGTCGATCTCGGTCCAGTCCAGCTGGGGCCCCGTCGCCGACCGCTCGACCGCGACCCCGGGACCGACCGTCAGCCCAGCGGCGCGACCGAGACCCGGTAGCCGCCGAGCGAGGCGTAGTCCGACCACCCCGGCCGCGACGCCCCGCCGGCCCGCATCCCCTCGACCAGGAGGGTGTACCGCCCCGCCGGCAGAGGTCCGGCCGTGTCGGCCGCCAGCCACGCCGGCGAGGGCTGCTTCTCGGTGTCGTCGCCGGCCGGCACGGGCGGGTTGACCCGGGCCACACGCTTCCCGGCGGCGTCCAGCACCGTGAGGCGGACGTCGAGGTTGCTCGCCTGGCCGGTCGGCAGGACGGTGATGCGGCGGGTGCCGGCCCGCCGCAGGGCGAACGAGAAGGCGTCGACGTCGGCCGACGTCCCGACCACGCCGTCCGCGACCTTCGACCCGCCGCGCTTCGCCAGCGGGGTGGGGTCGTCGGCCCCACCGTGGTCGTCGACCCGCGGTGCGACGCCGCCGCGCGCCATGACCGCCAGGTCGTCCTCGGTGTTGCTCGCCGCGGGGTAGTCACCGCGCGACCACTGGGTCACGGTCCGTCCGTACCCGGCACCCATGATCGGCGCCCACCGGCCGTGCCCGGAGTAGTACTCGAGGCCGTCCAGCCCGTCGTGCTGCAGGTCCAGCGTGTGTCCGACCTCGTGCGAGGCCGCCTCCGCCACGATCCGGCCGTCCCGACCGCCCCCGAGGAGGTCGGTGAACACCCAGGCCGGCTGCAGGTCGTCGTGGATGCCCTCGCCCACCTCGTCGAAGACCCCGAGGAACGCGACGCCGCCGCACGGCCCGCAGGCGCCGATCCCGCTCGGGCTCGCCCCGATCGCGACCCTCGTCCCGTACTCACGGTCACTCGTGGAGCTGCGGGTGAGGGCCGCCGGGCCGGGGTCGGCGGTGGTGACGTCCACGTCGAAGGGCGCGAAGTCCTCCGCGACGGCCTCCCACAGGGCGAACACCTCGGCGCGCTCGGCCTCCGTGAAGTCGGTGGTCAGGTCGCCCTCGAAGTCGTAGACCGCCGTGTCGACCTCGTCGATCCCCCACACGGCGTTCCAGTGCGTCCCGGTGGCGACGTGGCCGTCGAGGTCCAGGTAGATCGTCCGGTCGGAGCCGGGCGACGAGTGCAGGGCGAGGACGTCGACGTCCTCGCCGACGGCGGCCGCCGCGGGCGTCCCGGGGAGGTCGTCGGGGGCGAGGTCGCGGTAGAACGCCCGACCGCACCGGTCGAGCCAGAGCGTCCGGTCACCCGCCGCCGCGGCGACCGTCCCCGCCGACCCGGGCTCCCGGGCGAGGGCCGTGCGGAACCCTGCGGGGTCCTCCCGGCGCGCGTCACCCGCCCGGACCGGGGCGTCGAAGAGCGGCGTGGCGCACCCGGCGTCCGCTCCCGCGGAACGGGTGGTGGGGGCGGCCACGGAGGTCGCGGGCACGGCAGCGCCGATCCCGACGACGGCACCGAGCAGGAGCAGGGCAGGGGTTCGCATGGGCGGAGCATGGCGGCCGCCGTCCGCGAAGACCACGGGCCGGGGCAAGCGGTCTGGACCGCAGAGCGGGCCTGGCCGGGCCCCGTCCGGATCAGCCCAGCGTGAAGGGGTCCCGGGTGCCGCCGGTCAGCTCGACGAACACCGACTTGTTCTCCAGGTACTCGTTCACCGCCTCCTGGCCGTTCTCGCGCCCGATGCCGGACATGCCGTAGCCGCCGAACGGCATGTTCGGCGCGACCGCGCGGTAGGCGTTGATCCACACGGTGCCCGCGCGCAGCTTCCCGGCGACGCGGTGGGCGCGGTGGACGTCCTTCGTCCACACCGCCCCCGCCAGCCCGTACGGCGTGTCGTTGGCCAGGCGGAGGGCCTCGTCCTCGTCGGTGAAGGTGTACGCCGCCAGCACCGGCCCGAAGACCTCCTCGCGGACGATGGTCGAGCCGGGCTCGGCGACGACGACAGTCGGCTTCACGAACAGCCCGCCGAGCTCGTCGTTCGCCCCGCCGCCGGCGACCACCTCCGCGCCCTCGGAGCGCGCGGTCTCGAGGTAGCCGAGCACCTTCTCGTACTGCGGCGCGTTGGCGACCGGGCCCATCTCGGTGTCCGCGTCGGTGGGGTCGCCCTGGACGATGGTGCGGGCGCGCTCGGCGATCTTGGTGACGAGCTCGTCCTTCACCGACTCGTGGACGATCAGGCGCGAGCCCGCCATGCAGGTCTGGCCGGTGGCGGCGAAGACGCCCGCGACGACACCGTTGGCGGCGGCGTCCAGGTCGGCGTCCGCGAACACGACCTGCGGCGACTTGCCGCCCAGCTCCAGGGTGACCTTGTTGATGTTCGACACCGCGGCGCGGGCGACGGCCGCACCGGTCGCGGTCGAGCCGGTGAAGGCGACCTTGTCGATGCCCGTGTGACTCGCGAGCGCCTCGCCGGTCTCGCGGTTCCACCCCGTCACCACGTTGAGGACGCCCGCGGGCAGGCCCGCCTCGTGCAGCACCTGCGCGAAGGCGACGGTGGAGGCCGGCGCGTGCTCGCTGGGCTTGACCACACACGTGCAGCCGGCGGCGAGCAGCGGCGCGAGCTTGAAGGTGAGCAGCAGCAGCGGCGAGTTCCAGGGGGTGATCGCGCCGACGACGCCGACCGGCTCCTTGAGCGTGTAGCCGAAGTAGGTCTGCGGGGCGAGCTGCGGGACCGTGCGGCCCTCGAGCTTGTCGGCGAGGCCGGAGAAGTAGAGGTACCAGTTGCCGAGGCCGTTCAGCTGGCCGCGCATCTCGCGCATCAGCTTGCCGGAGTCACGCACCTCGAGCAGCGCCAGCCGCTCGGCGTTGTCCGTGATGGCCTGGGCGACCTGGCGCAGGATGCGCGCGCGGTCGAACCCGGACATGGCGCCCCACTCGCCCTCGAACGCCGCGCGGCTGCTCGCCACGGCGCGGTCGACGTCCTCCGGGCCGCCGTCGGCGAGCACCGCCCACGACTGGCCGGTGTAGGGATTGGTCGACTCGAAGGTGGCCCCCGAGGCCGCGTCGACGGACTCGCCGCCGATGAACAGCCGGAAGGTCTCGAGCTGGGTCTGCGGGGTCTGCTCCGTCGCGGTCACCCGACTGACGCTAGGTCCGTCGTGCGCCGTCCGCTATCCGCTCGCTGCCGTCCGATGCCCCCTCGCTCAGCGCGCCAGGGTCTGGCTGGGGAGCTCCCCGAAGCGCTCGCGGTACTGCTGGGCGAACCGGGACTGGTGGAAGAACCCCCAGCGGGTGGCGACGTCGGTGACGCGGACGCCGTCGGGGTCGCCCGCGAGCAGCTCGGCGCGGACCCTCGCGAGCCTGACGGTCCGCACGTACGCCATCGGCGGGACCCCCAGCCGCTCCGCGAACGCGGCGTGCAGGGTGCGGACGCTGACGCAGCCGACCCGCGCCAGCAGCTCGGGGGTGAGCTCGGCGTCGGCGTGCTCCTCGACGTACGCCACCACCGGGGCGAGGCGACCCAGCCGGGAGCGGTCGTCGTGGTCGGCGAGGGCCTCCGCCCACCGGTGGCGCCCGCCGAGCAGCACCCGGGTGAGGACGTAGCGCTCGAGCTCGGCCCGCGCGACGGCACAGGTCGCCAGCCCGCCGGGACGGTCGAGCTCGGCGAGCAGGAACTCCGCGGCCCGCACCACCCCCTGACCCGCCTCGCTGGCGACGTCGACGTCGACCTCGAGGCCCGCGCCGACCGGGGCCCGGCAGGTGGGCAGCAGCTCGGCCAGCAGCACCTCGACCGCCGCCGCCGGCGCCTCGAGCACGACCCCCGGCACCCGCGCCCGCAGTCCCAGCGGCCCGGCCCGCCGCGCGGCGTCCCGGCGGGCGCTGCAGGCGAGCACGAGCACTCGCTCCGCGAACGGCAGGGTGGGGACGGCGGCGAGGGACATCGGAGGACCTCCGGGGGCGGGAGAACCGTTGTGACGACGACCACAGCGTAGGAAGCCGTCCCCGGCATTCCGGCCGTCTCGCCCTCCGGGATCGCCTGGGTGGTGCAGGCAGCGACCCGGCGCCGGCCCCGCTACCGCCCCAGGAGGTCGAGCGCGGCGCCCGCGACGGAGCCTGCGTCGAGCCCGTGGTGGGCGTAGGCGTCGGTGAGGCTCGAGGACTGGCCGAACTCGGTGACGCCCAGGCAGCGGATCCGGTCGCCCCGGGCGCCGGCGAGGAACGACAACGTGTGCGGGTGGCCGTCGAGCACGGTGACGATCGGCGCCCGGTGCTGCGGGGGCAGGAGCAGGTCGAGGATCCCCGACCCGACGCCGGCGTCGCGACTCCCCCGCTGCTGGAAGGACCGGAACACGAGGTCGGCGCTGGTCAGGCAGACCACACCGGCGACCAGCCCGCGCTCGGCCAGCAGGTCGGCCGCCGCGAGCACCTCGGGCATCACCGCCCCGGCGCCGACCAGGACGACGTCCTCGGTGGCCGGGTCGTGGTCGGTGAGGCGGTAGCCGCCCGCCACCGACTGGCGACGTCGACGCTCGCGCAGCGCGGCGTCCTCGGGCACCCGGGCCAGCGCCGGGTCGAGCGGACGGGTCGACAGGCGGAAGTACGCCGACGTCCCGCCCGGCACCCCGACGGAGCGCATGGCGTGGAGGAAGGTCCACTCGAGGTCCTGCGCGAACGCCGGCTCCCAGGCCACGCAGCCCGGCTGCTCGAGCCCGATCGACGGGGTCGAGACCGACTGGTGCGCGCCCCCCTCGGAGGCCAGGGTCACCCCGGACGGCGTCCCCACGAGGATCGACTGCCCGCCCGCGTAGATCCCGAACGACCACGGCTCCAGCGCGCGGGCCAGGAACGGGTCGTAGAGGGTGGCGATCGGGATCAGCCGCTCGCCCCACCGCGACCACGTGGCGCCGAGCTCGGCGAGCAGGCCGACGAGGTTGACCTCGGCGATGCCCAGCTCGATGTGCTGCCCGCCCTGCGCCTCGGACCAGCGCAGCACCCGCTCGGCGTCGTCCGCGAACCAGTCGCGGCGCTCCGAGGAGGCCCAGACGCCGGTCTTGTTGATCCAGCCGCCCAGGTTCGTGGACGACGCCACGTCGGGGCTGCACGTGACCACGCGCTGCGCCACCTGCGGGGCGTCGCGGACGAGGTCGGCGAGCATCCGCCCGAGCACCGCCTGCGTGGAGATGGCCTTGCGGTGCGGGTGCCCCAGCTCGAGCGGGACGTCGACCCGCTCCCCCGGCACGTGCGGCGTCCGGGCGAGCGCCGTCCGACGCCGCGCGCAGAGCGCCCCGGGGGCGCTGTCGTCGGCGAAGCCCGCCCACGGGTCCTCGAGCGACGTCCCGCAGGCGTCGGCCAGCGCCCGCATCTGCGCCTCGGTCAGCAGCGCCGAGTGGTTGTTCGGGTGGCCCTCGGTCGGCAGACCGCGGCCCTTGACCGTGTAGGCGAACACCACCGTGGGCCGGGTGGTGTCGATGCTGCCGAAGGTGTCGACGAGCAGCCCGAGGTCGTGCCCGCCGAGGTCGCGGACGGCGGCCGCGAGGTGCGCGGTCGGCACGGACTGCAGCAGCGCCCACAGCTCGTCGGACCCGGTCGCCTCGTCGCCGCCCATGATCCGCTCGGCGACCTCGGTCGAGTCGGCGCGCAGGATCCGCTGGTACTCCTCGTTCGGCATCGCCTCGAGCCGCCGGCGCAGCTCGTCGCCGCCCGGGCGCTCGAACAGCGCCGAGATCAGCCGGCCCCACTTCAGGGTGACGACCTGCCAGCCCGCGGCCGAGAACATCGCCTGGAGCCGCTCGATCTGGATGTCGGGGACGACGCGGTCCAGCGACTGCCGGTTCATGTCGACGACCCACAGCAGCTCGCCGAGCCCGGCGACCTGGCTGTCGGCGACGGCCTCCCAGATGGCGCCCTCGTCCAGCTCGGCGTCCCCCAGCAGGCTGACGAAGCGGCCGGGGTGCTCAGGAGACCCCTCGTCCGAGTGGACCGCGGGGAACTGCGAGCGCACGTAGCGGTGCGCGATCGCCGCCCACAGCGTCGCCGTCGCGCCGATGCCGACCGAGCCGGTGGAGAAGTCGACGGTGTCGGGGTCCTTCGACCGAGACGGGTAGGCCTGCAGCCCGCCCTTCTCGCGCAGCGTCGTCAGGTACGACGCGTCGAGGTCGCCGAGCAGGTAGTTCATGGCGTGCAGGACCGGCGAGGCGTGCGGCTTGACCGACACCCGGTCGCGCGCCGTCAGCTCGTGGAACCACAGCGCCACGCAGATGTCGACCATCGACGCGGACGACGCCTGGTGGCCGCCGACCTTCACGCCGGTGTCGTTGGGCCGCTGGCGGTTGGCGGCGTCCACGATCGCCGACGACAGCCACAGCACCCGGCGCGAGATCGCCCGCAGCGTCTCGAGGTCGGGGCCGTCGCCGCTCGACGTGGCCGCTGATCGCTCGGTGGTCTCGGTCATCGCTCGTCCTCCAGCTCGGCCAGCACGGCCTCGGTGTCGGCCCCGAGGTCCGGGCCGGGGTCGTTCACGGGCAGGGACCGCTCGCCCAGCAGCGGCACGACGCCGGGGAACGCGACCTCGCGGTCGGAGCCCCCCACGTCGACGGAGCGGTACTGGACCATGTCACGGGCGGCGTACTGCGGGTCGTCGAGGATGTCCGGCGCCACATAGATCGGGCCCGACGGGACGCCGGCCTCCTCCAGCGCGGCGAGCACCTCGGCGCGGGTGCGGGCGTGGGTCCACGACTCGATGGCCGCGTCCAGCTCGTCGCGGCGCGCCCACCGGCCGGCGTTGCGCGCCAGGTCGGGGTCGTCGGCGAGGTCGTCGCGGCCGATGGTCCGCATGAAGGTGCCGAAGATGTTGTCGGCGTTGCCCGCGACGACCACCGAGACGTCGTCGCCGCACTGGTAGGCGTTGGACGGCGCGATGCCCTCCATCCGTCCGCCGGTGCGCTCGCGGAGCACGTCGTACGCCGAGTAGTCGGGCACCAACGACTCCATCATCGAGAACACCGCCTCATGCAGCGCGACGTCGACGTGGCGCTCGTCGGGCCCGACGGCGGGCTGCGACAGCCGGCGGCGCTGCTCGCGGTCGAAGAGCCCCATGACGATCCCGAACGCGGCGTACAGGCCCGCGATCGAGTCGCCGATGCTCACCCCGACCCGCGCGGGCGGCCGGTCGGCCTCGCCGACGAGCTCCCGCATGCCGCCGAAGGCCTCGGCCACCGCCGCGAACCCCGGACGCCGCGACATCGGCCCGGTCTGGCCGTACGCCGACACCCGCGCCACCACGAGCTCCGGGTTGACGCGGGTCAGCGTCGCCGCGTCGAGGCCCCAGCGGTCGAGCGTGCCGGGGCGGAAGTTCTCCAGCAGCGCGTCGGAGCGCGCCAGCAGCGCGAGGACGGCGTCGCGGCCCTCCGGCTCCTTGAGGTCGAGCGCGACGGAGCGCTTGCCGCGGTTGATGGTGCGGAACAGCATCGAGGTGTCCCCGGCGTACAGGCGCCAGTTGCGGAGCTCGTCGCCGGTGCGCGGCCGCTCGATCTTGACGACCTCGGCGCCGAAGTCGGCCAGCAGGCGGCCGGCCGTGGGCGCGGCGATGAAGTTGCCGAGCTCGACGACGCGCAGGCCGGCGAGGGGGCGGTCGCGGTCCAGCCGCACGTCGGGGTCGCTCACGCGGGCTCCCCGGCCTTGCCGAGCAGCGCCTGGACCCCGCTGTCGAGCTCCTTCGACAGCCACCCCGCGGTGTCCACGAGGGCGCCCCGGTCGACGGGCGTGACGGCGACGCCGGCGCGCTCGAGCATGTAGTGGAGGTCCTCCGAGGCGATGTTGCCGGTCGCCGCCGGCGCGAACGGGCACCCGCCGAACCCCCCGACGGAGGCGTCGAGCGCGACCCGCCGTCCGAGCGCGACGGCCGCCCAGGCGTTCGCGTACCCGGTGTTGCGGGTGTTGTGGAAGTGGAAGCGCAGCCGGGGCGCGTCGGGCAGCCGCGGCAGCAGGTCGGCCAGCGCGGCGACCTGCGTGGGGACGCCGACCCCGACGGTGTCGGCGAAGGCGAGCTCGTCGACGCCGAGCGCCAGGACCCGGTCGACGACGCCGGCGACGTGCTCGGTGCTCACGGTGCCGGCGAAGGGGCAGCCGAACGCGACGGCGAGCGTCACCGACGTCCCGACGCCGGCGCCGCGGGCGACCTCGACCGCGGCGGCCGCGTGGTCGAGCATCCCGTCGACCGTCGTCCCCTGGTTGCGGGTGCAGAACTCGTCGGTGACCGGGACGACCACGTTGATCTCCCCCACCGCCGTCTCGACCGCACGGCGCGCGCCCCGCTCGTTCAGGACCAGCCCCACGTGGGTGAGCGGCGTGCCGTCGGGCGCCGTGGTCGGCACCGCGGCCATCACCTCCTCCGCCCCCGCCATCTGGGGCACCCGGTCGGGGCGCACGAAGCTCACCGTCTCCAGGCGTCGTACGCCGGCCGCGACCAGGCGCTCGACCAGCGCCACGCGGGTCTCGGGGGGCAGGGCTCGGTCCTCGTTCTGGAGTCCGTCGCGCGGACCCACCTCGACGAGCTCGACGGCACTCACCCGGTCGATCCTCCCGGTGCCGTCCAGCGGGCAGTAGCCGCCCGGTGCGAAGCCGTGTCCCGTCGCCGCGAACCACGCCCGCGGCCCTTCTCGTCACCGGCCCGGCGGGGGCATCCTGCCGCCATGGACTACGCCGACGCCCGCGCCGCCTTCTTCGCCCCCCGGGAGGGCGAGGCCCACGAGCTGGACTGGCACACGCCGGCCCGCCGCCTCCGCGACGCCATGGAGGCCGTCGCCATGTGCTGCTACTGGGGGGAGCCGGCGTACGACGCCCTCGCGGCGCACGGCCTCGACTTCCTCACCGGCTACGTGTGGGGGCGCGGCAGCCAGCTCGGCGAGCCCGAGGGCGAGGTCGTCGCCGCGGCGTTCGGCGTCTTCGAGCCCGGCCTGGTCAGGGGCGTGTGGGACGACGCCCGCTCCCGCTGCTCGCTGGCCGAGATCCGCGCCGCCCGCGTCGAGGGCGTCACCGCGACCCTCACCGCCGCCTGCGGCGAGCCCGGGCCGGAGGTCCGCGAGACGGCCGACGCGCTGCTGGCCGCGGGTGCGGGCCACTCGATGCTGGGCCGCCCGTTCTACGCCGGGCTGCACGCCCTCGACGTCCCCGACGAGCCGTGGGCGCGGCTGTGGCACGCCTGCACCGTCCTGCGCGAGCACCGCGGCGACGCCCACCTCACCGCCTGCGTCGGCGCCGGCCTCGACGGCGTCACCGCCAACATGCTCACCGAGCTCTGGGTCGGCTGGGAGCCCGACGCCTACACCGGCACCCGCGGCTGGTCCCCCGAGGTCATGGCCGCCGGACGCCGCTCCCTCGAGGAGCGCGGCCTCGCCGACGGCGACACCATCACCCCCGCCGGCCGCACCCTGCGCGACGGCCTCGAGGCCACCACCGACGCCTCCGAGCAGCCCGTCGTCGACCGGCTCGGCTCCGACCTCGACCCCCTCGCCGCCCGCGTCCGGGCCTGGTCCGACCAGGTCGTCGCCGCCGGCTGGTTCCCGCCCGACCCGTACAAGCACGCCGCGGGGTGATCCGTGGCGGATATGACCCCGATCCCGGGGTCGTATCCGCCACACATCGCGTCGTCCACAGGTCGTTGCCGCGCGCGCGACGCTCGAGGGCGATCTCGGGCAGCCTTCGGGCGTGCCCAGCCCGACCAGCGTTCGCGAGGTCCGGGAGCTCCTCGACCGCCAGGACGGGGTGATCTCCCGGCGGCAGGCCGTGGCCGCGGGCGTCCGACCCAAGGACCTCTGCCGCATGGTCGACACCGGGCGGTGGTCGCGGCCGACGACCGGAGTCCTCGTCGACCACTGCGGGCCGCTGACCGGGCCACAGCGCGCCTGGGTCGCCGTGCTCTCGTGCTGGCCGGCGGGCCTCTACGGGGCGTCGGTCCTGCGTCCACCCTCCGCGAGCGGCCCCGTGCACGTGGCGATCGAGCGTCGCCGCTCGCGCCCACGGACACCGCCCTGGGTGGTCGTCAAGCGGCTCACCCGCTTCGACGAGACGGTGCGCCTGACCACCTCGCCTCCCCGCCAGCGTCTCGAGGACGCCGTCCTGTGCCTCGCCGCCGACGCCCGTGACGACCTCGCCGCCGTCGGCGTGCTCGCCCAGGCCTGCGGTGACCGGCGGACGACTCCCGAGCGGCTGCTCGCCGCGCTCGAGCTCCGTCCACGCCTCACCCGCCGCACCTGGATCGCAGCCGTCCCGACCGACCTGCGGGCCGGGACGACCTCCGTCCTCGAGCACGGCTACCTCGTCCGCGTCGAGCGCGCGCACGGTCTGCCCCGTGCCAGCTGGCAGGACCGGGTGGTGACCTCGTCCGGCACCCGCTACCGCGACGCGTCGTACGACGGGCAGGCCGTGGTCGAGCTCGACGGTCGGGCGCACCACGCCTCGGCCACCCAGCGCGAGGACGACCTGCAGCGCGACCTCGAGCTGGCGGCCCAGGGCGGCGCCACCGTTCGTCTCGGCTACCGGCAGGTGTTCGGGGCGACCTGTCGCACCACGGTGCTCGTGGTGCGGTTCCTCCGCTCCCGCGGGGTGCGGGTCGAGCCTCACCCCTGCGGGAGCGGCTGTCCCGTGGCGACGCTCGCCGACGCTGCCTGAGCCCTACGGCTCGACGATCACCTTGATCGCGCCGTCCCGCTTGGAGGACGCCACGGCGAAGGCCTCGGCGACGTCGTCGAGGCCGAAGCGGTGGGTGACGAGCGGGCCCATGTCGAAGCGGCCCGTGCGGACCAGCTCCTGGGCGCGCTCGTACTGGCCGCGGCCGCCGTTGCCGCCGATCCCGAACACCGTCAGCGTCTTCGCCATGATCGGGACGACGGGGAGCGGCGGGAGGTCGTTGGCCCAGCCGATGTGGGCGAGCTTGCCCTCCTTGCGGACCAGGTCCAGGCACATCGCGGACGACGCGGGGAAGCCGCTGGTCTCGATGACGATGTCGGCGCCCGCGCCCTTCTCGGTCAGGTCGAGGATCGCCTGCTTCGGGTCGTCGGTCTCCGCGACGTTCACGCAGTCGGTGGCGCCGTAGGACCGCGCGATCTCGAACGGCGCCTCGCGGGCGTCGGTCACGATCAGCTTGCCCGCGCCCGACAGCGCGCACAGCCGGGTCAGCGCCAGCCCGATCGGGCCCTGCCCGAGGACGACGACGGTCTCGCCGAGCAGGATCCGCAGCCGGTCGACCGTGTTGAGGCCGACCGCCAGCGGCTCGAGCAGCGACGCCTGCCAGGCCTCGACGCCGTCCGGGCGAGGGATGAGGTTGACCGACGGGACGGTGACCTTCTCGGTCATGCAGCCGTCGGACCACAGCCCGATCAGCTTCTTGCGCGGGCAGTCGGCGGGCTTGCCCTTGCCGCACTGCTCGCACTCCCGGCACGGCAGCGACGGTTTGACCGCCACCTTCGTGCCGAGCAGCGCCTCGTCGACGCCCTCGCCGACGCTCTCGACGACGCCGGCGAAGTCGTGGCCCGGCACCCGCGGGAAGGGGGTGTCGATGCGGCCGTCGTACTGGTGGACGTCGGTGCCGCACAGCGACGCCGACTCGACCTTCACCACGACCCAGCCGGGGTCGGCGGTGGGCTCCGGGCGCTCCTGCAGCTCGACGGTCTCCAGCCCGGTGAGGACGGCGGCCCTCACGACGCGCTGCCGGCGGTCGAGGCGTACGGGCCGAAGCCGCGGTTCTCCATCACCGTCAGCGCCTGCCCGACGTGCATGGCGGCGTGGCCGACGATCAGCGGCGTCCACTCCTCGACGGTCATCGTGCCCAGGTCGGGGATCTCGACGACGCGCGCCGCGAGCTCGCCGGTGAGGACGCCGCCGGCGGTGGCCATCGTGCGGCGGGTGGTCTCCAGCTGGCCGCGGGCCTCCGCGACCGTGGGCGGCGGGAAACCGGTCAGGTCGTGGCCGATGGCCTCGCGGTAGAAGAAGCGCAGGTCCGGGTCGCACTCCAGCCGGCGCAGGTTGCCGAGCCACATGATCACGCAGACGTGGATGTGGGAGACCACCTCGGCCGGCGTCCACCCGCCGTCGAAGTGCCCGCGGTGCAGGTCGCCGTCCGAGCACAGCGCGAGGGCGTCGTCCAGCCTCGCGAACTCGGCGTCCGCGTCGGCGAGCGCCTTCTCGATCTCGGGTGGGGTGTCGCTCACGGGGTGCTCCTGTCGGGACGGGTGGGGAGGTCGGCTCGATCCTGCGACCGGGTCCGCAGGAGCCACAAGGCCGCTGAGCGCGACACCGGAGCCCGTCGCGGCAGTCGTGACCGCCCCGTGCCGGTCGTGCCTGCGAGGATCGTCGGCATGTCTCGGAGCCCCGGTCGCCTCGCCGCCTGCGCCGTCCTGGCCCTCGCCCTCGCCGCCTGCTCCGGCCAGCCGGCCGAGGAGGAGGACCCGACCGCCGAGGCCGCCGAGGTCGCCGACCTGCTCGCGGAGCAGCTGTCGGACCACACCCTCGACGGGGTGCCGCTCGTCGACTTCGCCTCCCAGGAGGACTTCGCCGAGCTGGTCGAGCCCCTCGACGACCAGCAGGTCGTGGTCGAGGCGGGCGAGGTGGAGGCCGAAGGCGCCACCGCGAGGGCACCGCTCGCCTGGACCTGGGAGATCGCCGGCCAGGAGTGGGCCTACGAGACCACGGCCAACCTCACCGAGGTCGAGGGCGCGTGGCTGGTCGACTGGCGTCCCGGCACCCTCGCCGCCGGACTGCGGCCCCAGGACCGACTCGGGCTGTTCTCGACCACCGGCGAGCGGGGCCGGATCCTCGGCGCCGGGCGGCAGCCGATCGTCGTCGACCGTGAGGTCCGGCGCTACGGGCTCGACAAGACCCGGGTCGGCGGAGCCCGGCAGACCACCGACAGCGCGCGCCGCATCGCGCGGGGCCTGGGCATCGAGGTGGCGCCGTACGTCGACGAGGTCCGACGCTCGGGCGACGAGGCCTTCGTCGAGGCCCTGGTCCTGCGCCCCGAGGACGCCCGTGAGCTCGTGCCGGGCGACTTCGGCGACATCCCCGGCTCGGCGGCCGTCGTCGACACGCTGCCCCTCGCGCCGACCCGTGAGTTCGCGGCCCCGATCCTCGGTCGGGTCGGCGAGGCGACCGCCGAGGTCGTCGAGTCCTCGGACGGGGAGATCGAGGCCGGTGACGTCGTCGGCCTGTCCGGCCTCCAGCTCCGGTACGACGAGCAGCTGCGCTCGATCGACGGCGCCGAGGTCGTGGCCGCCGGCAGCTCGGACGAGCGCCGGGAGCTGTTCGTCGCCCGGGCCACCGACGGGGAGGACCTGCGCACGACCCTCGACCTCGACGCGCAGCGCGCCGCCGAGCGAGTGCTCGCCGACGGCGTCCCCGCCGACGTCCCGTCGGCCCTGGTCGCGCTGCGCCCCTCGGACGGCGCCGTCCTGGCTGCGGCCAGCGGGCCCGGGAGCGAGGGCTTCAGCACGGCCACCGAGGGTCGCTACGCGCCCGGCTCGACCATGAAGGTCGTCACGGCCCTCGCGCTGCTGCGCTCGGGCCTCACCCCGCAGGACACGGTCGCCTGCCCGCCCGGCATCGACGTCGACGGCCGGACGTTCACCAACTACGACGACTACCCCGCCGCCGGCCTCGGCGACGTCACGCTGACCCGCGCGCTGGCCGACTCCTGCAACACCGCCTTCATCGGCGCCGGCGTCGAGCGGCTCGGCGGCCGCGACCTCGCCGAGGCCGCGGCGGCCCTCGGCCTGGGCGAGGACGCCGACGTCGGCTTCACGTCGTTCTTCGGCGAGGTGCCGCAGCCCGAGGGCGCGACGGACGAGGCCGCGTCGATGATCGGCCAGGGCCGGGTGCTCGCCAGTCCGCTCGCGATGGCCGCGGTCGCGGCGTCGGTCGCGGCCGGCGAGCGCGTCGTCCCCAGCCTGGTCCCCGAGGTCGAGGCGGAGGCCACCGACCCGGCCGAGCCCCTCACCGCCGCGGAGGCGCGCAGCCTGCGCACGATGATGCGCACCGTGGTCACGGACGGCTCGGGCAGCGTGCTGGCCGGGCTCCCGGGCGAGGTGGGGGCCAAGACCGGCACCGCCGAGTACGGCGAGGCCGGCGGCGACGGGGACCTGCCGACCCACGCCTGGATGATCGCCACGCGGGGCGACCTGGCGGTGGCGGTATTCGTCGAGACGGGGACGTCGGGGTCGGTGACCGCGGGGCCGCTGGTGGAGCGGTTCCTCTCCGCGGTGAGGTGATTCTGCTCGCTCGTCGGCAGAAGTTCCCCCACGCGCGCGGGATTTCGGCCTAACATCGCCTCACCCGAGGTTTCGGATGGACATGCAGGGTCCGTCCGGGTCTCGCGGTGCATCCTCGTCACCCCCCGCGACGGAAGCCCGAGCATGACGACAGACGGCACCACCCTCCCTGCCCCGACCACCGGACGGCACCGCCCGCGTCCGGTGCTGTCCACCTCCACCTACGACGCCGTCGTCGTCGGGACGAGCCTCAACGGACTCCTCGCCGCCGCCGAGCTCGCCGGCAACGGGTGGGCGGTGGCCGTGCTGGGCGAGTTCACCGGCAGCACCGAGGTCGGTCTCGACCACCTGACGCTGCCGGGCCACGTGCACGACGCGTTCACGCTGTGGCACCTCCACTTCCTGTCCGGACCCGCCCACGCCGGCCTCGCCGACGACCTGCGCCGCCACGGGCTCGACTACCTCTCCACACCCGGCCCGCTCACGGCCACCGTCGGCGACGCCGGCACCCTGGTCGCCCACCGGGACCCCGGCGCGACCGCTGCCGCCTTCGCGGACCCCCGGGACGCCGCGGCGTACGTCGGCCTGCTGCGGGGCGTCGAGCGGCTCGCCCCGGGCGCCCGTCGCGGCCTGGGCGCCGGCGTCGGCCGCCGGGAGATGTTCGCCGTGGACGGCGTCGGCCTGCGCGTCGCCGCGTACAGCGGTGAGCCGGAGGTCGGCCGGGCGGCCGCGCTCAGCGCCGCCGAGCTGCTCGCCGACCGGTTCCGCGGCGACGAGGTCGCCCGCCTCTGGCTGCCCTGGCTCCCCGCCCTCGGCCTGCGGTCCGACGACGTCCTGGGAGGACTCGCCCTCCCCGCCACCGTGCTCGCGCTGCACGAGACCGGGATGCCGGCCGTCCGTGGCGGGGCCGCCCGCTTCAGCAGCGCGTTGCTGGGCCTGCTGCTCGAGCGCGGGGTGCACCTGCTCCTCGACCGGACGGCCGAGCGGATCGAGGTCGACCGGGGGCGCGCCGTGGCCGTCATCTCCGAGGGCCGGCGCTTCGAGGCGCTCGGCACCGTGCTCGCCGCCACGGACGCCGCCCGCCTGCACGAGGAGCTGCTGGGCGAGGGCCCGGCGCCGCACGAGCCCGGCAGGGGGGCTGCCGCCTTCCCGGACCCGGAGAGGCTGCGGGCGGAGCGGACGGTCCAGCTCGAGGCGCACCTCGCACTGCGGCGGCCGGTCCCCTGGGCCGACCCCGACCTGCGCGCCTCCCCCGTCGTCCACGTCGAGCGGCTCGACCAGACCCCCATCGCCGTCGGCCAGCCGTCGGTGGTCGACCCGGCCCGCGCCCCGCGCGGTCGCGCGACCGCCTGGCTGCGGGCCGAGGTGCCGGTGACGGCCGCGGCGGAGCCCGCGGCCGCTCTGCGTCACGCCCTCGACCAGGTCGACCGCCACGCCCCCGGGCTCGACCGCACCGTCGCCGCCTGGCGGGTCGGGACCCGACCGATCCGCGGGGGCGACCCCGGCCTGGTCCCCGGCGGGAGCGACCACCCCGCGACCGGGCGCTACCGGGTCGTCGACGACTGGGAGCCCGGCGTGGGCTCGGTGTACGCGACCGGCGTGAAGGGCCTCTACCACCTCGGCGCCTACCGCCACCCCACGCTGCGGCTCGGGGACGAGGCCCTGACCGGCGGCGCCCGGAGGTTGCCCGTCGGCGTCCGCGTGCCGACCGGCTGACGGCCCCGGCACGGCCCGGGCGTCGGCGCGGGCGGGATGATGGGGCCATGACCGCGAACCAGGAAGCGGGCGGCCCGGCGCGGGCCCTGCTCGTCGTCGACGTCCAGAACGACTTCTGCGAGGGCGGCTCGCTCGCCGTCCAGGGCGGCCACGCCGTCGCCGAGGCCATCTCCCGCCACCTCGTCGAGCACGGCGACGAGTACGTCGCCGTGGTCGCGACCCGCGACGACCACGACAGCCACTCGACGAACGGCGGGCACTTCGCCGCGCCCGGCGAGGAGCCCGACTTCGCGACCACCTGGCCGCCCCACTGCGTCGACGGCTCCCCCGGCCACGACTACGCCCCCGGCCTCGAGGTGGACCGGATCACCCACCACGTCCGCAAGGGCCGCGGCGTCCCCGCCTACTCCGGCTTCGAGGGGCGCGTCGACGGCGGGGACCACAGCGGGTCGACCCTGGCCGAGCTCCTCGCGGGGCTCGGCGTCCGGGCCGTCGACGTCGCCGGGCTCGCCACCGACTACTGCGTGCGCGCCACCGTGCTCGACGCCCGGCGCCACGGCCTCGACGTCACGCTGCTCGACGGCCTGCACGCCGGGGTGGCGCCGGCGACCTCGGACGCCGCGCTCGAGGAGATGTCCGCCGCCGGGGTCAGGCGGGCACCCGCGGGAGCGTGAGCGTCACGGTGGTGCCCCGCCCCGGACGGCTCTCCATCCGCACGCTCCCCCGGTGCTCGCTCGCGATCTCGCGGACCAGCGGCAGCCCGATGCCGCTGCCCGGGACGTCGGCCGTCCGCGCGCTGTCGGCGCGCCAGTAGAGCTCGAAGGCGCGCTCGACCTCCTCCGGGGTCAGGCCGCGGCCCTCGTCGGCGACGACCACCTCGACCCGGTCGGTGCCGCGGCGGACCTCGACGTCGACCGCACCGCCCTCCGGGCCGTACTTGATCGCGTTGGACAGCAGGTTCTCCACCGCTCGCTCGACGCGGCCCGGGTCCAGCGTCGCCCAGGTCTCCTCCCCCGCCACCCGTAGCGTGGCCCCCCGCTGGGCCGCCGGGGAGGCGAGCGTCTCCGCCGCCCGGGTGACCAGGGCGTGCAGGTCGGTGGCCCGCAGGTCCAGGCGACCGCGTCGCCCGGCGTCGGCGAGGATGTCCGTCACCCGGTCCTGCAGGGTGGTCGCGCTGCCGCGGATCCGCTGCACCAGTCGGGCCGCGGAGCCGTCGACCTCGTCGGCGAGCATCTCGGTGAACCCGAGGATGGCCGTCAGGGGCGTCCGCAGCTCGTGCGACACCGTCGCGGAGAACCGCTCGCGGACCTCCAGCGAGTGGGCGAGCTCGGTGACGTCGTGCGCCACGAGCAGGGTGGCCTCCCGGCCGTCCGGCAGGGTGAGGGCGTGGCCGCTGGCCACGACCGCGACCTGCCCGTCCCCGGCGCCCAGCCACTGCACCTCCGGGTGCCGCAGCGCCCCCCGCAGGGCCCGCGGCACCATCTGCTCCTCCGCGGGCACCGCCTCACGGCGGTCGGCGCGCACCACCCGCGTCCCGGCGTGGGGCGCGACGTCGAGGTCGAAGCCTGCCGCGACGGCCAGCGCCTCGGCGCGGGCGTTGGCGAGGAGGAGCCGCCCGCCGTCGTCGTACAGCGCGAGGGCGACCTCGGCGGCGTCGACCATCGCGCGGGCGAGGTCCACGCCGGCCGCCGCCTGCGCGCTCACGTGCTGGATCTCCGCGGAGCAGGCCTGCGCCAGGTCCTCCAGGCCGGCGAGGTCGCTGGCGCTCCACTCGCGCGGCTCGGGGCCGATGGCGCACAGCGAGCCCACCACCTGGCCGGCGGCGTTCGTCAGGGGCCACCCGGCGTACGCGACGACACCCAGGTCGTCGATCGCGAGGTTGTCGAGCAGTCGCGGGTCGCGGCGGGCGTCGGACACCACGAGCGGCGCTCGCTCGGCGACCACGTGCTGGCAGAACGAGTGCGTCAGCGGTGTCTCGCGCCGCGAGGCCCACGGCTCGGGCAGGCCCAGCGAACCGGGGAACACCTGCCGGTCCGGCTCGACGATCGTGACGAGCGCGACCGGGACGTCGAGGAACCGCCGCACCAGCCGGCAGTAGTGGTCGAAGCTCACCCCGAGCAGAGGACTCCCGTCCACGTGGTGCTCCATGGTCCCCTTCCAGGCCAGGTCCGGGCAGCACGATCCGCCGCCACGCCCCCGGTCCCGGACGCCGCCTCGGCGGCACTGGAGAGCGGCACCACGGTAGGGCACGGCCCCGGGCGACGTCAGCGGTTCCCCGGTTCCGGCGCGCCGCCGCACGCCCGGGCCGGCCCGCCACGCACCCCGGGACGCGTGGCGCGTCAGCGGTCGAGCGGCAGCCGGACCTCGAAGGTCGACCCCTGCCCGAGGGTCGACTGCACGTCGATGCGGCCGCCGTGGCGCTCGACCACGCGGGCGGCGATGGCCAGGCCGAGGCCGGTGCCGGGGCGCGTGCGCGCGCGGGGGTTCGCCGACCGGAAGAACTCCCCGAAGATGCGCCCGCGCTCCTCCTCGGCGATGCCGATGCCCCGGTCGGTCACGGCCAGGACGGCGTCGCGGTCCTCGGCGCCGACACGGATCGCCACCTCCCCGCCGTCGTCGGAGTACTTCACGGCGTTGCTGACGAGGTTGACGACGAGGTGCTCGAGCTCCCCCGGCATGCCCCGGACCCGCGCGCCGGGGGCGGCGTCGACCGACACCGTCACCCCGCGCTGGCCGGCCTGCACGGTCACGACCTCGACGGCGTCGGCGACGAGGGCGGCCAGGTCGACCGACCGGCCGTCGCGGACGTCGGCGGCCTCGTCGACCGCCGAGAGCGTGAGCAGGTTGTCGACGAGCACCGCCAGCCGGTGGGTGGCGCGCCCGATCCTGTCGGAGAGCATCGTGGCGGCCGGCTGCTCGGCGACCTCGTCCTGCAGCAGCTCCAGGTTCCCGCGCACCGCCGTCAGCGGGTTCTTCAGCTCGTGGGCGATGGTCGCGATCAGCTGCTGCTTGTACGCCGCGTGGCCGCGCTCGCGCTCGAAGAACCGAGCGGTCTGCAGCGCGGAGCCGAGGTCACGGCCGAGGTCCTGGGCGGCGAGGATCTCCAGGTCGCTCCACTCGGCGGCGCCGGAGCGGCGGACGCCGACGACGGCGCCGAGGCACTGCACGCCGGCTCCCACCGGCACCAGCAGCATCGACTCCAGCCCGACGCCGTGGAGGAACCCCAGCACCTCCTCCCACCCGTCGCTGCCCGAGCCCTCGGGCAGGACCCGCTCGTCCTCGACGACCACCGCGAGCTGGCCGCGCCACGCGCGGTCCGCCATGACGCGGATGCGCTCGACGATCTCGGACGGCGGGTCCGTCCCCGCCCCGGCGGGGTGCCGCAGCAGACGGCGGGGGTCCTCGGTGTGGAACCAGACCTCGTCGGCGCGCAGGCAGTCCGCGAGGTCGGCGCCGGCGGCGTCGAGGAGGTCGCTCTCGTCGAGGCGGGTGATGGCGGACCGCACCACCCGACGGGCCTGGGCGGCGATCCGCAGCTGCTCGTCGCTGCGGTGGAGGCTGTCGGCGTGCAGGAGGACGGGCACCATCCGCTCGACGTACGCCTCGAGCTGGGAGCGCATGGTCACCGTCGGGACCCGCCCGCCGGGCGGGTGGTCGACGGCCACGTGCCCGCGGACCGAGCCCGTCTGGTCGACGAACATCACGAACAGCTCGTCGTCGGGCGACCACACCTCCGGGTCCCCCGTCCGGGGGGCGTCGGAGGCCCAGCGCGGCCCGTTGTCGGGCAACCGCCCCCGGGGCACGTAGTGGACCCGCCCGTGGACGTCGGCGGCCGCGATCGCGCGGTCGAGCTGCTCGCCGGCCAGGTGGGTGCCGAGCAGGTAGTCCCGGGCGTCGGGCGGCCCCACGACCGCGACGAACTCGTACTCGCCGGTGCCCCGCAGCAGCGAGACGGCGACCACCCCGTAGCCGAGCACGTCGCGGACGCCCTCGGCCGCGTGCTGGAGGTCGAGGTCGGCGGCCTCGTGGAGGTCGCGCAGGTCGTCCGCAGGCGCACGGACATGGCGTCGCGCTCCCTGCTCCGACATCGGCGCCCCCGCCCGAGGAGAAGCACCGGCGTTCGGTGCCGCCCCCGATCCTAGGAAGAACCGGGGCGTCGCGTCTCCCCCGGCAAGCGGACCCGCGGCAGCCACGCGCGCCGGACGACGTCCCGAGGGTCTCGCGCGCCTCCCCCGGATCGCAGCGCGCGAGACGACACCACTACAGCGACCCCGGTCCGCCGGCGTCAGCGGGCGGCCCTGCTCCCGGACGGTCCCGGACAGCCGACACGGGCCGCGGGGCGTCCCGCGCTAGGGTCCGGGCCGGACCCTGCCGGTGCTACGACGACGGGGGCCGCGACGACATGGGGGTGTCGGTGTGGACGAGACGCACAGCACGGAGACCGGCGAGGCACGGTGGACGCCGATCGCGAGCGAGCTGCGCCGGCTGCGCTCGGAGGCCGGGGACCCGTCGTTCCAGACCATCGCCTCCCGGGTGCGTGACGCCCGGCTGGCGGCCGGGGTGCCCCCCGCGGTCGCCCGGGTCGCCCGCTCGACGGTCTACGACTGCTTCCGCGACGGCCGGACCCGGATGAGCCTGCCCCTGGTGCGGGAGATCGCCCTCGCGCTCGGCGTCCCCGAGGAGGGGGTGGACGACTGGGTGGCCGCCGCCCGCTCCCCCGCCGCCCCGGCACCGGGGCGCCCCGAGGAGCCCCCGGCGACCCTCCCGCCAGCGGCGGACGCAGCGCCCGCCGAGGTGCCCGCCGAGGTGCCCGCCGAGGTGCCCGCCGAGGTGCCCGCCGAGGGGCCCGCCGAGGGGCCCGCCGAGGGGGTGCCAGCGCCGGTCCCACCGGCCGCGACCACCCACCCCGGACCGCCGGCCGAACCGGGCCCGCCCGCACCCGCGACCGTGCTCGCCGTGATCGTGGGCTGCGTGGCGCTCAACCTGGCCGGGTTGTCGTTCGTCGCGCTGACCGAGGTCCCCTTCTTCCTCGACATGACCGGCACCGCCGTCGCCGCCATCGCCCTCGGCCCGTGGCGCGGCGTGCTCGTCGCGGTCGTGTCCTCCGTCGTGGGCCTCGGCGTCGCCGCTCCCGAGGAGCTCGGGTTCGTCGCCGTCAACGTGGTGGGCGCCCTCCTGTGGGGCCACGGAGTCCGGTCCTGGGGCCTCGGCCGCACGCTGCCGCGGTTCCTGGCCCTGAACCTCGGGGTCGGCGTCGCGTGCACGGCCCTGGCGGTCCCCGTGCTGCTCCTCGTGGCCGGCACGGAGCCGCGGGGACCGCAGGACCAGCTCACGGTGACGTTCGCGGCGCTCCTCGGCACGTACGTCGTGGGGCTGGTCGTCGCGAACCTCGTCGCCTCCGTCGTGGACAAGCTCGTGGCGGGGTTCGTGGCGCTGGTCGCGGTCTCGGTCCTGCCCGCGTCCGTCCGGCACGGGTGCGGACTCCTCATCGCCGAGCACCGGGGAGACGTCGAGAAGCGGCGGTCGGCTCCGTCCTCGGGGTGAGGCGGCCAGGATGGGCCGCACGAGAGGAGACACGACGATGGCCAAGTACCTGCTGCTCAAGCACTACCGCGGCGCCCCGGCGGCGACCCACGACGTCCCGATGGACCGGTGGACGCCCGCGGAGGTCGACGCGCACCTGCGCTACATGGACGACTTCGCCGACCGGCTGCGCGACTCCGGCGAGTTCGTGGACGGCCAGGCACTGCTGCCCGAGGGCCTGTGGGTCCGGTACGACGGGGAGGGCCGTCCGCCGGCGACGGACGGGCCGTTCCCGGAGACCAAGGACCTGATCGCCGGCTGGATGATCATCGACGTCACCGACCGCGACCGGGCGATCGAGCTCGCCGGCGAGCTGTCCGCCGCCCCCGGTGCCGACGGCCTGCCGATCGGCGAGTGGCTGGAGGTCCGCCCCCTCTACGGGGAGACCCCCACGGTCACCGACTGAGGGCCCGACCGTGGAGGTGGACGAGGGCCTGCTGCGCCGGCTGGCGCCGCAGGTCACGGCCGTCCTCGTCGGCCGCGGCGCCGACTTCGCGACGGCCGAGGACGCCGTGCAGGAGGCCCTGCTCGAGGCGACCCAGCGCTGGTCCGACGACCCCCCGCGCGACCCGCGCGGCTGGCTGGTCACCGTGGCGTGGCGCCGCTTCCTGGACGCCGCCCGCTCCGAGACCGCGCGACGGCGCCGGGAGGAGCGGGTCGCGGAGGAGCCGCCGCCGGGCCCCGCGGCCTCGGACGACGACACGCTGGCGCTGTACGTCCTGTGCGCCCACCCCGCGCTGACCCCGGCGTCGGCGGTGGCCCTCACCCTGCGGGCCGTGGGGGGCCTGACCACCCGACAGGTCGCGGAGGCGTACCTGGTGCCCGAGTCGACGATGGCCCAGCGGATCTCGCGGGCGAAGGCGACGGTGGCCCGGGAGGGTCTCGACCGGCGCGCGCCGGGGGACGTGGCGACGGTGCTCCGCGTGCTCTACCTCGTCTTCAACGAGGGCCACGCGGGCGACGTCGACCTCGCCGAGGAGGCCATCCGGCTGACCCGTCAGCTCGCGGGGCTCGTCGACCACCCGGAGGTGCACGGGCTGCTGGCGCTGATGCTGCTCCACCACGCACGCCGGGCGGCCCGCACCCGCGCCGACTCCTCGCTCGTCCCGCTCGCCGAGCAGGACCGGTCGCGGTGGGACACCGACCTCGTCGCCGAGGGCGTCGACCTCCTGCAGGCGGCGCTGGCCCGCGACCGGCTCGGGCCGATGCAGGCGCAGGCCGCGGTGGCGGCCCTGCACGCCGACGCACCCAGCGCCGAGGAGACCGACTGGGTGCAGGTCGTCGAGTGGTACGACGAGCTGCTGGCGCTCGGCGAGGACCCGGTGGCCCGGCTCGCCCGGGCCGTGGCCGTCGGTGAGGCCGACGGACCGCGAGCCGGCCTGCGGGCGCTCGCGGAGGTCGACCCCGCCGTCCCCCGGTGGACGGCGGCGTCGGCCCACCTGCACGAGCGCAGCGGCGACATCGAGCGGGCGGCGACGCTGTACGCGGAGGCTGCGGCGCTCGCGACCTCGACGGCCGAGCGCGACCACCTCACCCGGCAGGCTGCTCGGCTGCGGTCACCGGGGTGACGTACGACGAGCGGGGCGGGCGGCCGCGACCGCGCTTGACCGCCACCACCTCGCCGTCCACGAAGATGCGGCCACCCCACACGCCCCAGGGCTCGCGGCGCTCGAGCGCCCCCTCGAGGCACTGCTCGACGAGGGCGCAGCCGCCGCAGAGGGCCTGCGCGACCTTGAGCTTCTCCGGTTTCTCCGCGAACCACAGGTCGAGGTCGTCGCGGCACGGGGTGAGTGCCGACCCCTCGTACGAGGGGGCGATCGGGGCGAGCGTCATGGCGGTCCTCCGGGTCGTCGTCAGGTGCCTGGTGACGACCCTGGGGCGCCGTCCTTGCGAACGACTGGCACCTGACTTGAGCGCCCGTGCAAGGCGCTGACAACACTTGCCTCGACCACCGGTCCGGTCCCTAGGATCGGGGCCGTGGTCGCCGCTGCCGCTGCACCCTCGTCCCCCACCCTCGGCGTGCTCGGCCCCACGCTGCTCACGGTGGACGGCACGGACGTCGAGCTGATGCCGGCGCTGCGCGCGCTCCTCGCGGCCCTCGTCGTCGACGCGCCCCGCGTCGTGGGGGTGGACACGCTGCTGGCCCGGGTGTGGGACTCCCCCGAGGAGGGGTCCCTCGCGACGCTGCACAGCTACGTCTCCCGACTGCGGCGCCGCCTCGGCCCGGACGTGCTCCTCACCCGGTCGCCCGGCTACCGCCTCGCGCTCGCCCCGGACGCGGTGGACGCCGTCCGCTTCACCTCCCTCGTGCGGACCGCCCGGGAGGAGCCCGACCCGTCCCGCGCCCGCGACCTGGTCGCCGAGGCGCTGGCCCTGTGGCGCGGCGAGGCCTACGCCGACGTCCCCCAGCAGTTCGCCCGTCTCGAGGCCGACCGGCTCGCCGCCCGCCACCTCGAGGCCCACGAGCTCGCGGCCGACCTCGACCTCCGGCTCGGCCGGCCCGAGGACGTCGTCGAGCGGCTGGCGCCGCTCGTCGCCCGCGAGCCCCTACACGAGGGCCTGCGTGCCGTGCTGATGGTGGCTCTGTACCGCTCGGGTCGCCAGGCCGCCGCGCTGGAGGTCTACGAGTCCGGCCGGCACCGCCTCGCCGAGGACCTCGGTGTCGACCCCGGGCCGCAGCTGCGGCGCCTCCACGAGCAGGTGCTGCTCCAGGACCCGGCCCTCGACCGACCCCCGGCACCCAGCCGACCCAGCCCACCCAGCACACCGTCCCGCCCACCCGCCGCACCCACCCCCTCGCCGACCGGGGCGACCCCGCCCACCTCGTCGCCGTCCCCGGCCGAGCCCGTCGCCCCCACCGGTGGTGGGCTGGTCGAGCCGCCGACCGCCCTCGTCGGGCGCGACTGCGACCTCGAGCGGGTGGTGGCGGCCCTGCGGGACGACACCCGGCTCCTGACGCTGACCGGCACCGGCGGTGTGGGCAAGACCCGGCTCGCCCTCGCCGTGGCGGGCCGGCTGCGCCAGGAGGTCGCCGACGGCGTCGTCCTCGTCCCCCTCGCGACCGTCACCGACCCGGCGCTGGTGCTGCCGACCGTCGTCCACGCGCTCCGCCAGGCCCTGCCGGCGCCGGCCGACGGTCCGGCCGCCGCGGGCGACGCCGACCCGGGTGACGCCGCCGTCGCGCTGCTCCGGGGTCGGGACGTGCTGCTGGTGCTGGACAACGTCGAGCACCTGCTGGACGCCGCCCCCCGGGTGTCGTGGCTCGTCGGCGCCGCGCCGGGGCTCCGGGTGCTGGTCACGAGCCGGGCCCCGCTGCGGGTCAACGGCGAGCACGAGCACCTGGTCGAGCCGCTCGCGGTGCCGCGGGGCGGCGCCGACGTCGCCGAGGTCGCGTCCTCGCCGGCGGTCTCGCTGTTCATGACCCGGGCCCGGGCGGTGAGCCGTGGCTTCGTGCTCGACGACCTCACCGTGGGCCCGGTGGCGGAGATCTGCCAGCGGCTCGCCGGCATCCCGCTGGCGCTCGAGCTGGCCGCCTCCCGCGTGCGGGTCCTGACCCTCCAGGTCCTGCTCCAACGGCTGGACGAGGCCCTCTCGTCCGGTCTCCGCGACCTGCCCGCCCGCCAGCGCACCATGCAGGCCACCCTCGACTGGAGCTACCGGCTGCTGCCCGAGGCGGCCCAGCGGCTCTTCCGCGACCTCGCGGTCTTCTCCGGCGGCTGGTCCTACGACCTCTTCGCGGACGTGGTCGGCGCCGACCGGATCGGTGACCTCGAGGAGCTGGTCGAGCACTCGCTGGTCACGGTGTCGTGGTCGTCCGACGGGCGGCCCCGCTACGGGATGCTCGAACCGGTCGCCCAGCACGCCCAGCGACTCTCACGACCCGACGAGCTCGCGTCCGTGACCCGCGCCCACGCCCGCGCCTGCGTGGAGCTCGCCGAGCGGGCCGCCGTCGGCTACCTCGGCCGCGAGCAGGTGACCTGGCTCCGCGTCGTCGACGACGAGCACGCCAACCTGCTCGCGGCCGTCGAGCGCAGCCTCCGGGCGGGCGACCACACCACCCCGGGGCGCCTCGCCTGGTCGCTGTGGCTCTACTGGTGGCTCCGCGGGCTGTCCGACCTCGGTCGGCGGACGGCGGCCGCGGCGGCCGCGCTGCCGGGCGCCCCGCCGGAGGTCAGGACCCGGGCGACGATCGCGCTCGCCTGCATGGCCTACGCGCAGGGCGACCACACGGCTGCCGGCGAGGCCTGGGGGCGCGCGCTGGAGGACGCCGTCGTCCTCGGCGACACCGAGGCGGAGGCGAACAGCCGGGCGGGCCTGGGCATCGCCGCGCTCGCGCGCGGGGACCTCGCGGAGGCACGCACGCGGCTCGAGCAGGCGCTCGCGCTGACCGGGACCCTGCCCGCCGACTCCTACGGCCCCTGGCTGGAGGTGCTCGCGCAGGTGTGGCTCGGCACCGCGCTCCTCGAGACCGGCCACCCCGACGAGGCCCGCTCGCGGGTCACCCGCGCCCACGCCCTGGCCACGGCCCGAGGGGACCGGCTCGGGGCCTTCTCGGCCCTGTGGAGCCTGGCCCGCCTGGAGTCCGGGTCGGACGACGCCGCGGCCCGTCGCCACCTGCGCGAGGGGATCCGGCTGTCGCAGGAGATGGGCGACCTGTCGAACCTGTCCTACTTCCTCGACCTGCTCGTCGTGATCGAGCTGCGCCTGGTCGGCGACGAGGCCTCCGTCGAGCGGCTCGCCACCCTGCTCGGTGCCGCCGAGTCGTGCCGCGAGCTGGGCAACGGCCAGGCCTACGGCGGGTACTACCTGCCCGACGACGACGCCCGTGACGCCGCCGCCGCGACCGTCCGGGACCGCCTCGGCGGGGCGTCGTACGACCGCTGCCGACGGTCCGGACGGGTGCTCGGCCTCGACGCGACCGTCGCGCTCGCGCTGGAGGGCCCGGAGCCCTCAGCGCCGCACGACGTGCGGTGACGTCCACGGCCAGCTGCGCGCCAGCCAGTCCGGCAGCGCCGCCAGCAGGGCCTCCGCGAGCGACGTGCCGACCTGGTCGGGCGTGAGCGCCCACCCGACCTCGACGTCGTGCGGCGGGGTCCCGGGGTCGAGCGTCACCCAGGCCAGCAGGCGCCGCTCCTCGTCGTCGAACGCGCCGTAGACGAAGGCGGAGCGCGCGACGCAGGCCGCGGCGACCGCCTCGGTGTCGAGGCCGGCGGGCAGTCCGGGCAGGCCGGCGTCCGCGGCCCGCAGGGGGCGCAGGTGGTGCCCGGTCGCGAGCTCGCTGCGCGCGGGTGGGGTGAACCACGGCGCCAGCCAGGCGGCCGGGACCGGAGGGGGACGGACGTCGTCGACAGGGGGCATGACGACCACGGTCCACCGGCACCCCGTCACCGGGCTTGCGATCCGCTGGCAGTCACCGCGGCCGACCCACCGGTGGTCGAGCCGGTGGTCGGGGCCGCGACGGGGTCCGGGGGTCGTCGGAGGGGTCGCCCCGCCCGTCACGCGCGGGGCAGCGACCCCTGCAGCTCGCGCAGGCCGGGCAGGACCTCGGCGGAGAACTGCGCGAGGAACCCCTCCTGGTCGTGGCCGGGCGCGTGGATCACGAGGTGCTCGAAGCCGGCCTCGACGTAGGGCCGGACCGCGTCGACGACCCCCTCGGGGGTGGTCTCGACGATCCAGCGCGAGGCGATCTGCTCGATCGGCAGCTCGTCGGCGGCGCGGGCCATCTCGACCGGGTCGTCCAGCTGGTGCTTCTGCTCGGCGCTCAGCGACAGCGGCGCCCAGAAACGACAGTTCTCCAGCGCCTCCTCGCGGGTGTGGGCGTAGGAGAGCTTGATCTCGATCATCCGGGCGATGCCGTCCGACGGGCGCTCCGCCTTCTCCAGGCCCTCCTCGACGGCGGGCAGCAGCTTCTCGGTGTAGAGGTCCATGCCCTTGCCGCTGGTGCAGATGAAGCCGTCGCCGACGCGGCCGGCGTACCGCGCCATCTGGGGCCCACCGGCCGCGACGTAGATCGGCACCCCGCCCTCGGGACGGTCGTAGATCGTGGCGTCGACGGTGGAGTAGTAGTCGCCGTCGAAGCTGACGCGCTCGCCGTCCCACAGCGCGCGCATCAGGCGGACGGACTCCCGCAGCCTGGCCCACCTCTCCTTGAACTCCGGCCACTCCGGCAGGCCGACGGAGATCTCGTTGAGCGCCTCCCCCGTGCCGACGCCGAGGATGATCCGCTCGGGGTTGAGCAGCGTCAGCGTCGCGAGGTGCTGGGCGAGCACGGCCGGGTTGTAGCGGAAGGTGGGGGTGAGCACGCTCGTGCCGAGGACGACCCGCTCGGTGCGCTCACCGATGGCCGCCAGGCACGCCAGCGCGTACGGCGCGTGGCCGCCCTCGTGCCGCCACGGCTGCAGGTGGTCGGAGACCCAGACGCTGTCGAGACCGACCTCCTCCGCGCGGACGCCGAGCTCGACGAGCTCGCGGGGGCCGAACTGCTCCGCGGAGGCCTTGTAGCCGATGCGGAGGGTCCCGCCGTGCTGAGTGGTGCCGGTCATGTCGCGCTGTCCTTCCGGAGGGGTCGGGCGGGGGTGGGGGCTGGCATCCTGAGCCGGTGAGCGCACCGATGCCGCTGCTGGGGTTCGGGCTGCCCGTCTCGGGCGCGTGGGCCACCGCAGACAGGATGATCCACGTCGCGCGCCGCGCCGAGGACCGGGGCTACGCCGCGCTGTGGACCTTCCAACGGCTGCTGTACCCGGTCGAGGGCGGCCTGGACCCCGCGTTCGACCGTCGGGAGAACCCGGGCACGCGGGCCGCCGACGACCCGTCGTACCAGCAGGTCCACGACCCGCTGCTGCCGCTGGCGCACGTCGCGTCGCACACCGAGCGGATCGGGCTGGGGACGGCCACGATCTGCGCGCCCTTCCTCGCCCCCGTCGTGCTGGCGAAGGCGACGGCGACGCTGGACCACCTCTGCGGCGGCCGGCTGTCCGTCGGCCTCGGCATCGGCTGGATGCCGCACGAGTACGAGGCGACGGGCGTGCCGTTCGCGCGCCGCGGCGCGCGGATGGAGGAGTACCTCCGCTGCCTGGTCGCCCTGTGGACCGAGGACCCCGTGCGCTTCGAGGGCGAGTTCTACTCCGTGCCGGCGTCCCACACCGGCCTCGCGCCGGTGCAGCGCCCGCACCCGCCGCTGCTGGTGGGCGGGTCCGCGCCGGCCGCGCTGCGGCGGGCGGGCCGGCTCGCCCAGGGCTGGATCGGCAGCAGCAAGCAGGACCTGCGCACGATCGGCGAGGCCGTCGGCCACGTGCGGGACGGCGCCCGCGAGGCGGGGCGCGACCCGGACGCCGTCCGGACCCTGGTGCGCGGGATCGTCGAGCTGACCGAGACCGACGCCGGCTCGGGCCGTCGTCCGCTCCAGGGCTCGGCGGACCAGGTCCGCGACGACCTCGCCGCGCTCGCCGCCCGGGGCGTCACCGAGGTGTTCGTCGACCTGAACTTCGACGCCCGCGTCGGCGGGCCCGCGGTGGACCCGGACGCGGCGACGGCCGAGGCGGAGCGCGTGCTCGACGCGCTCGCGCCCCGGCCGTGACACCTCAGGAGGCCTCGACCTTCGGCATGATGTCGTTCTTCAGGCGCTTCAGGTCGTCGAGCGTCTTCGACACCGGGACGTCCGCGAACGGCGGCCAGATCAACGGCATGGTCATGCCCGCCTCCTGGTAGGCCTTCAGCCGGTCGGTGATCTGCTGCTCGGTGCCGACCAGCAGGTTCGTCAGCTTGCCGTTGTCGGTCTGGTCGACCTCGGTGTCGGTGATGACGAACCAGATCATGCTGCTCATCTCGACGCTGTCGATGGACGTCGTCCCGATGGCGTCCAGCTCGTCGGAGATGGCCTGGCGCCACTTGCCGAGCTCGTCGGGGGTGTCCTGGATGCCGATCCACCCGGCCAGCCCGTACTTGCTGATGCGGCGCGCGGAGCGCTTCGGGTCCTTGAGACCGCTGAACCAGATCGGCGGGCCGCCGGGCTGGACGGGCTTGTGCCCGAAGCCCGAGGGGCCGAAGTCCGCGAACTCGCCGTGGTACTCGAACAGCTCGTTGTTCCAGATCCCCTGGCAGATCTCGATCGTCTCCCGCACGTGGCCGTGACGACGGGGGAACGTGTCGGCCACGCTGGCGGCCGCGAACTCCTCGGGCATCCACCCGGACCCCACGCCCACGTTGAGGCGGCCGTTCGAGATGTGGTCGATGGTCGCGCACTCGGCGGCGAAGACACCGGGGTTACGGAACGGGGTGACGGTGATGCTCATCCCGATGCGCACCTTCTCGGTGCGCGCGGCCAGCCAGGGCAGCAGCGGCCAGCCCTGGAACCACTGGCCGCGCGAGCTCACCGGCATCTGCAGCGGCATCTGCTCCATCATCCCGAAGGGGTACTGCATCTCGCCCCGGTCGGAGGCCTCCGGGACGATGACCCGGTCGAGGGTCCACACCGAGTCGAACTCCAGCTCCTCGGCGAGGTCGGTGAGGTCGGCGAGCTCCTGGATCGTCACGTGGTCGCGGAACGTGGGGAGGTAGAGGGCGATCTTCATCGGGCGGACATCTCCTCGCGAGGGGGCGTCGGCCGGCGCCCGGGCGGACCACCGGCCCTTGTGATGCACCTAACATTCCGCCGCAGGCGACCCGCAAGGGTCGCCTGCCTCATCGTTTGATCAACGCTGTGCGCCCACCTCAGGTGGCGTCCGCCAGCCGCTCCCGCAGCTCGCGCTTGAGCACCTTGCCGTAGTTGTTCGTCGGCAGGGCGTCGACGACGTGGTACTCCTTCGGTCGCTTGAAGCGGGCGATCCGGTCGAGGCACAGGCGGTCGAGCTCCGTCTCCAGGTCCGCGGGCGGGTCGCCGTCCGGGACGACGAACGCGACGACGGACTCGCCCCACTCCGGGTCCGGGCGGCCGACGACCGCGGCGCCCGCGACCTGCGGGTGGGTGAGCAGCACCTCCTCCACCTCGCGGGGGTAGATGTTCATGCCGCCGGAGATGATCAGGTCCTTGCTGCGGTCCCTCAGGGTCAGGAAGCCGTCGTCGTCCATGCTGCCGACGTCGCCGGTGTGCAGCCACCCGCCGCGCAGCGTCTCGGCGGTCGCCTCCTCAGCCCGCCAGTAGCCGGCCATGACGACCCCGCCGCGCACCACGACCTCGCCGACATCCCCCGACGGCAGGGGCCGGTCCTCGGGGTCGACGACGCGGACGTCCACGTCGGTGCGGGGGAAGCCCACGCTCTGCATCCGCTCGCGCCAGCGCGGGTGGTCGGTCTCGGCGTGGTCGGCCTTCGACAGGCCGGTGATCGTCATCGGGGTCTCGCCCTGGCCGTAGATCTGCGCCAGCCGGGGCCCGAACGTCGCGAGCGCCGCCTCGAGGTCCGCGAGGTACATCGGCGCGCCGCCGTAGATGATCGTCCTGAGCCCCGCCAGGTCGTTCTCGTCGGCCCCGCGCAGCGCGTCGTCGGCAGCGAGGCGCCGGACCATGATCGGCGCGGCGAAGAAGGACAGGCCCGGCCACCGCCGGGTCAGGGCCAGCAGCCGACCGCCGTCCAGCGTGCCCTCGCCGAAGACGCTCACCGCCCCCTTCGCGACGTGCGGCAGGCCGTACAGGCCGGAGCCGTGGGACAGCGGCGCGGCGTGCAGCACGCTGTCGGTCGACGCGACGGGGTCGATGTCGGCGAAGTAGCTCAGCGAGGCCATGAGCAGGTTACCGTGGGTGAGGGTCGCGCCCTTCGGCCGACCCGTCGTCCCGCTCGTGTAGAAGAGCCACGCCGCGTCGTCGCCGGCGCGGTCCACCAGGCCGATCGGGTCCGCCGACCGCAGGGAGTCCCACTCGGACCCCGGCGCACGGACGACCGCGTCGAGGGTGCCGACGCGCTCCAGGAGGGCCTCGACGTCGTCGGCGTGCTCGTCGTCGGTCACCGCGACCCGCGCGCCGGAGTGCTCGAGGACGTACGCGACCTCGTCGCGGTGCAGCCGCGCGTTGACCGGGACGGCGACCAGGCCGGCGTGCCACGCGGCGTACTGCACCTCGAGGTACTCGGGCCGGTTGCCCATGACGATCGCGACGCGGTCCCCGGTGGCGAGCCCGAGCCGGGTCCGCAGGCCGCCGGCGCCGCCGGCGACACGGGCCGCCATCTCGGCCCAGGTGGCGTGGACGTCGTCGCCCACCGCCAGCGCCGGGCGGTCGCGCAACCGGCGTCCGTGCCGTTCGACCCAGGAGGCGAGGTTCACGGGGTCAACTTCACGCGCGGCTCCGCCCCGGTCAAGGGTCGATGGGCGGGCACCGGGCAGCGTTGTGCGGACGGTGATGGTCCGGCGTGCCCGGCTCCGCGAGGCTGGCGGCATGAAGCTGGAGCAGGAGGCCGCGCGGGCCCGCCTCGACGCCCACGTCCACGGCGTGCTCTGCACGCTCCACCCCGAGCGCGGCCCGGACCCGATGCCGGTCGTCTACGCCGTCAGCGACGACGGCCACGTCGGGGTCCCGATCGACTCGGTGAAGCCGAAGGCACGCTCGCGCCTGCAGCGCGAGGACAACCTGGACGCCGACCCCCGCGGCTCGCTCCTCGTCGACCACTGGGACGCCGAGGACTGGTCCCGCCTGTGGTGGGTCCGGGCGCAGCTCGAGCACGTCCCGGAGCCGCCGGCCGCGCTGACCGAGGAGCTGGCCGACAAGCTCGCCCGCACGGTCCCGCAGTACGCCGACAAGCCCTTCCACCGCGTGCTCGTCTGCCGCATCGTGAGGCTCACCGGCTGGGCGGCCGGCGAGGACGCCTGACCCCGGTCGGGACCGACCGGCCGGCTCCCTCAGACGTACGTCGTCGTGCTCCCCGTGACGAGGTGGACGCCGGCGCCGGCGAAGTTCTTCAGGTCGGCGACGGCCGCCTGGCCCTCCGTCCCGGACAGCGAGGCGCCCATGGTCTCGGCGTCGGGGAAGGTCAGCTGCGCGATGAAGTAGTACGGCGCGGGCTCGCCGTCGGGGCCCGGCTGGGTGTGGGTGCCGGTGAACGACTGCAGGCCGGGCAGCGCGCGCCCGAGGTCGGCGTGGACGTCGGCGTAGTGCTCGTCGAAGGCGGCGGGGTCCTCGGGGTGGTGGTAGCAGGCGAACAGCGTGGCGGTCATGGGCGGTGTCCTCTCGTCGGGTCGGTCGTGGCGGTCGAACCTGTCGTGCCCGGCGCGTGCGCGCCGGCGAGCGTGGTGACGGGGGCCGTGGCCCCGGTCGGGGGTGCGGCGTCGTGCCCGTCGTCGGCGCGAGGGACCCGGAGCGTCATCGTCGTCCCCCCGGGGCCGGTGCCGGAGACCCGCAGGTCGCCGCCCATGGCGTGGAGCAGGCCGTGCGCCAGGCCGAGGCCGAGCCCGAGGCTCTCGTCCTGGGCGGCCCCGGCGGCGGGCGCCGACGCGCCGCTCGCGAACGGGGTGAAGAGGCGGGGCAGCACCTCCAGAGCGATGCCGGGCCCGTCGTCGGTGACCGTGACCACGACGAGGTCCTTCTCGCCCCCGGTGGCGGTGTCGTCGGGCAGCACCGAGCGGACGACGACCCGCCCACCGACCCGGCCGTGACGGATCGCGTTCACGAGCAGGTTGAGCAGCACCTGGCGCAGCCGCCGCCGGTCGGCGAGGACGACCTGCGGGCCGACGTCCGCGACGACCGTGAAGCTCCGCGCCGACGCCTTCGTCGTCAGCAGGGCCACCGCCTCCCGCACGACCTCGCGCAGCTCCACCCGCTCCAGCGCCAGTGGCAGCACCTGGGTCTCCAGGCGGCTCAGGTCCAGGACGTCGGTCAGGAGGTCCATCACGTGCCCCGCGGCCGCGTCGATGTGCTCCAGCGCCTCCCGGCGCCGGGCCGGCTCGAGGTCGAGCGTGCCCAGCAGCTCGGTGAAGCCCACGATGGCCTGGATCGGCGTCCGGGCCTCGTGACCCACGGCGGCGAGCAGGGCGGACTTCGCGCGGGTCAGCTCCTCGGCGGTCCGCCGGGCCGTCTCCGCCTCGCTCCGTGCCCGGCGGTCGCGCTCCGCGGCCCGTCGCTCCGTCAGGTCGAGCACGTTGACGACGTGCCGGGCGGGGCCGTCCTCGGCCGCGCACAGCAGGGAGACGGTGACCTCCACCTCGACGTCCACCTCGAGGTCCGCGGCCTGCGGGCGGCCCGGGCCGGCCGGGCTCACGACGCCCTCGAACCTCACCGGGCCGGGCCGGTCGGGTCCGAGCTCGTCGAGGCGGTCCGCCAGCCGCCCCTCGACCGGCGCGAGGAGGTCGGCCAACCGTCGTCCCACGAGGGAGCCGCCGCAGCCGGCCAGGGCGCTGAAGGCGCGGTTGCTGCGGTCGATGGTGCCGTCCGGCCGCAGGAGCACCATGCCCAGGGGGTTGTCGTCGAACGTGCGGCGGAACCGTTCCTCGCTGCTCACGAGGTCACCGAGCACGCGGGCGTGGTCGATGGCGACCGACGCCAGGTGGGTGAACCGGTCGACGAGGAGCTGCTCGCGGGCGGTCGGGCGGTGCGGCCGGGCGTGGTAGACCGCGAACGTCCCGACCGGGTGACCGTCGTGGCCCGCGATCGGGGTCGACCAGCAGCTGCGCAGACCGGCGTCCAGCGCGAGCCCGCGGAAGCCGGCCCACCGCGCGTCCGAGCGGACGTCGGTGGCGACGACGGGAGCGTTGACGGCGGCGGCCGTCCCGCACGAGCCCTGCCCGTCCCCGATGTGGAGCCCGTCGATCGCGGCCACGTAGGCGGCCGGCAGGGTCGGCGCCGCGCCGTGGTGGAGGGTCCCGTGCTCGCGGTCGAGCAGGAGCACCGAGCAGCGGGCGCCGTCCATGAGCGTCTCGAGCGACGCGAGCAGCTGGGTGAGCACGTCCTGGAGCGGCGCGGCTCGGGCGATCATCTCGAGGATGCCCCGCTGGCGGGTGAGCATCACGCGGGCGTCGTCCGGCGCCAGCCCGACCTCGGGGGCGGGCCGGGCGGTGGGCTGGGCGGTCGGCTGGGCGGTCATGCGTCGTCCACCAGCTGGTAGCCCACGCCGCGGACCGTCCGCAGCAGGCGGGGCCGGGAGGGGTCGGGCTCGACCTTCGTGCGCAGGCGGTGCACGTGCTCGGTCACGGTGGCCTCGCCGAGCCACTCCGCGGAGGAGCTCCAGACCCGGTCCAGCAGCTGCACGCGGGTGAAGACGTGGCGCGGGTGGGCGGCCAGGAAGGCGAGGAGGTCGAACTCCTTCGGGGTCAGCTCGACGTCGGTCTCGGCGCCGTCGTCGTCGGCCAGGACGACGCGGCGGCTCGCCGGCTCGATGCGCACGCCCCCGACGGTGATGGTCTCGCCGGCGGCGTCGGCGCCGCTGCGCCGCAGCACGGAGCGGACCCGGGCGGCGAGCTCGCCCGGCGAGAACGGCTTGACCAGGTAGTCGTCGGCGCCGAGGTCGAGGCCGACGATGCGGTCGGTCTCCCCGCTGCGGCCCGACAGCACGATCACCGGGGTGTCGGAGCGGCCGCACCGCCCGCCGCGGAGCGCGCGGAGGACGTCGAGCCCACCCAGCCCGGGCAGGGACAGGTCGAGGACGACGAGCGCGGGGTGGTCCTCGCGGATCGCACGCAGCGCCACCTGCCCGTCGTCCGCCTCGACGACACGGAACCCCTCGTCGTCCAGCTGCCAGCGGACGACGGTGCGGATCGCGGCGTCGTCGTCCACGACGAGGACCAGGGGCGAGCGTGCGTCACCCTGGCTCATGAGTGATGGGTACCACACCGCACCGTCGCGGGTCACCGGTCGCGAGGGCCTCGTCAGGGTCGCGTTGAGCCCCCGTTGACGGTCGGGCTGGGCCCCCACCCGGATACTTCACCCATGACGGCGCTCACGTCCCCCGAGCTCAGCGCCCTGGTCGGGCTCCCCACCTCCGAGCTGCTCGCCCGAGCCGCGGAGCGTCGCGACGCGCTGTTCGGGACCCGGGTGACCTACTCCCCGAAGGTCTTCATCCCGCTGACGAAGCTGTGCCGCGACCGCTGCGGCTACTGCACCTTCGCGGAGTCGCCGCGCACCGCGCACACGCCGTACCTGGAGCCCGCCGAGGTCCTGGCGATCGCCGAGCAGGGGGCGGCGGCCGGCTGCCACGAGGCGCTGTTCACGCTCGGCGAGGCGCCCGAGCTGCGCTACCCCGCGGCGGCCGAGTGGCTCGCGGCACGCGGCCACGCGACGACGGTGGACTACCTCGCCGAGGCCACCGCGCTGGTCCTCGCCGAGACCGGCCTGCTCCCCCACGCCAACGCCGGCGCGCTGGACGCCGCCGACCTCGCGACCCTGCGCCGCTCGAGCGCGTCGCAGGGGATGATGCTCGAGAGCCTGCGCGGCGACCTCGCCGCGCACCGCGGCGCGCCCGACAAGGTGCCCGCCCGCCGCCTGGCGACGCTGGACGCCGCCGGGGAGCTCGCGATCCCCTTCACCACCGGCATCCTCGTCGGCATCGGCGAGACGGAGGCCGACCGCCTCGAGGCCCTCCGCGCGATCGCCGAGTCGCACGACGCGCACGGCCACGTGCAGGAGGTGATCGTCCAGAACTTCCTGCCCAAGCCCGGCACGGCGATGCGGGACGCCGCACCGTGCCCCCCGGAGGACCACCTGCGGGCCGTCGCGCTCGCCCGCCTCGTGCTGCCGGACGACGTCCACGTGCAGGCGCCGCCGAACCTGTCCGAGCCCGAGGACCTGGCCGGGCTGCTCGGCGCGGGCATCGACGACTGGGGCGGGGTCTCCCCCGTCACCGCCGACCACGTGAACCCCGAGCGGCCGTGGCCCTCGCTCGACGTCCTGCGCGACGCCACCGAGGCCGCGGGGCACGAGCTCGCGCCCCGCCTGACGATCTACCCGGCGTACGCCGCCCGGCCCGATCGCTGGCTCGACCCGGCCCTGCGGTTCCCGGTGCTCGACCGCGCGGACGCCGACCTGCTCGGCCGCGACGACCCGGGTGCCCTGTGGCCGGAGAAGCACGCCGACGCGGCCAACGTCGGCACCGGCGCCGAGGTCATCCAGGTCGGACGCCGCTCCACCGCCTGGTTCTCCGGCTCCGGGTCGGACCCGGTCGCGCTGCGTCCCGCACGCCCCGGCGGGGTCCGGGGCCCGGTCGCCGAGGTGCTCGACGGCGTCCGCGCCGGCCAGGAGGTCGGCGCCGCGGAGCTCGAGACCCTCTTCACCGCCCGCGGCACCGAGGTCGCCGCCGTCGCGGAGGTGGCCGACGGGATCCGTCGCCGCGTCGTGGGCGACGAGGTGACGTTCGTGGTGAACCGCAACATCAACTACACGAACGTCTGCACCTTCAAGTGCACCTTCTGCGGCTTCTCGAAGGGGCCGCTGTCGCTGAACCTGCGCGGCGCGCCGTACCTGCTGACCCTCGACGAGGTCGCCGACCGCAGCGAGGAGGCGTGGGGCCTCGGCGCCACCGAGGTGTGCCTGCAGGGCGGCATCCACCCGAAGTTCGACGGCGACTTCTACGTCGACGTCGCCCGCGCCGTCCACGAGCGGGTGCCGGGCATGCACATCCACGGCTTCACCGCCCTCGAGGTGCTGGAGGGCTCGCGGAGGCTCGAGGAGTCGCTGGAGAGCTACCTGCTGCGCCTGAAGGACGCCGGCCTGCGGTCGCTCCCCGGGACGGCCGCCGAGATCCTGGACGACGAGGTCCGCGCCGTGCTGTGCCCCGACAAGATCACCACCGAGGAGTGGCTCGAGGTCCACCGCGTCGCCCACTCGGTGGGGCTGAGGTCGAACGTGACCATGATGTTCGGCTCCGTCGAGCGGCCGCACCACTGGGTGCGCCACCTGCTCCGGACGCGGGAGGTCCAGCGCGAGACCGGCGGCTTCACCGAGTTCGTCGGCCTGCCCTTCGTGCACATGGCGGCCCCGATCTACCTCAAGCGCGGCGCCCGGCGCGGCCCGACGTGGCGCGAGGTGGTGCTCGTGCACGCCGTCGCCCGCATCGCGTACGCCGACGACATCCGCCACGTGCAGGCGTCGTGGGTGAAGCTCGGGAAGGTGGGCACCCGGCAGCTGCTCGCCGCCGGCGTGGACGACCTCGGCGGCACGCTGATGGACGAGAACATCAGCCGCGCCGCGGGCGCGAGCCACGGCCAGGGCCTCACCCCGGACGACCTCGCCGCCATCGCGGCCGAGGCCGGCAGGCCGTTGCGCCAGCGCACGACGCTGTACGGCGACGTGCCGGCGACGGTGGGCTGACCGAGTTCTGGCGAGCTGCTGTCGGCGGCCGGTCCCTGGCCCTATCCTGAGAGGGCGTGGACGGGGGGTCCGCGCACCACGGATCCGGGGGGAACCGATGATCAGCACGTCCAGCCGCCTTCTCGCGCGCCGCGCCGGCGAGGCCGCAGCCGCCGCCTACGACGGTGCGACCGCCATCCACGGTGACGCGAGCCTGCGGTCCGCCGCGCTCGACGAGGCCATCGGCGCCGACGACGCCGCCGTCCTCGCGCTCGGCGCCGTCCGCGGCGCCCGGGACACCCTCGAGGGCCACGTCCGCGCCGCCCTGGCCCACGCCGACGCCGTCCTCGCCCTCCGCGCCCGCGCCGCCTCCTGACGTCGGCCCTCCGCCCCATGTAACGCGGGGTTACGGCTTGGTCACACGCCACGGGCGGGGGTCCGCGGCACCACAGCCCCGCGGCAGATGCCGGTCGAGACGGTTCCGCCCCCGCTCGGGCCGAGGCCTGAGCAGGGGCGGTCCCGGTGTCCACGGTGGCGTGTCGTCACCGGCCCGGCGTCCGGTCCCGGGCGCCGGCACGGCCTACGCGTCGTAGGGGTCGCGGCTCCCGGACTTGGCCAGGCCGCGCGCGACCATGTAGCCGATGGTCAGGTAGGTGATGTACCGCAGCGCCTCACTGGCGCCGAACGGGTCGCCGTCACCCTCCCCGTCGACCACGAGCGCGGTGATGACGACGGCGAGCACGACGAGCACGTAGGCGGCGAGCTCGGTCGTCTTCGTCGAGGCCTTGGTCTCCGTACTCAGTCGGCGGGGACGTTCTCGGTCCACGTCCCGTCCCGGGCCACCGGCGGGCGGGGTGAACGTCGACGAGTGCCCGGGCCCACCGGGACCGCCAGGGGCGTGAACGGGGTTCGGGCGGGCCATCGACGGACCGCCGCCGGCGGGGGGCATGGGGCTGCTGGGGGTGCTCATGGCGTGCTCCTGGTCTCCGCCAATGACCCGTCGCGCTGTGGCGACGGTGGAAATCATCGCCGGGGAGCTTCGTGCCCGACGCCCGAGGGGCCCATGCACACCCGTGCACTCGCGGGACCGACGGAAGGCGCCGGGCTGCCCCGCGGCGTCGGTGGTGCGCCTAGGCCCCACCTCGGCCGTCGAGATCGCCCGCGCCGTGGATGACGGCCGGGGCCTCGCCGGTGCCCACCAGTCGCTGCGACCACTGCACGTCGTGCCAGCGCCCGTGCTTCCATCCGACCGCGCGGAAGACGCCGATGGGCGTGAACCCCAGGGCGCGGTGCAGTCCCAGGCTCGCGTCGTTCGGCAGAGCCGTGCCCGCGAGCAGGTTGCGATAACCCATCGCGGTCAACCGGTCGACGAGGTGCTGGTGGAGGAGGCGCCCGACGCCCTGGCCACGAGACTCCGGCGCCAGGTAGATGCTGACCTCGCACGCCCACCGGTAGGCCGGCCTCGCCCGATGCCTGGACCCGTAGGCGTAGCCCTTCACCAGACCGTCGTCCTCGGCGACCAGCCAGGCGTGGTCCTCTCGCGCCGCTCGGATCCGGGCGGCGACCTCGGCGTCGCTCGGCGGCTCGAGCTCGAAGGTGACGGCGGTGTCGGTCACGTAGGGCGCGTAGATCGCGGCGCACGCGGCACCGTCCGCCTCCTCCGCGTCACGGATGGTCGGCGTCGCCATGACCGCGATCGTAGGGTCGACCCGCTCCCCGGGCCCACACCGTGCGGCGCCTGGGGCCGGCCGCCGGCGCTGCGCTGCGAGCGCTCGTCCACCTCCGTGGCCACCCGGAGGGGCATGCCCACCGACGACGAAGGGCCCGCGCGCAACGTCTTCGCTGCTCACGGGCCCTCGAGGTGGTGGTGGGCCGTTTGTGAAACCGGCTGACCTGCGGCGAGGCGGGCGGCCACGGGCGCTGTTCCCACACCGGTTCCACGAAAAATCCCATGGGCCCAACCCAGCGCCCGGGCGTCGCGTGTGAGTGTGGGACGCGTGAGCACGTATGGCTACAGGCCCGAGTTGGTCCTGGCGGCGTGGACGGTCTGCGTGGTCGGATGCGGGGCGACTGTCTCGCTGTGGAGTGTCGGCCTCGGCTCGTATCTCGCAGACTTCTGCGTCACCAGGGGACTGGTGGCCAAGTTGGGCCCGTTCTCTGGTCCCACCCCCGCAGGCCCGACCACGTGGGCCTGCGAGAGCGCCTCGGGCCAAGTGCTCTACGCACATGACTGGCGCCCGCTGGCCTGGACCGTGGGCTTGGGCGCGGTCGTCCTCTGTCTCATCGCGGCGGCCGCGCTGTTCTCGCGCCGCGTTAGTCGGCGCTGGTTGAAGTGACCGCCGCCGCCACGAACCTCAGGCGTCGCAGAGGTGACGACAAACTGCTCGTCGTGCTGCGGCAGCGCCGGGCGGCTATCTGCCGCTAGATTGGGCTGTCGCGTTAGCGCGAAGCGACGCCTCGAAGTCGCCGTGCAGTTCCCGCAGCACCTGTGCCGCGTTCTTGTCGAGGACGATCTCCTGCTGATCGAGCACGGCGTAGGCCATCGCGACCTTGCCGGGCAACTTGACCTTCGGCTTCTGCGCCGCCGCCCACTGCTGGAGCGATCGCGAGATGGTCTGATCGGCGCTAATCGCGGAAGTGTCGGGAGTCGGGGAGTCGTCGGGGAGCATCTTGGCGAGGACTCCGAGGTAAAACTCGCGATCCAGGAGGTCTTCGAGGGCGGTCCCTGGAGGGAGTTGAAAGAGTCGTTGCTCATCCACCCCGCTCGACTTCAACTCGCGGAGGTACCGCTGGCCGTCGGCGTCGCCGTCGGCCAGGTAGACGACGCGTGCCGCCACCTCCTCTACCTCCATGCCGTACGCGCGGGCGTTCGAGAGGCCGGGGGCCACCTGGTACGGCAGGTCGTCTAGTCCGGTAGCGAGCCGCAGCAGGGTTGGGAGCAGGATCATCTCGGACGGTCCCTCGGCCAGGACGGCCCAGCGGCAGACCGAGAATGCCGCCGCTCCGGCGCCCATGGCGAACAGCAGTGGTCCGAAGCCGGGCGCCTCGTTGGTCCAGAAGTGGGAGTGGATCTCGCTGGCAGCGCCGTTGCGGCGCAGCAAGCGGATGCCGGTCCCAAGGTCGCCGGGCAGGCAGCCGGGTGAGTGGGTGGAGTAGAGGACTTGCGAGGCGTCGATCTGCTTCAGCAGCACACCGACGAGATCGGCTTGCGCGTCGAAGTGCAGATGCGTCTCGGCTTCGTCGATGAGGAGGACCGGGGGGATGTCGAGGTGCTGTGCCTCCAGGAAGACGGCCAGTGCGACGAAGGCCAGCAGGCCGTCGCTGCGCTCCTCGATGCGCGTAAATCGGCGGCTGTCGATCTCGTAGACGTGGGCGTGCAGGCCGGAGGCGTCGAGGTCAAGACGCACGGAGATGTTCGACTGGTTCCACGCCTGGCCGAAGAAGGTGTCCAGCAGGGCGTTTCCCTCGGCAAGGAGGGTCTGGACCTCTCCGGAGTCGCCTTCTGCATGCGCGGCCCACAGCGAGGAGGGGTCCACATCAGCGACGGCGAGCAGGTTGCGAACAGCCGGGCGCATGGCGCCGATCGCTTGCTCGTTGCTGATGGCGGTGACGGTGGGCATATCGCGGTCGTCCTCCCCGAAGAGCACGAACTTCGGCACCCGCGCCCTCATGAGGCGGAGCCCCGCCTCCCGGGGGTGCTCGACCGCCCCGACCGCCATCGCATCGCGCAGCAGACCGGCCGACTTGGCGTCACGCGGCCTCTTCCCGCTGTCTGGTGTCGTCTCCAGCCAGGTGACCAGATCGTCGGCAGCCTGCCGATCGTCGGCGTCCCAGACCTTCTCGGTGTCAGCGAGCAGCCCCGCGAGGGTCGCGAACCAGGTGGCGGGGCTGTCGTCTTCGTCGTGGTCGGGCGCAGCGCTCTCGATCTGGCGGGTCAGCCTCGTCCTGGATGCCTCCAGGGCGGCGAGGGCGGCGGCGAACGGGGCCGGGTCGCGGTTCGGCTCGCGCGGGTCCTCGAAGATGACGTGTAGTCGTCCGTCAGCCTGCTTCCACAGCGACATTCGCTGAGGAGTGGACTCGAAACCGAGCGGTTCGAGGACCGCGAGGTCCTCGTGGTCGAACTCGTAGTCCGCGCTGACGATCCACCCGGACGTCCGCTTGGGCTGCTTGGCGCGGCTGTAGTCGAAGGGGCTGAGCGGCGTCTCGTCGTCCTCGGTCAGCCACGCCAGGCCGGAGAGGACCGAGGACTTCCCGGACTCGTTCTGGCCGACGAAGGCCAGGATGCGCGGGTTCACGTCGCAGTCCGTCTTCGACAGACGCCGGTAGCCGTCGAACCGGATGCGGCGACATCTCACTAGGCCGACCCCCCTTCCCTCTCGTAGGTCGCGTCGGCCGGTGGCAGTACGCCGACTGATCTCAGGTCTGTGCGATACGACATCTTCCTATGCCCCGAAAGACGACCGCGGCAGCGCCATCAGCGGGTTTCGGCTCCCGCCCGTCACCCACGCCGCTCCCGGTCAGCCCTCTCGGCCAGCATCTGACGCGCCTCAGTCCCACCGACCAGTAGCGGTCCGAGTACCCGGCTTAGCCCGGCGGCGTGGCGCAGCGACAGGTGCGCCTGGCCGCGGAGCACCTTGGTCAACTGGTACGCCGACATACCGGTCTTGTCGGCGAGGTCCTTCCAGGGCCCGAGGCGCCGGTGCTGGCGGATCTGCCGAGCGAGGTAGGTGATGTCGTGCTGGGTGCGAGCGGCGTCGAGGCCGATCTGGTCGTCCAGGCGGTCCGCCTCGCGCCACTCGATCTGCGGGTAGCGGCCGAACAACTCCGGCTGCTTGGCCCAGTCGCGGGGCTCGGTCGAGCCGGGCACCGGAGAAACGTAGGCGCTTGCGGGTTTCTGATTCCGAAACGCGCCGGAGTGGATACCGGGAACTAGTTCTGTGGCCTATTCAGGCCGCCGTGCTCGCCCTGGTCTCCGGAACTGGACCGCCTCGGGCCACCGTTGCCGACGCGGCGGCGGACCGTTCTCTTCAGGCGTCTGACTGTTCCTCGTGGAGTGCGAGGAAGTCGGCGAGGGCGGCCCACATGGCAGGCGGGTTGGAGTACATGGGCCAGTGTCCGCTGTGTTCGATCTCGGCGATATTCACCCCGCTGCGGCGCAGACTGGTGAGGTAGGAGAGGTGGGCGTTCTGTTGACCGTGCATGAACATTCGCGGCATCGACAGACCTGTGAACGTATCGAGCAGGGTGCCGCTGTCTGACAGGGCGACCATGGACTCGAACACGGGCCGTACCACGTGCGGGTCGACGGTCGTGAGGACGCGTGAGCCGTACAGGGCGCTGGAGAACTCGACTGATCGTCGTGATCTCGCTGCGAACTGGGTGAGGAACGATGCGGGGTCGTTGGCGGGGTGGGTGGCGATCTGGCGGCTGAGGAAGCAGTCCTCGGGTGCGAGGTTGCCCTCGATGTCGGTGAAACTGAGCACTCTCTGGGGGACCCGGTCGGCGAGGAGTAGTGCTGTGAGGCCTCCCATGGAGTGGCCTACGACGTGGAACTGGTCGATGTGGGTGGCGTCGAGGATGGCGAGGGCGGCGTCGACGAGGAACGGGATGGACACCACTGAGTAGTCGGAGGCGGTGGAACCGCCGAAGCCCGGCGCGTCGTAGGCCAGGAACCCCGAGCCCGCGAGGCCCGGATAGTTCGCGAAGTCGGCGTACTCCTCCTTGGTGGAGCCGAAGCCGTGCAGGAACACCACTGGAGCCGGGCCAGCGGCCTGGATGGTGGAGATGTGCAGGTCGACACCGTCGACTCTGAGATCGAGCGTCTGCTGTGTCCAGGACGGCTGGGTCATCTCAGGTCGGTCCTTCGGTGAGTGCGCGGACGAGGCGCTCGGCTGCGTGGCTGAGGCGTTCATGGGCGACGGCGAAACTGATCCGCAGTCGGCCTTCGGCGTTGAACACCTCACTGGGGACGACGGCGACGTGGGCATCTTCCAGCAGCCGCGATGCGAGCGATGCGGACGAGGGGTGGCGGTCGTCGAGGAGTTCGCGGATGTCGGGGAAGGCGAACATGCCGCCCGCTGGGGTGGGGCACTCGACGCCAGGGATGGTGTTCAGTCGGCCGACGAGGAGGTCTCGGGCGGTCCGGTATCCCTCGATGGTCGTCGCGTGCACCGCGGTCGGAGTGCTCAACGCGGCGAGTGCCGCGTGCTGAGGGATGGTCGAGACGTGGGTGATGGTGGCCGAGACCTGGCGGCGCGCGTTCGCGACGACATGGGTCGGTCCTATCAGCCACCCGACGCGCCACCCTGTCATCGCGTGGACCTTCGACACGCCGTCGACCACGATCAGCCGCGAGGGATCCGTGACCACGTTGCTCGCTGAGAAGCGGTGGGTGTCGAAGGTCAGTCCGCCGTAGACCTCGTCGCTGATCAGCCAGATGTCGTGATCGACGCACCAGGCGGCGAGGTCGGCGAGCAGGCCTCGCTCGTGCAGCACGCCCGATGGGTTGGAGGGGTTCGCGATGACGACGGCGCGGGTCCGTGGTGTCCGTGCCGCCTCCAGCGCCGTGGTTGAGGCCAGGCCGTCCTGGTCCACGTCGACCTGCACAGCGGTCGCGCCGACGGAGTCGACGGCGCCGAGGTGTCCGGGCCAACTGGGGCGCAGCACGAGGACGTCGTCCCTGGGGCTCGTGAGCGCGTTCAGCGCGAGGTGCAGTGCGTGCTTGGTGCCCACCGTGACTTGGACGTTGTCGGCGGTGATGTGGTCGGGGTGGCCGTCGTCGGCGATGCGGCTGCGGAGGGCCGGAAGGCCGCCCGCGGGTCCGTAGCGGTGGTTCCGGGGGTCGCGGGCGGCGTCGACGGCGGCGTCGACGATGTGTGTTGCGGTCGGTAGGTCGGGTTCCCCGGCGGCGAGCGTGATGACGTCCACGCCTGTCGCGCGCAGCGCTGCCGCCCGGTCGGCGATCTGGAAGATGGGGTTGTCGGACTCAGTCACGCGCTGCCCCGGTGAGGCCGTAGATGTCGAGGGTGCTCTCACCGGCCCGCAGCCGCTTCATGATGTCGGCCTCCTTGGCCGCTCTCGCGTCGGCGGTGTCGAGGACGTTGACGACGGTGTCGTTTGCGATCGCGACGACGCCGTCGACGTCACCGACGATCAGATCACCGGCGTGCACAACGGTGTCGCCGACGTGGACCGGCACGCCCAGGACGCCTGGGAAGAGTTTGCGGGTGCCGCGCACGTTGATGTGCCGGGAGAAGACCGGGAAGTCCAGTTCGGCCATCTCGACGGTGTCGCGGACGCCGCCGTCGATGACGAGTCCAGCGATCCCGCGTGCTCGGGAGGCGACGGCGAGCACCTCGCCCCAATGCCCCCAGTCGGCGCCGCCGACGTCTGCGACCAGGACCGACCCGGGCGGTGCTGCGAGGATCGCCCGTTGCAGGGCGAGGTTGTCTCCTCCCGCGCCCTGGACGGTGAACGCTGGTCCGGCCACCCGTGCGCCGGGCCAGGCCTCTCTGATGCCGCTGTCCATCGCGTACCTGCCCGGCCCGGTGGCCGCGACCGCGGCCTCGTACAAGGTGGCCGCGGTGTGACCGCGTGCTGGCCCGGCTGACGTGGCCCGGGTAGGCCCGGGTGAGGGGGTCTTCACTGGGCCTCCCCGTCGCTGATGTCGCTGATGTCGCTGATGTCGCTGATGTGGCCGGTCGCGTTGGTCGTCTGGAGGGAGTGATAGCCGTGGCTGCGACGTGCGTCGTGAAGGCTCGACCCCTCACCGACGGCGGTGACGATGTCTGCTTCGACCTGTTCGATCTGCGCGGCGAGGGTCGCGACCTCGGCGCACCGCTCGATCGGCACGACGACAACTCCGTCGTCGTCGGCGCACACGATGTCGCCCGAACGGACCGTCACGCCGTCCACCCGTAGCGGTTGCTGGACCGCAGCCACCCGCACCCGATCCTTCCCGGTGCGCATGAAACGTCCCGCCGACCAGATCTGGTAGCCGGTGCTCGCGGTCACTGCGACGTCGCGGCACACCCCATGGACGACCGTCGCTGCTACACCGTTGTGAGCGGCTACCTGGGTCATGATCCCGCCCCACACGGTGCAGTCGACACGTCCCGCGTTGTCGATGAACACCACTGCCCCAGTCGGCACGTCGTCGAGGAAGTCCCCGACGGTGCCGCCGTCATCGTCGACGGGCTCGTAGGCGACGGTGAAAGCGGGCCCGCTGGCGCGCTGTCGGTCACGCAACCCCGCGAGGCCCTGGATGGAGCCGGGCAGCCCGAGGCGATCCAGGGCATCAGAGATCGACGCGGTGGGGATGGCCGCCAGCGGGCTGGCCTGTGTCTCGCTCATCGGTCGCGTCCTCCCTCGTGACAGGCGCCACTGACCGCGGCGCCAGTGGCCTTGGCGCCACTGATCGAGTCGCTGGCTTGCGACTGACCGGCGAGCCGCGCGTCGTGCATGACGTGGTCGATCGGGGTCCCGGCGCGTACGTCGGTGCAGATCGAGGCCTCCCGTTCGACGATGACCTCAGCGGCAGCGAGAACCCGATCGGCGTGGTCTGCGGGCACGAACACCACGCCGGAATCGTCGGCGAGCACCAGGTCGCCCTCGTGGACGGTCACGTCCTCGATCATCACGGGCACGCCCGTCGCCCGCTGCCGTAGCCGACCACGAGCCGTGCGAGGGCTGACACCCCGAGCGAAGACCGGCAACCCAACCTCCGCTGCCTCCGCGACGTCGCGGCAGGCCCCGTCGGCGATGACCCCGACGATGCCGCGCTGCACCGAGCCCAGCGACAAGATGCCGCCCCAGCAGGAAACATCGAGACGCCCGCCGTTCGCCATCACGATCACGTCACCGGCGCGGGCGGTCGCGATGGCGGACGTGGCCAGATGAGGGCCCGGCGGACCCCCCGCGTCCACTTCGAGCGCGACCGTGCGCGAGCGGCCTACGAAGCGTGGTGCGCCCCAGGTCGGACGAATACCACCCAGACCACCCGGCAGGCCGAGGCCGTCGAGGGCGTCACTGACCACGGTGCTGTCCAGAAGGCTCAAGCGATCGACGTCGAGATCCACCTCGTGCGGTTGTGAGTCACTCAGCATGGACCCAGTACACGGCAGGTCGGCCCTATGCTGAAGGTCCGAATCTGACCCTCAGTAAGTTGTGGAGGCTCTGAATGCTGGAGGTGCGCGAGGCCCGTTACTTCCTGGCCGTAGCCGAGGAACTCCACTTCGGCCGGGCCGCCGAACGGCTCCACATGTCACAACCTCCTCTTTCCCAGGCCATCCGCGCTCTGGAGAGACGTCTCGACGCCCCTCTGCTGCTGAGAACAACCCGCTCGGTAGCGCTCACGCCGGTCGGGGAAGTCCTCGTCGACCACTGCCGCAGACTCATCAACATTGCCGACGAGGCCGAGCAAGACGCCCGCGACGCGGCCGCTGGCCACGTCGGCCGACTCCGCATCGGCGCGGTCACCTCCGCCTTCTTCGACCCACTGCCTCGCTTGCTCGCGGCGCTCCGTCAACAACGTCCGGGTCTTGAGGTGGTCCTCACAGAACTCGACAGCCACGACGCGGTGCGCGCCCTGCGCGAGCACAGCATCGACGTCGCCCTCGTGCGGCGCCTGGCCACCCCGCCCGGCATCGCCCGCCGAACCCTGCTCGAAGAGCACTTCACGCTCGCCGTGCCCACCGACTGGCACCACGTCCCCGAGGACGTCGTCGACCTCGCCACCGTGGCCGACGAACCCTGGGTCTGGCTCCCGCGCCCAATCTCGCCCGACTACCACGATCAGGTCGTCGCCTGCTGCCGTCGAGCAGGCATCTCCCCGACCGTCACCAACACGGCCGACTCCATCCTCAGCCAACTGGCCATGGTCGCGTGCGGCATCGGGCTAGCCCTGGTGCCCGCCAGCGCTGCCTCTCACGGCCTTCGTCCGGAAGGTCGAGTCCGGTTCGTGCCCATCAAGGGGCCCACCTCGATCGAACTCGCCGCTTTATGGCTCCCCGATGCGGTGAATCCCGCCGTGGATGCCCTCCTCGACGCCGAGCGCCTCACCAACGAGGCGCCCGACTAGCGGCGTCCCCCGGTCGGCCATCAGAACAGCCAATCGCTCGCCGGTCGTTCTCTGACAGATTCAACCGGCCGCCAACCTCTGAGGTGGCCATATTGGCACTTCTGCCATCTGAGCCACCGCATCCAGAGCGGTCTGCGCATGGCCTTGTGCGTGACTGTCGACACCGAGAGCGCCGTCGACCGGGCCTCCGCCGTGCTGCCTCGCGCCGCCACAGGGGAGTCCTCGGCCGACCGCACGCTGCTGCGCTGGGCGACCTCACGCAGGCGCGGCCCGGTCCGTGTCCCGGTGCGCCCGGTCGAGGATCACCGGGCTCCGCGTGGGGAGCGCTACCCGCCGCGCCGCACACATTGGGTTGACCCCGCACCGCACGCCGTGCAACCGGATGCCGCGGACGCGGGCGACTCGGGTGCGGTGCGTGACCCAGTCGCGCCCGTACCTCCAACCGGATCGAGCGGGGAGGTGGCGGCAGTGACGATCGAGCGCTTCCGCCCGGACATGCCCGCTGAGGTCTGGTCGGTGATCGAGGCCCCCGTGCGCACCTGGGTCGCTGAATGCGACACCCAGGGGATGCGCGAGACCCGTCGGTTGCTCGGGATCGTGGCTCAGCACGTGCGGTGGTGTTGGGAGACCGCAGGGTTGCCGCTGGACAAGAGCGTGGTGTTCAGGCACCAGGTGGTCGCTGAGTTCATCGGCAAGGGCTTGCCGGGCGTCAAGCCCGCTACCCGCGGCTCCTACCGGTCGACGCTGATGAAGGTCGCCGACCTCCTCCTGGAGGGCGCGCAGGTCATCTACCGGCCGCCGCACCTCCCCGACAGCGACCCGGCCTGCCCCTACACCGCCTCTGAAGTCACCCTCCTGCGCTACTGGGCCGCAGGTCAGGCCACCGACGCGCGACGCGTGAACGCGACGGTCCTGCTCGCTCTCTCGCTCGGCGCGGGGCTGTCCACCAACGAGGTCATGCTCGCCCGGGCCGGAGACGTCACCGTCGACGACGAGGGCGTATTCATCGCGGTACAGGGCGACCGCCCCCGCTTGGTACCGGTCCTGGCCGAGTGGGAGGAGACCGTCACCACGATCGCCCGAGCCGCCTGGCGACCCGACCTGTACCTGTTCCGCCCGACCCGGCAAAACATCACCGCGAACTCCGTCTACAACTTCATCCATCGCTCCAACAGCAAGCCGATGACCATCTCGGTGCAGCGGCTCCGCGCCACGTGGCTGGTCACCCATCTGAGCGCCGACACCCCTGTCCGCGCCCTCATGGCCGCTTCCGGCATCACCACCCTGAAGGGCCTCGACCGCTTCATGCCCTTCGTCCCCGAGGCTGACCAAGCCGACGCCGCGACCTCCCGCGCGGTGCTGCGCCGACGCTTCACTGGCGAGATCGAGGGCCACCCTGACACTGAGTCAGACCGGGGAGGCCGGTCACGATGACGCGCACCCCGGTCGAGATCGACGCCCAACTGGCTCGCCTCGGGCTCATCCCGCGTGCTGATGGCACCATGCCGCAGACCAAGTTCGACAGTGCGCTCGTGCAGGGGGTCTGCCAGTTCATCGACGACACCGGCATCGTCGAGCAAGTCGCTGCGTGGCGCCGCGAGGACCGGATCGACCGCAAACCCGGCGGGCGACCTGCCTTCTACGACGACCGGCAGATGCTGGTGCTCACCCAACTGCTGCTGCGCTGCGGTGAAGCACCCCAGATCGTGGAGATCGCCCGCACGATCGGCTACCGGCTGACGGCCGACTCCCGCGAGCGGCTCGGGCTGCCGCCGACCAACGGCCGCGCGTCGGAGGTCGCGATCTACCACCGCGTCCGCAACGCTCTCGACCGCTGCACGAGTGTCTTCGACCCAGCCCCCGGCCGCGCGTCGAGCCCCCGGCCCGCTCGGACGAGGGTCGAACAGATCAAGGCCGCCCGCGACCCCGAGCAGTGCGAGAGGAGCCGCCTGCGTGCGCACTGGGTAGCCAATCAACTCCTCGAAGGCACCCTCGCGCTAGTGCCCGACGCCGTGCTCGGACGCTGGACCGGCAATCTCACTCTCGACGCCACCGTGGTGCCGATCTTCGGCGGCGGCAGCCCGACGAAGAACCCGAAGCCTGACGACTCGATGAGCCCGGAGTTCGACGGTGGCTACCACCCGAACCACGACGGCTCGAAGACCTGGGGTTACGACCTGCACATCGCGATGATGGGCCAGAACCACTACGACCGCCCCGCGGACTTCCCCCTCCTGGCCGCCGCCATCTCTCTCGACGAACCGAGCCGACGCGTGGCCGAGAACGCCATCGCCTGCCTGTCCAGCATCCGCGACCGCGGCCACCCGGCAGCGCTGCTGATCACCGACATGGGCTACTTCGCCAACCAGAAGGCCGAGAAGTTCCACCTCCCCGCCCGTGCCCTCGGCTACGGCCTCGTCGGCGACTACAAGAAGGGCTTCACCGGCATCCAGGCCACCCACAAAGGCGTCATCACCGTCGACGGCGGTCGCTACTGCCCCTCCATGCCCGCGCCGCTCGTCACTGCCACCGCCGACTTCCGCGAGGGTCGCATCAGCGAGGAGGTCTACGCGAAGCGGATCGCTCAACGCGTGGCCCACCGGTTCCGCGCGAAGGACGGCGTCGCTCACGTCTGCCCCGCTCAGGGCTCAAGCCCGACGGCGTCGTGCTCGCTGCGTCCCCGACCCGACCCGCTCACGTCGGCCGAGAACCGCACGACCCTCACCTTGATCGTCGACCCGCCCGAGGACCCGCCGCCGTGCTGCACCAACCGGTCCTCGGTCTCCCTGCCGATCGAGTACGACGCGAAGTTCTTCCAGGCACTGCCGTACGCCAGTGAGGAGTGGCGCCGGACCTACCGTCTGCTGCGCTCGACGATGGAGGGCTTCAACGGCTACACCAAGGAGGGCAAGCACGAAGCCCTCGCCGCGAAGACGAACCGACGACGACGCGGCTTCGTCAACAACCTGCTCGTCGTCGCCATGACCGTCGCAGCCACGAACCTCCGCAAGATCGCATCCTTCTTCAAGGCGCAGACGCCCCCGCCCGAGGACAACCCGGCCCCGAAGCGTCGGGGCAGACGAGACCCCCTGGCCATCCACCGGCCGGACCCCCACGCGCCGCCACGGACGATGCCCGGCGCAGCCGCCGCCTGATCGTTCCGGACCCCGCATCCCGCTCCACCTGACAATCGCTGCTGCCCTCGTGCGGCACCGGAGGCTCCCGAAGCAAGGATCCGGTTGACCTGACCACCCGATCCAGCCCGATCGCGCGTCACGAGACACAGAAGAGCCGCCCTCCCCGGCTTGGGGAGCGCGGCTCTTCTTCTGGTTCTAGGTTTCACAAACGGGATCCCGACGTTTTGCAAGGACCCCGTGGTGGAGCTGAGGGGATTCGAACCCCTGACCTTCTCATTGCGAACGAGACGCGCTACCAACTGCGCCACAGCCCCAAGCTGCGCCTCACCACGCGGGTCAAGCGCGAGACAAGACGTTAGCACCCGGGGCGCGGCGGATCCGAACCGGCCCGGGGCCCGCGTCAGGACCCGACGGCGCGCCCACCCGAGTAGTCGGAGGAGCGCTCGGCCGGGCGGTCCTCGCGCGGCTGGGTGCGGCTGGTCTCGCGCTCGGCGGCGCGGGCGTCCTGGGCCATGATGCTGTCGGACGTGTCGTGACCGGAGGTCCAGACGCCCTTCTCGTTCTTGTGCAGCATCTTCGCGTGGCGCAGCGGGGCGATCTCCTTGCCGACGTACGTCGGCAGCGTCACCGGGCGCGGCTCCCAGAGCTCGGGGTCGACCTCGGCGGCGTCCATCGACGACGTCTCGGCGACGGCCCCGACCTCGTCGAAGCCCTCCTCGCTCCGCTCCACGTCGTACGTCGGGGGCACGTCGGCGAGCAGCGTGACGCCCTCGTCGACCTCCTCGACGGCCACGGGGTCGCCGGCGGCGTCGGTGCGGACCACGATCCGCTTGGCGCGGCGCTCGCCGCGCACCATGGCGCGGCACGCGACGAGCCACATCACGATGAGGGCAGCGGGGGCGGCGACGAGCCACCAGGACGTGACGCCGAAGGCGGCCACGGCGACCGAGGCGAGCAGGGCGACGAGCAGGGTGCCGAGGACGCGGCGGCGGCGGCGAGCGGCCGCCGCAGCGGCCTCGCGGCGGGCGCGGCGCTGGGCCGGGGTGAGGGCGGGCGCGGGATCGGCGACGGCCGTGCCGACGCGGGCGCCGCGGGGCTTGGTGGTGACCTCGGCGACCGACGCGGGGCGGCCGGGGGTGACGACGACGCGGCCGCCGGCCGAGGCCGCGGGGGCACCGGTGGCGACGGCCGGCTCGCGGCGGGCGAGGGTGCGCATCGTGGCGGAGAAGCGGTCGACGGAGCGCGTCCGCGCCACCTCGTCGTGGTGCTTCAGCGCCTTCGGGACGAGGTAGACGGCCCAGGCCACGGCCAGGGCGACGAAGATGACGGCACTGAGGTCCACGCACCGACCCTAGGTTCGCCGGACGCTGACGGGACGGATGTCAAGGCGTGTGTCGGGAAATCACTCGTGTGACTGGAGTGATTTCCCGACCCACGCGTCCTAGACGAAGATGCTGACGCCTCCGGGGCCGACCAGCAGGCCGACGACGATCAGGACGATCCCCCACACGAGCTGCTTGCGCAGGATGGCGAGGATCCCCGCCACCACGAGCACGACGGCGATGATCCACAGGATGGTTGCGAGCATCGGTGACTCCCTCCGATCAGGCCACCCCTGGCGGGTGGCGCACCCATCACCGTGCCCCCGTTCCGGCGAAAGATAAATGCACCACGCACGCGTCGAGCGGGAAACCTTCCGCCTCAGGGGAGGCGTGACCGGACGGGGACCTCGCACTCCTCGGTCGTGACCGCGAAGACACGGTGGTCGCGCCAGTCACCGTCGATGTGCAGGAAGCGCTGCGCGAACCCCACCTCGGTCAGCCCGAGCTTCTCCACGACGCGCAGCGAGTTGCTGTTCTCCGGCCGGACGGCGATCTCGACGCGGTGCAGCCCGGCGGCGGCGAAGCAGTGGTCGATCACCAGCGCGACGGCGCGCGGCATGAGCCCACGCCCGGCGACCGACTGGTCGATCCAGTAGCCGAGGTTCGCCATCTGCGCGGAGCCGCGCACGATGTTGCTGACCGTCACCTGGCCCGCGAACACGCCGTCCACCTCGATCGCGAACGGCAGCCCCTGCCCGTTCGCCGCGACGCGCTTCATCCGCCACACCAGCCCACGGAAGGTCCGCGGGCCGGGCTCGACGCCGGGCGGCAGGGTCGCGTCCCACGGCTGCAGCCACGCGCGGTTGCGGGTGCGGACCTCGCGCCAGGCCGCGGCGTCGCCGTACGACAGCGGCCGCAGGACGAGCTCACCGTCGGTGAGGCGCGCCGGCCACGCCTGCTGCGGGCCGCTCAATGGTCGCTCCCCACGACCTGCTCCGCCGCGTGCACCAGCACCGGGCGCAGCACCTCGAGGGCGTCCTTCACCCCGCCGCGCGAGCCGGGCAGGTTCACGACCAGGCAGCGCCCCACGAGGCCGGCGAGGCCGCGCGACAGGACGGCGGTCGGCACGCCCTTCGCGACTCCGGCGGCGCGGATGGCCTCGGCGATGCCCGGCACCTCGGCGTCGAGCAGCGCCCGGGTGACCTCGGGGGTCCGGTCGGTCGGGGTGAGCCCGGTGCCGCCGGTGGTGAGGACGACGCGGGCGCCGCCGGCGGCGGCCTCGGCGATGGCCTCGCCGACGGGCCCCCCGTCGGGACGGACGACGGGGCCGGTCACCACGAAGCCGAGGTCGGCCAGCGCCTCGGCGATGAGCGGGCCGGTGGTGTCGTCGTACACGCCGGCGGCGGCCCGGTTGGAGGCCACCACCACGGTGGCGGGCAGCGCGTGGGTCATGCCCCGCCCCGCGTCCAGTCCCCGGAGCGGCCGCCGCTCTTCGCCTCGACGCGGACGTCGGTGATGACCGCGGCCTTGTCGACGGCCTTGACCATGTCGACGACGGTGAGCGCGGCCGTGGCGACGGCGCTGAGCGCCTCCATCTCCACGCCGGTGCGCCCGGTGGTCCGCACGGTCGCGGAGATGTCGACCCCGTCGTCGGCCACGTCGAGGTCGACCACGACGCCGGTGACCGGCAGGGGGTGGCACAGCGGGACGAGCGTCGGCGTGAGCTTGGCGCCCTGGATGCCGGCGATGCGGGCGACCGCCAGCGCGTCGCCCTTCGGCACCCCCTCGCCGCGCAGCAGGGCGACGACCTCGGCCGAGACCAGGACGCGGCCGGTCGCGGTGGCGACACGCGTGGTGACGTCCTTCTCGGAGACGTCGACCATCCGGGCGGCGCCGGAGGCGTCCACGTGGGTCAGGCGGGGCTCCATCAGAAGGGCACGTCCATGCGGATGACCTCGACCGTCTCGCCGGCCTCGAGCGCCGTGGTGTCCTCGGGCACGACGATGAGCGCGTCGGAGATCGCGAGGTTGCCGAGCAGGTGCGAGCCGGAGCCGCCGATCGGGGTGACGTACGCCGTCCCCGCGTCCTCGTCGTAGGAGCCGCGGAGGAACTGGCGGCGACCCGGCGGGGAGGAGACGCTGTGCGTGACCCGCGCCCGCACCGAGGGGCGGACCTCGGGCGTCAGGCCCATCATCCTCCGCAGCGCGGGCAGGACGAACACCTCGAACGACAGGTATGACGACACGGGGTTGCCGGGCAGCGTGAAGATCGGGGTGGCGTCCTCGCCGATCGTGCCGAAGCCCTGCGGCTTGCCCGGCTGCATCGCGACCGGGCCGAACCACATGGTGTCGAGGTCGCGCAGCGCCTCCTTGACGACGTCGAAGTCGCCCATGCTGACGCCGCCGGAGGTCACCACGACGTCCGCGCGGACGAGCTGGTCGGCGAGCGCCTCGGTGAAGCGGGCGGGGTCGTCGGGGACGATCCCGACGCGGTACGCGATCGCGCCCGCGGCGCGGGCCGCGGCGGCGAGGAGGAACGAGTTGCCGTCGTAGATCGAGTCGTGGCCCAGCTCCTGGCCGGCGTCGCGCAGCTCGGACCCGGTCGACAGGACGACGACCCGCGGGCGCTGGCGGCAGCGGACCCGGTCGCGACCCACCGCGGCGAGCAGGCCGAGGTGGCGGGGCGTCAGGACCGTCCCGGCCTCCACCAGCAGGTCGCCCTCGGCGATGTCGTCGCCCCGGAGCCGCACGTGCTGGCCGGGCTCGGGCGCCTTCGAGATCCACACCGACGCCTCGCCGCGGTCGGTCCACTCGTAGGGCACGATCGCGTCGGCGCCCGCGGGCACCGGCGCGCCGGTCATGATCTTGGCCGCGGTGCCCTCGGCGAGCTGGGTCAGCCGGGCCTGCCCGGCGCCGATCTCCCCGATCACCGGCAGGTGCACCGGGGACTCGTCGCTGGCCGTGGCGACGTCTCGCTGGACGACGGCGTAGCCGTCCATCGCGGAGTTGTCGAAGCCCGGCAGCGCGAGGGTCGAGTGGACGTCCTCGGCCACGGGCAGGCCGAGCGCCTCCATCAGCGGCTGGGCGTGCGCGGGCAGGGGCCGGACGGTGGCGAGGACGTGCTCGCGCAGCTGCTCGACGGTGATCGGCTCGCCGCCCTCGCTGCCCTCCGGGCCCGAGGTCGGGCCCGTCGACCCCGCCAGAGGAGAGGCCGTCAACGCAGCACCGTGTCCGCGGCGATCCGCTCCGGCTGCTTCTCGGCCTCGACCTCGACGTCGCCGACGACCTTGACGCCCTTGCCGAACGTCACGTCGCCCCTCACCCGCAGCGAGGTCGCCTCCGCCAGCGACGGCGCGCCGTCGGGGAAGCGCTGCGCGAAGGCGTCGACGGTCTTGTAGGGCCCGTCGAGGTCGACGTACGGGATCTGCGCGGCGGTCTGGTCGAGCACGAAGTCCTCGCCGATCGTGTAGACGTCCGAGCGCAGCACGAGCAGGTCGTTCGTCGTCTTGACCGGGACGAACCGGTCCCGGCCGACCTCGATGGTCGTCGCACCCTCGAAGACCTCGATGGCCGCACCCATGGCCGTCTCGATCTGGACGACCTCGGGGGTCGAGGGGTCGGTCGGGTCGAGGTGCTTGACGTTGCGGATCAGCGGCAGGCCGAGGATCCCGTCGCGTCGCTGCATCTCGTCCTTCATGGCCCGCAGGTCGAACCAGAGGTTGTTCGTCGAGGTGAAGCGGTGGCGCTCCAGGTCGGCGAGCGCCTCCTTGTCGGAGTCGAGGGTCTGCGCGGTCTCGCGCAGGATGATCCGGCCGTCGGACTTCCGGCGGGCGAAGTGGCCGCCCTTGCGGTCCGACGCCGTACGACGGACCGCCTCGATCGCGAACGGCGCGCCGCTCTCGGCGAACCAGCCCGCGACCCGCGGGTCGGGCGTGGCGCCGAGGTTGTCGGAGTTGGAGACGAAGACGCGCTCGTAGCCGGCGTCGAGCAGGGCGTCGAGCAGGCCCGTCCCGAGCATCGCGGTGTAGAGGTCGCCGTGGCCGGGCGGGCACCACTCGAGGTCGGGATTGCGCGGCAGGCTCGCGGGGAGCAGGTCACGAACGAGGAGCTTGGGCTCCTTGTTCTGGTGGAACTCCAGCGGCAGCCCCTCGACGCCGAGCTCGTCGTACCGGTCCAGCGCCGCGACGGTGTCGGCCGAGGTGCGGAACGAGTTCATGAAGATCAGCGGCAGTCGCGCACCGGTGGTCTTGCGCAGGTGCAGGACCTGGCGGGCGATGATGTCGAGGAACGACAGGCCGCGGCGCACGCACAGCAGCGACTTCGCCCGGTCCATGCCCATCGAGGTGCCGAGACCGCCGTTGAGCTTGATGACCGCGGTGCCGTCGAGCGCGGTGCGCGCCGTCTGCTCGTCGATGTCGACGTCGGCCAGCGACTCCATGTCGTGCGGCTCGATGGTGGACTCGGGGATCATCCCGGTCTCGCCGTGCTCGAGGAGCCGGTAGTAGTGCGAGAAGACGTCGATCGCGACGGGGTCGACACCCTCGTCGGCCATCTTCTCGCGAGCGCGCATCAGTCCGGGGCTGCCCATGGCTTCGATCGTAGGCTGAGAAGATGGGTTCGTCACAGGCGGTCGCCAAGACGGCCCTGCGGGACCAGCTGCTGGCCGCTCGGCGGCGCCGTCCGCTCGCCGAGGTCACGGGCAGCGCGCAGGCCCGGACCCGGCACCTGCTGTCCTCCCCCGAGCTCGTGCGCGCGGCGTCGGTCGCGGCGTACGTCTCGGTCGGCTCCGAGCCCGGCACCACCGACCTCCTCGAAGGGCTGCGCGAGGTCGGACGCCGCGTCCTGCTGCCGGTGCTCGAACCCGACGGCGACCTCGACTGGGCGGCGTACGACGACCCCGGCTCGCTCGCGCCCGCCCGGCGCGGCCTGCTCGAGCCGCTCGGACGCCGGCTCGGTCGCGACGCGGTCGCCACGTGCGACCTCGTCGTCGTCCCGGGTCTCGCGGTGGACGGGCGCGGGATGCGGCTCGGCCGCGGCGGAGGCTCCTACGACCGGGCGCTGGCCCGGGTGCCGGTCGGCACGCCGGTGTGGGTGCTGCTCCACGACGACGAGCTCGACCGCCCGGTCCCCGCCGAGCCCCACGACCGCCCCGTCACCGGCGCGGTGACGGAGTCCGGCGTGCGTCGCTTCTGAGGAGCCGACCGGGTCCCGACGACCCCGACCGACGGTGGTCGGTCAGCCCTCGTCCTCCGCGGGCACGAGCGTCAGGGAGTCCTCCGTCGCCTCCTGCACGGCGTCCCGGCTGAACGCCCAGGGCAGGGTCTCGCCGGCGACGAGGACGTCGGTCTGGTCGGTGTAGTGGTCGCTCGCCGGGTGGCCGGAGACGCCGGTCAGGTTGACCCAGCGCGAGGCGTCCCAGTCGGCGAGGTCGACGACCATCCGCATCGAGGGCCCGTTGAGGACGCCGTAGCCCTCGCGGGCGTCCCACCCGAAGGCGTTGACCGTCTCGGAGCCGCCGGCCACGGCCCACCCGCCGCGGTTGACCAGCGCCTCGACCGGCCCGATCCCCGAGGACCCCAGCGTCGGCTCGACGAGGTCGAGGGAGTGCACCTGGCCCCACTCCCACTCCTCCGGCTCCGGCGAGGACAGCGCGGTGAGATCGTCGCGCGCCGCCCTCATCGCGGCGGCGAGGACGTCGTCCCGCGTCTCGACCTCGTCGGTCTCGACGTCGTCCCACCAGGAGGCCCGCGGCTGCTGCAGCAGCTCCTCGGTCGCGGCCATCCAGCGGTCGCTGCCGTCGGGCCGGGCGGCGCCGACCAGCTCGTCGTCGAAGGTCAGCTCGAGCAGGCGCGACCACGTGACCGCGAAGTACGCCGCCGCGGCGCTCTGCTCGCCCTCGGCCGGCTGGGTGAAGTCCCAGTCCCCGAGCAGCTCCTGGCCGCCGGCCGCGTAGCCGTCGCCGAGGTCGACGTCCAGCAGGTAGGGCACCAGCGTCGGCGCGAGCGGGTGCTGGGAGTCCAGCTGGACCGCCGCCATCCGCTCCGATGACACCGGGCCCTCGTCGAGGAGGGCGGTGAGGCGGTCGCGGATGCGTTGCGCGCGGTAGCCGCGGTCCCAGTCGTCGGTCAGGTAGACCGGGTAGTCGGGGCCGGTGGCGGCCTGGTTGGCGGTCACCAAGAACCCCTCGTCGGGGTCGAGCTCGTTGGGGAGGCTCTCGAAGGGGACGTACTCCCCCGTCCAGGCGTTCTCCGGCCGCCAGCCCGGCGAGGGCCGGAGCCCGTCGTTGCCGGAGCCGCGGATCGGGATGCGGCCCGGCGCCTGGTAGCCGATCGACCCGGTCCGGTCGGCGTAGACCAGGTTCTGGGCGGGGACGGCGAAGTCCTCGGCGGCCGCACGGAACTCGTCCCAGTCGGAGGCCAGGTTGAGGCCGAGCAGCGCGTCGGCGGTCGGGGCGGGGTCGAGCGCGGTCCAGGCGAGGGAGACGGCGTACGCCTCCTCGCCGTCGGGTCCGGCCTCCACGCCGACGGTGCGCAGGTCCTCCGAGACGTCCGACAGGATCGGTCCGTTGCCGGTGGCGCGGACGGTCAGCTCGACGTCGTCGGCGCCGCGGACCTCGATGGTCTCGCGCCGCTCGGCCAGCTGCTCGCGGGCGCCGTCGTAGCGGTAGGTGTCGCCGTCGACCTTCTCGAGGTAGAGGTCGGCGACGTCGGGTCCGAGGTTGGTGAAGCCCCAGGCGATGTCGGCGTTGTGCCCGATCACCACGCCGGGGACGCCGGAGAACCCGAAGCCCGCGACGTCGAGCGGGCAGTCCGCGCCCACGTCGGTGCAGTGCAGGCCCATCTGCATCCACACGCCGGGCAGGCCGACGCCGAGGTGCGGGTCGTTGGCCAGCAGCGGGGCCCCGGTGGTGGTCAGGTCGCCCGAGACCACCCAGGAGTTGGAGCCGAGGTCGTCCCCGCGCCCCAGCGCCGACGGGATGCCGTCCAGCGCCTCGCCGACACCGGCCAGCAGGTCCCGCTCCTGCGGACCCCACGCGGGCCGCGGCAGCCGCGTCGAGTCGCCCGACGCCCGGGGCTCGAAGACCCCGTCGACGAGCCCTCCGCCCTCGATGATCGGACGGTTGCGGTCGTAGGGGTAGTCACCGAAGAGCTCGCGGGCCTCGGCCGGGGTGTGGTCGGCGCCCGTGAGGACGCGGGCCACCTCCTCGTCCACGTTGCCGCGCAGGTCCCAGGCCATCGCCTTCAGCCACGCCAGCGAGTCCACCGGCGTCCACGGCTCGGGCCGGTAGTCCAGCCCCGTCAGACCGAGGACGGTGTACTGCACGGCGATCTCGCTGGGCTCGTTCGCCGCCAGGTAGGCGTTGACGCCCTCGGCGTACGCCGTCAGCGCGGAGCGGGTCGCCGGGGAGACCAGGGCGAGCTCCCGCTCGGCCACGCGGCGCCAGCCCATGGTCCGGACCAGGGCGTCGGACTCGAGGGTGGCCTCGCCGAACAGCTCGGAGAGACGCCCGGCGGTGAGGTGGCGACGGACGTCCATCTCGTAGAACCGCTCCTGGGCGTGCACGTAGCCCTGGGCGGTGAGCAGGTCGTGGAGCGTCTCGCCGTACAGCTGCGGGACGCCGTGGGAGTCGCGCAGCACCTCGACGGGGGCGGACAGGCCGGGCAGGTCCAGCTCGCCGTCGGTGACCGGCAGCGGCCGGCGGACGACGACGACCGCGGTCGCGGTGAGGACCAGCAGCAGCAGGACGATCCCGACGGCCGTCCAGGTCGCGCGGCGGGCCCAGGCGGGCCAGGCGCGGAAGGCCGACCACCACGCCACCAGCGGTGGCGGGGGCCTCGTCGCCTCGCTCACGCGGGCTCCGCCGTCCGCACCGTCCCGTGGGCCCCTCATCGTCCTCGCATTGTGCCGTACCCTTGGCAGTCGTCGTCGGTGAGTGCCAGGCGGGTGTCGTCTCCCGCGGCCGCGCCGACCGCCCCCGCTTCCTGACCCGTTCCCGCCATCGAGAGGACCGCTGCGCGTGCCGACCTACCAGTACGCCTGCACCGAGTGCGAGCACCGCTTCGAGCAGGTGCAGAAGTTCACCGACGACTCGCTGACCGAGTGCCCCGTCTGCCACGGCCGGCTGCGCAAGGTCTACAACGCCGTCGGCGTCGTGTTCAAGGGCTCCGGCTTCTACCGGACCGACAGCCGCTCGGAGTCCTCCGGTGGCTCCTCGTCGCCCTCGTCGGACGCCTCGTCCTCGACGTCGTCGGAGAAGAAGTCCGAGTCGTCGTCGGAGAAGAAGTCGGACTCGTCGACGTCGTCGTCCGGCTCGTCGTCCGGCTCGTCGTCGTCCTCCGGCTCGACCTCGTCGTCCACGAGCTCCTCGGCGGCGTCGGCCTCCTGAGGGCGCGGGGCCACCTGTCGTCCACCGGCGTCCCCGGGCCCGCCGCCTGGGGACGAGCGGAGCGGCGTCGGGCCAGGCGTCCCTAGCGTCGGGGCATGGCCCCCTCCGACCCCGCCACGCCGCCGGGGGTGCGCGTGCGGCTCGCCCGCGCGCGTGCCGCCGTACGACGCTCGGTGCTGCGGCGCCGGCGCCTGCTGCTCGCCCTCTGCCTGGCGGTCGCGGTCGCAGCGGGCCTGCACGCCACGATGCCCCCTCCCCCGCCACGGGTCCTCGTGATGACCGCGGCGAGCGACCTCGCCGCGGGCTCGGTGGTCACACCGGACGACCTCGTCGCGACCGGGTTCACGCCCGGCAGCGTCCCGGACGGACTGGCCGACGACCCCGTGGGCCGGGTCCTGGCCGCTCCCCTGCGGCGCGGCGAGCCGGTGACGGACGCGCGACTCGTCGCGCCCTCGCTGCTCGAGGACTACCCCGGTCTGGTCGCGGTCCCGGTCCGCCTCCCCGACGCCGGCGCCGCGGGGCTGCTGCGCGCCGGCGACCTGATCGACCTCGTCGCCGCCGACCCGCAGGGCTCGACCGCCACCACGGTCGCGACCGACGCCGCGGTGCTCGCCGTGCCGTCGGCGGACCCGGCGGAGAGCGGCTCCGGCGGCTCGGGCGGCTCCGCGCCACCCGGACGGCTCGTCGTCCTGGCCGTGGAGCCGACGGAGGTGGCCGGTGTGGCCGACGCCTCCGCACGCCTGTTCCTCACCCCGACCTGGCGGCGCTAGCCTGCCGGAGGACGGTGGTCTACGTGGGCCGCCGGCGGCTCCCAGGAGGAACACGTGTCCGGGTTCAAGAACTTCCTGCTCCGCGGCAACCTCGTCGACCTCGCGGTCGCCGTGATCATCGGCACCGCCTTCGGCGCCGTCGTCACGACGTTCACCGCGCTCATCACCAGCCTGCTCCCGCCCGAGGCGGCGGACCGCTTCAGCGACGACGAGCCCCTCGGGGCGTTCCTCAACGCCACGATCTCCTTCGTCATCCTGGCCGCGGTCGTCTACTTCTTCGTCGTGCTGCCCTACACGAAGGTGAAGGAGAAGTACTTCCCGAGCCCGGCGCCGGGCACGCCCGAGGACATCACGCTGCTGAAGGAGATCCGCGACATCCTCGCGGGCAGCTCCACCGGCACCACGACCACCTCGGACGGCGGCGCCCACAAGGGCTGACCACCCACACGCCGGTCGAGGCGCCGCCGGTCGGCCTCAGCCGTGGTGCGGGGGCACCTGCTCGATCAGCCAGCGGTCGTTCGCGGAGCCGGCGCGACCCTTCGCGTCGCCGGGCTCCCGCTCGTCACCGGTGGTGTCGGGCAGCACGTCGCCGAACACCTCGGCGAGCCGCTTCCTGCGCTGCCAGTCGCTCTCGCGAGGCGCGTCCGTCACGTGCAGAGGCCGTTCGCGGCCAGCTCGGCGGCCTCCTCGTCGGAGGTCGCACCGCCCTTCTTGCCGCTGCCGTCACCGGTGCTGCCGCCCTGCGGCTTCGCGGCCGTGATGACGCCCTCGCTCAGGTCGGCGCCGATGGGCTCGTCGTTGATGATCTTGTCCCACAGCTGGTCGGCCTCGGAGGTCCACACCAGGCGGTTGGGGTCCGGCTCGTACGGCGCGATGGGCACCGTCATGAAGCGGATCTTGTTGAGCCCGGTGTTGCGGAACTGCAGCCCCAGCTCGCTCAGCTTGCCGACCGAGTCGAGCTCGGGGTCGAGGGTGAGCGACTTGGTCGCGGCGTTGAGGAAGCTGACGAGGCGGTCCGGGCGCGACAGCGTGTCGGCGGAGACGAGCTTGTTCGCCATCGACGCGACGAAGGCCTGCTGGCGCTTCATGCGGCCGATGTCGGAGTTGGCCGAGAGCTGGTAGCGCTCCCGCACGTAGGCGAGCGCCTCGCGGCCCTCGAGCTCCCGGGTGCCGGCCTCGAGGTAGATGTCGTGGGCGGGGTCGTCGACCGTGGTCGGGATGCAGACCTCGACACCGTCGATCGCGTCGACCATGGCCTCGAACCCGGCGAAGTCGACGTCGACGATGTGGTCGATGCGGATGCCGGTCAGCTGCTCGACCGTCTGCTGGGTGCACCCGGGGCCGCCGTACGCGTAGGCGGTGTTGAACATGACCCCGCTCTCGGCGGGGATCTCCTCGCCGTCCTCGGTGGTGCACTCGGGGCGGTCGATGATCGCGTCGCGCGGGAGGCTGACGCCGAACGCGCGCTCGCGGTCGGCCGACACATGCAGGATCATCGTGGTGTCGGAGCGCTGCCCGCCGCCGGTGAGGCCGTCGATGTCGTTGCCCTCGCCGTCACGCGAGTCCGACCCCATGATGAGGATGTTCAGCGGCTCCATCGGCCCGGAGACCTCGACCTTGTCGGGCCGGTCCGAGAGCTGGTCGGACACGTCGAGGACGTCGAGGTTGCCGCTGAGGTGGTTGTAGACCGAGGTGACGCCGACACCGGTCGCGAGTGCCAGGCCGAGCGCCGAGGACGTGATGACCTTCGCCACCGTGTGCTGACGAGGCTTGCGGGCACGGCGCTTGGGTGCACGTCGCTTGCTCAAGAGGTCTCCAGGACGTCATCGGGCGGGCCGGGGCGGGCCGTGCCGCCGGTGGGCGACACGGCTGGTCCATCTCACATGATGCGTCGGACGGCCCACCCGGATCAAAATGACGGCCGAGTGCCAGGATGTGGCCCGGACGCCGGCCCCCGTAGCTCAGTGGATAGAGCAGCCGCCTCCTAAGCGAAAGGTCGTAGGTTCGACTCCTACCGGGGGCACCGCCGCTGACCCCGGGAAACGTGCGTCAGCCGCGAGCGTGTGCACAGACCGTGCACTCCACCCCTGGGGACAGGTCTCGTGTCCTCCTCGGGCCCCTCGAGCACAGGCCGGACGCCCCTCCGCGTTGGGTTCGTACGGCCCGGCTCGGCGGCGTGCAGACCCCCACGGATCCCGCACCCCGGTCCCGATTCGCCCGAGCGTTGGCGGCTCGAGCCTGGGCAGGGTGGCGACCGGGGGCGTGCAGGAAGTGAGACGGGCGGGCCCCACTGACCCAGCGCCATCACCACGAGCACGTCGAGGTGTTGGCCGACGCAGCCGATCGAGCATGTTCCTCTCACTCGGCGTGCCCCGTCGGCCGGCTGGGACCTCTGCTCGAGTGCGCCGCGCAGAACGAGAACGTGATCCCAGCGAGCCGGCCCGAAGTGCCAAACATGCGTATAGCGCAGGTTTGATGACGAGTTTCGCTGCACCACCCAATCCAGTCGCCGTAGCGTGGGCTCGTCGATCCTCACGCAGCGTCCTACCCCCGCTCTGCGTGAGGGTCGACCCCAGGCAGCTGGTTCTTCCGGAACGTGTGACGGGCGTCATATGCTTCGTCGGAGCATCACGCATGACGGCCGACGATCCCCGGGGGGAGGTCGGCCGTCGGCGTGCAGGGCCCGACGGCCGCCGGGCAACCACGTCACGTCAACGGCGGCGGGTGTCGACGCGGGCGCAGCAATTATCTAGCCCCTGTATGATTCCTCAGCTTCTGGCTACCGACGGGGTGTCGGACCTTTATGAAGAGCTTGAGAAGCAGCTCCTGCGTGTCGCGCGGAACTTGCGAGAACCGACTGTCCTCCCCGACGGGACGGTCGTCCTCCGCGTCACCGCCTCGCTCCTCTACCTACTCCACGCGAGCCAGCCCATCAGGGTGGGAGCGATCGCGTCAGCGTTCGGCATCGACCCATCAACCTCGACCCGCCAGGTGCAACACGCCGTGAAGCTGGGTCTGATCGAGGGAGTCAGCGACCCTGACGACAGACGAGCCCGGTTGCTGGCCATGACGCCCGCAGGTCGAGATCTGCGCACGAGGGTCGTCGAGCAACAGCGACAAGGGCTCATCCGGCTGCTCGCCCGCTGGGCCGGCCACGACAGAACCGAGCTCGTCCGGCTGCTGTCGCAGTTCAACATCGAGATCGACAAACGTCGACCCCAACGAAGCGCTGAGGCTGAGCTGCTCTACGGCAGCAGCTGACGACGGCACCGGCCCCGTCATGCCGGATCCGGCCACTCCTCGAACGGGATCGACAACTGTCCGCTCCCGCCACACACGCATCCCGCCAACCGGGTAGCCGACCGCGACCAGACCCCGCCAGTGGGGCTCAGCCGCCCGGGAGTGCGCCGGCCCGTCGTTCTCGATGAGGAACCGACCGAGACCGGCGCCCCGGCGGCCTCCACGAATCAGGTTCGGCTCCTCGGGGGCACCGCACGCTGTCCCGGCAGAACGTGGCCGGGGCGCGCCGGGACCCGCCCGGGACCCACCGGGGCCCGCGGTCCGGCCCGGCGCGTCGTCCGAGGCCCTAGGCTGGCGTCCCAGCGTGGTCTGGCCACTGGTGCTGTTGGCGGGCTTTCCTCACACAGCGCCCGGGTGGCCCCCCATGACCCCTCAGCTCCTCGAACAGCTGGAGCGCCAGCTCGCGCTCCTCGCCCGCGCCCTGCGCGACCCGGTGGTCCTCACGGACGGCACCGTGGTGCCACGGTCGACGGCGTCGCTGCTGGTCGCCCTGGCCGAGCGCGAACCGGCCCGCGTGGGCGAGGTCTCGGCGGCCCTCGACCTGGACCCCTCCACGACCACGCGGCAGGTCCAGCACGCGATCCGGCTCGGACTGGTGGCCCGCGTCGTGGCCCAGGACGACCGCCGGGTGGTGCTGCTCAGCCTCACACCGGCCGGCCGCGACCTGCACGACACCCTGGCCCGACGGCAGCGGCAGAACCTCCACCGCGTCCTCGACGGGTGGCCCGACCAGGACCAGCACGACCTGGTCAGGTTGATGACGCTGCTGGCCACCCGGGTCGGCGAGCTGCGGGCCGAGCGCCCGTCGAGGGCGCGGACCCCGTGAGACGGAGGCACCGCGGCCGACCGCACCCGGGACCGACCGGGGTCCGGCGCGGTCGGGGGAGCTCGTCGGGGCGTCCGGTGGTGGTCGTGGACGGCCCGGGTGCTCTAGTCTGACGCTCCGGTCGTCCCGCTCCGACCCCATGCGGAGCGGGGCGACCGCTCTCGTCCCCGCGACCGGTCAGGACGGGTCGCGGCGTCGGCGCTCGATCCAGTCGCGGACCTCGTCCAGGTCACGCAGGACGCCGTGCCGCGTCTCGATCACGACGGCGGGGAAGTCGGGCCGGGCTTCGAGCCGCTCGAGCGGATCCGACAGGTGCTCGCGGATCATCGCCTCGACGACGTCGTCCGGCACCAGGTCGGGGACCGAGTCGCGGAGGTCGGCCAGCTGCGCGCACCCGTCGGAGGACTCGACCCGGAAGCCGCTGACCCTCGTGCCGATCAACGGCTCGACCGTGGCCAGGGCCCGCTGGGCCGCGATGCGGGGCGTGGTGCCCTCCGCGCAGACGGTCACGGTCCACGGCGTCGCGTAGCCGTCGAGCAGGATCCTCCCGGCGGCGACGACGGGCTCGTGGCCGACGAGCCGGGACAGGAGCTCGTCGGCGTCGAGGTCCGGCGACCACTCCGGGGGCCACTCGAGCCGTACCGCGTACGTGACCACGTGAACCCCCACCCGGACGAGCCCCCTGGCCCCATGCCGGGCTCCGTCCGCGCCGATGGTCCCACCCGGGCGGCCCCCTGCGTCCGACCGCCCGCCGGCGCGGCTCAGACGACGGTCCGGAAGGCGATGCCCGCGGCCTCGAGACGGTCGATCAGCGGCCGGCCCATGGCCTGCGCGGTCGTGACCTGGCCCGACGTGACCGGCACGTCGTCCCGCAGCAGGCACAGCGCCGACTCGGCGAGCATCTTCGCCGTCTCGGTGTAACCCGGGTCGCCACCGGTGACCCGCGTGTGCACGGTCCGGTCACCCGCGGTCGCGACGACGTCCACGCTGAAGCGCGAGCGCGCGCGGCGCTCCTCGTCGGGACCGTCGCCCTGCTTGACCAGCGACAGCATCGCCCTGCGGGTCAGCGGCACCTGCGCGGCGAGGCCCACCGCGCCCGCGCCGACGAGCCCGCCGACGGCGAACGGCAGCGTCCTGGTGCCGGCGTAGTGGGAGTAGCGGAAGTCGGGCCCGTACGACGCCAGCGCGGCGCCGCTGCGCGCCACGACCATCGGGTCGATGGTCGGCAGCGGCAGCAGCCAGTAGCCGAGGCGGGAGTCGCGGCGGGGACGGGTGCCGACGGCGCGTGACCGACGTCCACCCTCGGGGCGGGGCTCGGCGCGGCGGCGCTCGGCGTGCGCCTTGCGCATCTCGTTCGCGCGGGAGAACGCGCCGACGGCGGAGTGGAAGGTGCCCCCGGAGAACGTCCCGGAGGCGCGGACCACGCCGTACGCCGTGATCGGCTGGTCGTCGGGCAGACGGTCGACCGCGTGCAGCACACCGAGGTCGTGGGGGATGGAGTCGAAGCCGCAGCAGTGGACCAGCCGGGCGCCGCTCGCGACCGCGGTGTCGTGGTGGGCGACGTACATGCGGTCGACGAACTCCGGCTCGCCCGTGAGGTCGCAGTAGTCGGTGCCCGCGGCCGCGCACGCGGCGACCAGCGGCTCCCCGTACGCCTGGTACGGCCCGACGGTCGTGACGACGAGGCGCGTGCGGGCGGCCATCGCCGCGAGCCCCGCGGGGTCGGAGGAGTCCACGACGACCAGCTCCAGGTCGGGCAGGCCGAGGCGGTCGCGCACGGCGGCCAGCTTGTCGTCGCTGCGTCCGGCGAGGGCCCAGCGGAGGTCGTCGGGGGCGTTCGCCGCAAGGTAGTCGGCGGTCAGGCCGCCGGTGAACCCGGTGGCGCCGAGGAGGACGAGGTCGAGGTCACGGTCGGGCACCTGCTGATCCTGTCAGGCCCCTCCGCGGCGACGTACGCTCGCCGCATGTGCCGCAATATCCGCCCGCTCAACAACTTCGCGCCCCCGGCCTCGCCGGACGAGGTCGCGGCGGCGGCGCTGCAGTACGTCAGGAAGGTGGGCGGAGCGACCAAGCCCTCGGCGGCGAACGCGGCGGCGTACGACGAGGCCGTCGCCGAGATCGCCGCCACCACGCAGCGGCTGCTCGACCGCCTGGTGACGACCGCGCCGCCGAAGGACCGCGAGGTCGAGGCCGCGAAGGCCAGGGCGCGGGCCGCCGTCCGCTACGGCACGTGACGACCACGGCGACCGACGCGCGCGACCGCGCGCTCGCCCTGCTGTCGGGGCGTCCGCTGGTGGTGCTGACGGGCGCGGGGCTGTCCACCGACTCGGGAATCCCCGACTACCGCGGCCCGGGCTCCGTGGCCCGGCAGCCGATGACCTACCAGGAGTTCGTCTCCGGGCACGCGGCGCGCCAGCGCTACTGGGCGCGCAGCCACGTCGGCTGGGGACGGATGCGACGGGCCGAGCCGAACGCCGGTCACCGGGCGCTGGCGGCGCTCGACCCGACCCTGCTCATCACGCAGAACGTCGACGGGCTCCACGAGCAGGCGGGCTCGCGCTCCCTCGTCGCGCTCCACGGACGGATCGCGGAGGTGGTCTGCCTCGACTGCCGGGCCGTCACGCCGCGCGCGGCGCTGCACGCGCGGATGACCGCGCTGAACCCCGGTTGGGTGGAGGCGCACGACGACGCCGTCGTCCGCCCGGACGGCGACGTCGCGCTCGACGACACCGCCGGGTTCGTCGTCCCCGACTGCGAGGCCTGCGGCGGCATCCTCAAGCCGCACGTCGTGTTCTTCGGCGAGAACGTCCCGAAGGACCGCGTGCAGCGCTGCTACGACGCCGTCGAGGCGCTGACCGCGTCGGACGGCGCCCTGCTCGTGGCGGGCTCCTCGCTCGCGGTGATGAGCGGGCTGCGGTTCGTCAAGCGCGCGGCGAGGGAGGGCACCCCCGTGGTCATCGTCAACCGCGGCACCACCCGCGGCGACGAGCACGCGACGTGCACGGTGCACGCGGGGTGCAGCGAGTTCCTGACGGCGCTCCTGGGGGATCTCCCGGCGTCGAGCGGCACCACCAGCCGGGTCGGCTGAGACGCCCGGAGGGTCGGTCCGAGACCTCGCTACAGCTTCGACACGAAGATGTGGTCGGCCGCCTCTGGGACGATCTCGGCGGTCTCGCCGCCGGAGCCGACGAGGACGCCCTGCTCCGTGGCGGCGACGACGACGGTCTTGTCGGGGAGCGCGCCGACGCGACGCAGCGCGGACATGAGCTGCTCGTCCTTCTGCATCTCCTCCGAGATCCGGCGGACGTGCACGCGGGACTCGTCGTCGCCGGCCGCGGTGGACAGGGGCTGCACGCCCTCCATGAAGTTCTCGGGCAGGGAGGTCTGACCCAGCTCGTCGAGGCCCGGGATCGGGTTGCCGTACGGCGAGGAGGTCGGATTGTCGAGCAGCTCGAGCAGGCGGCGCTCGACGGTCTCGGACATGACGTGCTCCCAGCGGCAGGCCTCCTCGTGGACGAGCTCCCACTCGAGGCCGATGACGTCGGTGAGCAGCCGCTCGGCGAGGCGGTGCTTGCGCATGACGCGGGTCGCGAGACGCCGGCCCTCGGGGGTGAGCTCGAGGTGGCGGTCCCCCTCGACCGTGAGCAGGCCGTCGCGCTCCATCCGGGCGACCGTCTGCGACACCGTCGGACCGCTCTGGTGCAGGCGCTCCGCGATGCGCGCGCGCAGGGGGACGATGTCCTCCTCCACGAGCTCGTAGATCGTCCGGAGGTACATCTCGGTGGTGTCGATCAGGTCGCTCACGGATCCATTGTGACCCATGGTCGGCGACGACCCAGCGCTTGAACTAACTTGAGTCCGACGCTATAAAGAATGTGCAGTCTTCTTCCAACCCCGAGACACCGTCAGGAGGACACCATGATGCTCAGGACCACCGACCCGTTCCGCGACCTCGACCGCCTCGCCCAGCAGGTCTTCGGCTCCGCCGGGAGCACCGGCCGCCCGACCGTCATGCCGATGGACGCCTGGCGCGACGGCGACACCTTCGTCATCGAGTTCGACCTGCCCGGCGTCGCCCGCGACAGCATCGACCTCGACGTCGAGCGCAACGTGCTGACCGTCCGCGCCGAGCGCCGCGGCCCGCACGACGACCGCGAGGGCGTGGAGCAGCTGGCCGCCGAGCGGCCGCGCGGCTCCTTCAGCCGCCAGCTCGTGCTCGGCGACAACCTCGACCTCGACCGGCTCGAGGCGACGTACACCGACGGCGTCCTGAGGCTCACCGTGCCGGTGGCCGAGAGGGCCAAGCCGCGCAAGATCCACATCGCCGCCCCCGAGCGGGAGCGCACCGCGATCGACGCGTGAGCCACGGAGCCGGCGGGCCCGCCGCCCCGAGCGGCGGGCCCGCTGTCGCCGACCGGGCCCCGCGGGGTACGAAGACGGTGTGAGTGCCGAGAACGAGCCCGCCGTCATGTGGTTCCGCCGCGACCTGCGCCTCGCCGACAACCCCGCCCTGCTGCAGGCCAGCGACTCGGGCCCGGTGCTGCCGCTGTTCGTGCTCGACCCCGCCCTGTGGGGACCGTCCGGCGTCTCGCGCCGCGCCTACCTGTGCGACTCGCTGCGCAGCCTCGACGCGTCGCTGGCGAAGCGGCGGACCTCGCTGTCCGTCGTCCGCGGGAAGCCGGAGCGCCAGGTCGTGCTGGCCGCCAAGGCCGTCGACGCGACGCGGGTCTTCGTGGCCGAGGACTTCGGTCCCTACGGCCGTGAGCGCGACGAGCGGGTCGAGGCCGAGCTGGAGAAGGCGGGCATCGAGCTGGTCCGCGTCGGCTCGCCGTACGCCGTGGCGCCCGGGACGGTGAAGAACGGCTCGGGCAAGGCCTACCAGGTGTTCACGCCCTTCTCGCGGGCCTGGAAGGACATCGGCTGGGAGAAGCCGTACGACACCCCCTCCGGCGGCTCGTGGCTGGAGCTCGACGAGACCGTCGACGTCCCGACGGTCGACCTGCCGAAGGACCTCACCATCCCCGAGGCCGGCGAGGACGCCGCCGCGAAGCGGTGGCGGGAGTTCGCCGACGACGTCGCGGCGTACGACGACGAGCGCGACCGGCCCGACCACGACCGCACCTCGCGGATGTCGACGCACCTCAAGTACGGCGAGATCCACCCGCGCACGATCCTGGCCGACCTGGCGAAGGGCAGCGGCGAGGGCCGGACGGCGTACCGCACCGAGATCGCGTGGCGCGAGTTCTACGCCGACGTCCTGTTCCGCCGCCCGGAGACCGCGCGGGAGTACTACAAGCCGGAGTTCGCGCGGATGAGCTACGCGGAGCCCGGCGAGGCGTTCGACGCGTGGCGCGAGGGTCGCACCGGCTTCCCCATCGTCGACGCCGGGATGCGTCAGCTGCGGCAGAGCGGCTGGATGCACAACCGGCTGCGGATGATCACCGCGAGCTTCCTCGTGAAGGACCTCCACGTCGAGTGGCAGCACGGCGCCCGTCACTTCCTCGGCCTGCTCGCGGACGGCGACCTCGCGTCCAACAACCACGGCTGGCAGTGGGTCGCCGGGTCCGGGACGGACGCCTCGCCGTTCTTCCGGATCTTCAACCCCACGACGCAGGGCAAGAAGTTCGACCCGAAGGGTGACTACGTGCGCCGCTGGGTCCCCGAGCTCGCCGACGTCGGCGACCCGCACGAGCCGTCCGCCGACGACCGGGACCGGGTCGGTTACCCGCACCCGATCGTCGACCACAAGGAGGAGCGCCGCGAGGCGCTCGACCGGTACGACGCCGTCAAGGACTGACGACCCCCTCCTGGCTCCGGCCAGTTCCGGTACTTGTCAGTACCAGAACTGGCCGGTATCGTTACTGGCATGACCACGAGCACCGGCGGGAGGCCCCGCGACGCCGGCCGCGACGTGGCGATCCTCGAGGCGACGCTCGACCTGCTCACCGAGGTCGGGTACGACGACCTCACCACCGCCGAGGTCGCCCGCCGGGCCGGCGCGGGCAAGGCGACCATCTACCGCCGCTGGCCGTCCAAGGCCGAGCTCGTCCTCGCCGCCGTCGGGCGGATGGGCGGCGACCCGCCGCGGCTGGCCGACCTGCCCGACACCGGCACCCTGCGCGGCGACCTGGCCGCACTGTTCCGACCGCAGACCCCCGCCGACGACGAGCGGTCGCTGGGCGTCATGCGCGGACTCACCTCCCTGCTGTCGCAGTCGCCGGAGCTCGCCGAGGCGGCCAGCAACGCCATGGTGGGTCCCTTCGTCGAGTCCCAGCGCCTGCTCATGCAGCGCGCGGTCGACCGCGGCGAGGTCCCCGATGGCGCCGACGTCGCCACCGTCGCCCGCGTCACCCCGGCCATGACCGCCTTCCGCCTCGCGGTGGAGCGCCGTCCCGTCGACGTCGACGAGCTCATGCACCTCGTCGACGTGGTCGTCCTGCCCGCCCTGCGCGTCGCGCCGCCGGGCTAGCCGACCACCTCGCCCCACCCACAGCCACCGGCCGTCGACGTACGACGCCCGGTCGGCCGGTCGCGCCCGCGGCCGGTCCGCGTCGACCGCCCGCGTCGTCGCCACCACCCTCACGAATGGAGCACGCCCATGTCCGTCGCCGTCGTCCCCCACCTGAACTTCCGCGGTCAGGCCCGCGAGGCCCTCGAGTTCTACGCCGCCGCCACGGGCGGCCGGGCCGTGGTGGTCACCAACGACCAGGCCGGGCGCACCGAGCGGCCCGAGGAGGCCGACCAGGTCGTCTTCGGCCAGGTCCTCGCGCCGAACGGGTTCACCGTCATGGCCTACGACGCCCCGGCCAGCAAGCCGCTGGAGCGCGGCGTCCGCGACGTGTTCGTCTCCCTGCGCGGGGAGACGGTCGAGGAGGTCACCGGCATCTGGGAGGCGCTGTCCGACGGCGCCGAGGTGGTCGAGGCCTTCGGACCCTCGCAGTGGAGCCCGGCGTACGGCATGCTCGTCGACCGCTTCGGCATCACCTGGGTGCTCGACGTGGCCGTCGCGTACTGACCGGCCCGCGCGCCGCGGTGGCCGCGGAGGCGGGCAGACTCGGTCCGGTGACGACCCTGACCGTGCCCGCCCGCTTCTGCGGCCCGCCCGCCTCCGGCAACGGCGGCTGGGTGGCCGGCGCCCTCGCGGCGCTCGTCCCGGACGTCGCGCCGACAGCCCCGGTGACCGTGACGCTGCGCCGTCCCCCGCCCCTCGACACCCCGCTCGTCGTCGTCACCGCCGACGGGACCACGACGCTGACCCACGACGGGGACGAGGTCGCCTCCGCGACACCGGCGGCCGCGGCCCCCTCGCCGGCGGCCGCGGTGCCCGCCGACGTCGCCCGCGCCGCCGAGGCGGCGTACCCGGGGCTCACCCACCACGGCTTCGACACGTGCTTCGGCTGCGGCACCGCCCGCGGGGCCGGCGACGGCCTGCGGATCTTCCCCGGCCCCGTCGCCGACCTCCGCGTCGCGGCGACCTGGACACCGGGCGACCCCACCACGTCCGACGTCGGCGCCACCTGGTCCGCCCTCGACTGCATCAGCGCGTGGGCGGTCGGCATCGGCGAGCGCGCGATGGTGCTCGGGCGGATGACGGCGTCGCTGGCCTCCTTGCCCGCCCCCGGCGTGGAGCACGTCGTGGTCGGCGAGGGCCGCGGCGAGGACGGCCGCAAGATCCGGACCGCGGCCACCCTCTACGACGACGCCGGCGCGATCGTCGGGACCGCCGAGCACACCTGGATCACGGTCGACGCCGAGTCGTTCGGCTGGGCGGCGAGCGCCTGAGGCGGGCCCGCCAGGCGCCGGTCCCCTGCCGGCAGCCCTGGCCGCCCCCGACCGACCAGCTGCCGTGGGGCCACCTCTCGAGGTGGACCACCTCGACGGTGCGGTCGCCCTCGTCGACCACCGCGAAACGGGCCCACGTGCCGGGACGCGAGGCCTCCCGGCGACCGCCCCACCGCTCGACGTAGCCGCTCGGTGGCCCGCTCGCCGGCCCGGTCGTCGGTCGCGAGCCCGTGGCCGACGAGGGCGGTCCCGGCCAGGACCACCGCGGCCCCGGTCACGAGGACCAGGCGGGGAGCCGGCGCGCTGGGGCATGTCGGAGCACACCACGGCCGACCACGACGAACCAGGCCGTCACCCTCCGTGACAGACTCGACGCCATGGTTTTGGATCGATCCAAAAACGGGTCCGCCGACGGACCCTGGTGGCGGGACGCGACCGTCTACCAGGTCTACGTCCGGAGCTTCGCCGACGCCGACGGCGACGGCGTGGGCGACCTGCCGGGCATCACCGCCCGGCTCCCCCACCTCGCCGACCTCGGCGTCGACGCGGTCTGGTTGACGCCGTTCTACCGCTCGCCGCAGCACGACCACGGCTACGACGTCGCCGACTACCGCGACGTCGACCCGCTGTTCGGCGACCTCGGGGACGCCGAGCGCCTGGTCGAGGCCGCCCACGGCCTCGGCCTGCGGGTCATCGTCGACCTGGTCCCGAACCACACCTCGTCCGAGCACGCGTGGTTCCGCGCCGCCGTCGAGGCCGGTCCCGGCTCGCCGGAGCGCGCCCGCTACCACTTCCGCCCACCGAGCCCCGAGCCGCCGAACAACTGGCGCTCGGTCTTCGGTGGCTCCGCGTGGACCCGCGTGGACGACGGCTCGGAGGATCCGGAGTGGTACCTGCACCTCTTCGACTCCACCCAGCCCGACCTCGACTGGCAGCACCCGGAGGTCGGCGACATGTTCGTCGACGTCCTGCGGTTCTGGCTCGACCGTGGGGTCGACGGGTTCCGCGTCGACGTCGCGCACGGGCTCGTCAAGGCGCCCGGGCTGCCGGACCACGACGACCCGGACCTGCCGCCGCCGGGCCGTGACGACTCGATGGTCGCCCGCGACCGCGCCGACGAGCCGATGTGGGACCAGCCCGGCGTCCACGAGGTCTACCGGCGCTGGCACGACGTGCTGGCGGCGTACTCCGCGCAGGGGGCCGAGCGGATGATGGTCGCCGAGGCCTGGACGCCGGACGCGGAGTCGATGTCGCGCTACGTGCGCGCCGACGAGTTCCAGCAGGCGTTCAACTTCGCCTGGCTGCTCGCGCCCTGGTCGGCGTCCGCCTTCGCGGGCGTCGTGGCCGACACCCTCGAGGCCGTCGGGCGGGTCGACGCGTCCGCGACCTGGGTGCTGTCGAACCACGACGTCGTCCGCCACCCCACGCGGTACGCCGCGGGCGCGACGCCCGAGCGGGGCCTGGCCCGCGCGCGGGCCGCGACGCTGACGATGCTCGCGCTGCCCGGGTCGGCGTACCTCTACCAGGGCGAGGAGCTCGGCCTGCCCGAGGCGGACGTCGCCCCCGAGCACCGCACGGACCCCTCGTGGTTCCGCACCGGCGAGGTCGGCCGGGACGGCTGCCGCGTGCCCCTGCCGTGGGAGGGCGACGAGCCGCCGTACGGCTTCGGGCCGGCCCCGGCGGGCAGCCAGCCGTGGCTGCCGCAGCCCGCGGAGTGGGCGTCGCTGTCGGTCGCCGTCCAGCAGGCAGACGACGACTCGACGCTGGCCTTCTACCGTCGCGCCCTGGCCGCGCGGCGCGAGGTGCTGCCGGGCGTGCCGCGCGAGGTGACCGTCGAGGTCGACGGCGACGTCCTGGTGCTGCGACGCGGCGACCTGGTGTGCCAGCTCAACTGCGGCGAGTCGGCGGTCGAGCCGCCCAGCGGCGAGGTGCTCGCCTGCTCCGGACCCGTGCCAGGCGCCGCGGACACGGCGACCTGGGTGCGCGCCGGCTGAGCCGGCCCGGAGACGGGAACGGCCCCCAGGCGTGGTCCCCTCGATCGGATCGTCGAGGGACTCCGGTCGGACGTGCCGGAGCGCCTGGGGGCCGGGTGACTGCCCGGTAGTGCCAGCCGCTGCTACACCGCTGGCAGCGGGTCGCGGTGGGGTCTGTCCCACCCGCGGGGCCCGCGCTGGGTGGAGCTGCTAGCGAGCAGCCACCTCACGTGTCCTGTCAGAACTCATCTGTCGGACCACCTCCTTTCCCGTGTACCTCCACCGTAGGTCGGCGCCCGCGTGCTCACAAGCGGTTATCGGCCGGCTGAGGTGGTCGAGCCTGCGAGGTCGCGACCGCGGGTCGAGACCGTGGCGGCTAGGGGTTCAGGCGGACGACGCGCCACTCGGTGGCCTCGACGTGGTCACGCTCGTAGACGAGGCGGTCGTGGAGGCGGTTGCGGCGGCCCTGCCAGAACTCCAGGCGCCACGGGCGGACGAGGTAGCCGCCCCAGTCCGGCGGGACGGGGACGTCCTCGACGCCCTCGAAGCGCGCCTCGGCGTCGGCCCACGCCTGCTCGATCTCCGCGCGCGAGCCGACCGGGCGCGACTGGTCCGACGCCCAGGCGCCGAGCCGGGAGCCGCGCGGCCGGGAGGCAAAGTACGCCGCCACCTCGTCGCGGTGCAGCGGCTCGGCCACGCCGTCGACGCGGACCTGCCGCTCGAGCGGGTGCCAGGGGAACAGCAGCGAGCAGGCGGGGACGGCGGCGAGGTCGGTCCCCTTGCGCGACGACGTGTTGGTGTAGAAGCGGAACCCGAGGGTGTCGACGCCCTTGAGCAGCACCGTCCGCGCGGCGGGGCGGCCCTCGGCCGAGACGGTCGCGACGACCATCGCGTTGGGCTCGTGGAGGCCCGCGTCGCGGGCCTCGGCGAACCAGCGGTCGAACATCGTGAACGGGTCGCCGGCGAGGTCGGACTCGTCGAGCCCGCTCGCGGCGTACTCCTCGCGCATGGCGGCGACGTCGCCGAGGTCGCCGAGGTGGGGCTGGGTCACGCCCCGAACCTACCGGCGCCCCCGCGGTCCGACCTCGCACCACTGTCGCGGATCCCTCGCGCGAGCGGGCCCGGGTGAGGCAGGCTGCGCACGGCAGACCCGGCACCGGAGCCGGGTGCGAAGGGAGCACAGATGACCGAGGTCCACCACGGGCTCGAGGGCGTGGTCGCCTTCGAGACCGAGATCGCCGAGCCGGACCGCGAGGGAGGGGCGCTGCGCTACCGCGGCGTCGACATCGAGGAGCTGGTGGGGCGGGTCCCCTTCGAGAAGGTCTGGGGCCTGCTCATCGACGGTCGCTACGACCCCGGGCTGCCGCCCGCCGAGGCGTACAACATCCCGGTCCACACCGGCGACGTCCGCGTCGACGTCCAGGCTGCGATCGCGATGCTGGCGCCGGCCTTCGGCTTCCGCCAGACCTACGACATCAGCGACGAGCAGGCCCGCGAGGACCTCTCCCGCGTCGCCGTCATGGTGCTGTCGTACGCCGCGCAGTCGGCCCGCGGCCTGCACCAGCCCGTGGTGCCCCAGGCCGAGGTCGACGAGGGCCGGACCCTGGCCGAGAAGTTCCTGATCCGCTGGAAGGGCGAGGCCGACCCCGCCCACGTCAAGGCGATCGACGCGTACTGGTCGTCCGCCGCCGAGCACGGCATGAACGCCTCCACCTTCACCGCGCGGGTCATCACCTCGACCGGCGCGGACGTCGGCGCGGCGTTCTCCGGCGCGATCGGCGCGATGTCGGGTCCGCTGCACGGCGGCGCGCCGTCCCGGGTGCTCGGGATGATCAGCGACGTCGAGTCCTCGGGCGACGCGTCGGCGTACGTCAAGGGCCTGCTCGACCGCGGTGAGCGCCTCATGGGCTTCGGCCACCGCGTCTACCGTGCCGAGGACCCGCGCGCCCGCGTGCTCCGTCGCACGGCGCGCGAGCTCGGCGCCCCCCGCTACGAGGTCGCCGAGGCGCTCGAGAAGGCCGCGCTGGCCGAGCTCCGCGAGCGGCGTCCCGACCGCGTGCTGGAGACGAACGTGGAGTTCTGGGCGGCGATCGTCCTCGACTTCGCCGAGGTGCCCGCGCCCATGTTCACGTCGATGTTCACCTGCGCCCGGACGGCCGGCTGGTCCGCGCACATCCTCGAGCAGAAGCGCACCGGCCGACTGATCCGCCCGTCGGCCGTGTACGTCGGGGACGGCGAGCGCCCCGCGGGCGACGTCCCGGGCTGGGACGCGGGGTGGGAGGACTGAGGTGACGGTGGGCCTGCCGGAGCTGCACAGCGAGCGGCTCCGGCTGGTCCCGGCCACGCTCGAGCACCTGCCCCACCTGTCGGCGCTCAACGCCGACCCCGAGGTCATGCGCTACCTCACCGGGCGACCGACCACCGAGGCCGAGACGGCCGACGAGTGGACGGAGCGCCGCAGGTTCCGCTCCGACCCGTCCCGCGGTCTCGGCTACTGGGTCGGGTTCCTGCGTGCCGACGAGACGTTCGCGGGGTGGTGGGGCCTCGGCGTCACCCCCGGCGAGGACGGCGTGGCGCACCTCGGCTACCGCCTCCCCCGCGCGGTGTGGGGTCGGGGGCTGGCCACCGAGGGCTGCCACACGCTGGTCGACCACGCCTTCGGCACCCTCGGCCTCGTCCGGGTGTGGGCGTCGAGCATGGCCGTCAACACCGGCTCGCGTCGTGTGCTGGAGCGCCTGGGCTTCACCGAGACCGAGACCTGGGTCCAGCGCTGGGACGACCCCGTCGAGGGCTGGGAGCAGGGCGAGGTGCGCTACGACCTGACGCCCTGAGGCCGAGTCAGAGCCGTCCGGCGTACCAGCTGGTGTCACCGCGACCACCCGCGCGGCTCAGCGAGACGTGGACGTGGTCGCGGTGGCGGGCGGTCTTGGAGCAGTCCGTGACGGGCTTGCACGGGGTGTAGGGGCCGACGGCGAACTCGTCGTAGGAGCGCCAGATCCGGTCGTCCCAGATGATGTACATGATCCCCATCCGCCGCGCCTTGGCGTGGGGTCGGCCCTGGCCGTCGGCGGCGAACACGTCGTCCAGCCAGCGGCGGACGGCGGTCCTGTCGGCCGCCTCGGCGGCGTCCATCGTCCAGTCGAGGGCGCGCCCCTCCTTGTGCTCGGACTGCCCGCCGGAGTTGCAGGGCCGCGAGATCGGCCCCTTCGAGCCGCCGTAGGTGCGGACCATCCAGGACTGCAGCGCCTTCGTGCCGGGCTTCGCGGCGGGCGCGCAGGTGGACTGGCCGTCGTAGCGGGCGTAGTCCTCGATCGGGCGGGCCGCGGTGAGCTCGGAGTCGGGCAGCGACGCCCCGGGCAGCACGGTCACGCAGACCAGGGCGAACAGCAGCGCCGAGCTGACCAGCATCGCGTTCGCGACGGAGCCGACGGCGGCGCCGGCGACGGACGACGGGCTGAGCGGGCGCGCGACGGCGCGACGGTGTGGCAGCACGGGGGGCTCCGGGGGGAGGAGGAGGTGTGCCCGGACGTGGGCACGTGCCGGCTCGCGCCGGTGGTGGCACGCCGCGGGCGCCGGGCCCGCGGTGCGCTCAGGCGCCGACGAGGAGGGCCAGGCCCACCAGCAGCGCCGCGACGAGCAGGCCGAAGACCTGCACGAGGCGGATGGCCGTGGTCGGCTGACCCACCGACAGTGCGGCGGGGACCGACCGGGAGGGGACCGACTGGGGCATCGCGCTCATGACGTCGAATCTAGGAAGCGCGGGCGGACCTGTCCGGGAAACTGTGATTTTGCTCAAGAACTTTGCTTTGACCCCTCAAGAGCAGGGGCCGTTCACGTGCCGAGGCCGGACTCGAGGGCGAACACGACCAGCTGCGCGCGGTCGCGGGCGCCGAGCTTCACCATCGCGCGGCTCACGTGGGTCCGCACGGTGTCGGGGCTGACGACGAGCTCGTCCGCGATCTCCGCGTTCGACCGACCGGTGGCGACCCAGCCGGCGATCTCCCGCTCCCGCTCGGTCAGCTCGCCGATCCGGGGGTGCGGTCGTGCTGCCGGGGCGGCCGCCGTTCCCCCGAAGTGCTCGATCACCCGCCGGGTCACGGTCGGCGCGAGCAGCGAGCCTCCGTCGGCGACCACCCGGACGGCGTCCAGCAGCCGGCCGGGGTCGGCGTCCTTCAGCAGGAAGCCGCTGGCGCCGAGCCGGAGGGCCGTGAACACGTACTCGTCCAGCTCGAAGGTCGTCAGCATCACCACCCGCACCGACGCCAGGTCGGGGTCGCGCCCGACCTCCTCGAGCAGCCCCAGCCCGTCGAGCACCGGCATGCGGATGTCGCACAGGACGACGTCCGGCCGGGTGCGTCGGACGAGGGCCAGACCGGCTCGGCCGTCCGCGGCCTCCCCGACGAGCTCGAGCCCGGGCTCGCTGCGCAGCAGGGTCGTCAGGCCCATGCGCACCAGGGCCTGGTCGTCGACCACCGCGACCCGGACGGGCGCCGGGACGGCCTGCTCGGTCATCGTCCCTCCCGTCCGTCCAGCGGCAGCCTGGCCTCCACCCGGAAGCCGCCGGAGCGCCCCGGGCCGGCCTCGAGCATGCCACCGAGCGCGGACACCCGCCGCCGCAGACCGGCCAGGCCGAGGCCCGCACGGCCCGCGCCCGCCGCCGGTCCGGTGCCGTCGTCGGCGACCTCGACGGTGAGCCACGCCGAGGTCGTGGCCAGCACGACCGTGACGCGGCGGGCGCCGGAGTGGCGGAGCACGTTCGTGAGCGCCTCCTGGACGACGCGGTGGGCGGTCTCGCCCACCTCCGGGGGCACGTCGAGGTCCGCGACGTCGGCCCGGACACCGTCGGCGTCCGCGCGGAGGTCGACCGCCGGGCCGCCGCGACGCACCCGCTCGACGGTCGCGGCGACGTCCGCGAGCCCTGGCTCCGGACGGCGCGGGGCGGCGGCGTCCTCGACCCCCGCGAGCCGGTCGAGCTCGCTGCGCAGGCGGTCGAGGGAGTCGCGGCTCGCGTCTCGGATGGCCTCGAGGCTCGCCCGTGCGGCGCCGGGGTCGCGGTCGAGCACGTGCAGCGCGACCCCGGCCTGCATCGCGACGACGGCCAGCCCGTGGCCGACCCCGTCGTGGAGGTCCTGGGCCATCCGCAGCCGCTCCTCGGCGGCCGCACGGTCGGCCCGCTCCCGGCGCGCCTCCGCGCGCGCCCGGGTCAGCGACGCGAGGGCTCCGGCCGCCACGACCAGGGCGACCATCGCGAGCCAGGGCCAGCCGGTCGAGACCGCCTCCCTCTCACCCCGCAGGACGCCGAGGACGCCACCGGCCCCGACGAGCACCAGCGCCGCGGCCGCCCACGGGCCCCAGGCCCGGGGCCGGTGCTCGCGCGCGACGACGTACGTCGTGAGCGCGACGGTCAGGAACACCGGCCCGGACGCGAGCCCGAGCGCGAGGTACGCCGCCAGCGCCAGCCCGTTGACCACGAGCGGGGGTCCCGGTCGTCGCGCGGCGAGGAGCACCGGCAGCACCGCGACCGCGGCCAGCAGCAGCGCCGGGCCCAGTCGGGCGCGGCCGTCGGCGGCGTTGCTGCCCGCCGTCCCCGCCATCACCAGCAGCGCGAGGGCGGCGAGCCACGGGCGCAGCGGGGGCGCGGCCGGCACGGCGGGGGTGCTCACCGGGAGAGGCTAGGTCCATCGCCGCCCGGGCGGCGTCGTCCGCGACGCGGCGACGGCGTACGCGGATCCGCGTAGTCGGTCGCCCCCGACCCCCGCCCGTCGGCGGACGCCGCGGGGGGCCGCGCCGGCCCAGGGTGGGGGTCATGACGAGACACCCCACCCCTCCGAGCGCCGCGCTCGCGGTCGAGACCCGCTCGCTGACGAAGACGTACGGCGACCGCACCGCGGTCGACGCCGTCTCCCTGACCGTCCGCCGCGGCGAGGTCTACGGCTTCCTGGGGCCCAACGGCGCCGGCAAGACCACGACGCTGCGGATGGTGCTCGGGCTCGTGCGGCCGACCTCGGGGACGGCCACCGTGCTCGGGGAGCCCGCGGGCTCCCCCGCCGCGACCGCCCGCGTCGGCGCCCTGGTCGAGGGCCCCGGCTTCCACCCGTCCCTGTCGGGGCGCGACAACCTCCGCACCCTCGCCCGGCTGCGCGGCCTGCCCGACGCCGCGGTCGCGCCGGTCCTCGCCCGGGTCGACCTCGCCGACCGCGCCGGCGACCGGTTCCGCTCCTACTCCCTCGGCATGAAGCAGCGGCTCGGGGTGGCCGCCGCGCTGCTCGGGGACCCCGACCTCGTCGTCCTGGACGAACCCACCAACGGGCTCGACCCGGCGGGGATGGCGGACATGCGCGCCCTGCTGGTCGGTCTCGCCGCCGAGGGCCGCACCGTGCTGCTCTCGAGCCACATGCTCGGCGAGGTCCAGGAGGTCTGCGACCGGGTGGGCGTGGTCGCGGACGGTCGCCTCCTGCGTGAGGGCGCGGTCCACGAGCTGCGCGGCCGCGCGGTGCTCCGCCTGAGCGCGACCCCCACCGACGAGGCGCTCGCCGTGGCGATGCGCGTCGCGGGTGACGACGGCGTCCGGCTCTCCCCCGACACCGGCACGATCGACGTCGAGGTGTCCGCCGACGACGCCCCCGAGCTCGTGCGTGCGCTGGTCGCGGGCGGCGTCGACGTCCACGAGGCCGTCCGCGCCGAGCGGAGCCTCGAGCAGGTGTTCTTCGAGATGACCACGACCAGGACGGAGGTCGCGGCATGAGCGCGACGACGACCACGACCGGCACCCCCGCCACGCCCGGCCTGCTCCGCGCCACCCGCGCCGAGCTGTTCCGCCTGTGCCGCTGGCCGGCGGTGTGGGTCACGATCGGCGTCTGGCTGGTCCTGTCGCTGCTGTTCGGCTACGTCTTCGACTACCTCGCCTACACCACCGGCGACGGCTTCGGCCCGGCGGACGGCGTCCCGGCCCAGGAGCTGCTCGCCGGGGTGCTGCCGGCCGCCGTCCCGTCGGTGCTGGTGCAGGGGATGCCGATGTTCGGCGGCGCCCTCATGCTCGTCCTCGGGGCGCTCGTCGCCGGCAGCGGCTACGGCTGGGGCACCTGGAAGACGGCGTACACCTCCGGCCTGCGACGCACGGCCGTCGCGGGCGGCTCGGTGCTCGCCCTCCTCGTCCTCGTCGTCGTCGCGGTCGCCGCCTCCGTGGCCGTCGACCTCTCCGCGTCGCTGGTCGTCGCCGCCGTCGAGTCCGAGCCCGTCCTGTGGCCCGCGGCCGGCGACCTCGCCACCTCCGTCGGCGCCGGGCTGGCCGTCCTCGGGATGTGGGCCCTGCTCGGCTTCACCCTCGGCACCCTCACCCGGGGCACGTCGCTGTCGGTCGGGCTCGGGCTGGTGTGGGCGCTCGTGGTCGAGAACCTGCTGCGCGGCGTCGGCGCGCTGCTCGACCCGGTCGAGGCGCTGACCGAGGTGCTGCCCGGAACCGCCGCCGGCTCGCTGGTGGGGGCGCTGGACGGCGTCGGCGGGTCGCCGGGCGTGCTCGACGTCCTGTCGGGTCCGGTGGCCCTGGCCATCGTGCTGGCGTACGTCGTCGCGCTGCCGCTGGTGTCGCTGGCGCTGGTCGCGCGACGCGACGTGGGCTAGACGGTCCGGTCGGGCGCGTCGGTCGGCGCGGTCAGGCGCCGCGCGAAGCAGCGGCAGTCGGGCTCGTCGGCGTAGTAGCCGTACGGCGCGACGGGCTCGTAGCCGGACGCGAGGTAGAGCGCGATGGCCTCCGGCTGCGCCGTCCCCGTCTCCAGGACGAGGACGTCGTGGCCGTTGGCCGCGGCGTCCGTCTCGACGTGGGTGAGGATCGCCCGCGCGTGGCCGCGGCCCCGCGCCGCGGGGGCGACGTACATGCGCTTCAGCTCCGCGGCGTTGCGCGCGCCGAGCCGGACGACCTCGGAGCGGACCCGCCAGCCACCCATCGCGACCGCCGTGTCCGGCTCGTCGGCGCCGTCCGGGCCGGGCTCGTAGCCGACGAAGAAGCCGCCGAGGCCGTCGACGAACATCGTCTCGTCGAGGGGGACGGCGTCGGGCCCGCCGTAGCGGCGCACGTACTCGGCCTGCACCTCGTCGACGAGCCTCGTCACGTCGGGGTGGTCGTACGTCACCCGGCGGATGTCCAGCACGGCTCCATGCTGCCGCCTGGGAGGATGGGCCCGTGAGCCAGGGTCCCGACGTCGCCGCACAGGTCCGCATCCCGGCCGAGCTCCTGCCCGCCGACGGCCGTTTCGGTTCCGGCCCCTCGAAGGTCCCGGACGGCGCGCTCGAGGCGCTGGCCGCGACCGGTCGCAGCCTGATGGGGACCTCCCACCGGCAGGCCCCCGTGCGCGGGCTCGTGCACCGGGTGGTCGAGGGCCTCGAGACCCTCTTCGACGTCCCCGACGGTCACCGGGTGGTGCTCGGCAACGGTGGGTCGACGGCGTTCTGGGAGGTCGCGGCCTTCGGGCTGGTCCGGGAGCGCAGCCAGCACCTCGTCCACGGCGAGTTCTCCTCGAAGTTCGCCGGCGCCGTCCACCGCGCCCCCTGGCTGGCCGAGCCGTCGCTGCGTCCCGCCGACCCGGGCTCGGCGTCGACGCCGGTGGCCGAGGACGGCGTGGACGCCTACTGCTGGCCCCACAACGAGACCTCCACCGGCGTGATGCTGCCCGTCCGTCGTCCCGCCGGCACCGCCGACGACGCGCTGGTCCTGGTGGACGCGACGTCGGGCGCGGGCGGCCTGGCCGTCGACCTGCGCGAGGTGGACGCCTACTACTTCGCGCCGCAGAAGTCGTTCGCCTCCGACGGCGGTCTCTGGATCGCCGTCCTCTCCCCCGCCGCGCTGGACCGGGCCGCGGAGATCGCGGCGTCCGGCCGCTACGTGCCGGCGTTCCTCGACCTGCCGGCGGCGATCGACAACAGCGCCAAGGACCAGACCCTCAACACCCCCGCCGTCGCCACCCTGTTCCTGCTGGCCCACCAGCTCGACGCGATGAACGAGGCCGGCGGCCTGGACGCGATGGTCGCGCGCACGGCGGAGTCGTCCGGCGTGCTGCACGCCTGGGCCGAGGCGTCGTCGTACGCGCGGTTGTTCGTCGCCGAGCCAGACCTGCGCTCGCAGGTGGTGACCACGATCGACCTGGACGACGCCATCGACGTCGCCGACGTCTCCGCCGTCCTGCGGCGCCACGGGGTCGTGGACGTCGACGGCTACCGCGGCCTGCACCGCAACCAGCTGCGGGTCGCGACCTTCCCTGCGGTCGACCCGGACGACGTCCGCGCGCTCACCGCCTGCGTCGACCACGTGGTCGCGGCGCTGTCGTAGTCGGCCCCGCCGGCGGCTGCGGTGTGACGAGCCCCTGGGCGAGGAGCCTCGAAACCCCCGTCGCCGACATGGTGGTCACCGGGTTTCGAGGCTCGCTGCGCTCGCACCTCAACCAGCGGCGACGACCGCGCGCGGCGCTGTCGCAGCTGGCCCCGCCGGTGGTCGAGGTGTGACGAGCCCTTGGGCGAGGAGCCTCGAAACCCCCCGTCGCCGACATGGTGGTCACCGGGTTTCGAGGCTCGCTGCGCTCGCACCTCAACCAGCGGTGACGACCGCGCGCGGGCGCCGTCGCAGCCGCCTCGCCGGCGGTTGAGGTGTGCCGAGCCCCTGGGCGAGGAGCCTCGAAACCCCCGTCGCCGACATGGTGGTCACCGGGTTTCGAGGCTCGCTGCGCTCGCACCTCGACCAGCGGTGACGACCGCTCGCTGCGCTCGCACCTCAACCAGCGGTCACGGTCACTCCGCCCGCACACCGACCGGCGCGATCGGCGACGTGCACGGGCCCGGACGCGTCTCGCGCCCCGACCGCGGGTGCGGTCGGGGCGCGAGGCCCTCGGGTGGTCGGCCGGTTCCCCCCCAGGCCCGGCCGGCCCCGGGTCAGGAGGCGTCGTCGAGGAAGGGGTAGTCGGTGTACCCCTCCGCGCCGCCGCCGTAGAACGTGTCGGAGTCGGGCTCGTTCAGCGGGGCGTCGATCTCCCAGCGGCGCACGAGGTCCGGGTTGGCGATGAACGGGCGACCGACGACGACCGCGTCGGCGAGGTCGTCGTCCAGGATCTTCTGGGCGTCGTCCTTGGTGGTGACCGTGCCGAAGCCGTCGTTCGCGAGCACCGGGCCGCCGAACTCGCGGCGAAGCGTCGCGAACAGCTCCGACTTCGGGTCGCCCAGGATGCTGAGGTACGCCAGGCCGAGGTCGGCGATGCCGCCGACGAGGGCGCGGTACGTCGCCTCGACGTCGGCCGGGTCCTCCTCGGTGCAGCCCTGGATGTTGTGGGCCGGCGAGATGCGGATGCCGACGCGGTCGGCGCCGATCTCCGCGGCGACGGCGCGGGTGACCTCGACGGCCAGACGTGCGCGGTTCTCCGGCGAGCCGCCCCACTCGTCGGTGCGGTGGTTCGCGCCGGGCGCGAGGAACTGGTGCAGCAGGTAGCCGTTGGCGGAGTGCACCTCGACGCCGTCGAGTCCGGCGTCCACGGCGTTGCGGGCGGCGGTCACGAACTCGGCGACCACGGCGTCCATCTCGTCTGCGCGCAGCTCGCGGGGCTCGGGGTGCGGCTTCGAGCCGTCGGCGGTGACCATCTCGCCCGGCGCGGCGATCGGGCTCGGCGCGATGATCTCCTGCCCGCCGGTGTTGTCCGGGTGCGCGATCCGACCGGCGTGCATCAGCTGGGCGACGATCCGGCCGCCCTTCGCGTGCACCGCGTCGGCCACACGACGCCAGCCGGCGAGCTGGGCGTCGGAGTGGAAGCCGGGGGTGTCGAGGTAGCCCTGGCCGCGGGCGCTGGGCTGGCTGCCCTCGGTGGTGATGAGGCCGGCGGTGGCGCGCTGCGAGTAGTACTCGACCGCGAGGTCACCGGGGACGGTGCCCTTCGAGCGGTTGCGCGTCAGCGGCGCCATGACGAGGCGGTTCGGCAGCTCCCAGGCGCCCAGCGTGATGGGGTCGAACAGCGAGGTCATGTGGTGACGCTCCTCCGAGAAGACGACGAGTTGACGTGTCACCGAACCTCGGGGGTCGTCGATCTATTCCCCCCTCACGCCCGGCTCGCGAGCGCGGCCCGCAGCGCCTGCTCGGCGGAGGCGTCGTACGCGACCAGGCGGGCCTCGCTCACCTCGGTCGGCGTCGAGCCGAGGGTGTCGACGGCAACGGCCGCGGCGTCCTCGAGCGGCCAGCCGTAGATCCCGGCGCTGACCAGGGGGAACGCCACGGTGCGGGCGCCGAGCTCGTCGGCGACCGCCAGTGCCCGGGCGTAGCAGGACACCAGCAGCGACCGGTCCGTCTGGCCGGCACGGTGGTTCGGCCCGACGACGTGGATCACCCACGTCGCCGGCATCGCCCCGGCCGTCGTCCACCCGGCGTCACCGACCGCGAGACCGTCGGGGAAGCGACGTCGGCAGTCCTCGAGCACGGCCGGGCCGCCGGCGGCGTGGATGGCCCCGTCCACTCCCCCACCGCCGCGCATCCGCGTGTTGGCGGCGTTGACCACCGCGTCGACGTCCTGCGCGGTGATGTCCCCGCGGACGAGCGTGACCTCGGCCTGACCCATTCAGTCCTCCTCGCGCAGCAGCGCCAGCGTCGCCCGCTCCAGCGCCAGCTGCCGGGCATCGACGGTCTCGTAGTCCACCGACGTCGCGGCGGCGATGGTGCGGCCCTCCTCGTAGGCGCCGACCACCCGCGGGTCGACGTAGGAGCTGCGGGCCATGGTCGGGGTGTTGCCGAGGAAGGCGGCGACCTCCTTCATCGCCCCCGACACCGCACGCTTGCGGGAGGCCTGCGTCTCGCCGGGCTCCTCGGACTCCGCCAGCGCGGCCGCCGCGAGCACGGTCGCGTGCCAGGTCCGGAAGTCCTTCGCGGTCCCGTCGAGGCCGGTGGTGGAGCGGACGTACTCGTTCACCAGCTCGGGCAGGATCGAGCGCCACGAGCGGTCCTTCTTGTAGGCCAGCAGCCGCGGGTCGTCCGCACCGCGCCGGCGCCGCATCGCGTCGACCGCGGCGATGACGAGCTCGTCGTCGATCTCGATGCGGTGGTCGACGCCCGACTTGCCGGTGAAGGTGAAGACGAGCAGGTCCTGGCGCCGCCGGACGTGGCGCCGCTCGAGGGTCGTGAGACCGAAGCTGCCGTTGCTGTCGGCGTACACGTCGTTGCCGATGCGGAAGTAGCCCAGGTCGAGCAGCCGGACGGCGGCCGCGCACGCCCGCTCCAGCGGCATGCCCCGTCGACCGAGGTCGGAGACGACGACCTCCCGCGCCGAGGCGAGCGCCTCCCCGAACTCCTCCATGCGCCGGAACTTCGCGACGTCTCGCCGCATCCGCCACTGCGGGTGGTAGAGGTACTGCTTCCTCCCGGCGGCGTCGGTCCCGACGGCCTGGAGGTGGCCGTGCTCGTGCGGCGTGATCCACACGTCGCGCCACGCGGGCGGGATGACGAGGGCCTTGACGCGCTCGACGTCCTCCTCGCCCAGACGCTCGCCGTGGGTGTCGAGGTAGCGGAAACCCGCCCCGTGCTTGAGCCGCGTCCAGCCCGGCTGGCTGGGCGAGGTCCGGCGCAGTCTCACCACGGCAGCGACGGTACCCAGCCCCGGTGCCCGGACTCGTCCCGGTCAGGTGACCGCCTCCCGGTGGTCCCGCCGCCCGGCCCGACCACCACCGCCGGCCGCTGACTAGTCTCGGCCGACGTGAGCCTGACGATCCGCCCTCGCACGGCCGGCGACGTCCCTCGCCTGGTCGAGGTGCTCCGCGTCCAGCAGCCGGCCTCGCGCTACCCGTTCCGCTGGCCGCTGCCGTTCCCGCCGGAGGAGTTCGTGGTCCGCCCCGGCGAGGAGGCCGCGTTCGCGGCCGTGCTGGACGGCGGGACCGGCGGCGGGACCGGCGGCGAGGTGGTCGGCCAGGTGGCCGTGGCCGAGGTGCCGGAGGACGACTTCGCGGACGCCTGGACGCACGCCACCGGTCTCGACCGCAGCGGTCTCGCGATGGTCTCGTCGTTCTTCGTGCTCCCCGACCTGCGCGGGCGGGGCGTCGGCCGGGCCCTGCTCGACGCCGCGGTCGGGTGGATCCGCGAGCACGGCCGCCTGCCGGTGCTCGACGTCGTCCCGGCGCACCAGGCCGCCGTCCGGCTCTACGAGCGGAGCGGGTGGCGCACCATCGGCCAGGGCCGTCCGCCGTGGCTCCCGGACGACGAGCCGGCCGTCCTCCTCATGGTCCTCGACGACCCCGCCTGACGGCGGCGCCCGACGACGGCGCCCGATGACGGCGCCGGACCTCAGCGCGGTCGGAGGGCCCGGACGAGCAGCACGAGCCCGACCAGTCCGAGGATGCCGCCGACCAGCCAGTTGACCCGGCCGGGTCCCAGGGTGAGGCCCTGCTCGTCGTCGGGCTCGGGGGGCTCGAAGCCCTCCGGGGTCTCGACGATGGTGGGGCCGCCGTCGCGGACGGGCGCGTTGAGGGCGGTGCGCAGCTCCTCGGGCAGCGTGAGGAAGAGGACGGGCGAGTCCTGCCCCTCGGTGCTGATGTGGACGCGGTCCTCGGCGTCCACGGCGATGGCCTCACCCTGCGGCTGCTCGGGCAGGACGACGTCCCCGATCTGCTCGAGGTCCGGCCAGGTGTAGAAGACCGCCTGGGAGTAGTCGCGGACGACGACGTGGTCGCCGTCGGGGAAGAAGGCGGCGTCGGTGGCGATGCCGACCAGGCGCTGGTCGCCGGTGCGCTCGAGACGGTTCGTGCCGTCCTCGCTGAGCTCGGCGGGGGCCCGGTAGAGGGCGCCGCCGAACACCTCCTTGGTGAGCACGAACAGGCGGCCGGTCCCCGGCTCGATCAGCAGCGACTCGGCGTCGCGGGAGCGGTTGTCGGGGTAGACGAGGTCGTACGACGGAGCGTCCACCTGCTCGTCGCCGGGGCCGAACGGCACCCTGGTCACCGAGACCGTCCGACGGGGGGCCGCGTTCGCGCCGATGTCGGCGACCCACACCTCGCGGTTGCCCGCGGGCGCCAGCGCCTCGACGTCGGTGGCCCCGTCGGCGTACGTCGTGGTGCCGACGGTGTCGCCGGTGTCCGGGTCGACGGTGTAGATGCGGGCGGCGTCGCCGGAGTCGTTGGTCGTCACGACGTAGCCGTCGGCGACGACGAGGCCGCTGGACTCGGTGATGCGCGGATCGGTGAACCGGAACTCCTCGCGCGAGCCGACCGGCTGCTCGGAGCCCTCGTCCTCCGAGGTCTCGTCGTCCGCGCTGGCGGCGACGCCCAGCCCGGCGAGGGACGGCAGGACGAAGCACGCGAGCGCGACGAGCAGCGCGCCGAGACGCCAGTGGTCACGCACGGCCGTCCCCTCCCCCGGGCCGCTCGTCCAGCAGCTCCGCGAGCCGCGGCCGGACGCCCCAGTCGGCGGCGAGGGCGTCGTGCTCGGCCCGGGCCTCGTCGTCGCGGACACCGGTACGGACGGCGCGGAGCATCGTGCTGCGGGGCGTGTACGCCGGGTCGACGAACTCGACGACGTCCACGCGGTGGCCGAGGGCCCGCAGCATGGAGGCACGCAGCGTGTCGGTGAGGGTGTCGGCGAGGCGCTCGCGGAGGATGCCGTGGCGGGTGAGCTGCGCGTACGGCGCGGGGGGTGTCGCCCGCCGCACCTGCGCCGCGACGTCGCGGTGGCAGCAGGGCGCGGCGAGCACGACGGGAGCCTCCCACGCCACGGCCCGGGCGAGCGCCTCGTCGGTCGCGGTGTCGCACGCGTGGAGCGCGAGCACGACCTCGGGTGCGTCGTCGAGCTCGACCCCGGCGATGGTGCCGACCGCGAACGACGCCCGCGCCTCCAGCAGCCCCGCCAGCTCGGTGTTGTGGTCGTGGGACTGCTGCTTCACGTCGACCCCGGTGAGGGTCACCGGCAGCCCGCGCACGGTGCGCAGGTAGCGCTCGGCCGCGAACGTCAGGTAGGCGTTGCCGCACCCGAGGTCGGCGACCCGCAGCGGGGCGTCCTCGGTCGGGGTACGCAGGTGACCGGCGTCCAGGGCGTCGGTGAGCGTGGCGTCGAGCAGCCGGAGGAACTCCTCGACCTGGCGGAGCTTCGCCCGCCGGCTCGGCTTGACCCGGCCCTGGTCGTCGGTGATGCCGAGGGCCGCGAGCACCGGGTCGTCGTCCGGCAGGAGGCGGTGCTTCGACCGGTCGTGGCTGCGGTCCGGCGCGACCGCGGACTCCCGCCGCCTGGCGGTGACGGCGGCCTCGCCGCTCTTGGTGACCCGCAGCTGGACCGTGCGCGCGGCGGTCTCCAGGTTCCAGTGGCCGAAGGCGGTGCCGAGGAGGTCGGCCACCGCGGCCTCCGCCTCGCCGCCGACGGCGTGGTTCGCGGTGTGCGCCTGGGTGGCGTCGTACGCCGTGACCTGGAGGCGTCGGCCCGCCTTGAGGTCGACCCACCGCAGCTCGACGCGTCGCCACGGGGGCTTGTCGGCGCCCTTGCGCCGCCCGGACGCGACGGCTCGCACCAGGTGCTCGGCGTCCAGCAGGTCCGCGCGCACGTCGTCCAGCGCCTCGGACAGGGGCACGGTCGGCAACGGCTCTCCCGGGTTCTCCGGAACGGTCGGGTCGGGGCGGTCGGTCAGACGAGGGCGGCGACCACCACGACGACGAGCAGTGCCACGAGGGCCACCGGGATCACCAGGCGGCGGTGCCGGGGGTTCACCCCCCGAGCCTACCGACCGCCCGATGAGGGTCGGGTCGGCCCGTTCTCCCGGCCCAGGACGGTCGAGTCAGCGGGTGGGTGGGTCGGCGAGCAGCTCGGCGAGGTGGCGGGCGGGGACGTCGGCGAGGTCGTCGAGCTGGAGGCGGCAGGACATGCCGTCGGCGAGGACGACGGTCGCGGGGTCGGCGGCGCGCGCCTCGCGGACGGCGGGGAGCAGCTGCGTCTCCGCGACGGCGACCGAGACCTCGTAGTGCCCCTGCTCGACGCCGAAGTTGCCGGCGAGCCCGCAGCAGCCGCCGACCGCGGTCACCTCGGCGCCCGCCCTCTCCAGCAGCGCCCTGTCGGCCGCCCACCCGAGCACGGAGGCCTGGTGGCAGTGCGGCTGGGCGACGACGCGGACGCCGGTCAGGTCCGGCAGCGGCAGGTCGAGACGGGTGACGAGCTCGGCGAAGGTGACCATCGCGTCCGCGACCCGGGTCGCGGCGGGGTCGTCGACGAGCTCGGTCGCGTCGGTCCGCAGGGCCGCGAGGCACGACGGCTCGAGGCCGAGGATCGGCGCTCCCGAGTCGGCGTAGGGCGCGAGCGTGGCGACGGTGCGCCGCACGATCCGCTGGGCCTGCGTCAGCTGGCCGGTGGTGATCCACGTCAGCCCGCAGCAGGCCTTCTCGTCGATGACGCGGACCCTCAGCCCGGCGTACTCCAGCACGCGGATCGCGGCGCGTGCGGTCTGCGGGAGGAAGTGGTCGGTGAAGGAGTCCGCCCAGATCCACACGTCCGGGGTCTCGGCGCCCGCCGCCGCCCGCGGCGCGGTCCGGCGCAGCGTGCGCGGCGCGAACGTCGGCACCTCGCGCCGCTGGTCGATCCCGGCGGTGGCCTTGGCCAGCCGGGCCAGGGGGCCCACCTTCATCGCCGCGTTGACCGCGGGCGCCACGGGCGCGGCCAGCCGCGACCACAGCGGCAGCCGGCCGAGCGTGTAGTGGCTGCGCGGACGCCGCGGGGCGCCCCTGCCCGAGTAGGTCTGGTGCAGCGCCTCCGACTTGTACGTCGCCATGTCGACACCGGTCGGGCAGTCGCGCGCGCAGCCCTTGCAGGCCAGGCAGAGGTCCAGCGCCTCGTGCACGGCGGGGTCGGCCAGCCCGTCGACGAGCGTGCCGTCGACCGCCTCCTGCAGCACCCGGGAGCGGCCGCGGGTGGAGTCCTTCTCGTCCCGCGTCGCCTGCCACGAGGGGCACATGACCGCGCCGGGCGTGGGCCCGGCGACGCACTTGCCGACGCCGGTGCAGCGGTTGACGGCGTTGCCGAGCGAGCCCCCGTCGTGGGTCAGGCGCAGCAGCGGCAGCGGCTCGCGGTGCCGGGCGCGCCCGGGCCGTAGGAAGCCGTCGAAGGGGTCGGGGTCCACCAGCACCCCGGGGTTCATGAGGTTCTCGGGGTCGCACACCGCCTTGGCCGCGGCGAACAGCCGCAGCGAGTCGGCGTCGTACATCCGGCCGAGCAGCTCGGAGCGGGCGCGACCGTCGCCGTGCTCGCCCGACAGCGACCCCCCGTAGGTGCGCAGCGCGTCGGCGGACGCCTCGAGGAACGAGCGGAAGGTCCGCCGTCCGGCCTCGTCGAAGGTGAAGTCGATGCGCACGTGCACGCAGCCGTCGCCGAAGTGGCCGTAGGGCACGCCGTCGAGGTCGTGGTCCTTGAGCAGCGCGTCGAAGTCGCGGAGCCAGGCCCCGAGGTGCTCCGGCGGGACGGCGGCGTCCTCCCACCCCGAGTGCGCGGGCCGCGAGAGCGACCGGGCGGCCAGGCCGGCGCCGTCCTCGCGGATGCGCCACAGGGCGGCGGCCTCGCCCGCGTCGTGCACCGTGCGGGCCTCGAGGGCGCCCGCGGTGAGCGTGATCGCGTCGGCCAGGGCGTCGGTCTCGGCCTGCGTCTCCCCCGTGACCTCGGCGAACAGCCAGCCGGCGCCCTTCGGCAGGTCGGGGACGGCCTTGCCGGCCCGGCGGACGCAGTCGACGATCCGGGCGTCGAGGCCCTCGCAGGCGACCAGCGGGTGCGCCAGCAGGGCGGGGACGGCGTCCGCGGCGTCCGCCATCGACGGGTAGCCGAGCACGACGAGGGTGCGGACCGGGGGGTCGCGGACCAGCGCGACCTCGGCCTGCGTGACGAGCCCCAGCGTGCCCTCGGAGCCGACGAGGAACCGGTCGAGGCGGCGGCCGTTCTCGGGCAGCAGGTGCTCGAGGGAGTAGCCGGAGACCTGACGGGTGAAGCGCCCGAAGTGGGTGCGGACGTGCTCGAGCTCGCCGTCCACCAGGCCCGTCAGGGCGCTCGCGGCGGCGCCGCCGGACGGGGCTCCCTCGCCCGCGGTGACGACCTCCCCGGTGCCGAGGACGGCGGTCAGCGAGCGGACCGTGTCGACCGTGCGGCCGTAGCCCAGCGCGCGGGAGCCGCAGGCGTTGTTGCCGATCATCCCGCCGATGGTGCAGCGGGTGTGCGTCGACGGGTCGGGCCCGTAGCGCAGGCCGTACGGCGCGCCGGCCCGCTGCAGCGTCGCGTGGACGGCGCCGGGCTCGACGACAGCGGTGCCGCGGTCGGGGTCGACCGAGAGCACCCGGTTCAGGTGGCGCGCGGTGTCCACGACGAGGCCCGGCCCGACCGCGTTCCCGGCGATGGAGGTGCCGGCGCCGCGCATGGTCACGGGGACCCTCAGCGCACGGGCGGTCTCGGCCACGGCGAGCAGCTCGTCGACGTCCCGGGGGCGGGCGACGGCCTGCGGGACGACCCGGTACAGCGACGCGTCGGTCGAGTACAGGGCGCGGGCCAGCGTCGAGTCGTCGACGTCGGTCACGCCGGCGCGACGCAGCGCGGCCAGCAGGTCGGCGGTCTCGGCGGCGGGGGTGCCGGTGGGGGCGTCGGGCAGGGTGGCGGTCACCAGTTCTCCAGCGAGTCGCGGACGATGCCCGCGAGGTCCTCGGGGGTCGTCTCCTTCGGGCAGGTGGCGAGCAGCCGCTGCTGCTTCAGCGTGCCCTCGACGATCGGGTCGACGTCGGAGTCGGCGTAGCCCAGCTCGGCGAGGCCGCTGGGGATGCCGACGTCCCGCATCAGGGCGGTGACGACGTTCGGCAGGGCGTCCGGGCCGTCGGCGTCGCTGCCGTGGGAGCCGGTGGGGTCGAGCAGCCGGGCGGCCCGGAGGTGCCGCTGCGGGTCGACCTCGAAGGTGAAGCGGAAGGCCGCCGGCACGGTCATGGCGACCGCCATGCCGTGCGGCACGAGGCCCTTGCCCGAGGCGTCCGCCTCGGGGTAGCCGTCCGGACGGAACTGCCCGACGCGGCCGGCGATCGGGTAGGCGTTCGCGTGCGGGATGTGCACCCCGGCGTTGCCGAAGCCGAGCCCGGCGAAGGTCGCGGCCATCGACATCTGCTCGCGCGCCGTCGCGTCGTCCCCGTCGCGCACGGCCTCGCGGAAGGAGGTGGACAGCAGCGACAGCGACCGCTCGGCCCACATCTCGGCGACCGGGTTCGCCCCGCAGTACGGGACCCGCTCGTGCGCCTGCTTCGCCGGGAGGTCGGCGTACCAGCGGGCCGTGAGGCTCTCGAGGGCGTGCGACAGGATGTCCATCCCGGACGCCGCGGTGACCATCGCGGGCTGCGACATCGCGAGGGTCGGGTCGACCACGGCCAGCGTCGGCCGGAGCGCGGTGTGGCTGATGCCGGTCTTCACGTGCTGCTCGACGACGTCGAGGATGCACACCGTCGTCGACTCGCTGCCCGTCCCGGTGGTCGTGGGGACGGCGATCAGCGGCAGCAGCTTCTCCGTCGGCGCACGGCCGCCGCCGACCGGCGCGTTGACGTAGTCCATGAGCTCACCGGGGTTGGTGGTGAGCAGGTTGACGGCCTTGGCGGTGTCGATGGACGAGCCGCCGCCGACCGCGACGACGGCGTCGAAGGGGCCGTTGTCGCGCCCGAAGTCGACCGCCTCGGCCAGGGAGCCGTCGGTGGGCTCGACCCGGGACCGGTCGTAGACGACGACCTCGATGCCGGCGGCGCGGACCTCGTCGGCGATGCGGTCCGGGTGGCCGGTGGCGGCGACGCCCGCGTCGGTCACGAGCAGCACCCGACGCGCGGCGTACGTGCCGAGGTCGTGCGCGATCTCGTGCGAGGACCCGGGACCGAACTTGAGGGCGGGGGCGGCGTAGGTGAAGACGGTCTCGCTCACACCACGAGACTACGCCGGTCCTCCCGCCGTCCCGAGGGCCCGCAGCGCGCTCGAGACCAGGGGACGCACCGGGTACGCCGGGCTCCCGACCTCCCCCAGGGCGACCCACGCGGCGGCGTCCGTCGTGCCCGCGACCTCGGTGGGGTGGGGCGCGTCGGACCTCTGCGACCCGGTGAGGGTCGCGGTGTAGACGACCTGGACGGCGTGGAAGTCCTCCTGGCGCCCCGACGGCGCCGTGCCCTCGAAGTGGACGGAGCTGACGTCGAGCACGGGGCCCACCTCGCAGGTCAGGCCCGTCTCCTCGGCGACCTCGCGGACGACCGCGTCCCGGGGGTCCTCCCCGTGGTCGATGCCCCCGCCGGGGAGCATCCACGACCCCGGGTGGGGGCCGCGCACGGAGTTGCGGGTCAGCAGCACGGCGCCGTCGCGCACGACGACGGCGTACGCCGCCACGCGCTGGCGCTGCGCGGGCCCGTGGTCGGCGAGGGCGTCGAGGACCATGGGGACGACGGGGACGGTGCCGTCGAGGACGCGCGCGACGGGCACCCAGGCGGCGTCCATCGTCGAGCCGTCGCGCTCGAGCACGCGCGGTGCGGGGGCGTCGGGCGCGACCCAGCCCTCGTAGACGATCCGCAGGGCGTGGGCGTCGACCCGGCGACCGTCGCGCCAGGCGTGCGGGAGGTGCGCGGAGTAGACCCGCGCCCGGTCGCCGACCTGGGCGTGCAGGCCCGTCTCCTCGACGATCTCGCGCCGGACGGCGTCGCGGGGGTCCTCGCCGTGGTCCAGTCCGCCGCCCGGCAGCGTCCACAGCTCGTCCGGGGTGATCCGCTTCGCCAGGCGCGACAGCAGGATGGCCGTGGACGTCGTCCCGTCGGCCTCCGCGGACGTCCGCAGCACGACGGCGTACGCCGCCACGCGCTGTCGTCTCGGGAGTCCGCCCACCCTCCGACCCTAGGTCGGCCGAGGTCGGATCGCTCGTCCGGCCCGCCGTCGCAGGGCCGCTGACCTGCTGTTTCTACCCGGCGGCGGTCCCCGGTGCGGCGCCCGGTCCCGGACCCCACGCCACCGGGACGGCCCCCCGCGGGACGTTCTCCCGGCCCAGGGACTGCGCCGCCGTCGGCGCCGAGCCGCCGCGGTGGGCGGGCAGCCACGGGACGGGCGGGCCGGGCGGGGTGCGGTGCTCGGGCAGGTCCCACAGCCGGTCCAGTCCCTCGGCGAGGCGCCGGCCGAGGCGGACCGTCAGGGCGGTCGCGTCCTCGCCCGGCTCGGGACGCAGCGGCGCCGAGAGCGCGACGTCGACGACGCGGCCGCGGTGCGGGTCGGGCCGCGGACGACGGCCGTCCGGGCCGGCGTGGGCGCGCCACAGCCGCTGACCGCCCCAGGTCGAGACCGGCACCAGCGGCGCCCCCGTCTCCAGCGCGAGCGCGGCGGCACCCCGCATGAGGGGGCGCACGGTGTACGACATCGAGACCCCGGCCTCCGGGAAGATCCCGACGGTGCCGCCGGCCCGCAGCTCGTCGCGCGCCTGCAGGTAGGCCGCGGCCGGGGCTGAGCGGTCGACGGGCACGTGCCGCATCCGCCGCATCGCCGTCCCGACCACCCGGACGTCGAAGACGTCGGCGCGGCACAGGAAGTGCACGGTGCGCCCGGCGGGCCAGACCGCCTTCTGCACCAGGACGAAGTCGGGGTAGGAGACGTGGTTCGCCGCGAGCACGACCGGGCCGGAGGCGGGGAGGTGCTCGAGCCCGCTGACCCGGACCCGCACGCCCCACGCCCGCAGCAGCAGGTCGCCACCGCGCAGCACCCGCTGGTGGAAGCGGGCGTCGGCGTCGTCCCGCCGGGCGACGTCGCCCGGCGAGGTGCGGGGCATCAGGCGAACGGCGGGCGCGCGTCGACCGCGAGCGAGCGACGTCCCGCCCAGCGCCAGACGCGCGCGGCGCGGTCACGGTCCTCGTCGGTGACGAGGTTGCCCATCCAGCGCAGTGCGAGGGTCATCAGCAGGTCGGACCGCATGCCGGCGGGGCCGAGCGTCGGCAGCAGGCGGGGCACGGTCACGAGCCCGGCGAGGCGACGGGCGATCGAGAACGCCTCCCCGTAGTGCTCGCGCAGCACCGTCGGCCACACCCGCGACAGGTCCGTGGTCCCGGTCCGGTCGTCGGCGAGGACGTCGGCGACCATCCGGCCGCCCTCGAGGCCGTAGTCGATGCCCTCGCCGTTGAGCGGGTTCACACAGCCGGCGGCGTCGCCGACCAACGCCCAGTTCGGGCCCGCGACGCCGGAGACCGCACCGCCCATGGGCAGCAGGGCCGAGGTCGGGGCTCGCAGCTCCTCACCGAGGCCGAACTCCTCGCGGCGCAGGTCGGCGTAGTGCCGCATCAGCGGCCGCAGCGCCACGTCGGCGGGCCGCTTCGCCGTCGCCAGGGTGCCGACGCCGATGTTGACCTCGCCGGTGCCGTCGGGCCCGGACGCCGCGCCCAGCGGGAAGATCCAGCCGTAGCCGGAGAGGATCTCGCCCTCCGTGCCACGCAGCTCGAGGTGGGAGCTGATCCACTCGTCGTCGGCGCGGGTCGAGTCGACGTACGCGCGCCCGGCGACGCCGTACACGGTCTCGCGGTGCCACTCGCGGCCGAGCGCCTTGCCGAGCGGCGAGCGGACGCCGTCCGCCACCACCAGGCGCCGGCACGCGACCTCCCGGGTGGTGTCGCCGTCGCGCATCACGACGTGGGTGACGAGGCCGCCGGCGCGGCGGACGTCGACCGCCCGGACGCCGTCCACGGCGCGTGCGCCGGCCTTGATCGCGGTGGTGCGCAGGTGGTCGTCGAGCTCGGTGCGCGGGACGGCGGAGCCCCACGCGGGCAGGTTCCCGCCCGGCCAGGGCAGGTGCAGCGTCTGGCCGAACCCGTGGGCGCGCAGGCCCTTGCTGGTCACCCGGGCGCGGAGCCAGTCCTCGAGCCCGAGGGCCGCGAGCTCACCGACCGCGCGGGGCGTCAGCCCGTCACCGCAGGTCTTGTCGCGGGGGAAGCGCGCGGCGTCGGTCAGCGTGACGTCGAGCCCGGCACGCGCGGCCCACGCCGCGGCCGCCGAGCCCGCGGGGCCGGCGCCGACGACCAGCACGTCGGTCGCCTCGGGCAGTACGTCGCTCACGGCCCGATTCTCTCAAACCCGCCAACCAGGACCCAGCCGACGCCGAGTCGGCCCGGACGCACGCCCCACGGACGCCGAGTCGGCCCCAACGCACGCCCCACGGACGCCGAGTCGGCCCCAACGCACGCCCCACGGACGCCGAGTCGGCCTCAGGACTCCTCGGACGCCGTCTTGTACACCGGCTCGGCCTCGTCGGCGCCCTCGGAGTCCTCGAACATCCCGGTCTCCTCGTTGAAGGTCCGCTGGGTGTTGTCGATCTCCGCGCCGTCGGGGCGGTTCTCGGGCGCCAGGCGCTCCTCGCGGTCGGCCTCGACCTCCTCGACCGTGGAGCCGTCGGGGGCGAGCTGGTTGCCGTCCTCGTCGGTGGGGACCTCCTGCTCGTCGTCCTGAGCCCCGTCCTGCTCGGTCTCCGCCTCGGCCACCTGCTGCTCCCCGTCGTCCATGGGCACACCGAACCACCGCCGACCCCCGGTGTCGAGGGGTGGGAGGCGGTCGTGGAACGCGTCGACCCCCGCCGCCCTGACGGGCGACGGGGGTCGACGGGTGGTGCTGGGTCCTGCTGTGCGCCCGGGGGCTCAGCCCCGGTAGGAGCCGAAGTCGAAGTCGTCGAGCGCGACGGCCTGGTTGCCACCGCCGAACTCGTAGTCGTACGACTCGTAACCGGTGACCGAGTACGCCGCGGCGCGGGCCTCCTCGGTCGGCTCGACGCGGACGTTGCGGTACCGCTCGAGGCCGGTGCCGGCCGGGATCAGCTTGCCGATGATCACGTTCTCCTTCAGGCCACGCAGGCTGTCGGAGCGGCCGTGGATCGCGGCGTCCGTGAGCACCCTGGTGGTCTCCTGGAAGGAGGCCGCCGAGAGCCACGACTCGGTCGCGAGCGAAGCCTTCGTGATGCCCATCAGCACCGGGCGACCAGAGGCCGGCGTGCCGCCCTCGGAGACCACGCGGCGGTTCTCCTCCTCGAAGCGCACCCGGTCGACGAGGTCGGAGGGCAGCAGGTTGGTCTGCCCCGACTCGATGACCGTGACCCGGCGCAGCATCTGCCGCACGATGATCTCGATGTGCTTGTCGTGGATCGCCACGCCCTGGCTGCGGTACACGCTCTGGACCTCGTCCACCAGGTGCTCCTGCGCCTTGCGCACACCCAGGATCCGCAGGACGTCCTGCGGGTCGGGCGTGCCGACGGTGAGCATCTGGCCGACCTCGACGTGCTGGCCGTCCTCGACCAGCAGGCGCGAGCGCTTGCTGACCGGGTACTCCTGCACCTCGGACCCGTCGTCAGGGGTGATGACGAGCTTGCGGGTCTTGTCCGTGTCCTCGATCTCCACGCGGCCGGCGGCCTCGGTGATCGGGGAGCGGCCCTTGGGCGAGCGGGCCTCGAAGAGCTCGACCACGCGGGGCAGACCCTGCGTGATGTCGTCCGCGGAGGCCACACCACCGGTGTGGAAGGTACGCATCGTCAGCTGCGTGCCGGGCTCACCGATCGACTGGGCCGCGATGATGCCGACGGCCTCGCCGATGTCGACCAGCTTGCCGGTGGCCAGCGAGCGGCCGTAGCACTTCGCGCAGGTTCCGGTGCGGGCGTCGCAGGTCAGGACCGAGCGGACCTTGACCTCCTCGATCCCGGCCTCGACGAGCTCGGCGATCTTGACGTCACCGAGGTCCTCGCCGGCGCCGGCGAGCACCTCGCCGCTGGTCGGGTGGGTGATCTCGACGGCCGAGGTGCGGGCGTACGCCGCGGTCTCGGCGTTGTCCGCCTTGACCACGCGACCGTCCTCGAGACGCTGACCGATCCGCTTGGGCAGACCACGCTCGGTGCCGCAGTCGTCCTCACGGATGATGACGTCCTGCGACACGTCGACGAGACGACGGGTCAGGTAGCCGGAGTCGGCGGTCCGCAGCGCGGTGTCCGCCAGACCCTTCCGCGCGCCGTGGGTGGCGATGAAGTACTCCAGCACCGTCAGGCCCTCGCGGAAGTTCGACTTGATCGGCCGCGGGATGATCTCGCCCTTCGGGTTCGCCACCAGGCCACGCATGGCGGCCACCTGCCGGATCTGGTTCATGTTTCCGGAGGCACCCGAGTCGACCATCATGTAGATCGGGTTGGCGCGGTCGAAGTTGGCCTCCATGGCCTTCCCGACCTCGGCCGAGGCCTGGGTCCAGATGTCGATGAGCTCCTGGCGGCGCTCGTCGTCCGTGACCAGACCACGCTCGAACTGCTGCTGCACCTTGGCGGCCTGGGCCTCGTAGCCCTCGAGGATCCCCGCCTTCGCCTCGGGCGTCACGACGTCCTCGATGGAGACGGTCACACCCGAGTGGGTGGCCCAGTAGAAGCCGGCGTCCTTCAGCGCGTCCAGGGACGCCGCCACCTCGACCTTGGTGTAGCGCTCGGCGAGGTCGTTGACGATCGCGCCCAGCTGCTTCTTGCCGACCTCGTAGTTCACGTACGGGTAGTCGGCGGGCAGGGTGTCGTTGAAGATCGCGCGGCCCAGGGTGGTGTCCAGGGTCAGCGCGGAGCCCTCGGTCCAGCCCTCCGGCACCTCGTGCCCCAGCGGGGGGACGACGTCGCCGGCGAAGCGGATCTTCACGGTGCTCTGCAGCGAGATCTCGCCACGGTCGAACGCCATGATCGCCTCGGCCTGCGACGCGAACGCGCGGCCCTCGCCGGGCTCGCCGTCACGGTCGGTGGTGAGGAAGAACAGACCGATGATCATGTCCTGCGAGGGCATGGTCACGGGACGGCCGTCGGACGGCTTCAGGATGTTGTTCGTCGACAGCATCAGGATCCGCGCCTCGGCCTGGGCCTCGGCGGACAGCGGCAGGTGCACCGCCATCTGGTCACCGTCGAAGTCGGCGTTGAACGCCTGGCAGACCAGCGGGTGGATCTGGATGGCCTTGCCCTCGATCAGCTGCGGCTCGAAAGCCTGGATGCCGAGGCGGTGCAGGGTGGGTGCACGGTTCAGCAGCACCGGGTGCTCGGTGATGACCTCCTCGAGCACGTCCCACACGACCGGGCGCGCGCGCTCCACCATCCGCTTGGCGGACTTGATGTTCTGCGCGTGCGAGAGGTCGACCAGGCGCTTCATGACGAACGGCTTGAACAGCTCGAGCGCCATCTGCTTCGGCAGACCGCACTGGTGCAGCTTCAGCTGCGGACCGGAGACGATCACGGAGCGGCCGGAGTAGTCGACGCGCTTGCCGAGCAGGTTCTGGCGGAAGCGGCCCTGCTTGCCCTTGAGCATGTCGGACAGCGACTTCAGCGGCCGGTTGCCCGGGCCGGTGACGGGACGACCACGGCGACCGTTGTCGAACAACGAGTCGACGGCCTCCTGCAGCATCCGCTTCTCGTTGTTGACGATGATCTCGGGCGCACCGAGGTCCAGCAGCCGCTTGAGGCGGTTGTTCCGGTTGATGACGCGGCGGTACAGGTCGTTCAGGTCGGAGGTGGCGAAGCGGCCACCGTCGAGCTGCACCATCGGACGCAGGTCCGGCGGGATGACCGGGACGGCGTCCAGCACCATGCCGATCGGCTGGTTGCCGGTCTTGCGGAACGCGTCGACGACCTTGAGGCGCTTGAGGGCGCGGACCTTGCGCTGGCCCTTGCCGTTGGCGATGGTGTCGCGCAGGTTCTCGACCTCGGCGTCGATGTCGAAGTCCTGGAGGCGCTTCTGGATCGCCGTGGCGCCCATGTGGCCCTCGAAGTATTTGCCGAACCACTGCTTCATCTCGCGGTAGAGCATCTCGTCGCCCATGAGGTCCTGGACCTTGAGGCTCTTGAAGGTGTCCCACACCTCGTCGAGACGGTCGATCTCGCGCTGCGCGCGGTCGCGCATCTGCTTGAGCTCGCGCTCCGCGCCGTCGCGCACCTTGCGGCGCTGGTCGGCCTTCGCACCCTCGGCCTCGAGCTGCGCGAGGTCCTCCTCGAGCTTCTTGGTGCGGTCCTCGAGGCCCGAGTCGCGGCGCTTCTCGAGCATCTCGCGCTGCTGGGCGACCTTGCCCTCGAGGGAGGACAGGTCGTTGTGGCGGGCGTCCTCGTCGACGGACGTGATCATGTACGCCGCGAAGTAGATGACCTTCTCGAGGTCCTTCGGCGCCAGGTCCAGCAGGTAGCCGAGCCGGCTCGGGACGCCCTTGAAGTACCAGATGTGGGTCACGGGAGCGGCGAGCTCGATGTGGCCCATGCGCTCACGGCGCACCTTGCTGCGGGTCACCTCGACGCCGCAGCGCTCGCAGATGATGCCCTTGAAGCGCACGCGCTTGTACTTGCCGCAGTAGCACTCCCAGTCCCGGGTGGGACCGAAGATCTTCTCGCAGAAGAGGCCGTCACGCTCGGGCTTGAGCGTGCGGTAGTTGATCGTCTCCGGCTTCTTGACCTCGCCGTGGCTCCACGTGCGGATGTCGTCCGCGGTGGCCAGGCCGATCTTCAGCTGGTCGAAGAAGTTCACGTCGAGCACGATGGCTGCAACCCTTCGTCGTTCTTAGATAAGTGGTGGAGCGGGAGGTGGGTCCGTGCCGGGGGGGGCCCCCGGGGGGGGGGCGGGGGGGGGGGGCCCCCCCCCCCCCCCCCGGGGGCGCCGCCGGGCC
>NZ_JAKUHT010000001.1 GCF_022436705.1 Nocardioides sp. CFH 31398 | reverse complement strand
GTTGGTTTTTTTATTTTGGGGGTGTTGGGTGGGGGGGGCCGGGGGGGGCGCCCCCGGGGGGGCCCCCCCCGGCGCCGGTCACACCTCTTCGACCGAGCTGGGCTCGCGACGGGACAGGTCGATGCCGAGCTCCTCGGCAGCGCGGAAGACGTCCTCCTCCGCGTCGCGCATCTCGATGCGCGACCCGTCCTGGCTGAGCACCTCGACGTTCAGCGACAGCGACTGCATCTCCTTGACGAGCACCTTGAACGACTCCGGGATGCCGGAGTCGGGGATGTTCTCGCCCTTGACGATGGCCTCGTACACCTTCACGCGGCCGGGGACGTCGTCGGACTTGATCGTCAGGAGCTCCTGGAGGGCGTAGGCGGCGCCGTACGCCTCCATCGCCCACACCTCCATCTCACCGAAGCGCTGGCCACCGAACTGCGCCTTACCACCCAGCGGCTGCTGCGTGATCATCGAGTACGGGCCGGTGCTGCGGGCGTGGATCTTGTCGTCCACGAGGTGGTGCAGCTTCAGGATGTACATGTAGCCGACCGACACCGGGTCCGGGAACGGCTCGCCGGAGCGGCCGTCGAACAGGTCGGCCTTGCCGTCGGAGCTGATCATGCGGACGCCGTCGCGGTTGGGCAGCGTGGAGCCGAGCAGACCGGTGATCTCGTCCTCGCGGGCACCGTCGAAGACCGGGGTGGCGACCTTCGTGCCGGGCTCGGCCTGGCCGACGCCGATCTTGATCAGGCGCTGCTTCCACTCGGAGTCCTCCGGGTCACCGGAGAGGTTGAGGTCCCAGCCCTGGTTGGCGAGCCAGCCCAGGTGCAGCTCGAGGATCTGGCCGATGTTCATGCGTCGCGGCACACCCAGCGGGTTGAGCACGACGTCGACCGGCGTGCCGTCCTCCATGAACGGCATGTCCTCGATCGGCAGGATCTTCGCGATGACGCCCTTGTTGCCGTGACGCCCAGCGAGCTTGTCGCCGACGGAGATCTTGCGCTTCTGCGCGACGTACACGCGCACCAGCTGGTTGACGCCCGGCGGCAGCTCGTCGCCGTCCTCGCGGTCGAAGACCCGGACGCCGATGACGGTGCCGGACTCGCCGTGGGGGACCTTCATCGAGGTGTCGCGCACCTCGCGGGCCTTCTCGCCGAAGATCGCGCGCAGCAGCCGCTCCTCGGGGGTCAGCTCGGTCTCGCCCTTCGGCGTGACCTTGCCGACGAGGATGTCACCGGTGGTGACCTCGGCGCCGATCCGGATGATGCCGCGCTCGTCGAGGTCGGCGAGCATGTCCTCGCCGACGTTCGGGATGTCGCGGGTGATCTCCTCCGGGCCGAGCTTGGTGTCGCGGGCGTCGACCTCGTGCTCCTCGATGTGGATCGAGGTGAGCACGTCCTCCTGCACCAGGCGCTGGCTCAGGATGATGGCGTCCTCGTAGTTGTGGCCCTGCCAGGGCATGAAGGCCACGAGGAGGTTGGTGCCCAGCGCCATCTCGGCGTCGTCGGTGCACGGACCGTCGGCGATCGGCGAGCCCACCTCGAGGCGGTCACCCGCGTTGACCAGCGGACGCTGGTTGATGCAGGTGCCCTGGTTCGAGCGGCGGAACTTCGCCATCCGGTACGTCGAGTAGGTGCCGTCGTCGTTCATCGTCTCGACCGCGTCTGCCGAGACGTCCTGGACGACACCGGCCTTGTCGGCGACGACGACGTCGCCGGCGTCGACCGCGGCGCGGTACTCGATGCCGGTGCCGACGTACGGGCTGTCGCTACGGATCAGCGGCACGGCCTGACGCTGCATGTTCGCGCCCATGAGCGCGCGGTTGGCGTCGTCGTGCTCCAGGAACGGGATCAGGGCCGTCGCGACCGACACCATCTGGCGCGGCGAGACGTCCATGTAGTCCACCTCGTCGGCGAGGATCGCGTCGACCTCACCGTTCTTCTGGCGGACCAGCACCCGCTCCTCGACGAAGTGGTTGTCCTCGTCGAGCGGCGCGTTGGCCTGGGCGATGACGTAGCGGTCCTCGTCGTCCGCGGTGAGGTAGTCGACCTGGTCGGTGACCTGGCCGCCCACGACCTTGCGGTACGGCGTCTCCACGAACCCGAACGGGTTGATCCGGCCGTAGGAGGCCAGCGACCCGATCAGGCCGATGTTCGGGCCCTCCGGGGTCTCGATCGGGCACATCCGGCCGTAGTGGCTGTGGTGGACGTCGCGGACCTCCATGCCGGCGCGGTCACGGGACAGACCGCCGGGGCCGAGCGCCGAGAGGCGACGCTTGTGCGTCAGGCCGGCGATCGGGTTGGTCTGGTCCATGAACTGGCTCAGCTGCGAGGTGCCGAAGAACTCCTTCAGCGCCGCGGTGACCGGGCGGATGTTGATCAGCGACTGCGGCGTGATCGCCTCGACGTCCTGGGTCGTCATCCGCTCGCGGACGACACGCTCCATGCGGGCCAGGCCGGTGCGGAGCTGGTTCTGGATCAGCTCGCCGACCGTGCGCATGCGGCGGTTGCCGAAGTGGTCGATGTCGTCCGCGGACAGGTCGAGGACGCCGGCCTCGCCGCGGTCCAGCTCGGTGCGGCCGTCGTGCAGCGCGACGATGTACTTGATCGCGGCGACGATGTCGTCGACGGTCAGCGTCTGCTGGTCGAACGCCTCCTCCAGCCCCAGCTTCTTGTTGATCTTGTAGCGGCCGACCTTGGCGAGGTCGTAGCGCTTGGGGTTGAAGTAGTAGTTGTTCAGCAGCGTCTGCGCCGCCTCGCGCGTCGGGGGCTCACCCGGGCGCAGCTTGCGGTAGATGTCGAGCAGCGCCTCGTCCTGGTTGGCGGTGTTGTCCTTCTCCAGGGTGAGCATGACCGACTCGTACTCGCCGAACTCCTCGCGGATCTGCTCGTTTGTCCAGCCGAGCGCCTTGAGGAGGACGGTGACGTTCTGCTTGCGCTTGCGGTCGAGGCGGACGCCGACCAGGTCGCGCTTGTCGACCTCGAACTCCAGCCACGCACCGCGCGAGGGGATGACCTTCGCGGTGTAGACGTCCTTGTCGGAGGTCTTGTCGGCCGAGCGCTCGAAGTAGACGCCCGGGCTGCGGACCAGCTGGGAGACCACGACGCGCTCGGTGCCGTTGATGATGAACGTGCCCTTGTCGGTCATGAGCGGGAAGTCGCCCATGAAGACCGTCTGGCCCTTGATCTCGCCGGTCTCGTTGTTCGTGAACTCGGCGGAGACGTAGAGGGGCGCGGAGTGCGTGAAGTCCTTCTCCTTGCACTCCTCGACCGTGTACTTCGGGTCGTAGAAGACCGGGTTCTCGAACGAGAGCGACATCGTCTCGGAGAAGTCCTCGATCGGGGAGATCTCCTCGAAGATCTCGGTCAGGCCCGACTTCGGGGAGACGTCCTGCCCAGCAGCCTCGCGGCGGGCGACCTCCTGCTCCCACTTCTCGTTGCCGACCAGCCAGTCGAAGCTGTCGGTCTGCAGCGAGAGGAGCTGGGGGATCTCCAGCGGCTCGGTGATCTTCGCGAAGGAAATACGGCGGGTGCCGTCGGCGTTGTTGCGCGCAGCCAAGATCCGTCCTCAGGATTGATCTGAAGGTGTGTGCGTCCCTGCCCACCACGAGATCGGCCACCGGACAGGCGATCAGGCATCTGAGGGCAGACGCAACTGCACACAGTACATGCCGGTCGAGGGCACCACAAGACGGTGGCGCCTGAACTCGAACGTCTCGACGATGATCCCGGTCGCACGCCCCCAGGTCAAGCACCTGCGCCTGGCGCGGTGGACGGGCGCGCTGCTCCCCCGGGCGCCCGGCGTGCCGGCGGATCGGTGCAGGTCAGCCCGCCGTGCCGGTGTCGAGGTCGTCGACCAGCCACTCGTCGTCGACCCGCTCCATCGTCACCGTGACCTGGTTCGAGTCGGTGCGCGGCGTCGCCAGCTGGTCGTTGGTCGTCTGCTGGTCGACGAACACGAGCACCTGGACGCGGGTGACCTCGGGGTCGGTCCGGACCACCGCCGAGGCCAGGAGCGTCGCCTGCACCCGCGCGCCGATCTCCTCCGCGTTGCCCTCGATCAGGCCGTCGAAGATCTCGGCGTAGTCCTGGCCGAAGTCCTCGGTCAGGTACGACAGCGCGGTCGAGCGGCCCGCCTCGAGGTCGGTGGCGTCGTACGACAGCACCGGGACGATCGCCCGCTCCGCGGCCGCCTGCGCGTCGCCGACCTCGTCGTCGAGCTCGGCGGTCGGGGTCGAGTCGGTGAGCACCCACACCGACAGCGCCGCCAGCAGGACGGCGAGGACCCCCGCGACGAGGGCCACCCACAGCGGGCGACGCTCGCCGGCCGGGGCGGGGTCCGTCGTCTTGGTCAGGACCGGCTTCTCCCCCGCGGGCTTCTTCGGGGCGGGCTTCTTCGCCGCGGGCTTCTTCTGCGCCGTCTTCTTCGGGACGGCCTTCCCCCGGGCGGCCTCCTTCGGGGCGGCGGGGCCGTCCGCGGGAGCCGCCTCCGCCGCGACGGCCGGGCGCCCGGGGCCCCCCCCGGCCCCCCCGGCGCGGCCCGCCGCCGGGCGCGCCGCGACCCCGGCCGCCGCGTCGCCGGGCTCCGGGACGGCGTCCTCGTCGTCCTCGGCCTGCTCCGCGAGCTCGGCGTCGTGCGCCGCGCGGGCGTCCGGGTCCAGCAGGACCTTGGCCGCGCGGTTGAGCACGGCGAAGCGGCGGTCGGTCGGGTCGAGGTCGGCGACCTCGGCTCGCCACGCCGCGCGGATCTCGTCCGTCGTGGCGTCGGGGGCGACGTCGAGGACGTCGTACCAGCTCGGGGTCACCGGCCACCCCCCTGCTGGCCCTGCTGGCCCTGCTGACCCTGCTGGCCGCCCTGGCCGGGCTGCTGCGAGGGCAGGGGCAGGTCGGGGTCGACCGGCTGCTGCTCCTGCGGGGGCGAGACCCCGGCGAAGTCGTCGACCAGCCACTCCCCCTCGACCCGGACCAGCTCGACCCGGAGACGCAGCGGCACCGGCTGGCCGACTGGCTCGCCCTCCAGCGAGTCCGTGAACGTCCCGGCCACGAGCACGGCCGCGTCGTCGTCCGACATCTCCGCGACGCCGGTGCCGAGCACCTCGGCGCGGCGGGACACCCGGGAGTCGGCGACCTGCTGCTCGACGAGCGGCAGCGACTCCTCGAACCCGTCGCGGAACGACGGGGTGAGCAGCTCGCCCACGCTCTGGCCGTACTCGGTCAGCTTGCCGTCCTCGAGCCCGTCCGGTCCGTAGGTGCCGAGCCGCAGCACGAACTGGCGACCGATCTCCATCAGCTCGTCGCGCTGGGCCTGGACCTCGGCCTGGTCGCCCGCGACCTCCCGGTCGACGACCACCCAGGAGCGGGACGCGAACGTCCAGACCAGGACGCCGGCGGTGACGAGGGCGAGGACGACGGCGGCCGCGACGAGCGCGCTCGCCGTCCGGGCAGGAACGGTCCTGCGCGTCGGACGGGCGGTGCCGCCCGACGGGCGCTCACCTGCGGCCACGACGGCTCCCTCCCTCGGTCCCGGCGAGGCTAGCGCCCCGACCTGGGGCGCCGCAGGCGGGACGACCGGCGCGCCCGAGCCGGCCCGGCCTCACTCGCCGCCGGTCAGGGGCCGCATGAGCAGCCACGACCAGGCGTTGTCGCCCAGCGCCTCGGGCGCGCGGCTCGTGGTCGTCGCGGCGTCGTCCCCGCTGCCCCAGCGGACACGGCCCGAGTCGCGGTCGTAGGTCGCCACGGTCGGGCGCGAGTCCCAGGGCACGAGGCGCGGCGGGTTGTTCTGCTGACCGCGCACGTTGCCCTGCGCGGGGGTCAGGGTGCACCGCGCGTCCTGCTCCATCGGGATGTCGCCGCGCTCGGTCTGCGGGTCGCGCTGACGCTCCGTCGGCGGGAAGTTGCTCGTGATGGGCCGGTCGGCGAGCTTGTAGCCCTGGGTGCAGAACTGGGGCTCGTTGGTCAGCACCAGGCCGAAGTGGGCGTCCTTCAGCCCGTCGCGGCCGTCCTGCGTGACGACGGTGAAGCTGCCCGACACCACGTAGGGGTAGAGCACGAGGAACTGCTGGATGTTCGGCAGCCGGCGGACGACGATCTCGCCCGTGGTGACCAGGTTGTCGAGCAGGCGGCCCAGCGGGACGTCGTTCTGCTCGAGGAAGGTCCGCAGCTGGTTCGCGGTCGCCCCGCCGGTGTCGATCACCCGGCGCAGGTCGTCGTCGGCGCCGGCCAGGGTGGTCGAGAAGAGGCTGAGGTCGGTCGCGAACGAGCGGATGTCGTCCTGGTTGTCGAGCTGGGTCGACAGCACGGTGTTGGCGTTCTCGATGAGGTTCGCCGTGGTCCCGAAGTTCTCGTCCGCGGTCTCGATGAACGAGTTGCCGGTGTCGATGATCTGCTGCAGGTCGGGGCCCGTGCCGGCGAAGGCGTCGCCGAGCTCGCTCACGACGGTCCGCAGGTCGTCCTCGTCGACCGAGCTCACGGTGGACGACACGTTGGACAGCAGGGTCTCCACGGGCAGCGGCGTCGTGGTCCGGTCCTGTGCGATGACGTCGCCGTCCTGCAGGAAGGGGCCCTCGTCGGTCGTGGGCTGGAGCTCGATGTACTGCTCGCCCAGCGCCGACCGGTTCCCGACCACCACGTCGCTGTCGGCCGGGATGTCGTCGTAGGTGTCCTCGATGACGAGGTCCGCCTCGACGCCCCGCTCGGTCAGCGTCAGCTCACCGACCTGTCCGATCTTGACACCCCGGTAGGCCACCAGCCCGCCGGTGAACGACCCGCCGGAGTCGGCGAGGTCGACGGTCACGGTGTAGCTGCGGTCGACGACGAGCCGGTCCAGCTGGGCGTAGCGGCCACCGACGAAGGCCACGCCGAGCAGGGTGATGACGGCGAAGACCAGGAGCTGCAGCTTCGTACGACGGGTGATCACCGGCCCTCACCTCCGGGCAGCGCGGCGCGGGTGACGCCGGGGACGAGCAGTCCGGTCAGGTCGGCGTCGTAGGCCCGTGCCAGGTCGTCCATGTCGACCCAGTCGTCGGCCAGCTCCCCGCCGTAGACGGGGGACGCCGGGGCCGCGCGGGGCAGCAGCCCGCCCAGCCCGTCGTCGCCGAGGAGGCCGCCGCCTCCGCCGCCCCCGCCGCCCCCGCCGCGACCGCCGCCGCCGGGCAGGCCGGGGAGGTCGGGCAGCAACGGCTCGGTCGGGTCGACGGGCAGGCGGCCACCGCCGCCACCGCCGCCGGCTCCGCCGCCGCCCTCGGGGCAGAGGCCGGGGAAGAGCGTGCCGAGGACGTCGCACTGGATGAGGTCGGGGATCTCCGCGCCGACGTCGCCGACGCAGCCGAGGATCTCCTCGAGCGTGGGCTCGCCGGTGCCCAGGTCGTCCAGGCACTGCTGGATCGCGTCGACGGCCCCGCTGTCGCAGATGGCGTTGACGAGCTCACGGATCTGGTCGAGCGGCAGCCCGCTCTCGATCAGCCGCTTGAGGACCAGGGAGTCGATCTCGTCGCACACGACGTCGATGAGGTCACCGGCGCTCCCCAGCTTGAGGTCGAGCTGGATGTCGAGGTTGACGTAGTCACCGAACTGGATGGACCGCGCGACCTGCGGGTCGCGACCGACGGTCTCGTCCACGAACGGGAACGTGAGGAACGTCTGGATCGAGAACGCCAGGTCGTCGTCCGCGTTCGCGAGCTCGCGCAGCACGGGCTCGAGGAGCTCGAGGGACCGGATGGTCCCCTGCTTCGAGGCACGGATGACGTCCACCCCGACGTCGCTGAGCTCGTCGAGCGACGTCAGCGCCTCGACCAGGTCGTCGCGCTGACGGTCCAGCGACAGGGTCGCGGAGGGGATCTCGTCGAGCGCCAGGTTGATCGTGTCGGTCTGCGCGTTGGCCGACTTCGACAGCTCGTTGAGGGAGTCGATGGCGTCGATGATGTCGTCGGAGTTGTCGTCCGCGACCGTCGCGAAACGGTTCAGCCGCCGCAGGGCGGAGCGCAGCTCGGGCTCACGCCCTCCCAGGGCCGCGTTCAGCTCGCGGGTGATGACCTCGAGCTGGCCGATGCCGCCACCGTTCAGCAGCAGGCTCAGCGCACCGAAGACCTCCTCGACCTCCGGGTTGCGGCCGGTCTGCTCGATCGGGATGTCGTCCCCGTCCTCCAGAACGTCCCCCGACACCGTGTTCTCGGAGCCGGCCGGCGGGTCGAGCGAGACGAACTTCTCGCCGAGCAGGCTCGTCTGGCGGATCCGGGCGAAGGTCGTCGTCGGCAGGTCGAGGTCGCCCTGGATCTCCATCGTCACGAAGGCGCGGTAGTCGCGGGTCGTGATGTCGGTGATGCGTCCGACGTCGACGTCGTCCACCTTGACGTTGGTCTGGGGCACCAGGTCCATCACGTCGCGGAACTCCGCGGTGATGGTGATCGGGTCGTCCCCGGTGTCGGGGCCACCCGGCAGCGGGATCGAGTAGATGCTGAAGTCGCAGGAGCTCAGCAGGAGCATCCCGACCAGCGCCAGGCCGATCGCCCTCAACCGGTGCAGCGGCGTCCTCATCGGTCGCTCACCTCCACCAGGCCACCGAGCGTCGGGTCGAACGTCTCGCGCTCGGCGAGGGTCCGGAAGCCGCCGCCGGCGCCCTGTCCGAGCGGCGCGGTCCTGGCGGCGGGCAGCTCGGGGATGATCGGTCCGAGCAGGTCCTGGCAGCGCTCCACCGAGTCCGGGCCCTCCAGGTTCAGCAGGGTGCACAGGCTGTTCGCCGGGTCACGGATCAGGTCCTCGAGCCCGTTCTGGAGGTTCGCGCGGGTGTCGAGGGTGCCGGCGTCCCGGTTGTAGGTGCCGCCGAGGTTGTTCAGGGCGATCGGCGCCGTCCGCAGCACCTCGTCGAGCTCGACGCGGCGGTCCACCAGGATCTGGGTGACGTCGCGCAGCCCGCGGATGTTGCGGCCGAGCTGCTGGCGGTTGTTGCGCACGAAGCGGGAGACGGCGGTGGTGGCGGTCCCGAGGTTGTCCAGCGCCTCGCCCAGGTCCTCCCGCTCGTCGGCGAGCAGGTCCGACACGTCGGCCAGGGAGTCCGAGAAGTCACGGACGGTCTGGTCGTTGTCGGCGAGCGTCTGCACGAAACCGTCGATGTTGTCGACGCTGTCGAACAGGTTCTCCTTGTTGTTGTCGAGCGTCTGCGTCAGCGCACCGAGGTCGGTCACGGTCTGGTTGAACCGCTCGCCCTGCCCGCCGAAGTTGCGGGCCGTCTGGGTCAGCAGGTCCGACAGGGCTCCGTTCGCGTTGGCGCCCTCGGGGCCCAGCGCGACGCTGAGGTCGTTCAGACCGTCGTAGATCTGGTCGAGCTCGAGGGGCACCTCGGTGCGGTCCTCGTCGAGCGTGGTGCCCGTCGCCATCGGCGTGTCACCCTCCGAGAAGGCCGGGGTCAGCTGCACGTAGCGGTCACCCACCACCGACGGGGCGATGATCACCGCGGACGCGTCGTCGGGGACCTGCACGCCCTCCTGGTCGACGTACATCTTCACCTTGACCTGCGTGCCCTCGGGCTCGACGGTCTCGACCTTCCCGACGGGCACGCCGAGGACCCGGACGTCGCTGCCCTCGAAGATCGAGATGGTGCGCGGGAAGTACGCGGTGATCTCTGTGCGGTCGGGCGTGCGCAGCACCAGCACCGCGGCGCCGGCGACCAGCGCCAGGATGATGATCGGCACCGCGAAGCGGCCCAGGGAGGCGAGGTACTTCACCGTGCCACCCCCTGACGTCCCTGCTGCGCCGGCCGGTCGGCGGGCTCGCCCGGGCCGACCCGCCCGGTGCCGCCGCCGAGGCCCCCGCCCTCGGGGACGAGGTCGGGCACCGAGTTGGGGAAGTTCTCGATGAGGGTGTCGAACCAGGGCCCGGTGCCGAGCGTGTTCTGGAAGACCCGGTAGAAGGGCACCATCAGGCGCAGGCTCTCGTCGAGGTTGTCGCCGTTGCGCAGCAGCGTGTCCTCCACGTTCCCGAGCTTGACCAGCGCCGGCTTCAGGTCGCCGCGGGTCTGGCGCACCAGGGTCGTCAGCTCGACGGAGAGCTCGGACGTCGCGTCCAGCAGGTCGCTGATCGCCTGGCGCCGCGCCACGATCGCCCGGAACAGCACGTCGGCGTCCTCCATCAGGGTGACGATGTCGTCGTCGCGGGCCTCCAGGACGCCCGAGACGTCCTCGAGGTTGCCCAGCAGCTCGTCCAGCTCGTCGTCGCGGGACGCGATCGTCTCGGAGATCTCGGAGACGCCGCGCAGGGTGCGGCGGAACGAGCGCGGGGTGTTGCGGGTCAGGTCGGAGAGGACCGTGAACGAGTCCGCGAGCTGGTCGGAGTCCAGCTCCAGCGTGGTGTCGCCGAGGCCCTCGAAGGCCTCCACGACGTCGAACGGGGACGTGGTCCGCTCCAGCGGGATCGTCTCCCCCGCGGCGAGCTGGCCGTCGCCCGCGGGCTCGAGCGCGAGGAACATCGACCCGAGCAGGGTCTTGATGCGGATGGAGGCGCCGGTCTCCTCGCCGAAGCCGGTGTCCTCCTCGATCCGGAAGCGGACGATGACCTCGTCGTCGTCCACGGAGACGTCCTCGACGACGCCGACCCGGACGCCGGCGACACGGACCTCGTCGTCGGCCTGGAGGCCGCCGGCCTCCGAGAAGGCGGCGTAGTAGATGTCGCCGCCGCCGATGATCGGCAGGTCGCTGGCGCGGAACGCCGCCGTCATGATGGCGGCGATCAGCGCGAAGCCCAGGGCTCCGATGATCACGGGGTTGCGCTCGCGGAAGGGCTTCATCCGAGGTCGCACCTCGGTCCGAGGTCGGTGCCGGGCAGCGGGTACTGCAGCTGCAGGTTGCGGTTGATCCCGAGCAGCTGCCGGATCGGCTTGGGCAGCGCGGACAGGTCGATGCGCCCCTGGAAGTTGCAGAGGTAGAAGTTGAAGTACGACCCGTAGACCGCGGTCCGCCCGATCTTGCGGAGCTTGATCGGCAGGACGGTGAGGGCCCGGTCGATCTCCGCAGTGTCGCGCGGCCGGTCCAGGTTCGTGGCCAGGCGGCGGATCTCGCGGATGTCGTCGACGAGCGGCGGACGGATCCCCGAGACCAGGTCCGCGGTCTCGACGGACAGCGCGGAGATGCCGTCGAGGGAGGCGAGCAGGGGCTCGCGGTCGTCGCGCAGGCCGGAGACGAGGCGGCGGAAGTTGATGATCAGGTCGGACAGCTCCTCGTCGCGGTTGCTGACCGTCTCGAGCACCTGGTTCAGGTTGGTGATCAGGTCACCGATCAGCTGGTCGCGGTTGGCCAGGTCGGTCGTGACCGAGGCGGTGCTCGCGAGCAGGGACTCGACCGTGCCGGCCTCGCCCTGGAAGACCTGGATGATCTCGCCGGAGAGCTGGTTGAGCTCCGCGGGGCTGAGGGCCCGGAACAACGGCTTGAACCCGTTGAACAGGACGGTGAGGTCGAGCGCCGGGGAGGTCCGGTCGGTGGGGATCGTGTCGCCGATCGCCAGGCGGTCGGTGCCCCCGATGCCCTGGCTCAGCGACAGGTAGCGCTGGCCGACCAGGTTGCGGTAGCGGATCTCCACCTCGGTCCCGGCGGTCACCGGGGTCGCCTCCGCGACCGTGAACGTGACCTCCGCGAGGGTCGAGTTGACCACCTGGATGTCCTTGACGACGCCGACCTTCACGCCCGCGACGCGGACGTCGTCGCCCTTCACGACGCCGGTGGCGTCGGTGAACTGCGCCTTGTACTCGCGCTGCGCGCCGAAGGTCAGGTTGCCGATCGTGATGACGAGCAGGCTGGTCGCCAGCGACGTGACGACGATGAAGACGATCAGCTTGATGCCGGCGCTGATGAGCTCGCGGTTCCTCATCGCAGCTCCACCTCCGACCCGCGCGCCATGGGCCCGAGCAGCGCGACCCCGAGGTCGGGGACCTCGTCGGCGCTGGTGCCCAGCGCGGGGGCCATCATGCTGCGCAGCATCTCGGCCTCCTGCGAGGTCCCGACGTACGACGGCGCAGGGCCGGTGCCCGCGAGGTCGTCGCCCCCGGCACCGGAGACGGACGCCCCCGGCGCGGAGCGCCGCAACGTCGAGTCGTTCACGCCGTCGTCGAAGTCGGGGATGTTCGTGAACCGGTTCTCCTGGCTGTACGACGGGTTCGGCAGCTCCCCGCAGAAGGGTGGGTTGTCGGCGCCGAGCTGCGGCACCTCGTTCGGGGTGTAGGCCCGCGGCTGCTGCGGCAGCAGCTCCAGGTTGATGTGCAGCGTGTAGTCCCGGAACGCCTCGCCCTGGTCGGCGCCGGCGTTCACGAGGCCGCCGAGCAGGCAGGGGTACTCCGGCGAGTAGCGCGCCAGGACGGCCAGCTGCTGCTCGCCGAGCTGGCCGACTCGGATCAGGTTGTCACCGTTGTCCTCGAGGAAGACGCGCGTCGTGTCCGCGAACCGGGAGAGGTCGCCGAGCAGCGCCTGCAGCCGGTCCTCGCGTCCCTCCAGCGTGGTGAACGTCGTGACCGTGTTGCGCAGGATGGTGCTGAGCTCGGGGATCACGTCGTTGTAGACGTCGGAGACCTCCGCGGTCAGCCGCAGGTCCTCCATCAGCGCCGGGAGCTCCGGGTTGAGCTTGCCGAGGTAGGCGTTCAGGCGCTCGATGTTGTCGCCCAGGCGGTCGCCGCGGCCCTCGAGGGCGACGACCAGCGCGTTGAGCGTCATGTTCAGGTCACCGGGGCGCACCGCGGTGAGCAGCGGCTGGAGGTCGGACAGCACGCGCTCGACCTCGGTCGCGACGACGGTGCGGTCGATCACGTCACCCGCCTCCAGCGTCGGGCCGTCGTCGACGGTGCCGTCAGGGGGGATCAGCTCGACCTCCTTCTGCCCGAAGAGGGTCTTGGGAATGATCGAGCCCGTGACGTCAGCGGGGATCTCGTCGATCTTGTCGGGCAGGATCCCCAGGGTGAGCTCCGCGCCGTCGTCGGTGACGTCGATGCCGCGCACCTCGCCGACGATCATGCCGCGCAGCTTCACGTCGGCGCGGTCGGGCAGCTGGAGGCCGATCTTCGACGTCTCGAGCGTGACGTTCTGGAAGTCGGTGAACCGCTGGGTGAAGATCGCGTAGGTGAGGTAGACGCTGCCCACGAGCATCGCCAGGAAGATGGCGCCGAGGGTCTTGTAGGCCTTGAGCAGGTTCATCAGCCGGCCAGCCTCACCGTCGTGTTCGTGCCCCAGATGGCCATCGACAGGAACAGGTCGAGGACGTTGATGGTGACGATGCTGGTGCGGACGGCGTACCCGACGGCGACGCCCACGCCGGCGGGTCCGCCGGTGGCGTTGTAGCCGTGGTAGCAGTGGATGAGGATCACGGCCACGGCGAAGATCAGGACCTTGCCGAACGACCACAGCACGTCCTGCGGTGGCAGGAACTGGTTGAAGTAGTAGTCGTACGTGCCGACCGACTGCCCGAAGAACTGCGTCACCGTGAGTCTCGTCGCGAAGTACGACGACAGCAGGCCCACGACGTACAGCGGCACGATCGCGATGAGGCCGCCGATGATGCGGGTGGTGACCAGGAACGGCAGCGAGGGGATCGCCATCACCTCGAGGGCGTCGACCTCCTCGGAGATGCGCATGGCGCCGAGCTGCGCGGTGAAGCCGCAGCCGACCGTCGCGGCGAGCGCGATGCCCGCCACCAGCGGGGCGATCTCGCGGGTGTTGATGTAGGCCGACACGAAGCCGGAGAAGGCCGCCGTCCCGATCTGGTCGAGGGCCGCGAAGCCCTGCAGACCGACCTCGGTGCCGGTGAAGAAGGACAGGGCGGTGATGACCCCGACGGTGCCGCCGATCACCGCGAGCGCACCCGACCCGAGGGTGACCTCGGCGAGGATCCGCAGGATCTCCTTCTTGTAGCGCGCGATGGTGCGCGGCGTCCACGCGAGGGCGCGCAGGTAGAAGGAGAGCTCCTGCCCCAGGCCCTCCAGCTTCTTCAGTGGCGCGGTCGCCACCGACTTCACGGTCGCCACGCCCTACCCCGTCTTCGGTGGCACGAGCTGGAAGTAGATCGCGCTCATGGAGAAGTTGACGACGAACAGGAGCATGAAGGTGATGACGACGGACTGGTTCACGGCGTCCCCGACGCCCTTCGGGCCACCGCCGGCGTTCATGCCCATGTAGCAGGCCACGATGGCGGCGATCAGCCCGAAGATGAGGGCCTTGATCATCCCCTGCCACACGTCGGCGAGCTGGGCGAGCGCGGTGAAGCTCGCCAGGTAGGCACCGGGGGTGCCGCCCTGGAGGATGACGTTGAAGACGTAGCCGCCCGCGACCCCGACGACGCTCACCAGGCCGTTGAGGAAGACGGCGATGAGCATGCACGCCAGCACGCGGGGCACCACCAGCCGCTGGATCGGGTCGATGCCCAGCACCATCATCGCGTCGAGCTCCTCGCGGATCTTCCGCGCGCCCAGGTCGGCCGCGATGGCGGAGCCGGCGGCGCCGGAGATCAGGAGGGCGGTGGCGATGGGGCCGGCGTTGCGGACGACGGCGAGCACGGAGGCGGAACCCGTGAACGACTGTGCGCCGAACTGCTGGATCAGGCTGCCGATCTGCAGCGAGATGACGGCGCCGAACGGGATCGCCACCAGGGCCGTCGGGATGATCGTGACCGACGCGATGAACCAGGCCTGCGTGAGGAACTCACGGAACTGGAAGGGTCGTCGGAACAGCTGACGACCGACGTCGAGGCCGAAGGCGAAGAGCCCGCCGGCCGTCCCGATCGGTGCCAGGACCTTGGAGTTGAGGCCGCTCGCCACCCTCAGGCCCCCACCGCGGCGTTCTCGTCCTCGAAGGAGCCGGGCGGCGGGGTGACCCCGTTGTCGCGGCACCAGGCACCGGGCTCGCGCTGGCTGCGGCGCGGGATGCCGTTCGAGGGCTCGATCTGGAGCGGGATCGGGGGCAGGGGCGGCAGCTCCTGGTCCTTCTCCGCCTCCAGCTCGTCGGCGTCCTTCTCCTCGGACATGCCGATCGGGCCGACGCGCTGGGCGTTCAGGAACTGCCGGACGACGGGCTCCTCCGAGCTCAGGAGCATCTCGCGGGGGCCGAACATGGCGAGGTGCTTGTGGTACAGCAGGCCGATGTTGTCGGGCACCGTGCGAGCGGTGTTGATGTCGTGGGTGACGATGAGGAACGTCGCGTCGATCTGCGCGTTCAGGTCGACGATCAGCTGGTTCAGGAACGCGGTGCGCACCGGGTCGAGACCGGAGTCGGGCTCGTCGAAGAGCACGATCTCGGGGTCGAGCACGAGGGCCCGGGCCAGCCCCGCGCGCTTGCGCATGCCGCCGGAGATCTCGCCCGGCAGCTTGTCCTCCGACCCGAGCAGGCCGACCAGGTCCATCTTCTCCATGACGACGTCACGGACCTCGGACTCGGTCTTCTTCGTGTGCTCGCGCAGCGGGAAGGCGACGTTGTCGTACAGGTTCATGGACCCGAACATTGCGCCGTCCTGGAACAGGACGCCGAACAGCTTGCGGATCTCGTAGAGGTCGCGCTCCTTGCAGGAGGCGATGTCGACGCCCTCGATGACGATGGATCCCCGGTCGGGCTTGAGGAGGCCGATCAGCGCCTTGAGGAACACCGACTTGCCGGTGCCGGACGGGCCGAGCATGACGCAGATCTCGCCGGCCGGGATGGTGAGCGTGACGTCACCCCAGATGAGCTGCTTGCCGAAGGACTTGGTCAGCCCCTCGACGGTGATCTCGACACCCATCCGGAACCCCCTCTCTGTGCGCGTCGCCGTCACGGTCCGTGCCGGCCGGGACCCCCGGACCGGCCAGTGCTTCAACGTGACGAACGGCGCAAGGTTACGTCGGTCTCACCCGAGTCCGCCGGTGAATGCTAGTGGTCGGATTACCGGTGAGTAAACAGAGGGTCACCGAAACGAGACGTCGAGTTCTGGGCGTGTCGGCCCCCGGGACTCGTCGGCGTGACGTACGACGAGGGCGGCCACCCCGGCTGGGGTGACCGCCCTCGTGCGGTGCCTCGGATGAGGACTGGGTGCCGGCCCGTGGGCCGGCGGGTGTCACTTGAGGGTGACGGTGGCGCCGGCGCCCTCGAGGGACTCCTTGGCCTTCTCGGCGGCGTCCTTGGCGACCTTCTCGAGGACCGGCTTCGGGGCCGACTCGACGAGGTCCTTGGCCTCCTTCAGGCCGAGGGAGGTCAGGGCGCGCACCTCCTTGATGACGTTGATCTTCTTGTCACCGGCGGACTCGAGGACGACGTCGAACTCGTCCTGCTCGGCGGCGGCGTCGCCACCGGCGGCAGCGCCGCCCGCGGCGGGAGCGGCGGCGGCGGCGACCGGGGCGGCCGCGGTGACGCCGAACGTCTCCTCGAACTCCTTCACGAACTCGCTGAGCTCGATGAGGGTCATCTCCTTGAAGGACTCGAGGAGGTCGGCGGTGGAGAGCTTGGCCATGGTGGCTTCCTTCCTGGTGGTGCTACCCGATGTGGGCGGTATGGGTGGGTGGGGTGGTGCTCAGGCCTCGGTGGACTCGGCCTCGGTCGCGCTGTCGTCGCTGGTCGTCTCGTCGCCCGCCTCGGCGGCAGGCTCCTCGGCGGGCTGCTCGGTCGACTGGGCCGGCGTACCGGCACCACCCGCGAGGACCGACGGGTCCTCGGTCGCCTTCGCCTCGAGCGCCCCGGCGAGCCGGGCCATCTGCGAGAGCGGGGCGTTGAGCAGGTAGACGGCCTGGGACAGGGAGGCCAGCATCGCGCCGGCCATCTTGCCCAGGAGCACCTCGCGGGACTCGAGGTCGGCCAGCTTGGCCACCTCGGCTGCGCCCACGGGGTTGCCGTCGAGGATCCCGCCCTTGATCACCAGGGCCGGGTTGGCCTTGGCGAAGTCGCGCAGGCCCTTGGCGGCCTCGACGACGTCGCCGTTGATGAAGGCGATGGCCGTCGGGCCGGTCAGCAGGTCGTCGAAGCCCTCGATGCCGGCGCGCTTGGCGGCGATCTTGGCGAGGGTGTTCTTGACGACCGCGTAGTTGGCGTTGTCGCCCAGCGAGCGGCGCAGCTCCTTGAGCTGCTTGACGTCGAGTCCCCGGTACTCGGTCAGCACGGCGCCGGAGGCCCCGGTGAACGACTCGGTGATCTCGGCGACCGCGGCGTCCTTGTCAGGTCGCGCCATGGGTCTCCTTCGTCATGATCGGTGCGGTGGGTGGCGGGCGGCTGCCCGTCCCCGGCCGCGTCCCGCTCGGCGGAGGCCCTGGAATGCAGAACGCCCCGTGCAGGTGCACAGGGCGTACGGCGCGCGGAGCGCCACTCACTCGGTGTCACCTGCGCAGGTCGCCCCGTCTCCCGGGGCCCTTCGGACCTCCCCTCGCGGGGCGGCCGACCGGCGGTCTTCGGCTACAGCGGACAACAGTACGGGCGCCGTGCGGACCCGGCCAAATCGAGCCGCTGGGACACCGCCACGGACCGGGTCCGCGACGACGAACGGCCCGCCCCCGGTTGGGGGGCGGGCGGTCGTGCCTCGTGCGAGGAGCGGTCAGTCGGTCTCGTCGGCCGACGCCACGTCCTTGGTGCGGTTCGGGTCGACCTGGACGCCGGGGCCCATCGTGGTCGAGACCGTGATCTTCTTGATGTAGCGGCCCTTGGAGCTGGCGGGCTTGAGCCGCAGCACCTCCTCGAGGGCGGCGGCGTAGTTCTCGGCCAGCTGGGCCTGCGAGAACGACGCCTTGCCGATGATGAAGTGCAGGTTGGCGTGACGGTCCACGCGGAACTCGATCTTGCCGCCCTTGATGTCCGAGACGGCCTTGGCCACGTCCGGGGTCACGGTGCCGGTCTTCGGGTTCGGCATGAGGCCGCGGGGGCCGAGCACGCGGCCGAGACGACCGACCTTGCCCATCATGTCCGGGGTCGCGACGACGGCGTCGAAGTCGAGCCAGCCGCCGTTGACCTTCTCGATCATGTCGTCGCCGCCGACGTGGTCGGCGCCGGCCTCACGGGCGGCCTCGGCCTTCTCGGCGTTCGCGAACACGAGCACACGGGCGGTCTTGCCGGTGCCGTGCGGCAGGTTGACGGTGCCGCGGACCATCTGGTCGGCCTTGCGGGGGTCGACCCCGAGGCGCATGACGACGTCGACGGTCTCGTCGAACTTCTTCTTGCTCGTGTCCTTCGCGATGGTGATCGCGGAGTACGGGGAGTGGATCGCGTCGCGGTCGTAGGTCTCGACGGCGGCCCGGTAGGTCTTGCTGCGCTGCATGTGACGTCCCTCCTGGACGGGCGTGGTGCGTGAGCCAGCGCGTGGCTCTCCCACGGTTGTGCGGTGGTGTGGAGCGGGTGGGGCTGGGCGCCCCGGGATCACTCGGTGGTGACGCCCATGGAGCGGGCGGTGCCCTCGACGATCTTCATGGCGCCCTCGACGTCGTTCGCGTTGAGGTCGGGGAGCTTGGTCGTCGCGATCTCGCGGACCTGGTCCTTCGTCAGCTTGCCCACCTTGTCGGTGTGCGGCGTGCTCGAGCCCTTCGCGAGGCCGGCGGCCTTCTTGATGAGCTCCGCGGCCGGCGGGGTCTTCGTGACGAACGTGAACGAGCGGTCCTCGAAGATGGTGATCTCGACGGGGATCACGTTGCCGCGCATGGACTCCGTCTGGGCGTTGTACGCCTTGCAGAACTCCATGATGTTCACGCCGTGCGGACCGAGCGCGGTACCGACCGGCGGGGCCGGCGTCGCGGCACCGGCCTGGAGCTGCACCTTGACCAGCGCAGCGACCTTCTTCTTGCTAGGCATGTCGCCCTCTCTCTCGTGTGGTCATGACGGGGCGGGTGCCCCTGCCACAGGTTTCTGTCGTGCAGCTCCCATGGTGCCGGACGGGTCGTGCTGGGGCCGATTCGTGGACCGGGCTGACTCTCGTCCCACCCGGTCTCGAGACGCGCCACGCCCCCGCTCGCTTCGCAGCGCGGGTGCGTCGGCGCTCCTCGACCTCTTCGCCCGACTTCTCCTCGCAGGCTCGGAGAAGTCGCTCAGACTTTCTGAATCTGGTTGAAGCTCAGCTCGACCGGGGTCTCCCGGCCGAAGATCTCGACCAGCGCCTTCACGCGCTGCGACTCCGCGTTGATCTCGGTGATCGTCGCGTGGAGCGTGGCGAACGGGCCGTCGACGACCATGACCGAGTCCTGGACGTCGAAGTCGGCGACCTCGACGGCCGGCTTGCGCGCGGTCGTGGCGGAGCCACCGGAGGCGGCGCCGGACGACTGGCCCGCGGCGGCGGCCTCGGACTCGGCGGCGGCGATGACGGCGGGGGCGAGCATGTTCTCGACCTCGGTCATGCTCAGCGGCACCGGCTGGTGGCTGTGGCCCACGAAGCCCGTCACCGACGGGGTGTGGCGCACGGCGGCCCAGGACTCGTCGGTCAGGTCCATGCGGACCAGGACGTAGCCCGGGAGCACCGTGCGGCGGACCATCTTGCGCTGGCCGTTCTTGATCTCGGCGACCGTCTCGGTCGGCACGACGATCTCGTGGATCAGCTCCTCCATGTTGAGGGAGATGATCCGGTTCTCGAGGTTCGCCCGGACACGGTTCTCCATGCCGGAGTAGGTGTGGACGACGAACCAGTCACCCGGCTTCGCCCACAGCTCGCGGCGGAACGCCTCCAGCGGGTCCTCGGGGTCGGCGTCCTCGCCGGCCTCGTCGTCCGCGTCGTCGGAGTTACCGCTGACGGCGTCCTCGATCGTCTCCGTCTCGACGTCCTCGAGGGGCTCGACCGGCTCCACGATGGTGGTCGACTCGGCGCCGTCCGGGCTCTCGGGGTCGGTGATGACCTGGGCCTCGGTCTCGTCGACCTCGGTCGCTTCTGCGTCGTACTGCTCGGACACGCGTCTGGTTCCTCGGATCTCGTCTCGGGTGCGGGGCACGGCCCCGGTGGCGGTGGTGCTGGAGGCGGCTAGGAGCCGTCGCGCGCGAAGATCTCGAAGACCAGCTGCCCGAAGGCCAGGTCGAGGAGCGAGACCAGCGCGATCATGAACAGCACGAACACCATGACCACGATGAAGTAGGTGACCAGCTGCTGCTGGGTCGGCCACACCACCTTGCGGAGCTCGGCGACGACCTGCTTCAGGAAGGTGATCGGGTTGGTGCGCCGACCGCCGGGGCCGTCGCCACGCGAGTCGTCCCGGGAGCTGCGCACAGCGCTGCTGTCGGTCACGCCCGTCCCACCTTCCGCTTCGTCGTCGTCTCGCAGGGCACGAGGGACTTGAACCCCCAACCTTCGGTTTTGGAGACCGATGCTCTGCCAGTTGAGCTAGTGCCCTCCGGGTCCTGGGGGGTCACGGCGCGCACGCCGCAGCCCTGTCCCTCGGACACCAAAGCCTTACTCTACGGGGGCGCCCGGACCAAGTCGAACCGGCACCCGTGGCGGTGCGACGATGGCCCCGTGACCGCGCAGCAGACCGCCCTGACCGACCGCTCCCCCGCCGACCTCGCCGCGTTCGCCGAGGAGGCCCGCGCCGCGTACGACGCCCTCGCGGCCCAGGGGCTGTCCCTCGACCTGACGCGGGGCAAGCCCGCGCCGGAGCAGCTGGACCTCGCCGACGGGCTGATGGGCCTGCCGACGACCACCCACGACTCCGCCGGCACCGACGTGCGCAACTACGGCGGCCTGGCCGGGCTCGCGGACCTCCGCTCCATCTTCGCCGAGCTGCTCGGGGTGCCGACCGCACAGCTCGTGGCGTCCGGCAACTCCAGCCTCGTGCTCATGCGGGAGGTGCTCACCGACCTGTGGATCAAGGGCGGCCCGACCAGCGAGCGCCCGTGGGGCCGCGAGGAGAAGGTCCGCTTCCTGTGCCCCTCGCCCGGCTACGACCGCCACTTCACGCTGCTGGAGTGGTTCGGGATCGAGATGGTCGCGGTGCCGCAGACCGACGAGGGCCCGGACGTCGACGCCATCGAGCGCCTGGTCGCCGAGGACCCCACGGTCAAGGGCATGTGGGTGGTCCCGACCTACGCGAACCCGACCGGGACCGTGGTCTCCCAGCGGGTCGCCGACCGCCTCGGCGGCATGGCGACGGCCGCGCCGGACTTCACGATCCTGTGGGACAACGCCTACGCCCTGCACCACCTGACCGAGGACGAGGTCGCCAGCGCCGACCTGCTCTCCGCGGCCACCGCCGCCGGTCACGCCGAGCGGGTCGTCATGTTCGCCTCGACGTCGAAGATCAGCTGGGCCGGCGCCGGGGTGGGCTTCCTCGCGGGGTCCCCGACGACGGTGGAGTGGTACCTGCACCACCTCGGGAAGGGCGCGATCGGCCCGGACAAGGTGAACCACCTGCGCCACGCCCAGCTGTTCGGCGACGCCCAGGGCGTGCGCGACCACATGGCGAAGCACCGCGACCTCGTCGCGCCCAAGTTCGCCGAGGTCGACCGGGTCCTCGGGGAGCGTCTCGGCGGTCTCGGCGTCGCGGAGTGGACCCGCCCGCTCGGCGGCTACTTCGTCAGCGTCGACGTGCTGCCCGGCACCGCGAGCCGGGTCATCGCCCTGGCCAAGGACGCCGGGGTCGCCCTGACCCCGGCCGGCTCGGCGTTCCCCTACGGCCAGGACCCCGACGACACCAACATCCGCCTCGCGCCCACGTTCCCCTCCCTGCCGTCGGTCGTCGAGGCGATGGAGGCGTTCTGCACGTGCGTGCGCCTGGCCGCCGCCGAGAAGCTGGCGGGCTGAGCCGGGCGTGAGCGACAGCGCGCCGCGCCGCCGGCTCGACACCCTGCCGAAGGCCCACCTGCACCTGCACTTCACGGGGTCGATGCGGCACGGCACGCTGCTCGAGCTGGCGCGGCGCGACGGGATCCACCTGCCCGACTCGCTGGTCACCGACTGGCCGCCGCGCCTGTCGGCGGCCGACGAGAAGGGCTGGTTCCGCTTCCAGCGGCTCTACGACGTCGCACGGTCGGTGCTGCGCACCGCGGACGACGTCCGCCGGCTCGTCCGGGAGGCCGCCGAGGACGACGTCGCCGACGGCGGCCGGTGGCTGGAGATCCAGGTCGACCCCAGCGGGTACGCCGCCCGCTTCGGCGGGATCACCGCGTTCACCGACCTCGTCCTCGACGCCGCCGCGGAGGCCACGACGACGACCGGGCTGCCGGTCGCCGTCGTGATCGCGGCGAACCGGACCCGCCACCCCCTCGACGCCCGGACGCTCGCGCGCCTCGCCGCGTCGTACGCCGGACAGGGTGTCGTGGGCTTCGGCCTGTCGAACGACGAACGGCGCGGCTCGACCGCCGACTTCGCCCGGGCCTTCGCGATCGCCGAGCGCGCCGGACTCGCGCTGCTCCCGCACGGCGGAGAGCTCCTCGGGCCCGCCTCCGTGCGGACCTGCCTCGACGTGCTGCACGCCGACCGGCTCGGTCACGGGGTCAGGACGGTCGAGGACCCCGGGCTGCTCGAGCGCGTCGTGGCGTCCGGCGTCGCCCTGGAGGTCTGCCCGACCTCGAACGTGGCGCTGGGTGTCTACCCCGACCTCGGCACCGTGCCGCTGCCGCAGCTGCTCGAGGCCGGCGCCACCGTGGCGCTGGGGGCCGACGACCCGCTGCTGTTCGGCTCCCGGCTGGGCGCGCAGTACGCCACCATGCGCGCCGCGCACGACCTGGACGACGAGACCCTGGCCGAGCTCGGCCGCATGTCGATCCGTGCGGCGCGCATGCCGGACGCGCTGCGCGAGCAGCTGCTGGCCGACGTCGACGCGTGGCTGGCGCCGGGGCCCGCCCCGGAGGAGGTTTCGACCGCCGCGAGGGAGGCAGACTCCTCGTCATGACCGGAGCCGACCCCTCGGAGCGATGGCGCGAGCTCGACGCGCACCCCGCCGAGCCACCGGGGTCGGTCGAGCCGGCTGGTCCCGCGGGGCCGTCGCCCTACGAGACCTACCCGTGGGCCGCGGTGGGCGGCCAGCCGGTGGTTCCGGTGGCCCCGTACCCGGCGTACCCGCCGCCGTGGCCCGTCCCGGTGACCCACCCCTCGGCCGCGACCGCCCTGACCCTCGGCGTGATCGGGACGCTCGGAGGGATGGCCTGCGGGCTCCCGCTCCTGCTGTCCCCCGCCGCGGTGGCGCTGGCGCGGCGCGCGCGGCGCGAGATCGACGCGTCGCAGGGGGCCCTGACCGGCCGCTCGACGGCGACCGCGGGGCTGGTCCTCGGGAGCGTCGGCTGCGTGCTGCTCGCCGTCCTGGCCCTGATCGTCGTCGTCGCGGTCGCCGGGTGACCGGGACCCGTCGGGCCCCGACCCCGGAGGTCGACCCGTGAGCGAGCAGCACCTGGGGCCGGACGAGCGGCCCACCGCGGCCGTCAGCTCGGGCCCGTCGCCGTACGCGCAGGCCCCGGACGCCCAGCCGCAGCTCGCGCCGCCCCGGGTGGCGCCCGGACACGCCGCCGTCCCACCGAAGCACCCGTCGGCCGGCACGTCGCTCGCGCTCGGGTTCGTCGCCGTCCTCGGTGGGGTCGTCCTCCTGCTGCCGCTGCTGGTCGCGCCGTGGGCGTGGCTGACCGGCGCACGGGTCGTGCGGGAGATCGACGCGTCGGGCGGCCGCCTGGGCGGCCGGAGCGAGGCCGTGGCCGGGCAGGTCCTCGGCATCATCGGGACCGTGCTGCTGGTTCCCGCGGTGCTCCTGGCGGCGTTCTACCTCTACTTCTTCCTCGCGCTCGTCGGCTTCGTCGTCGCCCTGCTCACCGGGTCCGGTTGAGCGCGGCCGTCGCGGGGGATGATGGGTCCATGAGCGACCAGCACCCGCCGTCCGACGACCGGCCGAACCTGTCCAAGCCGGGCGACCAGGGCTCGCCGTACGGGCAGGACCCGTACGGCCAGCAGAACCCGTACGGCCAGCCGAACCCCTACGGCCAGCCGAACCCCTATGGCCAGCAGAGCCCCTACGGACAGCAGAGCCCGTACGGACAGCCGGGCTACGGCCAGCCGTCGCCGTACGGCCAGCCGGGTCACGGGGCGCAGGCGTACGGCTACGGGCTCCCGCCCAAGCACCCGTCGGCGACGACCGCCCTCGTGCTGAGCATCATCGGTCTCGGCGGATTCCTCTTCTGCGTCGTGACCGTGCTGGTCTCGCCGTTCGCCATGGTGATGGGCTCGCGTGCGGTCAAGGAGATCGACGCCGACCCGGGTCGGTACTCCGGACGCGGCGAGGCGCAGGCCGCCTACGTCATGGGCATCATCGGCACGGTGCTGCTGGGCCTGGTCCTGATCGGCGTCGTCTTCTTCGTGCTCCTGATCGTCGGCGCGGTCAACGCCTAGACCCGCCGGGACCCCCGCCTAGAGGGTGCAGCCGACGAGCACCGGCTCGTTGACCAGCCGCACGCCGTACGCCGCCTCGACGCCGTCGCGGACCTCCCGGGCCAGCGCCAGCAGCTCCTCCGCCGTGGCGCCGCCACGGTTGGTGAGCGCGAGCGTGTGCTTGGTCGACAGCCCGACCGTGGCGCCGGGGCGCTCGAGCCCGTGGCCGCGGTCGAACCCGGCGTGCTGGATCAGCCAGGCCGCGGAGGTCTTCACCCCGCCGCCCTCGACGGGCCAGCGGGGCGCGTCCTCCGGCAGGGCCGCTGCGGCGTCGTCGTCCAGGACGGGGTTGGTGAAGAACGACCCGGCGCTCCAGGTGTCGGGGTCGGCGTCGTCGAGGACCATCCCCTTGCCGCGGCGCAGACCGAGCACGGCGTCGCGGACGGCGGCCAGGGGCGCCCGACCGCCCTCCTCCACGCCGAGGGCGCGGGCCAGCTCGGCGTACCGCACGGGTGCGCCGAGGTCGCCGCGGCGCAGCTGGAAGGTCACCTCGAGCACGACCCAGCGGCCGGGCTCGCGCTTGAAGCGGCTGTCGCGGTAGCCGAAGCCGCAGTCGGCCGCGGGCAGGGTGCGGCGACGGCGCTCGCGACGGTCCCAGGTCAGGACGCTCCAGATCGTCTGGGCGACCTCCTGCCCGTAGGCGCCGACGTTCTGCACGGGCGTGGCGCCGACGGAGCCGGGGATGCCCGACAGGGCCTCGACGCCGACCCACCCGGAGGCGACGGCGCGGGCGCAGAAGGCGTCCCAGTCCTCCCCCGCCGCGACGGTGACGAGCTCGCCCCCGCAGGCGGGGTCGGTGGACGGCGCACCCGTGGGGTCGGTGTCGGTGCGGACGCCACGGGTGGCGACCTCGACCACCACCCCGTCGACACCGTCGTCGGCGACCACGAGGTTGCTGCCACCGCCGAGCACGAGCACCGGCTCGCCGCCCTCGTCGGCGCCGGCGACGGCCTCCACGAGGGCGTCCGTCGTCGTCGCGGTCACCCAGCGGCGCGCGGGGCCGCCGAGGCGCAGGGTGGTGCGGTCCGCGAGCCGGGGCTCAGGCACGCACGACCGCCCGGGGGTTGCCCAGGACCTTCTGCTCCCCGCAGGTGACGACGAGCGCCAGCGTGGTGAGCCCGTCCTCGACGCCCTTCACGGTGCCGGCGACGACGAGCTCGACCCCGTCGTCGTCGTCCGGCACCGCGACGGGAGCGGTGAACTTGGCGGCCAGCTCGACGACCTCGGCGCCGCCGGTCCACTCGGTCACCGCGCGGCCGACCAGACCGAGCGTCAGCATGCCGTGGGCGATGACCCCGTCCAGGCCCACGGCGGTCGCGACCCGGTCGGACCAGTGGATCGAGTTGAAGTCACCGCTCGCGCCGGCGTACCGGACGAGGTCGGCGCGGGTGAGGGTGAAGGTCCGGGGGGAGAGCTCGTCGCCGGTGTTCACTGCTCGCCTCCACGGTGGATGAGGGTGGCCGTCGCGACCAGCACGCGCTCGCCGTCGGCGTCGGTGATCTCGCTGGAGGTGCCGATGATGTCCATGCCGCGCACGGTGCGCGCCGAGGCGACCTCGAGCGTCGCGACGAGGCGGTCGCCGATGCGCACCGGGCGGGCGTAGCGGAAGCCCTGGTCGCCGTGCACGATGCGCGACAGCTCGATCCCCTCGGCCTCGAGGAACGCGTTCATGGCGTCGAAGGCCAGGACGATCGGGAACGTCGGCGGGATGGCCGGGGCGTCGCGGTCGGCGTTCTCGCCGTCGCCGCCGGTCGCGGCGCTGAACTCGCGGACCTTCACCGCGGTCACCTCGTACGGCGGGGTCGGGGGGTAGCTGCGACCGACGAGGTCGTCCGTGAGGGCCATGCTCGCCAACCTATCCGGGGTGCGGTCCGAGATGCGACGAGGCGACCGCCCCGATGGGGCGGCCGCCTCGTGCGGTGTCTGTCGTGCGCTGTGCCGTCGCGGCGTCAGCGCGTCTCGCGGTGCGCGGTGTGCGTGCGGCAACGCGGGCAGAACTTCTTCATCTCCAAGCGGTCCGGGTCGTTGCGCCGGTTCTTCTTGGTGATGTAGTTCCGCTCCTTGCACTCCACGCAGGCGAGGGTGATCTTGGGGCGGACGTCGGAGCTCTTGCTGGCCACGTGAGTGTCCTCTTGGTCGGAACTGGATCGGTGGTGGTGCGTGGGTGGTAGCGGAGGCGGGACTCGAACCCGCGACACCACGATTATGAGTCGTGTGCTCTAACCACCTGAGCTACCCCGCCATGGGCATGTGGATCGACCGTCGTCGACGGCTCCCACCCAGAGCCCCTTTACGGAATCGAACCGTAGACCTTCTCCTTACCATGGAGACGCTCTGCCGACTGAGCTAAAGGGGCAACGCGGAAGAACGATACACAGGGGTCCGAGGGGCTGCGAAATCGGCCCCGACCTCGCGCCTCCGCTCCCACGGGGAGGCCTTCAGGACGGCGCGGTGGGCCATCCGACGGCTTCCTCCAGCTCGTAGGCGAGCTCGAGCAGGAGGGCCTCCCGACCCGCGCCCGCGCTGAGCATCATCCCGACCGGGAGCCCCTCCGCGGTGCGCGCGAGGGGCAGCGAGACGGCCGGGTCACCCGTGGCGTTCTGAAGCGGCGTGAAGCCCACCCAGGCCAGCAGCCGCTCGAGCACCAGCGCGCCGTCCTGGGTCGGGTCGAGGTGCCCGAGGTGCGGCGTCGGGTGCGCGAGGGTCGGCGTCAGCACGACGTCGTAGTTCGCGTAGAAGCGGGCGCTGCGCCGCCGCGAGGCCCGGAGCCGGGCGATCGCCAGCGGCAGGCGGGGCAGGCGCCGCCGGGCCTGACGGGCGAGGTGGTGGGTCAGCGCGTCGAGACGGTCGGGGTCCCAGGACGGGCCGTGGACCCGCGGTCCACGACCGATCGAGGCGAGGGCGAGGAACGCCCAGTAGGTGAGGAAGTCGTCGACGAAGCTCCCGGGCACGGGCGCCTCGGCGGGCTCGACGTGGTGGCCGAGGCGCTCGAGGGTCGCGGCGGTCTCGTGGGTGAGGCGGACGACGTCGTCGTCGACCGGCCCGGCGGGGCTCTGCGTGACCAGGGCGACGCGCAACCGGGCCTCGCCGGGACGGGTGATGTCGCCGACCGGGGGCAGGCTGAGGTCGCGGTAGACCTTCTCGGCCTCGCGGTAGAAGGCCGCGGTGTCGCGGACGGTGCGGGTCAGGACGCCGTCGTGGACGATGCGCACCGGCATCTCGCGCAGCCCCTTGTCCTGCGCGAGCCGGCCTCGGGTGGGCTTCAGGCCGACGAGGCCGCAGCAGGAGGCGGGGATCCGGATGGACCCGCCACCGTCGTTGGCGTGGGCCATCGGCACGGCCCCGGTCGCGACCATGACGGCGGACCCGGCGGACGACGCCCCCGCGGTGCGGGTGGGGTCCCAGGGGTTGCGGACCGGACCGAGCCGTGGGTGCTCGGCGGAGGCCGAGAAGCCGAGCTCGCTGAGCTGGGTCTTGCCGAGCGGCAGCAGGCCGGTCGCCCGGGCCATGCGGGCGTGGTCGCCGTCGCGACGGGCGGGGACCGGGTCCCAGGCGTCGGTGCCCTCCATGGTGGGGCTGCCCGCGAGGGCGGCGTTGTCCTTGACCCAGAACGGGACGCCGGCGAAGAACCCGCCGGCGGGGTCGCGCGCCAGGCGCCGCGCCTCGTCGTACGCCGGGTGGGCGATGCCGCCGAGCCGGGCGGCGGCGTCCTCGCTGCGGGCGATGGCGGCCTCGACGACCTCGGGGACCGAGACGCGACCTGCGGCGATCTCCCCGGCGAGCCCGACGGCGTCGTGGGCGCCGAGGGCGTCGTCGCGGCCGGCGTGCACCACGGGGGCGGGGTCGTTCACCCGCCGTACGCTGCCACGCCGCGGCGGTGGCAGCCGGTCAGGTGGGTGTCCACCACGCCGAGGGCCTCCATCAGCGCGTGCATGGTGGTGGGGCCGACGAAGCGGAAGCCGCGCTTCTTGAGCGCCTTGCTGAGCGCGAGCGACTCCTCGGAGGTGGTCGGCACCTCGTCCTGCCGGCGGGGGGCGGGCTGCCGCTCGGGCGGAGGTCGGTGCTGCTCCACGAGGGCCTCGAGCCCGCCGTCGGCGCGGAGGTCGACGGCCGCGCGGGCGTTGGTGAGGGTGGCCTCGATCTTCGCGCGGTTGCGGACGATGCCCGCGTCGGCGAGCAGCCGCTCCGTCTCGGGCTCGCCCCAGGTCGCGATCGCGTCGACGTCGAAGCCGGCGAACGCGGCACGGAAGGCGGGCCGCTTGCGCAGGATGATCGCCCACGACAGTCCGGACTGGAACGCCTCGAGCGTCAGGCGCTCGAAGAGCGCCGACTCCCCGCGGACCGGCACGCCCCACTCGGTGTCGTGGTAGTCGCGCATCTCCCCCGGCGTCGCCGCCCACAGGCACCGCGCGACGCCGTCCTCCCCCACCACGGCCTCCACGGACCCATCATCGCCGACGCACGGCGGTCGACCCTAGGAGCGGGTCCTCAGGCGGGCGTTGGGGAGCTCGGGGGCGGGCAGGGGTGCGAGGGGCTCGTCGGCGACGACGCCGAAGCGGCCGTCGTGCTGGGTGCCGTCGACGAGCTGGGACTGCCACGCCTCGCGGTAGGCGACGACCTCGTCGTGGGTGCGGCCGACGAAGTTCCACCACATGACGATCTCCTCGCCGAAGGGCGGGCCGCCGAGCAGCAGGAGGCGCACCGGCTCGTCGCCCGCCACGAGCTCCACCTCCGAGCGGCCCGGCGCGAGGTAGCCGAGGTCGTTGGCCGCCAGGGTGGTCCCGGCCGCGGTCACGGCACCGGTGTCGACCAGCACGCCGTGCTCGTACGACGCGTCGACGTCCACGGTCGCGCGGGTCCCGGGCTCGAGCAGCACCTCCGCCCCGAGCAGCGGGGTGTGGGTCTCGACGGGCGACGTCTCCCCCAGCAGCGAGCCGAGGAACACGCGCGCGGTGAGACCGTCGCGGACGACGGGGTCCGGCGCGTGGTGGGCGAAGCCGGGGGCGACGTCGCGGGCGGCGTCCGGCAGCGCCAGCCACAGCTGCACGCCGTGCAGCGTGGAGGTCCGGTCCGTCGAGACCTCCGAGTGGCTGATCCCGTGCCCGGCGGTCATGAGGTTGAGCTCGCCGGGGACGACGAGCGCGGCGTTGCCGGCCGAGTCCCGGTGCTGGATCTCACCGGTGAACAGCCACGAGACCGTCGACAGCCCGGTGTGCGGGTGCGGGGCCACGACCATCCCGCCGGTGTCGGTGACGTCGTCCGGTCCGTAGTGGTCGACGAAGCACCACGCGCCGATCAGCGACCGCGACCGCTGCGGCAGCGTGCGGCGCACCCGCATCGCGCGAGGCCCCCCGAGGGGGACCTCGCGCGGTGTCAGGACCTCCAGGTCGCCCGCCGCCGCGGCGCAGACCACCTCGTCGGGGCGCGTGTCGAGGTTGCTCATCGCGACAGTGTCCCCGGTGGTGTCAGCTCAGCTGCTCGGGCTCGACGAACGACTTCTGGTCGTCGCTGGCGACGGTGCCGTCGGCGTTCACCAGGCCGTAGCCGGTGAGGTAGGCCGACTCGCCGCCCTCGACGGGCCGCTCGTCGGTCGGCACGAGCCGCACGATGACCGCCTTCGAGGTCGGGCAGTTGCTCTTCAGCGCCTTCGAGTCCAGCGGGATCAGCGGGTTCGTCTCCGGGTAGTACGCCGCCGCACAGCCCCGGGGCTGGTCGTAGGCCACGACCCGGAACAGCGGGGCCTTGCGGTAGCAGGTCTCCGCCGAGGGGTCGTCCGGGTCGGTCCACTCGCTGACCAGGTCGACGTACTGGTCCTCCGCCAGGCCCAGGGACGCGATGTCGTCGGGGTGGACGAAGACCACCCGGCGTCCGTGGTGGATGCCGCGGTAGCGGTCGTCCAGACCGTAGATGGTGGTGTTGAACTGGTCGTGGCTGCGCAGCGTCTGCATCAGCAGCCGCCCCTGGGGCACGTGGAGCATGTCGGTCTCGTTGGCCACGATGACCGCCTTGCCCTCCTTCGTCGGGAACTCACGGGTGTCGCGCGGCGAGTGGGGCAGCGTGAAGCCGCCGGGCTGGTCCACCTTCTCGGCGTACGCCGCGGCGCCGGGCACGACGCGGGAGATGCGGTGGCGGATGTTCGTGTAGTCGGAGCGGAACTCGTCCCACGGGATGCCGTGGCGACCCTTCAGCGTCGCCTCCGCCATCGAGCACACGATGTCGACCTCGCTGCGCAGGTGCGGCGAGGCCGGCTTCAGCGGGCCCTTCGAGGCGTGGACCGCGGACATCGAGTCCTCGACGGTGACGCGCTGCTCGGTGCCGCCGGTGTGGTCCTTCTCGGAGCGGCCGAGCACCGGGAGGATGAGGGCCGTCCTGCCGTGGGTGACGTGGGACCGGTTGAGCTTGGTCGACACGTGCACGGTCAGGGACGCCTTCGCCATCGCGGCCTCGACGACCTCGGTGTCGGGGACGGCGGACACGAAGTTGCCGCCCATCGCGAAGAACGTCTTGGCCCGGCCGTCGCGCAGCGCGCCGATGGCGGCGACGACGTCCAGCCCGTGCTCACGGGGCGGCTCGAAGCCGAACTCGTCGCGGATGGCGTCGAGGAAGTGGTCCGGGGAGCGCTCCCAGATGCCCATCGTGCGGTCGCCCTGCACGTTGGAGTGACCCCGCACGGGGCACAGGCCGGCGCCGGGCTTGCCGATGTCGCCGCGGATCAGCGCGACGTTGGTGATCTCCTTGATGGTCGCCACCGCGTTGCGGTGCTGGGTCACGCCCATCGCCCAGCAGTGCACGGTCGCCGAGGAGTCGGCAATCATCCGCGCGGCCTGCTCGATCAGGCCGCGCTCGAGGCCGGTGGCGCGCTCGACGGCGTCCCAGTCGAGGGCGCGGGCGTTCGCGGCCCACTCCTCGAAGCCGACGGTGTGCTGCTCGACGAACTCGTGGTCGATGGCGTCCCACTCGAGCAGCAGCGCGCCGATGGCCTGGTAGAGCGCCAGGTCGCCGTTCACGCGGACCGGCAGGTGCAGGTCGGAGATGCCCGTGCCGCCGCCGATGACGCCCTTGACGCTCTGGGGGTTCTTGAACCGCACCAGCCCGGCTTCCTCGAGCGGGTTGATGTCGATGATCCTCGCGCCGTTCTTCTTCGCGATCTCGAGCGCGGAGAGCATGCGCGGGTGGTTCGTGCCGGGGTTCTGACCCGCGATCACGATGAGGTCGGCCTTGTGGATGTCGGTGAGGTGGACCGAGCCCTTGCCGATGCCGATGGACTCCGCGAGGGCGACGGACGTCGACTCGTGGCACATGTTGGAGCAGTCGGGCAGGTTGTTCGTGCCGAAGGCGCGGACGAACAGCTGGTAGGCGAAGGCGGCCTCGTTGGAGGTCTTGCCGGAGGTGTAGAAGATCGCCTCGTCGGGGCTGTCCAGCGCGTTGAGCTCGTCGGCGATCAGCCCGAAGGCCTCGTCCCAGCTGATCGGCTCGTAGTGGCTGCGGCCCTCGCGGTAGACCATCGGCTGGGTGATGCGGCCCTGCTGGCCGAGCCAGTAGTCGCTGCGCTCCTTGAGCGAGGCCATCGAGTGCTCGGCGAAGAACTCGGGGCCAACCCGGCGGACGGTCGCCTCCTCGGCGACGGCCTTCGCGCCGTTCTCGCAGAACTCCGCGGGGTGGCGGTGGCCCGGGGCGGGGTCGGGCCAGGCGCAGCCCTGGCAGTCGAATCCGCCGACCTGGTTGAGCTTGAGGAGGGTGCGGGCCGTGCGGGTGACGCCCATCTGCTCCCAGGCGAGCTTCATCGAGACGGCGACGGCCTTGACCCCGGCCGCGCTGCGACTGGGGCTCCCGACCTTCAGCTCGGTCTCGTCGACGTCCTGGGCCGGTGCGCGTCTCGCCATTCCCTCATCCTCCCCTAGGTGACAACCAACCGTGAGGTTCCCCCGGAGGCCGTGGGTCAGACGACGCGCTCGAAGACCGCGGCGAGACCCTGCCCGCCGCCGATGCACATCGTCTCCAGGCCGTAGCGGGCCTCGCGGCGACGCAGCTCACGCGCGAGCGTGCCGACCATGCGGGCGCCGGTGGCGCCGACGGGGTGGCCGAGCGAGATGCCCGAGCCGTGGGGGTTGGTCCGCTCGTGGTCGGCCTCGGTGAAGCCCCACTCGCGCATCACCGCGAGGGCCTGGGCGGCGAAGGCCTCGTTGAGCTCGATGACGTCCATGTCGGCGAGCGTCAGCCCGGCGCGGCCGAGCGCGGCGGCGCTGGCCGGGACGGGGCCGATGCCCATCGTCGCGGGCGGGACGCCGGCCACCGCCCAGCTGACGAGACGCACGAGCGGGGTCAGTCCGAGCTGCTCCGCGCGCTCGGGCGTGGTGACGAGGCACATCGCGGCGGCGTCGTTCTGGCCCGACGCGTTGCCCGCGGTGACGGTGGCCTCGGGGTCGCCCTTCCCGAGGATGGGGCGCAGCCCGGCCAGCGACTCCATCGTGGTGTCGGCGCGCGGGTGCTCGTCGCGGTCGACGACGACGTCGCCCTTCCGCGACGGGATGGTGACCGGGACGATCTCCTCGGCGTACACACCCGAGGTCTGCGCGGCGACGGCGCGCGCGTGGGACTGCACGGCGAGGGCGTCCTGCTCCTCGCGCCCGATGCCGTACTCGCGGCGCAGGTTCTCCGCGGTCTCCAGCATCCCGCCGGGGACCGGGAAGTTCTCGCCGCCGGCGGTGACGCGGCCGCGGGCGAGGCCGTCGTGGACCGTGACGCCGGTGCGGGCGCCGCCCCAGCGCATGTCGAGCGAGTAGAAGGGGACGTTGCTCATCGACTCGGCCCCGCCCGCGACGACCACGTCGGCGGCGCCCGTCTGCACCGTCATCGCCGCGTTGAGCACGGCCTGCAGGCCGGAGCCGCAGCGACGGTCGAGCTGCTGGCCTGTCGTGGTGATCGGCAGCCCGGCGTCCAGCGCGACGACGCGGCCGATCGCGGGGGCCTCCATCGTCGGGTAGCTGTGGCCGAGGATCACCTCCTCGACCACCGCGGGGTCGATCCCGGTGCGCTCGAGCAGGCCCTGCAGGGCGACGACGCCGAGGCGGGCGGCCGTGACGTCCTTCAGCGCGCCGCCGTACCGGCCGACGGGGGTGCGGACGGGCTCGCAGACGACGGCTTCGCGCAACTCGGTCACGCCCTCACTCTGCCCGCTGGGGCCTGGAGGCGACCACCGCGGCTCCCGTCCAGCGGACTCAGGAGGTGAGGGCGGCGACGAGGACCACGACGACGAGGAGCAGCGCGAGGACCCCGTGGAGGGCGATGCCGGGCAGCGTCATGGCGTTCTCGGCGACGTGCTGGTCGGGCTCGGGCCCGATCGGCGCGGCGACCTTCTGCCGTCGTGAGCGGAGGGTCCTCACGAACAGCAGCTCGCCGACCGCGACGCCCAGGACCAGCCACCCCAGCGTCGTCCAGGCCAGCCAGGCCTCGTCGAGCACGACGTACGCCGTCCAGGTGATCGCGCCACCGAACGCGAGCAGCGGGTGGACGAAGAGCAGCAGCGGCGGGAGGTTGCTGGTCTGGCCACCCGACTCCGGGCGGCCCACCTCGGTGGTGTGCCGCCACAGGGCCAGACCGGCGAGCATGGTCAGGGCGTAGAGGGCCAGGCCGAGGCCGCCGAGCCAGCCCACCTCAGGCGGCCACGCGCGAGAACCGCGCGGTCAGGGTGTGGCGCATCCCGTCCTGCGCGTCGTCGCAGAGGCGCCGTACGGCGGGGCGCAGGACCGTGTCCCAGGTGCGCGGCGCACGCTCGAAGGTCACGCGCATCGTGTAGTCCACGACGACGCCGCGACCGTCCTCGCTGCGGCGCAGGCGGATGACGTCGTGCGCGCGGACGAGCCGGCTCGAGCCGACCCACTCGATCCGGTCGCCGCCGTCGGCGCCCTGCTCGACCCGGGTGGTGGTGTAGCCCATCGGGATCGAGCGGCCGAGGGACTCCACGTCGCACTCGTGGTACGACCCCTGGCCGCCGTCGCCGCTCAGGCGGTGGGTCCCGGTCGCGCGGGGGTCCCACTCGTCGACGGTCGTGAAGTCGGCGAGATAGTCGAAGACGCCGGGCGCCGCGTGCGGGACCGCGACCTCGCGTCGGAAGGTGAGCATCCGTGCCCGTGCCCGCTGACCCCGTCGCGATACGGACGTCGGGACGCGGCTCGTCCGGCGGGGGCATCCTGGGGTGGTGACCGACACACCTGCCCGCACCCCCGCCGACACGCTGGACGACGACGAGCTCGAGGCCGTGCTCGACGCGGTGCGCACGTTCGTGCGCAAGGACGTCGTCGCCGCCGAGGACGAGATCGAGGAGACCGACGCCATCCCGGAGCGCCTGCGGGAGCAGGCGAAGGAGATGGGGCTGTTCGGCTTCGCCATCCCCCAGGCGTACGGCGGGCTCGGGCTGACCATGTCGGCCGAGGTGCGCCTCGCGATGGAGCTGGGCTGGACCACGCCGTCCTTCCGCTCGATGTTCGGCACGAACAACGGCATCGCCGGCTCCGTCCTGGTCAACGCGGGGACCGAGGCGCAGCGGGAGCGGTGGCTGCCGGGCCTGGCGAGCGGCGAGCTCGTGGCGTCGTTCGCGCTGACCGAGGCCGAGGCGGGCTCGGACCCGAGCGGGTTGCGGACGCGCGCCGTCCGGGAGGGCGACGAGTACGTCCTGAGCGGCCAGAAGCGCTACATCACCAACGCCCGCGACGCCGACCTGCTGATGGTCTTCGCCCGCACGACCCCGCCGTCCGGGTCGGCGCCGGCCGGGAAGGGGATCTCCGTGTTCGTCGTCCCGACGGACGCCGAGGGCGTCACGCTCGGGCCGAAGGACGCGAAGATGGGTCAGCGCGGCACGACGACCTGCGAGGTGTTCCTGGACGGCGTCCGGGTGCCCGCCGACCACCTCGTCGGCGAGGTGGAGGGCGAGGGCTTCGGCACCGCGATGCGCTCGCTGGCCAAGGGCCGGCTCCACATCGCCGCGCTGTGCGTGGGTCTCGCGCAGCGGCTCGTCCACGAGTCCGTCAGCCACGCCACCACCGCGACGCAGGGTGGTACCCGGCTCTCGGACTTCCAGCTCGTCGCGGCGATGCTGGCGGACTGCCACACCGAGACGTACGCCGGCCGCGCCATGGTGCTCGAGGCCGCGAGGGCCTGGGACGACGGCTCCGACCGCCGCCTCGCGCCGTCCGCGACGAAGCTGTTCTGCTCCGAGATGGTCGGTCGTGTGGCCGACAAGGCGGTGCAGGTCCACGGCGGGCTCGGCTACATGCGGTCCGTCCCGGTCGAGCGCTTCTACCGCGACGCCCGCCTGTTCCGGCTCTACGAGGGCACCAGCGAGATCCAGCGCCTCATCGTCGCGGGGCAGCTCACGCGCGGCTAGGCGCTCGGTGCCGCTGCCGCGCCGGTCTCGACAAGCTCGACCACCGGGGGTCGAGCTTGTCGAGACCCGTCAGCGTCAGGCAGGGGCGCGCTGTGCGGTCGGGCTGTCGTCGGCGTCGACGCCGAGGTCGTTGCCGCGGGTCTCGCCGACCATCGTGACGGCGACGAACGAGATGGCGGTCAGCACCATCATGTAGACGGCGATGGAGATGCCGGTGCCGGTCCGCTGCACGAGGATCTCGGAGATCAGCGGGGCGAACGCCCCACCCAGGACGGCGCCGAGCGCGTAGCCGATCGAGACGCCGGAGTAGCGGACACGGGCGGGGAAGAGCTCCGCGAACAGCGCCGTCAGCGGTCCGTAGCTCATGCCGAGGCCCACGTTCATCAGGCAGATGACCAGGCAGAAGGTGACGATGCCGCCGCGGTCCATGAGGAAGAACATCGGGATGAGCCAGACGAAGGTGAGGCCGAGACCGATCTGGAAGGTGCGCACGCGCCCGATGCGGTCGGACAGCGCACCGCCGCCGAGCGTCGTGGGCAGCCACACGGCGGAGGCGATGACGATCGAGGCGAGGACGGGGACCTGGTCGAAGCCGAGGGCCGTCGTCCCGTAGCCGATGAAGTAGGCGATGACGAGGTAGCCGGCGGCGTTGGTCGAGACGAAGACGAGGGCGGTGAGGATCACCATCCGGGCGTCGTGCCGGAAGAGCTCACGCAGCGGGGCGGACGACTCCCGACGACGCTGCAGCAGCTCGGCGAAGACCGGGCTCTCCTCGACGGAGCGGCGGATCAGGTAGCCGATGACGATGAGGACGATCGACAGCAGGAACGGCACGCGCCAGCCCCAGGCCATGAACTGCTCGGGGGTGGTGAGGTTCGTGATGAGCAGCAGGATGCCGGTGGCCAGGATGAGCCCGCAGGGGACGCCGATCTGGGGGTAGGCGCCGAAGAGCCCCCGCTTGTGGACCGGGGCGTGCTCGACCGCCATCAGTGCGGCACCGCCCCACTCGCCGCCGGCGGAGAAGCCCTGCACGACGCGGAACAGGATGAGCAGGACCGGCGCCGCGACCCCGATGGAGGCGTACGTCGGCAGCAGGCCGATCGCGACGGTCGAGACGCCCATCAGCAGCAGCGTCAGCACGAGCATCTTCTTGCGGCCCAGCCGGTCGCCGTACCGGCCCGCGACGACGGCGCCGAGCGGCCGGAAGAGGAAGCTGATGCCGATCGTCGCCAGCGACACCAGGGTGCCGAGACCGGGGTTCTCCGACACCATCGGCTCGATGAACAGCGGCGCGAGGACCAGCGTCGCGGCCTGGGCGTAGATGAAGAAGTCGTACCACTCGATGGTGGTGCCGGCGAGCGTCCCGATGAGGACCTTGCGCTCCTCGCGGGTCACGGGTGTCTTGCCTGGGGGCGTGTGCGTGCTCATGCGGGGTCTCCGAGTCGGTTCCGAGAAAGGGGCGGCCGCGTCGTCACGCGGCACCGTCGTACCGACCGAACGGTCGGGCGGGGGACGGCGGGAGAACCCTAGGAACGGTGTGACGCCCGACACAAGGGTCGCGGCGTGGCAGGTTGGAGCCGTGAGCACCTGGGACGGCTTCGTCGACGACCTCCGACCCGCGGGCTCCGCGCCCCTCGACTCGCCGTACGTCGGGTTGCGGGCGGTCCACGACACCTCGCTGCCGGACGTCGACCCGGGGCGCGCGGGTCTGCGCGTCGTCCTCACCGGCGGGGCCGCCCAGGTGGCCGGCCCGGTCGCGCTCTGCGAGCGCCGCGGCCTCGCGCTCGGTGCGCTCGACACGACGCTGCGCGACCCGGTGGACCCGGCCGGCAACGCCCGCCGGGTGGGGGCGGCGCTGGCGGACTCCCCGCCGCCGGACGGCACGCGGGTGCACGTCCGGGTGCCCGCCGACTCCGGGCCGTCCGGGCCGTCCGGGCCCGGCCTGGCCGCGCTCGACGAGCTGTCGATGATCGAGGCGGTCGTCGCCCTGCCCGCCGACGCGCCCTCGCTGGAGCCGTGGCTCGACGCCGCCCTCGACCGGGAGCTGACGGTCTCGCTGGTCGGCGGGACGGTCGGGCAGGCCGTCGACGCCGTCCGCGTCGCGGCACGGCTGTGGGGGGACCCCGGGGACGTCGCGGTGGGGCGCCGGTTCGTGGTGTCCTGGCTGACCGACGACACCGCCGCGGCGGTCGCCCACCTGGAGGGCCTGGCATGAGCGGCTTCGGACCGGACCACCTGCCGTACGGCGTGTTCTCGACGCCGGGCGCTCCGCCGCGGGTCGGCGTCCGGCTCGGCGACGGGGTCCTCGACCTGGCCTTCGAGACCGGCCGCGACTGCTTCGCGGCCCCGTCGTTGAACCCGTTCCTGGCGCTCGGGCCGGCGGTGTGGGCGGAGGTCCGCGACGAGGTGTCCGCCCTGGTGCGCGACGACGACTTCGAGCTGCTGCCGCTCGCCTCGGCGACGCTGCACCTGCCGTTCGAGGTCGCCGACTACGTCGACTTCTACTGCTCCGAGCACCACGCCGCGGGCGTCGGGCGGCTGTACCGCCCCGACGCCGAGCCGCTGCTGCCGAACTGGCGACACCTGCCGGTCGGCTACCACGGCCGGGCCGGCTCGGTCGTCGCCTCCGGGACCCCGGTCGTGCGCCCGCGGGGCCAGCGGGTGCTCCCCGGCGACGACGCGCCGTCGTACGGGCCGAGCCGCAGGCTCGACCTGGAGGCCGAGCTCGGGTTCGTCGTCGGCGCCCCCTCGGCGCCGGGCACGACGGTGGCCCCTGACGCGCTCGCGGACCACGTCTTCGGGGTCGTCGGGCTGAACGACTGGTCGGCGCGCGACGTGCAGTCGTGGGAGTACCGCCCGCTGGGCCCGTTCCTCGGCAAGTCGTTCGCGACGACGGTGTCGACGTGGGTCACGCCGCTCTCCGCGCTGGACGCCGCCTGGACCCCGCTGCCGGGCCAGGCCCCCGCACCGCTCCCCCACCTCGCGCACACCGGCGGCGCGGAGGCCGCGGTCGGCCTCGACGTCACGGTCGAGGTGGAGGTGGACGGCGAGGTGGTGTCCCGACCGCCGTACGCCACGACGTACTGGTCGCCCGGGCAGATGCTCGCGCACCTCACCTCGAACGGCGCAGCGCTCAGGACCGGTGACCTCTTCGCCTCGGGCACCATCAGCGGACCCGCCCCGGACCAGGTCGGCTCGCTGCTCGAGCTCACGGCCGACGGCACCCGTCCGCGCTCCGCGTCCGGCGGCGACCGGACGTGGCTCGAGGACGGCGAGGTCGTCGTCCTGCGCTACTCCGCCCTCTCGACGACCGGCGGTCGCCTGACCCTCGGCGAGGTCGCGGGCAGGATCGAGTCGGCCCGGACGCACACCTGAGGGACGCCGAGTCGGCCCGGACGCACGGCCTGAGGGACGCCGAGTCGGCCCGGACGCACGCCCCGGCGACGCGACGTCTAGGACGTCAGCTCGCGGCGGTCGCGCTCCTCGGCCCAGACGACGGGGTGGAGGGCGTGGCGGCCGGAGAGGCCCTTGAGCTCGGTGGTCCTGGGCTCGGCGAGGACGAGCCCGTCGTCGGTCAGGGTCTCGACCACGGCGTCCGAGACGAGGACCTCGCCGCCCTCGGCGACGCCGGCGACGCGGGCGGCCTGGGCGACGTTGCGACCGAAGATGTCGCCCATGCGGTGGACGACGTCGCCGCGGTGGATGCCGATGCGGACGGCGAGGTCCGCGGCCCGGCCCCGGGTGTGGGCGCGCTGGACGTCGACGGCGCAGCGGACGGCCTGCGGGCCGGTGGCGAAGCAGACCATGAAGCCGTCGCCCTGGGTCTTCACCACGTGGCCCTCGTGCCGCTCGACGCACCGGCGCACGACCCGGTCGTGGCGCGCCAGCAGCCGGACGAAGGCACGGTCGCCGAGCTCGGAGTTGAGCTCGGTCGACCCGACGAGGTCGGAGAAGAGGATCGTCACGGTGCCGTCGACGGCGGCCATCCGCACGAGGTCGGGCCGCTCGACGCGCGCCCAGTCGGCGAGCTCCTCGACCGAGCTGCGCAGCGCACCCGTCACGCCGCGCTCACGCACCAGCGACGCGGTCTCCCACACCGCCTTCACCGTCTCCTGCGGCGACGGCACGAGCCGGCGTCGCCTGCGACCCTCCGACATCGCCTCCAGGCGGGCCCGCAGCACGCGCCTGCTGCGCCGGGCGCCCAGCCAGAGCCCGAAGAACGTCGCGGTCGACGCCCCCAGCGCGCCGACGGCGACCAGGAGGACGATCTCGAGCGTCGTCACGGACGGCGGGGGAACTGCCCGAAGTCGGGGGTCCGCTTCTCGCGGAACGCGTTGCGACCCTCCTGGGCCTCGGGGTTGCCGTAGAACAGCAGGTTCGCGTCGTGGGCGAGCTGCTGGATGCCCGCGTAGCCGTCCTCGTGGGCGTTCACGCTGAGCTTGTACAGCCGCAGCGCCCACGGCGACAGCGCGAGCATCTCGCGGCACCAGGCGACGGTGGTCGCCTCCAGCTCGGCGAGCGGGACGACGGTGTTGACCAGGCCCATCCGCTCGGCCTCCGCGGCGTCGTACTGGCGGCAGAGGAACCAGATCTCCTTGGCCTTCTTGGGCCCCACGAGGTCCGCGAGGAGGCCGGCGCCGTAGCCGCCGTCGAAGGACCCGACGCGCGGACCCACCTGCCCGAAGCGGGCGTTGTCGGCGGCGATGGTGAGGTCGCAGACGAGGTGGAGCACGTGCCCACCCCCGATGGCCCAGCCCGCGACCATGGCGACGATCGGCTTGGGGCAGCGACGCATCGCGACGTGCAGGTCGGTGACGTGGAAGCGGCCGGTGGAGCCCTCGTCGAGCTTGTAGCCCGAGTCGCCCCGGACGCGCTGGTCACCGCCGGAGCAGAAGGCCTTGTCGCCCTGCCCGGTGAGGATGATCGCCCCGACCGACTCGTCCTCGCGGGCCAGCTCGAGGGCGTGGGAGATCTCGACGAGGGTCTGCGGCCGGAAGGCGTTGTGCACCTCGGGGCGGCAGATCGTGATCTTCGCGATGCCGTCGTCGGTGGTCTCGTAGGCGATGTCGGTCCACTCGCCCGAGGGGGTCCAGACGACGTCGGTGTCCTGCGTGGCGCTCATGTCCCCATTCTGCCGACGTGGGCCGCGCCCGGACGCGACGGGCTCCGCTGGCCGCGGCCGCCGCGGGCCGGCCTCAGCGCCGGGCGAGGTCGGGACGGCGGGCGTCGGCGGGCTCGCTGAGCCGCGCGGCGAGGTCGGCGGCCTGCGCCCGGATCTCGGGCACCGCGGTGGTCTCCCACAGTGCGCCCTTGCGCGGCGGCCCGAGGACGACGAGGTCGTCGCGGACGACACCGTCGCGGTCGATCACCCGACCGTCGGGCTCGCAGTCGGCGCCGAGGCCGAGGGGGTCGCGCCGGAGCAGGCCCCGCTCGCGCAGACGGACCGCCAGCGGCATGGAGGTGCGGTCCAGGTCGGGGCAGGGGCCGGTGCAGTTCACGACGGCGTCGGCCACCACGACGCGACCGTCGCGCAGGGTGACCGTCGCGGTGTCACCGCGGTCGTCGACCGAGCCCAGCCCGCCGCCGAGGACGTGCAGGCGGCCCGTGGCCCGGAAGGCCTCGATAGCGGTCGCCACCTCGGGCGCCATGCGGTGGCGGGCGACCTCCCAGTCGCGGGCGTGGGCGGCGAGGAAGCGGCGACGCTCGGTGACGTCCAGGCGCTGCCAGAGACGCTGCGTGAGCCCGCGCATGCCGTCGATGACCGAGCGCCAGCACACCCCCGAGGCCGCCGCGCGGTCGACCTGCTCGCGCACGTGGACGGCGTACACGTCGGCGGTGCGGGCGTCGTCGGAGATGGGGCGGACCCAGCTGGTCGAGCAGGGCAGCGGGAGGTGGCGGTGCGGCACCATCCCGGTGCGGCTGACCATCCACACCTCGCGGACCGGCTCGTCGCCGAGCAAGGTGATCGCGGCGTCGACGGCGGTGAGCCCGGAGCCGACGAGGACGACGCGCGCGTCGGCCGGCAGGGCGCGGAGCGCGGCGACGTCCCAGGCGCTCGGCAGGTGCCAGGCGGCGTCCGGCAGCGGGCCGTCGTCGGTCGACAGCCGACCCGAGGGCAGGTTGCCGTAGGCGAGGACGACGGTGTCGGCCTCGGTGCGGCCCTCGCTGCCGGTCACCACGTAGCCGCCGCCGGCGCGCGGCTCGACGTCCAGCACCTCCTCGTGGCGGCGCTCCAGCCGGCCGTCGTCGAGGTCGGTGAGGAGGTCGGTCAGGTAGCGGGCGTACGTCGCGCGCGGCAGGAAGCCGATCGGGTCCGCGGGCAGGCCCTCGCGCTCGGCCCACGCGACCAGGTGGCCCGGCTCGTCGGCGAGGCCGCTCATGTCCCGGGTGCGGACGTTCAGCAGGTGCCGCTCGTCGGTGGTGCTGTAGGCGAGACCGCGACCGACCTCGGACGCACGCTCGTGGATCACGACCCGCAGGTCGGTCCCGCGGCTCATGCGCAGCAGGTTGGCGGCGGTGAGGGTGCCACTGGCTCCCCCGCCGACGATCGAGACGGTCCGCATCACCCGGGCTCCTATCAGTCAAACTCGCCTGACTTTGACGACTTTAGCGGACGTCGGGCCCCGGCGCGGAGACGGCGCGCCCGAGGCCCCCCTCGGGCGACCCGGCTGCCCTACGCTTGCCCCGGCGCGACCGGGCAGGACTCGGCCCGGAGCCCGCCGCCGTCTACGACCGGCGTCGGTGGGCACCTACAGACAAGGGCCCCGCGCCGCGGCGCAGCGATGGGGCAAGCAGCCGGACCGGGAGTGAGGGCCATGCACTTCCACGTCACGGAGTCGAAGATCGGCGACGTGGCCCACGACGTCGGTGGGGACCACGCGCTGCCCTACCCGACCCGCCGGCCCACCTTCGACACCACGGCCGGTGCCGTGGACGCCGTCATGGCCGCGGCGTTCGAGTACTGGGGAACGCCCGCCGAGATCCACGTCGAGGTCTCGCTCGCCGTCGAGCTCAGCCTCGGCAAGCAGGGCTCCAAGCACGGCGCCGTCGCCGCCTGGGACGTCTCGGAGGACGAGGGCGCGACCTGGGCCCTGCACGCCTGCGAGTGCGCCGACGGCACCCTCGCGCAGCTCTTCGCCGGCCGCGGCTGACCGCCCCCGGCCGGACAGCCGTGTGACGGGGTCACGACGGGGTACGTGGTGCTGCGCCGGCGCCTCGCGCTCCGTGCGTGTGGGCCACCTCGCCCCGACCCGGGGGGGTACGACGGGCCGGGTGGCCCACCTGGAGGCGCCGTCGAGCCCGGGGGCCGACAGGGGGCCGACAGGGGCCCGGCGAGTCGATCCCGCCCGGTTGGGGAACCCGGCCCAGGTGACCTCCGAGACGCATCAGCAAGCCGTGGGACCCGACGCCACCCGGGGGCGAGAGCGTCCCGAGAGCCCCGGCGGTGACTACCACCTCCGCTGGTTGGTCGCCCTCGTGAACGTCGAGCCCTCCGTCAAGCCGCGCATCTCCCTGTCCGTCGGCGGCGTCATCTACTCCGGGACGCTCATCTCCCGGCGCGAGTACGCCCACCGCATGCGGGCCGAGGTCGACCGGATGGACCTCCCGCCGCACCTCGACGAGCTGTGGCGGGAGCCGTTCGGGACCATGGTCCGCTCCGAGGACGACGCCGCGTCCGACCAGACGCGCCGGCTCGACCTGACCGACGAGATCGACCGCGCCAGCCACGTCCACCTCGCCGACTTCACGGCGTGGCAGGCCGACTGGCCGAGCTTCACCGACGGCCAGCCCCCGTGGCGCGGGCAGATCGAGAAGGTGGACGGCTGGACCCTCGCCGACATCAAGCCGCCGCGGCTCGGCGAAGAGAACCCTCGCGGCTGAGGCCGGACGCACGTCGGCCCCCGGACCGCATCGCTGCGGGCCGGGGGCCGGATGTGGCAGGTGTTGGATTCGAACCAACGAAGGCTGTGCCGGCTGATTTACAGTCAGCTCCCTTTGGCCGCTCGGGCAACCTGCCAGGGTGCTCGGGGACCGTGTTGAGCAGGCCCTCGACGCCCCGCGACAATAGCGCAGCCGATCCGGCCGGACCCAACCAGCACCCGACCCGCACCCCGACTCCCAGGAGGCACCCGTGGCCGACTCCTCGTTCGACATCGTCAGCAAGATCGACCGCCAGGAGGTCGACAACGCGCTGAGCCAGACCGCCAAGGAGATCGCGACCCGCTACGACTTCAAGGGCACCGGCGCCAGCATCGAGTGGAAGGGCGAGGACGCGATCGAGATCACCGCCTCCGCCGACGACCGCGCGAGCGCCGTCCTCGACGTGTTCCAGGGCAAGCTCGTCAAGCGCGGCCAGAGCCTGAAGATCCTCGAGACCGGCGACCCCCGCCCGTCGGGCCAGCAGTCGAAGATCGGGATCGCGCTCAAGGAGGGCATCTCGTCGGAGAACGCGAAGAAGGTCTCCAAGCTGATCCGCGACGAGGGCCCGAAGGGCGTCAAGGCGCAGATCCAGGGTGACGAGCTGCGCGTCAGCTCGAAGAAGCGCGACGACCTGCAGGCCGTGCAGGCCCTCGTGAAGGAGCAGGACTACGACTTCGCGGTGCAGTTCACCAACTACCGCTGAACCGTCGCCGAGCGCGTTCGCCGGGCCCTCGCCCGGCCGGTGACGCCGGGACGGCGGGCCGCGAGTGACGAGCCTCACCCGCCGTACGGCGTCCACGGGCCGTCGCCGGGATTAGGTCAGGCTCACCTGTCGTTATCGTGGATCAGTCAGGCAGTCAACGACAGGGAGCCCCGTGGCATCCGCCAAGCAGGTCAAGCAGCTCGACCGCGTCATCGTCCGGTTCGCCGGCGACTCCGGTGACGGGATGCAGCTCACCGGTGACAGGTTCACCTCGGAGTCGGCGTCGTTCGGCAACGACCTCTCGACCCTTCCGAACTTCCCGGCGGAGATCCGCGCGCCGCAGGGCACGCTGCACGGCGTCTCGTCGTTCCAGGTGCACTTCGCCGACCACGACATCCTCACGCCCGGTGACGCCCCCGACGTCCTGGTGGCGATGAACCCTGCGGCGCTGCGGGCCAACCTGGGCGACCTGCCCAAGGGCGCGACGATCATCGTGGACACCCACGACTTCACGGCGCGCAACCTGACCAAGGCCGGGTACACCGACAACCCGCTCGACGGTGACGACCTCGCCGAGTACCAGGTGCACCCCGTGGACCTGACCGGCATGACGGTCGCCGCCGTGAAGGAGTTCGGGCTGTCCCGCAAGGACGCCGCCCGCGCGAAGAACATGTTCGCCCTCGGGCTCGTGTCGTGGATGTACGGCCGCCCCACCGAGGGCACCGAGGAGTTCCTCGCCAAGCGCTTCGCGAAGGTCCCGGACATCCGCGACGCCAACATCACGGCGTTCCGCACCGGCTGGAACTTCGGCGAGACCACCGAGGCGTTCGTCGTCTCCTACGAGGTCAAGCCCGCCCCGATGGCGCCGGGCACCTACCGCAACATCACCGGCAACCTCGCGCTGGCGTACGGCCTCGTCGCCGCGGGCGTGCAGTCCGGACTGCCGGTGTTCCTCGGGTCCTACCCGATTACCCCGGCCTCCGACGTCCTGCACGAGCTGAGCAAGCACAAGGACCTCGGGGTCACGACCTACCAGGCCGAGGACGAGATCGCCGGCGTCGGTGCCGCCCTCGGCGCCTCCTTCGCGGGCCACCTCGGCGTGACCACCACGTCGGGGCCCGGGCTCGCGCTGAAGTCGGAGACCATCGGCCTCGCGGTCATGACCGAGCTGCCGCTGCTCGTCGTCGACGTCCAGCGCGGCGGCCCGTCGACCGGCCTGCCCACCAAGACCGAGCAGGCGGACCTGCTGCAGGCGATGTACGGCCGCAACGGCGAGTCGCCCGTGCCGGTCGTGGCGCCGCAGTCGCCCGGCGACTGCTTCGACGCGGCCCTCGAGGCTGCGCGCATCGCCATCACCTACCGCACGCCCGTGCTGCTGCTGAGCGACGGCATGATCGCCAACGGCTCCGAGCCGTGGCGCATCCCCGAGACCGACGACCTGCCCGCCATCGACCCGGCGTTCGCGACCGGGCCGAACGAGGGCGACGCATTCATGCCCTACCTGCGGGACGCCGAGACGCTGGCGCGCCCCTGGGCGGTGCCCGGCACCGCCGGCCTCGAGCACCGCATCGGCGGGCTGGAGAAGGGCGACGGGCACGGCAACATCTCGTACGACCCGGCGAACCACGACTTCATGGTCCGCACCCGTCAGGCCAAGGTCGACCGCGTGGCCGACTCGCTGCCGCCGCTGGAGGTCGACGACCCGACCGGCGAGGCGAAGGTCCTCGTGGTCGGCTGGGGCTCGACGTACGGCCCGATCGGCGCGGCCTGCCGCCGGGTGCGCCGGGCCGGCGGTCACGTCGCCCAGGTGCACCTGCGCCACCTCAACCCGTTCCCGAAGGACCTCGGCGAGATCCTCGCCCGCTACGACAAGGTCCTCGTCCCGGAGATGAACCTCGGGCAGCTGTCCACCCTGCTGCGCGCGAAGTACCTCGTCGACGCGATCGGCTACAACCACGTCCGCGGGCTGCCGCTGAAGGCCGCCGAGCTCGCCGAGGCCATCGGTGAGCTCGTCGCGTCGGCCGACGGCGTCGAGCTCGACCTCTCCGGTGCCGGCCACGTGACCCGTGACGCGGATCCCTCCGGCCCCGCCACCCCTGTGACCCAGGAGGCCACCCGATGACGACCGACCTCGGCATCCCCGCCGCCCGTACCGGCACCGACGGCGTCCCCGCCCTCGACCCGGACGCCCCGAAGCAGACCGGCAAGGAGTTCACCTCCGACCAGGAGGTCCGCTGGTGCCCCGGGTGCGGTGACTACGCCGTCCTCAAGGCCGTGCAGTCGTTCCTGCCCGACCTGGGCCTGCGCCGCGAGAACATCGCGTTCGTCTCCGGCATCGGCTGCTCGAGCCGCTTCCCGTACTACCTCGACACCTACGGGATGCACTCCATCCACGGCCGCGCCCCGGCCATCGCGACCGGTCTCGCGACCGCCCGCGAGGACCTGTCGGTCTGGGTCGTCACCGGCGACGGCGACGCGCTGTCGATCGGCGGCAACCACCTGATCCACGCGCTGCGCCGCAACGTCAACATGACGATCCTGCTGTTCAACAACCGGATCTACGGCCTGACGAAGGGTCAGTACTCCCCCACCTCCGAGGCCGGCAAGGTCACCAAGTCGACCCCCATGGGCTCGGTGGACCACCCGTTCAACCCGATCTCGCTCGCGCTCGGCGCCGAGGGCACCTTCGTGGCCCGCACGATCGACTCCGACCGCAAGCACCTCACCTCGGTGCTGTCCGCGGCGGCCGCCCACCGGGGCACCTCGCTGGTGGAGATCTACCAGAACTGCCCGATCTTCAACGACGGCGCGTTCGACGCGATCAAGGACCGCGACACCAAGGACGAGGCGATCATCCCGCTGGTCCACGGCGAGCAGATCCGCTTCGGCACGCCCGGCGAGGACGGACTCGGCCCGAAGGGTCTCGTGCGCACCGCCGCCGGCGGCGTGGAGGTCGTCGAGGTGTCGGACGTCGACGCGGCCGACCTCCTCGTCCACGACGCCCACACCGACGACCCGACGACGGCCTTCGCGATCAGCCGTCTGACCGACGCCGGCTACCTGCACCGGGCGCCGATCGGCATCTTCCGCAGCGTCGAGCGCCCGACGTACGACGACCAGGCGCGCGCGCAGGTCGACCTCGCCCAGGGCGAGCGGACCGGCAGCCGCGACGACCGGCTCGCCTCGCTGATCGGCGGCGGCGACACCTGGACGGTCGTCTGAGCGACGACGGCCGGGGACGCCACCCCGGACACGACGAGGCCCCCACCGCCGAGCGGTGGGGGCCTCGTGGCGTGCGGAGCGGGTCAGCCGCGGCTGGCGCGGAGGACCTGAGAGTTGTCGCCGGAGTACTTGCCGCGCGGTGCGACACGGGCGAAGTAGTAGAAGCTCTGGCCGCTCCGACGCGGGGCGACGACCTTGGAGGTGTAGTAGCCGCGACCGTTGGTCTTGACGCGGTTGTAGACGGTGTAGCCGCCACGGGGGCGCGAGCTGCGCTTGATGATGACGGTGCTGTTGGAGTAGTTCGGGGTCACCCGGCCGACGATGAACAGGCCGTTGCGACGCTCCTTGCCGCGGGCGGTGACCTTGCGGGCGCGCTTGGCCTGCGCCTCGGGCGCGCCGGCGGTCGACGACTGCGCGGACGGCGCCGGGGCGATCGAGTCGGCCGAGGCGGCCGAGGTGAGGGCCAGCGGGGTGAGGCCGAGCAGGGCGACCGACACGATCGCGGTGATGAGACGCTTCATATTTCCTCCGAGTGACGACGTCGTGGGACGTCGATGACTTTCCCACACGAGCCCCACCCGAAACACCCACGTCCGGATTCCTAGACTCTGGTGGTGAGCGACCGCCAGGCCCCGCCTTCCACGCAGGGCGACCCGACCGAGCTGCGTCGCGGCTTCCTGCTCGGCCTGGCGGCGTACGGGATGTGGGGTGCCTTCCCCCTCTACTTCCCGCTCCTCGAGCCGGCCGGGGCCGTCGAGCTGCTCGCCCAGCGCGTCCTGTGGTCGGCGGCCACGATGGTGCTCCTGCTGGTCGGGCTCCGGAAGGTCCGCCCGCTGCGGCGCATCCTGCGCGACCGGCGCCGGGTGGGGCTGCTGCTGGTGGCGGCGTGCGTCATCGCCGTCAACTGGGGTGTCTTCATCTGGGGCACCACGAACGGCCGCGTCATCGAGGTCTCCCTCGGCTACTTCGTCAACCCGCTGGTGACCGTCCTGATCGGCGTGCTCGTCCTGCGCGAGCGCCTGCGGCCGCTGCAGTGGGCCGCCCTGGCCTTCGCCGGGGTCGCCGTCCTGCTGCTGACCCTCGACTACGGACGCCCGCCGTGGGTCTCCCTCGCCCTCGCCTTCTCGTTCGGCACCTACGGCCTGGTGCGCAAGCTCGCCGGGGTCGGCGCCATCGAGGGGCTCACCTTCGAGTCGCTCGCCCTCGCCCCCCTCGCCGGTGCGTACGTCGGGTGGCTGGCCGCCACGGGAGCCTCGACCTTCGGCACCGAGGGGCCGGTCCACGCGCTGCTGCTCGCCTCCGCGGGCCTGGTGACCGCCGTCCCCCTGCTCTGCTTCGGCGCAGCGGCGACGCGCGTGCCACTGGTGACCATCGGCCTGCTGCAGTACGTCGCCCCCACGCTGCAGTTCCTGCTGGGCCTGTTCGTCTTCGGCGAGGACATGCCCGCCGAGCGGTGGATCGGCTTCAGCCTCGTGTGGCTCGCCCTCGTGCTGCTCACCGCCGAGACCCTGGGCCACCGACGGCGGACGCGGCGGGCCGCCGTCGCCGTGCCCGAGGTGGCCTGACGGTCGCCGCGCGCCCGTGTCCTTCCCGTGGCGCTCCTGTGACCATCCTGTGACCGGACCGGGTCGATGGGGCCGTGACCCGGGCCCCGTTCACCCCGTTGTCACCGTCACAACCCCTCTCGCTCACCGACGCGCCCTAGCGTCCTGGCGTCTGCCACCCACGACTTCGGGAGCCCTCTCCGCATGACGACCACCCCCCTCCACCGCACCCCGCTGCCGATCACCGCCGTCGGCTACGAGCAGCGGGCCTCGCGCAGCGCCATGACCTGTCGCAACCGCTGCGGTGACGCCTGCTTCAAGCCCGAGCCGAACCGCACCGACCACGGTCACGTCCGCGACGAGATCGCGAAGGTCGTGCAGCGTCGCGCCCTGCTGAAGGGCGCCGCGGCGACCGCCGGTGTCGGCGCCCTCGTGCTCGGTGGCGGCTCCCTGCGCCCCGCCGCGGCCGCCCCGCTGCCCGCCGCCCCGGACGCCGCCGCCCTGAGCAAGGACATGTCGAAGGCCGCGTTCCGCCCCGTCCCGCCGAACACGCGGGACGCCCTGGTCGTCGCGCAGGGCTTCACCCAGGACGTCGTCATCCGCTGGGGCGACGCGGTCCTCCCCGGCGCCCCCCGCTTCGACCCGCAGGCCATGAGCGCCGAGGCCGCCCGCCAGCAGTTCGGCTACAACTGCGACTACGTCGGCGTCCTCCCGCACCCGACGAAGCGTGCGAAGTCGCTCCTCGTGGTCAACCACGAGTACACCTCGGACGACATCATGTTCCCCGCCTCGTACGACGACGAGGCCAAGAAGGAGATCTCGATGTACAACCACGGCATGTCCGTGGTCGAGATCAAGCGTGGCCGCGTCGAGGGGTCCTGGCTGCGCGTGCAGCCCCGCTTCGCCTCGCACAACCGCCGGATCCACCTCGACACCGAGTTCGAGGTGACCGGGCCGGCCGCCGGCACCGACCGGCTGAAGACCTCCGCCGACGCGTCGGGCCGCACCGTGCTCGGCACGCTGAACAACTGCGCGGGCGGCACCACGCCCTGGGGCACCGTGCTGTCCGGCGAGGAGAACTTCAACCAGTACTTCGGCACCGAGGGCACGCCGAACCCCGAGTACGCCGCGTCGTACGCCCGCTACGGCCTCGCGGCCTCGACCTCGCGCGGCTGGTACACGGTGCAGGACCGCTTCGACCTCGCCAAGGAGCCGAACGAGCCGTTCCGCTTCGGCTGGATCGTCGAGGTCGACCCCTCCGACCCGCAGAGCACCCCGCGGAAGCACACGATGCTGGGTCGCTTCAAGCACGAGGGCGCCAACATCATCGTCAGCAAGGATGGCCACGCCGTCGCCTACATGGGGGACGACGAGCGCGGTGACTACCTCTACAAGTTCGTGTCGAAGAAGAAGGTCGCCACCGGCACCGGCGCGAACGCCCGCCGCCGCAACCTCTCGCTGCTCACCGAGGGCACGCTGTACGTCGCGCGTCTGGAGGGCAACGGCTACGACGCCACCACCAACGCCGACTGCGACGGCACCGGCACCTGGATCCCCCTGGCCTCCGACACCGAGTCGTTCGTCGAGGGCATGGAGCTCGCCGACGTCCTCATCGACACCCGTCTCGCCGCGGACCGTGCGACCACCGCGGACGGCGGGGGCCCGACGCGGATGGATCGTCCCGAGGACGTCGAGCCCAACCTCGTCACCGGGCGGGTCTACGCCGCCCTGACGAACAACTCGCGCCGCGGCACGCAGTTCCCGGTCGACGAGGCCAACCCGGTCGGCTCGTCCACCACCAAGGACTCCGGGGAGCCCACCGTCACGCCGGGCAACAACAACGGCTACGTGCTCGAGATGATCGCCACCCGCGGCGACCACGCCCTGGACACGTTCCGCTGGAAGCTGTTCCTGGTCTGCGGCGACCCGGAGGCGCAGGAGACCTACTTCGGCGGCTTCGACAAGTCGCAGGTCAGCCCGATCAGCTGCCCCGACAACGTCGCCTTCGACAGCGTCGGCAACCTGTGGGTCTCCACCGACGGCAACGCGCTGGGCAGCAACGACGGCATCTTCCGCGTGCCCACCCAGGGCCCGGAGCGCGGCCACGTGCAGCAGTTCCTCTCCGTCCCCCGCGGCGCGGAGGCCTGCGGCCCGCTGATCACGGCCGACGACAAGTCGCTGTTCGTGGCGGTGCAGCACCCCGGCGAGCTCGACGACGCCTCGTTCGAGAACCCCGGCAGCACCTGGCCCCACACCGACGACTACCCCCGCCCGTCGGTGGCGGTCGCGTACCGCAGGGCCTGACGGCGCCCAGCGCCTCGGCCGGTCCCCGGAGCCCGGTCCCCGCAGCCAGCGGGGGCCGGGCTCCGGCGCGTCCGGCGTCGGGGCCGTCGTCAGATCCGTCCCGCCCTGCTCACCAGGGCCGTGGTCAGCGCGGCTGCGGCCACTCCGGCCAGCAGCGCAATCCCCCAGCGAACCGGCGCCGGCACGTCGGTGAGGAGCGCGAGCAGCACGCTCACCACGACCGTGGTGATCGCCAGCGCCACCGACGCGGCCACCGACGAACCGGGTCCCTTGTCCTTCGCCACGACGTCGTCCCCCTCAGAAGCTCTGCACCGCGACCCGCCGCACGGCCACAGCCGAGAGCAGCGCCGACCAGCCGAGCAGGCCCACGAGTCCCGTGACGAGGTCCCCGACCCCGGTCGCCGTGACGGATGAGACCGTCGTCGCCTGGCTGAGGAGCGTGACGGGCGAGACGTCGACGAACCAGGCCACTGCCTCGGCCACCACCTCCGGGAGCAACGCTGACGCGAGGCCCGAGGCCAGGGGGATGATCATCCACCAGGCCAGGCACGCCAGGACAGCGACCATGGGCCCGCCGCAGAGGCGACCGACGGAGTACCCGAGCACCAACATCAGGGCGGCGGCCGCCGAGCCGGCCACGACGCCTCCGAGCACGGTGGCGGCTCCTGCTCCTCCCCCGCCCGCCAGGACCACGACGCCGACCAAGCCGGTCACGAGCACGCCCGTCGCGAGGCCGTAGGCAGCGACCGCACCGAGCTGGGCTCCGACGAGTGCCGTCCGGCGCGGCACCACGACGACCGAGACGCCCAGCATCCCCCTCTGCGAGTCCCTCCCCGCCCAGTTCGCCACCACCAGGGCCGCGAGCAGGGCGAAGGACGACGACGTGGCCTCGACCGGGACCGACGCCACCACGGTCGCCGAGGCGGCGTCCCCCGAGGACAGGTAGCGCAGGACGGCAAAGGCTGCGACACCGACAGCAGCGGCCAGGACGGCGACGACCAGCGACGCGTTCCGGAGTCCACCCTGCCGTGCGAGCCGGCGACACTCCGCCACACCGAGCCCGACGACCGGCACCGGGGGACGGCTCGTGGCCCGGGCCGGCACCCCACCCGCGCGAGTGTTCGCACGCACGGTCATCGGACCGCCTCCTCGTCCTCGAGCGAGCGTCGGAAGTACACGTCCTCGATCGACAGCGCCCGTTCGGCGAGGTGGCTGAGGCTGCCACCTCCGGAGAACACCACGCGCCCCACGTCTTCGGGACCGGCCCCGGTGACGATGGCCCCTCGGTCCAGCGACCGGACCTCGAGGTCCGCCGCCCGGAGGAGCCGTGCCGCGAGACCCAGGTCAGGCGACTCGACGTACACGCGCCGGGGTCCTGCGGCGTCGCTCCCCTGCACCCGCCCGTCCGTCACCGCGCCCTCGTGCACGATCCGACCACGGTCGATCATCACGACGTGGTCGGCGACCATCGACAGCTCGCTCATGTGGTGGGACGACAGGAGCACCGCTCCACCGCGGTCCGCCACCCCACGGATGACGTCGCGGATCCAGCGGATGCCCTCCGGGTCCAGACCGTTGATGGGCTCGTCCAGGACGAGGTTCCGGGGCTGTGTCATCACGGCAGCACCGATGCCTACCCGCTGGCGCATCCCCAGGGAGTAGCCCTTGATCTTCCGGTTCGCGTCGGCGAGCAGACCCACGGACCGCAGCACCTCGTCGACCCGGCTCGCCGGGAGCCCTTGGACCTGGCACAGGTAGGTGAGGAAGGAGCGCGCGGTCTGGTGGGCCGGGATCCACTCGGCGGAGAGGAAGACGCCCCGCAGGTCCGGGGGCAGTGCGGTGGCGCCGAGACGGTGCCCGTCGATCGTCGCGGTCCCCTCGTCGGGCGCCAGCAGCCCCGAGACCGCCTTGAGGACGGTCGACTTACCGGCCCCGTTGGGGCCGATGAAGCCCGTCACGGCCCCGTCACGGGCGGTGAACGAGACCCCCGCCACCGCTGTGGTGGAGCCGAACCGCTTCACCAGTCCTGTCACCTCGATCATGAGTGTCCTCTCCTGGGTGGTGCCTCTCGACGGGCAAGACCGCGGACGGCGTCGACGTCCAGACCGTCGAGGCGCCACGTCCGGGCGACTCGGGGAGCCCCGGCGTAGTAGGACACGGCGAGGTGACCCGCGCGACCGGCCACCATGCCGCTGGAGACGGGACCGAGGCTGTCGCCGTGCAGCCAGGTCACCCGTCTGGCGCCGAAGGCACGCCAGACCACGAGGTGACCCGTCGATGTCGAGACCGACAGTCGGGAGGTGACACGGAGGCCGACCGCGCCACCCGCTGCGACAGCGCCCAGCCACAGGACGGCGGACACCAGGGCTGAGGTGTCCGCCACGGCCGCGACCAGCCCGGTCAGGACGGACGCGCCTGCGAGCACCAGGGTCCAGCCGGCGAGCTCGACGCGTCGGTTCGACTCCGCCCCCGGGCCCTCGGACCCGGAGAGGTGCGACCGCACCACCGCGCTCCACTCGGGGGCCGCGATCTCGCACAGGTCCGCGGCGCCGAGGGAGGGCAGGGCGAGGTTGCGCCCCAGCCCTCCGACCGAGTCGCGTGAGACCACCAGGACCCGCCAGCGCCCCAGCGGGCGTTCGAACAGCGACTGGCGGAGCTCCAGACCCAGCACCGTGGTCCGGTCGAGCCGGCGCTCGGCCCGTGCCAGGTACCCGTGACGGATGGTCACCGACCCCTGGTGCACCTCGGTCTCGAAGGAGCCGAACCTGAGCAGGGTCGCCGCCGTGCCGAGCACGAGGGCCAGGACCGACAGCAGGACTCCCCCGACGACCGGCGAGAGCTGAAGGCCCGTCCAGGCTCGGTCGGCCAGGCCGACGGTCCGGGCGACCTCGGCGACCGCGAGGACGGCGCCGACCCCGAGGACCACGGGGAAACCGAGGACGAGGCCGGTCACCACGACGTCGCGGTCACGGACCCGGACGACCCGGCCGTGACGAGGGTGGGCGGTCGGATCCATCGACAGGCCGGCGGCGGTCGACGCCGGGACGTCGTCCGACCCTCGCCGCTCGATCGGCGGCGCAGCGCCGACGGTTCGCGCCCGGAGTCGCTCGGCGGACGCCGTCGTCATCGACGGCAGGCGGAGCGCGCCGCTCTCCGAGCCGTTCTGCGACACCGTCACCCGCGTCACGCCCATCAGCCGGTGGGCCCAGTCCTGGTGGAGGTCGACGGTGGAGAGCTGGCTCCAGTCGAGGATGCGTCGGCGGCGACGGACGAGGCCGGTAGCCACCTCGATCCCGGCGGCCGCGACGGTGCAGGTCGTGGTCGCCCACAGCACGACGGGCACCGCGACCCGGGCGAGGATCAGCACACCGAGGAGCCACCGGCTGGCGGTCGACACAGCGGTCTCGTCCGCTGCCGCGGCGACGACGACCCCGACGAGCATGAGCGCGAGGGCCACCGCGCCGTCGAGGTACTCCGCCACCAGCGCGCGTAGCGGCGCGCGACGTGCGGTCGTCACGACGTCCTCCCCTCGCCTCTCGTGGCGCCCGCGTCGAAACGGCGGCGCAGCTCGCCCGCAGCCACCTCGTCGATCGGACCGAATGCCTGGACGTCCGTGACCGTCGATATGCGCAATGTGGACAGGCCCAGCATTCTGGTCACGGGCCCCTGTCGGAGCTCGATGTTCATCACCATGTCGCGCGGAATGATGGTGTGGGACCGCACGACGACGCCGCGCCACAATTCCAGGGAATTCCGGCGGATCGTGAACCGGGTGAATTGCAGACGTCGCGGAATGACGAGGAAGAGGTCGACGGCGAGGAATCCCAGCGCACAGACGATGACGGCGGCGACGGCACCCGAGCTCCAGCGATCCGGCGCCAGGAGCGCCAGCGGGATGACGACGATCGCCGACACCGCCGTCGTCTCGAGCACGCTGCGGAGCCGCAGGTACGACGCGGCCGCACGAGGGAGACGCTCCGCCCACTCCGGCGGCACCGCCCCCGCGACGTCCACCGGCGCACGGTAACAGAGGCTCTGGGCCTGGCCGTGAGGCCGAGGAGGCGTCGCCGCCCCCTCGACCTCACGCACGGTGTGGGGCACCTACCCGATCCCCAGGCTTCTCATGATCCACTCGGCGATGGTCACGAAGGGAACGCCCCGCTCGATCCACCGCCAGACGACCCTCCAGTAGCGACGCGCGTAGGCGGCGATGGCCCGCACCGTCCGCACGCCCCACCTCCACGCCTTTCCGAGCACCCACGCGATGAAACGCAGCACTGTCGACATCGTTCGATTCCTCCCCGTTTCCGCATGGAACCTCCATGCGGTTTCCCGAGATGCGCCCCGGTGGGCAGGCCCGAGATTAGGAGGCAGCGAACTGTGGGCGGAACGGCGAAATCAGGAAAAAGTTCTTTGATTCCGCTGCAACCGGACGACCGGAGCGTGCGTAAGGAAAGCAGGCAGACGACGCCGAGGAATTCGGCGTGCCCGCACCCGTGTCGGCCTCAGGCGGAGCGGGTGGCGACGATGTCGGCGAAGGTCTCGAGCGCCTCGCGGACGGGTCCCTCGGGGAGGGCGACGAGGAGCTGCTTGGCCTCGTCGGCCCGCGCGACGACGTAGCGGCGGGCCTCCTCCATCGCGGGGTGGGCCCGCAGCAGACCGAGGGCCTCGGCGTGCAGCACGTCGTCGTCGAGGTCCTGGTCGAGCAGCTCCCGCAGCCGTGCGTCGCCGGGCTCCGTGGAGGTCCGGGCGAGCAGCACCGGGAGGGTCGGGACACCCTCGCGCAGGTCGGTGCCGGGGGTCTTGCCGGACTCGGCGGCGTCGGAGGCGATGTCGAGGATGTCGTCGGACAGCTGGAACGCGACCCCGACGATCTCCCCGTACGCCGTCAGCGCGGCGCGCACCTCGGGCGAGGCGCCGCCGAAGATCGTGCCGTACTCGGCGGACGTCGCGATCAACGAGCCCGTCTTGCCGGCGAGCACCTCGAGGTGGTGCGCGACCGGGTCCTCGTCGGGTCCCGGCGCGACGGTCTCGAGGATCTGACCCTCGACCAGCCGGGTGAACGTGCGGGCCTGGATGCCCACGGCGTCCGCGCCGAGGACGGCGGTGAGCTCGGACGACTTGGAGAAGAGGAAGTCCCCGGTGAGGATCGCGACGTGGTTGCCCCAGCGGGCGTGAGCGGCGTCCGCGCCGCGGCGCAGGTCGGCCTCGTCCATGACGTCGTCGTGGTAGAGCGAGGCCAGGTGCGTCAGCTCCACCACGCAGGCGGCGGTGAGGACGTCGTCGGAGTCGGGCTCCTCCCCCGTCTCCGCGGCGAGCAGCACCAGCAGCGGCCGCAGCCGCTTGCCGCCGGCGCGGAGCAGGTGGCTGGCCGCCTCGGTCACGAAGGGCGCCCGGCCCTGGACGTGCCCGGCCAGCAGCGTCTCCACGCGCTGCATGCGCGCCCCGAGGCGGGAGGCGAGCTCCGCGTCGAGGACCGGCAGCGCGAGCTCCTGCGGGGCGCTCGTGGTCACCGGATGAAGGTACCCACGGACCCGGCGAGGTCGAGCACCGGTCCGGGGACGATCCCGAGCAGGAGCACCACACCGGCGCACACGGCGATGACGACGACCGTCGCCAGGGACGGCGTCTCGACCCGGACCTCGTCGGCGACGCGGGTCGGCGAGGTGACGGTGATCGTGCCCCGCTCGGGCTGGGAGCCCGAGGACGGCGACGCACCGGCCAGCGCGGCGTCGCCGCCGACGCCGACGTCGGTCGAGCCGGCCTTGGTCGGGTCGGGGTCCGCGGTGAAGTACATGAGCAGGATCACGCGCACGTAGAAGTAGACGGCGATCATGCTGCTCGCCAGGGCCACGACCACGACCGGCCAGGCGCCGGCGGAGACCGCGACGGCGAAGACCGACCACTTGCCGACGAAGCCCGCGGTGAGCGGGATGCCGGCCATCGACAGCAGGAACAGCGCGAACACGCTCGCCACGACCGGCGAGCGGCGGCCGAGCCCGGCCCAGCGCGAGAGTGCGGTGACCTCGCCGGAGTCGTCCCGGACGACGCTCACCAGGGCGAACGAGCCGAGGGTCGCGAAGGCGTAGGTGACGAGGTAGAAGAGCACCGCCTGCAGGGAGGTGATCTCCGCGCCCCCCAGCTCCACCGAGTCACGCAGGCCGATCACGCCGGTGAGCAGGAAGCCGGTGTGCGCGATCGAGCTGTAGGCCAGCATCCGCTTCACGTCCTGCTGCGACACCGCGAGCACGGCGCCGACGAGCATCGTCAGGATCGCGACGATCCACAGCATCGGCTGCCACGACCAGCGCTCCCCGCCGAAGGCGACGTAGAACAGGCGCAGGGTGGCTCCGAAGGCCGCGACCTTCGTGGCCGCGGACATGAAGGCGGTGACGGCGGTCGGGGCGCCCTGGTAGACGTCCGGGGTCCACGCGTGGAACGGCACGGCACCGACCTTGAACAGCATGCCGACGGTGATCATGCCGAGGCCGGTGAGCATCAGCACCGAGCCGGACTCGCCGGCCCGCACGGCCTCGGCGACGGCGGCGTACGACATGGAGCCGGCGAAGCCGTAGACGAGCGCGATGCCGTAGATGACGAAGCCGGAGGAGAAGGCCCCGAGCAGGAAGTACTTCATGGCCGCCTCCTGGCTGAGCAGACGGCGACGACGCGCCAGGCCGCACAGTAGGTACAGCGGGAGCGAGAGCACCTCGAGCGCGACGAACAGCGTCAGGAGGTCGTTGGCGGCGGGGAACAGCATCATGCCGGCGAGCGCGAACAGCAGGAGCGGGTAGACCTCGGTGTGGTCGAGGCCCTCCGTCGAGGCCTTGCGCTCGGCCTCGGTGCCCGGGAGGGCGGCGGCCTGGCCGGCGAAGGCGGAGAGGCCCGACTCGAGGCGTCGCTCGGCGAACAGGCCGACCCCGCCGAGGCCCAGCAGCAGCACCAGGCCCCACAGGAACAGGGTCGGGCCGTCGACCGCCACGGTGTCGCCCACGGTGGTCACGCCGTACGCCGTGACGTCGTCGGGTCCGACGGACGGCAGGTCCATCGCGACCATCACCGTCCCGACCAGGCCGCCGACGATGCCGAGGGCCGCGATCACGACCTGGCCACCGAACCGGCGGCCGCGGGGCAGGAACGCCTCGGCGAGGACGCCGAGCAGCGCCGCGCCGAAGACGACGTACGCCGGCCACAGCACCTCGTGGGCGATCTGGGGGGCGGAGAACTCCATCACTCGGTCCCTTCAGCGGAGCCGGCACCGTCAGCGGCGTCGGCGGGCACGGTCGGCGCGTCGTCGACCACCCCGACGTTCGTGAGCAGGTCCTCGACGTAGGGGTTGACCACGTCGAGCGCCGGCATCGGGTAGAAGCCGAGCAGGACCATGAGGAGCACCAGCGGCGCGACCGCGCCGATCTCGCGCCGGCCGAGGTCGGGGGTGACCGCGTCCGCGGCGGCACCGGCGACCGGGCTCGGGCCGGTCATCGTGCGCTGGTAGGCCCACAGCACGTAGATCGCGGCCAGCACGATCGCCGTGACCGCGACGACGCCGGCCCAGGGGGCGTAGACGAAGGCGCCCACGAGCACGAGGAACTCCGAGACGAACGTCGACAGGCCGGGCAGGCCCAGGGTCGCGAGGCCGGCCACGAGCAGCAGACCGGCGAGCACCGGCGCCGACTTCTCGACGCCACCCAGCTCGCTGATGAGGCTCGTGCCCCGCCGCCGGACCAGGTAGCCGCCGACGAGGAACAGCGCCGCCGTCGCCAGGCCATGGTTGAGCATGTAGAGGATCGAGCCGGTGCCGCCCTGGGTGTTGAGCACGAAGATGCCCAGCACGATGAAGCCGAAGTGCGACAGCGAGGTCAGGCCGATGAGGCGCATGAGGTCGTCGGTGCCGATGGCCAGCAGCGCGCCGTACACGATCGAGACCAGGGCGATGATCACCACGACCGGGGTGGCCCACTGCGACGCCTCGGGGAACAGCCCCAGGCAGAAGCGCAGCATGCCGTAGGTGCCGATCTTGTCGAGCACGCAGACGAGCAGCACGCTCGTGCCCGGCGTGGCCTTCTCGGTGGTGTCCGCCAGCCAGGTGTGGACCGGGAACAGCGGGGCCTTGATCGCGAAGGCGACGAAGAACGCGAGGAAGATCCAGCGCTCCGGCCCGGTCGCGATGTCGAGGCCCGCCAGGTCGCTGATCAGGTACGACGGGTCGCCGGCGGCCGCCGACTCGACGTACAGGCCGATCACGCCGCCGAGCAGGATGAGGCCGCCGACGAGCTGGAAGACGAGGAACTTCACCGCGGCGCGCGCGGCGCCGGGGCGACCGAACCCGCCGACGAGGAAGTACGCCGGGATCAGCGTCGCCTCGAAGACGACGTAGAAGAAGAAGACGTCCTGGGCGAGGAACACCGCGACCGCGGCGGCCTCCAGGGCGAGGACCCAGCCGACGAAGGCGTGGGGGCTGCGGCCGTCGGCGCCGCCGACGGAGTCCCACGACGCCATCAGCACGATCGGGACCAGCAGCGTCGTGAGCAGCAGCAGCACGAGACCCAGCCCGTCGAGGCCGACGGCGTAGCTCGCGCCGATCGCCCCGATCCAGGTGTGGGTCTCGGCGAACTGCAGGCCGCCGTCCACGTCGAAGCTCAGCGCGAGCGCGACGGCGAGGCCGAGGGTCGCGAGGGAGACGACGAGGCCGACGACCCGGGGCAGCGTGCCCACGTCGCGGCGGGCGCCGCGCGGGAGCAGCGCGGTCGCCACGGCACCCACGAGGGGCACCAGGATCAGGATCGAGAGCCAGGGGGCGGCGCTGCTCATCGCTCGTCCTCTCGCTGCGGGGTGCTGGGTCGGGTAGTGGTCTCGGGGCGTCGTGCGGTGGCGGTCATGCCAGCGTCACCACCAGCAGGGCGCCGACGACGAGGAGGACGCCGAGCAGGACGGCCGCGGCGTACGAGCGCACGAAGCCGTTCTGGAAGCGGCGCAGGCGGCCGGAGAGCCCGCCGATGCCGTACGACGTGCCCTCGACGAGGCCGTCGACGACCTTGGCGTCGGTGACCGTGACCGACTCGACCAGGACGCGGCCGGGTCCGACCACGAGTCCCTCGTTGATGGCGTCGCCGTACAGGTCGGCGCGGGCCGCCCGGGTCAGCGGCGAGACGTCGGACGGCGCCTCGCGCGGCACGTCGCGGCGCCCGACGAGGAACACGGCGAGCGCGACGCCGATCGCGACGACGACGGTGATGACGATCGAGAACACGATCGGCGGGACGGGGGTCGAGTGCTCCTCGGCCTCCCCCACGACCGGCGCCAGCCAGTACTTGATCCAGTCACCGAGGATCAGCACGCCGCCGACGACCGACAGCGTCGCGAGCACGACGAGCGGCACCGTCATGACGGCGGGCGACTCGTGCGGGTGCGCCTGCTCGGCCCACCGCTTGTTGGTGAAGTAGGTCATCAGCATCAGCCGGGTCATGTAGAAGCCGGTGACGCCGGCGCCGATCAGCGCGGCGACGCCCGCGACCGGGTTCTCCAGCAGCGCCGTCTCGATGATCCGGTCCTTCGAGAAGAAGCCGGAGAAGAACGGGAACCCGATGATCGCGAGGTAGCCGAGGCCGAAGGTGATGAACGTGACCGGCATGGCGCGACGCAGGGCGCCGTACCGGCGCATGTCGACCTCGTCGTCCATGCCGTGCATCACCGAGCCGGCGCCGAGGAACATGTTGGCCTTGAAGAAGCCGTGGGTGATGAGGTGGAAGATCGCGTACGCGTAGCCCGCGACGCCGAGGCCGGCGCCGAGCATCATGTAGCCGATCTGGCTCATCGTGGAGCCGGCGAGCACCTTCTTGATGTCGTCGCGGGCGCAGCCGATGACCGCACCCCAGATCAGCGTCACGCAGGCCACGACCACGACCACCGTCTGCGCGACCGGGGCGTTCTCGAAGATGAAGTTCGCGCGGACCACGAGGTAGACGCCCGCGGTGACCATCGTCGCGGCGTGGATGAGCGCCGACACCGGGGTCGGGCCCTCCATCGCGTCGAGCAGCCACGCCTGGAGCGGCACCTGGGCCGACTTGCCGCAGGCGCCCAGCAGGAGCAGCAGGCCGATGATCGTCAGGGTCGTCTCGCTGGCCTCCCCCGCCACGGCGGAGACGCCGGCGAACGAGCTCGTGCCGAACGTGACGAACATGAGCATGATGGCGAGGGAGAGGCCCATGTCGCCGACGCGGTTGATGACGAACGCCTTCTTCGCCGCCGCGGCCGCGGACGGCTTGTGCTGCCAGAAGCCGATCAGGAGGTACGACGCGAGGCCGACGCCCTCCCAGCCCAGGAACACGCCGAGGAAGTCACCGGCCAGCACCAGCATCAGCATCGCCGCGACGAACAGGTTGAGGTAGGCGAAGAACCGCCGTCGCCGCTCGTCGTGGGCCATGTAGCCGATGGAGTAGAGGTGGATCAGCGACCCGACGCCCGTGATGAGCAGGACGAACAGGATCGACAGCGGGTCCAGCAGCAGGTCGAAGCCGACCGTGAAGCTGCCCGCGGTGATCCAGTCGAACAGGCGCAGGCCGTGCTGCCGCTCCTCCTCGCCGAGGCCGAGCATCTCGACGAACAGGTAGACGCCCAGCCCGAAGGAGGCGAAGGACGTCGCCGTGCCGAGCAGGTGGCCCCACCTGTCGGTGGCCCGGCCGCCGAGCAGCAGGACCACCGCGCCGGCCAGCGGCAGCGCGATCAGCAGCCACATCAGGGAGAAGGCCCCGGTCGCCGCGATCGGCTCGACCACGGGGACCTCGCCGCCGGAGGCGGCCATCGGAAGGAACGTCATCGTCGCTGCTACCTCAGTACTTCAGCAGGCTCGCGTCGTCGACCGAGGCCGAGCGACGGGTCCGGAAGATGGTCATGATGATCGCGAGCCCCACGACGACCTCGGCGGCGGCGACGACCATGACGAAGAACGCCGCGACCTGCCCCTCGAGGTTGCCGTTCTGGCGGGCGAAGCTCACCAGCGCCAGGTTGGAGGCGTTGAGCATCAGCTCGACGCACATGAACACGACGATCGCGTTGCGGCGGATCAGCACCCCCGCGGCCCCGATGGCGAAGAGGATCGCCGAGAGCACGATGTACGGCGTCACGCCTGCTCCCCTCCCCTGTCGGGACGCTGCGAGTCACCGGGGGTCTCGCCCTGGACGGCGGCGCGGCTGGTGTCGGCCTCCGGCTCCGGGCGGCCCGACATCTGCCGGCGCACGGCGTCGATGTCGTCGGCCATGTCCGGCGCGGACCGTACCGTGCCACGGGCGGTGAGCACCCGCGACACGGAGGTCGGCGCGGGGCTGCCGTCGGGCAGCAGCGCCGGGGTGTCGACCGCGTTGTGGCGGGCGTAGACGCCGGGGGCCGGCAGCGGCGTGATGTTCTCGCCGCGGTCGGCGTACGCCTTCATGCGGCGTGCGGCGAGGTCGGCCTGGGTCGCCTTGGGCTCGGTGCGCTCGCGGTGCGCCAGCACCATGGCGCCGAGGGCGGCGGTGACGAGCAGGGCGGCGGTGGCCTCGAAGATCAGCACGTAGTCGCTGAACAGGATCGCGGCGATGCCCTCGATGTTGCCGTCGGCGTTGGCCTCGGTCAGCCCCACGGCCGGCGCGAGGCCGACCTGCCCGAGGCCGATGGCGAGGACGGCGGCGAACAGCACGCCCAGCACGGTGGCGGTGACGCGGTGGCCGCGGATGGTCTCCACGACCGAGTCGCTGGAGTCGACGCCCACGAGCATCAGCACGAACAGGAACAGCATCATGATCGCGCCGGTGTAGACGATGATCTGCACCGCGAACAGGAACGGCGCCTCGAGGACGGCGTACAGGCACGCGAGGCTGATCATCACCACCGCGAGCAGCAGCGCGGCGTGGACGGCCTTGCGGACGAACAGCACGCCCAGTGCGGCCAGCACCATGATCGGTGCCAGCACCCAGAACGCGATCACGTCACCGGCTCCTGCTTCTCGTTGCTCGTGTCCGAGGCGGACGCGGGCGGTCGGGTGGCGCCGCGGTAGTAGTCGCCCTCGTCGTCCCCGAGCCGCATCGGGTGCGGCGGCTGCTCCATGCCGGGCAGCAGCGGGGCGAGGAGGTCGGACTTCTCGTAGATGAGGTCCGCGCGGTTGTCGTCGGCCAGCTCGTACTCGTTGGTCATCGTCAGGGCCCGGGTCGGGCACGCCTCGATGCACAGCCCGCACAGGATGCAGCGCAGGTAGTTGATCTGGTAGACGCGGCCGTACCGCTCACCGGGGCTGAAGCGCTCGCCGGAGGCGTCGTCGTTCGACGCGCCCTCGACGTAGATCGCGTCGGCCGGGCACGCCCAGGCGCACAGCTCGCAGCCGATGCACTTCTCCAGGCCGTCGGGCCAGCGGTTGAGCTGGTGGCGCCCGTGGAAGCGGGGCGCCGTCGGCTCCTTCTGGAACGGGTACTGCTCGGTGACGACCTTCTTGAACATGGTCCGGAAGGTGACGCCGAAGCCGGCGACCTGGTCACGGAGGGTGGCCATCTCAGTCCTTCTTCTCGGCGGTCTTCGTGCTGGACGTGGTGCTGTGCGACGAGCCCGGGAACGTCAGCGGCTTCGCGGCGCCGCGCACGGCACCGCCCTTCGGCATCGGCGGGGCGGGGAAGCGGCCCTCGCCGGGAGCGCCGCGGCTGATGCCGCCGGCGTCCGGCCCGATCACCGGCTCGGCGTCCGCGCCGGCCTTCTCGTCGGCCTTCTCGTCGCCGCCGAAGAAGAACAGCGCGATCAGCACGACCGCGATGACCGCGGAGCCGATGACCAGCCAGCGCTGGTCGAGGCCGCCGCCCTCGAGGGTGATCATCCGGATCACGGCGACCAGGACGGTCCAGCCCAGGGCGATCGGGATCAGGACCTTCCAGCCGAAGTTCATGAACTGGTCGTAGCGCATCCGGGGCAGCGAGCCGCGCAGCCAGATGAACAGGAAGATGAAGGCCAGGACCTTGCCGAAGAACCACAGCACGGGCCAGTAGCCCTCGTTCAGGGTCGGGAAGAGCGTCCCCAGCCCGAACGGTGCGCGCCAGCCGCCGAGGAACAGCGTCGTGGCGATCGCGGAGACCGTGGCCATGTTGATGTACTCGGCCAGGAAGAACAGCGCGAACTTCAGCGAGCTGTACTCGGTGTGGAAGCCGCCGACGAGCTCGCCCTCGGCCTCGGGCAGGTCGAACGGGGCCCGGTTCACCTCGCCGACCATCGAGATCACGTAGATCACGAACGAGGGCAGCAGGACGATGCCGAACCAGATGTTCTCCTGCGCCGCGACGATCTCCGAGGTGGACACCGACCCGGCGTACAGGAAGACGGTCACGAGGGCGAGGCCCATCGAGACCTCGTAGGAGATCATCTGCGCGCTCGAGCGCAGGCCGCCCAGCAGCGAGTACGTCGACCCGGAGCTCCAGCCGCCGAGCACGATGCCGTAGATGCCGATCGACGCGATCGCCATCATGAACAGCACGGCGACCGGCATGTCGGTCAGCTGCAGCGGGGTGACGACGTCGGTGAACGGGATCTGCACCTCGGGCCCGAACGGGATGACCGCGAACGTGACGAACGCGGGCACCACGGTGAGGACCGGGGCGATGATGAAGACGACCTTGTCGGCCGCCTTCGGGATGATGTCCTCCTTCAGCGCCAGCTTCACGCCGTCGGCGAGCGACTGCAGCAGGCCGAAGGGGCCGTGCACGTTCGGGCCGATGCGGTGCTGCATGCGCGCCACGACCCGGCGCTCCCACCAGATGTTGAACAGGGTGAGGAGCACCAGGACGACGAAGATCAGGACGGCCTTGAGGCCGACGACCCACCACGGGTCCTGGCCGAAGGCGGAGAGGTCGGTCACGACTGCACACCCTTCACCACGACGGTCGAGCCCGGCGAGGCCAGGTCGGCCAGCACGCCGCGGCCGGTCGACCGAGCGGGCACCCACACGACGCCGTCGGGCAGGTCGGCCGCCTCGACGGGCAGGTCGATCGAGCCGCGGTCGCCCGTGATCGTCACGTGCTCGCCCAGGGCGGCGGCGACGTCGTGGGGCAGGCGGGCGACGGGCGTGCGGGCCGTGGCGCGCAGGTGCTTCTCGTTGTCCTGCATCGAGCCCAGGTCGAGCATGAGCTTCCAGGTCGCGAGCCGCATCCGGACGCTTCCCGTGGGGGCGCTGCGCTCGTCGGGCGTCAGCGGCGCGGCCGGGCGGTGGACCGACATCGTCGCGAGCGGACCGTCCCAGGCACCCATCTGCTGCATCCGGGCACGGACCTCCGACGTCTGCCGGAAGCCGAGCGGGCGTCCGAGCTCCTCGGCGACACCGGCCAGGACCCGCGCGTCGGGCAGCGAGGACGGCTCGGTGAAGACGGCCTCGAACGGGCGCGTCCGGCCCTCCCACGACACGAAGGTGCCGGTCTTGTCGGTGGTCGGGGCCACCGGGAAGACCACGTCGGCCGCACGGGTCACGTCGGTCTCGCGCAGCTCGAGGGCCACCACGAACGACGCCGCGTCGAGCGCCGCACGGAACGCGGCCGGGTCGGCGGTGTCGTCGGGGTCCACGCCGCCGACGACCAGGCCGGCCAGCGTCCCGTCGACCACGGCGGTGACGATCGCGTCGGCGTCGCGGCCCGGGGTCTCGGGCAGCGCCTCGACGCCCCACTCCGTGGCGGCGTCGACGCGGGCGGCGGCGTCGCCGACGGGGCGGCCTCCGGGCAGCAGGTTCGGCAGGCAGCCGGCCTCGACGGCCCCGCGGTCGCCGGCGCGGCGCGGCACCCAGGCGAGCTTGGCGCCGTGCGCGCGGGCCAGGTCGGCCGCGGCGCTGAGCGCGCCGGGGACGGCGCCGAGGCGCTCGCCGACGAGGATCACCGAGCGGTGGTCGAGGACGAGGTCCCCGCCGCCCGTGAGCGCCTGCAGCGCGCGGGCCTCCTCGCCCGGCGCGGTGCGGACCAGGTGACCGTGGGTCTTCTCGAGACCGCGCGTCGTCCAGGGGGCGACGGCGACGACCCGGGTGCCCTTGCGGGCCGCCTTGCGCAGGCGCAGGAAGATCGTGCCGGCCTCGTCCTCCGGCTCGAGGCCCGCGAGGACCACGGTCGAGGCGCCCTCGAGGTCGGCGTACGTCGCGCCACGGCCGCCGCGGGTGGTGTCGGGCCCACCGAGCACGACGTGGGCGGCGAGGAACTCGGCCTCCTCACGGCTGTGCGGGCGGGCGCGGAAGTCGACGTCGTGCGTGCCGAGAGCGACGCGGGCGAAGGTCGAGTAGGCGTAGGCGTCCTCGGCGGTCAGGCGGCCGCCGGGCAGCACGCCGACCCCGCCGGCGTCCCTCGCCGCCGCGAGGCCGCGGGCGGCGACCGCGAAGGCCTCCGGCCACGACGCCGGGCGGAGCAGGCCGGTCGCCTCGTCGCGCACGCGGGGGTGGGTGAGGCGGTCCTCGCCGCGCGCGTAGTGGAACGCGAAGCGGTCCTTGTCGGTGATCCACTCCTCGTTGACCTCGGGGTCGTTGCCGGACAGCCGGCGCATGACCTTGCCGCGGCGGTGGTCGATGCGGATCGCCGCGCCGCAGGCGTCGTGCTCGCCGACGCCGGGGGTCGACACGAGGTCGAAGGGACGGGAGCGGAAGCGGTAGTCGGCGCTGGTCAGCGCGCCGACCGGGCAGATCTGGATGGTGTTGCCGGAGAAGTAGGACTCGAAGGGCTGCTTCTCGTAGATGCCGACCTGCTGCAGCGCGCCCCGCTCGACCAGCGCGATGAACGGGTCGCCCGCGATCTGCTCGGAGAACCGGGTGCAGCGGGCGCACAGCACGCAGCGCTCACGGTCGAGCAGGACCTGGGCCGAGATGTTGATCGGCTTCGGGAACGTGCGCTTCACGCCCTCGAAGCGCGACTCGCCCCGGCCGTTCGACATGGCCTGGTTCTGCAGCGGGCACTCGCCGCCCTTGTCGCAGACCGGGCAGTCGAGCGGGTGGTTGATGAGCAGCAGCTCCATCACGCCCTGCTGCGCCTTGTCCGCCTTGGCGTTGGTGTTCTGCGTCTCCACGACCATGCCCTCGGCGACCTGCAGCGTGCAGGAGGCCTGCGGCTTGGGCATGCCGCGCCCGTTGCCGGCGTCCGGCACCTCGACCAGGCACTGGCGGCACGCACCGACGGGCGCGAGCAGCGGGTGGTCGCAGAACCGCGGGATCTGGACGCCGATCTGCTCGGCGGCCCGGATCACCAGGGTGTCCTTCGGGACCGACGTCTCGACGCCGTCGATGGTGACGGTGACGAGGTCGGACTTCTCGACGGCGCCCTGACGGGACCTGTCGGAGGGCTGCTGGGTCGCGGTCATGCCGGGGTGACCTCCGGGGCGAACACGGTGGAGGCGCGGTAGGGGAACAGCTCCCACGCCGGGGTGTGCATGCCGGCCTCGAACTCCTCGCGGAAGTGCTGGATCGCGGAGGTGATCGGGCTCGTGGCGCCGTCGCCGAGGGCGCAGAACGACCGGCCGAGGATGTTGTCGCACAGGTCGACGAGCTTCTCGATGTCGCCCTCCTCGCCCTGGCCGGCCTCGAGGCGCTTCAGGGTCTGGACGAGCCACCACGTGCCCTCGCGGCACGGGGTGCACTTGCCGCACGACTCGTGCTTGTAGAACTCGGTCCAGCGCAGGACCGCGCGCACCACCGAGGTGGTCTCGTCGAAGACCTGCAGGGCGCGGGTGCCGAGCATGGAGCCGGCCGCGCCGACGGCCTCGTAGTCCAGCGGGACGTCGAGGTGCTCGGCGGTGAGGATCGGGGTCGACGAGCCGCCCGGCGTCCAGAACTTCAGCTCGTGGCCCTCGCGGATGCCGCCGGCCATGTCGATGAGCTCACGGAGCGTGATGCCGAGCGGCGCCTCGAACTGTCCGGGCTCGCGCACGTGCCCCGACAGCGAGTAGAGGACGTAGCCCTTGGACTTCTCGGTCCCCATCGAGGCGAACCACTCGGCGCCGTGACGCACGATGCCCGGCACCGACGCGATGGACTCCACGTTGTTGATGACGGTGGGGCTGGCGTACAGGCCGGCGACCGCGGGGAACGGCGGGCGCAGGCGGGGCTGGCCGCGACGGCCCTCGAGCGAGTCGAGCAGGGCCGTCTCCTCGCCGCAGATGTAGGCGCCGGCGCCGGCGTGGACGACGATCTCGAGGTCGTAGCCCGAGCCGAGGATGTCGGCGCCGAGGTAACCGGCCTCGTAGGCCTCCGCGACCGCCTGCTGCAGCCGCCGGACGACGTGCAGGATCTCGCCGCGCACGTAGATGAACGCGTGGTGAGCGTTGATCGCGTAGGCGGCGAGGATGACGCCCTCCACCAGCAGGTGGGGGCTCGCCATCATCAGCGGGGTGTCCTTGCAGGTGCCCGGCTCCGACTCGTCGGCGTTGACGACGAGGTACTTCGGGTTCGGGTTCTCCTGCGGGATGAAGCCCCACTTCATGCCCGTGGGGAAGCCCGCGCCGCCGCGGCCGCGCAGGCCGGACTCCTTGACCTCGGTGAGCACCTGCTCGGGGGTCATGTCGCGCAGGGCGCGGCGCAGGGCGTCGTACCCGCCGCCGGTCTCGTAGACGGCGCGGGTCCAGCTGCGCTTCTCGCCCCAGTCCGCGGACAGGACGGGGGTCAGGGGGTCGATCGTCTGCTGCTCGGTGCTCACTTGGCCTCGCCTCCGGTGCCGGGTGCGTCCTCGTGCTTCGTGCCGGCCGGCGACGCCTCGGTCGCCACGGCACCCTCCTGGCCGTCCTCGGCGGTCGCCTGGGCGGCCGCACGCCCCTGGTCGGCCACGGCCTCGGCACGGTCGGCGTCGCTGCCGGCGCGTCCGGGCGGGGGGCCCCAGCCGTTGAGCTGGGCCAGCTGCAGGCCGTTCAGGGAGGGGATGCCCGCGGAGGGCCCCTCGTCGGCGAGCCCGTCGGGGAACCCCGCGAGCACGCGCTCGGCCTGGCGGAAGGTGCAGATGCGGGGGCCGCGCGTGGAGCGGACCTCGTTGCCCTGCCGCAGGTCGTCGACCAGCTGGACCGCCGACTCGGGGGTCTGGTGGTCCATGAACTCCCAGTTGACCATCACGACCGGCGCGTAGTCGCAGGCCGCGTTGCACTCGACGTGCTCGAGGGTGATGTCCTTCAGCCCGTCGACGTGCTCGGTCGTCTCGTCGTTGCCGACGTCGAGGTGGTCCTTCAGGCGCTCGAAGATCTCGTCGCCACCCATGACCGCGCACAGGGTGTTCGTGCAGACCCCGACGTGGTAGTCGCCGACGGGACGGCGCTTGTACATCGTGTAGAAGGTCGCGACGCCGGAGACCTCGGCGGTCGAGAGGCCCAGGACCTCCGCGCACGCCTCGATGCCCTCGGCGGTGACGCGGCCCTGGACGCTCTGCACCAGGTGCAGCATCGGCAGGAGACCCGAGCGGGCCTGCGGGTAGCGGGCGCCGATCTCCACGAGCTCGGCGCGCACCTCGGCGCTGATCGGCGGGGTCCCGGTGGACTGCTGGGTCATCGGTCGACGCCTCCCATCACGGGGTCGATCGAGGCGATGGCGACGATGACGTCGGAGACCATGCCGCCCTCGCTCATCAGCCCGGTGGCCTGCAGGTTCACGAACGACGGGTCGCGGAAGTGCGCGCGCGCCGGCCGGGTGCCGCCGTCGGAGACGAGGTGGCAGCCCAGCTCGCCGCGAGGCGACTCCAGCGGCACGTAGGCCTGGCCCGGCGGGACCCGGAAGCCCTCCGTGACCAGCTTGAAGTGGTGGATCAGCGCCTCCATCGACTCACCCATGATGTGGCGGATGTGGTCGAGGCTGTTGCCCATGCCGTCGCTGCCGATGGCGAGCTGGCTCGGCCAGGCGATCTTCTTGTCGGAGACCATGACCGGCGCGCCCTGCGACTTCTCGAGGCGGGCCATGCACTGCTCGACGATGCGCAGCGACTCGTGCATCTCGGCGAGCCGGATCCGGAAGCGGCCGTAGGAGTCGGCGGTGTCCCAGGTCTGGACGTCGAAGTCGTAGGTCTCGTAGCCCGACACCGGCTGGGTCTTGCGCAGGTCCCAGGGGTAGCCGGTCGAGCGCAGCACCGGCCCGGTGATCCCCAGCGCGAGGCACGCCTCGAGGTCGAGGTGGCCGACGCCGTCGAGGCGGGCGCGGAAGATCGGGTTGGCGTTGCACAGCGCGGCGTACTCGGTGAGGCGCTTGCGCATGAGGGGCACGAAGCCGCGGAGCTCGTCGAGCGCGTCGTGCGGCAGGTCCTGCGCCACGCCGCCGGGGCGGATGTAGGCGTGGTTCATGCGCAGACCCGTGATGAGCTCGAACAGGTCGAGGACCAGCTCGCGCTCGCGGAAGCCACAGGTCATGACGGTCAGCGCGCCGATCTCCATGCCGCCGGTCGCGATGGCGACGAGGTGGGAGGAGATGCGGTTGAGCTCCAGCATCATCACGCGGATGACCTGGGCCCGCTCGGGCACGTCGTCGGTGATGTCGAGCAGCTTCTCGACGCCGAGGCAGTAGGTCATCTCGTTGTAGAACGGCGACAGGTAGTCCATCCGGGTGCAGAACGTGACGCCCTGGACCCAGGTCCGGTACTCCATGTTCTTCTCGATACCGGTGTGGAGGTAGCCGATGCCCGCACGGGCCTCGGTGACCGTCTCGCCCTCGAGCTCGAGGATCAGCCGCAGCACGCCGTGCGTGGACGGGTGCTGCGGACCCATGTTGACGACGACCCGCTCGGCGATCTCGTCCTCGTCGCTGGACAGCGACGCGGCGATCTCGTCCCAGTCCTGGCCGGTGACGGTGAAGACCCGCCCCTCCTCGGACTCGGACCCGGGCTGGGCGAAGATGTCGTCGTTGCGACCGTCGGTGGTCGAGCTTGTCGAGACCATCAGGTGTACGCCCTCCGCTGGTCGGGCGGCGGCACGGTGCCGCCCTTGTACTCCACGGGGATCCCGCCGAGCGGGTAGTCCTTCCGCTGGGGGTGGCCGGGCCAGTCGTCCGGCATGAGGATCCGCGTGAGCGACGGGTGGCCGTCGAAGATCACGCCGAACATGTCGTAGGTCTCGCGCTCGTGCCAGTCGGCCGTCGGGTAGACGGACACCAGGCTCGGCACGTGCGGGTCCGCGTCGTGGCAGCTCACCTCGAGGCGCAGCCGGCGGTTGTGGGTCATCGACAGCAGGTGGGTGACCACGTGCAGCTCGGCGCCGACGTCCCCGGGGTAGTGCACGCCGCTGACGCCGGAGCACAGCTCGAAGCGGAGCCGGGCGTCGTCGCGCAGGAGGCGGGCCACGGCCAGGTAGTGGTCGCGGTGCACGTGGAGGGTCAGCTCGCCGCGGTGGATCACGACGCCCGTCACGGCCTCCTCGAGCGGGCCGCCGGTCCAGGCCTCCGCGAGGGCGTCGTACGCCTCGTCGAACCACTCGCCGAAGGGCCGCTGCGCGGCACCGGGGAGGATGACGGCCTGGACCAGGCCGCCGTACCCGGAGGTGTCACCGGACCCCTTGACGCCGAACATGCCGACGCGGGTGCCGACGTGCTCGACGCGCCGGGTGGTGTCCAGCTCGCCGGCGCCGGGGTGGCGGTCCACGGAGCCCTCGCGGTCGCCGACCGTGCTGGGGGCGTTCTCCGGGGTCTGGTCGACCGCGCGCTGCTCGGGACGGTCGCCGCCCTTGTCCTCGGGGGTCTGGCTCGTCATCGCAGCAGACCCCGCTGGTCGCCGGTCGGGACGGCGTTCAGGGCGGCGGTCTCGAGCTCGGTGATCTGCTTCGCGCGGTGCGGGCCGAACTTCGTGTGCTGGACCTGGTCGTGCAGCTTGAGGATCGCGTCGATGAGCATCTCGGGCCGCGGCGGGCAGCCGGGCAGGTACATGTCGACGGGGACGACGTGGTCGACGCCCTGGACGATCGCGTAGTTGTTGAACATGCCGCCGGAGCTGGCGCACACGCCCATGGCCAGCACCCACTTGGGCTCGGCCATCTGGTCGTAGATCTGGCGCAGGACGGGGGCCATCTTCTGGCTCACCCGGCCGGCGACGATCATCAGGTCGGCCTGGCGCGGGCTGGCGCGGAAGACCTCCATGCCGTAGCGCGCGAGGTCGTACTTCGGGCCGCCCGACGTCATCATCTCGATGGCGCAGCAGGCCAGCCCGAAGGTCGCGGGCCAGAACGACGCCTTGCGCATGTAGCCCGCCACGCCCTCGACGGTCGTGAGCAGCACTCCGCTGGGGAGCTTCTCCTCGAGTCCCATGTGTCTCTCCCTCGGGACCTTGTCAGTCCCAGTCGAGACCGCCCCGACGCCACTCGTAGGCGTAGGCGATCGTGATGTTGAAGAGGAACAGCACGACGGCGATCAGGCCGAACCACGAGAGCTGGTCGAAGTAGACCGCCCACGGGACCAGGAACATGATCTCGACGTCGAAGATGATGAAGGTCATCGCCACCGTGTAGTACTTCACCGGGATGCGCCCGCCGCCCAGGGGCTGCGGGGTGGGCTCGATGCCGCACTCGTACGAGTCCAGGCGCACGCGGTTGTAGCGGGCCGGACCCGTGACGCTGGTGATCACCACGGAGAAGACGGCGAACCCCGCGGCGAGCGCCGCCAGTACCAGGACGGGGGTGTAGAGCTCCATCCTCGATCCCTCCTCGGACCCACGTGCGGTAACCCTGCGGACCGCCGCGGAGTCTCCCGCGGGGTCGGGGGTCTCGTGACCTTGTGAACACCTTCACGAAGTGGTGCGGAGCACACCCTACGCCGCCCGTGAGGCACCCGCGAACCCGGGGAGGGCGGCTTTATTCCCGCCCGTGACGCGTGATTTCGGGCACGTTGCCCTTGTCTAAATCAGGCGGTCGCCCGGTGCAGGGCGACGATGCCGCCCGACAGGTCGAGCCACTCGACGTTGCTCCACCCGGCGGCCGAGAGCCAGCCCGCGAGCTCCGCCTGGTCCGGCCACGCCCGGATGGACTCCGCGAGGTAGACGTACGCGTCCGGCGCGGACGACACCGTGCGGGCGACGGGCGGCAGGGCGCGCATCAGGTACTCGATGTACACGGTGCGGAACGGCGTCCAGGTCGGGTGGCTGAACTCGCAGACCACCAGCCGACCGCCGGGGCGCGTGACCCGGCGCATCTCGGCCAGGCCGGCGTGGGGGTCGACGACGTTGCGCAGCCCGAACGAGATGGTCACCGCGTCGAAGGTGTCGTCGGCGAACGGCAGGCGGGTGGCGTCGCCGGCGGCGAACGGCAGGCCCGGGCGGGCCCGCTTGCCCTCGGCGAGCATGCCGAGGGAGAAGTCGCACGGGACGACGTACGACCCGGCGGCGGCGAAGGGGACGCTCGAGGTGCCCGTGCCGGCGGCCAGGTCGAGCACCCGCTCACCCGGCTGCGGCGCGACCGCGTCGGTCACGGCGCGGCGCCAGCGGCGGTCCTGGCCGAGCGAGAGGACGTCGTTGGTCACGTCGTAGCGACGGGCCACGGCGTCGAACATCTTCTGGACGTCGGCGGGCTGCTTGTCGAGCTCGGCGCGGGGCACGCGCCCAGTTTCCCACCCGGGCGGAACCCGCATGAGAGAGCCCTCATCCGCGTCTCACAGGCACCTCACACACGGACCGCAGAGTTCTTCTCGTCAGCCCGGGGAGGTCCCGGGAGAACCGAGAGGGAAGAGGTCACCACCATGGCTCGCTCCAGCATCTTCACCGCGCTCCAGCCGGCGCGCATGTCCGCCGAGGCCCGGCGGTCGCGGTCCAACAGCAACGACGGCCGGAAGCGGCGCCGCCGTCGCCGCAAGAACCGCTCGCGCAGCGGCCGCTCGCGCAGCCGCGGCTGACGAGCACCGCTCCACGCACCCAGCACTGACGCTCCGCACGACACCGAGAAGGACGAGGACTCCCCATGGCACGCTCCAGCATCTTCACCGCGCTCCAGCCGGCGCGCATGTCCGCCGAGGCCCGGCGGTCGCGGTCCAACAGCAACGACGGCCGGAAGCGGCGCCGCCGTCGCCGCAAGAACCGCTCGCGCAGCGGCCGCTCGCGCAGCCGCGGCTGACGAGCACCGCTCCACGCACCCAGCACTGACGCTCCGCACGACACCGAGAAGGACGAGGACTCCCCATGGCACGCTCCAGCATCTTCACCGCGCTCCAGCCGGCGCGCATGTCCGCCGAGGCCCGGCGGTCGCGGTCCAACAGCAACGACGGCCGGAAGCGGCGCCGCCGTCGCCGCAAGAACCGCTCGCGCAGCGGCCGCTCGCGCAGCCGCGGCTGACGGCTCGCACCGTCGGACCAGGCACCGGGTGGGTGGCTCGTGATGGGAGCCACCCACCCGGTCCGTCGTACAGGGGACCACCATGACCAGCACTTCCGCCACCGGCTCGACGAAGCGGTGGACGCAGCGGCTCGCGGCGTCCATGCGCCCCGACGGCCGCGACGACCACCTCGTGGCGCAGGCCCGGGGCATGACGATCGTCGAGGTCGTCCGACGCTTCTGGCCCCGGCTGCGCCCGCTGCGCGGCTGGCTGGCCCTCGGCCTGCTGCTCCTGCTCGCCGCACCGGCGATCGCGACCGTCGAGATCCTGCTCTTCTCCCGGCTCGTCGACGACGTCCTCGTGCCCGCCGACTGGCGCCCGCTGCTCTGGCTCGCCGCGGCGTACGTCGGCCTCAACCTGCTGAGCGCCGTCGTGGACGGGTGCGACGACTACCTGTCGACGTGGGTCTCCCAGCGCTTCCTCGTGGGGCTGAGACGTGACGCGTTCGCGCACGTCCTCGCCATGCCCTCGCACGCCCTCGACCGGCGCAGGCTGGGCGACACCATGGCGCGGTTGACCTCCGACATCGGCTCGGTCGAGCGCTTCATGGTCGGCCAGCTGACCGCCGGTCTCGGCGCGCTCGCGACCCTGCTCTTCTACGTCGGCGCGCTGCTGTGGCTGCAGTGGGAGCTCGCCCTCGCCTCGTTCGTCGTCGTCCCGCTGTTCTGGTGGGTCTCGAAGAGGTTCGCCACGCTCACCCGCGAGATCTCCCGCGAGCGCCGGCGTCGCGGCGGCTCGCTGTCGTCGCTGACCGAGGAGAACCTCGCGAACGCCGCGCTCGTGCAGACCTACGGGCGCGAGGAGCAGGCGGTGGCGTCGTACCACCGGCAGAACCGCGCCATCGCCCACGCCGAGCTGGCGGGCAGCCGCATCCGCGCGTTGTTCCTGCCCCTGGTCGACCTGGCCGAGCTGCTCGGCATCCTCCTCGTCGTCGGCCTCGGCGTGTGGGCGCTCGCTACGGACCGGCTCACCCTGGGCGGGCTGCTGGCGTTCCTGACGCTGCTGTCGTCGTGCTACCGGCCGATCCGCGAGCTCTCCGACCTCCTGCCGTCGCTCTACTCCGCCACCGCCGGTGTCGAGCGGGTCGTCGAGCTGCTGGACGAGCCGCTGGCCTCCGACCGGCCCGGCGCCCGCGACGTCGTGGTGAGGCGGGGCGAGGTCGAGCTGCGCGGCGTGCGCGCGACGTACCCTCCGGACCCGACGCTGCCCGCCCCACGGACGCCGCGCCCGGTGCTCGACGGGTTCGACCTGCACCTGCGACCCGGCGAGCGGGTCGCGCTGGTCGGGCCCAGCGGGTCGGGCAAGTCGACGGTGGCGCGGCTGCTGTCGCGCCACCTCACCCCCGAGGCCGGCGCCGTCCTGCTCGACGGCCAGGACGTCGCGGACGCGACCGCCTCGTCGGTGCGCCGGGCGGTGACGGTCGTGCTGCAGGAGAACCTGCTGCCCGACGCGACCGTCGCGGAGACGATCGCCTTCGCCCGGCCCGACGCGTCACGCGAGGACGTCGTCCGCGCGGCGCACGCCGCCGACGCGCACGGCTTCGTGACCCGGCTGCCCGACGGCTACGACACCCGGATCGGCCAGCGCGGCCGCACCCTGTCGGGCGGGCAGCGCCAGCGGCTGTCCCTGGCGCGGGCGCTGCTCCACGACGGACCGGTGCTGGTGCTCGACGAGCCCACGACGGGCCTCGACCCGGCGTCGTCGCGGCGCCTGCTGGACGCCGTCCTCGACGGGGCGCGCGGGCGCACCGTGCTGCTGCTGACCCACGACCCGGTGGCGCTGGAGTACGTCGACCGGGTGGTCGACCTGGGTGCTGCCGCGACGCCGTCGGTCGCGCTCGAGAAGGTGGCCCCGTGATCCGGCTGCCCTCCCGCCGTCGCGTCCCGTCCGACGTCGACCCGCTCGAGGCGGCACGGGCGACCGGTGCCCTGCCGCCCGCGGGCTACGAGGCCCTGGCCGTGCTCGGTCACGGCCGGCGGTGCGTCACCTGGGACGCCTGGGACCTCGCCCGCGACGCCCGCTGCGTGGTCAAGGTGCTGCGGGCGGACCGGCTCGCCCGGTCGTCGCCGTCCGAGGCCGAGGAGCTGGTGGCCTCGACGCTGGCGGAGGCGAGGATCCTCGTCGAGCTCGGGCACCCGCACCTCGTGCGTGGCTACGAGGTCCTCACCGACCCGCTGCCCGGCATGGTCATGGAGACCCTCGGCGGCGCGGCCCTCGACGCGGTCGTCGAGGACGCACCCCTCTCGCCCGCCGACGCGGCGATGCTCGGCCTGCAGCTCTGCTCGGCGCTGGGGTGGCTGCACCGCCACGACTGGCTGCACCTCGACCTCAAGCCCGCGAACGTCGTCGTCCAGGCCGGGCAGGCCAAGGTCATCGACCTCGGCCTCGCCGGACGCCCGGGCGACGGGCGCCCCGGCTCCGGCACCCGCGGCTACCTCGCGCCGGAGCAGGCGGTGGGCCACGGGCTCTCCCCCGCCACCGACGTGTGGGGCCTGGGGGTCACGCTCCTCGAGTGCCTCACCGGCGACCTGCCCTTCGGCGACGAGGCGACCTGGGAGTCACGCCGCCGCCGACCGCTGCTGGACCGTGCGATGCCGACGGCCCCCCGCGACGTCCCCGCCGACCTGCCCGCCCCGCTCGCCGACGTCCTGCGGCGCTGCGTGGCCCTCGACCCCGACGCCCGACCGACCCTGGTCGAGGTCCGCGCCGTCCTGCGGGAGATCACCAGCGACCGCTGAGACCGCGGAGTCGGCCCCAACGCACGCTCCACGAACGCCGAGTCGGCCCCAACGCACGCCCCACGAACGCCGAGTCGGCCCCAACGCACGCCCCACGAACGCCGAGTCGGCCCTTACACGCGACCCACGAACGCCGAGTCGGCCCTTACACGCGACCCACGAACGCCGAGTCGGCCCCAACGCACGCCCCACGAACGCCGAGTCGGCCCCAACGACGCCTCACCAGCGCCGAGTCGGCCCCAACGCACGCCTCAAGAACGCCGAGTCGGCCCGAACACGCGCCCCACGAACGCTCGGACGGCCGCTTCTGCGCCGTCCGAGGACATCGAGTCAGTTCTGTCGGGTCGTTCGACGTTGCTCCATCAGACCAGCACTGTGGCTAGCTCGTCGAGCCGCGTCGTCCGAAGCCCTGCCGACTCGGCGTGGCCCACGCGAGCGTTCGGGCCGACTCGGCGTGGCCCACGCGAGCGTTCGGGCCGACTCGGCGTGGCCCACGCGAGCGTTCGGGCAGACTCGGCGTCATCCGGGCGAGCGTTCGGGCCGACTCGGCGTCATCCGGGCGAGCGTTCGGGCCGACTCGGCGTCATCCGAGCGAGCGTTCAGGCCGACTCGGCGACGTCCGGGCGAGCGTTCGGGCCGACTCGGCGACCTAGGCGTTGAGGTCCCAGACCTCGTTCACGAGGGCGGCGGACTCGCCGAGGTTGGTGCCGGCGATGAGGCGGACGGTGAGGCCGGGCCCGGTGCGCTGGCAGGTGACCGAGACGACCCGGGGCTCGGGCAGCGGCTGCTGGGTGGCCGGGTCGACCTCGGAGCGCTCGACGATGCAGGTGACGTCGTCGCCCTCCACGACCTGGAACGGGGCCTCGCGGAGGCCGAACGCCTCGGGGTCGACGATCTGCTCGGGGATGAGGGGACCGGTCTCGGCGCCGTACACCTGGATGGTGGGGGCGGCGGTCTCCTCGGAGTTGAGGTACTGCCGGCTCGCGCCGCCGGCGTCGACCAGGTCGGCGAGGACGTCGTCGGCGTACTCCTGGCTCGCGACCAGCGCCTGGATCTGCTCGGCGGGGATCTGCTCGGACTCGACGGTGTCCAGCGCCGTGTAGCCGCCGGTCAGCGTGTCGGGGAGGTCGATCTCGCCGAGGGAGCCCTCCTCGGAGGCCGGGTCGGCGGAGACCTTCGGCAGGACGACGGCGAACACGACCAGGAGGCCGAGGGCGAGCAGGCCGGCGACGGCGCCGAGCACGGCGACGGTGCGGTCACGGGGCGTCTTCACGCCTGCGAGGCTACCCAGCGCCCCTCGACCGGGGTCGCGGTACCCGTCCTGGAGCGCCGGATACTCTCGAGAGGTGACCACCGCGCAGGGCGCAGGCCCCCACGGCGGCCTCGGTCCGGCGGCCGGCCCGCTCGTGTGCCGGACCGTCCGCCTCGACCCCGACGCCGCCGACTCGCTCCTCGACCTCCTGCCCGCCGACGGTCCCCTCAGCTGGGTACGTCGCGGCGAGGGCCTGGTCGGCTGGGGCAGCGCCGCCGAGATCGCCACCTCCGGGCCCGGTCGCTTCGACGACGCCGACGCCTGGTGGGCCGACCTGGTCGCGACGGCGGTCGTGCGCGACGAGGTCCACGTGCCCGGCACCGGCCCCGTCGCCTTCGGCAGCTTCGCGTTCGCCGACTCCCCCGGCTCGTCGGTCCTGGTCGTGCCCGAGGTCCTCGTCGGCCGCCGTGGGAACGACGCCTGGCTGACCACCGTGGGCCGCAGCAGCATCGCCGCGCCCCGGCTCGGCGTCACCGAGGCGCCGCAGCCGCCCGCCGAGGTGACGTTCTCCGACGGCGCCCTGGACGGCGAGGCGTGGATGTCCGCGGTCGCGTCGGCGGTCGCCCGGATCGAGGCGGGCGAGGTCGACAAGGTGGTGCTCGCCCGCGACCTGCTGGCCACGGCGGCCGAGCCGGTCGACGTCCGCTGGATGCTGCGCCGCCTGGCGACGGCGTACCCCATGTGCTGGACCTTCCACGTCGAAGGGTTGGTCGGCGCCACCCCCGAGATGCTCGTGCGCCGCGACCGCGGCCTGGTCACCTCCCGCGTGCTCGCCGGCACCATCCGCCGCACCGGCGACGACGAGCACGACCTCGCCCTCGCGGCGGCCCTGGCGCGCTCCAGCAAGGACCTCGAGGAGCACGAGTACGCCGTCCGCTCCGTCGCCGACGCGCTGCGGCCGCACTGCTCCTCGGTCAACGTGCCCGAGTCGCCGTTCGTGCTGCACCTGCCGAACGTCATGCACCTCGCGACCGACGTCGCCGGCAACGTCCACGACGCCCGCGAGGTCTCCTCCCTGCGCCTCGCCGCGGCGCTCCACCCGTCCGCCGCGGTCGGCGGCACGCCCACCGACGCCGCCGTCGGGGTCATCGGGGAGCTCGAGTCGATGGACCGCGGCCGCTACGCGGGGCCCGTCGGCTGGATCGACGCCGCCGGCGACGGCGAGTGGGGCCTCGCGCTCCGCTCGGCCGAGGTGTCCGGGCCGCTCGTCCGGCTGTTCGCGGGCTGCGGCATCGTCGCCGGCTCCGACCCCGAGGCGGAGCTCGCCGAGGCGCAGGCCAAGTTCGTCCCCGTCCGCGACGCCCTCTCCTCGTGACCGCGCCCTCCCGCGTCGCCGTCACGGGCGCCACCGGCGCGCTGGGCGGCGCCGTCGCCGCGGCGCTCGCCGACCTCTCCCCGCGCCTGGTCGTCCGCTCCGCCGCCCGCGTCCCGGCCTCGCTGGCGGGCCTCGAGGTCGCCGAGGCGTCGTACGACGACGGGGCGGCCTGCGCGGCGGCGTTCGCCGGCGTCGACGTGCTGCTGCTGGTCTCCGGGTCGGAGTCGGCCGACCGCCGCGCCCACCACCGCTCGGCGGTGGCGGCGGCCGCGGAGGCGGGCGTGCGTCACGTCGTCTACACCTCGTTCAGCGGCGCCGCGCCCGACGCGACCTTCACCCTGGGCCGCGACCACGCCGACACCGAGGCCGCGCTGCGGGACTCCGGCTGCGGCTTCACGCTGCTGCGCGACGACTTCTACACCGAGGTGCTGCCGCTGTTCGCCGACGGCGAGGGCGCGGTCCGCGGCCCGGCGGGACCCGCCCCCGGCGGCCGCGTCGCCCTGGTCGGTCGCCGCGACTGCGCCGCGGTCGCCGCGCAGGTGCTGCGGGACGTCGCCGGCGGCGCGAGCACCCACGACGCCGCGACGTACACCCTGACCGGCCCGGAGGCGCCCACGCTCGGGGAGGCCCTCGAGCGCGCCGCGGTCGTGGTGGGCCGCGGCCTGCACTACGTCGAGGAGACGCTCGACGAGGCGTACGCCTCCCGCGCGGCGGCATACCCCGACGCCGAGGACTGGCAGCTCGACGCCTGGGTCAGCACCTACACCGCGATCGCCGACGGGTCCGTCGCGACCGTGACCGACGACGTGGCCCGCGTGCTCGGCCGCGACCCGCTCACCCTCGAGCAGGCCCTCGGCGGCTAGCCGGCGGCTGGTCCGGCGGGGAGGTCCTCCCCGTCCGCCAGCCGCAGGTACTCCTGCCCCGCGGGCTCGAGGAAGTGCCGCATGTGCCCGGCGAGCATGCCGTGGGCGGCGTCGGTGTAGATCCGGTCGTGGATCGCGAGGTTCCGCGGCGCACCGATTTCGCGGGCGTAGTCGATGGCCTCGCTGGCCTTCAGCCACGGCGCGGACGACGGCACGAGGAGCAGGTCGACGTCCGCGTCGGGCACGACGAGCGCGTCACCGGGGTGGTGGACGACGAGGTCGCCGAGCCGCAGCGTGAAGCCGGAGTTGTCGAACCGGGGCATCTCGGGGTGGATCACGGCGTGGAGCTCGCCCACCGCGGTGACGGGCACGCCGGCGGCCTCGAACGACTCGCCCGGCGCGACCACGCGCACCCGCTCGGCCACGTCCGGGGCGTCGGCGCGGAGCCTCGCCGCGACCGCGGCGATCGTGAGCACGGGCGCGTCGGTGCGGCGCAGGTTCGCGGCGTCGACGTGGTCGGGGTGCTCGTGGGTGAGCAGGACGACGTCCGCGCCGTCCACCGCCTCGGGCTCGGTGAACATGCCCGGGTCGATCACGACGGTGCTGCCCTCGTGCTCCACGCGGACGCAGGCGTGACCGTGCTTGGTGAGTCGCATCGCACCATCCTGCACCCGGCGGCGCGCCGGCTCAGCGAGCGGCGCGGGCGTCCTGCGCCTGGCGGACGAGCCGGCGCAGCTCCTGCGCCCCGACGTCCGCGGCGCGCTCGCCCAGCGTGGCCAGGTCGACCTCGCACCGTCCGCGGGACCGGACGCCCTTCAGCGTCTCGGCGAGGTCCGCGGCCACGGAGGCGTGGAGCAGGTAGCGCGACGGCTCGACGTCGGCGCCGGCGGCCCGGACCTCGCCGTCGGCCCGGCCCGCCTCGCCGGAGGCGGTCGAGCGCCACCGCACGTCGGCGGTCCCGATCAGGGTCCCGGGCTCGACGCCCTCGGCGAGCACGACCTCGTACAGCGCCGTGGCGTGGTGCCCCGCCCCGAGCTCGCCCGCGTCCACGCCCAGGTCGTCGAAGTCCTCGTCCGCAACCGCCCGGTTGTCGTAGCCGACGAGCCGGTACGACGAGACGAGGTCGGGGTCGAACGCGACCTGCGCCCGTGCCTCGGAGGCGACCGGGGTCAGGGTGGTCACGAGGTCGGAGCCGAACAGTCGCTCGGCCTCGCCGTAGGTGTCGACGTAGGAGTAGAAGCCGTCGCCGCGGTCGGCGAGCTGCTCCATCAGGTGGTCGTTGTAGTTGCCCATGCCGTAGCTGACGGTCACGAGGTGGATCCCGTCGCGGCCCTCGGCCTCGATGCGGTCGACGATCGACCCGGGTCCGGTGGTGCCGACGTTGGCGACCCCGTCGGAGGCGAGGACGACGGCGTTGACGGCGTCGTCCGTCGCGTTCTGACGGGCGAGGCGGTAGCCGAGCCGCAACCCCGCCGCGAGGTTCGTGCTGCCGCCCGGCCGCAGCTCGTCGATCGTGTCGAGGATGCGGTCGGTGTCGCTCACCGGCGTCGGCTCCAGCAGGGCGGTGGCGCGGTCCTCGAACCCGACGACGGAGACCGTGTCGTCGGCGTCCAGGCGCTGCGCGAGCAGCGCGAGGGACGACTGCACCAGCCCGAGGCGGGAGCGGATGTCCATGCTGCCGGACCGGTCGACGACGAGGGTGACGTTCACGCGGGGGCGCTCGGCGGGGTCGATCTCGCGGGCGTCGACGGCGACGCGGACCAGCTGCGTGTCCGCGCAGGTCGGCGAGTCGGCGGTCTCGGTGGTCACCGACAGGTCCTCGGCGTCGGGGCCGGACGCCGGGGCGGCGGGGCCGTCGTACGTCTGCGCGTTGACCCACTCCTCGACCCGGACCGACGCCGGTGGCGGACGGCGCCCGTCGCGCAGCCAGGTCCGCGCGACGCCGTACGAGCCGGTGTCGACGTCGAGGGCGAACGTGGACAGCGGGTCGTCCGCGGGGTCGACGGCGCCGCTGGTGCCGGCGTCGACGAAGGTGTTGTCCTGCGTCGGGCCGGGCACGGGCGGCATCCGGCCGGGACCGGCGGACTCCCGGGCCGACCCGGCGGCCGCCGCCCCGGACGCGGCACCGTCGGCGACGCCCCCCGAGAGGCCAAACCATCCGCCGTCCTCGCCCTGGCCGACCTCGTAGTCCTCGTAGTACGAGCGCGGGTCGATGCTGCCCGGGGCGGACGCCCGGGAGGTGAGGGCCAGCGAGCCCAGCGCGAGCGCGCCGGCCACGGCCAGGACGACGGTCCGGGTGCGGCGGGCGCCGCGGCTGCTGTGCGTCATGGTGCTCGGACGGCGGGCCCGGTGCGCCCGGTTCCACCACCGGGGTCACGGAACGGCCACGATCGGGTGCCGTGCCCGGTCCCGCGGCGCCGGGCGACAGGATCGAGGGGTGACCGTGACCCTGAGACAGGCCGTGCCCGCCGACGCGGCGGCGGGCGGCGCGCTGCACCGGCGGTGCTGGGCGGAGACCTACCGCGGCATCGCCGACCCGGAGGTGCTCGAGCCGAGGCTGGCCGACCACGCCGGCTGGACCCGCCGCTGGGAGCGGGCGCTCGCCGACGGGCCGCCGCACACCCTGGCCGAGGACACGGACGGCACCCTCGTCGGCTTCGCGGTCGCGGGGCCGTCGCGGATGGACGACGCCCCGACCCCGCAGGAGCTGTACGCGCTCTACACGCTGCGCTCGCAGCACGGGACCGGGCTCGGGGAGCGGCTGCTGCACGCCGTCCTGCCCGACGCCGACTGCATGCTGTGGGTCAGCGAGGAGAACCACCGGGCCCGTGCGTTCTACGCCCGCCACGGGTTCGCACCCGACGGCGGCCGTCAGCTGTACGACGGGCTCGGCGCCTGGGAGCTCAGGCTGGTCCGACCGCGAGGGACCTGAGCGCGGCGTCGACCTCACGACGGTCGGTGCGGCCGACGACGGCCTCGACGACCTCGATCCCCTGGGCCGGGGTCGCGAGGGCGGCGTCGAGCCCGGCGCGGGTCGTCACCCGCCGGTGGGGGGTGCGGGTGGCGGCGCACAGGGAGCCCAGGTCGACGCCGTGCGGGGTGGCGAAGAGCCGCTCGAACGCTGCGGCGTACGTCGGGGCCCCCTGCTCGAGCGTCGCGAAGATCGAGCCGCCGTCGTCGTTGACCACGACGAGGGTCAGTTCGGCGCGCGGCTCGTCGGGTCCGAGGACGAGGCCGTTGGCGTCGTGCAGGAAGGTCACGTCGCCCAGCAGCGCGAGCCGCCGGGTGCTGGTGTCGCGGGCCAGCGCGGCGCCGAGGGCCGTGGACACGGTGCCGTCGATGCCGGCGAGGCCGCGGTTGGCGACGACCATGCGGCGCTCCCCCACGCCCCAGCCCGAGGCCATGACGTCGAGGTCGCGGACGGGGTTGGAGGCGCCGACGACCAGCAGCCCGCCCGGCGGGAGCGCCGCGGCGACCGCCCCGGCGACCTGCCAGGGGTTCAGCCGCTCGCCGGCGACACGGGCGTCGACGGCGGCCGCGGTGGCCTCGTCGGCGGCGCGCCAGGCGTCGAGCCAGGCGGGGTCGTCGGGACCCTCGACGTCGAGGGTGCGGTGCTCGGCGTCGACGGGGAACGGACGATCGGGCCAGCGGCCCCGTGCGCGGAGGGAGACGACCTCGACGCCGTCGCGGGTCAGCAGGTCGGTGACGGGGCGCGACAGGGTGGGGTGGCCGGCGACGACGACCCGCTCGACGGTGTCGGCCCACCCGGCGGCGAGGAGCAGGCGGTAGCAGCGCAGCGCGTGGGCGCCGGTCCGCGAGCCGGAGCTCGGCTCCGCGAGCAGCGGCCACCCGGCCCGCTCCGCGAGCTGCCGGGCGGGCGGCCCGGCGTCGTCCCCGGCGACGACGACGGTGCGCGGCCCGATGCCCAGGACGGCGTCCGGCGGGGGGCGGTCGCGACGACGACGGGGCACCTCGTCGGTCAGGGCGGGCAGGGGGACGTCGGTCCAGGTGTCCGCCGGCACCAGCGGCGGGGCGAGCTGCACGTTGAGGTGCACCGGTCGCCCGACGTGCGCGGCGTCGAGGAGGCGGTCGACGAGGCCCGGCGGGGCGTGGTCGAGGTCGAGGGAGTCGGCGGCGTCGCCGTACAGGTCGACCTGGTCGGTGGTCTGGTTCGCGCCCGTGCCGCGGACGACGGCCGGCCGGTCGGCCGTCACGGCCACGAGGGGCGTCCCGGCGTGGGAGGCCTCGAGGACCGCCGGGTGCAGGTGGGCGGCGGCGGTCCCGGAGGTGCAGACCACGGCGGCGCGGCGGCCGTGACGGGTCAGGCCGAGGGCGAGGAACGCCGCGGTCCGCTCGTCGATGCGGGTGTGCAGCCGCAGCGCGCCCGCGGCCGCCGCGTCGTGGGCGGCGAACGCGAGGGGGGCGTTGCGCGAGCCGGGGGCCAGCACGACCTCACGCACGCCCGCGCCGAGCAGCGCGCCGACGACCTGCCGGGCGAGGTCGGTGGCGGTCGTGGGCTCCGACGGGCCCCGGGCGGTCATCGGACCAGCGCCCGCCCGTCGAGGACGGCGGCCACCTCGTCGTGCCGCGCGCGCCACCAGGTGGCGCGGTCGGGGTCCGCCTCCGCGGCCGCCAGCGCCGCGGCGCCCGGGGCGGGCGCCGGCAGGACCCGCAGCGCCCCGTCGACCGGGACGAGGGCGGGGTCGAGCAGGTCGCGGGCCAGGAGGGTCGCCGTGCCGAGCCCGCAGGCGTGCGGGAGCTCCGGCAGCGCGGCCGCCAGGGCGACGCCGGCCGCCAGGCCGATGGAGGACTCCACGGCGCTGGACACGACGACCGGCAGCCCGATGTCCTCCGCGACCCGCAGGCAGGCCGCGACCCCGCCGAGCGGCTGGACCTTGAGGACGGCGACGTCGGCCGCCTCGAGGTCGCGGACGCGGTAGGGGTCGGCGGCCCGGCGGATGGACTCGTCGGCGGCGATCCGCACGGAGGTGCGTCGGCGCAGCGCGGCCAGGTCCTCGACCGTCGCGCACGGCTGCTCGGCGTACTCGAGGCCGCCGGCGGCGCGGTCCAGCCGGGCGAGGGCGTCGCGGGCGTCGTCGACGCTCCAGGCGCCGTTGGCGTCGATCCGGACGTGGCCTTCGGGGCCCAGCGCGTCGCGGACCGCGGCGACGCGGTCGGCGTCGGCGTCGAGGTCCTGGCCGGGCTCGGCGACCTTCACCTTGGCGGTCCGGCAGCCGGAGGCGGCGACGAGCGCCCGGGCCCGCTCGGCCTCGATCGCGGGGACGGTGGCGTTGACGGGGACCGACTCGCGCAGGGGCGCGGGCCACTCGCCGGCGGCGGCCTCCCGGGCGCAGCGCAGCCACGCCGCGGCCTCCTCGGCGCCGTACTCGGCGAAGGGCGACCACTCGCCCCAGCCCGTCTCCCCCTCCGGGCCGTCGACGCGCAGCAGGACACCCTCCCGGACCGTGAGGCCGCGGAAGCGCAGCCGCATCGGCAGGCTCCAGGGGTGGAGCGTGGTCCTCACGCGCTCACTCCCCCTCGTCGGTCTCGTCGGTCTCGTCGGTCTCGCCGGTCTCGCCGCCGTGACCGGTCTCGGCCAGCGTGGCCAGGCGCAGCCGGTCGACCTTGCCGTTGCCCAGGAGGGGCAACGCCTCGACGTACCGGACGTCACGGGGCGCCCACGCGCGCGGCAGCGTGGCGCCGACGAAGTCGCGCAGCTGGTCCAGGGTCGGCGGACGCAGCGGCGGCCTCGTGGCCGGGACGACGACCGCCACCACCCGGCGGCCCCACTCGGGGTCGTCGACCCCCACGACCTCGGCCTCGCGCACCCCGGGGTGCGCGCGGAGGCGCTGGGCGACGGCCGGGCCGGGCACGTTGACGCCGCCGGAGACGACGACGTCGTCGAGGCGGCCGATGACCTGCAGCCGGCCCTCGTCGGCACCGTCGAGCCAGCGGCCGGCGTCGGAGGTGCGGTACCAGCCGTCGACGAAGGTCTCGGCGGTCAGCTCCACGTCGCCGAGGTACCCGTCCGCCAGCGTCGGCCCACCCAGCAGGATGCGGCCCCGCCCGCCGGGGGCCTCGTCGAGCCGCACCCGGACGCCGTCGAGCGGGCGGCCGTCGTACACGCAGCCGCCGGCGGTCTCCGACGCGCCGTACGTCGCGACGACGTGGACCCCGTTCGCCTCGGCCCGCGCCCGCAGGGCCGTGTCGACCGGCCCGCCGCCGAGCAGCACCGTGTGGAAGCGGGCCAGGGCCGCGAGGTCCTCCTCGTCGTCCATCAGGTGCGCGAGCTGGGTCGGCACCAAGGAGCACAGCCCACCGTCGCCGAGCGCGTCGACGGCCTCGTCGAAGGTCTCGTGGTCCTCGCCGAGCACCGGGCGGTGCCCCGCCAGCAGCGAGCGGACGGCGACCTGGAGCCCCGCGACGTACGAGACCGGGAGCGCGAGCAGCCACCGCCGCTGCACCCCCAACCGCTTCGCGGTCGCCTCCGCGGAGGCGACGAGGGCGCGGCGGGACAGCACCACCCGCTTGGGCCGGCCGGTGGAGCCGGAGGTCTCCACCACGAGCGGCTCGGGCTCGCCGTCGGCGGCCAACCAGGACGCGAGGGCCTCGACGACCTCGGCGGTGGGACCCGAGACGGGCCGCAGGGAGTGCACCGGCTCACGCTACCGAGGACCTCGCCTGTCAGGATCCGCGCATGGCGACACCGGGTCAGTGGGTGCAGGGGGCGCGACCGCGCACCCTGCCGGCGGCGTTCGCGCCCGTGCTCGCCGGGACGGGCGTCGCGGCCTGGGCCGGCGGCGCCGTGTGGTGGAAGGCCCTGCTCGCCCTGGTGGTCTCCGTGGCGCTGCAGGTCGGCGTGAACTACGCGAACGACTACTCCGACGGCATCCGCGGGACCGACGACGACCGCGTCGGACCGCTACGGCTGACCGGCTCCCGGCTCGCCTCGCCGGCCGCGGTGAAGCGTGCGGCGTTCGCCTGCTTCGGCGTCGCCGCCGCGGCGGGCCTCGTGCTCGCCGCGACCACGGCCTGGTGGTTGCTGGCCGTCGGGGCGCTGTGCGTGCTGGCGGCCTGGTACTACACGGGCGGGTCGCGGCCGTACGGGTACGCCGGTCTGGGCGAGGTCATGGTCTTCGTCTTCTTCGGGCTGGTGGCGGTGGTCGGCACCACCTTCGTGCAGACCACCGACGGCGACGCCCTCGTCGCCGCCACCCTCGCCGCCGTGGGCATCGGGGCGCTCGCCTGCGCGATCCTCGTCGCCAACAACCTGCGCGACATCCCCACCGACGCGGTGGCCGGCAAGCGCACGCTCGCCGTCCGCCTCGGCGACCCCGCGACCCGTCGGCTGTACGCCGCGCTGGTGGCCGTCGCGGCGGTGTCCGTCGCGTTGCTCGCCGCGACGACGTCGCCGTTCGCGCTGCTCGCGTCGGTGTTCGTGCTGCCCGCGGCCCCGGCCGTCCGGACCGTCATGGCCGGCGCGTCCGGACCGGCGCTCATCGCCGTCCTGGCGCGGACGGGGATCTCCGAGCTGCTGCTCGGGCTGGGTCTCTTCGTCGGGCTGGTGCTCGACACCGCGGTCTAGACTCACAGCATGCTCTGGGTCCTGCTCATCGTCGCCGCGCTCGTCGCCGCCTACGTCTTCCGGGTGCAGCTGCTCTCGAAGGTCCTGGGCCAGCCGGAGAGCCGCATCCGCGGCCAGCTGGAGCGTCGCAAGCGCCGCTGAGGTCCTTCTCGCCGGGCCGGCGTCACCGCACCCGGGTCGCCAGGTCCGGGTAGTCGACGACCAGCCCGTGCCGGTCGTAGGTGAGCGTGCACGCGACGCCGAAGCGCGGGGCGGCGTAGGCGAACGCGAGCCCGGTGTCGTCGAGCGCGGTGTAGGTCTGCTCGAGCACCTCCACCGCGAGGGTCGTCGCGCGCACGAAGAGCGCGGGGGCCGGCGTCGGAGTGCCCCTGCCTGGCTCGAGCCGGTGGACGGGCAGCGTGTTGGTCACCGCCGACGACTCCAGGTCGACGTCGACGAGGCCGGCGAGGTCGGGCCGCCGGACCCCGTCCACCGACCATCCGCCCGCGTCCCGCTCCAGGACCAGGCGGGCCTCGCCGTCGGCGGTCAGACTCCGCACCTCGGCCCGACGCACGGACCAGTCGTCCGCGACGTCGAGCTCGTAGCCCACCGACCAGCCCACGCCGTCCTCGACGGCGGTCGTCACGCCCCGCAGCCGAGGTCCGCGCACCGTCGGGTCGGTGACCAGCACCTCGTGGCCGTCGCGGGCACCCTGGTGCCGCCAGGCCGCCGAGGACGGGAGCGCCTCGTACCGCATGGGGCCCGACGCTAGGGCACCCGCCACTCCCCCGTCGCGGAGAACCGCTCCAGCGCGCCGACGTACGGCGCCAGGTCGAGGCCCTGCGCGGCCACCCAGGCGTCGTCGTAGTAGGTGCCGGCGTACCGCTCCCCGCCGTCGCACAGCAACGTCACCACGGAGCCCCGCTCCCCTGCGCGGCGCATCTGCTCGACGAGCCCCAGGACGGCCCACAGCGACGTCCCGGTCGAGCCGCCGGCCGAGCGGCCGAGGACGTCGGTGCACCACCGGGCGGCAGCGACGGAGGCGGCGTCCGGGACCCGGACGACGTCGTCCACCACGCCGGGCACGAACGACGGCTCGACGCGCGGACGGCCGATCCCCTCGATGCGGGAGCCCGTGCCCGTCGCGGACGGGTCGCCGTCGTGCCAGCCGGCGTGGAAGGCGGAGCCCTCGGGGTCGGCGACGCAGACGCGGGTGTCGTGGCGGCGGTAGCGCACGTAGCGCCCGATGGTGGCCGAGGTGCCCCCGGTGCCGGCGCCCACGACGACCCATGCGGGCACGGGGTGCCGCTCCAGCGCCATCTGGTCGAAGATCGACTCGGCGATGTTGTTGTTGCCCCGCCAGTCCGTCGCCCGCTCGGCGTACGTGAACTGGTCGAGGAAGTGGCCTCCGCACTCGGCGGCCAGCCGACGGGACGTCTCGTAGATCGACGACGGGTCGTCGACCAGGTGGCAGCGTCCGCCCTCGAACTCGATGAGCGCGATCTTCTCCGCCGACGTGGTCGCCGGCATGACGGCCACGAAGTCCAGGCCGAGCAGCCGCGCGAAGTAGGCCTCGGAGACCGCGGTGGACCCCGACGAGGCCTCCACCAGCGTCGTGGTCGGCCCGACCCAGCCGTTGACCAGCGCGTGCAGCACGAGGGACCGGGCGAGCCGGTGCTTGAGCGAGCCGGTGGGGTGGACCGACTCGTCCTTGAGGTAGACGTCGATGCCCGCCTCGCGGACCGCCGGCGGCAGCGGCAGCACGTGCAGGTGGGTGTCGGCCGAGCGGTTCGCGTCGGCCTCGACGCGGCGGACCGCCTCGTGCACCCAGGCCCGGTCCTGCGCCCGGCCCGGGGCCCCGCCGCTCAGAGGCCGCCGTCCTCGCGGGCGCGGCGCTCCTCGAGCTTGCGGTTCGCCTTGTCGGCACCGCCCTGGATGCGCAGCGCGAGGGCGTCGCGCTGGCGGTCCAGCAGGAAGTACGACGCGATGCCGGAGATGACGAGCGCGGCCAGCAGCGGGAGGATCAGCGGCAGCCGGTCGCGGGTGAAGATCAGCCAGATCCCCCCGACGAGGGCGTACGACGCCGCGAACAGCCCGATCCGCAGCCCGGTGTAGACGGCGAACTCCTTCATGCCCCGAGCCTACGGTCGGGTTCCGCCCTCGGCGTGACCACCCAGTGCCTACGCTTGAGGCGTGCTGAAGTTCCTGCTCGTCGTCGCCCTGGTCGGCCTCGCGGTCTACCTGCTGATCCGTGCGGGTCAGCGGCGCGCAGCAGGCGGAGCAGGGGGCGGCGGCGCCGTCCCGCCCCCGCCGAAGCGGCCCCTCGGGCCCGACGACGACCCCGACTTCCTGTGGAAGCTGGACCGCGAGAAGCGCCACCGCAAGCCGTCCGGCCCCACCCCGCCGCCCGAGACGACCCCGCCCGCCCCGGCGGCCGACGCCGAGGACACCGGCCCGGCGTCCGAGCCCGACGCCGACCCCGAGCGCAAGCCGGACGACGACGCGCGCCGTACCGGCGAGGCCTGAGCCTCTTCCCGCCCGCCTGGGTTGGCGTGGTGGTCGTGGTGCTCCTGGGGGGTTTCACCAGCCGGCTGGTGATGCCCCGACCTGGCCCACGAAGCTTCGTCCGCCCAGTCGGGGTTTCACCAGCCGACCCGTGATCCACCGACGTGGCCCACGAAGCTTCGTCCGCCCAGTCGCGGGTTCGTCCGCCCAGTCGGGGTTTCACCAGCCGACCCGTGATCCACCGACGTGGCCCACGAAGTTTCGTCTGCCCAGTCGCGGGTTCGTCCGCCCAGTCGGGGTTTCACCAGCCGGCTGGTGATCCGCCGACGTGGCCCACGAAGTTTCGGCCGCCAGGTCGGGGTTTCACTAGCCGGCTGGTGAAACCCGCGGCCCCCGGGTCGCAAGAGACCCCGAGGCCAAGACAAACCCCGGGGGCGTCCCGCTGCCCTAGACCCCGACGAGCGGGTCGTGCGCGGCGTCGGCGGCGCCGGGGTCGACCGTCCGGACGACGGCTGGCGGGGCGTCGGCGTAGGAGTGCTGGCTGGTGGTCGAGAAGAAGTTGATCCCGATGAAGTTGAACCACAGGGTCGCCGTGCCGAGCAGCGCCAGGTAGGCCGCGTTGCGACCCTTCCACCCGGCCGTGGCGCGGGCGTGGAGGTAGGCGGCGTACACCACCCAGGTGATGAAGGCCCACACCTCCTTGGGGTCCCAGTTCCAGTAGCGGCTCCACGCCTCGTGCGCCCAGATCGGGCCGGTGATGAGGACGGCGAAGGTCCACACCGGGAAGGCGAAGGCGTGCAGGCGGTACGCCGTCCGGTCGAGGGCGGCGGGCTCGGGCACGCGCGCGAGGTAGCCGGTGGTGCCGCCGCCCCGGGCGAGCTGCCGCTCCTTGAGCAGGTAGAGCACCGACAGCAGGCCGCCGAGGGTGAACGCCGCGGTCGCGATGACCGCGGAGACGACGTGGATGACCAGCCACGGCGAGTAGAGCGCCTCGGTGAGCGGGGCGACCTCCTCGTGCAGCCAGATCACGTCGATCATCAGCAGCGTCAGGACGGTGCCGACCACGATCGGGGCCATCCAGGCGAGACGCAGGCGCTGCCGGACGACGAGGAAGATCAGCGTCACGAAGAACGTGCCCGAGAGCGTGAACTCGTACATGTTGCCCCAGGGGACCCGCACCGGGTCCGCCGCGAGACCGCGGCCGAGCAGCGCCACGAAGTGGATCGCGCAGGCCAGGACGGTGAGGAGGAGGCCGAGACGGCCGAACATCGCCGACCGGTGGTGGGCGGACTCGAGGTCGCCCGTCGTCGTGGTGTCGTCGGCGGGCACCGGGGCGCCCGCCCCGACCGGCTGGCGCTCCGCCTTCGCGACCGGCAGCCGCCGCAGCGCCGACCACTCGACGAGGTGCGCCAGCAGGGCCAGGAAGTAGACGACACCGGCGGCCGCCACCGCCTGGTTGCTCAGGCTCTCCCACGCGGCGTTGCTCATGGCTTGCTCCCCTTCGTCTCCGGATCGGTGTCCGGCGCGGTGTCCGGGTCCGTGCCGCGCATCGCGGCGACCACCCGGTCGAGCTCCTCGGTGATCTCCTGGCCGCCGGAGCGGTCCAGCGCCGCCACCTCGACGTACGTCGACCCGCCGCGCTCGCGGGCCCGGACCCACACCCGGCGCGGCCGGATGAACAGCGAGCCCAGCAGACCCACCAGGGCCAGTATCACCCCGGTCAGCGCGAGGCCCTTGCCCGGCGTCTGGCTGATCTGGATGCGGTTCCAGCGCTGGACGCCGTCGAAGCTGACGCTCCCGGCGCCGTTGGGCAGCTCGACGCTCTGCCCGGGGGCCAGCTCGATGCGGAAGAGGGAGCCGTCGGGGTTCTCGACCAGCTCGGCGTCGTCCTTGTCGAGGACGTACACCGACTGGCCCACGCCGTCGTCGAGGCCGAGGTCGCCGACGTAGGCCTGCATCACGATCGCCGGGTTGACCGCGTCGCCGAACGCGGAGAACGGTCCGCGGTCCGGCGTGAAGGCGTACGTCGGGTAGAACTCGCCCTCCAGCCCGATCTGCTGCGGCTGGGCGTCGGGCGCGGCGACGACCCCGAACGACCGGAACGACGGGTCGGACGGCAGGAACGGCTTGGGACCGGAGGAGACGACGTTGCCCTCGGCGTCCCGGACGGTGATGACCGGGGCGTAGCCGTGCCCGATGAGGAACACATCGGTGTCGCCGATGGTCAGCGGGTGGTTGACCCGCAGGTCGTAGCTCTGCACCGGGCTGTCGGGGGTCTCGCGGTAGTCGAGGTGCGACACGAACTTCTGCGCCATGCCCGCCCGGGGGCCGTCGGTGAGCCAGTCGATGTCGAAGTCGGTGACGTCGAAGGAGAACGGCTCCATCTCGGAGGGGTCGAACAGGTCGCCGGGCGCGAAGTCGTCGTACTGGGTGAGGTTGTTGGAGAACCCTCCGCCCTGCAGCACGATCACCCCTCCCTGGTACCCGAACAGCCCGCCCCAGGCCACCCCGGCGAGCACCACCAGCACCGAGACGTGGAACACGAGGTTGCCCGCCTCGCGCAGGTAGCCGCGCTCGGAGGCGACGGTCTCGTCGGTCGCGTCGACGCGGTAGCGGCGCTTCCGCAGCACCTCCCGCGCCCGGGCCAGGACGGTCTCGACGTCCTCGTCGGTGGTCCACGACGTGGAGTCGGGCAGCCGGGTGAGGTAGCGCGGCGCCCGGGCCGGGCGCGAGCGGAGCGCGCGGAGGTAGACGAACGTCCGCGGGAGGATGCAGCCCACCAGCGAGACCATCAGCAGGATGTAGATGGCCGAGAACCACACCGAGTCGTAGACGCTGAACAGGCCGAGCCACTCGTAGATCGGCGTCAGCCGCGGGTTCGCCTCCTGCCAGCGCGTCACCTCGAGGGCGTCGACGTCGGACTGCGGCACCACCGATCCCGGCACCGCGGCCAGGGCGAGCATCAGCAGCAGGACCAGCGCCGTCCGCATGGACGTCACCTGCCGCCACAGCCAGCGCAGGGACTCGCGGAAGGTCAGGTCACCGGGGCGCCGCGGCGCCTCGGGCTCGACCGGGGACGACGAGGCGACGTGGCCCTCGGGGCGGACGTCGGTGCTCACACGGCCACCTCGAACCCGGAGACGAGGTGGATCTGCACCCAGGCGACGGCGACGTCCCACCACCCGGTCAGCAGCGCCAGCCCGGTGAGCACCATCATCGCGCCGCCGAGACGCATCACCCAGACCTGGTGGCGACGGATGAAGGAGACGGCGCCGAGGAAGCGGCGGTAGGCCAGCGCGGCGACGACGAACGGCAACCCGATGCCGAGCGCGTAGACCGCCGAGAGCACGGCACCGCGGCCGGCGGTGCCCTCGTTGATGGCCAGGGTCGAGATCATCCCGAGGGTGGGCCCGATGCACGGCGTCCAGCCGAGCCCGAACAGGAAGCCGAGGAACGGCGCGGCGGCCAGGCCGACGCGCGGGACGGCGTGCACGCGGGCGTCGCGCTGGAGGAACGGGATGAACCCGGCGAAGGCGAGGCCGAGCACGATCGACAGGATCCCGAGACCCACGGTCAGCTCGCGCCGGTAGACCACCAGGGCCTCGCCGAGCGCGCCGGAGGCCGTGCCGATGAGGACGAAGACGGTGGAGAAGCCCAGCACGAAGAGCAGGGAGCCCGCCAGCATGCGACCGCGGCGCTGGGCGGCCTCCCCCGAGGCGAGGTCCGCACCGGACAGACCGGTGGCGTACGACAGGTAGCCGGGCAGCAGCGGGATGACGCAGGGCGAGAAGAAGGAGACCAGCCCGGCCAGCAGCGCGACCGGCAGCGCCAGGGCCAGGGACCCCGACGCCGTCGTCTGCTCGAACCACTCACCCACGCCGCACGTCCCCGTCCCGGGTGCCGTCCTGGCCGCCGCCCGTCTCGGAGGCGACGTCGTCGATGAGGGTGAGAAGGGTCTGCTCGGAGGGCAGGGGCCCGATGATGCTGGCCGCGACCCGGCCCTCGGCGTCCAGCACGACCGTGCTGGGGATCGACTGCGGGGACAGCGTGCCGCTGAACGCCAGCAGGTCCTGGCCGTCGGGCGAGAAGAACGACGGGTAGGGCACGTCGAAGGTGCGGTTGTAGGCGAGGCCCATCGAGGTGTCGTACTCGCGGATGTTGAGGCCGACGAACTCGGCCGTCCCCTCGGCGGCGTTCGCGGCGGACGTCAGCTCCGGCTGCTCGGCGCGGCACGGGGGGCAGGTGGAGTACCAGACGTTCACGACCGCGACACCGCCCCGCAGGTCCGCGAGGTCGAGGGGCTCGCCGGTGAGGGACTCCCCGGTCAGGTCGACGGGCGCCCCACGGTCGTCGGGGGCGACCTCCTGCACCCGGCCGTCGCCGGTGATGTAGCCCTTGTCGCCGGTGCCCTCCAGCTCGGTGCACCCGCTCAGCAGGAGTGCGGCCAGCACCCCCAGGACGGCGAGCAGTCGGGGGCGGGATGCTGGGCGGGCGGAGGCGGGCATCGTCAGGGCACAGGCTCCTCGTGCCGTCCGCCGGAGCTGAACGGCGACTTCTTGTCGCGCGCCGGGATCATGTCGCCGGCGGGCTCGGAGTAGGTGAGACGGACCAGGCGGTCGCCCTCGTAGTGCAGCGAGGTGAGCGAGCACAGCGTGCACTGGCGCCGGCGCGGGTCGTGGAGGAAGACGCTCTTGCCCTCGACGCGCAGCCGGGTGGTCCAGATGGGCAGCTGGTGGGACACCACGACGGCCTCGTGGCCCCGGGCGGCGTCGCGGGCGGCCGCCGCGCCGGCCAGCATGCGGGCCGCGATCTGGCCGTACGGCTCGCCCCAGGACGGGCGGACGGGGTTGCGCAGGTGGCGCCAGGCCAACGGGCGGCCCAGCGCGCCGCCGTCGTTGATCGCGAACCGCGTGCCCTCGAACTTGGACGACGACTCGATGACGCGGTCGTCGATCTCCGGGGTGATCCCGAGCGTGGCGGCGAGCGGGGCGACGGTCTCGCGGGCGCGCTCCAGCGGCGAGACCCGCAGGTGCACGATGTCGCGGTCGGCCAGCGAGGTCGCGATCCGCTCCGCCATGGCGCGACCGCGGGCGGACAGGCGGTAGCCCGGCAGCCGGCCGTAGAGGATGCCGTCGGGGTTGTGGACCTCGCCGTGCCGCAGCAGGTGGACCACCGTGCGGTCGGCGGACGGCGCCGCGGTGCCCGCGCTCATGCGGCCCCCTGGGCCGCGGCGGCGGCCCGGGCGGCCGCGGGCAGTGCCTCGACGATCCGGCCGACGGCCTCGTCGTCGTGGGCGGCGGAGAGGAACCACGCCTCGTACGCCGAGGGCGGCAGGTGCACGCCGGCGTCCAGCATGGCGTGGAAGAACGCGGCGTACGCCGTGAGGTCCTGGCCGGAGGCGCCCTCGAAGTCGGTGACCCGACCGGAGCGGAAGAAGACGGAGAACATGGTGCCGGCGGACTGCACCTGGTGGGGCACGCCCGCCTCGGTGAGGGCCTCGGACGCGGCGCGCTTCACGACCTCGCCGGCCTTCGTGAGGTGCTCGTAGACCGCGGGGGTCGCGAGGCGCAGCGTGGTCAGCCCGGCGGTGGTCGCGACGGGGTTCCCCGACAACGTCCCGGCCTGGTAGACGGGCCCGTCGGGGCTGAGCGAGCCCATGACGTCGGCGCGCCCACCGAAGGCCGCGGCGGGGAAGCCGCCGCCCATCACCTTGCCGAAGGTCATGAGGTCGGGGCGCCAGCCCTCGACCGCACCGTCGATCCCCCAGTAGCCTTGGGCCGAGGCGCGGAAGCCCGTCATCACCTCGTCGGTGACGAAGAGGGCGCCGTGCGCGGCGCAGGTCTCGGACAGGAACCGGTTGAAGCCGGGCTCGGGCGGGACGACGCCCATGTTGCCGGCGGCCGCCTCCGTCACCAGGCACGCGATGCGGTCGCCGTGCTCGGCGAAGGCGGCCTCGACGGCGGCGCGGTCGTTGTAGGGCAGCACGATCGTCTCGCCGGTCGCGGACTCGGGGACCCCCGAGGAGCCGGAGCGTGCGAACGTGGCGACGCCGGAGCCGGCCGCGGCGAGGAGCGCGTCGACGTGGCCGTGGTAGCAGCCCGCGAACTTCACGACGACGTCGCGGCCGGTGAAGCCGCGCGCCAGCCGGATGGCCGACATGGTGGCCTCGGTGCCGGAGGAGACGAGGCGGACACGCTCGATCGGCGTCCGGGCGACGATCTCCTCGGCGAGCTCGAGCTCGGGGACCGTCGGGGTGCCGTACGACGTGCCGCGGGCGGCGGCCGCGGTCACCGCGGCGACGACCTCCGGGTGCGCGTGGCCCAGGAGCATGGGGCCCCAGGACCCGATCAGGTCGACGTACCGGGTGCCGTCCGCGTCGGTCAGCCATGCCCCCTGCGCGGACGCGATGAAGCGCGGTGTCCCGCCGACGCCGTTGAACGCACGCACCGGCGAGTTGACGCCGCCGGGGGTCACGGCGAGGGCGCGCTCGAACAGAGCGCGCGAGGACGTCGTACGGGCCTCGACCATGGCCCCATCATCGCCGAGCGACCAAGGGCCGCTCCAGGAGGGGCCGACGGGGTGGGCCGGGACTTCCGCGCAGGTCAGCGCACCTCGGATGGCCGACGGGGGGTGCGGCCGGGGCCCTCGGAGCGGTACAGTCGTTCACTTGTGAGGATGCTCACGTGATGGCCCCCGCGAGGTCATCTCCCGGTTCGCTGGTTCGTGCGTAACGGGAGGTGGCACACTTCGTTGGAGTTATCACACCGGTGCGGCATCTCGGGTCACCACCGGCATGACAGCGAGTCGCAGGCTCACGGGAGAGCCCGCGGGGGATGGGGAGAACACGGATGTCGCAACGACGGTTCGGTAGGTCGCAGCGCGCCCTCACTCTGGTGCCGCTCGCCCTGCTGTCCGCCGCGTGGACCGCAGGACTGGCCACGCCGACCACGCAGCTGGCGGAGGTGGCCGACGAGGTCCAGGGCCAGCTCCCGGACGGCACCGAGGTGCCCACGGAGGCCATCGAGGCCCCGGCGAGCATGTCGCGCCGCGGCGCGGTCGCCCCGGGTGTCCCCTCGGGCCGCAGCGCCGCCGCGGTGCGCACCGCCTCCACGAACGGCATCCCGGCCGCCGCCCTCGCGGCGTACCAGCGTGCCGAGACGGTCATCAACCGTGCCGACGCCGGCTGCAACATCTCCTGGCAGCTCGTGGCCGCGATCGGCCGCGTGGAGTCGGACCACGGCCGCTACGACGGCAACGTGCTGAACTCCGCGGGCGTCGCGAAGCCCGGCATCATCGGCATCGCCCTCGACGGCACGAACAGCACGGCCCGCATCGCCGACACCGACGCCGGCCAGCTCGACGGCGACCGGAAGTTCGACCGCGCGGTCGGCCCGATGCAGTTCATCCCCTCCACCTGGTCGGTGGTGGGCGTGGACGCCGACGGCGACGGCCAGCGCGACCCGCAGAACATCAACGACGCCGCCCTGGCGAGCGCGGTCTACCTCTGCTCCGGCAACGAGGACCTGTCGACCACCCAGGGCCAGCGCGCGGCGGTCTACCGCTACAACAACTCCGACGAGTACGTCGACCTCGTGCTGTCGATCATGGAGGCCTACTCCGAGGGTGACTACTCCTCGGTGCCGACGGCCACCGCCTCCGGCAACACCTTCACCCCCGACGAGGACGCCCCGCAGGCCGACGGCCCGACCGCGCCCGGCACGACCCCGCCCGGCGGCCCGACGTCCCCCGGTGACGAGGGCGACGGCGGCTCCGTGGAGCCGACCGACCCGGGCACCGAGGGTCCGGGGACGCCGGAGAACCCCGGTGGCGGTGACGACGAGGGCGACGGCGGGGACGACGGCGGCACCACGCCCCCGCCGACCGAGCCCCCGACGGAGGAGCCCGAGCCCCAGCCGCCGGTCCGGAACCCCACGAAGCCGGTGGAGGACCTCCTGACCTACGCCGAGGCCCGCCTGCTCTGCCTGGACATCCTGGGCCTGCGGCCGCTCGACCTGGTCGCCGGCATCCTCAACCCGGACGCCGCGCAGAACAACCGCGACCTCAACGCCTGCATCGCCCGCGAGCAGGGCTGACGCACCGCACAGGCCAGCACCGGACGCCGCGCTCCCCGTCCCGGGGGGCGCGGCGTTCGTCGTCCCGGCCGAGTCGGCACGTCTGCGCAGCCCAGGAGGCTCGAGTCGGCACGTCTGCGCACCCCAGACGGCTCGAGTCGGCACGTCTGCGCACCCCAGACGGCTCGAGTCGGCACGTCTGCGCACCCCAGACGGCTCGAGTCGGCACGTCTGCGCACGTACGGGTGTGGCGACGAACGATGGCTCTCGCCTCCGGCTGGACCCACCGACGGTCATGTCGTCACGGAGCAGCACCGGCCCCGACTCGACGCTCCGAGCTGCGCAGACGTGCCGACTCGACGTCCCCCAGGTGCGCAGACGTGCCGACTCGACCCCGTACAGCTGCGCAGACGTGCCGACTCGGCGTCCTAGCGGGCGAGGAGGCGGGCGGCCTCGGCGGCCCAGTACGTCAGCACGACGTCCGCGCCGGCGCGGCGGATCGAGGTGAGGGTCTCGAGGATGGCGGGCTCGCGGTCGATCCAGCCGTGGGCGGCGGCGGCCTCGAGCATCGAGTACTCCCCCGAGATGTTGTACGCCGCCACGGGGACGTCGACGGCGTCGCGCACGCGCCGCAGCACGTCGAGGTAGGCCAGGGCCGGCTTGACCATGACGACGTCCGCGCCCTCCTCGACGTCCAGCAGGGCCTCGCGGACGCCCTCGAGGCCGTTGGCGGGGTCCTGCTGGTAGGTGCGGCGGTCGCCGGTCAGCGAGGAGTCCACGGCCTCGCGGAAGGGGCCGAAGAAGGCGGAGGCGTACTTCGCGGAGTAGGCCATGATCGCGACGTCGGTGTGCCCCGCGTCGTCGAGGCCGTCGCGGATCGCGGCGACCTGCCCGTCCATCATCCCGCTGGGGCCGACCCAGTCGACCCCGGCGTCGGCGAGCACCCGCGCCATCTCGACGTACGACGCCAGTGTGGCGTCGTTGTCGACCCCACCGGCCGCGTCGAGGACGCCGCAGTGGCCGTGGTCGGTGAACTCGTCGAGGCACAGGTCGGCCATCACGGGCAGCGCGTCGCCGACCTCGGCGACCACGTCGCGCACGGCCACGGAGAGCACGCCCTCGGGGTCGAGGGCGGCGGAGCCGGCGGCGTCCTTGGTGCGGGGCAGGCCGAACAGCATGATCCCGCCGAGACCGAGCTGCGCGGCCTCGGCGGCCGCGGCGCGCAGCGAGTCGCGCGAGTGCTGGACCACGCCGGGCATCGAGGAGATGGGGCGTGGCTCGTCGAGCACCTCGTTGACGAAGACCGGCAGCACCAGCTGCCGAGCCTCCAGCGAGGTCTCCGCGACCAGTCGACGCGTGGCCGCCGTACGACGCAGCCGCCGCGGCCGGATCACCGGCCGCAGCGGCTGTGACGGAGCGGACCCCGACGACACGGGCTCAGGACCCACTCGTGGCCTTGCGACGCGCGGCCGGACGGCGCTCGGACGGCTTGGTCACCGGCTGGCCGGACTCGAGGAGCTCGGCGCGGCGGACCGCCCCGAAGTCGGCGAGGGCGTCGGCGAGCTCGTCCCCGGACGGCGCGGCGGCCAGGACGTCGACCCGCAGGCCGTGCTCCTCCGCGGTCTTCGCGGTGGCCGGGCCGATCGCGGCGATGATCGTCGACGGGTGCGGCTTGCCCGCGATGCCGACGAGGTTGCGCACCGTCGAGGACGACGTGAACACGACCGCGTCGAACTTGCCGGACTTGATCGCGTCCCGCGTCGGCGCCGGCGGCGGGGCCGCACGCACGGTGCGGTACGCCGTGACGTCGTCGCACTCCCAGCCCAGCTCGACGAGGCCCGCGAGGAGGGTCTCCGTCGCGATGTCGGCGCGGGGCAGGAAGACGCGGTTGATGGGGTCCAGCACGTCGTCGTACGGCGGCCAGTCGGCCAGCAGGCCGGCCGCGGACTGCTCGCCCGAGGGCAGCAGGTCGGGGCGCAGGCCCCACGCGGCGATCGCGTCGGCGGTCTTGTCGCCGACCGCGGCGATCTTCAGGCCGGAGAACGCGCGGGCGTCGAGGCCGTACTCCTCGAACTTCTCCCGGACGGCCTTCACGGCGTTGACCGAGGTGAAGGCGATCCACTCGTAGCGACCCTCGACGAGGCCGCGGACGGCCTTGTCCATCTGCTGCGGGTTGCGCGGCGGCTCGACGGAGATCGTGGGGACCTCCTCGGGCACGGCGCCGTAGCCGCGCAGGCGGGCGACCAGCGGGCCGGCCTGGTCCTTGGTGCGGGGCAACAGGACGCGCCACCCGAACAGCGGCTTGGTCTCGAACCACGACAGGGTCTGGCGCAGGTCGACGACGTCGCCGACGACGGTGACGGCCGGGGGCTCGACGCGGGCCGCGCGGACGTCGGCGGCCACGTGCTCGAGGGTGCTGACCAGGGTGTCCTGCTCGGTGGTGGTGCCGACCCGCGTCATCGCGACCGGGGTGTCGGCCGGGCGGCCGGCGGCCACGAGCGCGTCGGCGACCTCGCCGATCGAGCCGACGGCCGACAGCAGCACCAGCGTCCGGTCGTCGGCGTAGCGCGCCCAGTCGATGCGCGACTCGCCGCAGGTGACGACGGCGACCTCGCGGTGGGTCTTCGTGGTCAGCGGGATGCCGGCGTACGCCGGGACCGCGGAGACCGACGAGACGCCGGGGACGATCTCGAGGCCGAGGCCGGCCTTCACGCAGGCCTGCGCCTCCTCGGGGCCCGAGGCGTAGAGGAAGGGGTCGCCGGCCATGAGGCGGACGACGCGACGGCCGCCCTTGGCGGCCTTGACGACGACCTTGCCGCGGGCGGCGTGGGTCAGGGGCTGGCCGTCCTCGCCGAAGCCGCCGTCGAGCAGCTCGGGCAGGGCGTCCTCCGCGACGTCGGTCAGCAGCTCGCGGACCATCGCCTCGTGCTCGGCGACCTCGGTGACGACGACGTCGGCGTCGCGGAGCAGCTGCACGGCACGGACGGTGAGCAGGCCCGGGTCGCCGGGGCCCGCACCGACGAAGGAGACGCGCCCGCGGCTGGCGGGGGCGGTCGATCCGGCCGACCTGGTCGCGCCCGCGGCGCCACGCGGGGTGGCGGCGGGGGCGGTGGCCCCGAGGTCAGCAGTGGCTGCGGTGGTCACAGTGGTCATGCGCGCTGCTCTCCGTTGTCAGGTGACACGTGGTCCTGCATCAGTTCTGCTGCTCCGTCGGCGAGCATCTCGTCGGCGAGGCGTCGGCCGAGACCGGCGGCGTCGGCGGGGTCCCCCACGGCCGAGCGGCGGATCTCCACCGCTCCGTCCCCCGAGAGGGCGACGGCCCGCAGGTACAGCTCCTCGCCGTCCTCGCCCTCCACGACGTCGGCCAGAGCGCCGACCGGGGCCGAGCACCCCGCCTCGAGGGCGGCGAGCACGGCCCGCTCGGCGTCTACGGTGGCGCGTGCCACCGGATCCTGCAAACTTGCGAGGAGCGCCGAGAGGTGCTCCCCCTCGTGGACGTCGTCCGCCCGGCACTCGACCGCGAGGGCGCCCTGGCCGGGGGCCGGGAGCATCTGGAGCGGGTCGAGCACCTCGGTGACCTCGTCGGCGCGACCGATGCGGGCGAGGCCCGCCCGGGCCAGGACGACGGCGTCGAGCTCGCCCGAGGTGACCTTGCCGAGGCGGGTGTCGACGTTGCCGCGGATGGCGACGACCTCGAGGCCGAGCCCGAGGGCGCCGAGCTGCGCGGCGCGCCGCGGCGAGCCCGTGCCGACGCGGCTGCCGGCGGGCAGCTCGCCCAGCGTGAGCCCGTCGCGGGCGACCACGGCGTCGCGGGCGTCCTCGCGCGGCGGGACGGCGGCCAGGGCCACCCCCGGCTCGGGCGCGGTGGGCAGGTCCTTCAGCGAGTGGACGGCGACGTCGACGCGCCCCTCGAGGAGCGCGGCGCGCAGGGCGCCGACGAAGACCCCGGCGCCGCCGATGGTGGCCAGCGGGGCGCGGTTGACGTCGCCCTCGGTGGTGACCTCCACGAGCTCGGTGGGCAGGCCGAGCCGCTCGGTGACCAGGTCGGCGACGTGCTGGGACTGGGTGGTGGCCAGGCGCGAGGCGCGGGTGCCGACCCGCAGCGTCCGTGTGCCGGTGGCGCCGGTGGACGTGGTCGTCACGTGCCCATCCCTTCCGGACGCGTGACGGCCTCGACGGCGTCGGGGTGCAGGGAGAAGAGCTCGGCGAGCGCGGCGGCGTACGACACCGCACCGGTCTCGCCGGCCAGCTCCTTGACCCGGACGGTCGGCTGGTGCAGCAGCTTGTCGACGACGCGGCGCACCGTGTGCAGCACCTCGTCGTGCGTGGCGGGGTCGAGGTCGGGCACGCGGGCGACGAGGCGCGCCATCTCCGCGTCCACGACGGCGGTGGCCATCGAGCGCAGCGCGACCACGGTCGGGGTGACGCTGGCCTGGCGGCGGGTGGCGAGGAAGACCGCGAGCTCCTCGGCGACGATCTCGCGCACCTCGGCCACGCCGCGCCCGGCGTCGGACCCGCGCAGCTCGGCGGCGAGCAGGGCGAGGTCGACGAGGGTGACGTGCGGGAGGTCCTCGACGCCCGCCTCGACGTCGCGCGGCAGCGCGAGGTCGACGACCGCGAGGGGGCGCTGCGCGGTGCCGGCGGCCTCGCGGGCCTCGCGCAGCACCGCGGCGTCCAGGACCGTGCCGGTGGCGCCGGTGCAGGAGACGACGAGGTCGGCGCGGCCGACCTCCTCGGCCAGGCCGGACATGTCGACGGCGCGGGCGCCGTACGTGCGGGCGAGGCGCTCGGCGGAGGCGCTGGAGCGGTTGACCACGGCGACGTCGCCGGCCCCGGCGGCAGCCAGCGTGGAGGCGGCCAGGGCCGCCATCGCGCCGGCGCCGAGGATGGCGACCCGCTGACCGGTGACCGGGCCGATCGCGGCCTCGGCGCGGCTCAGGGCGGCCGTGACCAGCGAGGGTGCGGCGCGGTCGACGTCGGTCTCGGCGTGCGCGCGCTTCCCGACCCGCAGCGCCTGCTGGAACAGGGCGTTGAGCGAGGGTCCGACGGTCCCGGCCTCCTGGCCCGACCGCAGCGCCTCACGGGTCTGGCCGAGGATCTGGCTCTCCCCGACGACCATCGACTCCAGGCCGCTGGCGACCTGGAAGAGGTGGGAGACCGCGGCGTCCTCGTAGTGCACGTAGAGGTGCTCCACGAGCGACTCGGGCACCTCGTCCGCCCCGCGGGTCAGCAGCCGCGAGATGTCCTCGACGCTGCCGTGGAACCGGTCGACGTCGGCGTAGACCTCGATGCGGTTGCACGTGGCGATCACCGTCGCCTCCGTGACGTGGTCGCACCCCATCACGTCGTCGACGAGCTTCACGGCCCCGTCGTGGTCGAGCGCGAGACGCTCGAGCAGCGAGACCGGCGCCGACTTGTGGGAGACCCCCACCACCAGGACGCTCATGCGGACTCCTCTCCGCGACCCCCGGTACCCACGGGCGCGCCGGCGCGCGAGGACGGCGCCTTCCGCTGCTCGTGGTAGGCGAGGATCTGCAGCTCGGTGGACAGGTCGACCTTGCGGACGTCGACGCCGTCGGGGACGGCGAGGACGGCGGGCGCGAAGTTGAGGATGCTGGTGATGCCGGCGGCGACCATCCGGTCGGCCACCTCCTGGGCGGCGGCGGCGGGGGTCGCGACGACGGCGATGCTGACGCCGTGCTCGGCGACCACCCGCTCGAGGTCGTCGAAGGGCCGCACCCGCAGGCCCCCGATCTCCTCGCCGTGCCGCTGCGGGTCGGCGTCCAGCAGCGCGACGACCCGGAAGCCGCGGCTGCGGAAGCCGGAGTAGTTGGCGAGCGCGTGGCCCAGGTTGCCGATGCCGGCGACGACGACGGCCCAGTCCTGGGTCAGCCCGATCTCGCGCGCGATCTGGTGGCGCAGGTACGACACGTCGTAGCCGACGCCCCGGGTGCCGTAGGAGCCGAGGTGGCTGAGGTCCTTGCGCACCTTCGCGCCGGTCACCCCGGACGCCGTGGCGAGGGCGTCGCTGGAGCAGGTGGCGGTGCCGGCGTCGGCGAGGGCGGTCAGCGCCCGCAGGTAGACGGGGAGACGCGAGAGGGTCGCCTCGGGGAGCCCCTTGTCGACGGGTGCGGCTGCCCCGTCCAGGGTGGGTGCCACCCCGCCGGCAGGCGTCTCGCCCCGCGGTGCGCGCCGTTGCGTCACGTGTTCTCGTCTCCCGCCGCGCGCACCCGGTTCGACGTCCGGGAGGTCGCGTCCAGTCACTTCCCCCAACCGCGCGGCTCCGCAAGCGTAGGAGTTCGTGAACGCGAGGACAAAACGGCGCGAACGGGCGCTACCACACCCGGCGAGGCCCGGCACGGGCAGGGCGAGGGCACGTCGCGCACGGGCACCCGCCGGCGGCGTCAGCCGACCCGGCCGCCCTCGGTCAGCGCCCGGCGGAGCCGACCCGCGTCGACCCGCCAGAAGTCGTGCTGCCGCCCGTCCACGAAGGTCACCGGGACCTGCTCGTCGTACCGCGCGAGCAGGGCGGGGTCGTCGTCGACGTCGACCTCGACGAAGCGCTCGCCCACCTCGGCGCAGACGGCCGCGACCACCGCACGGGCCTCCTCGCACAGGTGGCAGCCCTCCCGCGTCACGAACGTCACACGGGCCTCGTCGCTCGCCTTCCCCGTCGCGCCGGACACCCTCCGATCGTAGGCCGGTCGCCCGGCCGGTGACGGGGGCCGGGGTGGCTAGGATCGCAACGTGACACCGCGGCAGCCCGGCCCGCAGCGCCGTGTCGTGCGCGCCCCCGACCTGCGGGTCCGCTCGGCGCTCGCGGGCGAGGCCCAGGCCGCCAGCGCGGAGGTCGAGCGGGAGCTCACCGTGGCGGACGACCCGACCGCGGCCGCGTTCTTCGACGTCGACAACACGATCGTGCAGGGCGCGAGCATCTACCACCTGGCCCGCGGCATGTACCAGCGCGGCTTCTTCGGGCCGCGCGAGATGGCCGGCGCCCTCGGCAAGCAGGTCTGGTTCCGCGTCGCCGGCGCCGAGAACGCCGGCCACGTCGCCGACGCCCGCACGGCGGCCCTGTCGGTGATCGCCGGGCACGAGGTCACCGAGCTGCAGTCGCTGGCCGACGAGGTCTTCGACGAGGGCATGGCCTACCGGATCTGGCCCGGCACGCGGGCGCTCGCCCAGCTGCACCTGGACCGCGGCGAGCGCGTGTGGCTGGTGACCGCCGCCCCCATCGAGATCGCGGAGGTGATCGCGCGACGGCTCGGCCTCACGGGAGCGATGGGCACCGTCGCCGAGCACGTGGACGGCGTCTACACCGGCCGCCTCGTCGGCGACCTCCTGCACGGCGAGGCGAAGGCCGTCGCGGTCCGTGACCTCGCCGAGGCGGAGGGGCTCGACGTGTCGCGGTGCTCGGCGTACTCCGACTCCTCCAACGACCTGCCGCTGCTCGGCCTGGTGGGGCACCCGTGCGCGGTGAACCCCGACCGCCGGCTGCGCCGCCACGCCGAGGAGCAGGGCTGGCCGGTCCGCGACTACCGGGTCGGACGACGGGCCGCGCGGCTCGGCGCGGCCACGGCGGTCGCCGGCGGGGCGGTGGCCCTGACCGCGGGCGCCCTGGCCGCCCGGCGCCGTACCTCCTGACGCCCTGAGGGGCTGGGGCGCCGACCGCGCACCGGGTGCGCCGGGCGGTGCACGACGGTTCTCCGACTTCACAGGGGGCCCGAACCCCCTTACCGTAGGGAGTTGCCCCGAGGACGGGCAGGGGGAGGACGTCACCGATGACGGACGGTCGGGCGGGACCGGACGGGCTGGCAGCGCTGCGCGAGGCGGTGCTGCGCGTGCTGTCCGCGTGCGCGGTGCCCCAGGCGGCCGCCGTGGTCCCCTCCCCCGGCCTCGCCGGCGCGTCGGGTCACGCGATGGTGGACGGGATGCTGCTCTCGGAGCAGGCCGTCGTCCCCGGCGGCGCCGGCGCGCCCGACGACCACGACCTCGCCGTGTCGTCGGAGGACACCGAGGAGGAGCGCACCCGCCTCATCGCCCTCGTCGAGCTGGCGCGGGGCGGCGACCGGGACGCGTTCGGCGAGCTCTACGACCACTACCACCCGTCCGTGTACCGCTTCCTCTACTACCGCACCCGCTCGGTCTCCCTGGCCGAGGACCTGGCCGCGGACACGTTCTTCCGCGCCCTGCGCAACATGGACGGTTTCCGGTGGCAGGGCCGTGACTTCGGCGCCTGGCTCATGACCATCGCCCGCAACCTGACGACCGACCACTTCAAGGCGGGGAAGACGCGGCTGGAGTCGGCCACGGAGGACATGTCGGCCCACGACGGCGCCGTCGAGACCGTCGAGTCGACCGTGATGGGCGAGCTCACGAACGAGATGCTGCTCCGGGCCCTGACGCAGCTGCCGACCGAGCAGCAGGAGTGCCTGATCATGCGCTTCCTGCAGGGTCTGAGCATCGCCGAGACCGCCGCCGTCCTCGGCCGCAGCGACGGGGCGGTGAAGCAGCTGCAGCTGCGCGGGGTGCGCAACCTGGCGAAGCTGGTGCCCGAGGGGATCCGCGACCGATGACCCGTAACCGAAGGACCGCGAGCCTCGTTGTGACCGGTGGATGCGTGCCACCGGACACGGGGGCCGGCGGACGGGCGGACGAAGGACGGACCGGATGAGCGCGATGTGGGTGCGGGGCCGAGCGGCCGAGCGCTTCGACGCCGCGCTCGAGCGCGCGTGGGCCGACACGTCCGCGAGCCCCCTCGACCGGGCGACCCGCGACGCCGTGCCCGGAGCCGCGGCCCCCGCGGAGCTCCTCGCCGTGGTGGGCGCCCTGCGCGCGCTGCCCGAGGTCGCCCCGCGCGCCGAGCACGCCACCGCGCTCCGCGAGCGCCTGATGGACGAGGCCGACCGGCTCGCCGCGCTCCGCGCCGCCGAGGCCCCGGCCGCCGACGCCTCCCTCGACCCGGAGGAGCGTCTCCGCCTGCGGGTCCCCCGTCGCCACCCGCGCCGCTTCGCCGTCCTCGCCGGCACCGTGGCCGCGCTCGGGGCGAGCACCTCGGTGGCGGTCGCCGCCCAGTCGGCGCTGCCGGGCGAAGCCCTCTACCCCATCAAGCGGGCCCTGGAGGACGCGCAGGCCGGCGTCACCCGCGACCCCACCGAGCGCGGCGAGCTGCTGCTCGTCAACGCCGCCGACCGCCTCGGCGAGGCGTCCGCGCTGATCGCCTCCGGCGAGGCCGCCTCCTCCGCGGAGGTCGCCCCGACCCTGGACAGCTTCACCGACCAGGCCTCGGAGGGGGCCGATCGCCTGCTCGCCGAGTACGCCCGCACGGGCGACCGCGAGCTGGTCCGCGACCTGCGCGACTTCGCGGCCGTCAGCGGCAGCGAGCTCGACGACATGGCCGTCGACCTCCCCGCCGCCGCCCGCGACGCCTGGACGCGCGCCGTCCGGGCCGTCGACCGGATCGAGGCGGACACCGCGCTCGCCTGCCCGCTCTGCGTGGCCGACCCGACCGGCTTCGAGTCCGGCGACGAGCGTCTGAGCGCCGGCGACGAGCTGCCCGGCTCCGGCACCTCCGCCACGCCTCTGCCCGAGGAGGACACCGCCGACGGGGCCGACCGCCGGGGCGGTGCCGACGGACAGGGGCGCGGACGCGGCCTGGGCCCCGGGCCCGGGGGCCCCGCCGGCCCCGACGCCCCCGGCGGCGGCCAGGGTGACGACGGTTCGGGAGGCCGGGGCGACGACGTCCCCGTCGACCCCTCGACGCCGCCGAGGCTCCCGGAGTCCGACGGCGGGCCGGGGGACGGCCTCGGTGACGTGCTGGGCGACGGCGTCGCCAGCGGGCTCGGCGACGGCCTCGGCACCGGGCTCCGCGACGGCCTCCGCGACGGCCTGCGCGACGGCCTGGGCGGGTCCGGCAAGGCCGAGGACGACGGTCGTCGCGACCGTGGCGGCAAGAAGCGCGACGGGCGCGGCTCCGGCGGCGACCTGGACGACCTGCTGCCCTAGACCGCGCCGGGGCCCCTCACCCGACGGCTCCCCACCCGACGGCTCCCCACCGGGCTCACCCGAAGACGGAGGGCCGCTCCATCAGCAGCGAGTAGAGCGTCTGCTGGATGGTCTCGCGGACCTGGTCGGTCACGTTGAGCACCAGCATGGGGTCGTCCGCGGCGCCCTCGCCGTACGCGTCCGTCCGCACGGGCTCGCCGAACTCGATCAGCCACTTCGACGGCAGCGGCACCAGCCCGAGCGGCCCGAGCAGCGGGAACAGCGGGGTGATCGGCACGTAGGGCAGGCCGAGGAGACGCGCGAGGGCGGGGACGTTCCCGACCAGCGGGTAGATCTCCTCCGCGCCCACGACCGACACCGGGATGACGGGCACACCGGTGCGCATGGCGGCGGACACGAACCCGCCGCGGCCGAAGCGTTGGAGCTTGTACCGCTCCGAGTAGGGCTTGCCGATGCCCTTGAACCCCTCGGGCCACACGCCGACGAGCTCCCCGCCGGACAGCATGCGCTCGGCGTCCTCGGTGCACGCGAGGGTGGCGCCCATCTTGCGGGCCAGGCCGGCCACGACGGGGGTGCGGAAGACCAGGTCGGCCCCGAGGGGGCGCAGGAAGCGGCCGGTGTGCTCGGTGACCGAGAACATCGTCATCAGGCCGTCGACGGGGATCGTGCCGGAGTGGTTCGAGACGACCAGCGCACCGCCGGTGGCCGGGATGTTCTCCAGCCCGCGCACCTCGATCCGGAACCACTTCTCGGCGAGGGGGCGCAGGACGGCGAACAGCAGCCGGCGGGTCAGCTCGGCGTCGAAGCCGTACTCGTCGACGGCGTACTCGCCGGTCAGGCGGCGTCGGAGCCCGGCGAGGCCGTGCGCCAGCCGGTTCTCCCAGTCGTCCCCGAGCACCTCGCGGGCCCCGGCGACGAGGGCGTGCGCCCAGTCGGCGGCGGGGATGCCCGGGGCGCCGGCGCGGTCGGTGACCTCGACGCCGGACGGCCCCGCCGACGTCGGTGCGGGGACCTCGAGACGGGCGACGACGTCCTGCTCGGCCGGGGTCGTCCGCTCGTCGGCGCGCGGCCCGGTCACGGTCGTGGCGGTGTCGGGCCCTGTGTCGGTGCCGGTATCGGGCCCGGTGTCGGTGCCGGTGCCGGTGTCGGGGTCCTGGGCGCGGCGACGGGCGGCGTGCGGGGCCAGGTCGCGGGCGGCGGACGACGGACGGCGCGTGCCGGAGCCGCGGCCCGGTCGTCCGCGCGTGCCGATCGGGATGATCTCGGCGTCACCCACGTGCGTCACCCCCCTGTCCGGCGCCCCCACCCAGGGCGGGGGTTCCGGCCAGCGAGGCTACGCCGCGACGGCCCGGGCCGGGGGTCGCGTCCGTGTCGTCGACGCCGTCGATCCCGAGGACCCGCCCGACGCCCGCCACCACGCGCTCGCCGGGGCCGGGCCCGGGTGCGATGTGGGCGGCGAAGTCCGCGAACGCCGACGCCGTCGTGTAGCGGGGACGGAACCCGAGCACCTCACGCATCCGCGTGGTGTCGACCCCGCGGCCGAAGGTCAGGAGCGAGACCTGCTCCGGGGAGAACTCGGTCAGGCGCGCCGAGCGCAGCACCGAGCCGACGCCGCCCACCGCGGAGGCCGGCAGGGGGATCGAGGGGCGGCCGAGGCGGCGCAGGGCCTGGGACAGCGACAGCACGCCCTCACCGGCCACGTTGAAGGTGCCGTGCGCGCCGTCGGTGACGCTGTGCTCGAGGACGGCCATCAGGTCGTGCTCGTGCAGGAACTGCAGGCGCGGGTCGAACCCGAGGACCGTCGGCACGACCGGGAGCCGGAAGTACGACGTCATCGGGCTGACGACGTGGGGTCCGACGACGTTGGCGCAGCGGAGCATGGTGACCCGGACGTCGGGCCGGCGGCGGGCGAAGCCGCGCACGTAGGCCTCGACCTCCGAGGCGTCCTTCGCGTAGCCGGAGCGCGGGAGGCGCCGCGGCTCCGTCTCCTCCGCGAACATCGCGGGGTCACGGCTGCTGGCGCCGTACACCGTGGTCGTCGACTTCACCACGAGCGTCTCGAGCCGCGGGGCGCGCTGGCACGCCGCGAGGAGCTGCATCGTCCCGATGACGTTGAGCTCCTTCATCGTCGTCCGCCCGCCGGACGTGCCGGGGGTGGCGATGACGCTCATGTGGACGACGGTGTCGACGTCCTCCTTCGCGATGACCTTCGCGATGACCGGGTTGCGGATGTCGGCGCGCACGAAGGCGACGCCGCCCATGTCGCCACGGGGCGGCGAGACGTCGACGCCGACGACCCGGTCGACGCCGGGAGCGGCGGCCAGCGCGGCGGCGCTCCGACGGCCGAGGTCTCGCGAGACCCCGGTCACCAGGACGACCCGACCCACTGCCCCGCCCGCTCTCTAGAGGCCGCTGCGGAGGATCACTTGCCGAGCTTGCGACGCTGCACGCGCGTCCGCTTCAGCAGCTTGCGGTGCTTCTTCTTGGCCATGCGCTTGCGCCGCTTCTTGATGACAGAACCCACAGGGAACAACCTCTCGCGTCCGAAGTCGCCCGGCAGGTCCGCCGGTGCGACCACGACAGCCTAACGGCCGTCCCCGGGGGCCCCGACAGCCGCTCGACCCGCTGCTCGGCCCACTCCTCCGCCGGCCTGTCAGCCGGCGTCGAAGAAGCTCTCGCGGAGGTAGCGGTTGACGTCGTCCTCGAGCACCCGGAAGGAGCGCCCGACCCGGACGGCCGGCAGGTCGCCGTTGTGGACCAGCCGGTAGACGGTCATCTTCGACACGCGCATGACCGCGGCCACCTCGGCGACGGTGAGGAACTTGGCGTCGGACATGTCCGGGGAGGCTGCCATGGGTCCGTCCTTCTCTGTCCTCGGGTGCGTCGCCGACCACGTCGACGAGGAGCGCACCCCGTTGCCGTAAAGATAGGGCCAGATGTGACGCGTGTGAAGCAAGTTGCGGAAAAACTGCTGTGCGCCCGGCGTGTCGCCTTGCGACCCACCGCAGCCGAGCTAGCGAGGCTACGACGTGGGTCGGATCGAGCGAGCGCGCGCCCGAGCTTGCGAGGGCGCGACGGCGGGACGAGACCCAGCGAGGGACCAGGCCACCGTCACCTCGTCACGTCCGCCGAGCCCTCGTCACCAGGCGGCCGGATCCAGCCCGTGCAGCGGGAAGACCGCGGTGCGGGTCGCGTGGACGGAGCGGTCGAGCCAGGTGGCGGGGTCGTAGCCCTCGCTCCAGTCGCGCCAGACGACCTCGCGACCGTCGGTCATCCGCAGCGGCGCCGTGCGGCCCAGGCTGCGGGTGACGTGGTCGCGCCACACCTGCGGGGTCGGCAGGAGGGGGTCGATCGCCGTGCCGGTCATCGTCGCGAGCAGGTGCGACCACGAGCGGGGGACGACGTCCACGAGGGCGTAGCCGCCCCCGCCGGTGACGATCCACCGGCCGCCCGCGACCTCGTGGGCGAGCGCGTGGAGCGCCTCGTACGTCGTGCGGTGGCCGTCGACGGTGAGGTTGAGGTGGGTCAGCGGGTCCTCGACGTGGGAGTCGCAGCCGTGCTGGGTCACGAGGACCTCCGGCTCCCACTCCCGCAGCAGCGGCGGGACGACGGCGTGGAACGCGCGCAGCCAGCCGGCGTCCGAGGTGCCGGGCGGGAGGGCGACGTTGACGACCGATCCCTCGGCCTCCGGCCCGCCCGTCTCGTGCGGGTAGCCGGTGCCGGGGAAGAGCATCTCGCCGGTCTCGTGCAGCGAGATCGTCAGCACGCGCGGGTCGTCCCAGAACACCTTCTCGACGCCGTCGCCGTGGTGGGCGTCGACGTCGACGTACGCCACCCGCGTCGCGCCGGAGTCGAGGAGGTGCTGGATGCCGATGGCGACGTCGTTGTAGACGCAGAAGCCGCTGGCGCGACCCGGCATGGCGTGGTGCAGGCCTCCGGTGACGTTCGCGCTGTGCAGCGACTCCCCCGACCACACCCGGCGGAACGCCTCCACGCTGGCACCCACCACGTGGGCGGTCGCCTCGTGCATGCGCCGGAACACCGGGTTGTCGTCGCTGCCCAGGCCGTGGGCGAGGTCGGACCCGCCCTCGTGGCCCAGCCTCGTCACGGCGCGCACGAGGTCGTCGTCGTGGACGGTCCGGATCAGGTCGTCGTCCGCGATCGGCGCCGGGACGACGCGCACCCGCTCGAGCACGCCGAGGGAGTCCGCGAGGCGCATCGTCAGGTCGACGCGCACGGGGTGCATCGGGTGGCCGGGGCCGAAGTCGTAGCCGCACAGCGCCTCGTCGAAGACGACCGTGGACAGCGCGCCGCACCCCGGACCCGCTGCCGGCCCGGCCCCCGTCGCCACGGGTGGCGCCGGGGGCACGACCGGCGGCTCGTACGGCGTGTCGCTCACGAGCCCGCGGCCAGCTCGCGCGAGCGGTCGTGGGCCGCCCGCAGCGCGGCGAGGAAGGCCGCCCGCACGCCGTGGATCTCGAGCTCCCGCAGCGCGGCGGCGGTGGTCCCGCCGGGCGAGGTGACCTGCTCGCGGAGCACCACCGGGTGGTCCCCGGTCTCGGACAGCATGGCCGCGGAGCCGACGAGGGTCTGCACGACGAGCTCGGTGGCCGTCCCGCGGGGCAGCCCGAGGTGCACGCCCGCCTCGATCATCGACTCGACCATGAAGAACACGTAGCCGGGACCGGAGCCGGAGATCGCCGTGGCGGCGTCCTGGTGCTTCTCCGGCAGGCGCAGCACGCGCCCGGTCGTGGCGAGCAGCGCCTCGACCTCGGCGAGGTGGCGCTCCTCGCAGTGCGAGCCCCCGGAGATGGTGAGCATCCCCTGGTCGACCAGCGCCGGGGTGTTCGGCATGACCCGGACGACGGCGACGCCCTCGGGCAGTCGCGCCTCGAGGAAGGCGGTGGTGATGCCGGCCGCGAGGGAGACCACGAGCTGCCCGGGCCGGATCGCGCCCGCGATCTCCTCGACGACCTCGCTCATGTCCTGCGGCTTCACGACGAGGACGACGGTCTGCGCGCCGGCGGCGGCCTCGACGTTGTCGACGACCGAGATGCCGTAGCGCTCGCGCAGCTCGGCGGCGCGCTCCGGGCGCTTCTCGCCGAGGAGCATCGAGGTGGTCGGCCGGCCGGCGCGCACGAGCCCCGAGACCAGCGCCTCGCCCATCACGCCCACGCCGATCACGGCGGTGACGCCGCTCACGGCAGGGCCTGCGGTGCTGTCGGCGCCGTCTGCGTTCGTCATCGGTGCACCTACTTCTTCGAGACGAGGGACCTGACGAAGAACGACAGGTTCTGCGGACGCTCGGCGAGCCGGCGGACCAGGTAGCCGTACCACTCCGAACCGTAGGGGATGTAGACGCGCATGGTCTCGCCCTCGGCGGCGAGGCGCTTCTGCTCCTCGGGGCGGATGCCGTAGAGCATCTGGAACTCGTAGGTGCCCGGACGCCGCTGGTACCGTCCCGCGACCGAGCGGGCGATCTCGATCATGCGCGGGTCGTGCGTGGCCAGCATCGGGTAGCCGTCCCCGGCCATGAGGACCCGCATGCAGCGGACGTAGGAGCGGTCCACCTCGAGCTTGTCGGTGAACGCGACGCTGGCGGGCTCGTCGTACGCGCCCTTGCACAGGCGGACCCGCGACCCCTCGTGGGCGAGGGCCCGGCAGTCGGCCTCGGTGCGGCGGAGGTAGGCCTGCAGGACGGCGCCGGTCTCCGGGAAGTCCTTGCGGAGCTCGCGCAGCACGGCCAGCGTCGCGTCGGTGGTGGTGTGGTCCTCCATGTCGACCGTGACCTGGGTGCCCGCGTTGCGGGCGGCGCGGCAGATGGTGCGGGCGTTCTCCAGCGCCGTGCGGTGCCCGCCCTGCGGTGCCTCCGAGGCGGGCAGCGCCAGGCCGAGCGCGGTGAGCTTGACCGACACCTCGGCGCCCCGGGCCAGCCCGCGCGCGGCCAGCTGCTCCAGCAGCTCGACGTACGCGTCGACGGTGGCCTGCGCCTGGGCGGCCTCGACGGTGTCCTCGCCGAGGAAGTCGATGGTGGTGAGCAGCCCGTCCGCCTCGCACGCGGCGACGGCGTCGACGACCTCCGTGGTCGACTCGCCGGGCACGTAGCCCGCCACGACCGACGACGTCACCGGCATGGTGGTGGCCAGGTCCTTGACCCGCTCGTTGCGCGCCAGCCACATCAGCGGTCCCCGCAGCACCGACATCTCGTCCTCCGCTCCCGTCGCGACGGTGTGGTCCCGACCACGTCAGGCTACGACCGACCCCTGTTCGGGGCCTCCGGTGGCCTCACGCCGGACGGGCCACCACCCGGGGGGACGACCCCGGGTCCGGGTCGCGACCCGCCGCGTCACGGGGTCGCGGGCCCCGTGGCGGCCTGCCCCAGGTGTCGCCGCGCGAAGGCCAGCGACTCGGCGAGGTCGGCGACGCGCTCGTCGCGGTCCTCGACCTTGCGGGTGTTGATCTCGAGGACGACGTGCCCCTCGAAGCCGCGGCCGGCGAGGGCCTGCAGGAGCTCGGCGGCGGGCATGTCGCCGCGGCCGGGGACGAGGTGCTCGTCCTTCGCCGACCCGGTGCCGTCGGTGAGGTGGACGTGGCGCAGCCGGTCCCCCATCGCCTCCGCCATCGCGAGCAGGTCGCTGCGGGCCGTGGAGGCGTGCGAGACGTCGAGGGTGGTGTTGGCGTAGGTCTCGGTCGAGGGGTCCCAGCCGGGCACGTACATCTCGAGGCCGCGGGAGTCCTTCTGCCGCTTCGAGGTCCGCCAGGGGTACATGTTCTCGACCGCGAAGGCGATCCCGGTCGACTCCTCGAGCGCCGCGATGCCGTCGACGAACTCGCGGGCGTAGTCACGTTGCCACCGGAACGCCGGGTGGACGACGACCACGTCGGCACCCACGGCCTGCGCCATCTCGGCCGACTTCTGCAGCTTGCCCCACGGCTCGACGCCCCACACGCGCTGGGTGAACAGCAGGCAGGGCGCGTGCACCGAGCAGACGGGCACCCCGTGGTGGGACGACAGCGCGACGACGGCGTCGATCTCCTGGCTGACGCCGTCCATGCCGACCATGACCTCGACGGCGTCGTACCCGAGCTCGGCGGCGTAGGAGAAGGCCCGCGCGCTGGACTCGGGGTAGACGGAGCTCGTCGACAGCCCGACGACGCTCACCTGCCGACCACGCGGTCCTCGGCCGTGGCGCCGTCGGACCGGAAGCCGAGGTGGTCGAAGCGCTCGAGGATCAGGCCCTCGCGCAGCGCCCACGGGCAGATCTCGAGCTCGGGGAGGTCGAAGATGTCCATGACGGCCTCGGCCACGAGCGCGCCGGAGAGGATCTGGTGGGTGCGGCTGGCGGAGACGCCGGGCAGCTCGGCGAGCTCGTCGGTGGCCATCGTGGCCAGCTTGGGGATCCACTCGCTGAGCGTGGTCGCCGGCAGCACCCGCTTGACCAGCCGACCCTCGCCGCTGGGCGCGGCACCGCAGATGCGCGCCAGCGAGCGGAACGTCTTGGACGACGCCGCCGCGCGGTCGGGCCGTCCGCCGCGCAGCACGTGGCCCGCGTCGCGGGCGATCTCGGCCCGGACCTCGGTGCGCAGCCGCTTGAGGACGTCCGGGTCGGGCGGGACGGAGTCGAACCAGGTCCGCGCGAGCCGGGCCGCGCCCAGCGGCAGCGACCAGGCGACCTCGGGGGCCTCGTCCGAGCCGGCGGCGATCTCCAGCGACCCGCCGCCGATGTCGAACATCGCGAGCCGCCCCGCGGACCAGCCGAACCAGCGCCGGCAGGCGAGGAAGGTCAGGCGCGCCTCGTCCTCGCCCGAGAGGACGGCGACGTCGACGCCGGTGGCGTCCTGCACGTCGGCGAGGACCTCGAACGAGTTCGTCGCGTCGCGCACCGCGGACGTCGCGAAGGCGAGGATCTCCGAGCAGCCCTTGTCGTCGGCGACGGTCCGGGCGCTCGCGACGAACTCCCGCAGCGCCGCGGCACCCTCGTCGGACAGCGCGCCGTCCCCGGTGAGGTGCTCGGCGAGACGCAGGGGCTCCTTGTGCGAGTACGCCGGGGAGGGCGGTGCGCCGCCGTGCGCGTCGACGACCAGGAGGTGCCCGGTGTTCGACCCGATGTCGAGGACTCCCAGACGCATGGCCTCAACCTACGCCCCCGCCCGCCGGTGTCCCGTCGTCCGGACCCGCGGAGGCCGGCCGTAGCGTGGGCGGGTGCCCGAGGTGGACCTCGACTTCCCCCGCGCCTGGTTCGAGCTCGTCGACCCCGACGACGCCGACCAGGTGTTCCGCTGCGACCTGACCTGGCTCACGTCGCGCTACCGCTGCATCTTCGGTGCCGGGTGTGCCGGGATCTACGCCGACGCCCCCGACGTCGGCTGCTGCGCCCTCGGCGCGCACTTCTCGGACGACGAGGACGAGGAGCGGGTCGCGACCCACGTCGCGCGCCTGACCCCCGGCCTGTGGCAGCTCCACCCCGGCCGCGACGTCACCCGTGAGGACTGGACCGAGCCGGAGGACGGCGAGCGGAAGACCCGCGTCGTCGAGCTCGACGGCCAGAGCGCGTGCGTGTTCGCGAACCGTCCCGACTTCGCGACCGACGAGGGCGGCGGCCCCGGTTGCGCGCTCCACGCCCTCGCGCTGCTCGAGGGCCGCGAGCCGCTCGAGACGAAGCCGGACGTGTGCTGGCAGCTGCCGATCCGCCGGACCTTCCGCGACGTGACCCGCGGCGACGACACGTCGTACACCGAGGTGACGATCGCCGAGTACGACCGCCGCGGCTGGGGTCCCGGCGGGCACGACCTCGACTGGTACTGCTCGGGCAACACCGAGGCGCACGTGGCGCCCGACCCGCTGTACGTGACGAACGAGCCGGAGCTGGTGGCCCTCATGGGGCGGCCGGCGTACGACGTCCTCGCCGAGGCGTGCGCCCAGCACCTGCGCGGTGGGCGGCGGCGGCTGGCGATCCACCCGGCCGATCGCCGCGCCGGTCAGCGGTGACCGTTCCCACACCACTCGTCTCGATGTCAAGAGAACACGCCCCCGGGGTCGAGGGTGGAAACGAGCCGGGTCACAATCCCTGCATGCGCCTGGACCACCTCTCCTACGCCGCCGGCCCCGACGGACTGGCCGCGACTGCCCAGCGCATCGGGGGACTGCTCGGGACCGACTTCGTCGACGGAGGGGTCCACCCCCGCTTCGGCACCCGCAACATGATCCTGCCGATGGCGGACCGCACCTACCTCGAGATCGTCGAGGTCCTCGACCACCCGGCCTCCGACAAGGCCCCGTTCGGCCAGGCCGTCCGGGCCCGCTCCGCGCTCGGCGGCGGCTGGCTCGGCTGGGTCGTGGCCGTCGACGACATCTCCGTCGTCGAGCGGCGCCTGGGCCGGGAGTCCGTCAAGGGCAACCGCCACCGCCCCGACCGCACCGAGCTGCTGTGGCGCCAGATCGGCGTCCACGGCCTCATCTCCGACCCGCAGCTGCCGTTCTTCGTGCAGTGGGAGTCGCCCGCCGACATGCACCCCAGCGTCGGCGCCGACGAGCGGTGGAGCCTGGCGTGCCTGGAGATCGCCGGCGACCCGCGCCGCGTGAGCGAGTGGCTCGGCGAGACCGTCGAGGCGCCGCTGGAGGACGTGAAGGTCGACTGGGTCGCCCCGCACGGCACCCCCGGCATCATCGCCGCGCAGGTGCAGACGCCGCAGGGCCTCGTCCGGCTCTGAGCCGGCCCACCGCCCGGCCCGGGGTCCGTCCGTGAGCTCGGTGCCCGGTCTCGCGACCGGCGCGATCCCCAGCCCCAACATCTGGCACCACACCGCGACGTACGAGGTCGAGAACCACGCCTTCGACCCCGACGGCCTGGTCGAGTCCGCGATGCTCGAGGTGCTGGGCGCCGCCGACCTCTCCGGGCGCACCGTGCTCGACCTCGGCTGCGGCACCGGCTTCCACCTCCCCCGCTTCGCCGCCACGGCGTCCTCGGTGGTCGGCGTGGAGCCGCACCCCGGCCTGCTCCGCCTCGCCCGCCGACGGGTGGCGGGGACCCCGAGCGTCGACGTCCGCCACGGCTCGGCGCAGCAGGTGCCGCTGCCGGACGCGTCCGTGGACGTCGTCCACGCGCGCTGGGCGTACTTCTTCGGCCCCGGCTGCGAGCCCGGCCTGCGCGAGCTCTCCCGCGTCGTGCGCCGCGGCGGCACGGCGTTCGTGCTCGACAACGACGGCACCACCTCCACCTTCGGTGCCTGGTTCCGCCGCGGCTACCCGAAGATCCGCGCCGACGAGGTCGAGCGCTTCTGGGCCGCCCGTGGCTGGCGCCGCACGCCGATCGCCACCTGCTGGCGCTTCACCTCCCGCGCCGACCTCGAGGCCGTCGTCCGCATCGAGTTCGACCGTGCCACCGCCGACGCGATCCTCACCGAGCACCCGCCGTCCGCCGGGCTCGAGGTCGACTACGCCGTCAACCTGTGGTGGCGGACCTTCTGAGCCTGGCCGGGTCCGGTCGGGTCCGGTCGGGGCGTCGGGGGGTTTCACCAGCCGGCTGGTGAAACCCGTGCCTCCTGAGGCCCCGGGGACGACGACCGGCCGGCTCAGCCCGACGCGCGGACGGCGAGGGTGGGCGCGAGGAGGACGTTGGGGGTGCTGGTCGGCGGGTGGGCGAGGAGGCCCGAGAGGGCGGCGACGATCTCGACGGCGACCTGCTCGAGGGGCTGGCGGACGGAGGTGAGGCCGCCGGGGACGACCTGGGCGACCTGGGAGTCGTCGAAGCCGATGACGGCGACGTCGCGTCCGGGGACCAGGCCGCGCTCGGCGAGGGTGTGCAGCACGCCCATCGCCAGGGTGTCGGACGCGCAGGCGAAGGCGGTGGCGCCGGCCTCGTCGAGGAGCACGGCGGCGGCGTCGCGGCCGCTCGCCACGGTGTCCTCGGTCCGCGACGCGAGCCCGGACGTCGACAGGCCGGCGGCGTGCATCGCGCGGGTCCAGCCGGAGCGGCGGTCCTCGCCGATGCGGGAGTCCTTGCGCCAGCCGATCCAGGCCACGCGGGAGTGGCCGTGGCCGAGCAGGTGCTCGGTGGCGGCGGCGACGCCCGCGGCGCCGTCCACGTCGACCCACGGGTGGGACGCCTCGGGCTGGTCCCAGGGGCGGCCGAACGCGACGAACGGCGCGCCGCGGTCCTCCAGCCAGGTGGTCTGCGGGTTGCCGAGGAAGGTGTCGGTGACGACGAAGGCGTCGACCGCGGTCGAGCGGAGCAGGTCGTCGTAGCCGGCCAGCGCGTCCGTGCCGTGGCCGGCGAAGAGCAGGACGTGGTAGCCGGCCTCGCGGCTGGTCTCGACCAGGGAGTGGACGAACCGGTCCATGGCCGCGTTCGCCGTGCCCTCCTGGCCGGGCACGAAACGCATGCCGATGAGCTGTGAGGACCGGGTCCGCAGGTTCCGCGCGGCCCGGTTCGGGGTGTAGCCGAGCTCCGCGACGGCCGCCTGCACCCGCTCGAGGGTGTCGGCGCGGAGGAGGTCGGGGTTGTTCAGGGCGTTCGAGACGGTCTGGCGCGACACCCCGGCGAGGTCGGCGACGTCGGCGAGCGTCGGCGGGCCCGCGGCGTACGCCGGGCTGCGCGGCTCCGGTCGCCTCATCCAGTCCCCCAGGTCCGACTACTTGAACGTTCCAAACCATGATCCGGGGCGCCTCGACAGCGGTCAACACCGGGGGCCCCACCCGCCGTGCGGACCGCTCGGGCGGGACTGTCGGTGGGGTGGCCTAGCGTCACGGCCATGAGCAAGCCAGCGCGCGTCCGAGCGTCCTTCCGCTGCGCCGAGTGCGGCTGGGAGACACCCCGGTGGGTCGGCCGCTGCCTGGAGTGCCGCGCCTGGGGGTCGGTGGCCGAGGCGGCGCCCGCCGCGAGCGCCGGCGCGGGGGTGCGGACGACGGCGGGCCCCGTCAGCAGCCCCGCGGTGCCGATCGGCGAGGTCCCGCAGGAGGCGGCCGCGTTCCGCAGCAGCGGCGTGCCGGAGCTCGACCGGGTGCTCGGCGGCGGGATGGTCCCCGGCGCGGCCGTGCTCCTCGCGGGCGAGCCCGGCGTCGGCAAGTCCACGCTGCTGCTCGAGGTCGCCGCGCAGACCGCCCGGCGCAAGCTCCGGACGCTGTACGTGACCGGCGAGGAGTCCGCCTCGCAGGTGCGCCTGCGCGCCGACCGCACCGGCGGCGTGCAGGACGAGCTCTACCTCGCCGCCGAGACCGACCTCGCCGCCGTCCTCGGTCACGTCGAGGCCGTGCGCCCCACGTTGGTGGTCGTCGACTCGGTGCAGACCATCGGCGCCCCCGACACCGAGGGCGTGCCCGGCGGCGTCACCCAGGTGAAGGAGGTCGCGGCCGCGTTGATCCGGGTCGCCAAGACCCGCGGGATCACCGTCGTCCTCGTCGGCCACGTCACGAAGGACGGCGGCATCGCCGGGCCGCGGGTGCTCGAGCACCTGGTCGACGTCGTCCTGCACTTCGAGGGCGACCGCTCCTCGCGGTTCCGCATGGTGCGGGCGGTGAAGAACCGTTTCGGCCCCGTCGACGAGGTCGGGTGCTTCGACCTGGCGGCCGACGGCATCAGCGCCGTCACCGACCCCACCGGGCTGTTCGTCGAGCACCACGCGGCCCGGGTGCCGGGCACCTGCGTCGCCGTCACGATGGAGGGACGCCGCCCCCTGCTGGCCGAGGTCCAGGCCCTGGTGACGGCCTCCCCCGCCGAGCGGCCCCGCCGCACGACGTCCGGGCTCGACTCCTCGCGCGTGGCGATGGTCCTGGCCGTCCTGGCGCAGCACTGCCGGGTCCGCACCCAGCACGCCGACGTCTTCGCCTCGACCGTCGGTGGGGCGAAGCTCACCGAGCCGGCCACCGACCTCGCCCTCGCCGTCGCGCTGGCCTCCGCCCATCACGGCAGCGCGCCGCCGCTCGGGACCGTGGTCATGGGCGAGATCGGGCTCGCCGGCGAGGTGCGGCGGGTCCGCGACCTGCGCGTGCGCCTGGGCGAGGCGGCTCGGCAGGGGTTCTCCCACGCGGTCGTGCCCTGGCACCGCGGCGTCGGCGAGGGGGGCGCCCCCGCCGAGGTCAACGGCATGCGCGTCATCGAGGTCCGGGGTGTCGCGGAGGCCCTCGACCTGCTCGGCATCGTGGACGGTCGCGAGCAGGACGTCCTGTGACACCCATGGCCTAGGGTGTGATCGTCCGGGGGACGGCGCGACGCCGCGGATCTCGGGCCACGGGGAGCAGGAAGACGGGGAAGAGCAGTGGTCGGCATCGAGCGCACCGAGGAGTCGTTGCGCCTGCGCGCGACCCTCGCCACGATCGCGCCGGGCACCCCGCTGCGCGACGGACTCGAGCGCATCCTGCGCGGCCGGACCGGCGCCCTGCTCGTCCTCGGCCGCGACGAGCTCGTCGACTCGATCGCCTCCGGCGGGTTCGTGCTCGACGTCCCCTTCACGGCCACCGGCCTGCGCGAGCTGGCCAAGATGGACGGCGCGATCGTCCTCGACGCCGAGGCCACGACGATCCACCGGGCCGCGGCGCACCTCATGCCGGACCAGTCGATCCCGTCGGTCGAGACCGGCACGCGGCACCGCACCGCCGACCGGGTCGCGCGCCAGACCGGTTACCCGGTCATCTCGGTGTCGCAGTCGATGCAGATCATCGCCGCGTACGTCGGGGAGACCCGGCACGTGCTGGAGGACTCCGGCCAGATCCTCTCCCGCGCCAACCAGGCCCTCGCCACGCTCGAGCGCTACAAGCTGCGCCTCGACGAGGTCACCAGCAGCCTGTCGGCGCTCGAGGTGGAGGACCTCGTCACCGTCCGTGACGTCGTCGTGGTCGCCCAGCGGCTCGAGATGGTCACCCGCATCGCCCGGGAGATCGAGGACTACGTGCTGGAGCTCGGCACCGACGGCCGCCTGCTGTCGCTGCAGCTGGAGGAGCTCGTCACCGGCGTGGACCCCGAGCTCGAGCTGGTCATCCGCGACTACCTGCCGGAGCGTCGTACGCCGAGCGCGGACGACGTCCGCGTCCGTCTGGAGCAGCTCACCCCCACCGACCTGGTCGACATCGCCTCGGTGGCGCGGGCGCTCGGCCTGTCCGGCGGCGAGCACCTCGACGGCGCCGTCGCCCCGCGCGGCTACCGGCTGCTCGCGAAGGTCCCCCGCCTCCCCCCGATCGTCGTCGACCGCCTGGTGGAGCACTTCGGGACGCTGCAGAAGCTCCTCGCCGCCGGTCTCGACGACCTGCAGGCCGTCGACGGCGTCGGGGAGCTCCGCGCCCGCTCCGTCCGCGAGGGCCTGTCGCGCCTGGCGGAGTCGAGCATCCTCGACCGGTACGTCTGAGCGACGACCGCACGAGGGACGAGTGCGGTCGTCACGCGAAGAGGTCGAGCGAGCGCGCGCCTGAGCCTGCGAGGGCGCGACCGCGGGTCGAGACCTCGGTGGGCGGAGGGCCGACCTCGAACCCGCCGGTCAGGGGTGCGGTCGGTGCGTCACCGGGTTTCGAGGCTCGCTGCGCTCGCACCTCAACCAGCGGTGACGGCCAGCGGCTCTCACCTCGACCGGCGTTGACGGCCACCGGCTCCCACCTCGACCCGGCGGTGACGTTGTGGCGGGCCGCGCCTAGTTGTCGAACACCGCCGGCAGGGTGGCGCGCCACACGGTCTCGACCTCGGCGACGTCGATCTCGAACGAGGAGTCGCCGGCCTCGACGACCAGCGACTCGCCGCCGGACGTGCCGACCTCGGCGACCGCGAGCCCGAGCTCGGTGGCCCGCGAGCGGACCGTCTCGAGGTGCTCGTCGGTGACCGCGAGCAGCGCGCGGGCGGAGGACTCGGAGAACAGCGCGACGAACGGGTCCACCCCGAGCGCCTCGGGGCGCACCGTGGCTCCGCGGCCGCCCGCGATGCACGCCTCGACGAGCGCCTGGGCGAGCCCGCCGTCGGAGAGGTCGTGGGCGGCGGCGACGGTCCCGGCCGCGGCGGCCTCGACCATCAGCGTGGTCAGGGCCTTCTCGGCGTCCAGGTCGACGCGGGGCGGGGTGCCTCCGAGGTGGTCGTGGACGACGTGCGCCCACTCCGAGCCGGACAGCTCCTCGCGGGTCTCCCCCACGACCAGCAGGTGGAGGCCGTCGGCGGGGAGTCCGGAGCGGACGCGGGTGGCGACGTCCTCGATCACGCCCAGCACGGCGACGACGGGCGTCGGGAGGATGGCGGTCTCGCCGGTCTGGTTGTAGAGGCTCACGTTGCCACCGGTGACCGGCACCCCCAGGGCGAGGCAGGCGTCCTTGAGCCCGCGGCAGGCCTCGGCGAACTGCCACATCACCGCCGGGTCCTCGGGCGAGCCGAAGTTCAGGCAGTCGGACACCGCGAGCGGCCGGGCGCCGCCGACGGAGACGTTGCGGTGCGCCTCGGCGAGCGCCAGCTGGGCGCCGGTGTAGGGGTCGAGGCGGGTGTAGCGGCCGTTGCCGTCGGTGGCCAGGGAGACGCCGAGGCCGCTGGCGTCGTCCACGCGCAGCATCCCGGAGTCCTCCGGCTGCGACAGCACGGTGTTGCCGCGGACGTAGCGGTCGTACTGGTCCGTCACGAACGACCGGTCGCACAGCCCGGGCGAGCCCGCGAGCCGCAGCACGGTCTCGCGGAGCTCGTCGCCGGACGACGGCCGCGGGAGCGCCTCGGCGGCGTCGGCGACCAGGGCGTCCTGGGTGTCGGGGCGCGCGAACGGGCGCTCGTAGGTCGGGCCGTCGTGCGCTACGGACCGCGGCGGGACGTCGACGACGCGCGCGCCGTGCCAGTCCACCTGGAGCCGGCCCGTGTCGGTGACCTCGCCGAGGACGACGGCGTCAACGTCCCACTTCGCGCAGACGGCGAGGAACGCCTCGACGTTCGCCGGCTCGACGACGGCCATCATCCGCTCCTGGCTCTCGCTCATGAGGATCTCCTCGGGCGAGAGGGTCGAGTCGCGCAGCGGCACCAGGTCGAGGTCGACGTGCATGCCGCCGTCGCCGGCGGAGGCGAGCTCGGAGGTGGCGCAGGACAGCCCGGCCCCGCCGAGGTCCTGGATGCCGGCCACGAGGCCGGCGGCGAACACCTCCAGGGTGCACTCGATGAGCAGCTTCTCCATGAAGGGGTCGCCCACCTGCACCGAGGGCCGCTTGGCCGGGCCGTCCGCGTCGAAGGTCTCGGAGGCGAGCACCGAGACGCCGCCGATGCCGTCGCCGCCGGTGCGGGCGCCGTACAGCAGGACCTTGTTGCCGAGGCCGGAGGCGTTGGCGAGGTGCAGGTCCTCGTGGCGCATCACGCCGATCGACAGCGCGTTCACGAGCGGGTTGCCGGCGTACGTCGCGTCGAAGACGACCTCGCCGCCGATGTTCGGCAGGCCGAGGCAGTTGCCGTAGCCGCCGACGCCGGCGACGACGCCGGGGAGCACGCGGCGGGTGTCGGGGGCGTCGACCGGGCCGAACCGGAGCTGGTCCATCACCGCCACCGGCCGTGCGCCCATCGCGAGGATGTCGCGGACGATGCCACCGACGCCGGTCGCGGCGCCCTGGTAGGGCTCGACGTACGACGGGTGGTTGTGGGACTCCACCTTGAAGGTGACGGCCCAGCCCTGTCCGATGTCGAGGACGCCGGCGTTCTCGCCGATGCCGGCGAGCATCTTGCCGACCGGGGTCTCCTGGGGGACCTCGGAGAACTGCTTGAGGTGCACCTTCGACGACTTGTAGGAGCAGTGCTCGCTCCACATGACGGAGTACATCGCGAGCTCGGCGCTGGTGGGGCGGCGTCCGAGGATCTCGCGGATCCGGTCGTACTCGTCGGACTTCAGGCCCAGCTCGGCCCAGGGCTGCTCGCGCCCGGGGTCGTCCGCGGCGCGTGCGACGGTGTCGAGGTCTCCAGCGGTCGTGTCGGCCACGGCCCGCAATCTATCGGCCCCCTCAGCGGCGGGCGCCGGGCACCGTCAGGTCCGCCCAGACCATGCGGTGGTCGGAGCTCGGGAACCCGTTGGTGTACGACGGGTCGTAGACGCCGGTCAGCCGCGAGAGGGGGTCGGCGAGGACCGGCCAGAACACCCCGGCCGCGCGGGTCTTCAGCGGCCGCGACGGCAGGACGTAGTCGACGCGCAGGTTGCCGCCCGAGCCGGGACCGTCGCTGAAGTCGGCGGTGTCCAGGGCCGGGTCGCCGCGGTGGGAGGTGTTGACGCCGCCCTGCCGGCGCGACGCCTCGGCGGCACCCGCGCTGCGCGGCAGGGGGTCGCGCACGAGCGGGTGGTCGACGACCTGGCCGGCGGCGCCGGGGAGCCCGTTGCCGTCGTCCGACGCGTCGGCGTTGAGGTCGCCCATCACCACGAACGGCGAGCCCGGCTCCAGCCCGCCGCGCCTGCCGTCGTCGTCCACGAGGTAGGCGGACCGCTTGCCGGGCGACACGTAGTCGGCCCAGAGCCGGATCTCGTCGGCGTTGCGCCTGCCGTTGCGGTCCTCGGGGCCGTCGAAGCCCGGCGGGGTCGGGTGGCTGGCCAGCAGGTGGACCGTCCGTCGCCCGACCCGGATCGGGACGTCGGCGTGGTTCTTGCTCGACAGCCGCACCACCTCGAGCTCCTCGGGCGTGAACCAGTCGGCGGGCTCCGGGGTCGACAGGTCGTCGGGCAGCCGCGCGCCGGGCATGTCGGCCCAGCGGAAGTCCTGGAAGGTGCGCACCGCACGCTCGTCGATCGGGTAGCGCGACAGGACGGCGAAGCCGTACTGGCCCTCGAACTCGCCGAAGCCGAACGCGTCGTCGCCGTACGCGCGGCCGGTGGTGCCGACCTGCCCGTCGTTGTTCAGGTCGAACCCGCTCGCGACACCGGTGTTGGAGTCGAGCACCAGCGAGTGGGCGTAGCGGATCGGCTCCGCCCCGCCCTGGCCGACGGCCAGGAAGTTCTCCTGGAAGTCCTCCAGCGACTGCCCGGAGAGGTCGACGTCGAGCTCGTTGAGCAGCAGGACGTCGGGACGCTGGCGCTGGATGATCTCCGCGACGTTGCGGACCTCGGCGTCCTGCGCCTCGTCGTCGGCGTCCGCGAGGTCGGCGGCGAGCTCGCCCTCGGTCGTGCGGAACATCGACACGTTGAAGGAGGCGAAGCGGACGGTGTCGACCTTCCCCGGGCCCTTCGGCCCCCCGGGCCCCTCCGGACCCCGGTCGGGAGCCGCGACGGCGCCGCCGGAGAGCGGCAGGGCGAGGGCCGCGGCGAGCGTGCCGGCGGCGAGCAGGCGGGCGGGGCGGGACAGGGTCACGGGTCCTCCGAGCAGGACGGGTGGCGGACTGGTCGTGGGAGTTGCTACCACACGGTCGCGACGTGGGGGTGAACGCGACGACCCGCCCACCGCCACCCCGGCATCATCGGGGCATGAGCCGGGCCGTGATGGAGAAGGTGTTGTGGCCGGAGGTGAGCCGGTCGTTCGGCGAGCGCGGCGACAGCCACGTCGGTGGCGCGGTCGTCGGGGCCGCGGACGCCGCGAGCCTGGGCGGGCCGGCCGGACGGGTGGCCGCCCACGGCCTGGCCGACCTGTGGCCCCAGGGCCCGGAACCGTGGTCGGTCGACGTCCTGCGGTACGCCGCGGCCCCGCTCATGCGGCACCGCACCCCCGCCGCCGACACCCCGTCACGGCCGTGGCCGACCTACCCGCACGGGTTCCTGCCCGCCACCGGGGCGATCGTGCCGGTCTGGGACCTGGCCACCACCCGTGTGCCCGTCGGGGCCGAGGTGTGGCGCGTCCACGCGGGCGGCGCCGAGCAGCACCTGCTGACGTACGACGGCCCGGCGTACGGCTGGCGCGGGGCGATGGCCTGGGCGCCGACCCTCGGGCTCGTCGGGCCGCGTGCGCAGTGGCAGGGGCGCGAGTGGATCGCCGCCCACGCCGCCGACCCGTCGTGGGTCCAGCTGGTGGCGTACGGCGACCCACCGGACGCGACCTTCGACTCGCCCCGGCCCGGCGTCGTGACCCGCACGGTCCCGCTGGCCGAGTGCGCGCGGGTGTTCGCCCTCGACCTCCGGGGCCGCTGGGCCGGCTTCGACGTCCGGTTGCTCCACACCTCCGGCGGCCCCGGTGGTTCAGCCCGCGTCGAGCTCGTCGACCCCGACCCGGAGCAGGCCGCGACCGTCGGCGCCACCGCGGTCGAGCCCGGACGCTTCGAGATCACCGTCCGGGCCGACCAGGTCGAGGCGGGGGAGAGCCACGTGCTGGAGTCGGACGCCTAGCGCCCTCCCCGCGTCCTACTGCGCCAACGCCCCCATCGGGTCCCAGGCGGGCAGGACGATCGGCGGCGTCGCGATGGCGTCACGGAGCTCGGCGGGGAGCGCGTCGACCCGGCACGCGGTCTCGAAGACGTGCTCGTCGAACCAGCCGTCGGTCATCGTCCAGAAGCCCTTGTCGGCCTTGTCGGTGCCCCACGAGTTCTCGACCCGCCAGCGGCGCGGGACACCGTCGACGACGTCCACGCCGCTGAACAGCATCGCGTGGTTCATCGCGGTCGCGCCGTGCAGCAGCCGGTCGACCTTCGTCATGTCGCTCGTCGTGCCGTAGACGGCGTCGTAGTCGAAGAGGTTCGCGTCCCACACCCCGCCGTCGCGGTCGTGCATCTTGCCGGCGTCGCAGCCGAACCACACCGGCTCGCCACCGACGATCGAGTCCGCGGCGATCCGCTTCATCGTCGCGACGTCGACGTTGAGGTAGACCACGGGCGGGCCGCCGACGACGTTGCCGAGGTGCTCGACCGTGAAGGTGCGGCCGACCGGGCTGGTCGGGCGGGGGTCGTGGACGAGGCAGACGTAGTCGTCGAGCGGCAGCGTGGCGTAGCGCTGGGCGAACTCCTGCGGCGTCAGCGTGCCGTCCCGGTGGAAGCCCTTGTCCTTGTCCCGCCACTGCCAGTCGAACGAGGTGGGCGGGGTGCCGAGGTGGATGGCGAGGATGCGGTGGACGGTCTCGAGGACCCCGTCCTTGCGCTCGCGCAGCGCGTCGGCGGACTCCCCCGACGCCGCGGCCGCGCGGAGGTCGCGGGCGGACTGGCGCAGGACGTCGCCCAGGTTGCGGTTCAGCTGGCGGGTCTCGGACGACGACTGCGTCTCCGGCATCACCGACTTGGGGACCAGCCCGTGCTTCTGCACCAGCGCCACGAACATCGTCCACTGCCCGCCGTCCTCGGTGGGCGAGCCGAGCAGGTGGGCGACGGTCCGGTCGTCGACGTCGCGGTCCGCGGTCTGGAGGATCGACTCGAGCCAGAAGTTCGCCTTCTCGAGCTTGTCCCAGAACTGCAGGTAGGACTGCGAGAACTCGAACTCCTTGACGCCCAGCTTCTCCGCGGCGCCGACGCGCAGCAGGTTCAGGCCCGCGAACATCCAGCAGCGTCCGCTCATCTTCTGGTTCGTGGCGGACCAGTCGTCGAGCTGGTGCGACATCGACCGCTCCGCGGCGACCGCGGCGCGGTGGTCGAGGGCGACGGCGTCGACGGCGGTCTTCGTCACCGCGTTCTGCATCACCCGCGCGTGCGGGTCGGCGTCGAAGGCCTTCGCCAGCTGCTCGATCCGGTCGGGTGAGATCGCTCCGGTCATGGGTGCTCCTGCGCTCATCGATTTTTCGGCGGTGCCGCGACAGTACGCCGCACCCGCGGACCGCCTACCTCAGGCAGCGCACCGTGCCGTCCTCGACGAGGACCAGGCCGTCGGGGACGGCGGTGACCGTGCCGGCGGCGTCCTCGTCGCCCGTCAGCGGCGCGCTCCACTCCGGCGACGCGATCGTGTCGAGGCCCTCGAGGTAGGAGACGGTGCCGTCCTGCGCCACCCCGTAGAACCCGTCGGTGGTCGGCAGCACCGAGACGTACTCGCTCGTCAGCACGTCCAGGTCCTCGTCGTACAGGACGCCGCCCGCGGCCAGGAGCTCCTCGCCGTCCTCCCACGACCAGGGGGCGTCGCGACCCTCGGGCAGCGTGAGCTCGTCGCCGACCGGGCCCTCGCGGTCGAGGACCCACCCGGTGCGGTCGTCCGGCCCGGACTCGCCGGCGGTGACCGAGTACGCCGTCGCCCCCAGCACCCGCCCGTCGCGCAACGTCCAGGCGGCGACCAGCTCGGTGACGGAGTCGTCGGACCACAGCGTCTCCCCGTCGCCGAGGTCGAGCGCCTGCGTGCCGTCCTCCGAGCCCAGCAGCACCATCTCGCCCGCGACGACCACCCCGGGCTGCTCGCCCTCGGGCGTGATGCGCCACCGCTCCTCGCCGGTGCGCCCGTCGACGCGGCGGACGCCGTCGTCACCGAGGAGCACGAAGTCACCCTCCGCGGAGAACCCCACCGTCAGCACGTCGTCCGCGGTCCACAGCTGCTCGCCCGTCTCCCGGTCGAGCGCCTCGACGGCCCCCTCGCCGTCGTCCTCGCTCATCAGGGCGACCTCCTCGCTCGCGCCCGCGAAGGTCCCCTCGGTGTCCCACAGGGGCTCACCCGTGCCGGACTCGACGACCTCGACGACGCCGGGGGCGCCGGAGCCGACGTCGGCGAAGGAGTAGGCCAGCGCCGTGTCCTCGGTGATCGAGCTGATGAACGAGGCCTGCTCGAAGTCCGCGGACCAGCCCTCCTCGCCGTCGGCGTCGAGCACGACCATCGAGGTGGGCGAGTCGTACTCCGCGCCGCGGTTCCAGCGCACGAGGACGCCGTCGTCGACGGTGGTGTCGTCGGGGTACGCCGAGACCGCGGTCGCCGCGTCGGGGGTGTAGGTCCAGGCCTCCTCCGGCTCGTCCTCGGCCGGGGCGGGCAGCTCGACGTCGGTGCCGTACGAGTACGCCTCCGCTCCCCCGCCGCCGTCGCGGAGCAGCACCCAGGCGCCGGCGCCGGCCAGCAGAGCCACGGCCACCAGCGAGCCGCCGACGACGAGACCCGTCCGGCGTCTCCGCGGCGTCGGCGCGCCCCACCCGGGCGGCGGGGCGGCGTACGGGTGCGGGGCGGCGTACGGCGGCGGGGCGCCGTACTGCGGCGGGGACGGCGGGGCCGCGTCTCGCGGCAGGCCACAGCGCGGGCAGGCCGTCTGGGCCGGCACGAGGTAGGCGCCGCAGCGCGCGCAGGAGACCACCACGACCTCGGGTCTTCCCCGCGTCAGGGGCCTTCAACCGCCCCGGTGAATTACAGATCTGTAGTTCCAGTGAACACGTGTTACGGGTGTGATCAGTGTGATTACAGTGACTCGCCGTGCCGACTCGGGCGGCACCTTCCCCGCCGATCGGAGCCCCTCGTGACCCCCTCGACGACCGCTCGTGTCCGTCGCAGCACCCCCCGCCGCGTCCGCGTCGCCGCCGCCTGCACGAGCCTGCTCGGGCTCGTCGGCGGACTGCTCGGCGCCGGCGCGACCGCCCCCGCCGCCGCGAACCCGGTGACCCCCGGCAACCTCACCGGCTACGGCTTCGACCAGTGCGAGGCGCCGTCCCAGGCGGCCATGACGCGGTGGATGGAGACCTCCCCGTTCCTCGCCGTCGGCATCTACATCTCCGGGGCGTCGCGGGGCTGCCGCGAGCAGCGCAACCTGACCCCGCAGTGGGTCAGCACCCAGCTCGCCCAGGGCTGGGAGCTGCTGCCGATCACCCTCGGCCCCCAGGCCTCCTGCAGCCCGCACTTCCCGCGCTACGGCAACGACCCGACGATCAACCCCACGCCCGGCGCCGGCAACAACTACACCGCCGCGCGGGCGATGGGCCGCACCGAGGGCCAGCGCAGCGTCGACGCGGCGAGGCGTCTGGGCATCGCCCCGCGCAGCGTCCTCTGGTACGACATGGAGGCATTCGACGTCGGGAACACGCACTGCCGCGAGTCGGCCCTGGCGTTCGTCTCGGCGTGGAACACGACCGTGAAGCGGCTCGGCTTCACGACCGGCCTCTACTCCAGCGCGGGCTCCGGCCTGAACGCGTGGGACGACGCCCGCGTGAACCGGCCCGGCCGGTACGTCATGCCGCAGTACATCTGGTTCGCCCGCTGGGACGAGGTCGCGAACTCGTCGACCTCCTACCTGCGCGAGGACGGCTGGCGCCCGAACCGTCGCGTGAAGCAGTACCGCGGCGGCCACCTCGAGACGCACGGCGGCGTCACCATCAACATCGACAGCAACTGGCTCGAGGTCGGCAAGGGCTCACGCGCGCTGCCGCCGGTGACCAAGTGCGGCGACGTCCTCGTCGACCTGCCGCGGTACGGCGCGCTGACGCCCGGCGCCAAGGGCCGGATGGTCTCGGCCCTGCAGTGCAACCTGAGGATGCGTGGCTTCTACTCCGGGGAGCCCACCGGTCGCTACGACGACGCCACCGGCGCCGCGGTGGCGGCGTACCGCCGTGACCGCGGCATGGACGGCGGTCGCACCTGGGGCCGGACCGGCTGGGTCCGCCTCGCCTCCGAGGGCGCCCGCCCCGTGCTGAAGCTCGGCTCCAACAGCTGGCACGTGCGCCGCGTGCAGCGGATGCTCAACGCCACCGGCCTGCGCGAGGGCGCCGTCGACGCGTACTACGACCGCGAGGTCGCCGACGCGGTGAAGCAGTGGCAGGCACGGGTGAAGCAGCCGCAGACCGGGATCGTCACCGAGGCCAGCTGGCGCGCGATGAGCTTCGGGCGGGGCGTCTGACCCCCGCTCTGTGACCCGGCTCGCTCGCACGGACCCCCGTCATCCCCCGCGGCCTCACCCCCCATCGGCCGCAGGGGATGATCGGGTCATGAGCCCGCTTCGCCTGTTCCGGGTCGTCGCCGTCACCGAGGCCCTCACCTGGGCCCTGCTGCTCGTCGGGATGGTGCTGAAGTACGTCACCCGCACCACCGACGCCGTCGTCAGCGTCGGCGGGATGCTGCACGGCGTCGCGTTCATCGCCTACTGCCTGACCACCGTCGTCGTCGCCCTCGACCAGCGCTGGCCCGTCGGTCGCACGCTGCTCGGCCTCGTCTCGGCGGTCCCGCCGTTCGTCACCCTGTGGTTCGACCGCCGCTCGGAGCGGCGCGGCCACCTCGGCACGAGCTGGCGCCTCGCCACCGAGCGCCCCACCGGGACGCTGGAGCGGCCCGCGGCGTGGCTGGTCCGCCGTCCCGCACAGGGGCTCGGCGTCGGCGTCGTCGCCGTGGCCGCCCTGACGGGCGTCGCCCTGCTGGTGGGTCCGCCGGTCGGCTGACTCGCCGGGCCGCGCGCCGACTACAGCGCGGCCGCGACCGCGGTCAGGCTGGTGAAGAAGCCGAGCCCGTCGGTGCCGGGACCGCACAGGTCCTCGACCGCGTGCTCCGGGTGCGGCATCAGGCCGACCACGTTGCCCGCGACGTTGGTGATGCCGGCGATGGCGCGCAGCGAGCCGTTCGGGTTCGCGCCGACGTACGTCGCGACGACGCGGCCCTCGCTCTCGAGCACGTCGAGCGTGGCCTCGTCGGCGACGTAGGACCCCTCGCCGTTCTTCAGCGGGACGACGACCCGCTGGCCCGGCTCGTACGACGCCGTCCACGGGGTGGCGGCGTTGCGGATCTCGAGGGTCTGGTCGCGGCAGACGAAGCGCTGGTGGTCGTTGCGGACGAGGGCCCCGGGCAGCAGGTGCGACTCGCACAGCACCTGGAAGCCGTTGCAGATGCCGAGCACGGGCATGCCGTCGGTGGCGGCCTCGACCAGCGGGCCCATCACCGGGGAGAACCGGGAGATGGCCCCGCAGCGCAGGTAGTCGCCGTACGAGAAGCCACCGGGCAGGATGACCGCGTCGACGCCGGACAGCGTGGCCTCGCCGTGCCACAGAGCGACGACGTCGTGGCCCGCGATGCGGGCGGCGCGCTGGGCGTCGACGTCGTCGAGGGAGCCCGGGAAGGTGACGACGCCGACCCTCACGCGTCCACCCCCTGCGTCTGCGCGACGGCCTGCTCGACGTGCACCCGGTAGTCCTCGATCACCGGGTTGGACAGCAGGGTGGCCGCCATCTGCTCGACCTCCGCGAGCCGCTCGGCGCCGAGGGAGCCGTCGGCGTCGGCCTCGAGCAGGAGCTCGAACCGCTTGCCCTGGCGGACGCCGTCCACGCCGGCGAAACCGAGGCGGGCGAGCGCGCCGGAGACGGCCTTGCCCTGGGGGTCGAGGATCTCCGGCTTGGGCATCACGTCGACGACGACCGTCACAAGGGGCGCGACCATGGCCGACAGCCTAGGGCGACGCTCAGCAAGCCCTCAGCCCGGCTGGGCACAATGGAGGCATGTCCACCTCGTCCGGTCCCCGCTCCGCCGCCGCGCTGAACCTGCAGTTCCCCCAGTCGCTCGCCGTCTACGACGAGTACACCGACGCCCAGCGCGCCGTCGACCACCTCTCGGACAACGAGTTCCCGGTCGAGAACTGCATGATCGTCGGCACCGAGCTGCGCCAGGTCGAGCGGATCACCGGCCGCCTGACGAGCGGCAAGGTCGCCGGCGCCGGCGCGCTGAGCGGCGCCTGGTTCGGGCTGTTCATCGGCCTGATCTTCTCGCTGTTCGGCGAGGAGAACGTGTTCGGCGTCATCATCGCCGCCGCCCTGTTCGGCATGGCGTTCGGCGTCATCTGGGCACTCATCGGCTACGCCGCCACCCGCGGCCGCCGCGACTTCTCCAGCGTCTCCACGATCGTCGCCACCCGCTACGAGGTGCTCGTCGAGCACAAGCTCCTCACCCGCGCCCAGGAGGTGCTCGCCACGCTCCCCGGCGGGCGCGGCACGGCCAACCCGTTCGGCTGAGACCTCAGGGGTCTCTCCTGCCTCGGGTTTCACCAGCCGGCTGGTGAAACCCCGACCTGGCCCCCGAAGCTTCGGGGGCCAGGTCGGCACTTCGTGGGCCCGGTGCCCACGGCCTCGTCGTCGCCACCGAAAACCGGTCGCGCGCCGGGCGACCACCGCCCCACGATGAGGCGATGCCCGACACCACCCAGCGCGCCACGGTCGTCGTCGTCCACGGTCGGACGGCGGAGGTGCTCGGCGCCGACGGCGCCTCGCAGCCGGTCCGCCTCGCGCCCGGCCTCGCGCTGACGCCGGTCGCCGGCGACGAGGTCGTGGTCGCCGACGGGCGACTGGTCGAGGTCCTCCCCCGGCGTACCCAGCTGACCCGCCCGGACCCGAACGGTCACGAGCTCCAGGTGCTCGCCGCCAACGTGGACCTGGTCCTGCTCGTCGCGCCCGCCGACCACGGGCAGCGTGAGGGCGCGCTGGAGCGGATGGCGATCATGGCCTGGGACTCGGGCGCGACACCGCTCGTCGTCCTCACCAAGGCGGACCTCGCCGACGACCCGGACGCGCGCCTCGAGCGGGCCCGCGACGCCGCGCCGGGGGTCGAGGTGCTCCTCACGAGCACCGTCGACGGCCGGGGGCTCGACGCCCTGCGCTCCCGGCTCGGCCCGGGGACGACGGCGACCATGCTGGGCGCCTCGGGGGCGGGGAAGACGTCGCTGCTCAACGCGCTGGAGGGACTCGACGAGGCGACCCGCGAGGTCCGGGCCGACGGGGAGGGCCGGCACACCACGACCACGCGGCGCCTCTTCCGCCTGGGCTCGGGCGGGACCCTGCTCGACCTGCCGGGCGTCAGGAACCTCGACCTCCACGCGAGCGAGCAGGGCGTCGCGACCGTGTACGCCGACGTGGCCGACCTCGCCGCGGAGTGCCGGTTCGCCGACTGCGCCCACGACACCGAGCCCGGGTGCGCCGTCACCGGCGCCGTCGCGGACGGCGCACTGTCGCCGCGTCGGCTCGAGGGGTGGCGGGCGGCGCAGCGCGAGCTGGCCTACCTCCACCGCCGCACCGACCCGGCCGCGCGGGCAGCGAAGCTGCAGGAGTGGAAGCGGGTGACCCGGGAGTCGCGGGGGCGGCAGCGGCCCTGAGGCCGACCTAGCGGCGGTTCTGCAGCACCACGATCCCGAGCGCGACCCCGAGACCCGCGAGCGCCGAGCCGAAGCCCGCGGCGCCGCGGGAGTCGGCGAGCGGGCCCCCGACGTACCCCAGCCCCTGGAGGGCCGCGACGCCGCCGAAGGCGAGCATCATGGCCGCGAGGGTGAGCCCGAACCAGTGCGCGACGGTCACGGGCCCATCCTCGCAGGCCTCACAGGGGCCCTCGGGCGAGGCTCAGGAGAGCTCGCGCTTCAGGATCTTGCCGGTCGAGGTCATCGGGAACTCGTCGACGACCTCGATGATCCGGGGGTACTTGTAGCCCGCCATCTCCTCCTTGGCCCAGGCCTTGAGCGAGTCGGGGGTCTCGTCGGTGTCCTTGTTCAGGATGACGAACGCCTTGATCTCCTCGCCGTGGGACTCGTGGGGGACGCCGATGACCGCGGCCAGCGAGACGGCCGGGTGGCTCATCAGCACCTCCTCGATCTCGCGCGGGTACACGTTGAAGCCGCCCCGGATGATCATGTCCTTCGAGCGGTCGACGATGTAGTAGAAGCCGTCGGCGTCCTTGCGGCCGAGGTCGCCGGAGCGGAACCACCCGTCGACGATCGCCTCCTCGGTGGCCTCGGGGCGGTTGTAGTAGCCCTTCATGATGTTGTGGCCCTTGATGGCGATCTCGCCGACGGTGTCCTCGCCCTCGGGGAGGTCCTCGCGCTTGCCGGGGTCCGGGTCGATCAGCTTCATCTCGACGCCCTCGATCGGCCGGCCGATCGAGCCCACGCGGGGCTCCTCGCCCCACGGCGAGAAGCTCGCCACCGGCGAGGTCTCCGAGAGGCCGTAGCCCTCGAGGATCGTGACGCCGAACTTGGCCTTGAAGTCCTTGTGCACCTCGCCGGGGAGGGCGGCCCCGCCCGCGGCGGCCACGCGGAGGTTCTCGGCGAGGCTGGAGACGTCCACCGGGGACTCGTCGAGCGCGCCGAGCAGGCCCCAGTACATGGTCGGGACGCCGGCGAAGAACGTGACGCCCTCGTTGAGCATCAGCTTGAGCGCGGCGTGCGCCTCGAAGCGCGGCAGCATGACGACGGTGCCGCCGAAGCCGAACCCGGCGTTCTGGATCACGGTCTGCCCGAAGGAGTGGAACAGCGGCAGCACGCACAGGAACGTGTCGGGCTCGTCGACGTTCGCCCCGAAGATGTTCTGGCCGGCCAGGGCGTTGTCCCGCATGTTGCGGTGGCGCAGCTCGGCGCCCTTCGGCTTCCCGGTGGTGCCGGAGGTGTAGAGGATGACGGCGGTCTCGTCGTCGTCCACGTCGACCGAGTCGAACTGCGGCGAGGCCTGCGCCATCGCCCGGCCGAGCGTCTCGGTGCCCTCGATCGGGGAGTCCGCCGCCGGGTCCGCGGTGATGACGAAGAAGTGCTCGCAGCCGTCGGTGGCGTCGAACCCGGCCTTGCCGGCCTCCGCCATCGGCAGCTCCTCGGTGCCCTGGAAGCAGAAGTAGGCCTTCGCGTCCGAGTCGTCGAGGTGGTAGGCGACCTCCTTGCCCCGCAGCAGCACGTTGAGCGGGACGACGGTCGCGCCGGCCTTGAGGATGCCGTAGTAGACGATCGAGAAGTACGGGATGTTCGGGCAGGTCAGCGCCACCTTGTCGCCCGGCTTGATGCCCCGGTCGACCAGGACGTTGGCGACCATGTTCGAGGCGCCCTGCACCTCGGCGTACGACAGACGGGTGTCGCCCATGACGATCGCGGTGCGATCCGGGTACGACGCGGCGGTGTCCTCGAGCAGGCGGGAGAGGTTCGTCATGGGCGAACCCTACGGGCCCGGGTGACCCTGGTCACGCGACGGTTACCCGGTGGTACGACGCTCGATCGCGCGGGCGGCGGCCTTCAGGTCGGCCCGGACGCCCAGGGGGCCGACGATCCGGATGCCGAGGCCGATCGGCATCCGCCAGCCGGGGGCGTCGACGTCGACGACGGCGACCACGTGCGTGCCGGGGCGGCCGTCGGTCTCGGTCGGGGTGAACGTCATGTCCAGGCGGGCGACGAGGCCGCGCCACTCGCCGCGCTCGGACCAGGCGCGACCGGGCTCGTCGACCGTCACCTGCATCAGCGGCTTGGCGCCGACCAGCGTGACGTCGTACCAGCGGGCGCCCACGCCGCGACCGGGCCCGGGCAGGCGGTCGATGCGCCGCAGGCTCGACTGCCAGTCGGGCCGCAGGGACGGGTCGGCGAAGTAGTCCTGCACCGCCTCGGGCGGTGCGGCGACGTCGACCTCGAGCGTGAACCCCATCCGGATCTCCCTGTCTCGTGCGTCAGAACCGCTGTCCGGTCAGTCTCTCGTAGGCCTCCACGTAGCGCTGCCGCGTCAGGTCCACGACGTGCGTCGGCAGCTCCGGCGGGGGCGCCTCGCCGGTGCGGTCCCAGCCCGACTCCGGCCCGGTGAGCCAGTCGCGCAGCACCTGCTTGTCGTACGCCGGCGGGGTGACGCCGGGCTCCCAGGCGTCGGCGGGCCAGTAGCGCGAGGAGTCGGGGGTGAGGACCTCGTCGCCCAGGGTGAGCCGCCCCGGGTCGCTCGCGTGCGAGTCGTCGGTGCCGAGCTCGATCTTCGTGTCGGCCAGCAGGATCCCCTGAGCGCGGGCGATGCCCTCGGCTCGGGCGTAGACGGCCAGGGTCACCTCGCGCAGGGTCTCGGCCGTGGCCGCGCCGACGGTGGCCACGACGGCCTCGAAGGAGACGTTCTCGTCGTGGTCGCCGAGCGCGGCCTTCGTCGCGGGCGTGAAGATCGGCTCGGGCAGCCGGGAGGCCTGGGTCAGGCCGGGCGGCAGGGCGATGCCGCAGACCTCGCCGGTGGCGCGGTAGTCCTCGAGCCCGGAGCCGGTGAGGTAGCCGCGCGCCACGCACTCCACCGGGTGCATGGTCAGCGGCCGGCACACCAGGGCGCGGCCGCGCAGGTGCTCGGGGACCCCGTCGGTGCTGCTGACGACGTGCCCGGGCACGAGGTCGGCGAGCTGGTCGAACCACCACAGCGACATCCGCGTGAGGATCTCCCCCTTGTCGGGGATCCCGGGGCTGAGCACGTGGTCGTAGGCCGAGATGCGGTCGCTGGCCACCATCAGCAGGTGCCCCGCGTACGCGCCGGTCTCGAGGCGGTAGAGGTCGCGGACCTTGCCCGAGTGCAGGTGCGTGGCGCCGTCGACGGTCGGCGCGGGCGGGATGCCGTGCGCGAGGGGGTCGCCGGCGGACGGACGGGGCGTCTGGGGGTCGGCCACGGGCCCAGTATCCCGTCCGCGCGACCCGGCCGGCCCAGCCGGCTCAGCCGGTCGTGCGGAACCCGCGACCGGCGACGTCCGTCTCGGGCTCGACGTCGTCGACCGTCACGGCCTCGACCCGGGCCGGCGGCGGGCCCTCGTGGGCCCAGGCGACGAGAGCGTCGACCGCCTCGACCGGCCCCTCGGCGTACGCCGCGACCGAGCCGTCGGGCTCGTTGCGGACCCAGCCGTCGACACCGAGCCGCCGGGCCTCCTGCTCGGTGGCCCACCGGAACGAGACGCCCTGGACCCTCCCGGTCACACGGAGCCGGACCGACCGCTTCCCGTCCACAGGCGCAGCCTGCCACGCGCCCTGCACAGGACGGGCCGCGCGCGGGTGCGGGGACGGTGCGGCGGACGCAGGGTGGGGGCACGCGGCCGACCCGGGCCGCGACCCTGGCCCGAGGAGGACCGATGGACCTCGCCTGCTCCTACGCCGGCATCGCCGGCGCCGCCGAGGTGGCCGAGCGGCAGGCCACCCACACCGGCGACGTCACCCGCTACGTCCACGACGTCTGCACCCGGTACGACGCCTTCCGGGGCGCCGTCGCCGGCCTGGGCGCCGTCTACGCCACCGCGGTCGGCTCGGCCTGCGACGGCCTGGACCGCAGCGCCCGGGCCGCCCGGCGGTGGGGCGGCGCGGCCCGCGACACCGCCGACGACCTCGCGGACGTCGACGCGCTGGCCCGCCGCGTCGTCGAGCGGCTCGCCGAGCTGCTCCCGGGACTTCCCGACGACCTGGTCCCGGTGGCGCCCGTCGAGACGCACGTCGGGCTCGGCGCGTGCCTGCCGTCGGCCGTCCCGGGCGCGCTGGCCGGCCCGGGCGGCTCCCCCGTCCCGCTCGACGACGTGCTGGGGCTCGACACCGGCGCCTCCGACGTGTTCGCGGCCGACGAGCCCTCGGAGCCCCCAGAGCCCGACGACCCCGGCGACCCCGGCGACACCGGCGACCCCGGCGCCGGGGTGGGGTCGGAGGACGACGTGGGGTCGGAGGACGACGGGGCGGCCCGTCGGCTCGGCGAGCACCGACCCCTCGCGCAGGCGCTGGGGGCGGGCTGGGACCTCGCCGACGCCGTCGACGAGGCCGTCGGCGCGGTCGACGCCCTCGGTGCGTCCATGACCGCCGGCGCGGACGCGCAGGACGACGCCGCGGCCTACGACCGCGTCGTCGCCGGGGCGGGCGCGTGAGCGCCGCGGCCGTGAGCGAGCGGTGGGACGCCGGGTCCGCCGTCTCGGGTGCGGCCCCGGAGGTGTCGACGGCGGGCTACCTCGACACGCTGCGGGAGGAGGCGGGGTGGACCGTCCGGTTCGTCGACTGGGCGGTGCGCTCGCTGACCGGCCACGACCTGGTCGCGGAGGCGCTCGAGCCCCTGGCCGGCGACCCCGGGGCCCTGGCCTCGATGCAGCTCGGCTGGCGGCAGGTCGCCGAGGCGCTCGGCGCCGTCGGCGCGAACCACACCGACCTCGCCGGCCAGCTGCCCGGCGTCTGGGAGGGCGGCGCCCGCGCCTCCGCGGGCGAGGGGCTGGCCACCCTGGCGGAGACGGCGGCCCGGCAGGCGGAGGCGGCCGGGATCGTCGCCGAGCAGCTCGGCCACGTCCTCGCGGTCTCGACGGCCACCGCCGAGACGGTGTGCGCGGCCCTGTCGGTCATCGACGACGTCGTCGTGATGCTCGGCGTCAAGCTGCTCGCCGGTCCGGTCGGGACCGCCCTGGCGGGCGTGACCCTGCCCGCCGACGTGGCGCGGATCCTCGCGATGCTCGACCGGATCCGGTCGGCCGTGCTCCGGCTGGTCCGCGCGGCCGAGACCTGCGCCGAGGTCATGGCGCTCGTCCAGGTCGGCCTCGACACGGCCGCCGTCGCCGCCGAGGCGGTCGCGGTGGGCAGCCACCACGCCGCGGCCTCCCGGATGGACGACGTGGCCGGCGTGGGGTTCGCGTGAGCGCAGGTGGCCTCGGCCCGGCCGCGCTGGGTCCCGACCAGGCGTGGGCGCGGCTGCGGGAGGCGGCAGCGCGCGCCCGGGAACGGACCGCCGCCACGGTGTCGGCGCTGGCGGCGGAGCGGGCCGTGATCGAGCGGGAGCGCCGCGAGCACCCGTCGTACGACGAGGCGCGGCGGGAGCGCGCGCGGCGCGGGGCGTCGCGGGCCGACCGCACCGTGGGCCCGCCGTAGGCTGGCGCCATGTCGGTGGTGAAGATCAACGCGATCCACGTGCCCGAGGGCGGAGGGGCCGAGCTCGAGAAGCGCTTCCGCGCCCGCGCCGGCACGATCGAGAGCACCGAGGGTTTCCTCGGCTTCCAGATGCTGCGCCCGACCAAGGGCGAGACGCGGTACTTCATCGTCACCCACTGGGTCGACGACGCGGCGTTCGAGGCGTGGATGGGCGGCCAGGGCCGCGCCGCGCACTCCGGCGAGCGCGCCAAGCCGGTCGGCACCGGGTCGGACCTGCTCGAGTTCGAGGTCGTCCTCGACGTCGCGCCGTACGACGAGGACGCCGAGCCGTGGGAGGACCTGGAGGACTGACCCTCCCACCGGCCGGGCACCCTGGACCCGTGACCTCCGCCGACGCCGACCTCGCGAAGGACGGCGGGCGGGAGGACGACACGACCGAGCCGGACCCCCGACGCTGGCGGATACTCGCGGTCGCGCTCGTCGTCGGGTTCATGTCGCTGCTCGACGTCACGATCGTCAACGTCGCGCTGCCCTCGATCCGCGCGGGCCTCGAGACCTCCGCGGGCACGGCCCAGTGGATCGTGTCGGGCTACGCCCTGACGTTCGGGCTCACCCTGGTCAGCGGCGGCCGGCTCGGCGACGCGTTCGGCCGCAAACGGCTCATGATCGTCGGGCTGGCGGCGTTCATCGCCTCCAGCGCGCTGGTCGGCTTCGCACCGAACGTCGAGCTCGTCGTGGCCGCCCGGCTGCTGCAGGGCGCCGCCGCGGGCCTGCTGACCCCCCAGAACTCCGGGTTGATCCAGGACCTCTTCCGGGGGCCGGAGCGGGGCCGTGCCTTCGGCCTCTTCGGGTTCACGGTGTCGGTCTCGTCGGCGCTGGGCCCGCTGATCGGCGGCGTGATCATCGCGCTGCTCGGGCCCGACCTCGGCTGGCGGGCGATCTTCCTCGTCAACGTCCCGATCGGCCTGGTCGCGATGGTCTTCGTCGCCCGTCTCGTGCCAGGCAGACCACCCGGTGGCTCGGGGCCGGTGCGGCTCGACCTGCCGGGTGCGCTGCTGCTCGGCGGCGGCGTCCTGTGCCTGCTGTACCCCCTGGTGTCGCTGGAGGGCGGCGCCCTGCTGCCGCTCGCCCTGCTGCCCGGCGTCCCGATCCTGCTGGCGGCGTTCGTCTGGTGGGAGCACCGCACCGTCCGCCGCGGGCACGCCCCGCTGCTCGACGTGACGCTGCTGCGGCAGGTCCCGGGCTACGCGAACGGCATCGCCGTCGGCACCATCTACTTCACCGGCTTCACGGGGATCTTCCTCGTGCTGTCGGTCTTCACCCAGGAGTCGCTCGGGCTCACCGCGCTGATGTCGGGGCTGGTGATCACCCCGTTCGCGATCGGCTCGGCCTTCTCCTCGCCCGTCGCGGGCCGGCTGGTCTCCCGGATGCACCGCCGCATCACGGTGATCGCGTTGACCGTCAACATCACCGGCGTGGTCGCCGTGGCGCTGCTGGCGCCGTACGGCTTCGACAACGGGTGGTGGCTGGTCGTCGTGCTGGTGCCCCTGCTCGTCGCCGGCCTCGGCGGCGGCGGGGTCGTCTCCCCGAACCTCACCCTCACCCTCTCGGAGGTGCCGCCGCGGATGGGCGGAGCGGCCGGCGGCGCGGTCCAGACCGGTCAGCGCATCGGCTCGGCGCTCGGCGCCGCGCTGCTGATGACCGTCTACCAGGTCGCCGTCGGCTCCGGCATGAGCGGCGTCGACGCCCTCCGCGCCGCCCTGCTCACCGCGGCCGCGATCCTGTCGGTCGCCCTCGTCCTCGCGTACGTCGACCTCCGCGCGGAGCGTCGTCGCTAGCGCCCCGCCACCCCCTCAGGACACCGAGTCGTCCCGAACGCACCCTCTCAGGACGCCGAGTCGGCCCGAACACATCTCCTCAGGACGCCGAGTCGGCCCGAGCCCTCCGTCGCCACGGGGCCGGCTCCCCCGCGAGCCACCAGGCGAGCCGCCGGGTGATCCACGGCAGCGCGACGTACGTCATGACCGGGGTGAGCAGCAGCGTTGTCAGCAGGACCCGCGGCGCGATGGGCAGGTCCGGCAGCACGATCGACAGCACCCACCCGACGAGCAGGCTGAGCGGGAAGAACGCCAGCCAGATGGTGGTCGCCTGCTTCCACCGCGGTGGCGCGGCGGGCGCCGGCTGGTCCACGGTCGTCTCGACCGGCTCGTCGAACCACCCCTCGATGCCGGTACGACGCTCGACCCGCGACTCGACGACACCGAGGCCCGAACCGGAGCTGCGCCACCACTGGCGCTGCGGCGAGTGCTCCCAGTGCTCGAGCGCCGAGGAGTCCGCGAAGCGGTAGAGCATGTGCCAGTCCTGCGAGCCGACGTCCGGGCGCACCCACCCCGCCCCGAGGAAGCCGGGGAAGCGCTCGGCGAGGCTGATGCCGGCGGTCAGCCAGCTCACCACCTCGGCCTCGTGCCCGGCGGGCACGTGGCGCGTGATGGCGACGGTGACCGGAGGGCCGGCGTGCGCGGTCGACATGACCTCATGGTCCCGCGACGGTCCGGTTCGGGCCGACTCGGCGTCCCCAGCGCGTGCGTCCGGGCCGACTCGGCGTTTGCGCACCGGGCCCGCGGGCAGCATGGCGACGTGCTCGACACGCTGAAGCTGTTCGCCGACGACATCGCCACGCTCTGCGTCCCGGGGGAGACGCCTCTGGCGGTGGGCGGGGTGATGTACCACGGCGGGGCCGAGCGGGCGGTCGGCCAGGTGGACCCGCGATGGCGGTCGGTGCGGTTCGACGGGGTTGGCCTCAGCAGCGCCCGCGCCGAGCTCGCCGTCGAGCGGATGGTCGGCGGGGAGACGCTGCGCTCGTTCCCGGGCAGCGACGCGGAGGCGGCCAAGCGCGCGGTCGAGGCCTCGGACAACCCGGCGCTCCTCGTCACCGACCGGCGGGTGGCCGTCGTCCGTGTGGCCCCGAGCCCGGTGCTGCACTGGGCGGTCCCCCGCGAGCGGGTCCTGCACGTCGCCCACCGGCGCCACTGGCTGTGGCAGGGGCGTCTCGAGGTGGCCTTCGTGGACGGCTCCTCCGTCCGGCTGGTCGCAGGCGCGCTGCTCGCGCGCCGGGCCACACGGCTCGCGCGCGCCTGGGCCGGGGGTCGCTAGAGGATCGCGCCCGGGTCGTACGACGCCGCGTCCGGGTGCAGGGCCGCGAGGGTCTCGACGCGGTCCACGACCGCCGCGACCTGGGCGACGGCGGCGCCGGTGAACTCCAGTGGGTCCGCGACGAGCGCCTCGATCGCGGCCCGGTCGAGGCCGAGGCGCGGGTCCGCGGCCAGGCGCTCGAAGAGGTCGTTGTCGGCCCGACCGGCCCGCATCTCGAGCGCGACCGCGACGGCGTGCTCCTTAATCGCCTCGTGCGCGGACTCGCGGCCCACCCCGGCGCGGACCGCGCTCATCAGCACCTTCGTGGTGGTCAGGAACGGCAGGTAGCGGTCCAGCTCGCGCTGGATGACCGCCGGGAAGGCCCCGAACTCGTCGAGGACGGTGAGGAAGGTGCGGAACAGCCCGTCGGCGGCGAAGAAGGCGTCGGGCAGCGCCACCCGGCGGACGACGGAGCACGACACGTCGCCCTCGTTCCACTGGTCACCGGCCAGCTCACCGACCATCGACAGGTTGCCGCGGACGACGACCGCGAGACCGTTCACGCGCTCGCACGAGCGGGTGTTCATCTTGTGCGGCATCGCCGACGAGCCGACCTGGCCCTCCGCGAACCCCTCGGTGACGAGCTCGTTGCCCGCCATGAGCCGGATGGTCGTCGCGAGGTTGCTGGGCCCGGCGACCAGCTGGGCCAGCGACGACAGGACGTCGTAGTCGATGCTGCGGGGGTAGACCTGGCCGACGCTGGTCAGGACGCGTGCGAAGCCGAGGTGGGCCGCCACCCGCTGCTCCAGCCCGGCGAGCCGGGCGGCGTCGCCGTCCAGCAGGTCGAGCATGTCCTGGGCGGTGCCCATCGGGCCCTTGATGCCACGCAGCGGCAACCGGCCGAGGAGGTCCTCGACGCGCTCGACGCCCAGCACCAGCTCCTCGGCCGCGGTCGCGAACCGCTTCCCGAGCGTGGTCGCCTGGGCGGCGACGTTGTGCGAGCGGCCGGCCATGACCGTCGTGGCGTGCTCGGCGGCCAGGCGCGCCAGCCGGACGGCGGTCGCGACCGCCCGGTCGCGGACCATCGCGAGCGAGTCGCGCAGCTGCAGCAGCTCGACGTTCTCCGTGAGGTCGCGCGACGTCATGCCCTTGTGGACGTGCTCGTGGCCGGCGAGGGCGTTGAACTCCTCGATCCGTGCCTTCACGTCGTGCCGGGTCACCCGCTCGCGGCGGGCGATCGACTCGAGGTCGACGTGGTCGACCGCCTTCTCGTACGCCTCGACGACGCCGTCCGGCACCTCCACGCCGAGGTCGCGCTGCGCGCGCAGCACCGCGATCCACAGCCGGCGCTCGAGCACGATCTTGTGCTCGGGCGACCAGAGCGCGGCGAGGTCGGATCCGGCGTACCGGGTGGCCAGGACGTTCGGGACGCTCACGTGCCTCATGGTCCCACGACCCGTCGCGGCGGAGCGGGTCAGCGTCCGGCGGCGATGTCCGTGCGGTGCTGGGCGCCGGGGAACGAGATCGCGGCTACCCCGGCGTACGCCGCCTCGCGGGCCGCGGCGACCGAGCCGCCCGCCGCGGTCACGGCCAGGACGCGCCCGCCGGCGGTGACGAGGTCGCCGTCCGGCGTGGTGGCGGTGCCGGCGTGGATGACGTCGACCCCGGCGGGGACGGCGTCCGCGCCGGTGATGACGTCGCCCGAGGACGACGACGCGGGGTAGCCGCGGCTGGCCAGGACGACGGTGACGGCGGCGCCGGCGCGGAAGGACGGCGGGGCGACCCCGGCGAGCCGGCCGGTGGCGCAGGCGTGCAGCAGCTCGGAGAGCGGCGAGTCGAGCAGCGCCATCAGCACCTGGGTCTCCGGGTCGCCGAAGCGGGCGTTGAACTCCACCACCCGCACGCCACGGGAGGTGAGCGCGAGACCGGCGTACAGGAGCCCGGAGAACGGCGTGCCCCGGCGGGCCATCTCGTCGACGGTCGGCTGCAGGACGGTGCGCGTGACCTCGTCGACGAGATCGGCGGGCGCCCAGTCGAGCGGCGAGTAGGCGCCCATGCCGCCGGTGTTCGGGCCGGCGTCGCCGTCGAGGGCGCGCTTGAAGTCCTGCGCGGGCTGCAGCGGGCGGACGGTCGTCCCGTCGCAGAGCCCGAACAGCGACACCTCGGGGCCGTCGAGGAACTCCTCCACCACGACCGCGCCCGAGCAGGCCGCCGCGTGGGCGAGGGCCTCGTCGCGGTCCTCGGTGACGACGACCCCCTTGCCCGCGGCCAGGCCGTCGTCCTTCACGACGTACGGCGCCCCCGTGGCGTCGAGGGCGGCCTCCACCTCGGCGGGCGTGGTGCAGACGTGCGCGCCGGCGGTCGGCACCCCGGCGGCCGCCATCACCTCCTTCGCGAACGCCTTCGACCCCTCGAGCCGGGCCGCGGCGGCGCTGGGCCCGAAGCAGGGGATCCCCCGGGCGGTCACCGCGTCGGCGACGCCGGCGACCAGCGGGGCCTCCGGGCCGACGACCACGAGGCCCACCGCGAGGGAGGCGGCGAGGTCGGCGACCGCGTCCGGGTCGAGCGCGTCGACGGGGTGCAGGGTCGCGACCTGCGCGAGGCCGGGGTTCCCCGGCGCCGCGTGCAGGTCCCCGACCTCGGGGTCCCGGGAGAGCGCGAGGGCCAGGGCGTGCTCGCGGCCACCGCCGCCGATCACCAGGACGTCCACGGGCCCCGATGCTAGGGCCCCGGGCGGACCCCCTGGCGGGCCGGCGGTCCCTGAGGGGGTGCCTCACCGGGCGGCGTGGGGCAGGATCGCCCGACACACCAGCGAGCAGCCGAGGGGGGACCATGGCTCAGGCGCGGGTCGGCGACCTCGTCGGGAGCCGCTACCGGCTGACCGGCGAGCTCGGGCGCGGCGGGATGGGCGTGGTCTACCGCGCGACCGACACCGTCCTGCACCGCGAGGTCGCGCTGAAGGTCATGGGCGGGGTGTCGGCCGGCGACGACACCTTCCGCGCCCGCTTCGCCCGCGAGGCGGCCACGCTCGCGCGCCTGGACTCCCCCCACGTCGTCGTCATCCACGACCACGGCGAGCACCGCACCGAGGCCGACGCCGCCCACGACCAGCCCGGCTCGCCCTACCTGGTCACGCAGCTCGTCGCCGGCGGCGACCTCGGCAGCTACCTCGCCCGCCACGGCCCCCTGCCGCCCGTCCACGCCGTCGCCCTGCTCGCCCAGGTCGCCTCGGCGCTGCGCGACGCCCACCGCGCGGGCGTCGTCCACCGCGACGTCAAGCCCGCCAACGTCCTGCTCCGCGACCCCGACGCCGTGCGCACCGACGACCTCCACGTCTACCTCTGCGACTTCGGCATCGCGCAGACCGCCGTGCCCGCCGGCGCGGCCGACGACCGCGACGGCCTGCACCCGCTCACCACGACCGGGGTCGTCGCCGGCACCTGGAAGTACCTCGCCCCCGAGCGCGCCCGCGGCGCGCCCGCCACCCCGGCCAGCGACGTGTACGCCGCCGGGTGCCTGCTGTGGGCCTGCCTCACCGGGTCCGCGCCGTACGGCGGGGACAGCGACCTCGAGGTGGCCATGGCCCACCAGCAGGCGCCGGTCCCGCAGCTCGGGTGGGACGACGACCTCGGCCGCGCGCTCGACCACGTGCTGCGACGCTGCCTGGCGAAGGACCCCGCCGACCGCTACCCCGACGCGGCCAGCCTGCGCGCCGACCTCCTGGCGCTGCCGCGCGACGCCGGCGGGACGCTCCGCCCCGTCCCGCGGCCGGTGGCGCCCCCCGGGACGTCGGTGCGGCGCCCGCGGGACGGCGCCCGCCCGGACCCGGTGGCGACCGGACGCGGCGCCGGCGGCCGGGCCCCTCACGACCGGCGGCGGTGGGTGCTCGCGGCCGCCCTCGGCCTCCTCCTCGTCGTCGGGGTGGGTGCGGGCGTCGGCCTGGCCTCGGTGCTCGGGGCCTCCTCGGCCGACGCCGGACCCGGCCGGCCGGCGGGCGGCGCCGCCGGCCCGGGACGCGTGCTCGAGGTCCACGGGGACGTCGACGGCGACGGCCTGGGCGACCTGGCGGTCTCGGGCCTCGGCCCGACCGGGCCGGTCCTCGTGTCGTGGCCCGGCACCGACGACGACGGCGGGCCGGGGGCCGGCCCGCCCGCCGACCTCACCGACGCGCGGTTCGACCCGGCGAACGTGCCGCTGCGCGGGGACTTCGACGGCGACGGCGTCGAGGAGTACGTCGGGATCACCTCTGAGCCCGACGGCACGCTGACGCTGGATCCCGTCAACGGTGCCCCCGCGTGGAGCGTGGCGGGTGCCGGCGCTCGGGTCCCCCCGATCGTCGGCGACTTCGACGGCGACGGCACCGACGACCTCGCCCTGCTCGGCCACCCGGACGGCGGCGGCTTCGAGGCCCCGGGCGTCGACGGCGGGGAGGTCCGGCTCGCGCTGGGCGGCGACCGGGCCGGGTCGGCGGAGGTCGCCTACTCGGGCGCCCTCGACCCGACCACCGACCTCCTGGTCGCCGCAGACGTCGACGCCGACGGTGACGACGACGTGGTCGTCGTCCGGCCCCAGGGCTCCCGCGGCCTCCAGGACGGCGCGATCACCCTGACCGTGCTCCTCGCCGACGGTCCCGGCGACCTCGTGGCGGGCCCGGAGTCCACCGTCTTCTCCGACCTCGCCGGGGCGTTCTTCCGACCGGTCGACGCGGACGGCGACGGGGTGGACGAGGTCGCGGTGGTCCCCCGCGAGGGCGGTGCCCAGGTCCGCCTGTTCTCGGCCGACGACGACGCCCGCGTCACCGAGGCACCGGGGTGGGGCGCCGTGGCCGGGTCGACGTCCCCCGAGTCCGTGCGGGCCGTGGGCACCAGCGACGTGGACGGCGACGGGCGCGACGACCTGCTGCTGGTCCGCGGGGAGGACGACGGGCCGGCGACTGCGCTCGAGGTGCAGCGCGCGGGCGACGACGGTCTCGACGAGGCGGTCGGTCTCGTGGACCTGTCCGACCGTCTGCTCTACGCCGCCAAGATCCCCGACGGCAGCGTCCACCGGCCCTACGAGGTCGGCTCCTGAGCCGTTCGACCGTCCCTCCTGGGCCGCGGTGCACGACGGACCCCGTGACCTCCGACGCACCCCCGGTTCGGTCTGATTCACTTCCCTCCCGGGGAGAGGAGGCCGAGGCATGGCGATCGACGTGGGTGACGTGATCGGTCGGTACCGGATCGACTCGGTGCTGGGCGTGGGCGGGATGGGCGTGGTCTACCACGCCACCGACACCGTCCTGGACCGCCGCGTCGCGCTGAAGGTCATGTCCGGCGCGGTCTCCCACGACGAGGGCTTCCGCGTCCGCTTCCAACGCGAGGCCGCCACCCTCGCCCGCCTGGACTCCCCGCACGTCATCGCCATCTACGACCACGGCGAGCACACCGACGCTCACGCGGGCCCCGACACCCCCGGCTCGCCGTACATCGTCACCCAGCTCGTCCCCGGCGGCGAGCTCGGCCAGCTCATCCGCGACCGCGGCGTCCTGCCGCCCCGCCTCGCCGCCCAGGTCTGCGCCCAGATCGCCGCCGCCCTCGCCGACGCCCACGCCGCCGGCGTCGTCCACCGCGACGTCAAGCCCGCCAACGTCCTCATGCGCGACGCCGACGCCGCCGCCCGCGGCGAACCCCACGTCTACCTCTGCGACTTCGGCATCGCCCAGACCGAGGGCTCCTCCATGACCCAGGCCGGCGGCATCGCCGGCACCTGGGGCTACCTCGCCCCCGAACGCGGCATGGGCGCCCCCGCCTCCCCCGCCACCGACATCTACTCCGTCGGCTGCCTGCTGTGGGCCTGCCTCACCGGCACCGCCCCCTACCGCGGCTCCGACGTCGAGGTCGCCCTCGCCCACCAGCACGCCCCCGTCCCCCAGCTCCTCGAGGACTCCGAGACCGCCGCCGGCATCAACCGCGTCCTCGCCCGCGCCATGGCCAAGGACCCCGCCCAGCGCTACCCCACCGCCGAGGCCCTCCGCGCCGACCTCACCGCCCTCGACCGCACCGGCAGCTCCGGCATCGGCGTCGCCGCCGACCCGACGACCCTGGCCCGGCCCGGTGGCCCGGGCGGGACGCGGACCGGCGCCACCGGCACGACCGGCACGACCGGCACGACCGGCGGCGGCCGCAACCGCCTCGTCCTCGGTGGCGTGGCCGCCCTCGCCCTGGTCCTCGTGCTCGCCGGCGGGGCCTGGGCCGTGCTGGGCGGCGGCGGCGAGCCGGAGGTCGACCCCCTCACCGACGGCGGGAGCAGCGAGACCGCGGGCGGCGCCGAGGACGGGCCCTCGGGGCCGACGCGCAACGACTTCGACGGCGACGGCCTGGGCGACCTCATGGTCCAGACGAGCTCGAACAACCCGGACGCCACCCGCCTGCGGTGGCTCTCCGAGGGCACGACCTTCCCCGACGACCCGGAGGAGGTGCCCTTCGAGGACCCGAGCGAGAGCGGTGTCCCCGTCAGCGGGGACTTCGACGGGGACGGTGTCGCGGACCTCGTCGAGTACGGCGCGGGCGGCCTCATCGTCGTCCGGTACGCCAGCGGCGAGACCACGGAGACGGAGCCGGGCGACCTGGAGGGCGCGTTCTTCGGCAACGCGGGCGACCTGGACGGTGACGGCCTCGACGACCTCACCAGCACCGACTTCGGCGATCCCGGGGAGGAGGAGGTCTCCCGGGTGTTCGTCTCGATGGCCACCGGCGACGACGAGGGCCTCACCGTCCCGGAGCAGGCCGAGCTGCCGGACGACCTGGCCGACGGCCGTCTCGAGGTGGGCGACGTCGACGGCGACGGCCAGGCCGAGCTCGTGCAGATCCGCGGCTCGGACGCCTCCGTCGGCGCCGGGGAGATCACGATCCTCGACTACGCCGACGGGGCGTTCGACTACGCCGCCCGCAACCTCGAGATCACGGGCCTGGTGCAGAGCGACGGTCTCGACATCGTCCAGGGCGACGTGGACGGCGACGGCGCCGCGGAGCTCGTCTTCACCGACCTCGGCCGCTCCAACCGCCGCATCCGCGTCGCGGACTTCGTGGAGCGGGACGGGCAGCTGGGCCTGGCTCAGAAGAAGTGGTTCGTCGGCGAGCGGAGCAACGACGACGACCCGGACGCCCGACCGCTGCGACCCGTGGCCAGCGACCTGAACGGCGACGGGGCCGAGGACCTCGTGATCTTCCGCCGCACGCCGAACGGGCTGAGCCTCGACGCCTACCTGTCGTCCGGCTCGTCGTTCAGCAACGCCGGTTCGTGGGCCGACTGGGACTGCGACGCCACCTGCCAGGACGAGTTCGTCACCGTGGACCGCAACGGCCTCTGACCCGTGCCACGCCGACCCACCGGCGCCGACGCGCCCGTCCGACTCGACCGGCTGGTCGAGCGCGGCCCCCTGCCCCCGGCGACCGCGGTGGCCATCGTCGCGTCCGTCGCCGACGCCCTCTCCGCCCGCACCGGCACCGACGCCCACGGGGCGCTCGACGTGTCGGCGGTGCTCGTGTCCGGCGACGTCGACGGGCCGCCGTCCGAGCTGTCGGTGCTGCTCGAGGACCCGGCGGACGGTGGCAGCGGGACGGTCGCGGACGACGTCCGCTCGGCCGGCCTGCTGCTGCGCGCCTGCCTGGCGGGCAGCACCGACCCCGAGGCGCCGCTGCCCCCCACCGGCGGCACGAGCACGGCCGAGCGGAACCTCGACCGGGGCCTGCGCTGGGTGCTGGCCCGCTCCACCTCCGAGGACCCCCGCAAGCGGCACCGGGACCCCGGGGCGCTGCGCGCCGACCTGCTCACGCTCCTCCCGGCCGCCGCCGCCGTGCCTCGTGCCCTCCCGGCCGAGGAGGCACCCGGGACGACCGTGGAGCCCGAGGAGGCGTCCCCCGCCGCCGTGGCCCCGGCCCCCGAGCGTCCGCACGACCCGGCGGAAGGGCGACGGCGCCGCCGCTGGGTTCCGCTGCTGCTCGTCGTGGTGACCGTCCTCGCGGTGGCGCTCGGCGCGGCGGCCGTCGCGGGCGTCCTGCCCGGCACGGACCGCGACCCCGGCGGCTCCACCGACGCGCCCGGCGAACCGTCGTCCTCCGCGCCGGACACCCCGTCCTCCGAGGAGGGCTCGGGCGCGGCGGGGACGGAGGCGGCGGGCGCCGTCACCGGGGACGTCGACGGCGACGGGCGCGGCGACGTCGTGGCGGCGTTCCGGGCACGGGACGGCCGGGCCGAGGTGACGGTCCAGCGCTCCACCGACGACGGGCTGCAGCAGAGCAGCGTCGGGCCCGTCGGCGACCTGCTCCCCCTCCTCGCCGACACCGACGGCGACGGCACCCTCGAGCTGCTCGACCAGGCCCCCGGGGACGACCCCGCCGACCTCGTGCTGACCGGGCGGGGGGACGACGGGTGGTCCGGCACCCTGGTGGACGCCGGGCAGGGCGCGGTCCCCGTCGCCGGGGACTACGACGGCGACGGGGCCGACGAGGCCGCGCTGCTCGGCCCCGACGGCGTGGTCCGCGTGGCCGACCTGGGTGGGGCCGCCCGGTCGCCGGCCCGGCCGTGGGCGCGGAACCCGGCGTGGTCGCAGGCGGACGACCTGCTGGTCCCCGCCGACCTGGACGGCGACGGCGACGACGACCTGGCCCTCGTCCGCCGCGACCCCGCCGCCGACGAGGTGAGCCTCGTCCCCCTCGTCTCCGACGGCGCGCGGTTCCGTCGGCAGACGCCGTCGGGGACGGTCGGCGGGGTCGTGCTGCACGTCTTCCGTGGCGCCGATACCGACGGCGACGGCACCGACGAGGTCCTCCTGGTGCCGATCACCGGGGGCGCGACGGTGACGTCGTTCGTGCTGGACGGCGACACCCTCGGCCCCGGCCCCGACCTCGGGGAGCTGCCCGGCCCGGGTGACGTCCCGACGTCCGGCGTCACCGACGCCGACGGGGACGGCGCCGACGACCTCGCCGTCGTCCGCGTCGCCGACGACGGGGCGCTCCTCGTGCAGGTGCTGACCCGCGGCGGGCCGGGCCTGCGCGCGCTGACCGACGAGGTGCGACTCGGGGTCGGCCCCACCCGGCCGAGCGTGCGCCTGCTCGACGGCAGCGTCCACCGCCCGTTCCTCCCGCAGTGAGGTCCGGGCCGGAACGACGGGCTCAGTCGTGGACGGTGAGCGTCTGCTCCCGCCCCGGGCCCACCCCGACGCCCCAGAAGGGGGCGCCCGAGAGGTCCTCGAGGGCCTTCACGTAGGCCCGGGCGTTCGCCGGGAGCTCCGCGAAGGTGCGGCAGCCGGAGATGTCCTCCCACCAGCCGGGCAGGTACTCGTAGACCGGCTTCGCCCGGTGGAACTCGCCCTGGGTCATCGGCATCTCGTCGTGGCGGACGCCGTCCACCTCGTAGGCGACGCAGACCGGTACCCGCTCCCACGACGAGAGCACGTCGAGCTTGGTCAGGAAGAACTCGGTGAGGCCGTTGACGCGGGTGGCGTAGCGGGCGATGACGGAGTCGTACCAGCCGCAGCGGCGGTCGCGGCCGGTCGAGACACCGACCTCGCCGCCGATCTTCCACAGCTTCTCGCCGTCGGCGTCGAACAGCTCGGTCGGGAACGGACCGGAGCCGACGCGGGTCGTGTACGCCTTGATGACGCCGATGACCCGGTCGACGCGGGTGGGGCCGATGCCGCCGCCGACGCACACGCCGCCCGCGACCGGGTTGGACGAGGTGACGAAGGGGTAGGTGCCGTGGTCGACGTCCAGCATCGTCGCCTGGGCGCCCTCGAACAGCACCGTCTCGCCGCGGTCCAGGGCCTGGTTGAGCAGCAGCGAGGTGTCCTTGACCATCGGCCGCAGGCGCTCGGCGTACGACGTGAGCTCGGCGACGACGGCCTCGACCTCGATCGAGCGCCGGTTGTAGACCTTGGTGAGCAGGTGGTTGCGGACCTCGAGGGCCGCCTCGACCTTCTGGGTGAGGATCTTCTCGTCGAAGAGGTCGGCCACCCGCACGCCGACGCGGTTGACCTTGTCGGCGTACGCCGGGCCGATGCCCCGGCCGGTCGTGCCGATCTTGTTCTTGCCGAGGAAGCGCTCGGTCACCTTGTCGATGACCCCGTGGTACGACGCGATGACGTGGGCGTTGGCGCTCACGACGAGGTCGGCGAGCTCGACGCCGCGCTCGAGCAGCCCGTCGAGCTCCCGGAACAGCGCCTCCGGGGAGACCACCACGCCGTTGCCGATGACGCAGGTCGCGCCGGGCGTGATGATGCCGCTGGGCAGCAGGTGGGTCGCGAACTTCTCGCCGTCCACGACGATCGTGTGGCCGGCGTTGTGACCGCCGGAGGTGCGGACGACGTAGTCGATCCGGCTGCTGGTGGCCAGCAGGTCGGTGGCCTTGCCCTTGCCCTCGTCGCCCCACTGGGCGCCCAGGATCATGATCGCGGGCATCGCGTCCCGCCTCCCCCTGATCGTCGGTCCGGCCCTCCGGACCGGCCTGTCGGACCCGCGCCGAGGCGCCGGTGTGCGGCCGACAACTTACCAGCCCCCGGGCACCGGACCGCCCGGTGCGGGTGCCGCTAGGGTCGCCGGGTGGAGCCGCTGCTCGTGATCACGAACTCGGGGGCGGGCACCGCCGCCGAGGAGAACCTCGAGCAGGCGCTGTCCGTCCTGCGGGCGAGCGCGTCCGTCGAGGTCGCCGAGACCGACGGCCCCGGCGAGCTGGACGGCGTCCTGCACCGCGCCGGCTCCCGCCGCATCGTGGTCGCCGGCGGCGACGGCAGCCTGCACGCCGTGGTCTCCGCGCTCTACCGGCGCAACGAGCTGCACGGCAGCACGCTGGGCATCCTGCCCCTCGGCACCGGCAACGACTTCGCCCGCCACGCCGGCATCCCCCTCGAGCCCGCGGACGCCGCGCGGGTGGTCCTGGCCGGCCACGGTCGGCCGACCGACCTGATCGTCGACGAGGTGGGCGAGGTCGTCGTGAACAACGTCCACGTCGGCGCCGGTGCCCAGGCCAGCCGCCGCGGCGACCGCTGGAAGAAGCGGCTGGGCGTGATCGGCGTGGGCAAGGTCAACCTGGGCAAGCTCGGCTACCCCATCGGCGCGGCCCTGGCGGCGTTCAAGCCCCCGTTCCTGCGCCTCCACGTCGAGGTCGACGGGGTCACGGTCAACGACCTCGACGAGCCCGCCCTGATGGTCGCCGTCGGCAACGGCGCCACCGTCGGCGGCGGCACCAGCCTGACGCCCGCCGCCGACGCGGCGGACGGCAAGGTCGACGTCATGGTCTCCCGCGCGATCGGCCCCCTCGCCCGCTTCGGGTACGTCGCCGACCTGGTGCGGCGCCGCCACACCGACCGCGAGGACGTCGTCTACCGCCGCGGCACCCGGGTGACCATCTCGGGCGAGGAGTTCTACTGCTCCGCGGACGGCGAGATCTACGGCCCGGAGCGCTCGCGGTCCTGGCGGGTCGAGCCCGCGGCGTACACGCTGCTGGTGCCGGCCCACGCCTGACGGCCCCGGGCCGTCTCAGAGCCACCCGCGCCGGGCGGCCTCGACCCCGGCCTGGAAGCGGGAGTCGGCGCCCAGCTCGACCATCATGTCGGCGATGCGCCGTCGTACCGTGCGGAGGCTGACGCCGAGCGCGCGGGCGATCTGCTCGTCCTGGACCCCGGCGGCGAGCTGCTGCACCACGAACCGTCGCAGGTCGGGTCGCGCCACCCCGCGCTCCAGGCCCGGGGCGGGCAGCGCCCGATCCCAGTAGGCGTCGAAGAGCAGGGAGCACGCCTGCACCACCGACAGCTGCCGCACCAGCAGCCGGGGCTCGTCGACGCGGCCGAGCGGCTCGGGCAGGACGGCGTGCGTGCCGCCGATGACGATCATCCGGGTCGGGAGGTCGGCGACGATGCGGATCTCCTCCCCCACCTCGGCGCGGCGACGCAGGGTGTCGGGGGCCTCGTGCAGCGCCCGGGCGGGGTAGAGGGCCCGGGACGACCGACCGCCCCGGACCGCGGCGCCGACGATCTCCGCCATCGCGTCCTCCCGGGGCCGGCGGAACTGGTCGGGCCGGAACCACAGCAGGTCGCCCGTGCTCCGCTCGATGAGGTCCTTGAGCAGCGCGACCGGGTTGCCCCCGCGGGAGACCTCGCCGTCCAGGGCACCGACGACGTCCTGGGCCCGGGCGTCGGGACGGCTCGTGGAGGCGTTCAGGGCGCCCATGGCGCCGGTCAGGGCCTCGAGACGCTGCTGCTCGCCCGCGTGGTCGCGCACCCAGCCGGCCAGGAGGTGGTGCACGACCTCGCTGGGGGTGCGGACGACGACCAGGTCGCCCTGCACCACGACCGCCCCGCAGGCCGCCAGCGGCGCCAGCTCGCGCAGCGCCGCCCCGACCGGGACGTCCAGGACACCGGCGATGACCTCGACCGGCGAGCCGCTCAGCCCGAGCACCCGCTCGTACGTCTGCTGAGCGGCGGCGGGCACCCCGATGGCCGAGAGGACCGGCTGCCGGGACGCGCTCATGGTGGCAACTTAGTGACAGCGGCCTTTCTGAGCCAGTTCACAGAGTGCATGGGGTGGAACAATTACGTCAACGCCGACATGTCCGGTCACACCGCGGGGGATGAGACTGGACGTCAGGTGGTCGACATCGGGGGATGGGATCGCCACGGCGCACAGGCGTCGGAGTCGCCAGCAGGGACGGCTCCGGCGCCTTTTCTTTGCCCTCACCACCTACTGGCAGGTTCCTGCCTTCACTTCTCCGACGGTGTGGTGAATCGCCGGGCCGCCACCTCTGCGCACCGTCCGGCGCGCCGGGTCATCGCCAGAACAGGTGGTGGACGACGCCGCTCGGGCTCGGCACGGCCTCGTGGTGGTAGCGGTCCTCGAGCTCGTCGGGTGAGGTCCACAGCCGTGACCCCCGTCCGAGCCGGACGTCGGGGCACTCCGCGACGTGGAGGGTGTCGACGAGGCCGGCGTCCAGGAAGGACCGGACCGTCGTCGGCCCACCCCCGAGCCGGACGTCCCCGCCGCCGGCTGCGGCCCGGGCCTGCTCCAGCGCCACCGCGGGGGCGGCGTCGGTGAAGTGGAAGGTGGTGGCGCCGAGCGTGAAGGAGGGCCGCGGGTGGTGCGTCAGCACGAGCACCGGGGTCCCGAAGGGCGGTTCGTCCCCCCACCACCCCTGCCAGTCCAGGTCCTCCCAGGGGCCCGTCTGCGGCCCGAACTTCCCCCGGCCCATGATCTCGGCGCCGATGTCCCGGCCGAAGTCCCGCGTCATGTAGTCGTCCAGCCCGCGGCTGCCTCCCGGGTCGGTGCGGTTCGGCCAGCTCGCGGTGGCGCCGGCCCAGGCGAACATCTCCCCCGGGTCGGCGTAGCCGAACGGGCGCTCGAGGCTCTGTCCCTCGCCCGCGCCGAACCCGTCGGCGGAGACGGTCAGGTTGTGGACGCGCAGCAACGAGGTCATGCCCAGGAGGACCGGCCGTGGGCCCCGGACTCATCGCCCGCCACGCGGACGTCCCGGCACGCCGGCTAGCGGCCCTCCGGCCGGAGGTGGGGGAAGAGGATCGTGTCGCGGACGCCGGTCGCGCGCTCGGCGGAGCCCGTGAAGAGCGCGAGGAGCCGGTCGATGCCGAGGCCCATGCCGCCCATGGGCGGGGCGCCGTACTCGAGGGCACGCAGGAAGTCCTCGTCGAGCACCATCGCCTCGGGGTCGCCGCCGGCCGCCAGCAGCGACTGGGCCTCGAGCACCTCGCGCTGGACGACGGGGTCGACGAGCTCCGAGAACGCCGTGCCCCGCTCGACGCCGGCCACGATGAGGTCCCACGCCTCGATGAGGCGGGGCTCGCTGCGGTGGCGTCGCGCCAGCGGCTGCGCGGACGGCGGGTAGTCGCACAGGAAGGTCGGCTGCAGCAGGGTCGGCTCGACCAGCTCGCCGAGCAGCTCGAGCACCAGCTTCTCGGCGCCCCAGGCGGGGTCGACCTCGACGTCGTGGGCCTCGGCGAGCGCGCGGAGCCGCTCGGCGGACGTGTCCGGGGTGACCTCCTCGCCGACGGCCTCCGAGACGCCGGTGTAGACGGGCAGCCAGCGCCACTCGCCGTCCAGGTCGACGACACCGGCGGGTGTCTCGATGGTGTGGGAGCCGTCCGGCGAGACGGCGTCCGCGACGGCGAGGAACAGCCGCTTGGTCAGGTCCGCCATCGTGTGCTGGTCGCCCCACGCCTGGTAGGCCTCGAGCATCGTGAACTCGGGGCTGTGGGTCGCGTCGACGCCCTCGTTGCGGAAGATGCGGCCGATCTCGAAGACGCGGTCGACGCCGCCGACCACGGCCTTCTTGAGGTTCAGCTCGAGGGCGATGCGCAGCGTCATCGGCTGGTCGAAGGCGTTCATGTGGGTGCGGAACGGACGTGCCGCCGCTCCCCCGTGGATGAGCTGGAGGACGGGCGTCTCGATCTCGAGGTAGCCGTCGACCTCGAGGGTCCGGCGCACGGCGCGGACGGCGGCCGCGCGGGTGCGGACCATCGAGCGGGCCTCGTCGCGGACGATGAGGTCGGCGTAGCGCTGCCGGACCCGGACCTCCTCCGACAGCTCGCGGTGCAGCACCGGGAGGGGTCGCAGGGCCTTCGAGGCCATCGTCCAGCTGCTCGCCATCACCGACAGCTCGCCGCGGCGGGAGCGGATGACGCGACCGGTGACCGAGACGTGGTCGCCGAGGTCGACCTCGGCCTTCCACGCCGCGAGGGACTCCTCCCCGACCTCGGCGAGGCTCAGCATGACCTGCAGACGGGGGGCGAGGTCGTCGCCGACCGCGGCGCCGAGACCCTCCTGGAGGGTGGCGAAGCAGAGCTTGCCGGTGTTGCGCACGAACACCACGCGCGCGGCGACGGAGACCACGTCCTGGGTCTCCTCGCCGGTCTCGAGGCCGTCCCACCGCTCCCGGACCTCGCGCAGGGAGTGGGTGCGCTCGACGGTGACGGGGTAGGCCTCGCGGCCCGACTCCAGCAGCCGCGCCCGCTTGTCGCGACGGACCCGGATCTGCTCGGGGGTGTCGTCGACCTCGTCCGTGGTGGGCTCTGCGGGGGTGTCGGTCACGCGGGCGAAACTACCGGTCGGCCCCGGCGCCCGCGGTCTCAGCCCAGCAGGGCGTCGTACGCCGGGCGGCTGGTCTCGGCGAGGAAGTCGGCACAGCGGTTCCACTCGTCGGTCTCGCCGATGTCGCGGGCGGCGAGCGCGAGCAGGGCCATGCAGCGCAGGAACCCGCGGTTGGGCTCGTGCTCCCACGGCACCGGCCCGTGACCCTTCCAGCCGTTGCGGCGCAGGAGGTCGAGGCTGCGGTGGTAGCCGACCCGGGCGTAGGCGTACACGGTCACGTCGTCGGCGCCGGCGTCCTTGGCCGACTGGGCGAGCGTCGCCCAGGCGAGCGGGGACGCCGGGTGCTCCCGGACGACCTGCTCCGGCGACTCCCCCGCCTCGATGAGCTCGGCGGCGGGATCAACGGGCAGGTGGGTGGGCGGCGGCCCGGCCATCAGGTCGACGTGCGGCATGCCGCAAGCCTCTCAGACCGCTCCGCGCCGCCGCCCCTCCCCCGCCTAGCGGAACAGCCGCTGGTCCGGCTGGCAGGTGCTGCCGTTCCGGACCGGCTTGCGGTGGATGAAGTACTGCCGGTACGCCTCGGTCACGCAGCTCGAGCTGCCCAGGTTGCCGTGGCCGTAGCCGTCGTAGAACAGGAACGCCGAACCGGTGAACACCTTGTTGGCGCGGCGGGCGCCCCGCACCGAGGTGGCCGGGTCGTAGTTGTTGCCCACGATGAGCAGCGGCGTCGAGGTCCGGGTGTACCAGCCGCCGCGGAACGCGTCCGAGCCGTCGCCGATGCCCTGCTTCGCGCACGGCGAGGACGCCCACGTCCACAGCGGGCCGAACCACGGCGACGGGCCGGTGGCCTCTGCCGCCTCCACCCAGGCCTGCGGGTCGCGGGGGTTGCGGGTGTCGCTGCAGCCGACGGCCTGGAAGGCGACGCCGACCCGGTAGCGACGGGCGGCCGCGGCGAGCGGGGAGGCCGCCACCCCGGAAGCCGGCGCGGACACGGCCGGGGTCGTGTACGGGCCGCGCTCCTCGCGCTCCTCGCGGACCTCCTCCCACTCCTCCCAGCTCTCGGCGGCGCGGGCCGCGGCCTCGGAGCCGCGCCGCGCGCCGTCGCCCTCCACGAAGGTGGCGTGCAGCTCGGCCAGCTCGGTGAAGTAGCCGTCGAAGGCGCTCTGGTCGTACATCACGGACAGGGTGGTCGCGACGATGTCGGACTCCCGGAGCCGGCCACCCGGCTCGCCGGGCTCACCGGGGAAGACGATCTCGCCGTCGCGGGCCGCGCGGAGCAGCTCGCGCCACTTCGTCGCGGACGACGGCGCCAGGTCGCAGCGGGACCGACCGACGCGGTCGCACTCGGCGAAGGCCGTCGTCAGCGCACGGTAGGCGCCCTGACCGCTGCGGAGCCGCCAGGTGAAGGGCCGCAGCGGACCCGAGCTCGGGCCCGTCGACCAGGCGATCGGGTCGAGGATGGCGTCGACCGCGAGCGCACGGATGCGACCCGGGAACAGCGCGGCGTACGTCTGGCCGAGGTAGCTGCCGTAGGAGACGCCGTAGTAGTTGAGGTCCCCCTCGCCCAGCGCGCGGCGCACGAGCTCCATGTCGCGGGCGTTGTCGGCCGTCGTGGCGTGGTCGACGATCGTCGTGGCGCCCTGGTCGCACAGGCTGCGCAGCGCGTCGTCGGCGCGCAGCTGGCGGCGAACCTCGCGGTCCGTGACCGGGTAGGCGAACGACGAGAACGGGGCGGTGTCCGCCGTCCCGCGGCACGCGGCCGTGCGGCTGGCGCCGACCCCGCGGGGGTCGATGCCGATGACGTCGAACCGGCGGTCCACGGCGGGGCTGATCAGCCGGCCGGCGTAGGTGGCGAAGCCCCGGGCGGGCCCGCCCGGACCGCCGGGGTTCACGAAGAGGCTGCCGATGCGGTTCTCCGGCTGCCGGGCGCGCCACTTCAGCACCGCCAGCGGGGTGGTGGCGCCCCGCGGCCGGTCGTAGTCGAGCGGGACCTGCACGGTCGCGCACCGGGCACGGGGCCCGCCGAACCCGCGGCAGTCGCGCCACCGGATCCGCGGCGTGCGGGCCTGCCCCACACCCTTCGCGGCGGCACGGGCAGCCGCGGTCTGGGACGGCTCGCGCGTCGTCGGAGCCTCGAAGGTGAGGGCGTCGGCACCGCCGCCCTCGTCCGGCGTGGCCGAGGCCGGGGCGGTGACGCCCGCCGCGAGCGCGGCGCCCAGGAGACCGGCCAGCAGGCCGGCCCCCAGACGCCGGGTGGTCCCCCGAGTGATCTGAGTCATACTCGGCAAGGTAGGGGACCGCACCGACACCGGGCGAGGGCCACGTGCGGCGAGTCGGCGAGCGGCGTGCGAGGGGCCGGCGGGCACCGACCCCTCGCCGCGCGGTCAGCCGCTGACCGAGGTGCCCGCCGAGCGGAGGTTCTCGCAGGCCTCGACGACCCGCTCGGCCATGCCGGCCTCGGCCGCCTTGCCCCAGGCGCGGGGGTCGTACTGCTTCTTGTTGCCGACCTCGCCGTCGACCTTGAGGACGCCCTCGTAGTTGGCCAGCATGTGGCCCGCGACGGGGCGGGTGAAGGCGTACTGGGTGTCGGTGTCGACGTTCATCTTGATGACGCCGTAGTCGACCGCCGCGCCGATCTCCTCCGCGGTGGAGCCGGAGCCGCCGTGGAAGACCAGGTCGAAGGGCTTGGAGCCGGCCTCGAGCCCGAGCTCCGCGACGACCGCCTCCTGCGCCTTCTTCAGGATCTCGGGGCGCAGCTTGACGTTGCCGGGCTTGTAGACGCCGTGGACGTTGCCGAAGGTCAGGGCGGTCAGGTAGCGACCCTTCTCGCCGGTGCCCAGCGCGCGGACCGTGGCCAGCGCGTCGTCCGTGGTCGAGTAGAGCTTGTCGCCGGAGCCGCCCTCGACCCCGTCCTCCTCGCCGCCCACGACGCCGACCTCGATCTCGAGCACGATCTTCGCGGCCGCGGCGCGGGCGAGGAGGTCCTCGGCGATCTCGAGGTTCTCGTCGAGCGGGACGGCGGAGCCGTCCCACATGTGGGACTGGAACAGCGGGTTCTGGCCGCGGTCGACGCGGTCGCGCGACAGGTCGAGCAGCGGGCGCACGAAGCCGTCCAGCTTGTCCTTCGGGCAGTGGTCGGTGTGCAGCGCGATGTTGACGGGGTAGGAGCGCGCGACCTCGTGGGCGAACAGCGCGAAGGCGGTCGAGCCCACCACCATGTCCTTGACGCTGGGGCCGGAGAAGTACTCCGCACCGCCCGTGGAGACCTGGATGATGCCGTCGGAGCCGGCGTCCGCGAAGCCCTTGAGCGCGGCGTTCAGCGTCTGCGACGAGGACACGTTGATGGCGGGGTAGGCGAACTGGTTCTGCTTCGCCTTGTCCAGCATCTCGGCGTACACCTCGGGGGTGGCGATCGGCATGTGCGGCTCCTTCGGCGCGGTCGTGCGGGCGGTCGTGCGGGGCGTGCTTGCGGCGACCCTACTCAGTCGTGCGCGACCGTGGGACCGGCGTTCACCGGTGCTGGCGACGGCTGCCGCCGTGCCAGTCCTCGACCGTCCCGGCCTCACCGGCCGTCACGCCGAACGACGCCAGCTGCGGGCGCTCACGCAGGCTCCGCTTCAGCTCCGTGAAGCCGCCGAAGCGGGCCAGGGCGACCACGTGCTCCCACAGCTCCGCGGCCTGCCGCTCGTCGGGGAGGCGGCTGATGACGGGGCCGAAGAACCCCGTGCCGCCGTCCTCGGCGTCCGGCTCGACGTGCAGGATCGGCGTCCCGACGTCCTTGCCCGTCAGCGCGAGCGCCTCGTCGGTCTCCGCCTGCAGCGCCGCGTCGCGCGCGTCGTCGTCCAGGGCGTCGACGAGGTCCGCCGGCAGGCCCACCTCGTCCAGCAGCGGGGCGACGAGCGGGGCGGTGCCGCGGTACCCGGCGTCGAGGTCGGCGCTGTCGGACGCCTCGAAGATCCGGTGGCCGTACGCCGCGTGGAGACGCTCGACGGCGTCGTTGCCGTGCTCCTCGCGGACGCGGTGCAGCAGCCGCAGCACCCGCAGCCCCGCCGTGTGCCCGGCCTCGTACTCGGGCGGGAACTGCGCGTCGTAGTCGACGTGGGCGTTGAGCAGCCGCAGCGAGATGAAGCGCCACTCCACGTCGTAGTCGCGCTGCGCGGCGACGGTGCGCACCCAGCGGCTGGTGAGCCAGGCGAACGGGCAGACGGGGTCGAGGTAGAAGCGCAGGTCGGTCACCCCACGAGCCTGGCACGGCTGGGTACCGTCCGCGCGTGACCCCGAGGACGAGCACGCGCTCCACCGGCCTGGACGCCGACCCCGACGTCGCGTGGGCGACCGTGGCCGACGGCCGCGCAGGACCGCGGTGGTACCTCGACGCGATCCCCTTCCGCTTCCGCGACCTGCTCGACCGGCTCGCCGGCGGGCAGGACCGCGACCACCCGGCGCCGGGTGGCGCGGAGCTGCGCACCGGCGACCGGGCCGGCTTCTGGCTGGTGCGCGAGGCGGACCGCTCGCGCCGGCGCCTGGTGATGGAGGCGACGGTCCGCGCGCCGGGGCGGGTCACCTTCACCACCGAGGTGACCCCCGTGGTGACCGGCGGGTGCGAGCTCACCCAGTCCGTGCGGTTCGACCCCGCCGGGGTCGTGGGCGTCGCCTACCTCGTCGTCGACCTGCCTGCACGGGAGACGCTGATGGAGTGGGTGCACCGCCGGACCTGCGCGGACGTCCTGGACGCCGTGGCCGCCCCAACCCGGGGGCGCACGCCGCCCGGGCTGCGCTGAGGCGCGGGACCCGGACGGGCCCGGGGCCTCAGGACTCCAGGATCCGCTTGAGCGTGGCGAGCGTGGCCGGGATGCCGGCGTGGGCGTCGGAGGCCCGGTCGGCGACCTGCGCGTCGGCGACCTGCGCGTCGGCGTCGTCGCCGTACTTGTCGCGGAACATCGCGAGGCCCTCGGGCAGGAACTCCCAGGTCTCGGTCAGCTCGGTACGACCGTCGTCCAGCGGGGCGAGCTCGTAGCCCCACCGCACGAACGCGCCGCCCACCAGCCACGCGAACGAGCGTCCGGGCTCGGCCTCGACGACCTGCGAGCGGGTCTCCCACACCCGGGTGCCCTTCTCGTTGCGGCCGGTGAACCACGCCCCCACCCGGGGGCCGTCGTGCGGCGGCTCCCACGCGCAGGAGGTGCACACGGGGCTCCACTCGCCGGTCCGCTCGATGCTGGTGACGAGGTCGTAGACCTCGGCGGGCGTCGCGTCGACGACGACGGACTCGCGGCGGGTCAGCTCGGGTGTCTGCGGGGTGCTCATGGTCGAGACGCTAGGCGGTCGGCGGTCCGGCGTGCGCGCGGATCCAGGCGTGCATGGCGATCGCCGCGGCCGCGGAGGCGTTGATCGACCGCGTCGAGCCGTACTGGGCGATCGAGAACGTGCCGTCGACGACCGAGCGGGCCTGCTCCGACAGTCCCGGTCCCTCCTGCCCGAACAGCAGGCACACCCGGCGCGGCAGGTCGGCGGACTCCAGCGGCAGCGAGCCGGGCAGGTTGTCGATGCCCCACAGCGGGACGCCGTCGGGCCCGTCCAGGCTCCCCAGGTAGTCCTTCAGCGCCGGGACGTCGGGGTGGTGGCGCACGTGCTGGTAGCGGTCGGTGACCATCGCGCCGCGGCGGTTCCACCGGCGGTTGCCGACGACGTGCACCTCCGCAGCGAGGAACGCGTTGGCCGAGCGGACGATCGTGCCGATGTTGAAGTCGTGCTGCCAGTTCTCGATGGCGACGTGGAAGCCGTGGCGGCGGGTGTCGAGGTCGGCGACGATCGCCTCCATCCGCCAGTAGCGGTAGCGGTCGACGACGTTGCGACGGTCGCCCTCGGCGAGCAGCCGCGGGTCGTGGTGGTCCTCGTCGGGCCACGCGTCACGGCCGCCGGGCCAGGGCCCGACGCCGACCTCGGGCGGGCCGTGGGGCATCGGGTCGTACGGCGCCCGCTCGTCCGCCCTGTCGTCGGCCAGGTCGTCGGCCGGGTCGTCGGCCAGGTCGTCGGCCGGGTCCTCGGCCGGGTCCTCGGTCGGGTCGGTCTCAGCCACGCGCGGCGTCGAGCTGCGCCTTCGTGAGCACCGGCCGGACCTCGAGCCCGACGTCCGCGAGGGGGTTCTCGCCGGCGGGGCTGCGGTCGATGGCGCACACGACGACCTCGACGACGGCGCCGGCGTCGCGCAGCGCGCGGGTGGCGTCGCGGACGGCCCCGCCGGTGGTGACGACGTCCTCGACGAGGGTGACCCGGCGGCCCGCGACGTCCGGGCCCTCGGCGAGCTTGGCGGTGCCGTACTCCTTCGCCTTCTTGCGCACGAAGAGCGCGGGCAGCATCGTCCGCGCCGACACCGCCGTGGCGATGGGGACGCCGCCGAGCTCGAGACCGCCGAGCAGCTGGGTGCCTTCGGGCACGAGCGGCACCATCGCGTCGGCCACCCTGGCGAGCAGGAGCGGGTCGGACTCGAAGAGGTACTTGTCGAAGTACTCGCTGCTGACCTGCCCCGAGCGGAGCGTGAACTCCCCGCTCAGGCGGCAGACCGCGTCGACGTCACGGGCGAGCTGGTCGTCGGTCACGGACGCCCACCCTAGTCGCGCGCCTCAGGCGGCGCGCTTGTGCCGGATGGAGCGGACGCGGTTGACCAGCCACCACGCCAGGAGCGCCACGGTGACGCCGATGACGACGTACTGGACGACGCCCATCACGGGCTCGATCGCCTCCCAGTTCTCGCCGAGGTAGTAACCCAGGAGCACGAAGATCGTGTTCCAGATCAGGCTGCCGGCGAGCGTGAGGCCGAGGAACTGCACCAGCGGCATCCGCTCGATGCCCGCGGGCACGGAGATGAGGCTGCGGAAGATCGGGATCATCCTCCCGAAGAACACCGCCTTGCGGCCGTGCCGGGCGAACCAGGCCTCGGTCTTCTCCAGGTCCTCGGTCTTGACCAGCGGCATCCGCTCCCACACCCAGTACATGCGCTCGCGGCCGAACGCCGCGCCGATCCAGTAGAGGAGCAGCGCGCCGACGACGGACCCCGCGGTGGTCCAGAACAGCGCGGAGGCGAGGGTGAAGTCCCCCTGGCTCGCGGTGAACCCCGCCAGCGGCAGGATGATCTCGCTGGGGATCGGCGGGAAGAGGTTCTCCAGCGCCACGATGATCCCCGCGCCGACGGCGCCGAGGCGCTCCATGAGGTCGACGGCCCAGCCGGCGATGCCGCTCAGCTCCTGGCCCGAGGGGTCTGGGGCGGCGGCGACGGCGGTGATCACGTGGGCGAGGCTACCGGCGGTCCGAACCGGGCCCGGCCGGGGCGGACGCCGCGGTCGCGGCCTCGCGCGGGCGGCTGTCGACGAGCACGCCGAAGGCCACCATGCGCTCGGTGGTCTCGAAGACCGACGCGCAGGTGGTCAGGGTGAGCAGCCGCTGACCGGGCCGCTGTGCCGGCTCGACGCCGCCCTCGACGGGGTTGTCGGGGACCTCGTCGACCACCCAGTAGTCCTCCATGCCCACCACGAGGTCGTCCCCGCCGCTGGTGAGCCGGTAGGTGTATCGCGTCGAGGCGGTGTCGACGACCACCTCGTCGCCCGGCTGCAGCTCCGGCATGTCGCGCAGCGGCTCGCCGTGGGTGACGCGGTGCGCCGCGATCGCGTAGTTGCCGCGCTCGCCGGGGCCGACGGCCTCCGGGAAGTGGCCGTACCCGGTGGCCAGGACGTCGTCGCCCACACCCTCCAGCACCGGGACGGCGTAGTCGTCGCCGAAGCGCGGGATCCGGACGACGGCGCCCGCCTCCTCGCCGTCCACCGAGGCGACCCGGCGTCCGGCCTCCCAGTCGCGCTCGAGGGCGTCGACGACGTCACCGTGCTTCTGCTGGGCGACGTACGTCGTCCCCCACATCTCCCAGCCGTACCACCCGAGCGCCGCGAGGCCGGCGAGCACGAGGAGGGCGCCGAGGGCCCTCACGCCGCCCACGCCCGTCCGCGTCGTGCACCCCTGCCCACCACAGGAGGCTAACCCCGCCCCCCGGGCGTGTGGTTGTCTTCACCGAATGGAGACGAGCACCTCTCGGACCGTCCGCACGGCCTCGCGTCTCGACGGGATCGCCCCGACCATCTTCACGCGGATGTCGGCGCTCGCGGTCTCCACCGGCTCGGTCAACCTGGGGCAGGGGTTCCCCGACGCCGACGGGCCCGCGGAGGTCCGCGAGGCCGCGGTCGAGGCGCTGCGGACCGGCGCGAACCAGTACGCGCCCGGCATCGGCCTCCCGGCGCTCCGGCAGGCCGTCGCGGCCCACCAGCACCGCCACTACGGCATCGAGCTCGACCCCGACACCGAGGTCGTGGTGACCACGGGGGTCACCGAGGGCGTGGCGGCCGCGGTCCTCGGGCTCGTCGAGCCCGGTGACGAGGTCGTCGTCGTCGAGCCGTTCTACGACTCCTACCCCGCGATGCTCCAGATGGCCGGCGCCGTGCGCCGCCCCGTCGCCCTCCGGGCCCCGGACTTCCGGCTCGACGTCGCCGAGCTCGAGGCGGCGGTCGGCGACGGCACCCGGGCGATCCTGCTGAACTCGCCGCACAACCCGACCGGGACGGTGCTGACCCGCACCGAGCTGGAGGCGATCGCGACGCTGGCGCGTCGCCACGACGTCCTCGTCATCGCCGACGAGGTCTACGAGCACCTGGTCTTCGACCACCACGAGCACGTCCCGATCTCGACCCTGCCCGGCATGGCGGAGCGGACGTTGACGCTGTCCAGCGTCGGGAAGTCGTGGTCGCTGACCGGCTGGAAGGTCGGGTGGGCGACCGGCCCCGCCCCCCTGGTGCGGGCGGTGCTCGACGCCAAGCAGTGGCTGACCTTCACCTCGGGGGCGCCGCTGCAGCCGGCGGTCGCCGTCGCGCTGGACTCCCACGACCACTGGCCGAAGGCGCTCGCCGCGGACCTCGCCTCGCGCCGCGACCTGCTGGTGGAGGGTCTCGCCGCCGTGGGGCTGCCCGCGCGACCCGCCGAGGGGACGTACTTCGAGCTCACCGACGTCGCTCCCCTGGGCTGGGACGACGCCGACACCTTCTGCGCCGCGCTGCCCGAGCGGGCCGGCGTGGTGGCGATCCCGCTGCCGATCTTCTACGACCGGCCCGACGCCCCCGGTGGGGGCCGCACGCTCGTCCGGTGGACCTTCTCCAAGGACCGCCCGGTCATCGAGGAGGGCCTCGAGCGGCTCGCGCGGGCCGACCTCACGGCCTGAGCCCCGCGGCGAACCAGGCGCTCGCGGCGGGCACCCAGAGGCACACCACCACGGCGACGGGCACCGCGGCGCCGAGCAGAGGCAGCACCACCAGCTCCACCGATCCGCCGCCGTCCAGCGCGGCCACCAGCGTCAGGACCACCACCGCGACCCCGGCCAGGGCGAGCAGCGCGTCCCAGATCGTGAGGACGACCCGCGCGACGGCCCCGCCCCGCATCACGCGGACGCCGAGCAGCACGTGCAGGCCGCTGAGGAGCACGCCCACCGCGACGACGACCACGGCCGCGACCACCAGCACGGGGGTCACGCCCTGCTCCGGCGGGCCGTCGCCGGTGCTGCCGGCGAGGGCGTCGATCACGAGGCCGAGGACGGCGACGAGGCCGCCGACCACGAAGGACGCGAGCACCCCGAAGATCCCGAACAGCATCGTGAGGACGCCCGCGGTCGTCACGGCCCCCGGACGCGCGGGCACCGACCGCGGCACCGGCCAGGGCGGGCCGGGTGTCGTCACCAGCGCTGGGGCGGGCCGCCGTACGGCGGTCCGCCGTACGGTCCCGGCGCCGTGCCGGCGTTCGCCGGGAGGCGGCGGGCGAACCAGTCGTTCGCGCCCCCGACGTACAGCAGCACGACCGTCGCGACGGACGCCACGAGCGGCACGACGGTCACGATCGCGGTGATCGTGAAGAGCCAGAACACCGCGGCCAGGCTGGACATGACGGTCAGCAGGACGCGACCCGCGACGCTGCGGCGCAGCGTGAGGACGCCGCCGAGCACGCCGACCGCGCCGAGCGTGACCATGAGGACGAACGCCCCCACGACGACCGCGCCGCCGGTGTCGGAGTCCAGGCCGTCGACGAAGTCGTCGTAGCCGGCGAGGGCGAACGACGTCACCATGACGCCGAGCAGCATCCAGCCGCCGGAGGACACGATCCCCAGCCATCCGGCGACCGACACCGTCAGGGGTCGCCGCACGTCCGCGGCCGAGGTCGGCCCGTAGGCGTACGCCGGCTGCTGGGCGTAGGCGGGCTGCTGGCCGTACGGCGGCTGCCCGTACGCGGGCTGCTGGCCGTACGGCGGCTGCTGCGGCGGGGCCGGCGGCTGCTGGCCGCCGCTGGGGCTCGACCAGCCCGCCCGGGTGGGCTCCTCGTCGCTCATCGACCCGTCCCACCGCGACCGGCGTACCAGGCCCGGACCTCCGGGCGCAGCAGGCACAGCACCGTGAGGAGGGCGGCGAGGGACAGCGCCCACAGCACCGGCTGCAGCAGGCCCGCCAGCACCGCCAGCGCTCCCGACACCGCGGCGGAGACGACCAGGGCCGTCCGCCCGGCGGGCGAGCCCCGGAAGGCGAGGACGGCGGCGACGATCGCGCCGATCGCCCAGACGGCGACGAGGCCGCACATGACCGCGATCGTCGCCACGAGCGCGCCGCGCGTCAGACCGCTCTGCTCGAACGCCTCGGGCTGCTGGCGGCGGACCTCGTCGAGCAGCGGGTCGGCGTTGAGGAGCACGTCGACCGCGCCGGCGACCATCAGCAGCGCCACGAGGCCCGACACCAGCCAGGTGACCAGGCAGGCGACGAGCACCGCGGGCGGCCGCGTGCGGGCGTCGCCGCGGGCCGGGGCCGCCGGGCCGGTGCCGCCCCAGGGACGCGGGAGGGTGTCGGTGGCCTGACCCGGCTGGCCGGACTGGGGCGTCCCGAACCCGGCGTACGGCCGGGCGCCGGTGGCCTCGCCGTCGGCGACGGGTCGTGACCACGGGGCGTCGGGGGCCGACGGGCCGTCGGCGGGCCCGTCGGTCCCGGTGGGTCCGCCGGTGCCGTCGTGCGACGGGTCCGGGCGCGCGGCGGGGTCCCCGGGCGTCGGCCGGGCGGGCGCCTCGGGCACCGCGCGCGGGGTGCCGTCGAACCAGTCGCGGCTGGGCTTGACCCAGAGCAGCGCGACGGAGACGGCGACGACCGACGACAGCAGGCCGCCGGCCACGATCCCGGCCAGGAACAGCGGGACGGCCAGGACGCTGAGCAGGACGCGGGCCGGGCGGTGGCGGCGCAGGGCGTAGACGCCGAGCACCGCCATCGCGGCCGCGCACCCGCCGGCCACGAGCGCGCTGGCGTGCAGCAGCTGCAGGAAGCCCTCCACCGAGATGCCGGAGGTGTCCAGCGGCGGCTCGGCGAGGGTCTCCTCCACGGAGCGGCGGGTGTCCAGGGACCGCAGCTCGGCCATCGTCGTGAACAACGACGCGACCAGCAGCACGGAGCCGGAGACGATCATCCAGCCGCCGAGGGTCGCCTGCTGGGGCCGGGCGTCGGTGGTCTGAGGCACCCTGTGATCCTCCCATGAGGGTGGAGGAGCGCCCCGGTGGCGAGGGCCGGCGATTAGCCGGGCCGCACCGCCAGGCCGCCGTCGTCGGAGTCGGCGACGTCCACCGTCACGGTGCCCCCGTCGGTGACCTCCCCGCCGATGAGCAGCCGGGCCAGCGGGTCGCCGATCGCCGACTGCACCAGGCGCCGCAGCGGGCGGGCGCCGTACGCCGGGTCGTAGCCGACGTCCGCGAGCCACCGCTTCGCCGCGTCCGAGACCTCGATCGAGATCCGCCGGACGGCGAGGCGCCGCTCGAGCAGGCCGAGCTGCAGGTCGACGATGCGGGTGAGGTCCGTGGGCGTGAGGGCGTCGAAGGTGACGATCTCGTCGAGCCGGTTGAGGAACTCCGGCTTGAACGACGCCCGGACCACGCCCATGACCGCCTCGCGGCGCGCCTCGGGCGACAGCGTGGGGTCGACCAGGTGGTGCGAGCCCAGGTTGCTCGTGAGGATCAGCAGCGTGTTGCGGAAGTCGACCGTGCGGCCCTGGCCGTCGGTCAGGCGACCGTCGTCCAGCACCTGCAGGAGGATGTCGAAGACCTCCGGGTGGGCCTTCTCGACCTCGTCGAGCAGGACCACGCCGTACGGGCGGCGCCGGACGGCCTCGGTGAGCTGGCCGCCCTCGTCGTAGCCGACGTAGCCGGGCGGGGCGCCGACGAGACGGGCCACCGAGTGCTTCTCGGAGTACTCGCTCATGTCGACGCGGACGATCGCGCGCTCGTCGTCGAACAGGAAGTCCGCCAGCGCCTTCGCCAGCTCCGTCTTGCCGGTGCCGGTGGGACCGAGGAAGAGGAACGAGCCCGTCGGGCGGTCGGGGTCGGCGATGCCCGCGCGGGAGCGACGAACGGCGTCGCTGACCGCGGTGAGGGCCTGGCGCTGGCCGATGAGGCGCTCGCCGAGGACGTCCTCCATCCGCAGCAGCTTCGCGGTCTCGCCCTCGAGCAGACGGCCGGTGGGGATGCCGGTCCACGCCTCGACGACGTCCGCGACCTGCTCGGCGCCGACCTCCTCGCCGACGAGCGGCTCGAGGTCCCCCTCGTGCTGGGCCTGCTCGGCCTGCGCGGCCGCCTCGGCGATCTGCTTCTCCAGCACGGGGATCTGCCCGTAGAGGATCTCGCTCGCGCGGCCGAGGTCGCCCTCGCGCTGCAGCCGGTCGGCGTCGATGCGCAGCTGGTCGAGCTGCTTGCGGAGCTCGCCCTCCCCCTCGAGGGTCTGGCGCTCACGCTCCCAGCGGGCCTCCAGGGCGCGCAGCTCCTCCTGCTTGTCGGCGAGGTCGGCGCGCAGCGCGGCGAGCCGCTCGACGGAGGCGTCGTCCGACTCCTTCTCGAGGGCGAACTGCTCCATCGTCAGCCGGTCGACCTGCCGGCGCAGGACGTCGATCTCCTCCGGGGAGGACTCGTGCTCCATGCGCAGCCGGCTGGCGGCCTCGTCGATGAGGTCGATCGCCTTGTCGGGCAGCTGGCGGCCGGTGATGTAGCGGTCGGAGAGCTGCGCGGCCGCGACCAGGGCGGCGTCGGTGATGCGGACGCCGTGGTGGGCCTCGTACTTCTCCTGGATGCCGCGGAGGATCTGCACGGTGTCCTCGACGGTGGGCTCACCGACGTACACCTGCTGGAAGCGGCGCTCCAGCGCCGGGTCGGACTCGATGCGCTCGCGGTACTCGTCGAGCGTGGTCGCGCCGACCATGTGCAGCTCGCCGCGGGCGAGCATCGGCTTGAGCATGTTGCCGGCGTCCATCGCGGAGTCGCCGCCGGCGCCCGCTCCGACGACGGTGTGGAGCTCGTCGATGAAGGTGATGACCTGCCCGCCGGCGTCCTTGATCTCCTCGAGGACGGCCTTGAGGCGCTCCTCGAACTCGCCGCGGTACTTCGCACCCGCGACCATCGCCGCGAGGTCGAGGCTCAGCACGCGCCGGCCCTTCAGCGAGTCGGGGACGTCGCCGTCGACGACGCGCTGGGCGAGGCCCTCGACGACGGCGGTCTTGCCGACGCCGGGCTCGCCGATCAGGACGGGGTTGTTCTTCGTGCGGCGCGAGAGGACCTGGATGACGCGGCGGATCTCGGCGTCGCGCCCGATCACCGGGTCGAGCTTGCCCTCGGCGGCGGACGCGGTGAGGTCGACGGAGTACTTCTCGAGCGCCTCGTACGTCGACTCGGCGTCCGGGCTCGTCACGCGGCGGTTGCCGCGCAGGGCGACGAGCTGCTCGGACAGGCCTTTCTGGTCCAGCCCGGCGGCGGTGAGCACCCGCTGGGCGGCGCTCTCGACGGCGGCCAGGGAGACGAGGAGGTGCTCGGTCGCGACGTACTCGTCCTTCATCGACCCGGCGAGGTCGATCGCCTTCGCGAGCACGCGGGTGAACGCCGCGCTGGGACCGGGGCGCTGCACCGTGCTGCCGCTCGCGCTGGGGAGCCGGTCGGTCTCGGCCTTCGCGGCGCCGAGCAGCGCCTGCGGGTCGACCCCCGAGCGGGTCACGAGGCTCTGGGTGCTGCCCTCGGCGTCGCGCAGCAGGGCGACGAGCAGGTGCACCGGCTCGACGGCGGTGTGGCCCTCGGTGGTGGCGAGGATCTGGGCGCCCTCGATCGCCTCACGGCCCTTGGTCGTGAACTTCTCCGCACTGAACTGGCTCAAGCCCGCCTCCTCGCGTCGTCTCGGCCCGGTGGTCGACTACAGAAACTTTAGCGCACTCGACTCAAGGTGTATTCCTGGACGACCGCCGTCCCGGTCGTGGCAGGGTGACGCGGGTGACCGGACCCCTCCTCATCCCTCTCGGCGACACCCGTCCCGTCGTCCACCCCGACGCCTGGGTCGCGCCCGGCGCGATCCTCGTCGGCGACGTGCGCGTGGAGGCGGGTGCCAGCGTCTGGTACGGCTGCGTGCTGCGCGCCGACGTGAACCCGATCCTGCTCGGCGCCGACAGCAACCTGCAGGACGGCACCGTCGTGCACGCGGACACGACCCACGCCGTCGAGATCGGCGCGCGGGTGTCGGTCGGCCACCAGGCGCTCGTGCACGGCTGCACGGTCGGCGACGACGTGCTGATCGGGATGGGCTCCCGCCTGCTCAGCGGGTGCGTGGTCGGGACCCAGAGCCTGGTGGGCGCCGGGGCCGTCGTCCGGGAGGGCCAGGAGGTCCCCGCCCGGAGCCTCGTCGTCGGCGTGCCGGGCAAGGTGCGGCGCGAGCTCACCGAGGACGAGCTCACGCGCGTCCACCGCAACGCCCAGTCCTACCTGCCGCTCCGCGACACGCACCGCGAGGCCACCCGGGGCCTCTGAGCCGTCCCCGCGTGGGCGCCGGCGTCCCCGTCAGGCCCGGGCGCGGTGGTGACCCGTGGGGCGCCGGCGGCGGGCGACGAGCACGCTGCCCAGGGCGATCGCCCCGAGAGCCACCGGGAGCACCACCGCCGGCGGACCGCCGGTGTTCGGCAGGTTCGGACCCGGGTCCCGGGCGCCGCTCGTCCGGTCGGCACCCGTCTCGGTGTCGGTCCCGGTGCCCGTGGCGCCGGGCATGCCGCCGCCCAGGTCGCCCAGGCCGCCGCCCAGGGCCCCGTCCTGGCGCATCTGGTCGCCGAGGTCGCGGCCCAGGCCGGCGCCCGAGGCGTCGCGCCGCGCGCCGTCCCCGGAGTCGTCCGGCTCCTCCGTCTTCTCCCGGCCCTTCTCGCGGTCCGTCCCCACGCCACCGCCGAGCAGCCCGTCGTCGCGGCCGAGGGTGAGGACCGCCGGGCCGGACGCCCGCGGCCCGGCGCCCCGGTCGCCGTCCGGCTCCGTGGGCTCCGTGGGCTCCGCCTCGGCCGGCACGGCGGTGAAGGTGCAGGTGGGGGACGAGGAGCGGTCGGGCATGGTCACCGTCCCGCTCGTCCCGGGTGTGTCGACCAGGCGCGTCGGACCGTCGTCGCAGGCCAGGGCCACGTCGTACGCGGTGGGGGCGAGGCCGTCCGCGGTGGTGAGGACGACGTCGTAGGTGGCGCCCGGCAGGGCGAGGACCTGGACGTACTCGCCCAGCTTCGCCTGGCGGCCGGTGTCGTCGCCGGCGGTGACGCCGCGGGGCGCGACAGGCGAGCCGTCGTACGCAGCGCCGGTGAGGGTCACGGCCAGCTGGTCCGTGGGTGCCACCCGGCCCCGCGGCAGCGCGACGCGCACGGTGAGCTGGCTCGGCCGGCCGCAGGCGAGCGCCTGACCGGCGGCGGCGCCGTAGGTCGCGACCGTCTCACCGGTGACCGGGTCGATCGCGGTCGAGAAGCCGTCGGAGACGAGGTGGAGGAGACCGTCACGCGTGAAGGCGATGCGGGTCACCGGGGCGTCGGTCGACGCACGGCTGACCTCCGCGACCTCGAGGGGACGCGTGCTGGGTCGGAGCGGGAGTGCGGTGCGGAAGAGGACCGCCTCGCCACCGGCGTCGGCCGCCGCGACCACGTACAGCCGCCCGTCGGCCCCGAAGGTGAGGCCGCCCGCGGCCCCGGGCGCCCCGGGCAGCTCCAGGGTGGCCAGCGGCGCGGTGGTGCCCCCGTCGAGGGCGCGGCGGAGGACCAGCCGTCCGGGCGCGACCTGCTCGGCGACCCATCGGGTGCCGTCGACTGGGTTGCTCGCGCCCCCGACCGGGCCGTCACCGAGACCACCGCCGACGCAGGACGGGCCCGCCGGCACGGGAGCCACCGGCTCCGCGGGCTGGACGCTCCCGGTCGGCTCGGTGCTCTCGCCGGGCGCGGTCGGCGCGCTCGGCTCGGTGTCCTCGAGGCCCTCGACGGGTGCGCTCGGCTCACCCGGCTCCGTCAGCTCCGTCGGCTCCGTCGGCTCGACGGCGCCCTCGGCGCCGGGGACGGTGGCCTCGACCTCGTCGGCGGCCACAGCGGGCACGACCGGGACCGCCAGCAGCGCCAGGGCGGCCAGGGAACCGACCCCGGCGAGCAGACGTGGGCGCACAGCAGGACGGAACGACATGAGGACCTCGAGAACGGGGGAAGGATGCAGGGTCGCCTCCCCATGGGCGACCACCCGATTCTAGAAATCCGAGGGCCCCCGGCGTGGGGCTTTCGCCAAACCCGTCGACCCGCCGGCGGCGTCGTCGGCGGGCCGGGCCGCGGGCGCGCGCAGGCTGAGCCACCGCTCCTCCACGAGGTACCCGACCCGCGCGTTCATCGCCAGGCTGCCCGCGTTGACCGCCGCTCCCCCGGTCCCGAACACCCGCGCACCACCGGGCAGCATCACGAGCACCGACGCCGCCTTCACCGCCGCCGCCAGCCCACGCCGCCGGTGCTCGGGGTGCACCGACGTGAAGGACGTCTCGACCAGTCCCTCCCCCGGCTCGACCGCCGTGACCGCGGCGAGGACGTCGCCGGCCCACGCCCCCACGAACCGCGCGTCCATCGCCTCCAGGACGGCGCGCGTGCGCGCGGGGACGTCCGTCGCCGGCGTCCTGGGGTAGTCACCGGCCGTCACCGCCTCCAGCCCCGCGACGGCGCCGAGCTCGTGGCGCTCGAGCTCGCGGACGTCGTACCCGGCGAGGGTGGCGACGTCCACCAGCGCCCGCAGCCGCTGCGGGTCCGGGTCGCGCAGCCGGGCACCCCAGGACTCCGCGACGACCGTCCACCCCTCCCCGAGCAACCGGGCGGCCTCGGGGTCCTCCTCGCGCAGGACGCGGGTGTCGCTCACCGCCCCAGTCTCGCCCGGCTCCCGGTGCGGGCGCGCCCGGTCTCGACGGGCGTTCGCCCGCCGGGGCCCGCTCACTGCCCGACCACCCGGGGGTCTACTCCCGGGGTGACCTGGGTGGGTGTGCGGGTGGTGGTCGGGTCTCGTGGGTGTGGCCGGTGGGGGTGGTGGTCTCGACGACGTGGGTGCCGTCGGGGTCGGTGCGGGTCTTGGAGCGCCAGCCGGGGGCTTGTTTGGCGTAGTTGCAGGCCTCGCACAGGCCTTGGCCGTTGTCGGCGGAGGTGGGCCCGCCCTCCTCGGCCGGGAGGACGTGGTCGGTGTGGCGGATGGGGGCGCCGCACCAGGGGGTGCGGCAGTAGGTGTCGCGGCGCCGCAGCAGCAGTGCGAGCAGCGCGGGGAAGCGGCGTGCGGCGGATTCCATGGCGACGAGCTGTCCGGTGGCGGGGTCGGTGAAGACCCGCCGGAACACCCCCAGGGTCTCGACGGCATCCGCGACCAGCGACCGGGTGAGGTCGGCGGGGACCTCGCCGTAGCCGTCGACCCACCCGAACGCGTGCGGCGCCTGCCCGTCGTGGGAGCCGTCGGGCAGCAGCGCGTCGAGGGGGACGGTGACGTCGACGGTCACGGGCGCGGGGTCGGTGAGGGGGTCGCGGCCGGTGACGCGTCCGACGAGGGTGTCGGCCATGACCTGCCCGCGGGTGCGGTCGTCGCCGGCGGCGCGTGCCTGGTCCGCGGCCAGGCGTAGCGCGGCGATGAGGGCGACGCCGTCCTTGACCGGCAGCAACGCGGAGAGCCGCATCATGGTGTCCGGTGCGGGCCGTGAGGTGACGTGGCGGTCGGCCTCGGCGGCGGCACGACGGCGTACCGCGCCGGCGGGGTCGGCGGCGCAGGCGAGGGCCTCGGCGGCGCCGCGGGCCTGCCAGTCGTTCATCTGGCACAGCCGCTCCGCACGCTCGGGGTCGCCGGCGAGCTGGGCGTCCACCCCACGACGGTCATCGGCGTCGAGCCACACGATGCGCCCCACGATGAGCGACACCTTCCGCTCCGACACGCGACCGGCGGCCCACAGCCCGGCCAGGTGCGGCAGCGCCGCGACCTCCCGCGCCAGACCCAGGTGCGTCGAACCGCGGCTGGGCGGCTCCCGACGGGCCAGGGCGACCTGGTGACCCACCCCCTGACCCAGCCGCGAGGACCGCCAGCCCGCCGCCCGCTGACGGGCGACCGCCGCGGCGTACACACCGCGGGTGGCGACCGCCTGCGCCGATTCGGCCGCGCACTTCAGGGTCTCGAGCTCACCGAGGACGTCGACCAGGTCGGTCTCGCAGAAGGACTCGGGAGCGAGGTCGGCGAGACCGCGGGCGAACGCCCGCGCGGCGGCCACGGGGTCATCCCGCACCAGCGCCTCGATTGCCAACGACTCGCTCATGTGTTCGATTCTAGGATCGACCACCGACAACGAGTAGGCCGAGAAGGCTTTCCGCGGGAATCTGTGGAGAACCATTCCGCAGCCCTAGGGTGGGGGCGGTGCGCGCCCCGGAGATCGAGCTCAGCCTCGACGACCTGCGCGCCGTGACCTCCTTCGCCACCGCCTGTGCCACGTGGGTGCTGCCGGTGTTCGAGGCCGCGCGAGGGGGCGACGACAGGCCGCGACGGGCTGTCGACGAGGCCACCACCACCGACGCGAGTCGCCTCGTGCACCGGCTCGACGGGCGGCTCCGCACGTGATCCTGCCTCCCGTCCGCGACCCGCGCCTGGTCACGATCCGCCGCGGCGGCAGCCTGACCGACGAGCACCACCGCCTGCTGGCGCTCTGGGCCGCGGACTGCGCCGAGCGGGTCCTGCCGCTGTTCGCACGCGAGCAGCCGGACGACCCGCGGCCCCGGGTGGCCGTCGAGGCGGTACGGGCGTGGACCCGGGGTGAGATGCCGATGATGCGCTCGCGGGCCGCCGGTGGGCACGCCATGGGGGCGGCGCGACCGCTCGAGGGGGCCGGGCGGTTCGCCGCGTACGCCGCGGGTCAGGCCGCCTGCGTGCCGCACGTCGCCGAGCACGACCTCGGCGCCGCGGCGTACGCGATCAAGGCCGTCCGGGCCGCCCGTCCCGACGACCCGGACGCCGGGCGGCGCGAGCGCGACCGTCAGCGGGAGCTCCTGCCGGACGAGGTGCGGGAGCTCGTCCTCGAGGACCAGGGACGCCGCGACCACCTCTGCTGGGGCGTCTTCGGGAGCCAACCTCCGAGTTGAGAACTGTTCTCAGTACGACTACGGTGGGCCCATGCCCCGCCCCGCACGCCCCGGCGTCAAGCGCCGTCCCCCGATGCTGCCCCGCGACGTCGCGCACGTGGACTACAAGGACGTCACGCTGCTGCAGAAGTTCGTCACGGACCGCGGCAAGATCCGCGCCCGCCGCGTCACCGGCCTGACCCCGCAGCAGCAGCGCAGCGTCGTGAAGGCGATCAAGAACGCCCGGGAGATGGCCCTGCTGCCGTACGGCCCGTCGCACTGACCAGGGCCTAGCCCTTGGTCCACCCGTCGGTGAAGGCGCGGAGCTCCTGCGGCCACCGGCACGCCTCGGCGATGGCACCCGTCCAGTACCGCGCCTCGCGCTCGGTGTCGACCTCGATGATCGTGAAGCCACCGACCCACTCGTCAGGACGCGAGTAGGGCCCGTCCGCGATCACGAGCTCACCGCTGGTCGCGTCGGCGTGCGCGCGCGGTGGCGTCTCCTCGAGCCCGCCCGCGAAGCGGACGATGCCCGCCTCCTGCATGCGGTCGACCAGGGCGTGCGAGTCCCGCGCGATGTCGTCGAAGTCCTCGACCGGGTAGTCGGGGACCCACTGCTGGTTGAAGTAGATGATGTAGGCAGTCACGAGCGGGGCAGACCCGGGCGGCGCGCGGAACTCATCGCCCGTCGCGCTAACGGTTCTGCTGCTGGCTCTGCTGCACCTCGGCCGCGAGCCGCTGCGCCAGCGTCTGCTTCTGCTGCACCGGCAGGACGGCGGCCTGCGACTCGATCAGCCGCAGCGTCGCGGGGTCCGACCGCGTCGTCTCGCTGGACTGCAGCAGGATCACCCCGGCGCCCGTGAAGTCGAACTGACGCTCCTCGCCGGAGACCCGGCCGAACATCCCCTGCGCGGCCGCCATCATGTTCGCGGCCATCCACGCCGCGTCGTGGTGGTGGGACGGCGCGGGGCAGTCCGCCCAGCCGAGGAGCGCCTCGGGGTCGGCGCGGAACGGCGGCTCCTTGAAGATCACCGGGCCGTTGCTGCTGGCGAGGAACTTGCCCGTCCCGATGAGCGTCACGAAACCCGGCACGATCGACTGCTTCAGCTCGAGGCCGGCGTCGAAGGCCAGCAGGTTGGTGGCCTTGATCGTCAGGTTGCCGGCGTCGATGTCGTAGCTGTTGACGTCGTACCCGCGGTCGGCGAGCAGGAGCTTGCCCTGACCGTTCGCGACGACCCAGTCCTGCACGTAGATGGGGCTCGAGAACTGCGCGGCCACCCAGGCCTCGCGGGACGCGAAGGCGGCGACGGCCTCGAAGTCGATGCGACCGTAGTAGGCGATCATCGCGCCCTTGGAGATGAACCAGGAGCCGTTCAGCGCGACGCTGAAGGCGTACGGGTTCACGTTGTCGTTCTCCGGCAGGGTCGCCGCCGTGTACGTCGTGTCGAGCTGCAGCATGTCGTCTCCCCCTGCTCAGAACTTCTGCTCGGACGGCTGGACGTAGGCGTCGCCCTGACCGGTGAGACGCAGCTTGAACGCCTCCCCGCTGCCCCGGCCGACCGCGTCCCGCAGACCGACCTTGCCGGTCAGCTCCACCTGGACGTTGCCCTGGTGCGCGACGTACGCCTGCGGGTCGATGAACACCTCGCCGTTGACTGGCATCCGGATCGCCCCGCCGTGGGAGAGGATCGCGACGGCGCCCTGCCCGCTGAGCTGTGACGTCACGAGGCCCTGCCCGGTCATCGCGCCCTGCGCGAGGCCGCGCAGCCCGCCGCTGCCGATCTGCATCAGCGACAGCTGGATGGAGTGGTCGTAGGCGAGGAGGCGGTCGGCCTCGATCGTCAGGGGCGCTTGCGGCGTCAGCTGGACGACGTCCACGTGCAGGCCCTGGTATCCGTAGAGCACCGAGCCCTGGCCCTCGGCGGCCATCATCGGGTTGGCCTCCCCGCTGAGCATGCCGGTCATGACTCCGGCCATGCCGCCGCGCGGGCCCGCCGTCCCGGCGAGGGGGCGGAAGAACACCTGGCCCTCGTACCCCAGCATCGCCCCACGACGGGCGACCCACCGGGACATCTGGTTCACCTCGACCGAGACGACCTTGCTGTTGATCTTCTCCATCTCACGCACCCCGCTCGGCCGGCTGGAGGAACACGACGCCCTGGCCGGTGAATCGCTGGGTGAACGCCTCCCCGTTGCCCTCGCCGACGAAGGTCCGCCAGCTGACGCCGCTGATGAGGTTCATCTGCAGGTTCCCCTGGGAGGCGACGTAGGCCTGCGGGTCGACGAACACCTCGTCGCCCTGGACACCCAGCGCGATCATGGGCCCGTCGGAGAGCAGCGCGACCTCCCCGCTGCCGCTGACGACGGTGGTGGCGACACCCTGGCCGTTGCTGAGGTTCTGCAGGCCGATGAACTTCACGTCGGTCTGCAGGCCCTGGGTCAGCGCGAGCAGGGAGTCGGCCTCGACGGTGAGCGTCTCGTTGTTCAGCTCGACGCGCGTCACGTACTGGCCGTCCTCGGCGAGCATCACGTGGCCGGCGCCGCTGACCTCCATCAGCGACAGGCCCTCACCGGCCACGCGCTGCTTGAGCGCGGCCCGGAAGCCGCCCCCGCCGCCCATGCCGGCGCTCTTGAAGTCGACCTTGCCCTCGTAGGCGACCATCGAGCCGGTCCGGGCCCGGATCGTCTCCCCCTGCAGGTCGACGTGGAGCACTCGACCGTCCGCCCTGAGCTGTCCCATGCACAGTCCTCTTTCGCACCGGTGGCACGCACCCCCCGGTGCGGCCGGAGGCACAGTAGCGCCGGGCTCCGACGGTGGGGAGTCTTTTGCCCGCCGGTCTCGCAGGGTGTCCGTCGGGGTCAGGGGACCCGGGTGACGCGCCCCAGCCACTCCGCCATCAGCGCCCGCTCGGCCGCGCTGAGCCCGTCGAGGTCGGGCAGGACGGCGGCCATCGTGACGGCCACTGCCTGCGGCGTCGCGTCCTCCACGACGGGCGCGGACCGCAGCAGCGCCGCGGCGAGCGCGTCGTACATGGCGTCGGGCAGGCCGGGGTCCCGCTCGTCGGGAGGGACGCCGAGCAGGGCGAGGACCGTCCCGTGGCCGGCGGCGTGGACCATCCAGACCGCCCGCTCCTCATCGACCCGCAGCCGACCGGCGGCGGCGACCCGACCCACGCGTCGGCGGAGCACCTCGATCCCGGTCAGCGTGCCAGGGGACCGCTCCGAGCCCTGACGGCGCCCGAGCAGGGCGTAGAGCGCCGGGTTGGCCAGGCCGAAGTCGACGTGCGCCCGCCAGGCGTCCCGCAGCGCGACCACCGGGTCCTCGTCCTCCTCGTCGGCCGCGCGCTCGGTCTTGGCCGCGACGTACGCCGCCATGACGTGCTCGGCGAGCGCGTCGACCAGGCCGTCCTTGTCGCCGAACAGGCGGTACAGCGTCGGCGCCTGGACGCCGGCCGCGTCGGCGATCGCGCGGGTCGTGAGGCCGTCGGCGCCGACCTCGCGCAGCAGGTCCGCCGCCGCGTCGAGCACGGCCCGCCGGGCCGGGGTCTCCGTCGCCGCGTTCACGATTCCGATGCTAACGCCTCCTTGCGATCGCCGATAACGACAGGTTCACTGGTGCCGTTAGCAACGATCCGTCCATAGGAGTAGCAATGATCATCACCACCGGCGCGACCGGCAGGCTCGGCTCGCTCGTCGTCCAGGAGCTCCTGCGTCGCGTGCCCGCGGACCGGGTCGGCGTCAGCGTGCGGGATCCCGACCGGGCCGAGCACCTGGCCCGGCTCGGCGTCCGCGTGCGAGCCGGCGACTTCACCGACCCCGACACGCTCGTGCGGGCGTTCGAGGGCGCCAGCCGGGTCCTCGTCGTCTCGGCCGCCATCCGCGGAGAGGCGGCGCTGGCGGCCAACACCGCGGCTCTCGACGCCGCCCGGACGGCGGGCGCGCAGCGGATCGTCTACACCAGCCACCAGGCTGCCTCGCCCGACTCGCTCTTCGCCCCGCAGCGCGTCCACGCGGCCACCGAGACCCACCTGGCCGGCCTCGGCGTGCCGTTCACGGCGCTGCGCAACGGCTTCTACGCAGGCTCCCTCGGCCTGTTCGTGGGCGACGCCCTGCGCACCGGCAGGCTGCTGGCCCCCGCCGACGGTCCGGTCTCCTGGACCGCCCACGCCGACCTGGCCACCGCCGCCGCGACCGCCCTGACCGACGACGACCCGGCGCTGGACGGCGTCACCCCGCCGCTCACGGCCGGCGCCGCCCTCGACCTCGAGGCCGTCGCCGCCCGGCTGGGCGAGCTGAGCGGCACCCCGGTGACCCGGGTGGTCGTCCCGGACGACGTGTGGCGCGAGCAGGCCGTCGCCGCCGGCATGCCGCCGGGCGCCGCCGACTTCACCCTCGGCATGTACGCCGCCGCCCGGCGCGGCGATTTCGACGTCGTCGACCCGACGCTCGGCCGACTGCTGGGTCGTGAACCCGTCGCGGTCGACACCGCGATCGGCGCACTGGTCGATCGCTAGGGCAACCGTAGGCTGCCCCATGCGCACTCGGGGGGTCGTCACGGCCGTACTCGTGCTCGTCGCCTCCGTGGGCTGCTCGGGCGGCCCGGCCGCGCAGCCGGCCGCCGGGCCAGACGCCACGACGGCAGCGACCTCGGAGCCGTCGTACGCCCCGGCCCGGTCCAATCCCCTGTCCGACCGCGAGCAACGAGCCCTCCTCGACTCGCCGCCCGGTCGGTGGGGCTTCCAGGGCGGCGAGGCGCTCTTCGCCCTGCTGCGACCCGGGGCCCGGTGGGACCCGTGCTCTCCGGTGGAGATGGTGTGGAACCCGACCGACGCGCCGGAGGGTGCGCTGCGCGACCTGAGGACGGCGGTCGACCGCGTCGCCGAGGCGTCCGGCCTCGACCTCCGGCTCGACCGTCCCGTGAGCCGGCCCGCCTACCGCACGTACGGCGAGCGGTCCGACCAGCCGGTCCTCGTGACGTGGGGCGAGGACGGCGACGGCGCACTGTGGGGTCGGCAGGCGGACCGCGGCGGCGCTGCGCGGCCGACGTATGTCGTGAACGCTCGGGGTCAGGAGGTCTGGGTGTCGGGGCAGATCACCTTCGACCTCTCCTTCGACGCGCGCCTCGTCGAGGGCTTCGGGACCGCCGTCTCGCGCGTCGCCGTCTACATGCACGAGGTGGCGCACCTCCTCGGCCTCGACCACGTCGACGACGAGATGCAGCTCATGCACCCGACCTCGGGGGCACTGGACCTCGGCGCCGGCGACCTCGCTGGCCTGCGGCGGCTGAGCGAGGGGCCCTGCCGTCCTGCCGACTGAGGACCGTCCGCGCCCAGGGGGCTACTCCGGCGGCAGCCCCTTGCCGCGCTCCGCGTACAGCGCGAGGGTCCGCTCGTGCGGGATGACGCCGCACCGCTCGGCCCAGGCCTCGTACGCCGCGGACAGCTCGGCGACCAGGTCCGGGTGCTCGGTGGCCAGGTCGTGGGCCTCCGCGCGGTCGGCGGGGACGTCGTACAGCTCCCACTCCTGCCCGTGCTTGCGCACGAGCTTCCACCGGCCGCGACGGATCGCGGAGTTGCCCTCGTGCTCCCAAAGCAGGTCCCGCTCCCCCGCCGTGCCGCCGCGCAGCGCCGGCAGCAGGGAGACGCCCTCGGCCGGCGGGACGACGTGGCCGTCGCGCTCGGTCGGGTACGGCGCCCCCGCGGCGTCCAGGAACGTCGGCAGGACGTCCACGAGCTGCGCGGGCTCGGTCACGAGCGTCCCGCCGGCCCCGCCGAGCCCGGCGGGCCACCGCACCAGGAGCGGGGTCGAGATGCCGCCCTCGTGCACCCAGTGCTTGTACTCCCGGAACGGCGTGTTCGACAGGTGCGCCCACGCCCTCCCGTAGGACTGGTACGTCGACTCCGGGCCGGGCATCAGCCCGGGCACGTTGCCGGCGACGACCTCCTCGCCGTCGCGCGTGGTCGGCTTGATCGGCACGAACGCGGTGACGAAGTCGTGGTCGAGCTCCTCCGCGCAGCCGCCGTTGTCGGAGAGGAAGACGACGATCGCGTTGTCGAGGCGGCCGTGGCGCTCGAGGGCGTCGAGCACCTCGCCGACGCCGGCGTCCATGCGCGAGACCTGGGCGGCGTACGTCGCCATGCGGGCGGCGTCCCACCGACGGTGGTCGGGGTCCTCCCAGGCGTCCTCCCACGCGGGCACCCGCGGGTCGCGGGCGGCCAGCTCCTGGTCGGGCTCGACGATGCCCTCCTTCACGAGCCGCTCGAGGCGCCGCTCCCGGAGGACGTCCCAGCCCTCGTCGAACCGCCCCTCGTACGCCGCGACGTCGTCCGCCGGGGCCTGCAGCGGCCAGTGCGGCGCGGTGTGGGCGAGGTAGAGGAACAGCGGGTCGTCCGGGCGCTCGGCGGCGTGGTCGTCGATGAACCCGACGGCCGCGGACGTGATCGCGTCGGTGTAGTAGAAGTCGTCCTCCAGCCCCTGCTCCTCGACGTTCGTCTCCTGCTCGTGCAGCGTGCGCGGCTGGTAGAAGCTCCCCGCGCCCTCGAGCGTCCCGTAGAAGCGCTCGAAGCCGCGGCGGGTCGGCCACGAGTGGTTGGGCGTCTCCATGTCGGAGGCCACGTGCCACTTGCCCGACAGGTACGTCGCGTAGCCCGCGTCGCGCAGGGCCTCGGCGACGGTGACGCTCTCGTCCGCGAGGTCCCCGGGATAACCGTCGGGCGAGTCGTCGAAGTTGAGGATGCCGACGCCGACCTGGTGCGGGTGCAGGCCGGTGAGCAGCGACGCACGGGACGGCGAGCAGCGCGCGGTGTTGTAGAACTGCGTGAACCGCGCGCCCTCGCGACCGATGCGGTCGAGGTTCGGGGTGTCGATCTCGCCGCCGTAGCAGCCGATGTCGCTGAACCCCATGTCGTCCGCGAGGACGAGGACGATGTCCGGACGGGTCGCCTGCGTCATCGCACGGCCTCCTTCACGCGGGTGTCGGTGATCTCCTCGGTGTCGAGGTCACGCCACCGGGTCTCGGGCAGGAAGGCGAGCGAGACGAGCGTGATCGCGGCCATCGCCATGACGTAGACGGCGATCGGCCAGGACGCCCCGGAGTACGCCGCCAGCAGCGACGTCCCGATGACCGGCGCGACGGCGCCGGAGGGCAGCACGCCGAGCTGGTAGACGGTCGACATGCCGCTGTAGCGGACGCGGGTCGGGAAGAGCTCCGCGAAGAACGCCCCCTCGGCGCCGAACATCGTGCACGCCGCGAAGGCCCACCCGACGACGACGGCCACGGTGATGAGCAGCGGGTCCTTCGTGTCGACCAGCCACATGATCGGGAACGCCGTGACCAGGGCGATGCCGGCGCCCAGCGCGAAGACGGGACGGCGACCGATCCGGTCGGACAGCGCGCCGGCGCCGAGGATCACGGCGAAGCCGACCACCGCGGCGACGATGAGCGCGTCGAGGATGACCTTCGGGGCCAGCGCCAGCGTGGCGACGTACGCGACGAGGAAGGCGTTGTAGATGTTGAACGTCACCGACTCGCTCATCCGGGCGCCCATGCCGAGGAAGGTGGCCTTCGGGTGCTTCACGAGCGCCTCGAAGGCCGGGATGCCGGCGCGCTCGTCCTCGCGGACGACCTTCTTGAACGCCGGCGGCTCGTCGATGCGCAGGCGGATGAACAGACCGATGCCGACCAGGACGATGCTGGCGAGGAACGGGATGCGCCACGCCCACTGCACGAGCGCCTCGTCGCCGAGGAAGCCGAGGCCGCGCACCGACAGCGTCGAGAGCAGCAGTCCGATCGGGACGCCGAGCTGCGGCCAGGCGCTGAACCAGCCGCGCTGGTGGTCGGGTGCGTGCTCGACGCAGAGCAGGACGGCGCCGCCCCACTCGCCGCCGAGCCCGATGCCCTGCAGCATCCGGAGCGCCACGAGCAGGATCGGGGCGGCGATGCCGATGGTCTCGTACGTCGGCAGCAGACCCATGCAGAACGTCGCGCCGCCCATGATCATCATCGTCACGACGAGCATCGGCTTGCGGCCGAGCTTGTCGCCGAGGTGGCCAAAGATCACGCCACCCAGCGGGCGGGTCACGAACCCGGCCGCGAACGTCGTGAACGCGAGCAGCGCTCCCGTCGTCGGGTCGGACGTCGGGAAGAACTGCGTCGCGAAGACGAGACCGGCGATGGTGCCGTAGAGGAAGAAGTCGTACCACTCGACGACGGAGCCGATCAGGCTCGCCGCCGCAACGCGCTTGATCGGCGCCTCGCCCTTGCCGTCGGTGTCGACCGACGCGGCCGTGCTGCTCATGCGGACCTCGGGGTTCTGCTAGTGTCCCGTTTAGCGGGACGACGTATCGTCTGGCGGGACACCACACTGTGACCACCCGCCGTCCGCGTCAAGCACGCCGTGCGCACCCCTGCAGGGAGGACCGACATGAGCGAGCAGCTCCGTCGCGCCGTCGCGCTCCTCGACGAGCTCGCCCGCGGCGAGCCGTCGCAGTCGATCCGCTCGCTCGCGGAGACGACGGGGTTGTCGAAGAGCGCCGTCCAGCGCTCGCTCGCCGGGCTCGTCGAGGTCGGCCTTGCCGAGAAGCACCACACCGGCGCCTACGCGCTGGGCCCCCGCACCCTCGCGCTCGGGACGGCGTACCGGCGCCGCATCGACCTGCGCGCGGTCGCGGTCCCGATGATGACCCGGTTGCGCGACGTCACCGGCGAGACGGTCGGGCTGTCGATGCCGGTGGGCGACGAGATCCTGCACGTCGAGCAGGTCGAGTCGCGCTCCGAGCTGCGGCGGACCTTCGAGATCGGCCGCCCGCTCCCGCTGTGGTGCGGCGCCCCGTCGCGCCTGGTGCTCGCCGCCCGCACCGACGACGAGGTACGCCGGGTGGCTCACGCCCGCGACGGCGCGACGCTGACCCCGGCCGACCCGCCCTCGCCCGACGAGCTGGTGCGCCTGGTGGAGCGCTGCCGCGCCGACGGGTACGCCGCCGCGCTCGGCGAGACCATCGCCGGCGTCAACACGCTCGCCGTCGCGGTCCACGACGCACAGGGCGACGTCCACGCCACCCTCTCGGTCACCGGACCCGCGACGCGGTGGGACCGGGCCGCGATGACCGCGACGCTGACGGACTGCCGCGACGCCGCACGGGAGCTCAGCCGGGCCCTCGGCGCCACCTGGTGACGGACAGCCCTAGTCCACGACCCTGATCGTGCGCCGATCGGCCCCGATCTGGCTGCGGACGACGGCGGTCAGCTCCTCGACCCCCTCGTCCCGCCCGTCCCTGCGGGTCGGGATCGTCACGGTCACGGACGTCCTGCCCGGTCGGATCCAGTTCCCGATGTCGGTCTCACGCGTGTGGAGCGGGGTGCTCGGCGGACCGGGGCGGAAGACGTGGCGCTTCACCCACGCCGGCGGGAGGTCCCCGACCGCCAGCTGCGGACCGCGGCCGCGGGTGGGCTGAACGTTGACGTAGACGGGGTAGTTGACCGGTTCCGACAGGGTGACCGTGGCGGTGATCGCTCGTCCCTCCCGGACCTGACGGGGGGTCCTGGTCGTCGTCTCGGGGCTCGGGTCGTCGTCCTCCACGACGACCCGGCCGTCGTAGACGTCGGTCATCGCCCCCCGCACCGCGAAGGCACTGAGGTAGGCGGTCCGTCGGTCCTCGTCGTCGAGGTCGTTCGGGCGGTAGGTCAGGGGGATCGACCCCTCGGTCTGGCCGGGGGCCAGGTCGAGACGGATGCGGGACTGCTGCTCCGGTGACTGCAGGTAGGACTCCAGGCCGACGGTCAGGCGGGCGGGCCGCGTCAGGGTCCCGTCGACGGTGAAGGGCACCCGGGCCGTGGCCGGCCTCGTCCCGTCACCCTCGGTCACCCGCACCGACCCGAGGCTGACCGTGGGCGCACGGCGCTCGGGGACCGGCGCGAGCGCGGTCGGCGCCGCGGCGACGTCCAGCACCCACACGTGACCCCGGCCGTTGCGTGCGACGATGTCGACGCGGGTGATGCGCGACGCGTCCAGGCCGGGGGCCGACGACGCGTCCGCGAGGACGGTCTGCGCCCAGCGCTTGCCGACGTACCGGTCGAGGGGGAGGGCCGGGACGAGCCCGCCGCCCTGGGGCGTCACGACCACCGAGGCGCCGTCGGCGTCGGTCAGGCGCAACCGGATCCGGGCGTCGCCGACGGTGGGGTCGACGATCGTGCGCAGCTCGAGCCGGTCCTCGGAGAGGTCCAGCGGACGGCGGAGGACCATGCCGGCGCTCTGCCCCGTCGCGTCCCACGTCATCTCGAACGCCGTCCGCGGAGGCGCGTACTCGTAGCCGTCGTACCAGTGCGGCGCGTTCCCGCTGAGCCGCCGGCCGGTGCCGCAGGCGTTCGCGGACCCCTCGGCGGTCACCCCGCGGCAGAAGCGGCTCGCGGCCCCCTCCGCGAGCGCCAGGCCGGCGTCGAGCGCCGGACGGCGCAGCTCGCGGCCGCCGCCGACGGCGTGCGACTGGACCTCGGCGTCCCCGATCGAGGGGGGCACCACGGGCGACCCGTCGTACAGCGGCAGCACCTCGGCCTCGTCGCGCCCGGTGAACAGCTGGACGGCGCCGGCGACATACGCGACCCCGACCTTGCGCTGCTCCCCCGCGCTCAGCCGGGTCGGCGAGCTCTTGCCGCAGACCTCGTTGCCCTTCCCGCCGCCGAACCAGTCGTCGATCGCGGGCGCCACGGCGATCCCCGGCGTCCACTCGGTGTTGAAGAAGTTGTGGTTGGCGCCCTGGACGAGCACGGAGCTCTTCAGCGACGTGTCGTCGCCGAGACCGAGGTCGCGCGAGGAGTCCGTGAACCGCTGGCCCTGGAGGTCGTAGACGTCGCCGTCGCAGTAGGGCAGCACCGTCACGGTCGGGACGTACGGCGCGGTCTGCGTCCCGAAGTCGGTCGGCGCGAGCAGCACCTGCCCGGCGATCCGGTACGGCGCGTCGAGCGGGACCTGGATCGACGCACGGTCGACCCCTTCACCGCCGCGGCTGTGCCCGACGAGCACGACCCGGTCGAGGTCGACCTGGCGCTCGGCGGCCATCTCGGCCCAGTGGTCGAGGTGGCGCTGCACGATCGCGGCGCGCGCGTCCGCGCCCCCGTCGGCGAGGCGGAAGTCCTGCGCGTTGATGCCGTTGACCCGGATCGACACCGTCGCGTAGCCCTGCGAGGCCAGTCGGCGCTGCAGGTAGTCGTACCCGAGCTGGCTCGGAATCTCCTCGAACGGCGCCGGGCAGGGCCACTGCCCGGTGTACGCGTCGGGCTTGTCCGGCCGGTAGCAGACCGAGTGGCGACCGTGGAGGAACAGCACCAGCGGCCGGGGCCCGGTGGCCGCGTCGGCCGTGGGCTCGACGGTGTGGCCGACCATCTCGATCGGCTGCCGCATCCCCGGCAGCTTCACCGGGTCGAGCTCGTAGTCGTCGGTGACCACGTCGAACTCACCGGGCGCGGCCGGGTCCACCGCCGTCTGCGTCGTACGACGGGGGGCCGGGGTCGCCGCCGACCCCGGAGCCGCCTCGCTCAGCGCGTCGACGCCGGGCTCGTCGAGCCGGTCACCGGAGAGCACGACGTCGAGCTCGTCGACGTCCGGCTCGCCCCCGGAGCGGACCGACGCGACGACGGTCCTGCCGTCGGCCTCGACGGTCGGGACGCCCACCGGCCCGTCGGGGCCCGTGACGGTCGGCCGGTCGGAGGTCAGCGGGAACCGCCGCGGCGAGGTCCACGACACCTCCCACGCCCCACCACCGAGCGGGGTGACGCTCCACCGGCTGCCGCCCGGCGCGGCCCCGGGACCGGCCGGGTCGGGCTCGGCCGAGGCCACCGGACCCGCGGTCAGGGTGAGCGCCGCGGCGAGGGCGACGGTGGCGGCGGCACGGAGCCGTCCGGGGCGGGGGTGACGGCTCATCGGGGCTCCTGTCGGTCGGTGCCGGCGAAGCCGATCACGCCGAGGCTGCGTCTGTCACCCCTGCTGGCGGACCGCCAGGTGAACACCGTCCGCCACCCGGTACGGCGACGTCGCGACGAGCGCGCCGGCCACGCGGCGCAGGCGCGAGACCTCGGCGCGGACGGTGACCTGGTGCTCGTCGTCGCCGTACAGCCGGCGGGAGAGGTCGGCCGCGGTCAGACCGGCCGGCCCGGCCGCGTGCAGGGCGCGCAGCAGCGTCTCGTGCCGTGGGGAGAGCGGGGTGCTCCACCCGTCGGCCTCGCCGGTGCCGTCGACCTCGAGGACGGCGCGGCCGTCGCGCCGCACGATCCGCGCGGTCACCGCGAGGCGCTCGCCGCGGGGCCGGACCAGCCAGCCCTGGGCCAGCCGCTCGGGCAGGCAGAGCCCGAGGCCGGGGACGGCGAGGGCGCGGTGCTCGCTGGGGACGGCGATGCGGTCGCGGACGGTGACGCCGGAGTGGTGGGCGACCCAGCCGTGGTCGTCGACGAGGAGGTGGGGCCCGGAGACGCCGGCGAGCACGTGCTCGGCGGAACGGCGCAGGCCGCGCAGGCGTTCCTCGTGGCGGTGCAGCAGCTGCGCCTCGGCGAGCCGGGTGGCGGTGTCGACGAGCGCGACGAGCGCCGGGTGCAGGGTGAGCGCGGGGCCGCTGACGTCGACGATGCCGAGCAGCGCCCCGGTGCGGGGGTCGTGGACGGGCGCCGCGGTGCAGTACCAGGGGTGCTGGTCGGTCTCGAAGTGCTCGGCGGAGAAGAGCTGGACGGGCGCCTGCTCGGCGAGCGCGGTCCCGATGGCGTTGGTGCCGACCTGGCCCTCGGTCCACGCCGAGCCCTCGAGGAAGCCGAGGCGGTCGGCCTGGCGCAGCACGCCGGGAGAGCCCTCCCGCCACAGGATGACGCCGTCCGCGTCGGTGACGACGACGATGAAGTGGGCGGCGTCCGCGACGCTGGTCAGCACCGAGCGGATCTCGTCGACGACCAGCGCGAGGGGCGACGTCCGACGGCGGCGCTCGAGCTCGGCGGCCGCCACCGGGCCGCGGGGGTTCGTCTGGCTCGGGTCGAGGCCGAGGTCCAGCACGCGCTGCCAGGAGCGGGTCACGACCGGCCGGGGCCCGGCGGCCTGCGCGGAGCCGCCCATGAACGCGTCGTGGACCCGGCGCAGCGAGCGGGCGTGCAGGTCGAGGTCGACCCCCGGCCCCACCGCCGCCGTCGCGCCCACCGTCATGGGCGGAGCCTACGTCGCCCGTGTGATCGGGACCACAGACCGAAGGGCCGGGATTGCAACGCGTTGCAACCCTTCCGTCCCGTCCCCGTGGGGGGTTGTGTGAGCCCGACCACACGACCACCCGCGAGGGAGACCCATGACCGAGACCCTGGAGCGCCCGACCAGCGAGGGCACGGCCGACGACCGGGCGAACGCCTGGCTGTCGGGCTTCGAGGACGCCCTGACGTCCGGCGACGTCGAGCGCGCCTCGCACATGTTCGCCGCCGAGAGCTACTGGCGCGACCTGATCGCCTTCACCTGGAACATCGCCACCGTCGAGCACCCGGCCGGGGTCGCCGACCTGCTGAACGGCACGCTGGAGAACACGCGCCCGACCGGCTGGGCCACCACCGAGCCCGCCACCGAGGCGGACGGCGTCGTCACCGCCTGGATCGGCTTCGAGACCTCGGTCGGACGCGGCTGGGGCCTGCTCCGCCTCGTCCAGGAGGACGGCGAGGACAAGGCCTTCACGCTGCTGACCTCGATGTACGAGCTGAAGGGCCACGAGGAGCCCCGCGGCACCCACCGTCCGATGGGCGCCGAGCACGGCGCCAACAAGCAGCGGAAGACCTGGGCCGAGCAGCGCCAGGAGGAGGCCGAGACGCTGGGGACGACGACCCAGCCGTACGTCCTCGTCATCGGCGGCGGCCAGGGCGGCATCGCCCTCGGCTCCCGGCTCCGGCAGCTCGGCGTCCCCAGCCTCGTCATCGACAAGCACCCCAAGCCGGGCGACCAGTGGCGCAGCCGCTACAAGAGCCTCTGCCTGCACGACCCGGTCTGGTACGACCACCTGCCGTACCTGAAGTTCCCCGACAACTGGCCGGTGTTCGCGCCGAAGGACAAGATCGGCGACTGGCTCGAGTCGTACGTGACGATCATGGAGGTCCCGTACTGGTCCTCGACCAAGGCGCTCTCGGCGCAGTGGAACGAGGCGAAGGGCGAGTGGACCGTCGAGGTCGAGCGGGAGGGCCAGACCTACCAGCTGACCCCGAAGCACGTCGTCTTCGCGACCGGCATGTCCGGGCGCCCGCGCATGCCCGAGGTGGAGGGCGTCGACGTGTTCGCCGGCGACGTGCACCACTCCTCCGCCCACCCCGGCCCGGACGCCTACCGGGGCAAGAAGGCCGTCGTCATCGGCTCCAACAACTCCTCCTTCGACATCTGCGGGGCGCTGTGGGAGAACGACGTCGACGTCACGATGGTGCAGCGCAGCTCGACGCACATCGTGAAGTCCGACTCGCTGATGGACATCGGCCTCGGTGACCTCTACTCGGAGCGGGCGCTCGAGGCGGGGATGACGACCGAGAAGGCCGACATGACCTTCGCGTCGCTGCCCTACCGGATCCTGCACCGGTTCCAGATCCCCGCCTACGAGCAGATGGCCGAGCGGGACAAGGACTTCTACTCCCGTCTCGAGGCGGCCGGCTTCGACCACGACTGGGGCGACGACGGCTCCGGGCTGTTCATGAAGTACCTGCGCCGCGGCTCCGGCTACTACATCGACGTGGGCGCCGCCGAGCTCGTCGCGAACGGGGACGTGAAGCTGGCGAAGGGCCAGATCTCGCACCTGACCGAGGACGCCGTCGTCCTCACCGACGGCACGGAGCTGCCGGCCGACCTCGTCGTGTTCGCGACCGGCTACAACTCGATGAACGGGTGGGTCGCCGAGATCGTCGACCAGGAGACCGCGGACCGCCTCGGCAAGTGCTGGGGCCTCGGCTCCGACACGACCAAGGACCCGGGCCCCTGGGAGGGCGAGCAGCGCAACATGTGGAAGCCGACGCAGGTCGAGAACCTGTGGATGCACGGCGGCAACCTCCACCAGTCGCGCCACTACTCGCTCTACCTCGCGCTGCAGCTGAAGGCGCGCTTCGAGGGCATCGACACCCCGGTGTGGGGCAAGCAGGAAGTGCACCACACCTCATGAGGGCCGCCCGGTTCCACGCCCGCGGCGACGTGCGCGTCGACGACGTCCCCGAGCCCGCGACGACGCCCGGGACCGTCAAGGTCGAGGTGGAGTGGTGCGGCATCTGCGGCACCGACCTGCACGAGTACCTGGAGGGGCCGATCTTCGCGCCCACCCAGGAGGCGCCCCACCCCCTCACCGGGGAGGGTGCGCCGATCGTGCTCGGCCACGAGTTCGCCGGGGTCGTCGCCGAGCTCGGTGACGGCGTCACCGACCTGCGGGTGGGGGACCGGGTGGTCGTCGAGCCGTACATCGTGTGCGGGCGCTGCGACGCCTGTCAGCAGGGGCGCTACAACGTCTGCGCCACGCTCGGGTTCGTCGGGCTCTCCGGCGGGGGCGGCGGGTTCTCGCAGCACGTCGTCGCGGAGCGCCGCTGGATCCACCCCCTCGGCGAGCTGGGCACCGACGTCGGCGCGCTGGTCGAGCCGTTGGCGGTGGCGTACCACGCCGTCCGACTCTCGGGGGCGCAGCCGTCGCACTCGGCGGTCGTGTTCGGGGCGGGTCCGATCGGGCTGGTCACGACCGCGTCGCTCAAGGCCGTCGGGGTCGAGGAGGTGATCGTCGTCGAGCCCGCGCGTGCCCGGAAGGAGAAGGCCCACGGTGCCGGCGCCGACCACGTGCTCGACCCGCGGGAGACGGACGTCGTCGAGGCGGTGGCCGAGCTGACGAAGGGGCGCCGCGCCGACGTGTCGTTCGAGTGCGCGGGGATCGACCAGGTGCTGGCCACCGCCATCCGGTCGACCCGGGCCGGCGGGACCTGCGTCAACGTCGCCATCTGGGGCCACGAGGCAACCGTCGCGATGAACGACCTCGTCTTCAACGAGGTCGCCGTCCGCGGCAGCCTGGCCTACTGCGACGACCACACCGACACGATCGCGCTGATCGCCGACGGCAAGGTCGACCCGTACCAGTTCATCACCGGACGCATCGGCCTCGACGACATCGTCGAGAAGGGCTTCCGCGAGCTGATCGACAACAAGGAGGAGAACGTGAAGATCCTGGTCAGTCCCTGACCGGCCGCACCTCGCACGGACGGTTGCCGGGCACGGGAGGATGGTCCCGTGCCCGTCACCCGTGGATTCACCGGACGCCGCCGGCCCGTCTCCCGCGAGGGCCGGCTGCCCCCGGGCCAGCACGACGTCGGCGACGGGTGGCCCGTCCTCACCGCCGAGGCCGAGCCGCACCTGCGCGACGACCAGGTCTCGCTGACGGTCGGCGGCCTCGTCACCTCGACCACCACGTGGTCGCTCGCCGACCTGCAGGCGCTGCCGCACTCGACGTACGCCGGGGACATCCACTGCGTCACCAGCTGGTCGAAGCTGGGCACCCGCTTCACCGGCGTCTCGCTCGACCTTCTCCTCGAGGCGGCCGGGCCGCTGGAGCGTGCGGCGTACGTCGTCGCCGAGTCGGTCACCGGCTACACGACGAACCTGCCGCTGGAGCACGTCACCGGTGGCCGCGCGTGGGTGGTCTGGGACCACGAGGGCCGTCCACTGCCGCCCGAGCACGGCGGGCCGCTGCGGCTGCTCGTGCCGCACCTCTACTTCTGGAAGTCCGCGAAGTGGGTGTCGCGGATCGAGCTCACCGAGGTCGACCGGCCCGGGTTCTGGGAGCGGTACGGCTACCACGACCTCGGGGACCCCTGGACCGAGCAGCGGTACGTCGGGGATGCCTGACGCCCCGCTCGCCGGGACCCCGGAGATCCCCGGCGCGTGGACGACCGGCACGCTCGTCGACGTCCGGCGCGACGGGAGGCTGGCCTACCTGCGACTCGCCCTCGAGACCCCGTTCACGCACGCCGCGGGCCAGCACTGCGTCGTCCGGCTGCGTGCCGAGGACGGCTACACCGCCCAGCGGTCCTACTCCATCGCCTCCGCCCCCGGCGACGACCACCTCGAGCTCTGCGTCGAGGTGATGCCGGACGGCGAGGTGTCCGGCCACCTGCACGACGAGGCGCGGGTCGGCGACACGGTCGAGGTCCGCGGGCCGATCGGGCGCTGGTTCACCTGGGGCGGGCGGACGCCGAGCATCGCCGTCGTCGGCGGCACCGGCGTGGTCCCTGTCGTCTCGATGCTCCGGCACGCCCGCACGCTCGGGACGGGCGAGCGGCTGCGGGTGGTCGCGGTGACGCGCACCCTCGCCGAGCTGCCGTACGCCGACGAGCTGCTCGCCCACGGCGCCTTCGTCGCGACGACCCGGGAGAACCGGGGCGATCGCGTGGCCGCCACCCCCTATCCGGACGAGGTCGCGCCCCTCGCCGCGGGCGTGGAGCGCGCCTACGTGTGCGGCTCCCCCGGCTTCGCGTCGTACGGCGTGCGGCTGCTCGGGGAGGTCGGGGTGCGCAAGGACATCATCCGGGTGGAGCAGTTCGGGCCGACGGGGTGAGGATGGGCCATGGTCTGCGACCTGGCCGCCCTGACGTTCGTCTCGCCCGACCCCGAGCGCCTCGCGGCGTTCTGGGGCGGTCTGCTGGGTGAGCAGGTGACCACCGTGCGCGGCGCCCCCGGGCTGGCCGGGCCGGACGGCGTCGGATTCGCCGTCCGGTACGTCGCCTCCGCCGAGCCGAAGCGGGGACCGAACCAGATGCACCCCGACCTCAAGTCCCGCTCCCTCGCCGAGCAGGACGCGGCGGTCGAGCGCGCCCTCGCGCTGGGTGCGCGGCACCTCGACGTCGGGCAGGGCCCCGACGCCGAGCACGTCGTCCTGGCGGACCCGGACCGCAACGAGCTCTGCGTCCTCGAGCCCGGCGGCTCCTTCCTCGCCGGCTGCCCGTTCTTCAGCTCGCTGGCCGGCGACGGTCTCGCCGGGGTCGGACGGTTCTGGCGCGACGCGCTCGGCTGGGCGCTGGTCTGGGACGTCGACGGCGAGACCGCCGTCCAGCACCCCGACGGCGGGCCCAAGCTCACCTGGGGCGGGGAGCCGGTGGCACCGAAGCACGGCGTCAACCGCCTGCACCTCGACCTGGTGCCGCGTCCGCCGTCCACGGTCCCCGACGAGGTCGACCGGCTGGTGTCGCTGGGAGCGACCCCCGCCCCGGCCCTGTGCCCCGACGGCGTGGGCCTCGCCGACCCGGGCGGGAACGAGCTGTGCGTGGTGTCGCCCGCCGTCGCTCACCACGCTGGGGAGGTGAGCCCTCGGGTAGCGCGGTGAGCCCACCCCGCCAGGCTGCGGTCGGCCCACCCAGCGTGGTGAGCGGCGCGGCCCGCACACCCCAGGTCAGCCCAGCGCGACGGGCAGCGTGGACCACCCGCGCAGGATGCGCGTCCGGCGGCGGTGGCGGCCGGGGCGGAGCGTGAGATCGGGGTAGCGCTCGACGAGGGCGCGGAGGCCGACCTCGCCCTCCATCCGGGCGAGGGCGGCGCCGAGGCAGTAGTGGCGGCCCGACGAGAACGAGACGTGGTCGCGGGCGTTGGGGCGCGCGACGTCGAAGACGTCGGGGTGCTCGAAGACGTCGGGGTCGCGGTTGGCGCCGGCCAGGAAGGTGGTGAGCACCTCGCCGCGGCCGATGCGTCGCCCCGCGACGGTGGTGTCGCGGGCGGCGACGCGTCCCGTCAGCAGGACCGGTGGGTCGATCCGCAGGACCTCGTCGACCGCGTTGGGCCACAGGTCCGGCTCGGCCCGCAGCCGCTCGAGCTGGTCGGGGTGCTCGTGCAGCAGCACGGTGCCGTTGCCGAGCAGGTTCACGGTGGTCTCGAACCCGGCCGCCAGGACGAGCCCGGCGGTCGCCTCGAGCTCGGCGTCGGTGAGGCCCACGCCGTCCTCCTGCTCGGCGACCAGCCTGCTCAGGAGGTCGTCGCCCGGCTGGTCGCGCAGCGCCGCGAGGTGGGCGGCGAGCCAGTCGCGGAAGGCGGCGAGGGACCGCTCCACGTGGAGGAACTCGCGGTAGCCGAGCCCGATGTCCAGGCTCGGCGCGGCCGCGGCGCCGAACTCGAGCACCCGCTCGCGCTCGGAGGCCGGGACGCCCAGGATCTCCGCGATCACGGTCACCGGGAGCAGGGCGCAGTAGCGCTCGACCAGGTCGACCTCGCCGCGCGCGTCGGCGTGCGAGCCGAGCTCGTCGAGCAGCTGGGCGGCGATCTCCTCGGTGCGCGCGCGGAGAGCCTCGACCGCCCTCACCGAGAAGACGCGGGTGACGAGCTTGCGGTAGCGCGTGTGGGACGGCGGCTCGCTGACCAGCAGGGACGGCGGCTGCAACGGTCCGAGCTGGTTCGGGTCCTTCGCCCAGGCGCCGACCCGGCGGAACGGACCCTGCTCGATGTCGAAGACGCCGGTGGCGAAGTCGCTGCTGCCGAGCACCTCCCTGACCGTGGGCAGGGAGGCCGTCAGCGTCACGAACTTCGCCCGGTACAGCGGGCCGTCGGCGCGGGCGGCCTCCGCGATCTCCTGCAGCCGGGTCTCGCTGGCGGACACGTCGTGGTCCAGCAGCTGGCCCTGCAGGTCACCCCGCCGGCCGGCGGCGCGCATGGCCCGGCTCGGCAGCGCGTGGCCCAGGACCCACCGGGCCGTCGGGCGGAGGTGGGTGTCGACCGGGCTCATGGTCCAGTCCTACCGTGAACGGTCGTGCTCCGACAGTGACGTGCGCCTCGTCGGCGGCTCACTTGCGGCGGACGGTCGTCCACAGCTGGTCGTGGTCGCTGTGCGGGGCGTCGACGACCTTGTCGCGCACCAGGCGCCACTGCCACGACACGAAGCCGTAGTCGAACTTCGCCGTGCCGAGGGTGGGCTCGCCGTCGCGGCCGCAGCAGCCGTCGGACTCGGTGTAGATGCCGTCGGCGCCGCTGCCGTACGCGGGGCGGTACATCGGGTCGAGCGTGTCCGCCTGGGGCTGGTCGTTGAAGTCGCCCCCGACGTACGTCGCGAAGCCCCGCCGCACGTAGCCCCGGGTGACCGCGGCGACGCGACGCGCCTGGGCCTCGCGGTCGAAGCCCCGGTCGCGCTCGGCGGTGAGGTGGGTCGAGCAGGCCGCGATCCGAGAGCTGCGCCGGCTCACGCAGACGAGCTCGCGGGAGCCCTCGCTGGCGGGCAGGTCGACGCGACGCCGGGTGACCGGCCCGTTGCGGATGAGGACGGCGTTGCCGAACCACACCCCGCCGGGGCAGGCCCGGCCCTTGCCGAAGAACTCGACCCGGTAGCCCGTGAGCCGCCGGTCGACGGCGCGGGCCTGGTTGCCGCAGATCTCGTTCAGCGCACCGGCGTACGGCTTGTTGCGGCGGATGGACCGCACGAGGTCGCCGGCGACCGGGTCCACGCGGCCGTTGTTGCCCTGGGTGCGCCCGGCGACGTTGTGGGCGAGGAACGTGACCGTCGAGCCCGCGACCGGCTCGTCGACGGCGGGCTCGCCGGACGAGGCGGGGACGCCGACGGCGGCCGAGGCGGGCGGCGGGAGGAGCAGGCCGGCTGCCGCGACGACGGCGAGGAGGGGGGCGAGGGGGCGGAGGCGTCGTACCGAGGTCACCTCCCCCACCCTGCCCCACCCCCGGTCACGCCCGGGGCAGAACCCCGAAGCCCGGGGCCCGGGCCGGGCCTCAGGCCCGCGCGGCGGTCCTGGCCTCGAGCCGCCCGGCGGCCTGCGACCCCGGGGTGGGGAACCAGCGCCACACGACCGCCGACTGCGCCATCGTCCAGACCTGGCTGCACACCCAGTAGACGAGCAGCGCGACCGGGACGACGCCGCCCGCGAGCAGCATCCCGCCGGCGGAGACGAGCGGCATGATGTTCTGCACGGTCACCATGACCTCGGGGGCGTCGGTCAGCACGGTGTTCTGCCGCACCAGCCACCGCTGGGTCGCGTACGACAGCAGGGCGGCGGTCGCCGCGAGGCCGGCCACGACGGCGAGGTGCGCCACGCCCTCGCCGAGGTAGCCGGTGTCCGCGAGCGGGACCCCGGCGATGGTGGCCTCCCGCAGCGACGCGACCTGGGCGGCGTCCATGAGGCCGACCTGCTGGCCGCGGGCCAGGTTGGCGAGCAGGTGGTAGAGCGCGATCCAGACGGGGATCTGCACGAGCAGCGGCAGGCAGCCCCACCGCGAGACGCCGTGCTCCTCGGTGATGCGGCGCCGCTCCTCCATGAACTCCCGCGCGGCCTTCGGGTCGCCGGAGCGCTCCTTGAACCGCTTCTGGAGCTCGGCGAGGTGGGGCCGGGCGCGGGCGTTGGCGTGGGCGAGCCGGACGCCGTGCACCGCGATGGGCAGCACGAGCGTGCGCACGACGACCACGACGGCGGCGATGCAGAGCACCCAGGTGGCGCCGGAGTCCGGGTCGGCGCCGAGGGCGGTGAGGCCGTCGTGGGTGGTGGCCACCACGGCGGCCAGGGCATGGGAGACGGGGTCGAGCAGGGACACGGTGGTGCTCCAGGGGTGGGTCGGGACGGGGCCTGAGGTGACTCAGGCCGTCCCGGGAGCACGCGGGCGCAGCGGGTGGGCGTCGGGGTCGGTCACCCGCCCGCGCACCAGCGGCGCATCGTCGTACGGCGCCCGCGGCGGGCGGCTGACGCCCGGCAGGTGGAGCACGACGCGCCCGGCCCCGCCGGTGCAGAGCGCGGCCAGGGCGAGGGCGAGGACCGCGGCGGGCAGCGACGGCAGCGTCGGCTCCGCCAGGACCGTCAGGGACGGCACCAGCGCGAGCAGCACGCCCATCACCACGGTCACGAGCCGATCCTAGGTCACGTCGCCGCCGGCCGCGGGCTCCGCGAGGACGCCGACGAACGCCTCGAGGAGCCGCCGCAGCGCCCGGGGGTCGCCGTCGGGGGCCACCTCGTCGGCCAGCGCCTGGACCCGGGCGTCGAGCCGGACGACCTCACGGTGGGCGAGGGCGAGCAGCTCCTGGCCCCGGGGGGTGAGCCACCACGCCTGCGCGCGGCCCGGGGCGGAGGTGCGGGTGACGAGGTCGTCGGCCTCCATCGACCGCAGCAGGACGTGCGTCGACTGGCGCGAGACGTACGCCGCCCGCGCGACGTCCGCCCCGGAGCACCCGGGCTCGCGGTCGAGGTGGAGCAGGCAGGAGTACTGCGCGACGCTCAGCCCGAGCGGGCGCACCACCGCGTCGGTGGCGGCCCGCAGCGCGACGGCCGCCTCCCGCAGCGACGCGCCGAGCCCGGCGTCGACGGTGTCGGTCATCGGCCGAGCACCGCCTGGACGACGTACAGCACCGACAGCGAGATCGCGAGGACGCCGAGCAGGTCCTTGAGGCGCCGCTCGGGCACGTGGGGCTGCAGGCGGGCTCCGCAGTAGCCGCCGACGAGACCGCCGAGGCCGGCGGCGACCCCGAGGCTCCAGTCGGGCGCGATGGTGTCGGTGCTGCCCAGCGCGAGGACCGCGAAGGCGACGACCCCGGCGATCGAGGTGAGGAAGGTGCCCGCGAGCGCCGCGGGGGCGACGACGGCCATCGCCATCCCGGAGCCGGCGAGCAGGGGTGCCAGCAGCGAGCCACCCCCGACGCCGTACAGGCCGCCGACGGTGCCGGTGGCGAAGCCGAGGGCGACGATCGTCCGCCGCCCGTAGCCGGAGCCCGTGGGCCGGGGCGCACGCCGTCGCAGGACCAGCAGGCCCGTCGGCAGCAGCACCGCGGCGGCGATGAGCCGGAAGACGGTCGGGTCGCTGGCGACGTGGACCCGCAGGACGGCGCCGAGGACGACGCCGGGCAGCGAGCCGGCGACGATCGCGGAGACCAGCGGGCGGTCGAGCTGCTTCTGCCGCACGTAGCGGACCAGCGCGCCCGGGCCCGACACCACGTTGTAGAGCAGGTTCGTCGGGGTCAGGCGGGGGTTGGGCACCTCGAGCACCGTGAGCTGCACGGGCAGCAGGAACACCGCCCCGGAGACGCCGGCGGGGCTGGTCACCACGGCGATCAGGAAGCCCGCGACGAGACCGATCGCATCGCGCTGCCAGTCCACGCCTTCACCCCTGCCCATCGGATCGCGCCACGCCAATGACCACAGTGCGGCGTAACTCCATTATCTATGTAGGCTTACCCTATCGGTGCCGGCTCGGGCCCGGCTCGTCCCCTGCACGGCGCAGTGCCGTCTGAACCTCGAAGGATGTCCATGCGAAAGACCACGCCCGCCCGCCTCACGGCCCTCGCCCTCGTCGCAGCCGCCGGGCTGACCGGTTGCGCCGAGGCCACCACCGGTGGCGACGGCGACGACTCGACGCAGGAGGTGCTGATCGGCTACTTCCCGAACATCACCCACGCCACGGCGATCGTGGCCGAGCAGGAGGGCTACTTCGACGAGCAGCTCGCGGAGGTCGACGCGGAGCCCGGTTACCAGCAGTTCAACTCCGGCACGGACGCCTACCAGGCCGTGCAGGACGGCTCGCTGGCCATGAGCTTCATCGGCCCCGGCCCCGCCCTGACCGCGTTCGTGCAAGGCCCCGACTCCGTGCGCGTCGTCTCCGGCGCGGCCTCCGGTGGCGCCGCCCTGGTCGTCCAGGACGACATCCAGGACCTGGCGGACCTCGAGGGCGAGCGCGTCGCCACCCCGAGCCTCGGCAACACCCAGGACGTCGCGGCCCGCGCGTACTTCCTCGAGGAGGGCTACGAGACCGACCTCGAGGGCGGCGGTGACATCAACATCGTCCCGACCGACAACCCGGTCGCGGTCAACGAGTTCCGCGACGGCAACATCGCCGGCGCCTGGGTGCCCGAGCCCTGGGCCAGCATCCTCGTGGCCGAGGGCGGCCGCGTGCTCGTCGACGAGGCCGACATCTGGCCCGAGACCGACGGCCAGTTCGTCACCACCCACCTGCTGGTCAACGCCGAGTTCCTCGAGGAGAACCCCGACCAGGTCAAGGCCGTCCTGAAGGCCACCGTGGCCGCCAACGACTTCATCGAGACGGAGTCCGACACCGCGCGCGACGAGGTCGGCGCGCGCGTGACCGAGCTGACCGACGCCCCGATCGAGCCCGAGGTGCTCGCCGACGCGTGGGACAACCTCACCTTCACCAACGACCCGATCGCGCCCTCGCTCGAGCAGGACGCCGTGGACGCCGGCGAGGTCGAGCTGCTCGACGGTCTGGACGACGCCCCGCCGGTCACCGACATCTACGACCTGACCCTCCTCAACGAGGTCCTGTCGGAGAACGGTGACGAGGAGGTGCCGGCTCCGTGAGCACGGTCTCGAGCAGCCAGGCGAGCTCGACCGGCAGCAGGGCCGGCAGCTCCGCCGGCACCGCCTCCGCCGGAGCCCAGCAGCGCGCGGACCGCGGCGTCGCGGTCGACATCCGCGGCGTCTCCAAGGTGTTCGGCAGCGGCGCGGAGGAGGTCGTCGCCCTGAAGGACGTCGACCTCTCCGTCGCCGCGGGCGAGTTCGTCTGCCTGCTCGGGGCCAGCGGGTGCGGCAAGTCGACGCTGCTGAACCTCGTGGCGGGCCTCGACAAGCCGACGTCCGGCACCGTCGACACCCACGGCAAGCGGATCGCCTTCATGTTCCAGGAGGCGACCCTCTTCCCGTGGCTGACGCTCGCGCAGAACGTCGACCTGGCGCTGCGCCTGAACAACGTGCCGAAGGCGGAGCGCAAGCCCCGGGTGGAGGAGCTCCTCACGAAGGTCCGCCTCGGCGGCCGGGGCCACCGCCGTCCGCACGAGCTCTCCGGCGGCATGCGTCAGCGCGGCGCCCTGGCGCGCGTGCTGGCGCAGGACGCCGACATCGTCCTGATGGACGAGCCGTTCGCGGCGCTCGACGCCATGACCCGCGACGCGATGCACGACGAGATCGAGTCGCTGTGGTCCGAGCTCGGGCTCACGGTGATGTTCGTGACGCACAACGTCCGCGAGGCCGCGCGTCTCTCGGACCGCACCGTGCTCATGGAGTCGGGCCCGGGCCGGGTCAAGCAGGTCTACCCGGTGAACCTGCCCCGCCCCCGCCACCTCGACGACCCGCACCTGACCGAGCAGGCCGCCCACATGACCGACGAGCTGAAGACGGAGGTGGCCCGGCATGTCCGCTGACGTCACCGAGCGACCCACCACCACCCCGCCGGTCGGGAAGGAGCCGGGCGCCCGCAGCGCGGCCACGCCCAGCCGCGGCAAGGAGGTGTTCGACGCCGTCTGGCCGAAGGTCGCCGCCGTGGTGATCGTGCTGATCATCTGGCAGGTGCTCTACTCGTCGGGCTGGAAGCCGGACTACCGGTTCGCCTCCCCGGCCGACACCTTCGAGCGCCTGTGGTTCGTCGCCACCGGCAACGGCCCGTTCAACTTCTGGATGGGCGTGCAGAACACCGTCATGCGCGGCGTGCAGGGCTTCCTGCTGTCGCTCGTGATCGGCACCGCGCTCGGCATCGCGGTCTCGCAGTGGAAGCCGCTGCGCAACGCCATCGGCGCGATGATCACGGGCCTGCAGACGATGCCCTCGATCGTGTGGTTCCCGTTCGCGATCCTGATCTTCGGGCTCGACAGCGCCGCGATCTACTTCGTGATCCTCATGGGCGCCATCCCCTCGATCGCGAACGGCATCATCTCCGGCATCGACGACGTGCCCCCGGCGTACCTGCGGGCCGGGCACATGCTCGGCGCGCGGGGCTGGCGCCGCTACCGGTACGTCGTCATCCCGGCCGCGCTCCCGTCGTACGTCGCGGGGCTCAGCCAGGGCTGGGCGTTCGCGTGGCGCGGCCTGCTCGCCGGCGAGATCATCGTGTCGATCCCGGAGGTGCCCGCGCTGGGCACCCAGCTCAACCAGGCGGCCACGAACGGTCAGTCGTCGAACCTGCTCGCCCTCATGATCGTCATCCTCGTCCTGGGCATGCTGGCGTCGTTCGTCTTCTCGTCGCTGGCCAACACCATCCGCGCCCGCCGCGGCCTGACGGGGTTCACCGCCTCGCGCTGAGACCCGGCACCACCAGCACCGCCCGCATCAGCATCTCGTTGATGCCGTGGCGGCGGGGGCGGGTGACCATGAAGACGATCGAGTCGGCGACGTCCGACGCCTCGAGCGCCTCGAGCTCGCCGAAGTCGCGGTCGCTGGTCATGTCGGTGACGACGAAACCGGGCTCGATGATGCCGACCCGGACCTGCTGGGGACCCAGCTCGAGGCGCAGCGCCTCGCAGAACGCCCCGACGGCGTGCTTCGTCGCGGCGTACACGTTCGACGTCGCCTTCGGGACCCGCCGGCCGCTGGCCGAGCTGATGGTCACCAGGTCGGCGATGCCGCGCTCGCCCCGGGCGGCGGCGACCAGGTGCGGCAGCGCCGCGTGGCTGACGTGCAGGACGCCGTGCAGGTTGACGTCGACCATCGTGTGCCACTCGTCGAGGTCGGCGTCCGCGGCCAGGCTCATCGAGCCGACGCCCGCGTTGTTGACGAGGACGTCGATCCCGCCGAGGTCCTCGGCCACCTGCGCGACGGTGTCGCGGACCGCGGCGGCGTCCGTGACGTCGACCTGGTACGCCGTCGCCGACGGCCCGATGTCGGCCGCGATGTCCTCGAGGAGGTCGGTGCGTCGCGCGAGCAACGCCACCCTCGCTCCCTCCGCGGCCAGCGCCCGGGCCGTCGCCTCGCCGATGCCGCTCGACGCGCCGGTCACCGCCGCGCGCACCCCGGCCAGCCGGCCGCCCTCTGGTCCCTTCGTGCTCATCCCGCCATGCTGGCACGGGTGTGCACCGGCCGGGGCGCAGTCCGCGTCTCAGGCGTCGCGGACGTCGAGGCCGTCGCGGGTGCGCAGCTCCGCCTCGACCTCCCGCAGGACCGTCGCCTCGGCGTGCAGGTCCCCCAGGAGGTCCTCGACGCGGGTGGCGACCCACTCGTCGGCGGCGCTGCGGCCCGGGAGCGCCAGCCCGTGGACGTCGTGGCCCACCGCCTCCACGGAGCCGACGGCGTCGGCCAGCGAGTCCCGCGCCGCCAGCGCCTCCGCGCAGGCGTCGCGCAGCTGCGCCAGCTGGCGCAGGACCTGCCCGCGCTGGCCTGCGGACGGGTTCGCCAACCCGGCCACGAGGTCGGGCACGAGGGCGGCCGCCCGGTCGACCACGGTCGCGGCCCCGGCCCGGGCCCCCGTGGTGTGCGACAGCACCTCCGCGGCGAGCCGGTCCCCGTCGTCCAGGTCGTCGAGCCAGGCGTCGAGCCGGGGTCGTCCCACCGTGCGGGGCGCCCGGTGGTCGTCGCGGCACTCCCACAGCGCGGTCCGGACGGCGTGCACCACCGCCGCGGCGTACGGCTGGTGGGCGGAGCGCGCGCAGACCGCGTCGGCCAGCTGGACGCGGCCGGTGAACGGCAGGGCCGTCGCCTGGTGACCGCGGCGCCGCCAGGCCGCGGGGTGCTCGTGCGGCGGCACCCGGTCGGCGAGGAGGAGCACGAGGACGAGGACGGGGATGACCAGGAGGAACCAGCCGCTCCCGTCCGCCGCCGCGGCGGCCACGGCCGTCAGCACTGCCGCGACCGCCGCCGCCGTGACCGACCGGGGGCTGGCGGGGAAGGGCAGCGCACTCGCCGTCCGCCGGGCGAGCGACGGCGAGGGCATGCGCTCGACGGCGTGCTCCCGGGCCAGGCCGACCGGGGCGCCGGGGTCGGTGACCACGACGTCGACGACCCGCGGGCCGGCCGGTGCGGTCCAGTGCAGCGGCTTCTCCCAGACCGCCACCCCCCAGGGGTAGTGGGCGACGGCCCACCGCGAGCCGCTGGTCATGACGGGCGGCTGCATGCGGTGGTGCTGCCACCACAACGCCGGCTGCGTCACGACCGGATCACCTCCGAGGGGGAGCCTTCCCGCTGGCTGTCGAGACTAACCCCGTCGTCCCACCCGCGCCGGTCGAGCGAGGCCCCCCACGGCCGGCGGCACCACCGCCGGTCGAGCCCGGGCTCGCTCACCGCTCGACCACCGTGGGGCCGGCTCCGGTCAGGAGTTCTTGTCCCACGACAGCGCGTAGGCACCGTCGTCACTGGCGAGGGCGGCCTCGCCGAGCTCGAGGGGCCTGAAGGTGTCGACCATGACCGCGAGCTCGTCGAAGCGTTCCGCGCCGAGGCTCGCCTCGACCGCTCCCGGCTGCGGGCCGTGCGCGTGGCCACCGGGGTGCAGCGAGATCGAGCCGATACCGATGCCCGTGCCCTTGCGGGCCTCGTAGTCGCCGCCGACGTAGAACATGACCTCGTCGGAGTCGACGTTCGAGTGGTAGTACGGCACGGGCACGGCCAGCGGGTGGTAGTCCACCTTGCGCGGCACGAAGTTGCAGATCACGAAGTTCGAGCCCTCGAAGACCTGGTGCACCGGCGGCGGCTGGTGCACGCGCCCGGTGATGGGTTCGAAGTCGTCGACGTTGAAGGCGTACGGGTAGAGACAGCCGTCCCAGCCCACCACGTCGAAGGGGTGGTGCGGGACGACGTGGATCGTGCCCGCGAGGCCGCCCGGACCGTGGCCACGGTGCTTGAGGTAGACCTCCACGTCGGTGTCCTCGACGACCCGCGGAGGGGTCGGCAGGCGCAGGTCGCGCTCGCAGTACGGCGCGTGCTCGAGGAACTGGCCGTACTTCGAGAGGTAGCGCTTCGGGGGCGCGATGTGGCTGGTGGCCTCGACGGCGTACAGGCGCAGCGGGCCGTCGCCCGACGGGACCCAGCGGTGGGTCGTGGCGCGAGGCACCACCACGTAGTCGCCACGGCCGACCTCGAGGTCGCCGAAGACCGTCTCGACGCGTCCCGCGCCGTCCTCGACGTACACGCACTCGTCGCCGACGGCGTTGCGGTAGAGCGGGGACGTCGCCCCGACGGCGGCGTAGGAGATGCGCACGTCGGCGTTGGCCAGCACGAGGCGCCGGCCGGTGACGGCGTCGACGTCGCGCCAGGCGTCACCCTCGAAGAGCGTGTGCAGTCTCAGGTGCAGCGGCACCAGGGGGTGGTTGGGCCGCGTCGTCTGGTCCGGCAGGTCCCAGGTGCGCGCCGAGCGGATCGCCGAGGGGATGTGGCGGTGGTAGAGCAGCGAGGAGTCGGAGGAGAAGCCCTCCTCCCCCATCAGCTCCTCGGAGTAGAGCGCACCGTCCGGGTCGCGGTGCTGCGTGTGCCGCTTGGGTGGTACGGCGCCCACGCGCTGGTAGTGAGCCATCGTCGGTCCTTCCCGCGCCACCACGGTGTGGCGCAGGTCGGACTCTTCCAGGCTCCCGGTCGGGTGTCAGTCCGCCGCCGACAGGAACGGGCGGAGGACCGCGAGCACGAGCTCGGGGTCGGCGTACCCGCCGAAGTGGGTGGTCCCGGGCAGCACCGCGAGCTGGGAGGCCGGCACGCCCTCGAAGTCGCCGTTGACGTCGCCGCCGCGCAGGCGCAGGAACGCCACGGCGTGGTCGAGCGAGACCATGTCGGCGTCGCCGACGGTGACCAGGGTGGGGGCGGCGATGCCGCGGATCTGCTCCTCGGTCCAGTCCGGCTCGGAGAAGATCGCGCCCAGCTTGTCGAGCAGGCCCTGCAGGTGCTCGTGGTCGGGGTGCGGCGACTTCGCGAGGTAGGTCGCCTCCATCGGGGTGCCGGCGATCATCTCGACCTTCATCTCGCCCACGGCGTCCGCGTTCTCGGAGCCGCGCATGCCGGCCTTGGCGTACGACACCGACGAGGCAACGAGGCGGCGGACCCGGTCGGGGTGGTGGACGGCGAGGCCGATCGCGACGTTGCCGCCGAGGCTGTAGCCGACGACGTCCACGCGGTCGATGCCGAGGTGGTCGAGCAGGCCCACGGCGTCACCGGCCATGTCGGCGGCGCGGAACGGGCGGTCGACGTCGTTGGTGCCTCCGTGGCCCTGCAGGTCCATGGCGACGACCTGGCGGTCGCTCGCGAGACCGTCGATGATGCCGCCGAACTGGAGGTCGATGTCGAAGAGGCCGCCGTGCAGGAGCAGGACGGGCGGCAGGCCGGTGGGCTCGCCGTGGATCTCGTAGTAGACGTTCAGGTCGCCGACGGGCGCGTGGCCGCTGGTGTGGGTCATGGTGCTCATGACCGGGAGTCTCCCGCAGACTCATCGGTGCGGGCCTCGACCGCTGGTCGAGGTGCGAGCGCTCGTCACGCTGGTCGAGGTGCGAGCGCAGCGAGCCTCGAGACCCCGTGACGGGCCCCGGTCCGGCTCACGTGGTGTCGAGGCTCCTCGCCGGCGCTCGTCGCACCTCAACCGGCGGTGGTGGGGCGCTCCTTCGTGTCGCGCAGCTCCGCGTCGACCTCGCGCAGGACGACGGCCTCGGCGCGCAGGTCGCGGAGGACCTCGCCGACGCGGTGGCGGCGCTCGTCGCGCTCGGCGTCGGCGGCGGCGAGGCGGAGGTCGGGGACGCCCGGGCCACGGGCCGCACGGGCGAGACCGGCCTCGAGCGCCTCGCGGGCGGCGTGGGCCTCGCGGCAGCCGTCGCGCAGGTCGCGCAGCTGCGCGACGGCCTCGCGCCGGGTGGTCTCGGACCCGGCGGCCATGACCGCGACGAGGTCGCGGGTCAGCGAGGCCGCCCGGTCCACGACGGCCCGGTGACCACCGGGCGCGGCACCGGCCATCGACCGGGCGTACATGACCACGCCGGTGGCGGCCTCGTCGGCGCGGTCGACGTCGGCGAGCCACCGGTTGAGCGCGGACGACGTCCGCGAGTCCTGCGAGCGACAGCCCCACAGCGCCGCGCGGACGGCGGCGGTCACCTCCGGGGCGTGCGGCATCTGGTGCGAGGCCGCGCGACGGGAGAGGGCGTCGGCGAGGTGGATGCGGCCGGTGAAGGGGAGCTTCGCCGTCCTGCCGGCGGGGCGGCGGGCGAGGCCGAACCAGCCCCAGCGGCCCCAGGCGGCCCGCCACCGCGACGACGGCACGTGGTCCAGCGCGGCGTGCACGGCGGCGTCGACGGACGCTCCGGGCTCCGCGACGGCCACCTCGACGACGCGGAGCCGCCGGTCGGGCTCGCGCCGGGTCGGGCAGTCCCAGAGGGTCGCTCCCCACGGGTGCGCGCCGACGACGAAGCGCTGGTGGGGTCCGCGCGACGGCGCGGTCATGCGGTGGTGGTGCCACCACAGCGTCGGCTCGGACACGTCCCCCACCTCCCCGTCCTCGGGGCAGGCTAACCGCGGCGACCCCTCGTCGTCAGGGGCCACGGACGCCCGAGGCCTCAGCCGAGGGCGTCGTAGAGCGCCTCCTCGAACTCGCCGTACACCTTCCACGCCTCGTCGGCGACGATGAAGGGCAGGGAGTTGGTGTAGATCGAGGCGCAGACCCCCGTCGCCCGGTCGACGAAGAAGTGGGTGTTGAACAGCCCGGCCCACGCCCCGGTGCCGGCCCGTCGGCGACCCGGCACGTCCCTCGTGTTCAGCAGCAGCCCGTAGCCCCACTTCCACCCCGGTCCGGCGTGGAGCGTGTCCGTGATGGGCGGGTCCGCGGTCGGGATCTCCTCGGGCACGTCGAGGTCGCCGATCTGGTTCGTGAACGCCGCGTCGACGGTCTCCTGCGACAGGATCCGGACGCCGTCCAGCTCGCCGCCGCGCAGCAGGGCGCGCTCGAACCGGATGTAGTCGCGCGGTGTCGAGTAGAGACCGTGGCCGCCGGCCCACCAGTCGGGCTCGGGGTTCAGGACGTTGCCGACCGACCCCCACTGCCCGTCCTCGCCCTTCACGTGGACGGTCACCGCGCGGGCGTGCGCGGCCTCGTCGGGGGCGAAGGTCGTGTCGTCCATGCCGAGGGGTCCGGTGATGCCGTCCCGGACCACCACGTCGAGCGTCGTCCCGGCCACGGCCTCGACGACGCGGCCGAGCCAGTCGGTGTTGATGCCGTAGGTGTAGGTCTCCCCCGGGTGCGCGGTCATGGGGGCCTTGAACGCCTCCATCGACCCGGGGACGACGTTCGGCACCCCGGTCAGCGCCTCGTAGCGCTTGAGGGGCTCGTTCCAGAACCAGTACGCCAGGCCGCTGGTGTGGGTGACGAGGTGGTGCACGGTCGCCTTCGTGCGCGGCTCGACCAGGATCGGGGTGTCGCCGTCGAAGCCCTCGAGCACCTTCACGTCCGCGAAGTCCGGCACGTACTCCTCGACGGGCGCGTCGAAGTCGAGCTCGCCGCGTTCCTTCTGCTGCAGCGCGGCCGCGGTGCAGACCATCTTCGTCATCGACATGATGCGGAAGACGGTCGACGTCCCCACGGGGTCGTCGGACTCTCCCGCGACGCGCGGCCCCGCGCCGCCCTCGTAGAACACGCCGTCCGCGTCGGCCGCGATCGCGGCGACGTGGGGCAGGTCGCGGTTCGCGACCGCCCGCTCCAGCACGGCGTCGATGCCGGCCGGGTCGATGCTCCTGGTCATCTGCGCCTCCTCACCGGGCCCGCCGGGTGCGACGCCCGTCACACCACGATGCCTCAGCGATGCCTCGGGCGGAACTGCCCGAACGGCAGGGAACCGCCGGTGAGGCGACCCGGGTCGAGCGGGGTCAGCGGCCGCGGCGCCAGACCACGACGGGCCCGGGCGACTGCTCGCGGAGCAGGGCGGGCAGGCGGGACGCCGCCACCGGGGAGGGCCGGGTGGACAGCGCCTCGCGCAGCGCCTCGCGGGTCGCCTCGAGCTCGGCCTGCAGCTCGGCGTTGCGGTGCTCCAGCGCGAGCGCGTGGTGCTCCAGGTCCATGATCCGGCGCACGCCCTCGATGCCGATGCCGGAGCCGGTCAGGCGGGCGATCTCCCGCAGCTGCTCGATGTCGCGACCCGAGTAGCGGCGCCCGCCGCCGGCGGTGCGCTCCGGGGTGATGAGCCCCATGCGCTCGTAGGTGCGCAGGGTCTGCGGGTGGAGCCCGGTGAGCTCCGCCGCGACGCTGATGACGTAGACCGCGGCGTCGGGCGGCGGGCCACCGGGACGGTGCACGGGTGCGTCCATGTCACTCACGGTCACTCACGGTCACTCACGCCTTCTCGAACAGGTTGGCGCGGAGCGTAGTCTCCCCGACCGCCGCCCGGTAGGCCTCGAGCGCCTCGCGGGCCTCGGTGCCGAGGCGGGCCGGGACCTGCACCTCGACGGTGGCGAGCAGGTCGCCGTTGGTGCCGTCCGCCTTGCGGCCGCCGCGGCCACGGACCCGGAAGGTCCGGCCGTTGGGCGTGCCGGCGGGGATCTTGAGGGTGACCGGCGCCCCGCCGATCGTGGGGATCCTGATCTCGGCGCCCAGGGCGGCCTCGTCGAAGGACACCGGGACGTCGAGGGTGAGGTTGTCGCCCTTGCGGCCGAACAGCCGGTGCGGGGAGACCTTGACGGTGACGTAGAGGTCGCCGTTCGGGCCGCCGTTCTCGCCCTTGGCGCCCTTGCCCTTGAGCCGGATCCGCTGGCCGTCCTTCACGCCGGCGGGGATGCGGGCCTGCACGGAGCGGTCGGAGCGACCACGCCCGGAGCCCTGGCAGGTCGGGCACGGCTCGTCGTACACGAGCTGGCGACCGCCGCAGACGGGGCAGGTCTCGGTCATGGAGAACGCGCCGCCCTGGCGCCCGGAGACGAAGCCGGCACCCTCGCACTCGGTGCAGATGTGCGGGCGGGTGCCCGGCTTGCCGCCGCTGCCCGAGCAGGTCGGGCAGGCGGAGTCGCTCGTGAGGCGGAGGGAGATGGTGACGCCGTCGAGGGCGTCGGTGAAGCCGATCGTGGCCGTCGTCTCGACGTCCGCGCCCTTGGTCGGCCGCGGCCGACCGGTGGTGCGACGGCCCCCGGTCTGACCGAACAGGTCGCCGAAGACGTCCCCGAGCCCACCGGCCCCGGCGGTCCCGCCGGGCTGCTGTCCACGGAAGAGGTCCGAGAAGTCGAAGCCCCCACCCTGCCCGCCGCCGCCGAAGCCGCCGCCGAAGGCGGGGCCCGCCGCGCGCATCTCGTCGTACTCCTTGCGCTTGGCGGGGTCGCCGACGACGTCGTACGCCTCGGCGACCTTCTTGAACCGGTCGTGCTTGGCGGTGTCACCCGGGTTGGAGTCCGGGTGGTTCTCGCGCGCCAGCTTCCGGTAGGCCTTCTTGATGTCGGCGGACGAGGCGTCCTTGGCGACGCCGAGGACGGCGTAGAAGTCCTTGTTCAACCACTCGGCGTTCGCCACGGGGACACCTCCTTCGGGTGCGCGGTCAGGGTGGGGGGCTGGATGGTGCGGGGCCTCAGGCCGGGTCGACCACGAGGACCTGGGCGGCGCGGACGACGCGGTCGCCGATCCGGTAGCCGGCCTTCACCACGGTCTTGACCGAGGTGACCTCGACGCCCTCGTCCGCCCCGAGGTGCGAGAGCGCCTCGTGCAGGTTGGGGTCGAAGGGGTCGCCCGCCTCGCCGAACCGGACGAGGCCCTGCTGGGCCACGACGCGCTCGAGCTGGTCGGCGACGGACTTGAAGCCGCCCTCGACCTCGCCGTGCTCGCGGGCCCGGTCGATGGTGTCGAGGACCTCGACCACCGGGCTGAGCACCTTGTACGCCGAGTTCTGCGCCAGCAGCTCGCGGTCGCGCTCGACGCGCCGCTTGTAGTTGACGAACTCGGCCTGCAGGCGCTGCAGGTCGGCGGTGCGCTCGGCGAGCTCCATCCTCGTGACGGTCAGCTCGTCGGACGCCGCGTCGCCGTCCGTGACGGCCTCGTCGAGGCCCTCCGCCTCGCCGACCGGATCGGTGAGGTCACCGAGGTCGCCGGGGTCGGCCGAGACCTCGACCGGCTCCTCGGGGGAGCCGGCCGGGGCCTGCGGGTCCGACTGGTCCGCGGGGTCGGGCTGCTGGTCGCCAGCCGTCACTTGGACTCACCCTCGGGCTTGTCGCCGGTGCCCGCGTCCTGGGAGGGGTCCTCGTCGACGATCTCGGCGTCGACGACGTCGTCGTCGGCCTCGCCCGTCGCGCCGGTGGTCCCGCCCGCGGCGGCCTGGTCGGCCTCGGCGGCGGCGTACATCGCGGCGCCCATCTTCTGGCTGGACTCGTTGAGCTTCGTGACGCCCGCGGAGATCTCCTCGGCGGTGGCCTCGTCGTTCTCGAGCGTGGCCTTCAGCGCGTCGACGTCGGCCTGGACCTCGGTCTTCACCTCGTCGGGCAGCTTGTCGCCGTTGTCGGTGAGGAACTTCTCGGTCGTGTAGACGAGGCTGTCGGCCTGGTTGCGGGTCTCGACGGCCTCACGACGCTTGGCGTCCTCCTCGGCGTACTGCTCGGCCTCCTTGACCATCCGGTCGATGTCGTCCTTGCTCAGGGCGCTGCCACCGGAGATGGTCATGGACTGCTCACGGCCCGACGCGGTGTCCTTCGCGGACACGTGGACGATGCCGTTGGCGTCGATGTCGAAGGCGACCTCGATCTTCGGCACGCCGCGCGGCGCCGGGGGCAGACCGGTCAGCTCGAAGTTGCCGAGCGGCTGGTTCTGGTTCCACATCTGGCGCTCGCCCTGGGCGACCTTGATCTCGACCGACGGCTGGTTGTCGTCGGCGGTGGTGAAGACCTCCGACCGCTTGGTCGGGATCGTGGTGTTGCGCTCGATCAGGGTGGTCATGACGCCGCCCTTGGTCTCGATGCCGAGGCTCAGCGGGGTGACGTCGAGGAGCAGGACGTCCTTGACCTCGCCCTTGAGGACGCCGGCCTGCAGGGCGGCGCCGACGGCGACGACCTCGTCCGGGTTCACGCCCTTGTTGGGCTCCTTGCCGCCGAGCAGCTCCTTGACCAGGTCGGTGACGGCCGGCATGCGGGTCGAGCCGCCCACCATGACGACGTGGTCGATGTTGGAGACGGCGACGCCGCCGTCCTTGAGCACCTGCTGGAACGGCTTCTTGGTGCGCTCGAGCAGGTCGGCGGTGAGCTTCTGGAACTCCGAGCGCGTCAGGCGCTCCTCGAAGTGCAGCGGGCCGGACTCGCCGTGGGTGATGTACGGCAGGTGGATCGTGGTCTCGGAGGACGACGACAGCTCGATCTTCGCCTTCTCGGCGGCCTCCTGGAGGCGCTGCTTGGCGATCTTGTCGGCGCCGAGGTCGACCCCGTTGCTGTTCTTGAACTTGGTGACCATCCACTCGACGATCCGGGAGTCCCAGTCGTCGCCGCCGAGGACGTTGTCGCCGGAGGTCGCCTTGACCTCCACGACGCCCTCGCCGATCTCGAGCAGGGACACGTCGAAGGTGCCGCCGCCGAGGTCGAAGACGAGGATCGTCTGGTCGTCGCCCTTGTCCAGGCCGTAGGCCAGCGCGGCCGCGGTCGGCTCGTTGACGATGCGGGAGACGTTGAGGCCCGCGATCTCGCCGGCCTCCTTGGTGGCCTGGCGCTGCGCGTCGGAGAAGTACGCCGGCACGGTGATCACCGCGTCGGTGACGGTCTCGCCCAGGTAGGCCTCGGCGTCCCGCTTCAGCTTCTGCAGCACGAACGCGCTGATCTGCTGGGGGGTGAAGGACTTCTCGTCGATCTTCTGGGCCCAGTCGGTGCCCATGTGGCGCTTGACCGACCGGATGGTGCGGTCGACGTTCGTGACCGCCTGACGCTTGGCGACCTCGCCGACGAGGACCTCGCCGGACTTGCTGAACGCGACGACGGAGGGCGTGGTGCGCGCTCCCTCGGCGTTCGCGATGACGGTGGGCTCGCCGCCCTCCAGGACGGCGACGACGGAGTTCGTCGTGCCGAGGTCGATGCCGACCGCTCGTGCCATGGGGTCCTCCTGTGCTCGTGGGTGACCGGATCGGTGCCGGTCGGGTTCGTGGGCCTCCGTCGTCGGAGGCGATGCCCCAAGTCTGACAGGAAAGGTGAGTCGACTCAACTCAGGTTTGCTCAGCCGTCGAGTGACGCTCGTCCTGCCGCTCGGAGGAATGTCCGGCGGCGGTCGGATGTTCCTCCCCGCATGACCGTTCCCACCGTGTCCCTGAACTCGCAGCACCAGATCCCCCAGCTCGGCTTCGGCGTGTTCCAGATCGACCCCTCCGACACCGTCGAGGCGGTCCTGAACGCGTTCGAGGTCGGCTACCGCCACATCGACACCGCGCAGATGTACGGCAACGAGCACGAGGTGGGTCAGGCCATCCGCCAGTCGGGTCTGCCCCGCGACGAGATCTACGTGACCAGCAAGCTGAACAACAACAACCACGAGCCCGACTCGGTGAAGAACTCGTTCGCCAGGTCGCTCGAGCTGCTGGGCCTCGACCGCATGGACCTGTTCCTCATCCACTGGCCGCTCCCGTCGCGCTACGGCGGCGACTTCGTGTCGACCTGGCAGGCCATGGCGGAGCTCGCGGCGAGCGGGCAGGCCTCCTCGGTCGGCGTCTCGAACTTCCAGCCCGACCACCTGCGCCGGATCGTCGACGAGACCGGCGTCGTGCCCGCGATCAACCAGATCGAGGTGCACCCGTACTTCACGAACGAGGCCGCTCGCGAGGCGAACGCCAAGCTCGGCATCGCCACGGAGGCGTGGTCCCCGATCGCGCAGGGCGGGGTGCTCGACGACCCGACCATCTCCGAGATCGCCGAGAAGCACGGCAAGTCCACCGCGCAGGTCACCCTGCGCTGGCACGTGGAGCGGGGCGACATCATCTTCCCGAAGTCGGTGACCCCGGAGCGCATCAAGGCGAACTTCGAGATCTTCGACTTCCGCCTCACCCCCGACGAGGTCGCCGCGATCAGCGCCCTCGACAAGGGCGAGGACGGCCGCACCGGCCCCAACCCGGACGTCTTCGACTACGTCCCGGAGTGAGCCCGCGCGTCCTCGACGCGCACCGGCCGCACGCACCGGCCCCACGACGCCCCCGGCCCACCGCCGGGGGCGTCGTCGCGTCCGGGCGCATCGGTGAGACTGGGGCCGACACCCCCGCCCGACGCCCTGGAGGAGCCCCCGTGACCGAGCCGACCGACGACATGATGGCCCGAGCCGCCCTCGCCCGTGAGCGCGTGCGGAACGAACCCGCCGACGAGGCCCTGGCCGCGGGGCGCGTCGTCGTCGACGTCCGCCAGCCCGAGGAGTTCGCCGCGGACCACCTCGACGGCGCCGTCAACATCCCGCTCGGCGAGCTCGCCGACCGTGCGGGCGAGCTCGGCGACCCCGGCACCGGAGTCGTCACCTACTGCAACGGCGGCAACCGCGGCGCTCTCGGCGCCGACACCCTCGGCCGGCTGGGCTGGACCGACGTGGTCAACCTGGACGGCGGGCTCCGCGGCGTGAGGGCCCAGGAGGGCTGAGGGTGGAGCACGTCCTGCTCGGCGTCCTGCCCCTCGGGCTCGCCGCGGCGGTCAGCCCCGTGATGCTCACGGAGCAGACCGTCCTGATGGCCGGACGCGGTGGACGCCGCCGGTCCTGGGCGTACGCCGTCGGCGCGCTCCTCGTCGCCGCCGCGTACGTCGCCGCCCTGGTCGCCCTCGGGCGTTCGGTGTCGCTGCCGGCGCTGCCCCGGCTGGACGGCGCCGCCGACGTGCTCATCGGCCTGGTGCTGCTCGCCATCGCCGCCGCCGTCCAGCGGTGGCCGCGACGCGCCCCGCGACCACGGAAGCAGCCCGCCCACCAGCACGGGGCGGGCGGGGCGTTCGCGTTCGGGGTGTTCTCGATGGTCACGGACGTCACCTCGCTGGCCCTCGTGGCCGCGGCGGCGAAGGACGTCGCCGCCGCCGGGCTGGGCGGCGGGACCACGGTGCTGCTGGCCTCGTTCCTGGTGCTGCTCGTCGCCCTGCCCGCCTGGCTGCCGCCCGCCCTCGCCGCGGCGGCCCCGGGGCCGGCCGCCCGTGCCCTGCGCGCCGTCGAGGGCACCGTCCGCCGCCACTCCCGCCGGATCGCCGTCGTCCTCACCGCCGCGGCCGGCACCTACCTGGTGCTGCGTGGACTCCTCCGGGTGGTCACAGGCTGAGGGGGCACCCTGACGAGGTGGCGGACCGACGGGCGCGAGCACCGGACCAGGAGCAGCAGGGCTCCGGCGGCGAGAGCGCCCTGACCGTGATCGTGGCCTTCCTCGCGAACCTGCTGGTCGCGGTCGCGAAGTCCGTCGCGGCCGTCGTGAGCGGCTCGGCCGCGATGGTCGCCGAGGCCGCCCACTCGTGGGCCGACACCGGCAACGAGATCTTCCTGCTCGTCGGCACCCGCAAGGCCGCGAAGCCCGCCGACGAGACCCACGCCCTCGGCTACGGCCGGGTCGGCTACGTGTGGTCGATGTTCGCGGCCTTCGGCCTGTTCTCCGTGGGCGCGGCGGTGTCGGTGTGGCACGGCGTCCAGAGCCTGGTCTCGCCGGAGGCGGAGCCGTCGACGTCGCAGTACGGGTGGGCGTACGGCGTCCTCGCCGTCGCCTTCGTCCTGGAGGGCACCTCCTTCATGCAGGCCTTCGGGCAGACCCGGCGCGGTGCCCGTCGCCGACGGCTCCACCCGGTCCGCTACGTGCGGGAGACCTCCGACCCGATGCTGCGGGCCGTCGTCCTCGAGGACTCCGCCGCGCTGGTCGGCATCCTCGTGGCCGCCGGTGCGATGGCGCTGCACCAGGTCACCGGTGTCGCCGCCTGGGACGCCGTGGGCTCGATCGTCGTCGGCGTGCTGCTCGGTCTCGTCGCGCTGTTCCTCATCGACCGCAACCTCGACCTGCTGACCGGGGAGGCGGTGACGCCGCTGGCCCGGCACCAGGCCCTGACCCGGCTGCTGGAGCACCCGGCCGTGGAGAGGGTCAGCTACCTGCGCATGGAGTGGGTCGGCGCCGACCTGATCTTCCTCGTCGCCGCCGTGGACCTCGTCGGCGACGTCCCCGAGTCGGCGGCCGCGTCGAGGCTGTGGGAGGTCGCGGACGCGATCGAGTCCCACCCCGAGGTCGTCCGCGCGGTCATCACCCTCGCCCGGCCCGACGACACCGCCTCCCTCACCCCCGAGCCCCTGCCGGAGTGGTACCGCGAGGACGCCTGAGGTCCCTCGTCTGCGAGGCCGTGTCCGCCGTACATCACCCCAGGTCGGGTTCCGTCCGCGAGGTCGTCTGCTCGACCGCCTGGTGTCAGGCGAGGTTGGTCCAGGACTGGAGGTCGCGGCGGATCGTCAGCAGCTGCGGCGGGTCCGTGAGGTCCTCGCTGATCTGCGGCAGGGCTCGCAGCTGGTAGTCGACGGCCTCGATCGCCAGCGCCCGGTCACCGTCGTTCAGCCGACCGGTGAGGCGGAGCAGGACGAACGCGGCGCCGACGACCAGGGCGGCGGTGTCGACGCCGTCGATGCCCTCCATCGGCCCTGCGACCTCCCGCACCTCGTCGGGCTCGCACTCGAGGACCGTCGCCAGGGTCGGGTCCGCGATCAGCTCGTCGCGGCGGTCCGCCCAGGTCCAGAGCAGGTCCGAGCCCTCGTCGGAGCCGAACGGGGCGAGGTCGTCGCCCTCGTCGTCGTACAGCGGGTCCGTGAAGTGCTGGGCATACCCGAGCGCTGCGTCCGGCAGCGAGAAGTTCTCCGTCACGGCTCCTCGATCCGTCAGGCGATGGTGACGGTGACCTCGTTCGAGGCCTCGTCGCTGCCGGTGTCGAGGACGCGGAAGCGGTTCTCGCCGGTCTGGGAGGTGATGATGAAGGTGCTGAAGGTCTCGCCGGTGACCGTCGCCGTGATGGGCTCGGTGCCGAACTGGACCCAGCCGCCGTTCTCGAAGCGCTGGACGACGAGGCTCGCGCCCTCGCCACCCGGGTAGACGCCGGTGAGGTCGATCTGCTCGCCGGGCGAGACCTCGGTGGAGCCGGCCTGCAGGGAGATCTCGGACTCGGGCTCCTCCGACTCGGACTCCGACTCGGACGGCGAGGGCTCCGTCGACTCCTCCTCGTCCGGCGGGCCGCCCGGCAGCGTGAACAGCGGGCCGTCCGGCGGCTCGGTCTCCTCCGGGGACGGCATCACCAGACGGGCTCCCGGGCCCTCGCTGGAGCTGGCGGTGGAGGTGTCGTCGAGCCCCAGGACGCGGGCGCCGAAGAACGTCGCGCCGCCCGCGAGCAGGCCCACGACGAGGCCCACGGCGACCAAGGCGATCAGACCGGTCCAGATAGACCGCTTCTCGTCGTCCCGCACGTGCCTCGACACCCCACCCGTTGCTCGACGTCTCTCGCTCGCGGCGTCCGGCCCCCGCGGCATTCGTCCTCATTGTCGTGGAGTCGGCCAAGAATGGCCATCTGGCCTCCACAGGCGTCGCGCGCGCCGCGTCCTCCACAGGCCGGACGGCGGCCCCTGTCGGGCGAGCCCAGCGCTTCCTAGCGTCAGCGGCATGACCACGACACCGCTGTCCCGTCCCCGATCCACCGGCCCCGTGCGCCTGCCGAGCGGCTGGGTGCCGCTCGACCCGGCCGCGCCGCCCGACGACCTCGCCCGTGGGGTCCCGGTTCCCGACGGCGTGCTCTGCGCCGCCGCTGCGCCTCGCGTCGCGACCTCCGGCACCCGGCCGGCCCTGCTGCTGGCCCGCGGCCGGGCCGGTGTCGCGGTGGACCCCGCCCTGCTCGACGAGGACGACGACTTCGTCGACGACCAGGGCCGGACGGTGCGCTACCGACGCTGGCAGGCCGCCGCGGACCTGAGGACGGTCTGCGAGTCGTGGACCTGGACCGACGACGACGATGTCGTCACGCAGCTCCTCGCCGCCGTCGACATCGCGGACTACTCCACCTTCACCGACCTGTTCGAGGCCGTCGCCGAGTCCGTCGACCCGGACGCCGCCGGGTAGGGCGGCGTCCGGGCCCGGGTGCTCGCGCCGGGTGCTCGGCTCCGCCTCAGCGGGTCCAGCGGCGGTACTGCTGGCGGACCTGGGCGGGCGTGGCCGCGACGTCCAGGAACGCCAGATCGTCCATCCGGCAGTCGCAGGGGTTGCGCTCACGGCTGTCGTCGGGGAACGAGCCGCCGATCTTGATGCCGCGCGGCAGGGTGTCGCTGGTGCCGGTGCCGTCGACCTGCCAGGGGTCGCCCGGCGTGGTGTAGCGCCCGGCCAGGCGCTCGCCGTCCCTGTAGAGCGCCATCCGACCCGTGGTGAAGTCGAACGTCGCCGCCAGGTGCACCCACTGCCCGCGCGGCAGAAGCTCCTGCCACGGGGCGTTCGCCGCGAAGGTCTGCGACGCTCCCCCGTCGAGCCGGCGGCCGAGGGCGACGAGCGACAGCTCGCCGTCCACGTCGATCAGCTCGAGCAGGGCGCGGACCCCGTGCCCGTCGGAGTCGCCGGACAGGATCCCGGCGAGCCCGACCGCGTTGTAGCGGTCCGCCGGGTCGGGGGTGGTGGTGTCGAGGGCGGGGAGGTCACCGGTGACCTTGAACCAGCCCATGACGGTCGTGCCCCGGGCACCGGCGAACGGGGCGAGCGAACCGACGCCCTCGGCGTCCCAGACGCCGGCCTTCCAGTCGTCGTTGCCGTCCCTGGTCGGGTCGACCTGGCGGGTGCGGATCGCGTTGCGGCTGCCCGGGTGGGCGCCGTCCGCGACCCGTGAGCCCCAGCCGCCGTTGACGAGGTCGAGGAGGGTCCTCGAGCTGCCCTGGTCCTCCTCCTTGCCGCCGTTCACGCCGAGCGGGTGCTCGAAGTCCCAGTGCGCGACGACGTCGCGGGCCAGGGCCGGGGTGAAGTCGTCCTTCCACGGCTCGCGCACCACGTCGACGACCTTCCAGACGACGCCGTTCGCCTTCGACAGCAGGTAGAGCTCGCCGTCGGTGTCGGTGCCGAACCGCAGGTCGACCCGGAAGTCGTCGACGAGGTCGGTCATGCGGACCCGCTCGCCGTCGGTCGTGTACAGCGGCATCTCGCTGATGGGCGCCTCGCCACGACGCTCCTGGCGCAGCTGGCCGGCCTTCGCCGCCATCACCCGGCCGTCGACGATGTCGCCGAAGACGTAGGTGCCGCGCAGCTCGGGGATGGCGCCGCGGTAGACCTGGCCGCCGCTGATGCCCTGGCCGATGTCGGCGGAGCAGTCGTAGCCGGCCGGCCGCTCGTGGTCGTACGACGTCACCGGCAGCACGTAGCCGGCGGCGCGGTCCTCGGCGGAGGGCTCGACGAGGAAGCACTCGTTGTCCGGGTCGTAGGCCCAGCGGCCCTCGAGGTCGCTCCACCCGAAGTTGTCCCCGGCGCGGACCTCGTAGACGGACTCGACGACCTTCTGACCGATGTGCCCGAGGTACATGCGGTGCTGCCCGCCCGGGTCCCAGCTGAAGCGGTGCGGGTCGCGCATGCCGGAGGCGTAGACCTCCCCGAGCGCGCCCTCGGTGCCGACGTGGGGGTTGTCGTCGGGGATGCCGTAGGTGCCGGTCGGGCCGTCGTCCCCGGCGGGGTCGATGCGCCAGATCTTCCCGTACGGCGAGTCCAGGTCGCGGGGGAAGTCGTCGCGCAGGGCCGCTCCCCCGTCGCCGACGGCGACGTACAGCAGCCCGAAGTCGTCGTCGCCCGGCTCGGCGGTGGGGTTGAAGTCGATCTGCTGGACCGCGTGGATCTGCGAGGAGAACCCGAGCCGCAGGACCTCGCGGCGGGTGCCGCGGAAGCGGTTCGCGCCGGGGTCGGACGCCGTCCACTCGGTGACGACGCTCTGGAGGAACTGGTTGGGCTGCGCCGGGTAGGTCGTCTCCTTGCGGGTCCAGTCGGCGTACTGCTCGGTGTGGACGGTGTAGAACCGTCCGTTCGTCGCGAAGCGCGGGTGGAAGGCGGCGAAGCCGAAGCCCGACCCCATCCCGCGGCCCGAGAAGAAGTCGCCGAACTCGTCCTTCAGGTCGAGGTAGCGGGTCCGCGTGCCGTCCTCGCCGAGCAGGTAGAGCGGCCCGTTGAGGTCGGGGACGTAGCGGCGGCCGTCGGGCAGCTGGCCGATGTAGTTGATCCGCGCGTGGCGCATCAGCCGGTAGTCGGTCGGGGCGGGTGTCGGCTCGGTCCTCGGGAACCGCGCGTAGCGCTCGAGGACGAGGCCGAGGTTCCCGCGCCCCACGTCGGCGGGGACGGGGTCGGCGACGGGGTCGCCCGGCGCGCGCGTGGCGACCGGGCCGGTCCCGACGGCGGGGGCCATCAGCCCCGCGGCCAGGACGGGCGCCGCGACGAGCGCGACGGCGTGGCGGATCTTCATGGCAGGTGCCTTCCGAGAGGGGGTGCAGCGGCGACGAGCAGCGGGGGCGGAGGGGAAGCCTGGGTGGTCAGCGGCGGGTGCCGAACGCGACCACGTTCCTCACGCGGCCGTAGTTGTCGAAGGAGCCGAATCCGATGCGGCCGCCGTCGAACGTGGAGTCGGTGCCGGTCATCAGCGGGCGGCGCAGGTCGTCGACGTACACGGCGACGCGGTCGGTCGCCGGGTCGAAGGTGAGCCGGACGTCGTGCCAGTCGGTGTCGTCGATGGCGGGCGGCGCGCCGACGGTGCCGTTCCACTGGTCGTCGACGCGGAGGCGGTCGGCGTCGTCCACGACGAAGATCCCGTTGTGCGGGTAGATCGTGTTGTCCTGCGACAGGTGCGCGTAGGAGAACCGTGTCGGTGAGGAGTAGTTGAAGACGAGGACGACGTCGCGGTCGTTGCGCGTCACCGGCTCGTCGACACGTACGCGCGCCCGGTAGTCGAGCCTCCCGAGCTCGGGCCCGGACGTGACGACGGCGTACTCGAACGGCCGGCGGGGACCGGTCGGCGCCTCGCCGCGCTCGGTCATGGTCGCGGCGTTGAACCCGAGGTCCCACTTCGCGTCGGTCACCGGGTCCCAGTGACGCGGCAGGACCGGGACGACGAGCGCGGGTCGGCCGGAGGCCGTGCCCGGCCGGTCCGGCGCGGCGGTGGCGGGGCCGGGCGTGGCGGCCAGGAGACCGGCGGCGACGAGCACCGCCAGCCCTGTCCGTAGGGAGGTTCTCTTCATGCGTGCCGGTCCTTTCCCGAGAGTGGCACAGCAGGGCGGGTCCTACAGGTGGGGCTCGACGAGCTCGACGTAGCGGCGGGCGAGCGTGGCCACGACGTCGGCGCCGGGGGCGGCCCAGACGTCGGCGTTGAAGATCTCGACCTCGACGTCGCCCGTGTAGCCCGCGGCGGCGACCGCGCGGGTGAAGGCGGCGAAGTCGATGTGGCCGTCGCCGACCATCCCGCGGGTGAGCAGGGCGTCGGGCGGCAGCGGGGTGATCCAGTCGCCGACCTGGTAGACCGCGACGCGGTCGCCGCAGCCGGCGACCCGCTCGAGGACCCCGGGCTCCCACCAGAGGTGGAACGTGTCGACCACGACGCCGACGGCGTCGGCGGGGTGGTCGGCGGCCATGTCGAGGGCCTGGGCGAGGGTCGAGACGACCCCGCGGTCGGCGGCGAAGATCGGGTGCATCGGCTCGATGCCGAGGCGGACGCCGCGGCTGCGGGCCTCGTCGGCGAGGGCGGCGACCGCCTCCGCCGCCCGGCCCCGGGCGGCGGCCAGGTCGCGGTCGCCGGCGGGCAGCCCGCCGGGGACGAGCACGAGCACGGGCGCGCCGAGCGCGGCGGTCTCGTCGAGGGCGCGCAGGTTCTCGTCGTGGGCGGCGCGACGCTCGGCGGCGTCGGTGCCGGTGAAGAACCCGCCGCGGCAGACCGAGGAGACCCGCAGACCGGCGTCCGCGACCATCGCGACGGCGACGTCGAGGCCGACCTCGGCGACGGGTTCGCGCCAGGTACCGATGGCCGGCAGCCCGGCGGCGACGCAGCCGTCGACGGCGGAGCGCAGGTCCCACCCGGCGGTGGTCCGCTGGTTCAGCGACAGCCGCGCCAGGCGTGGATCCCCCGGCCCGGGGGTCGGGGCCCGGGCCGGGAGGCCGGAGGGGACGTCGAGCGTCCCGACGCGCCTCGCGCCGACGTCCTCACGGGTGGTCGTCGTCATGGCGTCATCCCCACGGTCTCCAGGTAGGAGGTGACCCGGCGCGCGGCGAGCTCCGGGTCGCGCAGCACGCCGGCGTCGTCGGCGAGCTCGACGAGGCGCGCGAGGTGCAGGGCGCTGCGGGCGGACTGCAGGCCGCCGACCATCGTGAAGCCGCGCTGGTGGCCGTTGAGCCAGGCCAGGAACGCGATGCCGACCTTGTAGTGGAACGTCGGGGCCTCGAACACGTGCCTCGACAGCGGCAGCGTCGGGTCCATCGCCGCGTCGTACGCCGCGAGGTCGCCCTCGTCGAGCGCCGTCAGCGCCGCCGAGGCGGCCGGGGCCACGAGGGCGAGGGCGCCGAGCAGGGCGTCGGAGTGGTGGGTCCCGTCGCCGCGGATGAGCTCCGGGTAGTGGAAGTCGTCGCCGGTGTAGAGCCGGACGCCGGCGGGCAGCGCTGCGCGGAGGCCACGCTCGTGCTCGGCGGAGAGCAGGGAGACCTTGACCCCGTCGACCATGTCGGCGTGCTCGGTGACGAGCTGCAGGAAGGTGGCGGTCGCGGCGTCGACGTCGTGGTCGCCCCAGTAGCCGGCGAGCTGCGGGTCGAACGCCTCCCCCAGCCAGTGCAGGACGACGGGCCGCTCGACCTGCTTCACCATCCGGGCGTAGACCTCGAGGTAGTCCTCGGGTCCGCGGGCGACGGCCGCCAGGTGACGGGAGGCCATGAGGATGACCTGCGAGCCGGCCCCCTCGATCACCTCGACCTGCTCGCTCCACGCGTCGACCACGTCGTCGAGGGTCACCAGGGAGCCGGGGGCGCGGTGGTCGGTGCCGGCGCCGGAGGCGATGCGGGCGCCGTGCTCGGCGGCCTGCGCCGCGCTGCGGCGGACGAGCTCCTGGACGGCGGGCCAGTCGAGGCCCATGTTGCGCTGGGCGGTGTCCATGGCTTCGGCGACGCCGAAGCCGTGGCGGAACAGCTCGCGGCGGAAGCCGAGGGTGGCGTCCCAGTCGATGGCCGCGGGGGCGCCGGGCACGTTCTCGCCGCGCGGGTCGGCGGCGACGTGGGCCGCGGCGAAGGCCACCCGCGTGCGGTGCGGCCCCGGGTGGTCCGGCCACGTGGTGGGCGCTGCGAGCCGACGCGTGCGGAAGCCCCCGCCGGCGTCGGGCAGGACGACGCTGGTCATCGCAGCGCGCCCTCGCGGGCCGTGGCTCGGGTGCGGGTCTCGAGCGCCACCCGGCGTCCCTCCGCGGACGACGTGAGGCCGGCCTCGACGAGCTCGAGGCCGCGGACCGCCGAGGCGAAGTCGTAGGGGTGCGGCGTCCCGGTGACGACGTCGCGCAGGTAGTGCTCCCACTGGGCGCGGAAGCCGTTGGAGAACTCCGCGTTGTCGGGCACCTCGTCCCACTGGGCGCGGAAGTCCTCGGTGGTCGGCAGGTCCGGGTTCCACACCGGCTTCGGCGTGGTCACCCGCGGCTGCACCCGGCAGCCGAACAGCCCGGCGACGGCGGAGCCGTGGGTGCCGTCGACCTGGAACTCGACGAGCTCCTTGCGGTCCACGCGCACCGCCCAGGACGAGTTCATCTGGACGATGACGTCGCCGATCTCGAAGATCGCGTACGCCGCGTCGTCCGCGGTGGCGGCGTACGGCCGGCCCTGCTCGTCCCAGCGCCGGTCGATGTGGGTCACCGCCTTGGCGATGACGGAGTCGACGCGGCCGAAGAGGTGCTCGAAGACGTAGTTCCAGTGGCAGAACATGTCGAGGACCATCCCGCCGCCGTCGGCGGCCCGGTAGTTCCAGCTGGGCCGCTGGGCGGGGATCAGGTCGCCCTCGAAGACCCAGTAGCCGAACTCGCCGCGGACCGAGAGGACCTTGCCGAAGAAGCCGGAGTCGACGAGCCGCTTCAGCTTGAGCAGCCCGGGCAGGTAGATCTTGTCGTGGACGACGCCGTTGACGGTGCCGGCGGCGTGGCCCGCCTCGACGATCTCGAGGCCCTCCTCGACGGTCTCGGCGAGCGGCTTCTCGGTGTAGACGTGTCGCCCGGCGGCCAGCGCCTTGAGGATCGCCTTCTTGCGCTCCGAGGTGACCTGGGCGTCGAAGTAGACGTCGATCGTGTCGTCGGCGAGGACGGCGTCCAGGTCGGTCGACCACTCGGCGATGTCGTGCCTCGCGGCGAGGTCGGCGAGCTTCTCGGCGTTGCGGCCGACGACGACGGGCTCGACCTGGAGGCGGTCGCCGTCCGGCAGCTCGAGGCCGCCGGCGTCGCGGATGGCCAGGATCGAGCGGACCAGGTGCTGGCGGTAGCCCATGCGCCCGGTCACGCCGTTCATGGCGATGCGGAGGGTCCTGGTGCTCATGAGGCGGTGACTTCCTTGTGCTCGTTCGGGGCGTGGGCTTCGGTGTGGGGGCGGCCGCCGAGGTAGAGCTCGGCGAGCTGCGGGTCGGCCAGCAGCTCGGGGGCGGGCCCGGAGATGTGGACGCGACCGAGGTCGAGGACGCAGCCCGTGTCGGCGGTCTCGAGGGCCCGGCGGGCGTTCTGCTCGACGAGCAGGACGGCGATGCCGGCGTCGCGCATGCGCACGACCTGCTCGAAGACCTTGCCGGTGGTCTTGGGGTCGAGGCCCATGGACGGCTCGTCGAGCAGCACGACCTTCGGGCTGACCATGAGGGAGCGGGCGAACTCGACCTGCTTCTGCTGGCCGCCGGAGAGGGCGCCGGCGAGGTCGGACCACCGGTCGGCGACGACGGGGAACAGCGTCTTCACGAAGTCGGTGCGCTCGGCGACGAGGGCCTTGTCCCTCACGGTGTAGGCGCCGAGCCCGACGTTCTCCGCCACGGTCATCTCCTTGAAGACCGAGTGGCCCTGCAGGACGTGGGAGAGCCCGGCGCGGATCATGTCCTGCGGCCCGTGGCGGGTGACGTCGGTGCCGTCGACGGTGATGGAGCCGGAGCGGGGCGTCAGCATCCCGCTGGCGACCTTGAGGACCGTCGACTTGCCGGCGCCGTTGGGGCCGACGAGGCAGACGATCTCGGACGGGTGGACGGTCACGGTGAGCCCGCGAAGCACGAGGGCCGCGCGGCCGTAGCCGGCCTCGATGTCCGTCAGCTCGAGCAGCGGGCGGGTGCCGGCGCCCGCGGCCGGGCGGGCGGGGCGGGACGGGGTGTCAGACGCCAAGGTAGGCCTCCAGGACTCGGGGGTCGCCCTGGACCTCGTCCGGGGTGCCGGCGGCGATCGGCCGGCCCCGGTCGAAGACGACCACGTGGTCGGAGAGGCTCATGACCATCTCCATGTTGTGCTCGACGATGACGAAGGTGCGGCCCTCGGCGTTGAGCTCGCGCACGAGGGTGCCGATCCGGCCGATCAGCGCCGGGTTCACGCCGCCGGCGGGCTCGTCGAGCATGATCGTCTCGGGCTCGACCATGAGGACGCCGGCGAGCTCGAGCAGCTTCTGCTGGCCGTAGGAGATGTCGCGCGCCTCGGCGTGCTCGAGGTGGTCGATGCCCACGCGGCGCAGCAGCTCGCGGGCCCGGTCGATGTCGGCGGCGTGGCGCGAGCCGCGCAGCCGGTGGGCCAGGCCCTCCGGCTTCACGCCGACGAGCATGTTCTCGAGCACCGTCATGCGCGGGAAGATCCGGCACAGCTGGAAGCTGCGGCCGATCCCGGCGGCGGCGATGCGGTTCGGGGACTTCCGGGTGATGGGGCGGCCCCGGTAGGTGACCTCGCCGGAGTCGGGCCGGATCATCCCGGTGACGCAGTTGAAGAACGTCGTCTTGCCGGAGCCGTTCGGGCCGATGAGGGCGTTGATCTTGCCGTGCTGGAACGTCACGGTCGCGTCGTCCACGGCCCTGACGCCGCCGAAGGACTTGCTGAGGCCGACGGTGGCGAGGCCGGGCTCGACGTCCACGTCTCGTGTCTGCGTCTCGTGACGGGTGGCGGTCATCGGGCGCTCCCTCCCACGTGCTCGCGCTCGGTGGTGGTGTCGTCGTCCTCGGCCTGCGAGGTCGCGGGCTCGGTGCGGCTCGCCCGCTCCTGCGCCTCGCGGTCGCGGCGACGGTTGTCCTCGAGCAGGTCGGCGGCCGACATCTCGCGGATGGAGCCGGCCTGGGGGCCGAGGCGCTTCACCCCGGCGGCGACGGCCGGGATGATCCCGTCCGGCATGAACAGCACGACCAGCGCGAGCATCAGGCCGAGCGCGACGAGGTGGAACTGGGTGTCGCCGAAGTTCACCTTGAAGAACTCCAGGGCGTAGCCGACGATCACCGCGCCCAGCACCGGCCCGAAGAGGCTCCGGATGCCGCCGAGCAGGCTCATCAGCACCATGTAGGAGCCGACGAGGATGGAGAACTGGAAGACCGGGTCGAGGTTGCCGAACCAGAGGGCGTAGAGCCCGCCGGCCATCGCGGTGAAGAACGCGGAGACCACGAACACCACCAGCTTGTAGGCGAAGGTCGGGACGCCGAGCGACTGCGCCTTGTCCTCGTCCTCGCGGATCGCCTTCAGACCCATCCCGAAGCGCGACCGGTCGATGAGCCACCACACGAGCAGCGCGACGGCGATCAGCGCGACGAACAGGTAGAAGAAGCGCTGGTGCTGCTCGGGGCGCAGCACCTCGGGGCCGAACGGCCGCGGCACCCGCAGGCCGTTGGACCCGTTGGTCAGGCCCGCCCAGCTCTGCGAGACGAGCAGCAGGATGAGCACCACCGCGATCGAGACGATGACGAACGAGGCGCCGCGGACCCGCAGCGAGGCGATGCCGATCGGCACCGCGACGACGGCCACCAGCACCGCACCGAGGACCAGCGAGACCCAGGGGTTCCACTCGAGGCGGGTGATCAGCAGGGCGGTGGCGTACCCGCCCATCCCGCTGTACGCCGCGTGGCCGAGCGAGATGTAGCCGGTGAAGCCGCCGACGAAGTTCCAGCCGACGGCGAAGGCCGCGTAGCTGGCGATGATGACGCCGACCGACAGGATGAACGGGTTGGCGGCGGTGGCCGGGAAGCTCAGCACGAGCACGGCCACCACGAGCAGCGCGGCGACCTTCACCACGCGCACGACCCGGTCGAAGCGGGTCTGCCTCGCGGCGAGCGCCGCGCGGTCGGGCCGGGTGTCAGAAACGCTGGGCAAGACGACCTCCGAAGAAACCCTGGGGGCGGACCATCAAGGTGGCGAACAGCGCGACGTAGAAGACCGTCTGCGCCCAGGTGGTCCCGAGCGGGATCTGCAGCAGGGCCTGGGAGACGCCGAGCAGCATCGCGGCGATCGCGGCGCCCGGGATGGATCCGAGGCCGCCGATGACGATGATCGCCATCAGCGGGCCGATCCAGTGCCAGTGCAGCGAGGGGTAGATCGTCGAGTCGAGCGAGAGCGCCGTCCCACCGATCGCGGCGGTCGCGAGGCCGAGCCCGAAGCCGAAGCCGGCGATGCGGTCGGTGTCGATGCCGAGCAGCCGGGCGGCCTCGGGGTGCTGGATGGTCGCCCGCAGCGCCTGGCCGAACGACGTCAGCTTGAGCACCGCCCACAGGGCGACGAGGGCGACGACCGCGAGGCCGAAGGCGACGAGCTTGACCACCGCGACCTGGGCCCCGAGGACCTCGAAGCTCGCCGAGGCGTACGAGAGCTGGATGCGGCGCTGGGTGCCGGTGAAGAAGTAGCCCAGCGCCCCCTCGATCGTCAGTGCGATCGCGAAGGTCAGCAGGACCGACATCATCGTCAGCGTCGCCGGGCGGAGCCGTGACAGCAGGCCGCGCTGCATGACGTAGCCGACGACGAAGAACGACGGCACGGTCACGACCAGCGAGAGCAGCGGGTCCAGCCCGAGCGAGGTGTTCATCCACCAGGCGATGTAGGCGGCCAGGATGAGGAACGCCGAGTGGGCGATCATGACCACCCGCATGACCCCGAAGTAGAGGGTCAGGCCGGCGGCGAGCAGGGCGTAGAGCCCGCCGAGGAGGATGCCCAGGATCACGCCCTGGAGCAGCAGGGAGGCGCTCACGGTCGCCTCACCAGGCCGGCTTCGGCATGACGAAGTCGGCCTCGGCGGACTGCTCGGGCAGGACGATGCGGATCTCGCCGTCGACGTACTGCTGGATGAGGTGCGCGCTCTCGGGGCGACCCTCGGCGTCCCAGGTCAGCGGTCCGACGACGGTGTCGACCTCGTTCTCGCGCAGCCAGTCGATCAGCTGGCCCTGGCACTCCGGGTCGGGGTCGGCGCAGCCGACGGCCTCGACCGCGGCGGCGGTGACCTGGCCGGTGGTCCAGGCGTTGGCCTGGTCCTCGCCGGGGGCCTCGCCGGTGGCCTCGGTGTAGTAGTCGACGAACTCCTCGTTCGAGGGGTACGGCGCCTCGGGGGTGTAGCCGGTCGGGGCGATGATCCCCTCGGTCGCCCCGCCGATGGCCTCGGCGAACTCCGGGTTGGTCGGCGCGGTCGAGAAGGCGGCGAGGTCCGGCTGGTAGTCGAGCTGCTGCAGCGCGACGATCATGTTGACCGCGTCCTGGTACTGCGTGCCGCCCACGACCATGTCGGCGTCCGAGTCGGCGATCTGCGCGGCGATCGAGCTGAAGTCGGTCGTGTTGGGCGGGTAGACCTCGTCGACGACGATCTCGACGCCGGCCTCCTCGAGCTTGTCCCGCAGGCCGTAGGCCGTGCCCTGCGCGAAGGGGTCGTCCATCGCGGCGAACGCGGCCGTCCGGGGACGCTCGTCCTCGGGCATCGCCAGGATGTGCTCGGCCAGCAGGTTGTAGTGGTCGTCCGCCACGGCCGGGGCGGCGTAGAAGAGGTTGTCGAAGCCCTGGGTGAAGACCTCCTCCGCCGCGCCCGCGGGCTCGACGAAGAGGAAGCCGTAGTCCTGCGCGACCTGCGCGGCCGGGACCACCAGGCGGGTCGAGAACGGCCCGAAGACCAGGTCGACCTGCTCGGAGTTGATGAGCTGCTCGTAGTCGGACGCGACCCGGTCGGCGTTCGACTGGTCGTCGAGGATCTCGAGGCGCACCTGCTTGCCCAGCAGCCCGCCGTTGTCGTTGGTCCAGTCGGCCCAGGCCTCGTAGCCCGCCTGGACGCCCTTGCCGGGCTCGCTGTAGTCGCCGGTCAGCGGCAGGGAGATGCCGATGACGATCTCGTCGTCGCCGCCCTCGCCGCCCGAGGCGCCGGCGCCGAGCCCGCAGGCGCTGGTGACGGCGGCCAGGGCCAGGCAGGTGCCCAGCACGCCGGCGGTGCGGCGGATGCGGGTCGATGCAGTGCTCACGTCGTGCTCCGTTCTGAGGAAACGCTTTACGTAAGCGATTACGTAAGCGGTTTCGTGTAACGTAGGACACACGTGGTCGGTGTGGCAAGCACCACAGGGGCACGAATGTGGTGGAACCATCCGACGAGTCCGAGGAGGCACGATGCGCAGCACCGGCGGCTCGCCGCGCCTCGCGGACGTGGCGGAGGCGGCGGGCGTCTCGATCGCCACCGCCTCGCGGGCGATGGCCGGGACCAACGGCGTCAGCGCCGCGGTCGCCGACCGCGTGCGGGAGACCGCGCAACGCCTCGGGTACGTCGCGAACATCCACGCCCGCTCCCTCGCGGGCGGGTCGTCGACCACCGTCGGGCTCGTGGTCCACGAGATCGGGGACCCGTACTTCTCCGAGATCGCGAGCGGCGTCCTCGACCTCGCGCGGCAGCGCGGGCTGACGGTGCAGATCTGCCACACCGGGCGTGACCCCGAGGTCGAGCTCACCCAGATCCGGACCCTCGTCGCCCACCGCGTCAGCGCGATCGTGGTCGCGGGCTCCGGCTTCGTCGACCCCGCCCTCGAGCGGACGGCCCGGGGCGAGCTCGAGCAGTTCACCGCCGCCGGGGGGCGGGTGACCGTGATCGGGCGCCACCACCTGCGTGCGGACGCCGTCCTGCCGGACAACCTGGAGGGGGCGCGCGAGGTCACCCGCCACGTCCTGGGCCTCGGCCACTCGGCGCTGGCCGTCGCCGCCGGCTCGCGGACCCTCACCACGGTCGCCGACCGCCTCGCCGGCGTCCACGCCGCCCTCGCGGAGGCGGGACTGGACCCGGCCGCGGTCCCGGTGGTCGAGGCGCCGTTCACGCGGGACGGCGGGCGGCAGTGCGCGACCCGCATCCTCGCCGAGCACCCGGCGACGACCGCGATCCTGGCGCTGAACGACGACATGGCGATCGGGTGCCTGACCCAGCTGCGGCGCGACGGCGTCGCCGTCCCCGACCGCGTGTCGGTCACCGGTTTCGACGACGTGGCCGTCGCCGGTGACCTGGCCCCCGGCCTCACCACGGTGCGGCTGCCCATGGCCGAGATGGGGCGACGAGCGCTCGAGCTGGCCCTGCGCGAACCGGGCAAGCGGCCGCGGCGTGCGACGGTGGGGGCCGACCTCGTCGTGCGGGACTCGACCGGTCCGGTCGGCGCGTTCGTCGTCGACGCCGCGTCGGGCGCCTGAGACGGACCGGCGAGCGGCGACGAGGGACGGGAGACTGACGGCGTGCGGATCGTGCTGGCGTGCGACAAGTTCAAGGGGTCGCTGACGGCCGCCGAGGTGTGTGCCGCGCTCGAGCGGGGGTTGGTCGCCGAGCGACCGGACGCCGTCGTCGAGCGCGTGCCCGTCGCGGACGGCGGCGACGGCACGCTCGTCGCCGCGCTCGAGGCGGGCTACGAGCGGGTGCCCGTGACCGTCACGGGCCCGACCGGCGAGCCGGTCGACACGGCGTACGCACGCTCGGGCGACCTCGCCGTCGTCGAGATGGCCGACGCCTCGGGGCTGTCGCGGCTGCCCGGCGGGCTGGAGCCCCTCACCGCCTCCCCCGTCGGCACCGGCGAGCTCATGGCGGCCGCGGTCGACGCCGGCTGCACCACGATCGTGCTCGGCGTGGGTGGGTCGAGCTCGACGGACGGCGGCGCCGGCCTGGTCGTCGGCCTCGGCGGACGGGTGCTCGACGCGGACGGCGCCCCGGTGCCCCTCGGCGGCGCCGGGCTGGAGCAGGCGGCGTCCCTCGACCTCACGGCGGTGCGCGCCCGCCTCGACGGCGTCACCGTCACGGTGGCCAGCGACGTCGACAACCCGCTGCTCGGCCCGCGCGGCGCGGCCGCGGTCTACGGCCCGCAGAAGGGCGCCACCCCGGACGACGTCCGCCGGCTCGACGCGGCGCTCGCCGGGTGGGCCGACCTGGTCGCGGCCGAGACCGGGCGCGACCTGCGCGACGCCCCCGGCGCCGGCGCCGCCGGCGGGACCGGTTTCGCCGCCATCGCGGTGCTCGGCGCCGACCTGCGCCCCGGCATCGAGACGATGCTCGAGCTCGCCGGCTTCGAGGAGCGGGTCGCGGGTGCGGACCTCGTCGTCACCGGCGAGGGGTCCCTCGACGCCCAGTCGCTGCACGGCAAGGCCCCCGTCGGCGTCGCCTCCGCGGCGGCGCGGCACGGCGTCGGCGTGGTCGCGGTCTGCGGCGTCTCCTCGCTGTCGGACGCCGACCTCGCCACCGCGGGCATCCGTCGGGCGTGGGCCCTGTCGTCCCTCGAGCCGGACCCCGCCCGCTCGATGGCCGACGCCTCCGTCCTGCTCGAGCGCCTCGGCGCGGAGGTGGCCCGCAGCCTGCCGTAGGCCGGGTGCAACCGATCGGGTGCGCGTGGCGTCCTAGATGTCGTGGGGGACACGGGGGACGCAGCGGACCCAGCGGACGCGGGGACCGGTGCCGCGACGACGGACACCTGGCGGCGACGGACGGCGACCGCGGTGGCGCTGCTGTTCCCGGTCGCGGCCGGGGCGGTGACGGTGGCGGCGTCCGCCACCTTCGAGCCTCCACGGGGGCCGGACGGCCCACCCCGGTCCGCCTGGCAGACGGTCGAGTTCGGCGGAGTGACCGTCGACGTCCCCGCCCGTTGGGGTGCCGCGGACCTCGACGGCTGCACCGAGCCGCTCGCGGCCTGGACCGTCCGGGTCCGCACCCGGTGCGGCCAGGGGCCCGGGGTGTCGTTCGTCCCGTCCGCCACCTTCGATCCACCGCACGGCCCGGGTGTCCGTCAGCCCCCCGACGGGCCCGGGCCGGAGCGGTGGTCCGGCTACGTCCGCGTGGGCGACGTCGCGGTCGACGTCGTGGCCGGCAGCCGGGGCGTGGCGCGACGCGTGCTGTCCTCGGTGGAGGACGAGCCGTCGTTCCGGTAGGGATGTCCCCGTGAGCGACATCGGGGTCGTCCGGGGCGGCCAGGTCGAGATCGCCTACACGCGCCACGGGGACCCCGGCGGGTGGCCGGTCGTGCTGCTGCACGGCTTCCCCTACGACCCGCGCTGCTACGACGAGGTCGCCCCCCGTCTCGCCGAGTCGGGCGCGGACGTCGTGGTCCCCTACCTCCGGGGTTACGGACCCACCCGGTACGTCTCCGCCGACGTCCTGCGCTCGGGCGCGCAGGCGGCGTTCGCGCACGACCTGCACGACCTGGTGACGATGCTCGGTCTCGAGCGCCCGATCGCCTGCGGCTTCGACTGGGGCGGCCGCGCCGCGTGCGTCGCCGCGCTGCTGTGGCCGGACCTGCTCGGCGGGCTCGTCACCGTCGGCGGCTACAACGTCCACGACGTGGCGCGGATGGCGGTGACCCCCGCGCACCCGGCGGTCGAGAGCCGGCTCTGGTACCAGTGGTACCTCCACTCCGAGCACGGTCGCCGCGGCCTCGAGCGCTACCGCCGCGAGATCGCCCGCCAGCTGTGGGAGGAGTGGTCGCCGACGTGGTCACCCTCCGACGACGTCTTCGAGGCCACGGCCGTCTCGTTCGACAACCCCGACTTCGTCGACACCGTCGTGCACTCCTACCGCCACCGATACGCCCTGGTGCCCGGCCACCGGGACCACGAGGACTCCGAGCGACGTCTCGCGGCTCAGCCGACGGTCGACGTCCCGACCGTCGTCGTCGACTCCGCGGCCGACCCGATCGCGCCGCCGTCCAGCACGGAGGCGCACCGCGAGCGGTTCACCCGGCTCGTGGAGCACCGCGTGGTGGACGTCGGGCACAACCCGCCGCAGGAGGACCCCGCCGGGTTCGTCGACGCGGTGCTCGCGCTGCGGCGGGCCATCGCCGGTTGAGGTGCGAGGAGCGCTGGCGACGAGCCTCGAAACCCGGTGAGACGGCCGGCGGTCTCGACGCGGTCACTCGCAGGGCTCGCTCCCTGCTCGACCACCTCTCAGGTGAGGGGGCGGCCGGCGAGCCAGGTGGCGGCGACGAGGGGGACGCCGGGGCGGTAGGCCAGGTGCAGGTACGACGGCGCGTCGAGCACCACGAGGTCCGCGCGCATGCCGGGCAGCAGCGCCCCGATGTCGTCGCGGCGCAGCGCCTCGGCGCCCCGCTTCGTCACGGCGTACGTCGCCTCGGCGGGGCTCATGCCCATGTCACGGACGGCCATCGCGACGCAGAACGGGATCGACGAGGTGTAGCTCGACCCGGGGTTGCAGTCGCTCGCCAGCGCGACCCGGACCCCGACGTCGACCAGCCGCCGCGCGTCGGGCCACGGCTGGCGCGTCGAGAACTCGACGCCGGGCAGCAGGGTCGCGACGGTGCCGGTCGAGGCGAGGGCGTCGACGTCCGCGTCGTCGAGGTAGGTGCAGTGGTCGACGGCGGCGAGCCCCAGCTCGCAGGCGAGCCGGACGCCGGGCCCGGGGCCGAGCTGGTTCGCGTGCAGACGTCCGGCCAGGCCGGCGGCCTCCCCCGCGGCGAGGATCGCCCGCGCCTGGTCGGCGTCGAACGCGCCCGTCTCGCAGAACACGTCGATCCACCGGGCGTACGGCGCGCAGGCCTCCAGCATCGGCCCGGTCACCGTGTCGACGTAGCGGCTCGGCTCGATGTCCGACGGGACGACGTGCGCGCCGAGGAACGTCGTCTCCGGCGTCACCTCCCGCGCGATCGCCAGGGAGCGGGCCTCGTCGTGGACGGTGAGGCCGTAGCCGCTCTTGATCTCGACCGTCGTCGTCCCCTGCCGCCGCATCTCGGCGACGTGGCGGGCGACGCCGGCGGCGAGCTGCTCGTCGGTGGCGGCCCGCGTCGCGGCGACGGTGGTGCGGATGCCGCCCGCGGCGTACGGCGTCCCGGTCATGCGGGCGGCGAACTCCTCCGAGCGGTCGCCGGCGAAGACGAGGTGGCTGTGGGAGTCGACGAAGCCCGGCAGCACGGCCCGCCCGCCGAGGTCGTGGGCGAGGTCGGCGGCGGGCGCGTCGGCGGCGCGACCGACCCAGGCGATCCTGCCGCCGTCGAGGACGACCGCGGCGTCGCGGACCAGGCCGAGCAGGCCGCCCCCTCCCGGTCCGTCATCGCCGCGGGCGGGGTCGTTGGTCACGAGCTCGCCGATGCCGGTGAGCAGGGTCGTGGTCACGGGTGCGCTCCCTCGGTGGTCGCTGCGCTGACGTGGGCGATGGCGGCCGCGAGCTCGCGGCCGAGGGCGGGCCGGTCGGCCCGGCGGAACACGACCCGGCCGTCGACGACGGTGCGGACGACGTCCTCCGCGGCCGCCGCGAAGACGGCGGTGCCGAGGTCTGCGCCACCCTGGGAGCCCGTCCCGGCGGTGCGGACGCTGGCGTCGTCCAGCGTGACGAGGTCGGCACGGGCGCCGACCTCGATGCGCCCGGCGTCGCCGAAGCCCAGGCTCGCGTGGCCGTCGACGGTGGCGGCGGCCAGGAGGTCGGCGGCCGACCAGTGACCCCGTCGCCCCGAGACGAGCCGCTCGTCGAGCTCGACCGCGCGGGCCTCCTCGAGCAGGTCGACCACGGCGTGGCTGTCGGAGCCGAGCGTGAGCCGGGCGCCGGCGTCGCGCAGCGGCGCCGACGGGCCGACGCCGTCGGCGAGGTCGCGCTCGGTGGTCGGGCAGAAGCAGGCGTAGGCGCGGGCGGCGCCGAGCGCCGCGACGTCGTCGTCGGTGAGGTGGGTGGCGTGGACGACGCTCGTCCGGTCGCCCAGCAGACCCTCCCGGGCGGCGAGCCCGGTCGGGGTGAGGCCGGTCGCGGCGAGGCACGCCTCGTTCTCCGCCGGCTGCTCGGACAGGTGCAGGTGCAGCGGCCGACCGAGCTCGGACGCCCACCCGGCGACGGTGGCCATCTCCTCGGCGGGCACCGCCCGGACGGAGTGGACGGCGGCGCCCACCACCACGTCGTCACGGTCGGCGAGCGACTCGTCCAGCGCCGACACCCGGCGGCTCCACGCCGCGGCCGAGCCGTCGTCGTACCGCACCTGGACGCCGCTGACCGGCTCGCCGAACCCGCCGGCGAGGTAGCAGGTGTCGAGCAGGGTCAGCCGGATCCCCGCCTGCCGGGCGGCCTCGACGAGGGCGAGACCCATGGCGTTCGGGTCCTCGTGAGCGGTGCCGTCCTCGGTGTGGTGCAGGTAGTGGAACTCCCCCACCGCGGTGATCCCGGCGGCGGCCATCTCGCGGTACGTCGCCCGCGCGAGGCGCAGGTACGACGCCGGGGTGAGCCGGGCGGCGACGTCGTACATCTGCTCGCGCCAGGTCCAGAACGAGCCGCGGGGGTCGACGGCGTGGGTGCGACCGCGGAGCGCGCGGTGGAAGGCGTGCGAGTGGGCGTTCGCCAGGCCCGGGATCGTCAGGCCGGGCACCTCGAGCGCACCGCGCGGCCGGGCGGCGCCGGGCGTGACCTCCGCGAACCGGCCGTCCTCGACGACGACGAGGACGTCGTCGTGCACGCCGTCGGGCAGGACGGCGCGCTGCAGGAGGTGCGCCGTCACGAGGTCAGGCTCCGCAGTGCCGCTGCGAGCGCCTCGACGCCGGCGAGGCAGTCGGCGGTCTCGGCGTGCTCGCCGGGCGCGTGGGAGACGCCGGAGGGGTTCCGCACGTGCAGCATCGCGGTCGGCACGCCGGCCTCGGCGAGCACGCCGGCGTCGTGGCCGGCGCCGGTCGGGATGACCGGCAGCCCGCCCCCCTCGACGACGGCGGCGTCGATCCGGGCGGTGAGGTCGGTGTCGAAGTGGACGGGCGCCGTCACCGACTCGGCGGAGACGGTGACCGCGGTGCCGTCGCGGTCGGCCCGCTCGGTGGCCTGCCGCTCGACGGTCGCGACCAGCGCCCGCACCGCGGCGTCGTCCGCGCCGCGGGCGTCGAGCCAGGCGCTGACGCGGCCGGGGACGGCGTTGACGCCGTTGGGGCTGACCTCGACCCGCCCGAACGTCGCGCGCAGGTCGGCCAGGCGGGCCTGCTTGTCGGCGGCGAGCGCGGTCATGGCGTAGGTGAGCATGGGGTTGCGGCGGTCCTCCATGCGGGTCGTGCCCGCGTGGTTGGCCTCCCCGGTGAAGTCGAAGCGCCACCGCCCGTGCGGCCAGATCTGCGAGCCGAGGGCCACGGGGACGTCGCGATGCACCAGGTCGCGGCCCTGCTCGACGTGCAGCTCGACGTACGCCGCCACCCCGGCGAGGATCCCGGTGCCGTCCCGGACGTCGTCGCCGCGCTCCAGCGGTGCGGGGTCCAGCCCGGCCGCCACCAGCGCGTCGGGCAGCGCGACGCCGTCGCGGTCCCGGAGCTCGCGGACCGTTGTCCAGTCCGCCGCGCCGACGGCCAGGCGGGAGCCGAGGCAGGCCCGCCCGAACCGGGAGCCCTCCTCCTCGACGAACGCGGCCACCCCGAGCGGCCGGGCCGGTGCGTGACCCTGCTCGCGCAGCCGGTCGAGTGCCGCGAAGGCGCTGACCACGCCCAGCGGGCCGTCGTACGCGCCGCCGTCGAGGACGGAGTCGAGGTGGGAGCCGGTCAGCAGCCCGTCGGTCCGGGCGCCGGAGCCGTCGGCCGGGTCCCACCACGCGACCTGGTTGCCGAGGGCGTCGACGACGAGCCGCAGGCCCCGCGCCCTCGCCTGCTCGGCGAACCACGTGCGGAGCTCGGTCTCCGCGGTGGTCCACGGCTGACGGAAGTACCCGCCGCTGGACGCTGACCGGCCCACCGGGGCGAGGTCGCGCCACATCTGCTCGAACGTCATGATCCGCTCCCATGGAGTTCGCCGAGGTCGTCCGTCGCCGCCGCATGGTCCGGTCGTACGCCGAGGAGCCGGTCGCGGCCGACGTGCTGGACCGGGTCGTGGCCACCGCCCTGCGCGGGCCGAGCGCCGGCTTCACGCAGGGGACCTCCCTGCTGGTGCTCACCGGGCCCGACGAGGTGGCCGGCTTCTGGTCCGCCACCTCCGAGCCGGACGCCGCGAGCGCCTGGCTGGACGGCATGCGAGGCGCGCCCGTCGTGGTCGTGGTCTGGGCCGACGAGGCGGCGTACCGCGACCGCTACGCCGAGGCCGACAAGGCCGCCGCGGACCAGGGCTTCGACGTCCCGTGGTGGCACGTCGACGCCGGGATGGCTGCGCTCCTGCTGCTCCAGGCGTGCGTCGACGAGGGCCTCGGGGCCTGCTTCTTCGGCGTCCCCGGCCGGTCCTGGGACGCCCTGCGCGTGGCGTACGGCGTGCCCGACGGGCTCGTCCCGACGGGCGCGGTCACCGTGGGGCACCCGGCGGCCGGCGCCGTCACGGGATCGCCCGCCCGCCGCGCCCGGCGCGGCGCGGACGAGCTGGTCCACCGCGGGCGCTGGGGTCGCTGACACCGGGCCAGTCCATCGGTCGGGCTCCCGGGGCGGCAAGCGGGGTGGGCTCACCGCAGTCTCGGATGCGAGACGCCGCGCCCGTGCCAGGCCACCCGCCGCCCTCGTACGCTGGACGGCGAGGTGATGGCGATGAGCGAGCAGCCCGACCGCGCGCGGACCGACCGCGAGGTCGACCCGCGCACCGGCAAGGCCGCGGCCGCGCTGCGGATCCAGCACCAGACCTCCTGGGTGGACCTGCAGATCCGCAAGGCGCAGGAGCGCGGCGACTTCGAGAACCTGCCGGGGGCCGGCAAGCCCCTGGACCAGCTGATCGGGCGCGGCGACGACCCCGACTGGTGGGTCAAGCGCCTCATCGAGCGGGAGAAGATCACCGGGGTCCTGCCGCCCGCGCTCCAGCTCCGCAAGGACGACGCCGCCCTCGCCGACCACCTCGACGCACTGTCGGCCGAGTCCGACGTGCGTCGCGAGGTCACCGAGTTCAACGCGCGCATCAAGCACGCCCTGCTCACCAACCTGGGCGGCCCGCCCGTCATCACCGAGCGGCGCGACGTCGAGGCCGAGGTCGAGGCGTGGCGCGCCCGTCGCCGCGCCCGTGCGCTCGAGCAGGCCGAGTCCCGCCGGGCCGAGGCGGACGCCGCCCCCGAGCCGCGCCGCCGCTGGTGGTCGCGCGCTCGCCGCGCGGGCTGACCGCTCCCGACGCCGGGCGCAGTGCGTGCACGGCGGACAGGAGAGATCCGCCGTACGCCACCGCTGAGCGGCCCCGTGGAGGCATCTCTCCTGTTCTCCGCGCCCCGCACGGCCGGGCGGTCGTCGACGTGCCACGCGTCACATCCCGCGGTGGCTACTTCCGAGTAGGTTTCGGCCCATGCGTCCCGCACGAGACTTCTTCGCGCCCCTCGCCGTCGGAGCCCCGCAGCCGCTGCGGGAGATCCCGGCCCGGCCGAGCCGCGCGATCCACTTCTTCGACCCGTCCAACGAGAAGATGGCGGCCAAGGTGCCCGGCATGGTCGGCACCGTCGACGTCCTGCTGGGCAACCTCGAGGACGCCGTCAAGGCCGCCAACAAGGAGGCCGCCCGCGAGGGCCTGGTCCGGATCGCCGAGGCGACCGACTTCGGGAGCACCCAGCTCTGGACCCGCATCAACGCCCTGGACTCGCCCTGGGTGCTCGACGACCTGACCCGGCTCGTCACCGCGATCGGCGACACGCTCGACGTGATCATGGTCCCGAAGGTGCAGGGCGCCGAGGACATCCACTACGTCGACCGCCTCCTCGCCCAGCTCGAGGCGAAGGCCGGGCTCGAGAAGCCCCTCATGGTGCACGCGATCCTCGAGACCGCCCGCGGCATGGCGAACGTCGAGGAGATCTGCGGCGCCAGCCCGCGGATGCAGGGCCTGTCGCTGGGCCCGGCCGACCTGGCCGCCGACCGCAGGATGAAGACCACCCGCGTCGGCGGCGGTCACCCCGGCTACCTCGTCCGCCAGGACCCCACCGACGGCAGCGCGGAGGCCATCGCGGCCGAGCGGACGTCGTACCAGCAGGACCTCTGGCACTACACCATCGCGCGCATGGTCGACGCCTGCGCGATGCACGGGATCTCCGCCTACTACGGCCCCTTCGGCGACATCGCCGACACGGTCGCGTGCGAGGACCAGTTCCGCAACGCCTTCCTCCTCGGCTGCGTCGGCGCCTGGTCGCTGCACCCCAAGCAGATCGAGATCGCGCACCGCGTCTTCAGCCCCAGCCCCGCCGACGTGGCCCACGCGCGCCGTGTCGTCGAGGCGATGGGTGACGGCACCGGCGCCGTGATGCTCGACGGCAAGATGGAGGACGACGCCTCCCTCAAGCAGTGCCTGGTGATGGTCGACCTCGCCGAGCAGCTGGCCGCCACCGACCCCGCCCTGGCCGAGCGGTACGCCGCGGCCGAGAAGGAGGCCTCCGCATGAGCGAGTTCACCCCGCTGCGCTCGGTGCTCTACATGCCGAGCTCGAACGCCCGCGCGCTCGAGAAGGCCAAGACGATCCCCTGTGACGCGCTGATCCTCGACCTCGAGGACGCCGTCGCCCCCGACGCCAAGGCGGACGCCCGCGAGGCCGCCTGCGCCGCGGCCGCCTCGGGCGAGTACGGCCGACGCACCCTGACGATCCGGGTGAACTCGATCGGCACCGAGTGGCACGACGCCGACCTGGCCGCCGCCGCGGCGGCCGGGCCCGACGGCATCGTCGTCCCGAAGGTCGGTTCACCGGCGGAGGTGCACGCGCTCGTCGACGCGATGGAGGCCGCCGGCGCCCCCGACCACACCCGGCTCTGGGCCATGGTCGAGACGCCCGCGGGCATCCTCGACGCGCTGGCCATCGCCCGATCGTCGGAGCGTCTCGGCGCCTTCGTCCTCGGGACGAACGACATCGTCAAGGAGCTGTACGCCGAGCACGTGCCCGGCCGCTGGAACGTCCTGCCGTCGCTGCACCAGGTCCTCCTCGCCGCCCGCGCCGGCGGCATCGAGGTCGTCGACGGCGTCTACAACGACGTGAAGGACACCGAGGGCTTCCTCGCCGAGTGCGAGCAGGGCCGGCAGATGGGCTTCGACGGCAAGACCCTCATCCACCCCGGTCAGGTCGAGGGCGCCAACCGCGCCTTCTCCCCGTCGGAGGCCGCGATCGAGGACGCCGAGGGGCTCATCGCCGCCTTCGAGGAGGCGGGCTCGGGCGTGGCGACGTACAACGGCCGCATGGTCGAGCAGCTGCACGTCGACACCGCCCGCCGCACCCTCGCCATCGCCGAGGCCATCCGCGCGCTGGAGGACTGAGGGCACTGCCCAGGTGGTCGAGCCGCCGAGCCGCGCCAGCGGCTCCGCGTCGTCGAGACCACCGGGACCACCGCCGGTCGAGCGTGTCGAGACCCTCACCGTGGTCTCGACGACGCGCGCTCGCCGAGCTCGCGTGCTGCTCGACCACCTGAACGGATCGGCTCGACCGGCGGCGGGCGAGGCGTCAGTCCAGCGGGCGCAGCTCGTCGGCGTACGACACCGACCAGCGGCGCATCACGCCGTCGGACGAGATCGAGTACTGCCCCATGCGCCACAGCGGCGGCGAGTAGGCGTGGATCGAGACCGACCCGTCGACCGCGCCGACCATGCGGTGGATGTGGTCGGGGCCGAAGGAGAACGACGCGCCGGCCATGGCGGTCCGCTCCTCCGGCTGCCCGCCGAGGCGGGGCTTCGACTCGGTCACCGCGCCGCGGGTGACCGCGACGGCCCCGGACGACGTGTCGTGGTCGTGCCAGCCGGTGTCGTCGACGGTGTTCCAGCACAGCAGCCACACGTCGACGTGGGCGTCGCGGAACAGGGAGACGTAGTGACGACCGCCGGTGTCGTGGCGGGCGTGGGCCGCCCACACCTCGGGGCGGGCGGCGAGGTCGCGGACGAGGTCCTCGAGCTCGGCGGGGCCCAGCACACGGGGCGGGACGGCGGGCAGCTCCTCGGCACCGAGCACGGCCCCGCTGGGGGTCGTGCCGGCGCCGGGGGAAGTCGGAGCCAGGGTCATGTCGGGCCTCCTTCTATCTCTCGGGTGGTGCGGGGGTGAGCAGGCGGTGCGGGTTCGCGACCCCGAGCGCATGGGCGAAGGCCTCGCCCAGGCCGGGATCGTTCCTCGGGTCGAACGCCTCTGCGTAAGGTGCGTCCGACCCGAGGACGAGGGGGTCGACGCCGACGACGCGCGCGGTGGCGTCGACGGCGCGAGCGGCGTACGAGGAGGTCTCGTAGAACACGCCGGGGTCGACGGCACCGAAGGTGCCGCCGCGAGCGACGAGGCGCTCGTGGTGCAGCGGGGCCAGGCCGGCCAGCGCGACGAAGCAGATCCGCAGGTCCGGCAGCAGCGCCCGCCCCGCCACGTGCCAGGCGAACCAGGCCGCGGCCTGCTGCGCCGGGTACGACGCGAGCGCGGGCCACCACCCGGGGAGACCGTCCGTGGTCGTGACGGGAGCGGGCCCGGGGTGCACCATGACCGGCAGGCCGGCGTCCTCGGCGAGCGCCAGCCGTGGCGCCAGCCGCTCGAGGGCGGCGGGGTCGGCCAGGGCGGTCGCGGGGACCTGGAGCCCGACGACGTCGGCGCGAGCGAGCGTCGCGGCGAGGTCCCCCAGGTCGGGGTCGGCCAGGACGGGCGCCGCCCAGCGACGGTGGTGCGCGGCGAGCCCACCCGTGTGCCACGCGTCGACGAGCGGCCGGGCCTCGTCGGGGTGCAGGTGCTCGACCCCGAGCGGGCTCGACAGGGAGACGAGGGTGACCTCGACGCCGTCCGCGAGGTCCTGCTTGGCGCGGAGCTCGAGGTCGTGGGCGGCCGGGTCGACGTCGTACGGCGGCTCGCCGTCGAGGTGCAGCGTCCAGCCGTCGAGGTACGGCGCACGCCCCCGCCGGCCACCGCTCCGGCCACCGCGCCGACGCAGTGCGTCGACCAGCGCGTCGGGCCACAGGTGCTGGTGGCAGTCGACCGTCCCCCGGGTGTGCATCAAAGTAGAGTAACTTGCTCGGCTTTGCTGGCAAGCCAGGACGAGCCGTCGGCGCGTCGGCGGTGGGGACCGGGACCGACGGCAGCGCCGATCACCCGCCGGAGCGGGCCGGAGCGGGCCGCCTCAGGAGCCGCCGCGGCGCTTGCGCAGCTGCTCGTCGAGCCAGACCTTGGCGGTCCCGACGTACCCGGCGACGTCGTGGACGAGGCCGCCGATCGTGTCGGTGGCGTTGCCGAACGCCTCGGTGTAGCTCGCGGCGGCGTCCTTCGCCGCGTCGGTCATGGTCGCCTCCGCGTCGTCGACGCGGCGGGGGTAGCCGCCGCCGACGAAGCGGGCGTACTCGCCGGACTCGACCCAGCGCCGGAGCTCGGCCGCGCGCACGACGGCGAACGGGTGGCTGGCGTTCTCGACCAGCATCATCTTCAGCACGGAGTCCCGCAGGCCCCCGGCACCCAGGTACTCCTGGCCCTGCGCCTGGAACGACGTCGGGTCCAGGTCGGCGAGGTGGCCGCCGCTGGCGCTCTGCATGTGGACGCGGAGCGCGACGGCCGGGTCCTGCGTCGCCAGCAGCGCGGCGCGGTCGGCCGACAGCTCGGACTTGCGCGACCACTCGTTCAGCGCCGCGACGATGGCGCGGACGGCCAGCCCACCCACCGGCACCGAGCCGAGGACGCCGCTCAGCGAGATCAGCCGCATCAGCAGGGTCTGGTAGAGCGCGTGGCCGCTGAGCGCGTGCCCCAGCTCGTGGGCGACCACGAAGCGACGCTCGTCGGAGTCGAGGAGCGCGACCAGTCCGCTGGTGAGCACGATGAACGGCCTCTTGATGCCGATCGTGAAGGCGTTGATGCTCGGGTCGGCGACCACGAATATCTCGGGCAGGGTCTCGCCGAGGGCGCTCCCCTCCCCCGTCGCGTCGAGGACGCTCGCGACGTCGAGCAGGGCGTAGTGCAGGTCGGGGAACTGCCGCTCGTCCACGCGGACGGCGCTGCCGAGGTAGGCCAGCCGCACCGCCCGTTCGTTCACCAGTCCCACGACCGCCTTCAGGACGGTGTCGAACCCCTTCAGCTTCCGCAGCGCCACCAGCGCACCGCGGTCGGCGGGGTGCTCCCACGCGCGGGAGCTGATGCCCGGCAGCGGCGTCCGGCGGCGCATGGGTGCGGCGGTCATGGGCTCACCCTTCCACCGCGGGGGCCGGCGTACACCTGCTCGCGGAGGACGGCCGACCCTGGTCGGGCGAGCCGCTCAGTCCAGGACGAGCCGCTGGTGGCCGTCGATCAGCTCTCGGGCGGCGTCGAGGTGGCCCGCGTGGGTGGCCGTCTCGACGAGCACGTGGAGCAGGATCTCGCGGGCGTCGTCGTGCGGGACGCGGCCGTCGTCGGTCCAGCGCGGCGCCGCGTCGGGCGAGGTGGCGAGCACGACCTCGTCGGAGCGGGCGCACTCGGCGCGGTACGCCGCGAGCTCGGCCTCGACCGTCGTGGGCTCGTCGAGGGTCCATCCCTCCCGACCGACGGGCAGCCACACGTCGTCCCCGGCGAGGACGCGGCTGAACCACCAGCGCTCGACGTCCAGCGCCAGGTGGCGGACGACGGCGAGCGGCGCCCAGGCCGACGGCAGCACCGGGCGACGCGCCTGCTCCTCGGTCAGCCCGTCGAAGACACGCTCCACGTGACGGCGCTTGGCGCGCAGCCACTCGAGGGTCAGGTCGCGGTCCGGGTACGTCGGGGTCACCTGCTGATGCTCGCAGGCGAGGTCACCGGGCCTCAGGACGACGAGGGGGGCCAGGTCATCGTCCACCGCGACCAGGGACCGTGGTCCCCGTTGTCGTCCGTGGGGTCCGGGGTCCACGAGGAGGACGGCACGTCACCGGGGTCGTAGTCCCGGCCGGGCTCGACGCCGAGGGCCCGCAGCTCGTCGGGCCCCGGGACGGCCTCGTCGAGGACGAACCGCGCGCGGCCGTCCTGGTCCATCAGACCCTGGATCAGGCCGCTCTCGACGAGGGGCCGCAGCACTGCCGGGTCCACCGCGGCGACAGCCGCGAGCTGCTCGACGAACGACACGGCGACGGTCTCGACAAGCTCGACCACCGTGGGGTCAGGCTCGCCCACCGTGGCGTCAGGCTCGCCCACCACGACCTCAGCCCGTGACGCCCTGCTCGGACAGGAAGTCCCCGGCGACGACGGCCGGGTCCGCCTTGTCGAGCTGCACCTCGGCGAGGTACTCGGTGAGGTTCTCGGTGGTGAGCGCCTCGGACACGTTGTCCAGTGCCTCCTCGACCTCGGGGGTGATGGCGTCGGAGCGGATCAGCGGCAGGATGTTCTGGACGGCGAACAGGTTCTCCGGGTCGTCGAGCACAACCCAGTCGTTCTCGACGATCGAGGAGTCCGTGGAGAAGACGCTGGCGACGTCGACGTCGCCGTTCAGCAGCGACTGCTTGACCAGCGGGCCGCTGGAGTCGAGCGGCTTGTACTCCTCGAACTCGAGGCCGTAGACCTCGCGCAGGCCGGGCAGGCCCTCGGAGCGGTTCTCGTACTCCGGGCTGGCCCCGAGGACGAGCTGGTCGGCGATCGGCTCGAGGTCGGCCATCGACCGGAGGTCGTACTCCTCGGCCGTCTCGCGGGTGACGGTCAGGGTGTCCTTGTCCTCCGCGGTCGACCGCTCGAGGGTCTCGCTGCCCTCGGGCAGCACTCCCTGCAGCGCCTCGTCGACCTCGTCCGAGGAGTTGACGTCGTCCGGCACGGGGTCCGGGGCCACGAGGTAGGCGAGCAGGGCGCCGTTGTACTCGGGCAGGAGGTCGATCGACCCCTGCTCGAACGCCTCGAGGTAGACCTCGCGGGCGCCGATGTTCGGTCGGTACTCGACCTCGACCCCGGCGTCCTCCAGCGCCTGTCCGTACATCTGCATCAACAGCTCGTTCTCCGGGAAGTTCGCCGACCCGACGGTGATGCTGCCGGCGTCGTTGTCCCCTCCCCCGGAGGCGAGCGGGTCGCCGCCGTCGTCGGAGCCGCACGCGGACAGCAGACCTCCGGCGAGGAGGCTCACGGCGACACCGACGACGGCGGCGCGGGTCACGAGGTGACGCCCTCGTCGTTCAGGAACTGCTCGGCGACCACCGACGGGTCGGCGTTGTCGAGCTGGACCATGGCGAGGTACTCGGTGAGGTTCTCGGTGGTCAGCGCCTCCGAGACGGCATTGAGCGCCTCCTCGACCTCCGGGGTCACGGCCTCGGACTGGATGAGCGGCACGATGTTCTGCGCCAGGTAGAGGTTCTCGGGGTCCTCGAGCACGACCCAGTCGTTCTCGGTGATGGCCGAGTCGGTCGAGAAGATGTTGGCGACGTCGATGTCGCCGCTCTCCAGCGCCTCCTTGGTCAGCGGACCGCCGGCGTCCAGCGCGCGGAACTCCTCGAACTGCAGGCCGTAGACCTCCTCGAGCCCGACGAGGCCCTGGAAGCGCTCCTCGAACTCCGGGCCGGCGCCGACGACGAGCTGGTCGGCGACCGGCTCCAGGTCGGCGATGGAGGCCAGGTCGTACTCCTCGGCGGTCTCCTGGGTGACCGTCAGGGTGTCCTTGTCCTCCGCCTCGGACTGCGGCAGCGTCTGGCTGCCCTCGGGCAGGACGTCCTGGAGGGCGTCGTAGACCTGGTCGGGGTCGGTGACGTCCTCGGGGACGAGGTCGGGGGCGATGAGGTACGACAGCAGCGCGCCGTTGTACTCCGGCAGCAGGTCGATCTCGCCGTTCTCGAACGCCTCGAGGTAGACCTCGCGGGCGCCGATGTTGGGCTGGTACTCGACGTCGACCCCGGCGTCCTCGAGCGCCTGGCCGTACATCTGCATGAGCAGCTCGTTCTCGGGGAAGTTCGCCGAGCCGACGGTGATGGTCGACGTGTCGCCGTCGCCCCCGCCGCCGGACAGGGGGTCGCCCCCGCTGCCGCCGTCGTCGGAGCCGCAGGCGGTGAGGGTGGCGCCGGCGAGCAGCGCGCTCGCGGCGAGGAGGTAGGTGGAGCGGGTACGGCGCATGACGGGTGCCTCTCGGTTCTGGACAGCTGTGGGTCGGGTCGGGGTCAGGGGGAGGAGCCGGGCTCGGCTCCCCCGGTGCTCGCGAGGACGGCGGTGGTGCCGTCGTCCCCGCGCTTGGCGCCGGAGCCCTTGGCGCGGCGCTTCGCGGCGCGGCCGTCGGTGCCCGGCGAGACGAGGAGCCGCTGGATGCCGGAGATGGCGAGGTCCAGCAGCACGGCGAGGACGGCGACGAGGACGGAGCCGGCGACGACGCGGGGGTAGTCGCGCAGCGCGAGGCCGCTGAAGAGGTAGCGGCCGAGCCCGCCCTGGCCGACGTACGCCGCGATGGTGGCGGTGGCGACGACCTGGAGGACGGCGTTGCGCAGGCCGCCCATGATGATCGGCAGCGCGACGGGCAGCTCGACCTGGGTGACGATCTGCTTCTCGCGCAGGCCGATGCCGCGGGCGGCGTCCACGACGGCGGGGTCGACCGACCGGATGCCGGCGTACGTCGTGGTGAGGATCGGCGGGACGGCCAGGGCGACGAGCGCCGCGATGACGGGGACGAGTCCCAGCCCGGCGAGGGCCAGGACGAGGAAGAGGATGCCGATGGTCGGGACGGCGCGGGCCGCGTTGCCGAGGTTGATCGCGAAGAACGCGCCCTTGTTGGTGTGCCCGATCAGCAGCCCGATCGGGAACGCGATGACCGCGGCGACCAGGACGGCGACCGCGGTGTAGCCGAGGTGCTCGAGGATGCGGGTGAAGAAGCCGTTGGACTCGAAGGTCCAGTTCGCGCCGTCGAGCAGGTAGGAGAAGTAGCCGCCCACGTCAGGCCCCCTGTCGCAGTCGGGTCCACGGCGTGACGGCCCGCTGGACCAGCACGATGACGAGGTCGGCGAGGACGGCGAGGGCCACCGAGAGCACGAGCCCGATGACGATCGGCGGCGGGTAGAAGCCGAGCTGGAAGCCGCGGGTGAAGAGCTGCCCGAGGCCCCCGATGCCGACGAGGGCGGCGATGCTGGCCATCGACACCGAGGCGACCGTGGCGACCCGCAGGCCCGACAGGACGACCGGCAGCGCGAGCGGCAGGTCGACGGCGAACCAGCGGCGCACCGGCTTGTAGCCCATGGCGGTGGCCGCCTGGACGATGAGCGGGTCGACCGAGGACAGGCCGTCGGCCGTGGTCCGCACCAGCAGCGCGAGCCCGTAGATGGTCAGCGCGATGACCACGTTGTTGGGGTCGAGGATGTTGGTCTGCAGGATGCCCGGGATGACGAGGATCAGCGCGAGCGACGGGATCGTGTAGAGCACGCTCGACAGCGTCAGCAGCGGCACCCGCAGCCACGAGTAGCGGACGACGAGGAAGCCCAGGGGCAGCGACAGCACGAACGCGATCACGACCGGCACGAGCCCGATGTAGAGGTGGTCGGTGATGGCCTGGAGCACCGTGGAGTAGTTGATCTCCAGGTACTCCACCAGGTCGGAGAAGAACTCCACGGCTCAGCCCTCGGCACCCGCGGTGGACCGGCCGTGCCCGCGCAGCCGCTCGATCTGACGCTCGCGGAGGTGCTCGGCGACCGTCGCGTGCCGGACCAGGCCGTCGACGCGACCCGAGGCGTCGACGCGGACGGCGGCGCCCGCCGGCGACAGGATCGCCAGGTCGGTGACGCGCCGCATCGTGTCGGAGGCGGTGAAGGTGCCCTCGGTCGGGAGGCGGGTCGAGCCGTCGCCGTCCCAGCCCAGGGCGCGGCCGTCGCCGTCGACCGCCAGGCGCAGGCCCTCGACGACGGTGTCGGCGGGCTCGACCGGCAGGTGCTCGGCGGTGGTGAAGGACAATCCGCGGTAGCCGCGGTCGCGGCCCACGAAGCCGGCGACGAAGTCGCCGGTGGGGTCGGCGAGCAGCTGGTCCGGCGGCGCGAACTGGGCGAGCTTGCCGCCCTCGGCGAAGACGGCGACGTGGTCGCCGAGCTTGATCGCCTCGTCGATGTCGTGGGTGACCATGACGATGGTCTTGCCGAGCTCGCCCTGCAGGCGGAGGAACTCCTGCTGCAGGTCGTCGCGGACGACGGGGTCGACGGCCGAGAACGGCTCGTCCATGAGCATCACCGGCGGGTCGGCCGCGAGGGCGCGGGCGACGCCGACGCGCTGCTGCTGGCCGCCGGAGAGCTGGGCCGGGTAGCGGTCGGCGAGCTCGGGGCGGAGCCCGACGCGGTCGAGGAGCTCGCGGGCGTGCGCGCGGGCCTTCTTCTTCGGCGTCCCCGCCAGGACCGGCACCGTGGCGACGTTGTCGACCACGGTGCGGTGGGGGAACAGGCCGGCGGCCTGGATGACGTAGCCGATGCCTCGGCGCAGCTCGGCCGGGTCGGAGTCGCCGACGGGCTTGCCGTCGATGCGGATCTGCCCGGAGGTCGGGTCGATCATCCGGTTGATCATCCGCAGCGACGTGGTCTTGCCGCAGCCCGACGGGCCGACCAGGACGGTGATGGCGCCGTCCGGGATCGTGAGGTCCAGGTGGTCGACGGCCGTGGTGCCGTCGGGGAACGTCTTCACGACGTCGACGAACTCGATCACTGCCGTCCTCCTCGGGGGCACCCGCTCCCCTGCCGGAGTGGGCGGCTCGTGCTTGTTCGAACCAGATCAAACCACGCGAGTACCCAACCACCGTGCAGTCCTAGGCTCCGGGCGTGGAAGGTCGTCACCGCTCCCCCGCCAGCGCCGGTCCCCCGAGTCCTGCGCGGAGGCGCCCCGCGCCCGCCCGGCCGGTCGCCGTCCCGGGGCTCGGGCCGCACCTCGTCGCGACCTTCGCGCACGCCGGGCCGGACGACGACCCGGTCGTCGACCTGAGCCTCGACGAGGCCGCCCTGGCCCCCGTCGTCCGCGGCCACGGCGCGCTCGCCTCGGCCCGCGCAGCCGGGGCCGTCTACGGGTTGACGACCGGCGTGGGCGCGCTGCGCCACGTCGCGGTGGCGGAGGACGAGAGCGTCGACCTGCCCGGCACCCCGGCGCCCATGACGAACGACGAGGCGCCCGGCGGGGTCGGCGTCCGACCCCACGGCACCCACACCCTGCGGCTGTGGCGCAGCCACGCCGCCGGGCTCGGGCCCGAGCTCGACGAGCCCACCGCGCGGGCGGCGATGCTCATCCGGCTCCACCAGCTGCTGCGCGGCAGCTCCGGCGTCCACCCCTCGCTCGTCGAGGCGCTCGCCGCGGCGCTGCGCGAGCGCGCCGTGCCGTCGATCCGGCCGCTGGGGGCGCTCGGCACCTCCGACCTCAGTGGGCTGGCGCAGCTCGGGCTGACCCTGGTGGGCGAGCTGCCGTGGCGCTCCGGCGGCATCCCCCCGGTCGCCGCGGTCTCCGGCGACGGCCTGCCCTTCCTCTCCTCCAGCGCGATCACCGCCGCCGTGGGGTCGCTCGCCGTCCGCCGGATCGTCGGGCTGTCGCGGACCGCCGAGGTCGTCGGCGCGCTGTCGCACCTCGCGCTGCGCGGGGCCGCCGAGGCGTACGACGCCCGGGTCCACGCGGGCAAGGACGACCCCGAAGCGGTGCGGGTCGCGGCGCGGATGCGGCACCTGCTGGGGCTCGACGACCCGTCGGCCCGCCGGGAGCACAGCCGGATCCAGGACCCGTTCAGCCTGCGCTCGCTGCCGCAGGTCCACGCGCCGCTGATGGAGGCGATCGCGGCGGCGGAGCGAGCCCTGACCGCGGAGATCGGCGCGGCCGCGGAGAACCCGATCCTCGTCGACGTCTCAGCGCTGCACCACGGCCAGTTCCACACCCAGCGGCTCGCCGCCGCGCTCGACGCGACCCGCGCGGCGACGTACGCGGTGCTGTCGCTGTCGGTCTCGCGGACCTCCGCCCTGCTCAACCCCGACCTCACCGGGCTCCGGGCGTTCCTGGCCGCCGGGCCGGCGGACAGCTCGGGGCTGATGATCGTGGAGTACGTCGCCGCCGACCTGCTGGCGCGCGCCCGTGGGCTGACGCTGCCGACCAGCACCGGTCACGCGGTCGTGTCGCTGGGGCTGGAGGAGCACGCGAGCTTCTCCACCCAGGGCGCGCTCGCCACCGACGACCTGTCGCGACTGACCTCCGACCTGCTCGGGGTGGAGCTGCTGACCGCCGTCCGCGCGCTGCGCATCGCCCCGGAGCGGCTCGCCGACTGCCCCGCCCGCCGCCTGTACGACGCGGCGGCGGAGCTGCTGCCCGACGCCGAGGAGGACCACGTCCTCGGGCCCGGGTTGCGCGCCGCGGGCCAGCTCGTGCGCGACCACTCCGACGAGCTCGCGGACGGGTAGGCCGGCCGCCGCTCAGGCGTCGACGGGCCGCAGCTCGTCGGCGTACGAGACCGACCAGCGGCGCATCACGCCGTCGTCGGAGATCGCGTACTGGCCCATCCGCCACAGCGGGGGCGAGTAGGCGTGGATCGACACCGAGCCGTCCACGGCCCCGCTCATGCGGTGGATGTGGTCGGGCCCGAAGGCGAAGGACCGGCCGGCGGGCACGGTCCGGGTCGCCGGCTCCCCGCCGAGGCGCGGGCGGCTCTCGACGACCGCGCCCTCGGTGACGACGACGGCGCCGGCGGAGGTGTCGTGGTCGTGCCAGCCGGTGTCGTCGCCGGTGTCCCAGCACAGCAGCCACACGTCGACGTGCTCGTCGCGGTGCAGGCTGACGTAGTGCCGCCCCGACCCGGTGCCCCGCTCGGCGTCGTGGGCGACGTGGTGGCGCCACAGCTCCGGCCGCGCGGCGAGGCGCTCGACCCAGGCGCGGAGCTCGGGCTCGTCCAGGACGCGGCCGGGGAGGTCCGGCACGCCGATGGTCTCGGGGGCGTGGTGGGTCATCGAGGTCCTCCCTGCAGCAGGTGGTGGGGGTTGGCGGAGCGGACGGCGTGGGAGAAGGCCTCACCCAGGCCGGGGTCGGCGGACAGGTCGGTGGCCACGGCGTACGGCCGGTCGGAGCCGAGGACCAGCGGGTCGACGCCGACGACGCGGGCCATCGCGTCGACGGCGCGGGCGCCGTACGACGAGGTCTCGTAGAAGACGCCGCGGTCGATCGCGCCGAGCGTGCCGCCGCGCTGCGTGAGCCGCTCGTGGTGCAGCGGGGCCAGGCCCGCGAGACCGACGAAGGCGACCCGCAGGCGCGGCAGCAGCGCGCGGCCGGCGACGTGCCAGGCGAACCACGCGGCGGCCTGCTGCGCGACGTACGAGGTGAGCGCGGGCCACCAGCCGGGGAGGGCCGCGTCCGTGGGGTCGGTGGGCACGGCCGGACCCGGATGGACGAGCACGGGCACGTCGGCGGCCTCGGCGACGGCGAGCAGCGGCGCGAGCGCCTCGAGCCGGGCGGGACTGCCCATCGCGTCGGCCGGGACCTGGAGGCCGTGCACCCGCGGACGCGCCAGCGTGGCGGCGAGCTCCGCCGGGTCCGGCTCGACGAGCCGGGGGGCCGCCCAGAGGCCGTGCGCGTCGCCCACGTCGTCCGCGAGACCGTGCCAGCCGTCCAGCAGCGGCGTCGACTCCTCGGCCGGCAGCCGCTCAAGGCCGAGCGGGGCCGACAGCGACAGCAGGGTGAGCCCGACGCCGTCGGCACGGTCGGTCCCGGCACGGGCCGCGAGGTCGTGGGTCGCGGGGTCGACCTCGTACGGCGGCTCGCCCTCCAGGTGGAGCGTCCAGCCGACCAGGCGGGGCGCGCGGGTGCGACGTCGCAGGGCCTCGACGAGAGGCTCTGGCCACAGGTGCTGGTGGACGTCGACGACGGTCGGCAGGGGGCAGGGGAAGCGCTTCACAACACGGCCAGTGAAGCGCTTCACTCCGCTGGCCGTCAACTCCTGGGAGGCCGCCCTACGATGAGTCGGTGGTCAAGCGCCCGACGCTGCAGGACGTCGCCGCCGAGGCGGGCGTCTCGCCGGCGACGGCGTCGTACGCGCTGCGCGGCCAGCGGGGCTCCGACGCCACGGTCGAGCGGGTGCGGCAGGCGGCGGAGCGCCTGGGGTACGACGCCGACCCGATCGCCCGCGCCCTCGCGACCGGCTCGACCGGCACGGTCGGCGTGCTGTGCGGCTCGACCCGCGACCTGTGGCAGCAGCGGCTCGCCGTCGACCTCTCCCGCGCCCTCATGGCCCGCGGCCGCCACGCGGTCGTCGCGGACGCCGACGGCGACCCCGGGCGCGAGCGGGCCCTGCTGGCCAAGCTGCGCGAGCAGCGCCCCGACGGCCTCCTCGTCGCCCCCCTCGACCCGGACGCCGCGCACTGGCACGACGTCGCCGAGCGGTTCCCGGTGGTCTGCGTCGGCGAGCAGCTCCCGCGCGCCCCCTCGGCCGGCGCGGTGGTCTTCGACAACGACGCGGGCATGGCCCTGGTCTTCGACCACCTGGCCGGCCTCGGGCACCGCCGCGTCGCCGTCGTCCTCACGGCGCGTCCGAGCACGCCGGACCGGCCCGCGGAGGACCTCGTCCGCCGGCACGCCGCGCGGGTCGGGGTGTCCGTCGTCCTCGTGCACCCCCCGCCGGCCACGGCGGACGTCGCGGACCTGCGCGACCACCTCGCCGCGGCGCTCGCCGGCCCCGCCGCCGGGGTGAGCGTGGTGTTCTGCCTCAGCGACTCCCTCGCCTTCGCCGCACTGCGCGCGGCCGCCGTCCGCGGCCTCGCCGTCCCGGACGACCTGTCGGTCGTGGGCTTCGAGGACCTCGACGTCGCCGACCTGGTCGGCCCCGGCCTCACCACGATGAGCTGGGGTGAGGAGACCGTCGTCGACGCCGCCGTGGGCCAGCTGCTCGTGTCGATCGAGGACGACGTCGCCCCCGCCCGCAGCACCATCGCCCCGCGTCTCGTCGTCCGCGGCACGACGGGCCCCGCACGGTAGTCGTCGGTCCTCGTGGGGCCCGGTGGGGTGGCGTCGGGCCGGTAGTCCCCGACGTTGCGACCCCGATCCCGGCCCCCGGACGGTCAGAACGTCGGGGACTACCGGGCCGACCGCCCCCCGGACCCCGCACCCGTCGTACTCCCCGACGTTGCCCCCGAGCCCGGCCCCCAGACGGTCAGAACGTCGGGGACTACCGGGTCCACGGGCCACGGCCCACGCCCCACCCGGTCGCGCGGTTCCTGACGTTCTGACCCGGATCGGGGCCCCAGCACGGTCGGAACGTCAGGAACGACCGAGCAGGGGTCCGTCGAGGAGGCGCTGGAGGTCCTCGCCCCACGGGCGGTCGAGGGTCGTGGCGGGGAGGACGGCGGCGAGGTCGTCGAGCAGGGACGCCAGCGGGGGCGGGGCGTCGGCGAGCAGGTGGGGGGCCAGCAGGCGGGCCTGGTGGACGGCGAGCAGACCGCACGCCTGCACCTCGCGGGCCGCGTCGACGGTGAGCCGCAGCCGCTCGGCGGCCTCGAGGGCGAAGGTCTGGACGTCCTCCTGGCCGCCGGAGGTCTCGGCCGTCCCCAGCGGCGTCGGCGCCCACCCGGACACCGCGTGGACGGCAGCCGCGGCGCGCTTGTGGACGGCGACGAGGCCGCCGTGGGGTCCGGGGGCGGCGGAGAGCTGAGCGGGCAGGCCGGAGGTGACCGGGTCCAGCATCCGGTGGAGGCGGGCGGTCCCGACGGCGGCCGTGTGGGCGAGCGCCACGCGCAGGCCGTCGAGCGCGGCGGCGAGGTCGAGGCCGTGGAAGCCGGCGGTCCCGACGAAGGCCCCGGACTCCGGCAGCCACGCCGGGGAGTCGGTGACGCCGGTGAGCGCACGGTCCGCCGCCGCCTCGAGCGCCGACCCCTGCCGCGCGAGGTGGGCGAGCACCGGCCCGACGACCCGGAACGAGACGGGGGCCTGGAGGCGGCGCACCGGGGTCGCGTCGGTGACCGGGGGCAGCGCCGCGGCGAGGTCCGCGAGCACCCCGGCGAGGGCGCGGTCGCCGCGGGCGAGGGCCAGCGCGTACGGGTCGCGGCTGGCCCCGACCAGCGCGACCTGCGCGGCCGCGAGGCGGGTCTCGAGCGCGGCCACCCGGCGTACGTCGTCGGCGCGCAGCAGCGCCAGCGCCGTCGCGGTCGGGACGCCCTGCAGCAGCGACAGGCCCTCCTTCGGCCCGAGCCGCGGCGGGTCGGCGAGCGCCGCGCGGCCGAGCCAGCGGCCGACCCCGGCGAGGTGCCCGAAGGCGTGGGCGAGCGGGATGATCTCGCCCGCGGCACCCGAGCCGGTCCGGGGGACGGCGGGCAGCGCGCCGTCCGCGAGCAGCGTGGTCAGCCAGGTGCACAGCTCGGCGGAGACGCCGGCGTCCCCGGACAGGAACGTGCGCAGCCGGACGGCGAGCAGCGCCCGGGTCTCGGCCTCGTCGAGCCACGGCGGCCCGCCCACGGCGCGCGCGAGCATCAGCCGGGCGGAGTGGTCGGTCTGCTCGTCGACGGAGAGGGCCACGTCGGACAGGGCACCCATGCCCGTCGAGACGCCGTACGCCGCGACGCCGCCGGCCAGCGCCGAGACGACCTCGTCGCGGCGCCCGCGCACGAAGGTGAGGAGGTCGGGCGCCAGCTCGACGTCCGCGCCGCGGGCGACCTCGAGGACGGCCGCGGCGTCGAGGTCCTCGGGCCGGGCGACGGCCAGGGTCTCCGTCACCGGTAGCGGACCATCGTCCCGACGTCGGCGGCCTCCGCGCGCTGGAGCAGCAGGTGGCCGACGGCCACGTCGAGGATCGACAGGCCCCGGTGCCAGAACAGGATCCGCTCGTCGTCGCGCTCGCGGCCGGGACGCTCGCCGGTGACGACTGCGCCGAGCTCGGCGTGCAGCGTCTCCGCGGTCAGCGCACCGGAGCGCAGGTGCGGACGCAGGGCACCGAACTCCCCGGACTGCGCCTCGCGCCAGTCGTCGACGACGACCTTGTCGACGACGTCCAGCAGGTCGGGCGCGAGCGCCGAGACGGTGCCGTAGGGCACGAGCAGCGAGCCGGCCTTGAGCAGGTCGGTCGTGATGAGCGGAGCGGGCTCGACGAGGCGCGTGGCCTCCACGGCGATGTCGGCACCGTCGAGGGTCGCCTCGGTCGAGTCGGTGACGACCACGGGGGTGTCGAGGTCGGCGCGCAGCCGCTCGGCGAACGCCTCACGTGACTCCGGACGCCGGCTGGTCACCCGGATCTCGTCCAGGTCGAACAGCGCGTCGAGCATCACGATGTTCGCGTACGCCGTACCGCGGGCGCCGAGGTGGCCGAGCACCTTCGCGTCGGGCCGGGCGAGCCGGCGGGCGCCCACCGCGGTCATGGCGCCGGTGCGGACCTCGGTGATCCAGGTGGCGTCGAGGATGGCGGCGGGGACGCCGGTGAGCGGGTCGTACAGCGTCAGCAGGGCGAGCTCGCTGGGCAGCCCGAGGGTGTAGTTGTCGACGTAGTCGCCGACGACCTTCACCCCCGCGACGCCCTGCTCGCCGAGCGTGGTGACGCTGCCGCGGAGCACGTTGAAGTGCCCACGGCCACCGTTGTCGGGCACGAGGTGGGTGCGCGGCTCGAACACCGTCTCCCCGCGCCCGTGCGCGGCGACGACGGCCTCGCAGGCGTCGACGACCTCCGCCGGGGTCGGCGCCAGGGCGTCGACGTCCGGGCCGGAGAGGAAGCGGAGGTACAGGGCGTCGCTCATGGGGTCAGCCTCCCAGTGGGATCCGGACGCCACGCTGGGCGGCCACCTCGAGCGCGCGGTCGTAGCCGGCGTCGGCGTGGCGGACCACACCCATGCCCGGGTCGTTGGTCAGGACCGCCTCGAGGCGGGTGCGGGCGAGATCGGAGCCGTCGGCCACGCAGACCTGGCCGGAGTGGATCGAGCGGCCGATGCCGACGCCGCCGCCGTGGTGCAGCGAGACCCACGAGGCGCCCGACGCGGTGGCGACCATGGCGTTGAGCAGCGGCCAGTCAGCGATGGCGTCGGAGCCGTCGAGCATCGCCTCGGTCTCGCGGTACGGCGACGCGACGGAGCCGCAGTCGAGGTGGTCGCGGCCGATGACGACGGGTGCCGAGAGCTCACCGGAGGCGACCATCTCGTTGAACTTGAGCCCGGCGAGGTGGCGCTCGCCGTAGCCGAGCCAGCAGATGCGGGCGGGCAGGCCCTGGAAGTGGACCTTCTCGCCCGCCATGGTCAGCCAGCGACGCAGCTTCTCGTCGTCGGGGAACAGCTCGAGGACGGCGCGGTCGGTCGCGGCGATGTCGGCGGGGTCGCCGGACAGCGCGGCCCAGCGGAAGGGGCCACGCCCCTCGCAGAACTGCGGGCGGATGTACGCCGGCACGAAGCCCGGGAACTCGAACGCCCGGTCGTAGCCGCCCTTGCGGGCCTCGTCGCGGATGGAGTTGCCGTAGTCGAAGACCTCGGCGCCGGCGTCCGCGAACTCGACCATCGCCCTCACGTGCGCGGCCATGGAGGCCTGCGCGTCCTTCGTGAAGCCCTCGGGGTCGCGGTCGCGGGCGTCGTGCCAGTCCTCGTGCGGGACGCCGACCGGCAGGTACGACAGCGGGTCGTGCGCGGAGGTCTGGTCGGTGACGACGTCGATGGGCGCCTTGCGCTCGAGCAGCGCCGGGAACACCTCGGCGGCGTTGCCGAGCAGGCCGATCGACAGCGGACGGCGGGCGTCGCGCGCCTCGGTCGCGAGCTCGAGGGCGTGGTCGAGGTCGCGGGCCTCGACGTCGAGGTAGCGGTGCTCGATGCGGCGCGCGATGCGGGCGGGGTCGACCTCCACGCAGATCGCTACGCCCTCGTTCATTGTCACGGCGAGCGGCTGGGCGCCGCCCATGCCGCCGAGGCCGGCCGTGAGCGTGATGGTGCCGGCGAGGGTGCCGCCGAAGGACTTGTCCGCGACGGCGGCGAACGTCTCGAAGGTGCCCTGGAGGATGCCCTGGGTGCCGATGTAGATCCAGGATCCGGCGGTCATCTGGCCGTACATCGTGAGCCCGAGGTGCTCGAGGCGCCGGAACTCCTCCCAGGTCGCCCAGTCGCCGACGAGGTTGGAGTTGGCGATGAGCACCCGCGGGGCGTGCGCGTGGGTCTTCATCACACCGACGGGCTTGCCGGACTGGACGAGCATCGTCTCGTCGGCCTCCAGGTCCCGCAGCGTCGCGACGAGCGCGTCGTAGGCCTCCCAGGACCGGGCGGCGCGGCCGGTGCCGCCGTAGACGACGAGGTGGTCGGGGTCCTCGGCGACCTCGGGGTCGAGGTTGTTCATGAGCATCCGCAGTGCGGCCTCGGTCTCCCAGGACTTGCAGGTCAGCTCAGGTCCGCGGGGGGCCCGGATGGCGCTGTCGGGCCGGTACAGGCTCGTCGGGGTGGTCACTGGAGCTCTCCGATCGTGGCGGTGACGGCGTCGAGGACGGCGCCGGAGGCGACCAGCGCGACGCTGGCCTCGATCTCCGGCGAGAGGTGGCGGTCGGGCCCGGGGCCCTCGACGCCGTGCTCGCGGAGCAGGCGGACGACGGCCTCGGTGGCGGGTGACGGGCGTACCCCGGTGGTCGAGCCTGTCGAGACCCGGAGGTCGAGCGCCCGGGCGGCGGTCATGGTCTCGATGGCGACGACCCGGGCGAGGCCGTCGACGGAGCGGCGGAGCTTGCGGGCGGCGCCCCAGCCCATCGAGACGTGGTCCTCCTGCATCGCGGAGGAGGGGATCGAGTCGACGCTGGCCGGGACGGCGAGCCGCTTCAGCTCGGAGACGATCGCGGCCTGCGTGTACTGCGCGATCATCAGGCCCGAGTCGACGCCGGGGTCGTCGGCGAGGAACGGCGGCAGGTCGTGGCTGCGGTTGCGATCGAGGAACCGGTCGGTGCGGCGCTCGCTGATGCCGGCGACGTCCGCGGCGGCGATGGCGAGGAAGTCCAGCACCTGGGCGACGGGGGCGCCGTGGAAGTTGCCGTTGGACTCGACGCGCCCGTCCTCGCCGTCCTCGCCGAAGAGCACCATCGGGTTGTCGACGACGGACGCGAGCTCCCAGCCGGCGACGCGGTCGGCGTGGTCGACGGAGTCGCGGGCCGCGCCGTGGACCTGCGGCGAGCAGCGCAGGGAGTAGGCGTCCTGGACGCGGTGGCAGTCCGGGCCGCGGTGCGAGGCGACGACACCGGAGTCGGTGAGGATCGCGACCAGGTTGGCCGCGGACGCCGCCTGCCCGGGGTGGGGGCGCAGCCGCATCAGGTCGGCGGCGAAGACCCGGTCGGTGGCGAGCTGGGCCTCGACGCTCATGGCGGCCGCGACGTCCGCGGAGCGCAGCAGCACCCGCAGGTCGTGGATCGCCAGCACGAGCATCGCGAGCATGCCGTCGGTGCCGTTGATGAGGGCGAGGCCCTCCTTGGCGGCGAGCTCGACGGGCTGCAGCCCGGCGGCGGCGAGCGCCTCGGCGGCGGGCATCAGGACGCCGTCCGCGTCGCGGACCTCACCCTCACCGATCAGCGCGAGCGCGCAGTGGCTGAGCGGGGCCAGGTCGCCGGAGCAGCCGAGCGAGCCGTGCTCGCGGACCACCGGGGTGATGCCGTGGGCCAGCAGGTCGGCGAGCAGCTGCGCCGTGACCCGCCGTACGCCGGTGTGGCCGGTCGCGAGGGTCGACAGGCGCAGCAGCATGAGGCCGCGGACGACCTCCCGCTCGACCTCGGGCCCCGAGCCGGCGGCGTGGCTGCGGACCAGCGAGCGCTGGAGCTTGGCCCGCATGTCGGCGGGGATGTGGCGGGTGGCGAGGGCGCCGAAGCCGGTCGAGATGCCGTACGCCGGGGTCTCCCCCGCGGCCAGCCCCTCGACGACGGCCCGGCCGCGGTCGAGCGCGCCGTACGCCTCGTCGGTCAGCCGGACGGCGGCGCCGTGACGGGCGACCGCGACGAGCTGCTCGGGCGTGACGGGGCCGGGGCCGACCTCGACGACGCGGGCGGCCGGTGCGGCCGTCCGGGCCTGGTGGGTGGTGGTCACGGGTCCTATCGGACACCCGGGGCGACGCCGGCCACCAGCACCGGCGACCTCATGCTGTCTCGGATGCGAGACCGCTCAGCCGGCGTCGGGCTCGCGGTCGCCCCGGACCGCGCGGAAGGCCAGGCGGGCGCCCAGCAGGGCGACCAGCACGCCGACGACCACGCCGGGCAGGAGCAGCGGGACCTCGAACGCCCAGAGGGCGCCCAGGACGAGCAGCGCGAAGGCCACGTTGGCGACGAAGGCGCGGGCCTCGCGGGCCACGGTCGGCAGGGGGCGGAGGGCGTTCATGTCGGCGATCAGGCTCATGACCCGACCCTCGCGCCGAGCGGGCCGCCCCGGCAGTGCCTCGCCTCATCACTCCCCCATGACGAATGGCACCGCCGGGGCGTGCGCCCGCCCTCAGCGGCGGCGCCCCGAGAAGAGCAGGACCACGACGAGCACGGTCAGGACCTCGGTGACCGCGCCGTAGACCACGAACAGCAGAGGCACCCCGGGCACGAAGAACGCCGGCAGCGCGGAGACCGCGTTGACGAGGAGGACGCCGGCGAGCACCCGGCGCCACACCGGAGCGCGGGTCCGCCAGGCGAGCACGGCGGCGACCAGTCCGACCACCCCGAGCGCGCAGACGAGCACGATGATCGCGAGCGGCGGTCCGGTCTCCCCGTCCGGCGGGGACATCGGGACCGCCATCAGGGCGCAGAAGAGTCCGCCGACGACGAGACCGGCCCGCTGCGCGCGGGACGGGGCCGGGCGGGCGACGGCACCGGTGGCGCCGTCGAGGTGGGCGGCGGTGCTCACGGGCTCTCCCGGGCCGGTCGTCGCGCTCACCGGCGCGGTCCGGTGAACAGCAGGACGACCACGACGAGCGCGATCACCTCCCCGATCCCGGCGAGGACGACGAGGACCAGCGGGACGCCGGGGACGAAGAACGCCGGCAGCGCCGCGACGGCGTTCAGGATCATCAGGCCGGCGATCAGCCGCCGCCACAGCGGCGCGCGGGTGCGCCAGGCCAGGACCGCGGCGACGACGCCGAGCACGCCTGTCACCGAGCCGAGGACGACGATCGCGAGGGGCGGGCCGACCTCGCCCTCGGGCCCGGTCATCGGGGGGACGTTCGTCAGGCTGTACAGCCCGGCGATGACCACGCCGATCTTCTGGGCGCGCGAGAGCGCGGGGCGGGCGGAGGCGCCGGCGACGCCGTGCGGGTGTGTGGTGGTGCTCATGTGACTCCTCGGGGCGGGCCGGTGGATGGCCGGCGGGTGGGTCCGTCCCACGGACCGTCCCGCCGTCCCCGCTCCCGAGGGCAGGGGTGCTGCTCCCATCCTCGTTCCCGGGAGCGCCCGGTGCACCCGGGAACTTCGTCCCGTTCCGGCCGGGCCCCGGTCGGACGATGATGGGGCCGTGCAGGACCAGGCCGGGGATCCCGAGATCCGGGTGGTCGTCGCGGACGACCACCCCGTCGTCCGCCGCGGCCTGCGGGCGCTGCTCGACACCCTGCCCGGCATCCGGGTCGTCGGGGAGGCGGCGGACGGCGAGGCCGCCGTCCGGGAGGCGCAGCTGAGCCGGCCGGACGTCGTCCTCATGGACCTCCGCATGCCCGGGCTGGACGGCGTCGCCGCCACGCGCCGGGTCCGCGAGACCACGCCCGGGACCGCGGTGCTGGTCCTGACGATGGTGGACGACGACGCGACCGTGCGGGAAGCCGTCCGGGCGGGCGCCCGGGGCTACCTGCTGAAGGAGTCGGAGCAGGAGGAGATCCTCGGCGCCCTGCGCGCCGTCGCCGCCGGGCAGCTGGTGCTGGGCGGCGCCGTCGCCGACCGCGCCGGGCTGCTGCTGACCGACGACCCGGTGCCCGCCGCGCCGTACGCCGGGCTGACCGCCCGCGAGCAGGACGTGCTCGAGCTGCTGGCCGCGGGGCGCTCGACCACGGCGATCGCCGCCGAGCTGTTCCTGTCGCCCAAGACCGTGAGCAACACCCTGACGCGGGTGTTCGCCAAGCTCGGCGTCACCGACCGCACCGCGGCGGTGATCCTCGCCCGGGAGGCGGGCCTCGGTCGCCCGCGCCGCCCGGATCGCCCGGGCTCCCCGGCCCGTCCCGGCGGGGACCCGGGGCCGTGACGGCCGCCCTCGCCGCGGGCCTCGTCGCGCTGTCGTGCACCGTCTCGGCGGTGCTCGTCCGCCGCGATGCACGCACGTTCGCCGCGCTCCTGGGCGTCGCGGCCGCGACCCTCTCGCTCGCCGCCGCCGCGTCCCTGCTCGACGCCGGGGTCGTCGCGGCCGCGCTGCTGGTGGTCGTCGCCGCCGTCGTGACGCCGCTGGCCCTCAGCGCCTACCCCGTCCCGGCCTGGTCCGACCCGGCCACGTGGCTGCTGGCCGCGCTCGGTGTCGCCTGCGCCGCCGTGGCCGTCGCCAGCCCGCGGCTGGACGTCGACGACACCGCCGGGCTCGTGCTCGTGCTGGGCCTCGTCGCGGCCGGCTGGTGGCGCATCGAGCGGGCCGGTGACCCCGACCGGCAGCTCCTGCTCTGGCAGGCGTTCGTCGTCGCGCTCGCCGTCCTCGCTCCCGCGCTCGCGGAGTTCGCGACCAACGGGACCGGTCTCGCGGTGGCGGCCACCCTGGGCGCGGCCGTCGTCCCGCCGGCCCTCGCGGCCGGGCTGCTGCGACGCCAGCGTGAGGTCCGCGCCCTGGTCGTCCCGGTGGTGGTGGGCGCGCTCGCCGGCGCGGGCTACGTCGGGGTGCTCGTGACCACCTGGAAGGTCGTGCGGCTGACCGACGTCTCCGTGACGGACGGCGGCTACGCGCTCCTCGGCTTCCTGCTCGCGCTCGCGGTGGCGCCCACCACGCGCGCCCTGCGGGGCGTCGTCGACGAGGTGCTGTTCGGACGGCGCCCCGACCCGCTGGTCGCCGCCAGGCGGGCGGCGGGCGCGATCGGCGCCGCCGGCGACGACCTCGGGGCCGCGCTGGACGCCGTCCGCGAGGCGCTCGTGCTGCCGAGCCTGGTGCTGCGGGTGGGCGACGAGGACGTCGCCGGGGCGGGCGACGACACCTGGGCACGGACGGAGGAGGTGCCCGCGGGCGGCGACCCGCCCGTGGTCCTGCGCGTCGGCCTGCGTCCGGCGGAGGCACGGCTGGGCGGCGCCGACGCCGACGTGCTCCGGGTGGTCGGGCCGCTGCTCGCGCAGACGGTGCACGCGCACCGCCTCGCCGCCGAGCTGCACGCCTCCCGCGGCCGGGTGATCACCGCGGTCGAGGAGGAGCGCCGCCGGCTGCGCCACGACCTCCACGACGGCCTGGGCCCTCGGCTGTCGGGGATGGCGTTCACGACCGACGCCGCGCGCAACGTGCTCGCCGGCCCCGGTGACGGCGCCCCCGCCGCCGCGGCCGCGCTGCTCGCCGACGTCCGTGCGTACGCCGTCGCGGCCGTCGAGGAGGTCCGCGGGCTCGTCGCGGGGCTGCGTCCGCCCGCGCTGGACGAGCTGGGCCTCGCCGGGGCGCTGCGGCAGCACGCGGCCGACGTCCGTCGCCACGACGGGCTGCCGCTGACGGTCACGGTCGACGCGGGCGACCTCGGGGAGGTCCCGGCGGCGACGGAGGTGGCGGCGTACCGCATCGCCGTCGAGGCGCTGACGAACGTCGCCCGCCACGCCCGCGCGACCGCGGCGCTGGTCGACCTCGACCGCGAGGCCGACGTCCTGACCCTGACCGTCACCGACGACGACCGCACCGCCACGGACGTCGGGTGGACCCCGGGCGTGGGCCTGACGTCGATGGGCCAGCGCGCCGAGGCGCTCGGCGGTTCCCTCGCGGCCGGCCCGACCCCGGACGGCGGCCGGGTGCACGCCCGCATCCCCACCCGGAACGGCTGACCGAGGCCGTTCCCCGCCCCTACAGTGTGTGCCGCACCACACAGGGGGGTACCGAGCGAGTCATCGCTCGGTGTACAACTGGTCACTCAATCCCTGAGGAGGGACGTTGAGCATCCTGGACCGCGTCGAGCGACCCAACTGGCAGCGGGTCCGGACCCTCGCCGACAAGCTGACCACCCCCCTCCACCCGGACGACTACCTCAAGCTCGTCAACCCCCTGTGGTCGGCGCGCGAGCTGCGCGGGCGCCTGGAGGACGTCGTCCAGGAGACGGACGACGCGTCCACGCTCGTCATCCGCCCAGGCTGGGGCTGGTCGTTCGACCACGAGGCCGGGCAGTACATCGGCATCGGCGTCGAGGTCGACGGGCGCATCCAGTGGCGCTCCTACTCGCTGACCTCCACGCCCCGCAAGCGCGGCCGCCGCATCACCGTGACCGTCCGGGCGATGCCGGAGGGCCTGCTGTCGGGGCACCTGGCCCAGGGCATGAAGCCCGGCGCGATCGTGCGCCTCGCCGCCCCCGCGGGCGAGTTCGTGCTGCCCTCGCCCCCGCCGCCGAAGATCCTCTTCCTCGTCGGCGGCTCCGGCGTGACGCCGATGATGTCGATGCTCAAGACGATGGACCGCCGCGGCACGATGACCGACGTCCAGGTCGTCTACTCGAGCCCGACCGAGGAGCGGATGATCTTCCGGCAGGCCATCGCGGACCTCGCCGAGAAGCACGACTCGCTGAAGGTCGACTTCCGGTTCACCGACGACGACGGCATGTTCACCATGGACGAGCTGGACACCGTCTGCCCGGACTGGCGCGAGCGGGAGACCTGGGCCTGCGGCCCCGGCCCGATGCTGGACGCAGCGGAGGAGCACTTCTCCGACCACGACGTCGAGGACCACCTGCACCTCGAACGGTTCACCCTCGAGCTCGGCGACAACGCCGGCGAGGGCGGGACCATCAGCTTCCAGAACTCCGGCAAGACCCAGGAGGTCGATGGATCGACCACCCTCCTGGAGGCCGGCGAGGAGGCAGGCATCGGCATGCCCTACGGCTGCCGCATGGGCATCTGCCACACCTGCACCCTGACGCTCGTCTCCGGCTCGGTCACCGACGTGCGCAACGGCGACCAGTTCAACCAGCCGAACGAGCAGGTCCAGACCTGCGTCACGGTCGCCAACGGCGACTGCACCCTGAACATCTGAGACACCGCACCACCCGCACCACCCGGCACGATCCGGCACCACCCAGCACCATCCAGCACGGCCCGGCACGACCCCCACCCGCCCATCCCGAGGGAGCACGTATGGCCATCTCCGACGTCAAGGAGTACCTCCACCTCACGCCCGAGGACGTCGAAGCGATCGGCGCCGAGTTCGACGCGATCCGCAAGCGCATCGAGGAGTCCCGCAACGCCGACGACGCGGCGTACATCAAGCGGCTGATCAAGATCCAGCGCGGGCTCGCCTTCGCCGGGCGCGTCACGCTGCTCGCCAGCCACAAGAAGCCCGCCTGGGCCGCCGGTGCCGCCATGCTCGGGGTCGCCAAGATCCTCGAGAACATGGAGATCGGCCACAACGTCATGCACGGCCAGTGGGACTGGATGAACGACCCGGAGATCCACTCCTCCAACTGGGAGTGGGACACCGCGCAGCCCGCCGAGCAGTGGAAGCACAGCCACAACTACGTGCACCACCAGTTCACCAACGTGCTCGGCCACGACAACGACATCGGGTACGGCATCCTCCGCATGGCCCGCGAGCAGCGCTGGAACGTGTTCAACCTGGGCCAGCCGGTCTACAACGCGCTCCTGGCCGCCATGTTCCAGTGGGGCGTCGCCCTCCACGACCTCGACGTGGAGCGCATCCGGAAGGGCCAGAAGGACCCGAAGGAGATGAAGCGCCAGCTCAAGCAGATCTGGCGCAAGGGCCGCAACCAGTTCGTCAAGGACTACGTCGTCTACCCGGCGCTGTCCGGCCCGAACTGGAAGACGACCATCACCGCGAACCTGGCGGCGAACTCGATCCGCAACTTCTGGTCCTACGTGATCATCTTCTGCGGCCACTTCCCCGACGGTGCGATGCACTTCACCGAGGAGGAGCTCGAGGACGAGACGCGCGCCGAGTGGTACCTGCGCCAGGTGCTGGGCGCCGCCAACTTCGAGGGCGGCGAGCTGCTCCACATCATGTCGGGCAACCTCGGCTACCAGATCGAGCACCACCTCTTCCCCGACCTGCCGTCCAACCGGTACGGCGAGATGTCGGTCGAGGTGAAGGAGATCTGCGAGCGCTACGGGATCCCCTACACGATCGGGCCGCTCCACAAGCAGTACGGCCAGGCGCTGCGCACGATCATGAAGCTCTCGCTGCCGAACGGCATGACGCAGCCCGACGGCACCCCGCCGCCGGACGAGCTGCCCAAGCAGCGCAACAAGCGCAAGACGGACGCCGAGCGTCCGGAGCGTCGCAGCGAGCTGGGCGCCTGGTCGCGGAGCCGGACCGCGTGAGCTGGCGGCCGACCGTCCTGGACGGCGGCCGCGACCCCGGTGCGGTGGTGTGGCCGGAGGAGCTGGCCGGCCGTCGTACCGACGAGGCGTCGGGGTTGCCGCTGCCGTTCGTGTGCGAGCACGACGACGGCAGCGGCGACCTCGCCCACCTCGCCAAGAAGCGGGTGCTGCAGTGCGCGCTGAGCCGCGTCTGCAGTGCCTGCGGGCTGTCGGGGCTGCCGAACCCGTTGGTGCTGCTCGGCACGCAGGCCGAGGTCGAGGACAACGGGTTCCGGCTGCCGCCGCTGCACACCGACTGCGCCGCCGCCGCGCTGGCGTGGCTGGCGCTCGGGGTCCCGGTGCTGGGGCAGACCGAGGCCAGGCCCGCGTGGCGTCGCGTCCTGACCGGCGGCTTCGACCTCGACCGTCCCGACGGGACCGGCCACCCGGCGTACCCGACCTTCCGGCCGCACTCCGTCGTCGACGTCCGCGACCTGTAGGCCGACTGGGCGGCCTAGCCTGGCCGCATGAGTCAGGTGCCGGCGGCGACGAGGGCGCTGCGAGTGCTGCGCTTCCTCGCCTCGCAGCCGGGTCCGGTCCCCGTCGACCGGGTGGCGCGGGCGTGCGACCTGCCGCGCAGCTCGGCGTACCACCTGCTGGGGGCGATGGCCGAGGAGGGCTTCGTCGTCCACCTCCCCGACGACCGCGCGGTCGGCCTGGGGGTCGCGGCGTTCGAGGTGGGCAGCGGCTACGCCCGTTCCGAGCCGCTGGCCCGCATCGCCCGGCGTCCCATCGCCGACCTCGCGGACACCACCGGCCGGGCCGCCCACCTCGCGGTGCTGCACGGCCGTGACGTCCTGTACGTCGTCCAGGAGCGCGCCCCGGGCCGCCCGCCGCTGGTCACGGGCGTCGGCGTCCGGCTGCCCGCCCAGGTGACCGCCAGCGGGCGGGCGATCCTCGCCGCGCTCCCCGCGGCGCAGGTGCGGGCGCTGTTCCCCGCCGCCGACGCGTTCGTCACCCGCGAGGGCCACGGCCCGGCGAGCCCCACCGAGCTGCGGGCCCTGCTGGCCGAGACCCGCCAGCGCGGCTTCGCCGTCGAGAACGAGGAGGTGACGGCGGGGCTGGTGAGCGTCGCGGTCGCCGTCCTCGACCACACCGGGCACCCCGCGGCGGCCGTCGCGGTGACCTACGACCTCGACGACAGCGCCGTCCGTGAGGACGACGCGGTGGCGGCGGTACGGCGGACCGCCCGGCTGCTCGGCACCCGGCTCGGCGGCAGCGGCGGGTAGCCTCGGCGGTCGGACGTCGAAGGGCTTCACACATGCGCGGGGACATGCGCGGGACGGTGGTCGGCCTCGTCGTCGCCGCCGGCGCGACGTGGGCCCACCAGTGGGCGGGCGGCGGCACCGCCACCGCGGAGCCGACCCTGCTCCTGCTGGTCCTCGCCTCCCTGGCCGGTGGTCACGCCGTGGTGCGCCGCGGTCGGGCCGGGCTCCCGGCGCTGCTCGTGCTCGCCGGGCTGGCCCAGGCGGCCTGGCACGTCGTGCTGCCCTCGCACCCGATGCACGCGGGGCACGCGGGGCACGGCGACGTCGCCGCCACGGCGCTGGCCATGCTGGCCGGCCACCTGCTGGTCGCGCTCGTCACCGTCGCCGTCGCAGCGGGCGCCGACCGGGCGCTGGTCTCGCTGGCGCGGGACGCCGTGAGCCTCCCGCCGCCGCCCGCGGGCGTGCCCGCCGCCCCGTCGCTCGCCGTCACGCGGACGCCGCCCGGCGTCCGCAGCGCCCTCGCGGTCGCGCCGCACGGCGCCCGCGGGCCGCCGTCCGACGTGGTCTGAGCCCACGTCCGACCCCGCAGCACCCCTTCCGGAGCCCTCATGTCCCTGTCCCGCCCCGCGGCGCTGGCCGCCGCCCTCCTGCTCACCGTCCTCGGCGGCCTCACCCTCACCGCCGCCCCCGCCTCCGCCCACGCCTCGCTGATCGGCGCGAACCCCGAGGACGGAGCGACCGTCCAACGGCCCCCGACCGAGGTGTCGCTCGAGTTCAGCGAGGAGGTCTCCGAGCCGGCGTTCGTCTCCGTCACCACCGCCGACGGGATCGACGTCACCGGCGGCTCGGTGGCCGTCGACGGCGCTCGCGTCACCCGCCCCCTCGCGGCCGCCGCCGCGGCCGGGGAGTACACGATCGCCTACCGCGTCGTCTCCGCCGACGGACACCCGATCGAGGGCGAGACCACCTTCACCGCCGACCAGCCGGCGGCTGCGCCGAAGGCCAGCACCCAGCCCGGGGACGACGGCGGCGCCACCGAGCCGACCCCCGCCGACGAGGGCACGGCCGCACCGTCGGAGGACCCGACCACCGCCGACGGGTCCGACACCGAGCCCGCCGCCAGCCAGACCGACGAGTCCGACGAGGGCGGCGTCAGCACGACGGTCGTGGTCGTCGGTGTTGTGGTCCTCGTGGCGGTGGTCACCCTGCTCATGCTGGCGCGTCGCCGCGGGAACCGCTGACCGTGACCTCCACCGCCCCCCGCACCGCTCCGGAGGTCCCCAGGGACGGCTCCGGGGACGGCTCCGCGGACGCGGGCGCCCGCCGCACGCAGGCGGCCGCGGCGCTGCTCGCGGCCGCGGGGGCACTGGTGGTCCTGCTGCTCGTCGCGGGCGGGGCGCCCAGCCCCGCCCCGCCGGGCATCCCGGACCCCGGACCCGTCGTCGGCTGGGCGCTGCCCGCGCTCGACCTCGTCGGCCAGGTCGTCGCGGTCGGCGTCGTGAGCCTGCTGCTGGTGCCGCTGCTCACCCTGATCACGCTCCGCGACCCGCTCGCCCGCACGCCGCGCGGCGGCGGACCGGTGCGCGCCGTCGTCCCCCTCGCGCTGCTGTGGGCGCTGGTCGCTCTGCCGCAGGCCGTGACGACGTACGCCGACCAGCTCGCCGTCCCGCTGTCCGGGCTGAGACCGTCCGGGCTGATCGACGCCGCGGGGTCGTCGTCCCAGGTGCAGGCCCTGCTGCTCCAGGCCGTGCTCGCGCTCGTGCTGGCCGTGGTCGCGCGGACGGTCTCGACCGCCGGCGGCGCGGTGGTCGCCCTGGGCCTCGCCCTGCTCGCCGTCGTCCCGCCCCTGCTCGTCGGCCACGCCGGCGCCGCGGGCGGCGGCCACGGCACCGCCGAGGTCGCGCTGCTGTGGCACGTGCTGGGCGCGTCGGTCTGGGCCGGTGGCGTCGTGGCCCTGTGGTGGCACCTGCCCGCCCGCTCGGGCGTGGCGGACGCCGGTGCTGCCGCCGATCGTGCCGCGGCCCGCTTCTCCGCCGTCGCCGCGTGGTGCTTCGGGGTGGTCGCCGTCTCCGGCGTCGCCTCCGCGCTCACCCGCGTCACCTCGGTCGCCGACCTCGCCACCGGGTACGGCGCGGGGGGCGCCGCCAAGGTCGTCGTCCTCGGCGCGATCGGGCTGGTCGCGCTGCGGCTGCGGGGCATGGTCCGGTCCGCCTCGACGCCTGCGCGGACCTTCGCCGGCCTCGCGGGCATCGAGGTCACCCTGATGGCGACCGCGTTCGGCCTCGGGGCCGCCCTCGCCCGCACCCCCACCCCGCCCACCGGCGTCGTCACCCGGGCCGAGTCGGTCCTGGGCGGGCCGTTGCCGGACCCGATCAGCCTCGGCGGGGTGCTGTGGTCGTGGCAGCCGTCCGGCGTCGGGCTGAGCGTCGTCCTGCTCGGTGGCGCCGCCTACGCCGTCGGCGTCCGCCGCCTGGTGCGTCGCGGCGACTCCTGGCCGGTGCTGCGGACGCTCTCCTTCACGCTCGGCCTGCTGCTCGTGCTGTGGTCGACCTCGGGCGGCCTGGGCGTGTACGCCGGCGTCCTGTTCAGCGCCCACATGGTCGCCCACATGGTGCTGTCGATGCTGGCGCCGATCTTCCTGGTGCTCGGCGCCCCGATCACCCTCGCGTTGCGCGCCCTCCCCGGCCCCGACGTGCCCGGCGGCACCGGCCCGCGCCAGCTGCTGAGCGCGGCGCTGCGCTCGCGCGTCGCGCAGGTCGTCAGCCACCCGGTCGTGGTGGCGGTGATCTTCGTCGGCAGCCTGTACGTCGTCTACCTCGGCGGGCTGTTCGACGTCCTCATGGACCACCACCTCGGCCACGCCGCCATGGAGATCCACTTCCTGGCCTCGGGCTACCTGTTCTTCGAGATCCTCATCGGCGACTCCCCCATGCGGCGCCTGCCGCACGTCGCGCGGCTGGGGCTGCTGATGGTGACCATCGCCTTCCACGCGTTCTTCGCCGTCGCGGTGATGTCGAGCGAGCTGGTGATCGGCGCGGACTACTACGACGCCCTCGGCTTCGCCCGCGACCCGTCGTACGACCAGTACCTGGGCGGCTCCGCCACCTGGGCGCTGGGCGAGCTGCCGATGGTGCTGCTGGTCGTCGTGCTGCTGTTCCAGTGGTTCCGCGACGACGACCGCGAGGCCAAGCGTCGCGACCGCTCCGGCAACGCCGAGGCCGAGCTCGCGGCGTACAACGCGATGCTGGCGCGGGCGGCCGGCCGGGACGCCGCCGCCACCTCCTCGCGAGGCGGCTCAGAGCGCGACGGAGCCTGACACCACCGTCCGGGTCGCGCCGCCGATCCACACGTCGTCGCCGACCTGCTCGACGACCACCCGGCCGTCGCGGCCGATCGCCGTGCCCTGCCGCGCGACGTACGACGGCGGGAGGGCGCCGGTGCCGATCAGCCACACCGCGAAGCCGGCGTTGAGGCTGCCGGTGACGGGGTCCTCGTCGACCCCGATGCCGCCCGCGAAGGCGCGGACCTCGACGTCGGCGGGACCGCCGTCGCCGTGCGGACCGAGGACGCCGAGGTGCAGGTCGGCCATCACGGTGCTGTCGGGGACGATCGCCAGGACGTCGTCCGCCGAGGCCAGCTGGAGCCCGAGCCAGCCGGGACCGTTGTCGATCCAGGCGGCGGCGACCAGGCGGTCGCGCCCGACGCCGACCGACGCCAGCGCCTGGTCCAGCGTGGCGTCGTCGACCTCGCCGTGGCGGAGGAACCCGGGCGCGGCGAACGAGAGCACGTCCTCGCGACGCACCGTCACGAGCCCGACGCCGCACTCCTGGGCGACGACACCCGCCTCGCGCGGCGCACCGCCCGCCTCGAGCCACGCGTGGGCGGTGCCGAGGGTGGGGTGGCCGGCGAACGGCAGCTCCCGGCCGGGCGTGAAGATCCGGACGCGGTAGTCCGCGGCGGGGTCGGTCGGCGGCAGGAGGAAGGTCGTCTCCGACAGGTTCGTCCACCGCGCGAACGCCTGCATCGTGGCGTCGTCCAGACCGTCGGCCCCGTGGACGACGGCGACCGGGTTGCCGCTCAGCGGCCCTCGCGCGAACACGTCGACCTCGGTGTAGCTCAGCACGGCCCGACGCTAGCGATAGCTGGCCGAGGTGCGGACGAGGTCAGCGCTGGCGCGCCCCACACCTCGACCACCGGGCGGGCTACCGCAGCCGCAGGTCGAGACCCATCGTGAGGACGCCGGTGGTGGGCGGCAGGCCCACGAGGCCCAGCAGACGCGCGAGGAGCGGCTGGTTGTCGCCGCCGAGCAGGACGCCGGCCGCGGCGGCCGGGGACTGGCTGTTCTCCGGCTGCTGCAGCGCGGCCAGGGGGCCGGTGCGCGGCCAGGTGCGGACGTCGGCCTTCCTCCGGCTCACCGACGCCAGCTCGCACGCGACGTCGATCGCCCGCGACAGGCCGCCGAGCTCGTCGACGAGACCGATCTCGTGGGCGTCGGCGCCGGTCCAGACGCGCCCGCGGGCCACCTCACGGAGGTCGCCGACGGCCATGTCGCGGTCGCGGGCGGCCTTGCCGGTGAAGTCGTCGTACACGCGGTCGAGCCAGCCCTCGAGCCGCGCCCACTCCTCGTCGTCGAAGCCGCGGTCGGAGGAGAACATGTCGGCGTAGCGGCCGACGGCGACCGTCTCCTGCGCGAGCCCGACCTTCTCGAACGCCTCGCGGAGCACCTGCTTGCCGGCGAGCACCCCGATGGAGCCGGTGATCGTGCCCGCGGTGGCCAGCACCCGGTCGCAGGGCATGGCGATGAAGTAGCCGCCGGACGCCGCCACCGAGCCCATCGAGGCCACGACGGGCGTCCCGGCCTCACGCAGGCGGTGGATCTCGCGGTGGACGGTGTCGGAGGCGGCGTACGAGCCGCCCGGGCTGTCGACCCGCAGGACGACGGCCTTCACGGCGTCGTCGCGGCCGGCCGAGCGCAGCGCGGCGGCGAGGGTGTCGGAGCCGACGCTGGGCCCGCCGAGCGGGCTGGAGGGCCCGGACCGGCCCAGGCTGATCGCCCCGTGGGCGCCCACGACGGCGATCACCGGGTCGTCGGTGGCACCGGGCAGCGTGCCGACGAGGTTCTCGACGACGGACGACAGCCCGCCGGTGCCGGAGTACTTCTCGACGTACTTGAGCGCCACCGACCCCTTCTCGACGTCGGCGGGCGAGGCCCCGAGGTCGTCGTACACCTCGTCGCGGTAGCCGACCCGGTCGACAAGGCTGCGCTCGAGCGCCTCGTCGGCGGTCAGCGGCCCCGCCTCGAGCGCGGCGCGGACGGCCTCGCGGGTCAGCCCGCGGGCGGAGGCGACGTCCGCGACGAGCGTGTCGGTGGCGGAGGTGACCAGCCGGGTCGTCATCTCGCGCACCGGCTCGGTCATCGAGGTCCGCAGGAAGGTGTCGGCGGCGGACTTGTACTCGTGCCGTTGCGCGATCTGCGGCTCGACGCCGACCTTGTCGAGCGTGCCGCGCAGGAATCGCGCGCGGGCGGAGATGCCGACGAGCCCGACGTCGCCGCTGGGCTGGACCCAGACCTCCTCGAAGGCGCTAGCCAGGTGGTACGAGGTGTTGCCGGGCCCCATCTCGCCGTACGCCTCGGACCAGACCACGGTCCGCTTGCCGGCCTCGCGGAGCGTCGCGACGGCGGCCCGGAGCTCCGCGGACTGCGCCAGCGTCGGCTCCCACGTGCCGACGTGGCAGACGAGCCCGGTCACGTCGTCGTCCTCGGCGGCCTCCTCGAGGGCCTTCACGACAGTCCGCAGCGACGGCGTCCGGATCGAGCGCAGCGCCTCCAGCGGCGAGGCGGGCGGCGTCTCGGTGACGCCGCGTCCGAGCTCGAGCTCGAGCAGGACACCGGGGCCGGCGCCGACGAGGGTCCGCAGACGGCCGGGGAGACGGGAGGTCAGGGCTGTCGGGAGAGCCATGGACCCACGCTAGCCAGGTGTGCCGCACACCACGCGCCGATCAAGTTACCCGCGGGTAGTGTGTGCGGGTACCGGATCGGTGCCTGACGCCCGCGTACGCCGTCCCTAGGCTGCGCGAGTGCCCACCCGACGCGGAGGGCCGGCTGGGAGCAGAGGAGAGTCCCCCGCATGCTGCAGATCGTCGCCATCGTCGTCTCGCTGGCCATCACGGTCGTCGGGATCGCGCTGTTCGTACGCGCGATCCAGGAGATCCTGGGCGTCATCCGCGCCGGTCAACCCGCGATGTCGCGCACCAACGACCCGGGCGCCCGGACGGTGACCCTGCTGAAGGAGTCCCTGGGCCACACAAGGATGCTCCAGTGGGGCGTCGTCGGCGCCGCCCACTGGATCGTCTTCGTCGGGTTCGGCCTGCTGTTCTTCACGCTCCTCACCGCGTTCGGCCAGCTCTTCGACGCCCACTTCGCGCTGCCGCTGATCGGCCACTTCCCGCCGTACGAGTGGGCCAGCGAGGCGTTCACCTGGGCGATGACGTTCGCGATCCTCGGCTTCATCTACTACCGCGCCACGCGCCCGAAGGAGCGCGTCCGCGGCAAGCCGGGCCGGTTCTACAAGTCGACGATGTGGCAGGGCTACTTCGTCGAGGGCGTCATCCTCGGCGTCGGCCTGTGCATCATCACGCTGCGCGGCCTCGAGTACGCGCTCTTCACGACCGACGAGCCCGACCTCGCCTCCCCGCTGCACTTCCCGCTCACCTTCTGGCTGGGCGAGCTGTTCTCCGGCCTGTCGGTCCCGACGATCGAGAACCTCATCTACCTCGTGGCGATGCTGAAGATCGTCATCTCGTTCACGTGGATGATCGTGCTCGCGCTCAACACGACGATGGGCGTCGCCTGGCACCGCTTCACCGCGTTCTTCAACATCTGGTTCAAGCGGGAGTCGTCCGGCCGGACGGCGCTCGGGGCGGTCAAGCCGCTCACCAACGCCGGTCAGCGCGTCAGCCTCGACGACATCGAGGAGCTCGACGAGGACGCCTCGCTGGGCGTCGGCAAGATCGAGGACTTCTCCTGGAAGAACATCCTCGACTTCACCTCGTGCACCGAGTGCGGCCGCTGCCAGAGCCAGTGCCCGGCGTGGAACACCGAGAAGCCGCTGAACCCCAAGCTGATCATCACCCAGCTGCGTGACCACGCCTACGCGCAGGCGCCGTACCTCCGCGCCGCCGAGGGCGAGCGCGAGCAGGTGCTGGCCGGCAGCGACACGCTGACCAAGGAGGTCGAGCGTCCGCTCATCGGCGACGAGGCGGCGTACGGCGTCATCGACCCCGAGGCGCTGTGGTCGTGCACCTCGTGCGGCGCGTGCGTGCAGCAGTGCCCGGTCGACATCGAGCACGTCGACCACATCATCGACATGCGTCGCCACGCGATCCTGGTCGAGAACAACTTCCCCGCCGAGCTGAACCAGCTGTTCAAGGGGATGGAGAACAAGGGCAACCCCTGGAACCAGTCGCCCAAGGCGCGGATGGAGTGGGCCAAGGGCCTCGACTTCGACGTCCCCGTCGTCGGCGAGGACATCGAGGACCTGGACTCCGTCGAGTGGCTCTTCTGGGTCGGCTGCGCCGGCGCCTACGAGGACCGCGCGAAGAAGACCACCCGCGCCGTCGCCGAGCTGCTGCACATGTCGGGGACGACGTTCGGCGTCCTCGGCAACGGCGAGACCTGCACCGGCGACCCCGCCCGCCGGGCGGGCAACGAGTTCGTCTTCCAGGGCCTCGCGACGCAGAACGCCGAGACGCTGACCGAGGCGAAGGCGAAGAAGGTCGTCTCGACCTGCGCGCACTGCTTCAACACCCTGAAGAACGAGTACGCCGAGTTCGGCGTCGAGCTCGAGGTGGTCCACCACACGCAGCTGCTCAACCGCCTCGTGCGCGAGGGCAAGCTGACGCCCGTCAAGGACGGCGCCGGCGCGGCGAAGCGGTCGATCACCTACCACGACCCCTGCTACATCGGCCGCCACAACGGCGTCTACTCGCCGCCGCGCGAGCTGCTGCAGGTGCTGCCCGGCGCGGAGATGGCCGAGATGGAGCGCAACTCGGAGCGCTCGTTCTGCTGCGGCGCCGGTGGTGCCCGCATGTGGATGGAGGAGAACACCGGCGAGCGGATCAACATGAACCGCACCGCCGAGGCCGTCGGGACCGGCGCCGACCAGATCGCCGTCGGCTGCCCCTTCTGCCGCGTGATGCTCTCCGACGGGCTGACGATGATGCAGTCCAAGGGCGAGGCCCGCGAGGAGGTCGAGATCCTCGACGTCGCGCAGATGCTGCTCGCGTCGGTGAAGGGCGAGGCCGCCACCAAGGCCCTCGCCGGGACCACGGCGAAGGCCGCGAACTCCCCCGCCCCCGCCGCCCGCGCCGACGAGGCCACCCGCGACGAGCCGGCCCCGTCCGACGACACCCAGACCGCCGGCACCGTCACCGAGACCTCGGACGCCGGGCCGCTGGCCAAGGCCTCCGGAGGCACGTCGCTCTTCGACGACCCCGCCCCCGCACCTCGGACGCCGACCACCTCGCACGGCGACGCCCCCGAGGAGGAGGCGGAGGCCGCCACGCCCGCCTCGTCCGGGGGGTCGCTGTTCGACGTCTCGACGCCGGAGCCCGAGCCCGAGGCGAAGAAGCCGGAGCCCGCGCCGACCGAGGACGCCGGTCTCGGCGGGTCGATGTTCGACATCCCGGCGGGCAAGCCCGAGGCGAAGAAGCCGGAGCCGGCCCCCGAGCCGACGGCGAAGGCCGAGCCCGCGCCGTCCACGGGCGGGTCGATGTTCGACATCCCGGCGCCCGAGCCCGAGGCCAAGAAGTCCGAGCCCGAGACGGTGCCGGAGCCCGAGACGGAGCCGGTCGCCGAGACGGAGCCGGAGCAGCCGGCGGGTGACGCCGGGTTCGGCGGGTCGCTGTTCGACATCGCCGCACCCGCGACGCCGGAGCCCGAGGCCGAGAAGCCGGAGCCCGCACCCGAGCCGGCCCCGGAGCCAGCACCCGCGGCGGAGGCCGAACCGGCGAAGCCCGCGGAGCCCGAGGAGCCCGAGGAGCCCGCCGGGTTCGGCGGCGGGTCGCTCTTCGACATCCCGGCCCCCACCGCCGAGGCGGAGGCCGTCGCCGAGGAGCAGGAGGCCGACGAGCCCGAGCCCACCGCGCCGTCCGGTGCCGACGTCAGCGAGGCGGCGACCGCCCTCACCGCCGACGACCCGGAGCCGGCACAGGACCCGGAGCCCGAGCCGGAGCCCGAGCGGGAGCCCGAGCCGGAGCCCGAGCCGGAGCCCGAGCCGGAGCCGGAGCCCGAGCCGGAGACGAAGGCCAGCTCGAACGGGCAGGCGAACCAGCCGAAGACGAACGTCGACCTCGGTGGCTCCCTGTTCGACATCTAGGCCGCGAACTGTGGTGGATCGTCTGAACCTGGTTCGGACGATCCACCACAGTTCTCGCATCGCAGGGGTTCGACCTCGAGCAGCGCCGCGATCTTCACCGCCGTCGAGCACGCGCGCGGCATGACCTGCCCGTAGCCGAGCCTGACGGTGCGCAGCCCGTCGAGGGCGGCGTCCAGGTCCCGCTCGAGGTCACGGTCGCGCGCCCGGGCCGTCGAGTGGAAGAGGCGCGGCCGTCCAGCTCCACCACCAGGCCGTGCCGGGGGTACAGCACGTCGCGGAGCATCGGACGACCCGCACGGTCGCGCGCGGGCGCCTGCAGCACGCCGCGCGGGAGCCCGTGGGCGCGTTCGACCCGTCGGCGGTAGGCCCGCTCGAGCACCGAGCAGGTCCCGGCCTCCACGTCGTCGAGGATCTGGTCGATCAGCAGCCGTCGGTGCATCCGGGGCGACGCCGACATCGCCTGCCGCAGCCGGTGGGCGGTCGTCCGTCGTCCGCCACACGCCTCGGCCAGCCACCCGACCGCCGCCATCTCGGTGGCGGCCCGGTCGGCGACGTGCAGGACCGCCGCCTCGTAGCGCAGCACCGGCGGGTGTCGTCGCCAGAGCGCGAGGTCGTCGAGGCGGGCCACCCGCCGGACCACGACCCCGTCCGGCGCCGCGACGTGACGCCCACGCTCGACCGCGACCCGGACGACGTCCTCGGACAGCTCCGACCGGCCCGGGCCCTCGGCGGCGCGGAGCGCGGAGTGGGCGTCGAGAACCGCCGGCCAACAGGCCAGGACGGCCGCCCAGGCCCGTTGCAACCAGCTCAGCGGCCCGGTGTGGGTCACGTACACGCCGGGGTGCACCGCGACCCACTCGCGGCGGCGCACCAGCCGTTCGACGGCGGTCGAGGTCATCCCCGCCGCCAGCGCCTGGCGCCGCGCGACGACGCCGTCCTGGAGGTCGACGAGCTCGCGCAGGGCGGGAGGCAGCGGCGTCATGCCGGAGTCCTCCCCCGCCGGAGCCGTCGCGAACCTGCGGGTCGTGGGCCTGTGGAGAACTAGCCCTTCATCGCGACGCCCTCGCGCCAGTAGCCCATGAAGGCCACCTGCGAGCGGTCGACACCCAGGTCCCTCACCAGGTGGCGGCGCAGGCCGGTGACGACCTTCGCCTCGCCCGCGATCCAGGCGTAGAGGCCGGAGTACGGGCCGGCCTCGGGGGTGTGGGCGACCTCTGGGGTGTCCCACACGAGGTCCTCGACCTCGTCGTCGGCGACCTGGGGCGGGGCCTGGCGCCAGTCGTCCTCGCCGAGCCGGCGCAGGGTGGCGGCCCACAGCCGCGCGCCGCGCTCGGCGCCGTCGCGGGGCAGCCACTCGACGTCCACGCCCTCGGGACCGCGGAGGTCGTCGAGGACGTCGGCGGAGGTCGGCACCTCGAGCAGCACGCAGCCCCGCGCGTCGGCGGGCAGGTCGCGCAGGATCCCGTACGCCGCGGGCACGGCCGTCTCGTCGCCGACGACGAGCACGCGCTCGGCGTCGCCGGGCGCGAACTCGATGCCGCCCCACTCGGCGTCGCGGCGGGGACCGATCACGATCGCCTCCGCGCCCGGGGCCGCGGCCAGCGCCCAGGCGTTGCCCGGCCCGGACGGTCCGTGCTCGTGGACGACGACGTCCACGACGACCTGGCGGGCGACGCCGTCGCCGACGACGTCGCGCGGGGTGTAGGTCCGCATCGAGCCGCGCTCGGCGTCCGGCAGCGCCAGCCAGGCGGCGTACCAGTCGGCGGCGGGGTCGAGGTGCGGCAGCGTGCCGGCCACCCCGGGGAAGATCAGCTTGATGCGCTGGTCGAGCATCGGGCCCTGCGTGCCGAAGTCGGCGAGCGCGTCCCCGCCGAGCCACACGCGGACGAACGAGGGGCTCACCCGCTCGGCCCGGCGGACGACGACCCGGTCGACGACGCTGCTCGGGACGGCGGGGGCTTCGTCGACGGCCTGGGTGCTCATGTTAGGTAAGCCTAACTTGCCTCGGCGCCCGCCGTCGACCGCGGTGGTGCCTACCCTGGGGCGGTGCCGAGCAAGCGGGACCGCAAGCAGCAGCGCAAGGCGATGGTGCGGGAGCACGAGCGGGCCCGGCGACGGGAGGGCCGCACGTCGCTGCTCGGGGTGCTGGGCGCCACGGCGCTGCTCGCCGCGGGCCTGGTGGCGATCCTCGTCGCCTCCGACGTCGGCGACGGTCCTGCGCCGCCGGCGTGGCTGGTGGTCGGCACCGCGGTGGCGTCCTTCGGGCTCGTCGCAGCGCTCGTCGTACGCCGGCGCGGGGCCGGGCCGGGGCGACGGCGCAACGCCACGCTGGGGGCGGTGTGCGCCGCGGGCGTGGGCGTCGCCCTGCTGGCCTCGGTGGTGCTGGCGACCTCGGGCGGCGGGGACGCGGCGTCCGCGGCAGCCTTCGCCGCGACGATGCTCGTGCCGTTCGCGCTGATCCTCGTGGTGGGCACGCTGCTGCCCGAGAAGGCACTGGCCCCCAGCGGGAACGAGAGCGCGACCCAGTCGACCGACGCCGCGCTGCGGATGCTCGACTGACCCGCGGCGAGCGGGCCGCGGGTCAGATGCGGGTGCGCAGGAAGTTCGCCGACGACCGCGAGGGCGTCGGGCCGCGCTGGCCCTGGTAGCGCGAGCCGTACTTCTCCGAGCCGTACGGGTGCTCCGCCGGCGAGGAGAGCCGGAAGAAGCAGAGCTGGCCGATCTTCATGCCCGGCCAGAGCTTGATCGGCAGGTTGGCGACGTTCGCGAGCTCCAGCGTCACGTGGCCGGTGAAGCCGGGGTCGATGAAGCCGGCAGTCGAGTGGGTCAGCAGGCCGAGGCGACCGAGCGACGACTTGCCCTCGAGGCGCGCGGCCACGTCGTCCGGCAGGCGCACCGACTCGTAGGTCGAGCCGAGGACGAACTCGCCGGGGTGCAGGATGAACGGCTCGTCGCCGACGCAGGTGACCTCGCGGGTGAGGTCCGGCTGGTCCTCGGCGGGGTCGATGTGCGGGTAGCGGTGGTTCTCGAAGGTGCGGAAGATCCGGTCGAGCCGCACGTCGACGGAGGACGGCTGCACCATCTCGGGGTCCCAGGGGTCGAGGACGATCCGGCCCTCGTCGGCCTCGGCGAGGATGTCGCGGTCGCTCAGCAGCACGGCCCGAGACTACCCAGACCCCTCACCGGCTCCCTCGCCGGCGGCGCCGGCGACCACAACGGTGACCGGCATGCCCGCGACGGAGGACAGCTCCGCGCCGAGCGCGCCGGGGTCCTCCACGGACTCGTCGACCTCGACCCGCAGGCCGGAGGAGTCCGCGCACCCGGCGACCGCCGTCCACGAGGTCCCGGCGGTCGCGAGCGCGCTGCCGACGAGCGCCAGGCCACTCGCGACGTCCGCGGCGGAGAACGCCGTCGGGGCCACGACGACCTCCACGCCGTCCGGGCGGCGCCCCGCCAGGTCACGCACGGACGCCGGGACCGGCTCGCGCCAATAGAGCAGGACGCGGCCCTCGTCCGAGACGGCCTGTCCGGCGTACCCCTGCAGCCCCTCCGTCTCGGCGCGCAGGTCGCCCAGCGCGTCGACGACCGGCGGCGGCTGGCCCGCGGAGGCCGAGACGGCGTCCTCGGCGGCGGGGCAGACGGCGTCCCCGGTGAGGAAGCCTGCGGGGTCCGGCGCGGCGGCGTCGGCGGGTGGCGCGACGGCCGGGGAGCGGGTCAGGTCGCCCACGACGCCGGGCACGACCACGACCGCGGCGACCGCGAGGACGGCGGAGGCCACGGTCAGTCGGGTGCGCCACACCGGCGCGGGGGCCCGGTCCGGTTCCACGGGCCCAGCGTCTCAGTCCGGGTGCACGACCGCCAGGGCCGCGGACAGGTCGTGCAGGGCCGCGAGCACCTCCGCGGCACGATCGGCCCCGAGCTCGGCGACCAGGGCGGACGCCGCCGCTGCGTGCTGCGGCGCGATCCGGCGTACGGCGTCCACGCCGGCGTGCTCGGGGACGAGCAGCTTCGCGCGCCGGTGGGCGGGGTTGTCCTCCCACCGGGCGAGGCCCCGCCCGACCAGCAGGTCGGCGATGCGCTGGACGCTCTGGCGGGCCAGGCCCATCTGCCGCGCGACGCCGGAGACGGTGTCGGGCGTCTCGAGGACCGCGCCGAGGACCTGCCACCAGGCGGCCGTGAGGCCGGCGGGGCGGGCGAGGTCCTCGGCGAGGGCCAGGACCTGCGAGTTGAGGCGGAACGTCGTGAGCGCGACGTCCGAGAGGACCGCGGGCTCGTCGCTCACGCCCTCTGCTCCGTCCCGGCCATCGCCATCAGCTCGTGGAACCCGGCCGGGTCGCGGTCGCCGTACAGCTTCAGCCAGGAGTCGACCATGGGCTCCGGGTGGCTGCCGAGGGTCCGGAAGACCTCGGCCGCGAAGTGAGCCGGCGCGACGGCGGTGGCGGTGACGACGCCGCGGTCGGAGACGGCGGGGGCGTCGACGTACAGGGCGGCGCCGCCGTACCCGGACGCGGCGAGCCAGCCCGGGTCGTTGCCGGTGTGGCGCCGGTCGTCGAGCAGCCCGCCCACCGCGAGGGCCCACACGGCGCCGCAGATCGCGGCGACGGGCACGCCGGCCCCGAGGAGGGCACGGGCGGCGTCGACGAAGCCGTCACCGTCGCCGGACTCCCAGGTCTCGCCGCCGGGCAGCACGAGCATCGCGCTGTCCTCCGGGCGCAGGTCGGCCAGCGCGAGGTCGGCGGCCACGCGCAGGCCGCCCATGGTGGTGACCGGTCCGCCGTCGAGGCTGACGGTCGCGACGCGGACGTCGCCGCCGCCGTGGGTGAGGTGGGCGGTGAGGAAGCCGATCTCCCAGTCCGCCAGCGTGTCGATCAGCGCGAGGTGCAGGGTCGAGGTCATGACAGGAGACTGTCATGTTTGACAGAACGCTGTCAAGAGCACACTGGGGCGGTGTTCTCCCGCTACGTCGCCCTCGGCGACTCCTTCACCGAGGGCGTCGGCGACGACGACCCCACCCGCCCCAACGGCCTGCGCGGCTGGGCGGACCAGGTCGCGGAGGCGATCGCCGCGGTCGAGCCGGGGCTGCGCCACGCGAACCTCGCGATCCGTGGCCGCAAGCTGCACCAGATCCTCGACGAGCAGCTCGAGCCGGCCCTGGCGATGGCCCCCGACCTGGTGACGATCTACGCCGGCGCGAACGACATCCTCCGGCCCTCGGTGGACCTCGACGCCCTGGTGCAGGACTACGACGACGCGCTCGCCCGACTGGCCGCGACCGGGGCGCGCCTGCTCGTGTGGACGGCGTTCGACCCGGGCGGCTCCGCGGTCTACCGGCCGGTGCGAGGGCGGTTCGCGCTCTACAACGAGCTCGTGCGCGAGGTCGCGGACCGGCACGACGCCACGATCGTCGACTTCTGGCGCCTGCGCGACTACCGCGACTGGCGGATGTGGGACGCCGACCGGATGCACATGAGCCCGGCCGGGCACCGCCGCATGGCCGTCGAGGTGCTCGACCTGCTCGGCGTCCCCCACTCCCTCGAGGCCCTCCGGCTGCCGGACGCGGCCTCGCCCACCCGGCGCGAGGCCGTCGCGGCGGACCTGGCCTGGGCGCGGTCGCACGCCGTGCCGTGGGTGCAGCGCAGGCTCACCGGCCGCTCCTCGGGCGACACCGTGACCGCCCGCCGTCCGACCCTGGAGCCGGTGGTGTCGCCGGTCGAGTAGCATCGCCTGCGACCCGCGAGGGTCATGCGGACGTAGCTCAGTTGGTAGAGCGCGACCTTCCCAAGGTCGATGTCGCGAGTTCGAGTCTCGTCGTCCGCTCCATGTCGGAGACGTCAGCGGAGACACGCACCGAGGCCAGCCGGGTCGTCCCGGCCGAGCCCGCCGCGATCTTCGCCGTGCTGTGCGACCCGCAGGGCCACGTCGCGATCGACGCGACCGGGATGCTGCAGGACGCGACCGGGTCGCCGGTCTCCGCAGCCGGGGACACCTTCGTCGTCCACATGGACCGCGAGGCGCTGGGCGACCGCCCCGAGATGGGTCGCTACGACGTCGAGGTGACCATCCGGTCGTTCGTGCCCGACCGCGAGATCTCCTGGACGATCGTCGGCACCGTCAGGCCCGGCATCGGCCACGTGTTCGGCTACGAGCTCGAGCCGCTGCCGGAGGCGGACGGCGGGGGCACCCGCGTGACGTCGTACTGCGACTGGAGCGAGGCGCGGGAGGACTGGAAGCACGTCTTCCCGATCGTCACCACCACCGCGCTGCGCGGGACGCTCGGGATCCTCGACCGGACCGTGCGCCGCGGCTACCCGCGGGGCACCGGCCGGGCGTGACCTTCTCCGGCTTCCCCGTCGCCGCCCTCGACTTCTACGACGACCTCGAGGTCGAGAACACCCGGGCGTTCTGGGAGCAGCACCGGGCGACGTACGACGAGTCGGTGCGCGCGCCGATGCTCGCGCTGTGCGCCTCGCTCGAGGCGGAGTTCGGGAAGGCGAAGGTCTTCCGGCCCTACCGGGACGTGCGGTTCGCGAAGGACAAGACGCCGTACAAGACGCACCAGGGGGCGTTCGTGGCCGCCGGGCCGTCGTGCGGCTGGTACGTGCAGGTCGGCGCCCCCGGCGTCCGGGTCGGCGGTGGGTTCTACCGCGCCGAGGCGCCCGACCTGGCGCGGATCCGCGACGCCATCGACGCCGAGCACTCCGGTCGTGAGCTCGAGCGCCTCCTGGCCTCGCTGGAGGCCGAGGGGTTCGAGCGGTCCGGGGAGCAGCTGAAGACCACCCCGCGGGGCTGGTCGTCGGACCACCCCCGCATCGACCTGCTGCGCCACAAGTCGCTGGCGATGGGCCGCTCCTACGGCTTCGAGCCCGTCATCCACACCCCCGACCTGGCCGACCGCGTCCGCGAGGACTGGCTCCGCCTGCGACCCCTCGTGGAGTGGGTCGCGGCGCGGCTGGAGGACCTCGGATGACGTCGGCGCCCGCGGACGTCGCCCTCGTCGGTGTCGTCGACCGCCGCGGGGTCGTCAGGTAGTCGAGTCGGCACGTCTGCGCACCTCAGAGGGCTCGAGTCGGCACGTCTGCGCACCTCAGAGGGCTCGAGTCGGCACGTCTGCGCACCTCGGAGGGGTCGGGTCGGCACTAGCCGTGACCGACAGCTGCGCAGATGTGCCGACTCGACGCCCCACAGCTGCGCAGATGTGCCGACTCGACGCCGTACAGCTGCGCAGATGTGCCGACTCGACGGTCAGTCCTCGTAGCCGGAGGGCCCGGAGGCGGAGACCTGGGTGGGTTCCTCGGTGTCGGGGAGGAGGATCGTGCGGTCGCGGGTGCCGGGGACGACGCCGCAGGTGCCGGCCGGGACGTCGCAGGCGACGAGGTCGGCGCCGGTCGTCTCCCCCGTCGCGAGCTCCTCGGTGGGGACGTCGGGGACGACGCCGACGACGGTGTCGTCGTCGATCCAGCGGGGCCGGAGGAGCTCGGGGCCGGGGAGGTCGAGCTCGACCGGGTCGCCGTCCGCCGACACGACGCCGGCCGCCTCGCCGCGGACGTCGGTGCGCCACCGTCCGTCGGGGCTGCTGAGCGCGGCAACGTCGAGGACGTCGCGGGCGGCGCCGCGGGCCGGACGGCTCGCGCCGGTGGCCAGGTCGAGGACGAGGACCTCGTCGAACGTCGTGACGTAGGCGACCGTGTCGGTCAGCCGGGTGGCCCGCAGCCCGGTGTCCGGCGGGAACGGCCTGCTCCGCTCGCCGGTGGTCACGTCGTACAGCACGAGGTCGAGCCGCACCTGGCGCTGCTCGGTGTCCAGCTCGTTCCACGCGAGCCAGCGCCCGTCGGGCGAGGCGACGGGCGCGGACGCGTCGGCGGCGAGCTCGAGCGGGTCGCCGCGGCCGTCGTCGAGGAGCAGCGGCGAGCCCAACGGGTCGCCGCCGTCGGTGGAGCCACCCTGGGTCGCGGGCAGGTAGGCGACCCCCGCGGTGGTCTCGGCGAACCACAGCACCTCACCGTCGACCCGCCGCTCCGCGCCGGACGCCAGGCGGATCCGGTCGCCGTCCGCCCACGCGACGCCGGTGGCCGCGGCCGGTCCGGGGGCGTCCGCGCCGCACCCGGCCGCGAGGCCGACCGTGATGACGAGGACGACGAGGGCGAGCACGGTCGCCCCTCGACTCGTCATGCCGGGAGGTTCCCCCGTGCGGTACCGCCTCACTCGTGCTCCGGCAGGACCGGGCTCGAGATGCCCTGGTCGCGACCGATCTGCGTCGCGCGGGCGACGCTGGCCTGCCCGAAGCGGTCCCGGACCTTGTCGAGCGCCGTGTCCAGCGAGGCCTGCGCGGGGTCGGGCTCGTCGTCGGTCGACAGCTCGAGCTGCTCCCCCACCCCGACCGCCAGGTTCGAGAACGACAGCCCCAGCAGGGTCAGGCCCTTCTCGGTGATGCGCGCCTGCTCGGCGGCGAGCAGGGAGCGGGCGACACCCAGCAGCGTCGACGTACGCCGGGTGGGCACCGGCAGCGTGTGCGAGCGGGTGGCGCGGGTGAAGTCGCCGTACCGCAGCCGCAGCACGACGGTCCCGGTGTCGCGGTCGCCGCCGCGCAGGCGCCGAGCGAGGCGGTCGACGATGCCCGCGAGGATGACGTCGAGCTCCTCGGGGCTCCGCGCGCGGCGGCCGAGGGCGCGCTGCGACCCGATGGAACGACGGCTCGGCCCGCTCGACACCGAGCGCGGGTCGCGGTGGCGGACCAGGGCGTGGAGGTGGCGGGCCGCCGCCGGCCCGACCGTCGCACCGAGGGTCTGCTCGTCGAGCGCGAGGACGTCGGCGACCGTCGTCAGCCCGAGACGGTGCAGCTTCTCGGCCGTCTTCGCGCCGACGCCCCAGAGGCGCTCGACGCGCAGCGGCAGGAGGAACGCGTCCTCGCCGTCCGGCGGCACGAGCAGGAGGCCGTCCGGCTTGGCGCTGCCGCTGGCGACCTTGGCCAGGAACTTCGTGCGGGCGATGCCCACGCTCACCGGCAGGCCCGCCTCGGCGCGCACCCGGCGGCGCAGCCGCGCGGCCACCTCGACCGGGGTGCCGACGCTGCGTCGCAGACCGCCCACCTCCAGGAAGGCCTCGTCGATCGACACCGGCTCGACCAGCGGGGTCGTGTCACGGAAGACCGCGAACACCTCCTTGCTGGCCGCCGAGTACGCCTCCATGCGCGCCGGGACGACGAGCGCCTCCGGGCACAGGCGCAGCGCCTCGCGACCGCCCATGGCCGTCCGCACGCCCCGGGCGCGGGCCTCGTAGCTGGCGGCGAGCACCACTCCCCCACCGACGATCACCGGACGACCCCGCAACCGGGGGTCGTCGCGCTGCTCGACCGAGGCGTAGAAGGCGTCGAGGTCGGCGTGGAGGATCGTCGCCTCGCCGGTCGCCGCCTCCACGTCATCCAGGTTCCCACTCGCCACCGACAGCCCGCGGCCGCGAGCCGACGGGTTCGTCCACAGGGGGCGTCTCGATCCGGTCACTTCTCCACAGCCCCCTGTGGACAACGTCGTTCCCGGAGCCCTCGACGGCGGGTCAGGCCGATGTCGCCCGCTGTTCACCCGGCCCACGGACGCTGGCGGCATGGCCCGCCGTACCGCGTTCCTGTGCCTCGGCCTCCCGGGCGCCCTCGGCTCCGGGACCGTCGCCGACCTGCTCGTCGAGCACGCCGACTCGCTGTCCGTCGCCGGACACCGGATCGCCGCCACCCCCGACGTCAGCCGCCGTGCCGTCCTCGAGCTCACCCGGGACGGCGACGCGCTCGCCGCCGCCGGCCTGGCCCGGCGCGACGTCGAGGGCACCTGGGAGGGCGTGTGGCGCACGGCGTACCGCGCCCGCCCCCGCAACGCCGTCCTCGCCGAGGACGGGCTCGCCGCCGCCACGTCCGACCAGGTGGCGCTGACCCTCGACGCGCTCGCGGGCTTCACCGTGCACCTCGTCGTGGTCGCGGCCGACCCCGCGGACCTCCTCGCCCGCGCCTGGACCGCCGCCGTCGCCGAGGACCGGCCGATGCCCCTGCTGCGCTTCCGGGACCGCCTCGAGCAGTCCGGCCCCGGTCACGAGCAGGCGCGACGCTGGTGGGCCGCCCACCACCTCCCGGGCGTCCTCGAGCGGTGGGGCGCACACGTCCCGGCGCACCGGGTGCACGTCGTCGTGGCGTCCGGCGACGAGCGCCACCGGGTCCAGCAGGTCGGCCGGTCGCTCGGCACGCTCCTCGGCACGCGCGCCCTCCTCGGCACCCTGGCCGCCACCCCGGCCTCCCGGCCGCGCGCCCTGCCGTCGACGGTCCTGGCCGCGATGCGCACCGAGGGCCGCGACTGGGCCGACGCCCTCCGCGCCTCGCCGTACGACGTCCACGGCGACCCGGACGCGCTCGTCGCCCCCTGCCCCGCCGACGTCGAGGACGAGGCCGCGACGCTCGCCGACCTCACCGCCGACGACCGCCTGCACCTCGCCGGCGACGCGCTCGCCGACGCCCTGAGCCAGCTCGAGGGGCTGCGGCGGGAGAACGCTCGGCTGCGGGTCAGCGCCTCGGCTCCGCACACCGGTCGACGACGGCTACTCCGTCACCGGGTCCCGACCCGCTGACGCGACCTCAGTGAGGCGCCCAGGCGTCCTCGTCGGCGGTCCTCTTCGTGACCGCCTCGGGCAGCTCGCCGGCGGAGAGCTGCTCGATGCTCACCTGCTCGAACACGTCGCGCAGGGAGCGCCGCGCGGCGATCCAGACGTGCTGGAGCACCTCGGCGGACTCGTTGTACGTCACCGCCTCGGGCCGCAGGCCGTAGACGGAGACCAGCGGACCGTCGACGGCGCGGATCACGTCCGCCACCGACACGTCGGCCGGCTTGCGGGCCAGCCGCCAGCCGCCGGACTGGCCGCGCTGCGACACCACGACACCGGCGCGACGGAGGTCGGCGAGGATCGCCTGCAGGAACCCGTGCGGGATCTCCTGGCGACGTCCCAGCTCCTCCGCGCTGACGGGACGGCTGTCGTCACTGCGCGTCATCTCGATCAACGCCCGCAGTGCGTAGTCGGCCTTGGCTGAGACGCGCATGGGGCAAGTCTGTCAGAGGAGCCGAGCCGAGCAGGCGACGAACGCGCCTGCGGGCGCGCGGGCGCTCCTCGGGCCCGGGCCGTCACCCCCGCTGGGGCACGGCCCGGGCCCGGGCGGCGCAGGGTGGTTCAGGAGCCGGCGTACGCCTCCTCGAGGCGCGCGGTCTCGCGGGCGGCGCGCTCCTGCTGGACCGCCCAGACGATGCCCACGACCCACAGGACGGCGAGGAAGGCCAGACCGGACCACAGGGACAGTCCGGAGGCGCCGGCGGCCTCGGCGAGCGTCTTGACGTTGGTCACCACGATCAGGCCACCGGCCGCGACGCCCAGGACGCGGGCGGCGAGGTGCTTGACCAGCCACGCGGCGATCGGGGCCGCGATGACGCCGCCGACCAGGAGGGCGAGCGCGAACTCCCACGGGATGCCCTGCGAGCCCAGGGCCAGGATGAACCCGAGCGAGCCGCCGACCGCGACGACGAACTCCGAGGTGTCGATCGACCCGACGACCTTGCGTGGCTCCAGGCGGCCCGAGGACAGCAGGGACGTCGTCCCGACCGGGCCCCAGCCACCACCGCCGATGGAGTCGAGCGCGCCGCCGAACAGGCCCATGGGCGCGAGGAAGAAGGCCGACGGACGCGACCTGAACTCCGGACGACGGCCACCGAGGCGCAGGAAGCGGTAGATCACGTAGACGCCGAGGCTGAACAGGATGAAGGCGACCAGCGGCTTGGCGGCGTCGCCGTCCAGGTTCGACAGGAACGTCGCGCCGGCGAAGGCCCCGACGAAACCGGGGACGGCGAGGATGCCGACGGTGCGCCAGTCCACGTTGCCGAACTTGGCGTGCGAGGCGCCGGAGACCAGCGAGGTGCCGATCTCCGAGAAGTGGACGGCGGCCGACGCGGCGGCCGGCGCGACGCCGGCGGCGAGGAGGATCGTGGTCGAGGTGACGCCGTACGCCATCCCCAGCGAGCCGTCGACGAGCTGCGCGAGCAGCCCGACGAGGGCGACGACGATGATCTTGCGCATGGAGAGATGTCCTTCGGGTGAGGGCGATCGGCGGGTCCCGAGGCCGCTAAGTCGATCTGCTAGGTCAAGTTACTGACTTAGTAGAGATGAGGCAGATTCCGCCTGTCAACTCCGCGCCCCCGGACGGCGTGTCGCGGGGCCTCCAGGACAGGTCTTGCCGCGAAGTTACTGATGGGTAGACTCGTCGGTAACTTCCACATCCCGATCGAGAAGGTGGATCCGTGACCCACTACAAGACGAACCTGCGCGACATCGAGTTCACGCTCTTCGAGGTCCTCGGGCGCGACGAGGTGCTGGGCACCGGGCCCTTCGAGGACGTCGACGGCGAGACCGCCCGCTCGATCCTCGCCGAGGTCGACCGGCTCTCCCGCGAGGACCTCGCGGCGTCGTACGTCGACGCCGACCGCAACCCCCCGGCCTTCGACCCGACCACCGGCACCGCCGACGTGCCGGCGTCGTTCAAGAAGAGCTACCAGGCCTGGATGGACGCCGAGTGGTTCCGCCTCCAGATCCCCGAGGAGCTCGGCGGCACCCCGGCGCCGTCGTCCCTGAACTGGGCGGTCGCCGAGATGGTCCTGGGCGCCAACGCCCCGGTGTGGATGTACGCCGCCGGCCCGAGCTTCGCCTCCGTCGTCCACCGCAACGGCACCGACCGCGACAAGCGGATCGCCGAGATCATGGTCGAGCGCGGCTGGGGCGCCACGATGGTGCTCACCGAGCCGGACGCCGGCTCCGACGTCGGCGCCGGCCGCTCGAAGGCCACGCAGAACGACGACGGCACCTGGAACATCGAGGGCGTCAAGCGGTTCATCACGTCGGCCGAGTCCGACCTGCACGAGAACATCATCCACCTCGTCCTCGCCCGCCCCGTGGGCGTCGAGGGCGCCGGCGGGCCGGGCACCAAGGGCCTGTCGATGTTCATCGTGCCGAAGTGGCACTTCGACCCCGAGACCGGCGAGCTGACCGGCGAGCGCAACGGCGCCCACGTCACCAACGTCGAGCACAAGATGGGTCTGAAGGTCTCCAACACGTGCGAGGTCACCTTCGGCGACCCGTCCGTCGGCGGCGGCGAGCCCGCCCGCGGCTGGCTGGTCGGCGAGGTCCACCAGGGCATCGCGCAGATGTTCCAGGTGATCGAGAACGCCCGCATGATGGTCGGCACCAAGGCCATCGCCACGCTGTCGGCCGGCTACCTGAACGCCCTCGACTACGCGAAGTCCCGCGTCCAGGGCGCCGACCTCACCCGCGCCGCGGACAAGACCGCCCCGCGCGTGACCATCACCCACCACCCCGACGTCCGTCGCTCGCTGATGACGCAGAAGGCGTTCGCCGAGGCCATGCGCGCCCTGGTGCTCTACACGGCGACCTGGCAGGACCGCGTGCAGCAGGCGACGTACGCCGGGGAGCGCGACGAGATGGCGGAGAAGGTCAACGACCTGCTGCTGCCGATCGTCAAGGGCTACGGCTCGGAGCGCTCCTGGGTGCTGCTGGGCACCGAGTCGCTGCAGACCTTCGGCGGGTCGGGCTTCCTCGCGGAGTACCCGCTCGAGCAGTACGTCCGGGACGCCAAGATCGACACCCTCTACGAGGGCACCACCGCGATCCAGGGCCAGGACCTGTTCTTCCGCAAGGTCGTGAAGGACCAGGGACAGGCACTCGGTCACGTCGCCAAGGAGATCGGCGCGTTCGTCGCCTCCGAGGCCGGCAACGGCCGGCTCAAGGTCGAGCGCGGCCTGCTCGCCACCGCCCTCGAGGACGCCAACGCGCTGGTCGGCCACATGATCACCGACCTCATGACCGCCGACCCGAACGCCGAGGGCGGCGACCTGCGCAACGTCTACAAGGTCGGCCTCAACACCTCGCGCCTGCTGATGGTGCTCGGGGACGTCGTCTGCGCCTGGCTGCTCCTGCGCCAGGCCGAGGTCGCCCTGAACGCCCTGGGCGGCGAGGTCTCGGCCAAGGACAAGGCCTTCTACGAGGGCAAGGTCGCGGCGGCGAAGTTCTTCGCCGCGAACGTCCTCCCCAAGGTCTCCGCCGAGCGCGCCATCGCCGAGTCGGTCGACCTGTCGATCATGGAGCTGGACGAGGCCTCGTTCTGACCTGAGCCCGACCGCGCCTCCTGAGGGAGTGCGATCCCAGTGCCTGGAGCGCTGGGATCGCACTCCCTCTGCGTTTGCAGAGGTGATCGACCAGCCGCCTCGGCGACGAAGCACCTGAGGTGGTCGAGCAGGGAGGAGCCCCGGCGACGACCGCGTCGAGACCGCCGGCGCCTAACCGCCCTCCCCCGCCTCCATCTCCCGCCGACGGCGCCTCGAGGTGGGCTCCGACAACGACGGCAGCGCGGTGTAGTCGCCGCGGATGAGGGCCTCGCGCTTCGCACGGGACCAGTTCTGGACCTGCTTCTCGCGAGCGAAGGCGTCGTCCACCCGGTCGAACTCCTCGTGCCACACGAGGACGACCGGCCGTCGGTGGCGAGTGTGCGACGCGCCCAGGCCCTCGTTGTGCTGATGGAGTCGGAGCTCGAGGTCGGTCGTGCTGCCGACGTAGTAGCTGCCGTCGGCGCAACGGAGCATGTAGGCGAATCCGCGTCTGCTCATGGTCGAAGGATCGCGGCGCCGGTGAGCCCGCGGTGCCCGCGACGGATCGGTTGTGGAGGGCCGGCGCCTGCGCGCGCCTGTGGAGGGCCGGCGGCCATCACGACGGTCTCGACGCGCTCCCTCGCCAGGGCTCGCTCACTGCTCGACCACCTCTGCGTGGGCGGCGGTCTCGACGCGCTCCCTCGCCGGGGCTCGCTCACCGCTCGACCACCCTCCGTGGACGGCGGTCTCGACGCGCTCCCTCGCCGGGGCTCGCTCACCGCTCGACCACCTCTGCGTGGACGGCGGTCTCGACGCGCTCCCTCGCCAGGGCTCGCTCACTGCTCGACCACCTCTGCGTGGACGGCGGTCTCGACGCGCTCCCTCGCCAGGGCTCGCTCACTGCTCGACCACCCCTCCGTGGACGGCGGTCTCGACGCGCTCCCTCGCCAGGGCTCGCTCACCGCACGACCACCTCCAGGCGGGATGCCGCGACCGACACCCGATCGCCCCTCAGGGGCGCGCCGCTGCCGCGAGGACCGCGTCGGTGAGGCGGGCGAGGGTCGGGGAGTCGACGCGCCAGCGCTGCCAGTAGAGCGGGACGAGCACCGGCTCGTCGGCGAGGCGGACCAGGTCGGCGGCGGAGGGGTCGGCGAGCTGGTGGTCGAGGGCCATCCCCCAGCCGAGCCCGCACCGGATGGCGGCGACCAGGTCGGCCGTGGTCGGCACCCGGTGGACGACGTCCGGCGGGGCGTGGCCATGCGCGGCCAGCCAGTCGTGCTGGAGGGCGTCGTCCTCGTCGAAGCGGACCATCGGCAGGCGCCGCCAGTCGAGCCCCCCGTCCGCCCGCCGCGCCCGCTCGAGCACCCCGGGCGCCGCGACCGGGTGGTAGCGCATCACGCCGAGCGGCCGGGCGGTGCAGCCCTGCACCGGCGCGGACTCGGCGGTGACGGCGGCCAGCACCCGGCCCGTGCGGAGCAGCCGGGTGGTGTGGTCCTGGTCGGCGACGTGCAGCTCGAGCGCGACGCCCGGCCAGCCCGCGACCTCGGCCAGGACGGCGCGGAACCAGGTCGCCAGCGAGTCGGCGTTGACCGCCACCGCCACCCGCCGCACCCCGCCGGACTCGCCGAGACGCTCCGTGGTCTCGGCCGCCAGCAGAGCCGTCTGCCGCGCCAGGCCGAGCAGCACCTCACCCGTCCCGGTGGGCCGGCAGGGCGCCGTCCGGGTGACCACCACCTGGCCGACCTGCTGCTCCAGCGCCCGCACGCGCTGGCTCACCGCGGACGGCGTGACGTGCAGCGCGCGGGCCGCGGCCTCGAAGGTGCCGCCGTCCACCACGGCCGCGAGGGCGGCGAGACGGTCCGGGGCGTACATGAAGCAACGCTAAGGCATGTGCAGAAACCTTCGCTTCCCTGCACGGCAGCGCGTCCCTAGCGTCGGTGGCGTGCTCGCTCCCCTCGCCACCGGCTTCCTGACCCTGCTCGCCCTGATCGTCGCCGTCGGGGCGCAGAACGCGTTTGTGCTGCGACAGGGGGTCCTGCGCCACCACGTCGGTGTGGTCGTGGTGATCTGCGCGCTCTCGGACGCCGTGCTGGTGATGCTCGGCGTCGCCGGTCTGGGCGCCGTGGTCACCGAGGTGCCGCTCGCCCTGCGCGTCGTGCAGTGGGCGGGCGTCGCCTTCCTGGCGACGTACGGCGTGATGGCGCTGCGCCGTGCCGCCCGGGGCGACGCGCTCACCGCGGCCACCGAGCAGGCCTCGTCGGTACAGCGGGTCGTGCTCACCACGCTCGCGCTGACGTGGCTGAACCCGCACGTCTACCTCGACACCGTCCTCCTGCTGGGCTCGCTCGCCCAGGCGCACGGCCCGGACGGCCGCTGGTGGTTCGGGGTGGGAGCGGCGCTGGGCAGCCTCACCTGGTTCACCGTGCTCGGGTACGGCGCCGGGCGGGTGCGGGCGTTCCTCGCCCGGCCCGTCACGTGGCGCTGGGTCGAGACCGGCGTCGGCGTCGTGATGCTCGCGCTCGCCGCCGGCCTCGCCCTGCACGCGCCGGCCTGAGACTCAGGCCTGGACCACCTGCGAGCGGTAGCTCTCGATGATGGCCATGAACTCGCCGCGCTCGGCGTCGGGCACCCCGAGGAAGTTCAGGGTCGCGTCGATCTCGGTGTAGACCGCGTCGAAGCCGGCCTCGTCGATGGCCAGGTGCTCGTGGCCGGTCACCATGTCCTTGCCCGGGTAGCACTTCGGGCCGCCCGCGGCCTCGATGGACCAGCCGGTCACCAAGAACTTGTAGCCGGCGGCGTTCGCGGGGTCGCCGTGGTGGGCGTGGACGGCGGGGTTCGCGTTGACGGCGATGTTGTCGAAGAGCCGGTCGACGAGGATGTCGACGGCCCCGGCGATGCCGTACGTCCCGCCGAGGCGCTCGTAGAGCGAGGCGTCGGACGGGGTCTGCTCGGCGGCCTCGGCGAGGTCGGGCTCGGGTCGCGTGGTGGTCATGACGGTTCTCCTTCTCCTGGGGGCGTGGTCGGTGGAGGCACGGGGGCGGCGAGGCGCCCGGCGAGGGCGCGCAGCTCGCCGCGGAGGGTGGCCAGCTCCGTCGGGGAGAGGCCGGTGTCGCACTGGACGGCGCTCTGGACCCGGGCCGCCTCGGCCTCGAGCGGGCGGCCGGCCGCGGTGAGACGGACGACGACCTGCCGGCGGTCGTCCCCCTGGCCGCGGGAGACGAGGCCCGCCGCCTCGAGCCGGTCCACGAGAGGGCTCACGGCGTGCGAGTCGAGCTCGAGCCGGGCGGCGACCCGGCCCACCGGGGCGTCGCCGTCCTGCCAGAGCGTCAGCATGACGAGGTACTGCGGGTAGGTCAGGCCGATCGCGGCCAGCCGCGGCCGGTAGCTGCGGACGATCGCGTTCGCGGCGGCGTACACGGCGAAGCAGAGCTGGTCGTCGAGCCGCAGACCCGCGCCCTCGTCGAGCTTCCCCATGGCAGTCGCCTCCCGGCGTCCACGTGACCCACGTCACGTTCCCCGGTCAATCCATCACGCGTGACGGAACCCGTCAAGACCTGGGGAGACCCGGGATGGTCACGGGGTCAGGCGGGGGCCACTACGATTGACCACGCCGACCTCACCTTCTGCCCGAGAGGCCGACCTGTTGCTCGCCTTCGTCCTGGCGCACCTCCTCGCCGCAGCGGCCGCTCCGGTGCTCGTGCGCCGGGTCGGACGATGGACCTTCGCCGTCCTGGCGGTCGTCCCCGCGCTCACGCTCGTCTGGGCGCTCACCGCCACCGGCACCGTCCTGGACGGCGGAGCGGTGACGACGGTGATCGACTGGGTGCCCGCCATCGGCATGGAGATCGCCCTGTCGATGGGGCTCCTGCAGTGGGTGATGGTGCTCGTCGTCGCGGGCATCGGAGCGCTCGTCCTCGCCTACTGCTCCTGGTACTTCCACACCGGCGACGACGGTCTGGTCGCCTTCAGCAGCGCGTTCATGGGCTTCGTCGGCGCCATGCTCGGCCTGGTCCTCGCCGACGACCTGCTCCTGCTCTACGTGTTCTGGGAGCTCACGACCGTCTTCTCCTACCTCCTGATCGGCTTCGACCCGCTGAAGCGGGCGAACCGCCTGGCCGCGATGGAGGCCCTGATCGTCACCACGCTCGGCGGGCTGACGATGCTCGTCGGGATGCTCCTGCTCGGTCGGGAGTCCGGGACCTACCGCATCAGCGACATCCTGGCGAACCCGCCGGAGACGTCCGCCACGGTCGTCGTCGCCGTCCTCCTGGTGCTCGTGGGCGCGCTGAGCAAGTCGGCGCTGTTCCCCTTCCAGTTCTGGCTGCCGGGCGCCATGGCCGCGCCGACGCCCGTGAGCGCCTACCTCCACGCCGCGTCGATGGTGAAGGCGGGCGTCTACCTCGTCGCGCTGCTCGCGCCCGTGTTCGCGACCGTGCCCGGCTGGCACCTGGTCGTCCTCACCCTCGGCACCCTGACCATGCTGCTGGGCGGGTGGCGCGCCCTGCGGCAGGTGGACATCAAGCTGCTGCTCGCCTACGGCACCGTGAGCCAGCTCGGCTTCCTCATGGTGCTGTTCGGGATCGGCACCTGGACCGCCGCGCTCGCGGGCCTCGCGATGCTGGTGGCCCACGCGCTGTTCAAGGCCACCTTGTTCCTCACCGTCGGCATCGTCGACCACCAGACCGGCACCCGCGACCTCCGCGAGCTCTCCGGGGTCGGCCGCGCGATGCCCGTCGTCGCCGTCGCGGCGACCCTCGCCGGCGCCTCGATGGCCGGCGTCCCGCCGCTGCTCGGCTTCGTCGGCAAGGAGACCGTCTGGGCCGCCGTGCTCGAGCTGACCGAGGGCGAGGTCGCGGGGATCCCGCCGTACGCCGGGTGGCTGGTCGTCGTCGGCCTGATGGTCGGCTCCGCGTTCACCGCCGGCTACACCGCACGCTTCCTGTGGGGCGCGTTCTGGACGAAGCCCGGCGTCGAGGCGACCCCCGTCGCCCCCGTCCCCCCGCCGTTCGCCGCCGCCCCGGTGCTGCTGGCCGCGCTGAGCCTCGTCCTTGGCTTCGCCGGCTACCCGCTCACCGACGCCTTCGGCCTGTACGCCGGCACGCTGCCCGGGCCCACCGAGGAGTACCTCGCCCTGTGGCACGGCCTCGAGCTGCCGCTGCTGCTCAGCGCGCTCACGCTCGCGGGCGGCGCCGCCCTGTTCGTCGCCCGGTCCGCGGTCTGCCGCGCCGGCGGCCTGGTCTCCGACCACCTGTCGGCGGAGGCGGCGTACCGCGGAGCCATGAGGCTGCTCGACAGGGCCGCCATCGAGACCACCGGTGCGTTCCAGCGGGGCTCGGTCTCCGGCTACCTCGCGGTGATCCTCGTGGTCGTGCTCGTGCTGCCCGGCGGCGCCACCGTGCTGGCGCTGAGCGCGGGCGACGGGGTCGACGTCGTGATGTGGGACCGCCCGGCGCAGGTGGTCCTCGCCGTGGTGATGGTGGTGGCCGCCGTCGTCGCCGCCCGGTCGCGACGCCGGCTGCGTGCGGTCACGCTCGCCGGAGTCACCGGCTACGGCGTCGCGCTGCTCTTCCTGATCCACGGCGGCCCCGACATCGCCATCACCCAGGTCCTGGTGGAGACGGTCAGCCTGGTCGTGTTCGTGCTGGTGCTGCGCCGCCTGCCCCCGTTCTTCTCCGACCGGCCGCTGAGCCGCAGCCGCTACTGGCGCATGGCGCTCGGCGCCGGCGTCGGCCTCGCCGTCGCCGGGTTCCTGCTGGTCGCCGCCAACGCCCGCTCGAGCACCCCGATCTCGGAGGCCTTCGCCGAGGCGGCGTACGACTTCGGCTACGGCCGCAACGTCGTCAACATCACCCTGGTCGACATCCGCGCCTGGGACACCCTCGGCGAGATCGCCGTCCTCGTCGCGGCGGCGACGGGCGTGGCCAGCCTGATCTTCCTCGACTCCCGGACCTCGGGGATCCGGCGCGTCCGGGACATCCCCTACCCCTCCGACGTCACCAAGCTGCCCGCGAGCGGCGGCCGTCGCGTCTGGCTGCCCGGCCCGCGCACGCTCAGCCCCGACCGCCGCTCGATCATCTTCGAGGTGGTCACCCGGCTGGTGTTCCACACGATCATGGTCTTCTCGGTCTACCTGCTGATCGCCGGCCACAACCTGCCCGGCGGCGGGTTCGCCGGCGGCATCGTGGCCGGGCTCGCGCTCATGGTCCGCTACCTGGCCGGCGGACGCTACGAGCTCGACGAGGCCGCCCCCGTGGACGCCGGCAAGCTGATCGGCACCGGGCTGTTCATCGGCGCGCTCGCGAGCCTGCTGCCGCTGCTGCTCGGCGGCGAGGTGCAGCGGACCTACGACACCTACCTCACGCTCCCCGGCCTCGGGGAGATCCACCTCGTCTCCTCGGTGGTGTTCGACATCGGCGTCTACCTCGTCGTGATCGGCCTCGTGCTCGACCTGCTCCGCACCTTCGGCTCCCGGCTCGACCGCCACATCCTCCGCGAGGAGCGGGGCGGCGACACCGGTGCCGAGCGGGAGAACCGGGACAGGAGGGCCTTCCGGTGACCGTCAGCCTGCCTCTCGTCGTGACCGCCGCCGTCCTGGTCGGCACGGGCGTCTACCTCATGCTCGAGCGCAGCCTCACCCGCGTGCTCGTCGGCCTCGTGCTGCTGAGCAACGGCGTCAACGTCTGCTTCCTCGTCGCCGCCGGTCGCCCCGGCGACGCCCCGCTGTACGACGGCTCGAACGCCGAGACGATGGCCGACCCCCTGCCCCAGGCGCTCGTGCTCACCGCGATCGTCATCACCCTGGGCACCACCGCGTTCCTGCTGGCCATGGCCCACCGCAGCTGGCAGCTGAACGGCAACGACGACGTCCAGGACGACATCGAGGACGCAGCGATCCGCCGCCTGGCCCTCGCCGACGACGTGTCGGAGGGCTACGAGGCCGAGGGCGAGGACCAGCCCGCCGAGCGTCACGACGAGGACCGGGGCGAGACCCGGGAGGAGGAGCGCCGATGACCGACCTCGGACTCGCGGCCCTGGTGCCGCTGCCCGTGCTGCTCTCGCTGCTCGGCGCGGGCGCCGCGCTCATGCTGTCGGGGCGCCCGTCGCTCCAGCGCGCCGTCAGCGTCGTCGTCCTGTCGTCGGTGGTGGTGGTCGCCGCGCTGCTGCTGTGGGCCGCGGACACCCAGGGGCCCCAGGTGCTCCGGCTGGGCGGGTGGCCGGCCGAGCTGGGCATCTCCCTCGTCGCGGACCGCCTCGCCGCGCTGATGCTCCTCGTCTCGGCGATCGTCACCCTCGCCGTCCTCGTGTACTCCCTCGGTCAGGGCATCACCGAGGAGGACCGCGAGGCGCCGGTCTCGATCTACCACCCCACGTTCCTCGTGCTCGTCGCCGGCGTCTCCAACGCGTTCCTGTCCGGCGACCTGTTCAACCTGTTCGTGTCGTTCGAGATGCTGCTGTTCTCGAGCTACGTGCTGCTGACGCTCGGCGGGACGGCAGCGCGCGTCCGCGCGGGCACCATCTACGTGGTCGTGAACCTGCTGAGCTCGATGCTGTTCCTCGTCGCGATCGCGGTCACCTACTCCGCGGTGGGCACCCTGGGGATGGCGGAGATCGCCGTCCGCGTCTCCGAGCTGCCCGACAGCGTGTCGCTGGTCATCCAGCTCCTGCTGCTCGTCACCTTCGCCATCAAGGCGGCGGTGTTCCCGCTGTCGCTGTGGCTGCCGGACTCCTACCCGACCGCCCCCGCCCCCGTCACGGCCGTGTTCGCGGGCCTGCTGACGAAGGTCGGCGTCTACGCGATCCTGCGGACCCAGACGCTGATCTTCCCGGACAGCCCGCTCACCGACCTGCTGCTGGGCGCCGCGCTGGCCACGATGCTGGTCGGGATCCTCGGCGCGATCGCGCAGTCGGACATCAAGCGCATGCTGTCCTTCACGCTCGTCTCCCACATCGGTTACATGATCTTCGGCATCGCCCTGGCGACCCAGGCGGGACTGTCGGGCGCGATCTTCTACGTCGCGCACCACATCACCATCCAGACGTCGCTGTTCCTCGTCGTCGGACTGATCGAGGCCAGGGCCGGGAGCACCGCCCTGCTGCGCATGGGCGGCCTGGCGCGGCTGGCGCCGGTGATCGGGGTGCTGTTCTTCGTGCCCGCCATGAACCTCGCCGGGATCCCCCCGATGTCGGGCTTCATCGGCAAGGTGGGCCTCCTCGAGGCCGGGCTCGCGTACGGCTCCCCGCTCGCGCTGGTGCTGGTCGCCGCCGGCGTCCTGACCAGCCTGCTGACCCTGTACGCCGTCGCCAAGACGTGGGGCCTCGCCTTCTGGCGCTCGCCCGAGCAGGCCCACGAGATGGCCAAGGCGCTGCCCGAGCCCGAGGACGAGCGCACGGTCCTGCCCGCCCCCGGCGGGACGACCCCCGACGGCCAGCGGACGGCGATGGTCCACCACCGCGGCCACGTGCACGTCGGCCCGGCCACCTTCGGCGAGCGCGACCTGCAGACCGCCCACGAGCTGCGGGCCGAGGACGGCAACGACCGCGACCTGCACCAGCTCCTCGAGGCCGGCGCGCTGCCGACCCGTCTGCCCGCCCTGATGGTGGCGCCCGCGGCGGCCCTGGTCGGCGTCAGCCTCGCCTTCACGGTGATCGGCGGCCCGATGTACGCCCTGACCGACCGCGCGGCCGCCGACATCCAGGACCGGGCGCCGTACCTGAGCGCGGTGCTGGCGGAGGGGTTCGAGTGAGCGCGACGACCGGGCCCGACGCCCCGGGGGGCCGGCTCCCCGCGCGACGGCTGATCCAGTGGCCCATGATCCTGTGGCTGACGCTGGTGTGGGCCGCGCTGTGGGGCAGTGCTGCGCCGCTGATCCTCGTCTCGGGGGTGCTGGTGGGCGTCGTCGTCTCCCTGGTGTTCCCGCTGCCGCCGCTGCGGGCCGCGCCACGGATCCATCCCTGGCCGCTGCTCGTGCTCCTCGGGCGGTTCCTGGTGGACCTGGTCGTCGCGAGCGCGCAGGTGGTGTGGGTGACGCTGCGACCCGGCACGCCGCGCAGCGCGGTGATCGAGGTCGACCTGCTCACGGAGTCCGACCTCGTCATGACCTTCACCGGACAGCTCGTGTCGCTCATCCCCGGCAGCGTCATCGTCGAGGCCCGCCGGTCGACCCACACCCTGTTCCTCCACGTCCTCGACGTCACCGACGACCGCGGGGTCGACGAGGCGCGCAAGAGCGTGCTGGCCCAGGAGCAGCGGGTGCTGCGGGCCTTCACCTCCTTCGGCGACGGCCCCGGCCAGCCCACCGGCGCGTCGACGGGAGAGCGCTCATGAGCTGGCTGCTGGGCGCTTCCGCCGTCGTGTTCGGGGTCGCGGCGCTGCTCGTCGTCGTCCGCATCACCCGCGGCCCGACGATGCTGGACCGCGCCATCGCCTTCGACGTCCTGGTCTCCATCGCGATCGGCGGCATCGTCGTGCAGGCGGCGGTCGACGGCACCGCGGACGCCGTCCCGCTGATCCTGGTCGCCACCCTGCTGGGCTTCGTGGGCTCGGTGAGCATCGCCCGCTTCACCCCGGGCAGCGACGTCGTGGACGACGGCGACGAGTCCGACGACACCACCACGGCGGGGGACCGACTGTGAGCACCTCGACCCTCGACGCCCTGACCGCCGTCGCCGACGTCGCCTCCGGCGTGCTGATCCTGCTGGGCGCGCTGCTCAGCCTCGTCGCGGCGATCGGCATGCTGCGCTTCCCCGACGTCCTCACCCGGATGCACTCGGCCACGAAGCCGCAGGTGCTCGGCGTGGTGCTCGTCGTCCTGGGCCTCGCGCTGAACCTGCGCGACGCCTCGGTGCTGATGCTCCTGCTGCTCGTCGTCGTGTTCCAGATGAGCACCTCCCCGGTCGCCGGCCACATGGTCGGCCGGGCCGCGTTCCGCGCGGGCCAGGTGCGTGACGACCTGCTCGTCGTCGACGAGCTCAGCGACACGCTCGGCGGCGACGGCGAGCCCCGCGGCGCGCCCTAGAACCGCAGGTTGCCCGCACGTCCCACCCCTGCTGGGGCTACCGTCTGCACAACAACGACGTCGAAGGAGTCACCATGGGTATCGGACTGGGAATCGTCCTGCTCGTCCTCGGCCTGATCCTCGTCACCGACGCGGTCCAGCTGCCCCAGGCCATCGAGAACGCGATCAACGGCCAGGCCCTCGGCTGGATCTTCATCATCGTCTCGGTCATCGCGATCGGCCTGAGCCTGGCGATGAACCGCCAGCGGAACAAGACGACCCACGTCGAGGAGCGCCGCGACTACCGCTGAGGCGGTCCAGCAGCGTCTCCCGGGGGCCGGCCACGGCCGAGCCCCGAGGGCCGGTGAGGGCCTCGACGGGCCCGACCACCGGTGCTGACGGTCAGCGGGTGCCGCGGGGTCGGTACGACGGCTCGGTGCGCGCCGTCGCCGCCTTGCGGGCGACCTTCGTGTTGGCGCGGGTGAACAGCCACAGCTGCTCGAGACGCTCCCGCGCGAAGGTGGCGCGGGGAGACGACGTCCAGGTGCGCTCGAAGAGCCGCTTGGCGGCGGCGAGCTGGTCGGGCGAGCGGGTGCGCAGCGTCGCCACGAGCTCCTCCGCGGCGGCCACCGGGTCGTCGGCGACCTCGGTGGCCAGGCCGAGGCGGGCGGCCTCCGTGCCGGAGATCGTCTCGGCGGTCATGGTGAGGCGCTTCGCGACGTCCATGCCGACCTGGTCGGCGAGCGCGCGGACCCCGCTCATGTCGGGGATGAGCCCCCACTTCGCCTCGAGCACCGACCACTGGGCGTCGGGCGTGGTGATCCGGAAGTCGGCACCGAGCGCGATCTGCACGCCGCCGCCCAGGCAGTGACCGTGCACGGCGGCGACGACCGGCACCGGCAGCCGGCGCCACGCCCAGCAGGCCTCCTGGAACACGTTCGTGCCCGACCACGGCCGCGGCAGGAACGCGGCGGCGATCCGGCGCGGCTCGCGACCCACGGTGGCGAAGTCGAGGCCGGCGCAGAACGAGCGGCCCTCGCCGGTCAGGACGACGGCACGCAGGTCGCGGTCGGCGCCGAGCGTGCGCGCCGTGGCGACCAGGGAGTCGAGGGTGTCCAGGGTCAGCGAGTTCAGCTTGTCGGGCCGCGACAGCGTCACCCGGGCCACGCCGTCGGTGACCGTGCAGGTGACCCGGCCGTCGCCGGTCACGGTCTCGCGGGACGGGGACGCGGCGGGCTCGCTTCGCAGGGCGCTCACCATCCGGATCGTACGTCGCTTGCGCGCCCGGACGCCCACGGGTGAGCGTGACGGGGTGACGACGTACCCGCGGCTGCTCCAGACCGTCCTCGACACCACCGACGTCCGCGGGCTCGCGGAGTTCTACCGGGCGCTGCTGGGGCTCGACTACCGCCCCGGTGACGAGCCGCCGGCCCCCGGCGAGCCGGACGACGCGGACTGGCTGGTGCTCCTGGCCCCGGACGGCGGCCGCCGGCTGGCGTTCCAGGAGACCGCGGTGGTCCACCACACGACCTGGCCCGCGCCAGACGTCCCCATGCAGCTGCACCTCGACCTGACCGTCGCCTCGACCGCCGAGCTCGAGGAGGTCCGTGCCCGTGCGCTCGCCCTGGGCGCGACGCACCTGCTCGACCGGACCGACGACCCCGACGAGCCGCTGCACGTCCTCGCCGACCCCGCCGGCCACCCCTTCTGCGTGTTCGTCGCCTGAGCGCGGCGTCCAAGCGCCGTGCAACCGGGGTGCAAGTGGCTGCGGCGATGGTGCCGTCATGAACACGACACCCTCCGGCACCACGCCTGCCGACAGCTCCGCCCCGACCCCGATGTTCCCCGGCCAGGCCGCGGCCCCACCCGGGCCGTGCGACCTCACCGGCATGTACCTCATGCACCACGGCTTCCGCCGCGACCTGGACCGACTCGTCGCCGCCGTCGCCGTCACCCCGCCGTCCGAGCGCCGGACCTGGAAGGCGCTCGCCCGGTGGTGGCGGGACGTCGCCGCCCTCCTGCACGAGCACCACACCAAGGAGGACGAGCTGCTGTGGCCCGTCCTCGTCGACCGCGCGGACGCCGACGGCCGCGCCGTCCTCGCCGCCATGGAGGACGAGCACGACCGCATCGACCCGGCGCTCGCCGCCGTCGAGGACGCGCTCGCCCAGCTGGTCGCCGGCACCGACGCCGTCGCCGCCCGCGACCGCGCCACCGCCGCCTTCACCGACCTGCGGACCCTGCTCGACGAGCACCTGGCCCACGAGGAGCGCGACGCGGTCGCGCTGATCCAGGAGCACCTGTCCGCCGCCGAGTGGACCCGCATGGAGGACGACGGACTCGCCCACAAGCCCGCCCCGCCGCTGCTGTTCTTCCTGCTGCCGTGGATCGCCGACGGCCTCACGAAGGCGGACCTCGCCCCGCTGCTGTCGTCCGCCGGCGCGCCCGTGGCCGTGATGATGAGGGCCTCCACCCCCGGCTACCGCCGCCGGTTCCGCCGCGCGTTCGCCCACCTGCCGCAGGGCACGGGCCGGACCGGCGGCCGGGGGACGTCGTCGTGACGACCCTGGTCCCGCCCCCGCCCGGTCTCCTACGGTCAGGTGCCGTGAGCACCCCGCCGCTCGTCGGCCTGCCCGCCGGGCTCCACCACCGGCCGCTGCGGCTCGAGGACGCCGAGGCGGTCACGGAGGTCGTGGCGGCGGAGGAGCTCCTCGCGATCGGGACCTCCGAGATCGAGACCGCCGACGTCCTCGCCGACTGGCAGCGCCCCAGCCACGACCTGGCGTCGCTGTCGCTCGGCGTCCTGGACGGCGAGCGCCTGGTCGCGTTCGCCGAGCTCACGGACCCCGACCGGGTCGAGGTCGGCGTCCACCCCGACCACCACGGCCGTGGGATCGGCACCGCCCTCGCCCGGTGGCTGCGCGAACGGGCCCGGGCCGCCGGCTCGACCGTGATCGGCATGCCGGCCCCCGAGGGCAGCCCCGCCGACCGCTTCATGGAGGCGCAGGGCTACCGCGTCCGGTGGACCTCGTGGATCCTCGACCTCCCGCCCGGCGGGGCGATCCCGGACCGTCCGCTGCCCACGGGGCACCGGCTCCGGGACGCCGACGACGAGGCACACGTCCGCGCCGCGTGGACGGTCCTCGAGGACGCCTTCCTCGAGTGGTCCGAGCGCGAGCGCCAGACGTACGACGACTTCGCCTCGACCACCGTCGGCCGGGACGGCTCCGAGCCCTGGAACCTGCGGGTGCTGCTCGACGCCGACGGCGCCGCCGTCGGGGCCGTCCACGTCACCCTGGGCGGACCCGAGGGCGCGCGGGAGGCCCACGTCCACCGCGTCGCCGTCCGCCACGACCGGCGCGGTCTCGGCCTCGGTCAGGCGCTCCTCGTCGACGCCTTCGCCCTCGGCCGCGCGCACGGCGCCGTCCGCTCGTCGCTCTCCACCGACAGCCGCACCGGCGCGCTCGGCCTCTACGAGAGGGTCGGCATGCGCGTCAGCTCCAGCTGGGTCAACCGCGCCGTCGACCTCTGAGCCGCGTCGACCCTCCACCCTCCCAGGGCCGCCCAGTCGGCCCGAACCCCCTCCCCAGGGCCGCCCAGTCGGCCCGAACCCCCTCCCCAGGGCCGCCCAGTCGGCCCGAGCTTCCACTCACCGCCGGGCCACGGGCCCGCTGGAAGGACCTGTCATGCCCACGCCCGTCCTCCGCCTGCTCACCCTCGGCCTCGCCGCGGGGCTCGTGGCCGGCCCCTGCGCCCCCGCCACGGCCACCGGCGCCACCGCGACCGACACCCGTGCGGCCGCCGCGCCTGAGTACACCGACCGCACCACCGTCGCCGGCTGGGGCGGCTTCGACTCCGGCCAGTCCAGCCGGCCCCGCTCCCTGGCCACCACCGACCTCGTCGCGATCTCCGCCGGGGACGACAACTCGATCGCCCTGAGCCGCAGCGGGCGGGTCACCGCGTGGGGTGACGACTTCTACGGCCAGAGCAGCCCGCCCGCCGCCCTCACGGACGGCACCACCCGTGTGGTCGCCGTCGACGCCGGCGAGCACCACTCGCTCGCCCTCACCGCCGCCGGGGACGTCGTCGCGTGGGGCGGTGGACGAGAGACCGACGAGGGCCAGCTCGACGTCCCCGCTGGCCTCGGCCCCGTCACCCACGTCGCTGCCGGGCGCTACCACTCGCTCGCCGTCCTCACCGACGGCTCGGTGGAAGCCTGGGGCGCCGTGGGCCGGTACGGGGACGTCGACGAGGGCCAGCTGGACGTCCCCGCCGTCCTCGAACCCGGTGGCACCGAGCAGGCCGTGGACGTCGCGGCCGGGGCCCGCCACTCGCTGGCGGCGACCGCTTCCGGCCAGGTCCTGGGCTGGGGCTCGAACGTGCGCGGGCAGGTCCTGCCCCCCGAGGAGATCCGCGGCGCCGACGCCGGCGTCGTGGACGTCGAGGCGTACGGCTTCGCCTCGCTCGCCCTCACCGACGACGGCCGCGTCCACGGCTGGGGCGACGACGGCACCGGCACCGTGTCCGTGCCGGCGTGGCTCGCGGAGCACCGCATCGTCGACATCTCCCTCGGCTCGGAGATCGCCATGGCCCTCAGCGACACCGGGAGGGTCTTCACCTGGGGCGACACGGCGGAGCCCGTCCCGGGCACCGTCGCGCGGCACGCGCCCTTCGTCGGCATCGCCGCCGGCGGGCGCCACGAGCTCGTCCTGCACCGGCTGCCGAGGACCGCGAGCCGGGTCACGGTGTCCGCCCCGGCGACGCAGCGCCAGGGCCGTCCCGTCACGGTCACGGTCCGCCTCACCGGCGCCACCTCGGGCTCCGCCACCCTGCTCGACGGCTCCCGCCGCGTGGCCACCGTGGCCCTGCGCGCGGACGGCGCCGGCGCCGCGGGCCGCGCCGTCCTGCGGGGCCTGTCCGTGGGCACCCACCGCCTCAGAGCGCGCTACGCCGGCACCGACCTGGTCGCGTCCTCGACGTCCGCGGTCGAGTCGGTGAGGATCACGAAGCGCTGAGAGCACCGCCCGGGGAGGGGGACGAGTCATGCTGCACCTCGCGTGCTTCGGCACCGTGCGCGCGACGATCGACGGCGCCCCCGTCGACCTCGGCGGCCGCCGCCAGCGCTCCGTCGTCGGGATGCTGGCGGCGGCCGGGGGCAGGACGGTCTCGACCGACCGCCTGCTCGACGAGGTCTGGTCCGGCGAGCCACCGCCCAGCGCGACCGGCGCCCTGCAGGCCTACGTGTCCCGGCTGCGGTCCGCGCTCGAGCCCGGTCGCAAGCCGCGCCAGCCCGCCCAGGTGCTGGTCAGCGCGCCGCCCGGCTACGCGCTGACGCTGCCCGAGGGCGCCGTCGACACCTGGCACTTCGCCGCGCTGCTGCGCCGCGCCGGCGCCGTCGCCCACCCGGACCCCGCCGCCGCGCTCGCCCTCGCCGAGGAGGCCCTCGCCCTGTGGCGCGACGAGCCGTTCGCCGAGTACGCCGACGAGGAGTGGGCCGCCACCGAGGCCGCCCGCCTGACCGACCTCCGCTCGACCGCCGTGGAGCTGCGGGCCGCGGCGGCGCTGCGGCTCGGTCGCGCCGCCGACACCGTGGCCGACCTGGAGGGTCACGTCCGGGCGCACCCGTTGCGGGAGGAGGCGGTCGGCCTGCTCGCCCGCGGTCTGTACGCCGCCGGCCGCCAGGCCGACGCGCTCGGCGCGCTCGCGGCCCTGCGCGAGCGGCTCGCCGACGAGCTCGGGCTCGACCCCGGCCCCGGCCTGCGCCGGCTCGAGACCGACATCCTCCAGCAGGCCGACCACCTCGCGGCCCCACCGACGCCTCCGCCCCCCGCCCCGGAGGCCGCGGCGCCCCCGGCCGTCGTCCCGGCGACGCCGCCGGCGTCGCCCGCCGCGGACCGCGCCCTGGTGGGTCGCGAGACGGAGCTCGCGCACCTGGACGCGGCCGCGGACGTCGTCCGCACCGAGCGCCGCGGAGGCGTCGTGTGGGTGGACGGCGACGCCGGGTTCGGCAAGTCCACCCTGCTCGACGCCTTCTGCGCCGGGCTCGCCGGGCGGCCGGGCTGGGCCGTCGCCCGCGGACGCTGCTCCGAGATGGCGGGGACGCCACCGGGCTGGGCGTGGCACGAGGTGCTCGACGCCCTCGGGGTCGAGGCGGACTCCACCGCGGGCTCCCCCGACGCCTTCACCCTCGCCGCGACCGTCGCCGACGCCATCGACCCGCTCGCCGAGGGTGGGCGCACCGTCGTCGCGGGCGTGGAGGACGTCCACCGCGCCGACGAGCTGTCGCTGCAGGTGCTGCGCCACCTGGTGCAGTCCGACGTCCCGGTCCTCGTCGTCGCGACCTACCGCAGCCACGAGGTCGGCCGCGACCTCGCCGCCACCCTCGCGGTCACCACCGACCGCACCCTGGAGCGCCTGTCGGTGGGCGGGCTCGGTGACCGCGACGCACGGGCCCTGCTCGCCGAGCACGTCGAGGTCGACCTCCCCGACCGTGTCTGGCGACGCCTCGTCGACCGGGCCGCCGGGAACCCCCTGTTCCTGCGGCAGCTCGGCACGCTGGTCGCCGCCGAGGGCCCCGGCGCGGCCGAGGCGCTGCCCGTCGCCATCCGCGACCTCCTGCGCCGCCGTCTGCTCCGCCTGCCCGAGGCGACCGTCGAGGTGCTCTCCCGCGCCGCCCTCCTGGGCCGCGACATCGACCTGGACCTGGTCGTGGCGCTCGAGGAGGACTGGAGCGGGCTGGGTGAGGACGAGGTCGCCGACCACCTCGACGCCGCGCTGGTCGCCGGCCTGGTCGTCAGCGAGGAGCCCGGCGACCTGCGCTTCGTGCACGCCCTCGTCGCGGAGACCTTCGCCGACCTGCTCGCGCCGCTGCGCCGCCAGCGGCTCCACCGGGCGGCGGTCGCCGTCCTCGAGCGCGACCGGCCCGACGCGGTCGAGGAGCTCGCCCACCACGCGGCCGCCGCCCTCGACCGGCGCACCGCCGACCGGGCTCTGCCGCACCTGCTGGCCGCCGCGGAACGGGCTGGCGACGCCGCCGCCGTCGTCCACCTGCGCGCCGCGCTGCGGGCGCTCGAGCTGTCCGGCGCTCCCCGCACCGCCCGGTTCGCCGTACGGCGGGACCTCGTGCGGGCCCTCGCACGCTCCGGCGACACGCTGGCGGCGCGGGCGGAGCGCGAGCTCGCCCTCGCCGAGGCTCGGGCGCACGGCACCCCGCGCGACGTCGCGCTGGCCTGGAGCTGGGCGGCACCCGTGCTGTGGTCGCGGCGCCCGGTCGACGTCTCCTACGAGGCCGCCGTCGTCGAGATCTCCTCGCTGCTCGCCGACCTCGGCGGCGCCCAGGACGACGGCCTGAGGGTCGAGCTGCTCTGCGCGATGGCGCTCGAGTGCGACCCCGGCGGCCTGGAGCTCCTCGTCCCCGCCGCGGACGAGGCCCTGCGCGTCGCCGAGCGGCTCGACGACCCCGAGCGGCTGTGCCGCGCCCTCAACGCGCAGTACCTCTCGACCTTCGCCCGCGACGCCGTCTTCCTGCCCGCGCTGGCGAGCCGGCTCGTGGAGGTGGCGGCCGCCGCGGGGCTCGACGGCTACGAGGCCGCGGGCCACCTCATGCTCCAGTCGGCGGCGCTGCGGGCGGGCGACCGCGAGGCCGCCCGCGGCCACGCCCGCGAGGCGCTGCGGGTGAGCACCCCCGGGCAGCTGGGCGAGATGCTGCTCGTCGACGCCGTCCTCGGCGCGACGGACGACCTGCTGGCCGACCGCCTGGACGCCGCCCGCGCCACCTTCGACGCCGTCTGCCGTCAGATCACGCTGGCCGGCGACCCCAACGGCCCGCAGATCGAGCTGTGGGCGGGGTTCACCGTCGCCTTCGCCGCCGGGGACGCCTCCGCGCTGCTCCCCGCCGCCCGGGCGCAGGTCCCGCGGCTGCCCCGCGAGCTCAACGACATCCTCGTCTGCACCCTCGTCGACGCGGGTGACGTGGACGCGGCTCGCGCGCTGTGGGACCCCTCGGACTGGGAGCGCGACGCCACCTGGCTGTACCGCACGGCGCTGCGGTCGTGGCTCGCCGTCCGGCTGGGCCGCGACGACCTCCTCGACCGCCTGCACGACGACCTCGCCCCGTGGGCCGGGCACCTCGCGCTGACCCTCAACGGCGCCCTCGCGCTCGGCCCGGTCGACCACTACCTCGCCCTGCTGGCGGCGGCCCGTGGCGACGACGCGGCCGCACTCCGCCACGCCGGGGCGGCGGCCGCGATGCCGGGGGCGGGGCTGGTGCGGCGACGCCCTTGACGCCCAGTCGGCCCGAACGATTCCATCCAGACCGCCGAGTCGGCCCGAAGCACGCCCCCGAGACCGCCGAGGCGGCGCCAACGGCGTCCCCCAGACATGCGTCCGGGCCGACTCGGCGTCCCCCAGAAATGCGTTCGGGCCGACTCGGCGTACCCCAGGCACGCGTTCGGGCCGACTCGGGGAATGGTGACGTATCAACTACTGTTCTCGCACCATGAAGAAGAACATCGGCTTCCTGAACTTCGGCCACTGGACGCCGTCGCCGCACTCCGCGGTGCGGACGGCGTCCGATGCGCTGCTCCAGACCGTCGAGCTGGCCGTCGCGGCCGAGGAGCTCGGCGTGGACGGCGCCTACGTCCGCGTGCACCACTTCGCCCGACAGCTCGCCTCGCCGTACCCGCTGCTCGCGGCGATGGCCGCCCGCACCTCGCGGATCGAGCTCGGCACCGGCGTGATCGACATGCGCTACGAGAACCCGCTGCGCATGGCTGAGGACGCCGGCGCCGCCGACCTCATCTCGGGCGGCCGGCTCCAGCTCGGCATCAGCCGCGGATCGCCGGAGCAGGTCGTCGACGGGTTCCGCTACTTCGGCTTCGAGCCGGCGGACGGCGACCACGCGGCGATGGCGCGCGAGCACACCCGCGAGCTGCTCGAGGTGCTGAGGGGTGAGGGTTTCGCCGAGCCCAACCCGCGCCCGATGTTCCCCAACCCGGGCGGGCTGCTGCGCATCGAGCCGCACTCCCCCGGCCTGCGTCGGCGGATCTGGTGGGGCGCCGGCACCCGCGCGACCGCCGAGTGGACCGCGCAGCAGGGCATGAACCTCATGAGCTCGACGCTGCTCTCGGAGGACACCGGCGTCCCGTTCCACCAGCTGCAGGCCGAGCAGATCGCCCGGTTCCGCACCGCGTGGGCCGAGGCCGGTCACGACTGGGAGCCGCGCGTCTCGGTCAGCCGCAGCATCTTCCCGATCGTCGACGACACCGACCGGGCGTACTTCGGCACCGCCGGCGGCAACGACCAGGTTGGCTACATCGACGGCGGGATCGCCCGCTTCGGCAAGACGTACGCCGGGGAGCCCGACGCGCTGGTCCGCCAGCTCGCCGAGGACGAGGCCGTCGCGGCCGCGGACACGCTGCTGCTCACGGTCCCGAACCAGCTGGGCGTCGACTACAACGCCCACCTGCTGGAGTCCGTCGTGGAGCACGTCGCTCCGGGCCTCGGCTGGCGGTGAAGCCGCCGCGACCGAGCTCGCGAGGTCGCGACGCGGCGCAGGTCGAGCGAGCGCGCGCCTGAGCTTGCGAAGGCGCGAACGCGGGTCGAGACCCGGTGAGGATCCGATCGATCTCTCACCGGGTCTCGACGACGCCGCTCGCTGCGCTCGCGTGCTGCTCGACCAGCGTGGGTCGGCGCTCAGGCGGCCGCGGCGACCTCGGCCTGCTCGCGCTTCTGACGGGCGGCCACCTGGTTGAGGCGGGCCTGGGCGACCCGGCGCGTACGGCGGTCGCCCGTCGTCATCGCCCACAGCAGCTTGCCCTGCTCCACGAGGTTGCCCTTGTGGGTGGTGGCGAGGAAGTTGTTCGGCAGCGACAGCCGGACGACCTTGTGCCACGCGCTGCCGACCTGCTGCGGGAGCGGGGCGGAGTGGTAGTTGAGGTCGTACTTGTCGAACAGCGCCTTCACGCGCGGCGCGATCTCGGCGTACCGGCTCGACGGCAGGTCCGGGAACAGGTGGTGCTCGATCTGGTGCGACAGGTTGCCCGTCATGAGGTGCATGAACTTCGAGCCCGAGATGTTGGCGGAGCCGAGCATCTGGCGGACGTACCACTCGCCGCGCGTCTCGTTCTCGGGGATCGCGTTGCGCTCGAAGGTCTCGACGCCCTCGGGGAAGTGGCCGCACATGATCACGGAGTGCGACCAGACGTTGCGCACCAGGTTCGCGGTGAAGTTGGCGGCCAGCGCGGGCAGGAACGCGCCGAACGGCAGCGCGAGCGCCGGGTTGACCACGTAGTCCTTGGTGGCCTGCTTGCGGATCTTGCGCAGCGTGTTGCGGGCGTTCTTCTTGAACGTCTCGCTGCGCTTCTCCTTCGGCTGGCGCAGGTTCTTGCCGAGCTCGAGGTCGTACGCCGCGATGCCGTACTCGAAGAAGCAGGCGTTGATGAAGTTCCACAGCGGCTGCGCGAGGTAGAGCGGCACCCACTTCTGGTCCTCGTCGACGCGCATGATGCCGTAGCCGAGGTCGTTGTCCTGGCCGACGATGTTCGTGTACGTGTGGTGGACCTGGTTGTGCGAGTGCTTCCAGCCCTCGGCGGTGGAGGCGTTGTCCCACTCCCACGTGGTCGAGTGGATCTTCGGGTCACGCATCCAGTCCCACTGGCCGTGCATGACGTTGTGGCCGATCTCCATGTTCTCGAGGATCTTGGAGATGCTGAGGCCGACCGTGCCGAGCACCCACAGCGGCGGCAGCGCCGAGCCGAGCAGGACGGCGCGCGAGCCGAGCTCGAGCTTGCGCTGCACGTCCACGATGCGGCGGATGTACGCCGCGTCCTTCTCGCCGCGGGCGTCGAGGATGTCCTGACGGATGGCGTCGAGCTCGACGCCGATGGCCTCGACGTCGGCCTCGGTGAGGTGGGCGGTGGGGTTCTCGGGCTTCTTCGTGATGGTGGTCATGCGGTGCCTCCTGGGTCAGGTGGGCGTGCGGGGGGACGGAAGGTCGGTGTGGCCGGTCAGGCCGGGTGGTCGATGTCGCAGGCGCCGGCGGCGGCGGAGATGCAGGTCTGGATGGGGACGCCGCCCTGGTCGGTCTCGCCGGGGACGGCGGTGGTGATCGCGCCGTTGCGCAGGTCGCGGACGGCGCCGGAGCGCATCGGCAGGACGCAGCCCATGCAGATGCCCATGCGGCAGCCGCTGGGCATGAGGACCCCGGCCGACTCGGCGGCGTCGAGGATCGGGGTGGCGCCGTCGACCTCGAGGACGACGGTGCCGGAGCCGAAGGCGACGGACCCGCCGTCGCCCGGCTCCACCGTCGTCGCGCGGAAGCGCTCGGTCGTGAGCTCGAGGCCGCGGGCCGCGTGGTGCGCCTCGAGGGCGTCGAGCAGGCCGGCGGGCCCGCAGGCGTAGGCGAGCCGCTCGTCCAGGTCGGGGACCAGGTCGGCGAGGTCGTCGACGTCGAGCAGGCCGTGGACGTCGTCGTACCGCTCGAGCAGCGTGATGTGGCCGTCGCGGGCGTGGGCGCGGAGCTCGTCGCGGAAGATCGCGGAGTCCGCGTTCTGGTTGACGTGCACCAGGACGATGTCGGTGGCGACGGGCTCGGCGCGCGAGAACAGGTTGCGCAGCATCCCGATCACCGGGGTGATGCCGGAGCCGGCGGTGACCAGCAGCAGCTTCTCGGGCAGCGGCTGGGGCAGCGTGAACTCGCCCTCGGCCTGCGCGAGCTGGATCATCTGACCCGGCCGGGCGTCCCGCACCAGGTGGTTCGACACGGTGCCGCCGGGGATGGCCTTGACGGTCAGCGAGATGCAGCGGTCCCTGCGCGGGCCGTGCGTCAGCGAGTAGGTGCGCCACAGGCGGACGCCGTCCACGTCGACGCCGACGCGCACGTACTGACCCGGCAGGTGGCCGGCCCAGTCGCGGCCCGGCTTCACCACGACGGTGGCGGACTCGGCGGTCTCCGGGGTGATCGACACGATGCGGCCCTGGAGCCCGTCGCGGCCGCCGCGCAGCGGGTGGAAGACGTCGAGGACGTCGTCCAGGTCCAGCGGGGTGACGGCGGCGTCGGCGACGGAGCGGGCGCGGCGACGCAGGTCCTCCCGCCACCCGCCGGAGGTCGCACGGGTGCGGCGGGCCACGGTGCCCCGTCCGGGGAGTGCTGCGCTCGACATGCCTTCCATTCTGCTGGCGCCAGCGAGTAACTTCCTGACCAGCGGACGTGAATCGACCGCGGCATGTTGTTCACTGCGAACAAGAAGGCGGCCAGTCGTGTCGGACTCCCCCACCCTGCCGACCCCGGACCTCGTGCTGCCGGCGGAGGTCCTCGCGCAGATGCGCGGTCGGCTGCCGCAGGTCGCGGAGCGGACGGTCGACGCCATCATCTCCGAGGTCCCCAGCTACGCCGGGGCGCTGAGCGGGCCGATGGGCGAGAAGATCCGCCAGGCCGTGCAGCTCGCGCTCGGCGGCTTCATCTCGCTGGCCTCCCGCGCCCGCGAGGCCCCGCGGACGCCGACCGCCCCGGCCGTCGACGGCGCCTACCAGCTCGGCCGCGGCGAGGCGCGCGCCGGACGGTCGATGGAGGCGCTGCTGGCGGCGTACCGGATCGGCGCCCGCGCGTCGTGGCGGGAGATGTCGGCCGCGGCGCTCGCCGGGGGCATCGGTGCGGAGGAGCTCGGCGACTTCGCCGGCCTGGTGTTCGCCTACATCGACGAGCTCTCCGCCTCCAGCGCCGCCGGGCACACGGACGAGCTCACCACCTCCGGGCGGGTGCGGCGCCGCCGCCTGGAGCAGCTGGCGGGCCTGCTGCTGACCGGGGCCCCGCGGGAGCGGGTGGTGAACGCCGCCGAGCAGGTCGAGTGGGCGCTGCCCGACACCCTCACGGCGCTCGTCGTCCCCGACTCGCAGCGTCGCGCCGTGCTGGGCGTCGTCAGCCCCGCCACCCTGCAGCCCGCCGAGGACCTGCCCGGGCTCGAGGGCCGGGCCCTGCTGCTCGTGCCGGACGTCGCGGGCGCCCGGCGGGCGACCCTCGTCGCCGCCCTCGAGGGCCGGGACGCCGTCCTCGGACCGTCGAGGCCGACGCTGGAGGTGCGTGCCTCCTGGGACCGCGCCGCCCGCGCCCTCGGCCTCGGGCTGGGCGAGGGGGTGGTCGACACCGAGGAGCACCTGTGCGACCTCGTCCTGCACGCCGACCCCGTGGCGCTCGGCGACCTCCGCGCCCGCGCGCTGGCGCCCCTGGCCGACGTCCGGGGCGACACCGCGGAGAAGCTGCAGGACACCCTGCGCTCCTGGCTGCTGCACCAGGGCCGCCGCGACGCCGTCGCCGCCGACCTGTTCTGCCACCCGCAGACCGTGCGCTACCGGATGGGCCGCCTGCGCGAGCTGTACGGCGACGCGCTCGACGACCCCCGGACTGTGCTGGAGCTGACGCTGGCGCTGGCCTGAGGCGGCGAGGACCCCGTGCCTACGGTGTCGGGGTGCGTCGTCCGCTCCTGACCCTGCTCGCGGCGCTGCTGCTGACCGGGTGCTCGCAGGCCTCCGACGACCCGTCGTCCGCGGGGCCCTCGGGGCCCTCGGGGTCCTCGTCGAGCCCGGAGCCGCCCCGGGTCGAGCCGCTGCGCTACGTCGCGCTCGGCGACTCCTACACCGCCGCGCCCCTGGTGCCGCGGGTCGACGGGGCGTCGGGACCGTGCGTGCGCTCGACCGCCAACTACCCCGCCCTCGTCGCGGACGCGCTGGACGCCGGAGGGACCCCGGTGCGCCTCGTCGACCGCAGCTGCGTCGAGGCCGACGTGGGGGACCTGTTCGCCCCGCAGGCGGTGACCGGCGGCGAGGTGCCGGCGCAGGCCGCGCCGCTGGACCGTCGTACCGACCTGGTGACGGTGGGCATCGGGGGCAACGACGTGCTCGGCCCGCTGCTGGGCTCGTGCGTCGCCGACGGCACCTGCGCGGACCTCCCCCGCTCCGACGCCGCCGCCACCCTGGACGCGCTGCGCACCGACCTCGTCGACGCGCTGCGGCGGGTCGCCGAGGACGCGCCCCGGGCCGAGGTGCTGCTGGTGGGCTACCCGCAGACCGCCCCGCCGTCGGGCACGTGCGACGCGCTCGCGCCGGTCCCCGCCGCGGACGCCGCCTACGCCCGCGGGCTCGCCGACGGCCTCGACGCCACCCTCCGTGCCGCCGCGGGCGACGCCGGGGTCGGCTTCGTCGACGCGTACGCCGCCTCCGCCGGCCACGACATCTGCGCGGCCGAGCCGTGGGTCGCCGGCACCGAGACCGTGCCCGGCGAGGCACTCGCGCTGCACCCCTTCGCGCGGGGGCAGGAGGGCGTGGCGGACCTCGTGCTGGAAGCCACCACCTGAGGTGGTCGAGCATGGAGCGAGCCCTGGCGAGCGACCGCGCCGAGACCGCCGCCGCTCGAAGGGCGGTCTCGACGGCCGCTCCCTCGCTGGCGCTCGGTCACTGCTCGACCACCTCGGTCCGGCGACGGACGAGGTTGACGGTGACCGGTCAGACCGGGTGGACGACGCGGCCGCCGACCATGGTCAGCGCGACGGGCATGTCCCGCAGCGCCGCGGCGGCCGCGGCGGTGTCCCAGGTGACCTCCCCGCCCTCGTCGACCATCGGCGCCCCCTCGGCCGGGCCGAGGGCGAGCGGGTCGGTGTCGAGCAGGACCAGGTCGGCCGGGTGGCCGGGAGCCACGGTGCCGAGCCCGTCGACGGACGCCGCGAGCGCCTCGGCCGGGGTGAGCGTGTGCTCGGGGTGCCACACGGGCCGGTCGTCGGCGCTGCGGTGGACGGCGGCGGCCATCGCGAGCCAGGGGTCCAGCGGGGCGACGGGGGCGTCGGAGCCGAAGCGCAGGTCGACGCCGGCGTCGGCGAACCAGCGCCAGGCGAAGCAGCCCTCGGTCCGGTCGGGCCACACCCGCTCGGTGAGGTCCCGGTCGTCGAGCAGGTGCGCGGGCTGGACGCTCGCGCGCAGCCCCAGCTCGGCCATCCGGCGGACGTCGGCCCGGGCGACGAGCTGGGCGTGCTCGATCGCGCCGGCGGCACCGGTCTCGGCGTACGCACGCAGCGCCGCCTCCACCGCCGCGTCGCCGATCGCGTGGGTGGCGACCTCGAGGCCGTGGCCGTCGGCGCGCGCCAGCAGCGCGCGGAGCTCGCCGTAGTCCAGGTTCGGCTGACCGGCCGGGTACTCCAGGCGGTGGGCGTCGGCGTACGGCGCGCAGCACCACGCCGTCCGGGTGTTCAGCGAGCCGTCGGAGATGATCTTCAGCGGCCCCATCGTGACCATGCCGTCGCAGCCCTCGAGCGGGTCGCCGGTGCGCAGGCCGGCGCCGATGGCGTCCTCCAGCCCGTCGGCGTACGTCGCCGCCCGCACGCGCAGCAGGTCGGCGCCGCCGTCGTACCGGTCGGTCCAGTCGCCGAACCCGCCGCCGAACTCGAAGTCGACCAGGCCGACGACACCACGCTCGGCGGCCGCCTCCATCGTGCGGCGGTAGGCCGCCGGCGAGGTCGAGTCGTCGCCGAACATCGTCATCAGGCGGCCGTAGGCGCGGAACCACTCGGCCTCGCGGACGACGGCCTCCCGCACGGGCAGCGCCAGCCACATCAGCGCCGTGGTGTTCATCCACGCGTGGTGGGCGTCGCCGGAGATGAGGATGACCGGGGTGTGCGGGGCGACCGCGTCGAGCAGCGGCACCAGGGGCTCGTCGGGCCAGTGGGCGGAGCGGTGGCCCCACCCGATGACCGCGCCCTCGGGGCCGTCGGCGATGCGCTCGGCGACCATCCGCACGGCCTCCTCGGCGGACCGGGCGCCGGACAGGTCGAGGCGGGCGGCGGTGACGGTCCACTGCCCGAGGTGCACGTGCTGGTCCCACAGGCCGGGGACGAGCCACCGGCCGGCGGCGTCGATGGTCGGCGCGAGGACCCCCGGGCGCAGGCCGGGACCGACGTCCACGACCAGGCCGTCGCGCACCAGGACGTCCACCGGCTCGGCCGGCACGGGGGCCGGGGGGACCGCCCCGCCCCAGCGACCGGAGCGACGCGCGGCGAGCGGCACCAGCCGGACGTCACGCAGCAGCATCATCGCCATGCGCGCACCGTACGACCAGGGTTCGCGGACGTGCATGTGGGGGGTTGTGGGAGGGTAGAGATCATGTCCGACACCGTCGCCCCCGGTCTCGGCACCGTTCTCCGTCGGATCCAGCGGCGCGACCACGCGGCCGTCCTCGAGCTCAACGAGCGTCACGTCGAGCTGCTCTCGCCGATGAGCGAGGAGCGCCTCGAGCGGCTCCTCGGCTGGTCCGACCGCGCCGAGGTCATCGAGCACGAGGGCGAGTTCGCCGGGTTCGTGCTCACGATGGCGCCGGGCAGCGACTACGACTCGACGCACTACCGCGCCCACGCGGAGCACTTCGGCACGGACTTCTACTACCTCGACCGGATCGTCGTCGACGACCGCTTCCGCCGCCGCGGCGTCGCGGGCGCGGCGTACGACGAGATCGAGCTGACGGCGACGCCGTACGGCCGGCTGGTCCTCGAGGTCAACCTCGACCCGCCGAACGAGCCCTCCCTCGCGTTCCACGCCGCGCGAGGCTTCCGCCCGGTCTCCGACTACCCCAGCACCGACGGCAAGCGGGTCCAGCTCATGGCGCTGGAGCTGCCCCGCCGCCACCGGGCCTGACCGGCTCCGTCAGGGGCGGAACGCCCTTGACCCCGCGCCGTCCCGACGGTCGCCTGGGCTCATGAGGATCCTCGTGCTCGGCGGTACCGTCTTCTGCTCCCGCGCGGTCGCCGAGGCCGCCGTGGCCCGCGGCCACGACGTCACCTGCGCCTGCCGCGGCGAGAGCGGGGCGCTGCCGGACGGCGTGCGCCACGTGCGGCTCGACCGGTCGACGACCGACGCGGCGAGCGTCCTCGACGACACCTACGACGCCGTCGTCGACGTCGCCCGCGACCCCGCGTGGGTGCGGTCGTCGGTCGCGGCGACGCCGTCCGCGCACCACGTCCTCGTCTCGACGATCAACGTCTACCCCGACACCACGACCCCGGGCGGCGGGCCCGCCACGCTGGCGCTCCACGAGCCGCTGCACGACGTCCCGGCGGAGCGGGCGGCCGAGTCCGACGTGTACGGCGCCCTCAAGGTCGGCTGCGAGCGGGCGACCGAGGCGGTGGCGAGCCGCTGGGTGGTGCGGCCCGGCCTGATCGTCGGGCCGGGCGACACCTCGCACCGCTACCCGTGGTGGGTCCGGCGGCTGGTGTCCGCGGACAGGGGCGAGGAGGTGGTGGCGCCCGGCGCCCCGGACGACGCCGTGCAGGTCGTCGACGTCCGCGACCTGGCCGCCTGGCTCGTCGACGGCGCCGAGCGGCGCCTGACCGGGGTCCACGACGGTGTCGGGCCCGTCCTCGGTCGGGGCGCGCTGCTCGACGCGATCGCTCGCGGCGTCGGCGCCGACGTCCGCTGGCGGTGGGTCGACCAGGACACGCTGCTCGCCCACGGGGTCGCCCCCTGGGCGGGTCCCCGGTCGCTGCCGCTGTGGCTGCCGTTGCCCGAGCACGCCGGCCTCATGGCCCACGACCCGGGACCCGCCCGCGCCGCCGGCCTCGCCGTCCGCGCCCCGGAGGACACCGCCGCGGACACCGCCGCCTGGCTGGCGACGCGACCGGACCCGCCACCGGGCGAGGGGCTGACCCGTGACGAGGAGCAGGACCTGCTCCGGGCGGTCTCCTAGCCGTCGCTAGGGCAGGCCGAGGCCGTCGAGGCCGCAGGTGACCGCGGCCGAGACGCCGGCGTTCGTCATCTCGGGGTCGTCGGCCTCGGTGTTGTCGGCGTCCACCGTCAGGTCGTCGAAGAGGACCCCGCCCTCGACGAGGCCGTCCACGCCGACGTCGTCCACCCAGCTCTCGGCGGTGCAGCCCGGGATCTCCGCCTCGGCGTCCGACTGCGGCTCCTCGGAGGTCTCCTCGAAGTAGGTGGTCAGGTTGTCGATCGCGAGCTGGCGCTCCGCGGGGCTGTCGTACGGCGCGGCGACCTCGTCCGCCGACTCCGTCTCCGGGTCGGAGCCCGAGCCGGAGACGTCACCGCTCGTCGCGGCAAGGACCCCGACGAGGATGGCCAGCGCGACCAGGACCACCCCGGCGGCGATCGCCAGCCAGGTGCCGGTGCTGAGGCCGCTCGCCGCGGACGACGTCCGCGCGGACCCCGTCCCCACGGCGCCGGGGGGCGGCCCCGTGGGCCGCGCGGCGTACGGCGGGCCGGCCGGCCCGCTCGGAGCGCCCATGCCCGCGGGACCGCTGGGGGCGTTCACCGAGCCCGGTCCGCCCGGACGGCTCGGCCCGCTCGGCCCGCTCGGCCCGCTGGGCTGTCCGACGGGCGCCGTGCCCCCGGGGCCGACCGGGACGACGGCGGGCTCGTCGACCTTCCGCGCCCACTCGGCCAGGCGACGCAGCTCGTCGCGCAGCGCGGCGGCGCTCGGGTAGCGGAACTGCGGCTGCTTGGCCATCGCCTTGAGCAGCACCTTGTTGGTGGTCGCGAGGATCGGCTGGTTCGCGACCAGCTGGCGCACCGGCTGCTCGATGTGGCCGCGGATGACCTGGTACTCGCTGGTGCCGCCGTACGGCGACTGCCCGACGAGCGTCGCCCACAGCAGGCACCCGACGGAGTAGACGTCGGAGGCCACCCCGGCGTCCGAGCCGAGGTGGAGCTCGGGGGCCATGTAGGCGGGCGTGCCGATCTGACCGCCGGACGAGGTCACCTCGGCGTCGACGATCCGGGCGATGCCGAAGTCGGCCACGTAGGCACGGACGCCGTCGGAGCGGCGACGGATGAGCACGTTGGCCGGCTTGATGTCGCGGTGGATCAGCCCGGCCTCGTGGGCGTCCGAGACCCCGGCGGCGACCTGCGCGACGAGGTCGAGCGCCACGGCGAGCGGCGGCGCGCCGCCGGCGCGCAGCAGCGCGCCGAGGTCGCCGTCCGGCACGAGCTGGGTGGCGATGTAGAGGCGCCCCTCCTCCTCGCCGTAGGAGTAGACGTGCACCACGTTGTTGGAGTCGAGCCCGGCCTGGGTGCGGGCCTCACGCGTGAAGCGCGCGCGGTAGGCCTCGTCGTCCGCCATGCCGGGTGCCAGCACCTTGAGCGCGACCTCGCGCTCGAGCCCGTCGTCCCAAGCGGCGTAGACGACGCCCATGCCGCCGGCGCCGAGACGTCGGCGCACGGTGAAGGGGCCGATCGACTCGCCCGCCTCCGGAAATCCGCCGTCCACGGGTGGATGTCTACCCGTGATCCCCGACTTCAACCACCCCGGGCGGTCTAGCCTGGTGCTGCGTTCGCGATGGTGAACGCTGCGATCCCGATCGTGGGGGTGGTGAGGTGGCGGAGGACAGGCTCGCCGGCAACGTCGAGCACCAGCGGGCGCTGTACGGCGCCTCCGTGGGCGAGCTCGTCGGCAGCGTCACCGGCCCGCTGGGGCTCTCGCAGGCCGCGGTGGCACGCATCCTGGGGCTCAGCCCGGCGATGCTGTCGCAGCTCGCCACCGGGCACCGGGTCAAGATCGGCAACCCGCGGGTGCTGTTCCGGCTGCAGCTCATGCTCGCGCTCGCCGACGAGTCGCCCCGGCTCAGCCGGCACACGGTGGCCGGGCGGATCGCCGAGATCGGCCGGGCCCGCGCCGACCTGACCACCGCCGAGCGGCCCACGACCCCGACGCTGACGGTCGCCGCCGTGGCCGACCTGCTGCACGCCGTCGCGTCGCGCCGGGAGCTCGACCGGGCCGCCACCGCCCTGGACGAGGTCGCGCCCGGCGTGGCCGAGCTCGTCCGCGTCTACGGCCTGGGCACCCCGCAGCAGGCGGAGGAGCACTGGCGCGGCCTCGAGCACCTCCGCTGGTCGCCCGACACGGAATAGGCTGGGCGGCCCAACGGTTCACGCTTCACACGCGTACCTCGCGCACCTGATGTGGAAGAAGGAGAACCATCATGGGCATCATCGGATTCCTCGTCGCCGGCCTGATCATCGGCGCCCTCGCGCGACTCATCAAGCCGGGCAAGCAGAACCTCAGCCTCCTGGCCACGCTGCTGCTGGGCATCGTCGGCTCGGTCATCGGCGGCGTCATCGCCAGCGCGATCGGCACCGGCAGCATCGGCGAGCTGAACATCCTCGGCTTCGTCGTCGCGGTCATCGCGTCCGTGCTCCTGATCGGCGTCGCCGAGGGCGTCTCCGGTCGCGGCAAGGTCAACGCCTGACCCTCGCCTGACCCTCACCTCGCCCGGCGGCCGGGGCGCTCTGCGCCCCAGCCGTCGGGCGAGTCCCGTGTGAGGGCCGCGACCGTCAGGCGGCGGGGTGACGTCTACCCGTCGGAGCCGCCGGCGAGCGGCCCGTCGAGGTCGGTCCGTGGCGGGGTGGGCAGAGCAGCGATCTCGCGGACCAGGTCGACCAGCGGCTCCTGCCGTCCCCTCCTCCACGCCGCGTCCCACTCGGCGGCGCCGAGCAGCGGACGGCTCCGGGCCAGGATCCGCTCCTCGTCCTCCTCGAAACGGTCCGAGTACCCGAGCGCCTCCACCTCGCGGAAGACCGAGATGCTGGCGATGGTGCGGACGCAGTGGTGCGGGTGGGCGAGGCTCACCGCCGCGGCCATCGTCTGCGCGAAGGCGTACTGGTGCAGCGGGTCCCCGTGCTCGGCGAACCGGTCGATGTGCTCGGCCATCCGGAGGTGCGCCAGGTCCTCACGACCACGCCACACGTCGAGGTCCGACAGGTCGTTCTCGCGGATCAGCTCCACGGGCCAGCCGCGGGCGGCCCACAGGCGCTTGAGCTCGAGGATGGCCTCGCGCGTCCGCTCGTGGTCCCCGCAGGTGTACGACAGGTAGCTCTCGTTCTGCACCACCAGGACGGCGACCATGGGGTCCGGGTCCTTGGCGGCCACCCGCACCAGTCGCCGTTGCCACCGCAGGGCCTCCTCGACGTCGGCCGGCTCGGTCGCGCTCCAGCCGGCGGCGTTGGCGGCCTCGGCCATCACCCGGGTCCGCGACCGCCACGGCGAGTCGACCTCCGGCAGCGTCGGGCCCACCAGCAGGGCGGCCTGCCGGGCCAGGAGGGGTGCGCGTGCCCCGTCCCCGTGCATGCCCTCGCGGCGTGCGTCGATGGCGAGCAGCCAGCCGAGCCCCAGCCGGGCCAGCCCGTCGTCCGGCGTCCCCGGGCCGAACGCCTCGAGGCCGGCGGCGCACCACCGTCGGACGTCCCCGGGCAGGCGGTACTCCAGGGCGACCTCGGCGGCGAGGGCGCACCGGTGCGGCCAGGGCATCGGGTGGCCGTCCCACCGGACGTCGGCGTCGGGTCGAGCCAGCGCCGCACCGATGTTGGGGACCTCGAGCAGGAGCGTGCCCCGGGCCGTGCGCAGGTCGACGGGCTGCTCGAGGGGGTGCAGGTCGCGGGCGAGGTCCAGGTGGAACTGGGCGTGGCGTCGCTCGGCCTCGGCGCGCACGCCGCGCTCGGACAGCCGGTCCAGCGCGAAGCGCCGCACCGTCTCCAGCAGGTGGAAGCGGGGCTCGCCGTCCACGGTGTCCGTGACCACCACCATCGACTGGTCGACCAGGTCGAACAGCACGTCCAGCAGGTCCTCCCCGTCGAGGTCGGGGCCGGGGACGACGGCCTCGACGCCGGGCAGCGACGCTCCCCCGAGGAAAACCCCGAGGTGGTCCAGGACGGACCGCCGCGGACCGTCGAGCAGGTCGTGGCTCCAGGCGACCGTCGCCCGCAGCGATGCCTGCCGGCCGTCGGCGTCGCGGCGACCGTGCCGCAGGTCGAGGGTGCCGTCGACCCGGGCGAGCATGGCCCGGGGCGAGAGGACCTTGACGCGGGCCGCGGCGATCTCCAGGGCCAGCGGGAGCCGGTCCAGGACGGCGCACAGCTCCGCCACCTCCGCCCGGTTCGACGCGTCCACCACGAAGCCGCGGCGGGCGCGCGCGGCGTGCCTCGCGAACATCGTCACCGCGTCGTCGGGCTCGAGGACCGGCACCACGTGCTCGTGCTCCCCGGCCACGTGCAGCGGACGACGCGAGGTCGCCACGACGGTGACGTCAGCGGCCCCGTCGAGCAGGGACCGGACGACCTGGTCCGCCTCGTCGAGGTGCTCCAGGTTGTCCAGGACGAGGAGCATCCGGCGACCGCTCAGGTGGTCGAAGATGCCCGGCGGCGCCTGCCCCTCGGGCGGCACGCCGAGCACGTGCGCGGTCGTCGTCCACATCCCGGTGGCGGACGTCGCCCCCACCATCGGCACCAGGTACACGCCGTCGCCGAACAGGTGGGCGACCGAGGCCGCCACGGCGTTCGCCAGGGTCGTCTTGCCGACGCCGCCCGGCCCGGTGAGCGTCAGCAGCCGCGCGCCGCCCCGGACCAGCGCGGCGAGCTCGGCGACCTCGCCGTCACGGCCGACCACCTCGCGCAGCCCCTCGCGCAGGGCCGTCGGCAGGCTGCCGGCCCCGCCGAGGGCGCGCAGCGGCGGGTGGTCGTCGTCCAGCCCGGCCGGCGTGAGCTGGTGGATGCGGGTGCGGGTCGGGATGTCCCGCAGCCGGTGCTCGCCCAGGTCGACGGCCGAGACGCCCTCTGGCAGCGCCTCGGCCACCCGCTGCATCGTCGTCCCGGAGACCAGCAGCTGACCGCCGTGGCCGGCTGCGGCGAGGCGCGCGGCCCGGTGGACGTCCATCCCGACGTACCCGTCGGCGTGCCGGCTCGGCGTCCCGGTGTGCACCCCGATCCGGACCCGCACGCGGGCGTCGTCCGGCCAGGACGCCTCGGCCAGGGACCGCTGGGCGCGGACCGCGGCAGCGACGGCGTCCGCGGCCGAGGCGAACACCACGAAGAACGAGTCGCCCTGCGTGCCCAGCTCGACGCCGTCGAACCGCTGCCAGGCCTCCCGGCACACCCGGCGCTGGATCTCGAGCACCCGCGGCCAGGCCTCGCCGAGCGCGTGGACCATCTGCGTCGACCGCTCGATGTCGGAGAAGAGGAGGGTGACCTCACCGCTGGGCAGGTCCCGTGTCACGGGCGCAGTGAAACACAGCCGATGTGTCGTGCAGCGCACACTCCGGCAGGCCAGACTCGGGCAGCATGAACGACGAGCTCGGGGACCACGTGCCGGACGACTCGGTCGTCGGCCGTCCTGCGGAGTGCCGGGGGGCCTCCCCGGGACGACGGGCCGGGTCCGACGGACCGGTCCCGAGCGGCTCGGGACCCGGTCACCCATGGGGGTGGCCGGGACCGGGTGTGCCCTTCCCGTCCTCCTCCCCGCTCCTCGGGTCGCTGGGGCCGCGGGAGCGGGACGGGCTCCTGGCCGCGGCCCGTCCGCGCTCGTTCGAGCGTGGCGAGGTCGTCTGCCACGAGGGTGACCCCGCCGACTCGATGCACCTGGTCGCCGAGGGGCGCTTCACCGTCCACGTCTCGCTGGCCACCGGCGACACCGGCATGGTCAACCTGCTCGGCCCGGGCGACTACTTCGGCGAGCTGGCGCTGCTGCGGTCGGACCGGCGCCGGACCGCGACCGTCAGCGCGATCGAGCCGGCGCGGACCCTGGTCGTGACCGCCTCGGCCTTCCGCCTGCTCTGCGCGGAGCACCCGGCGATCTACCGCACCCTCGCGGAGCTGCTCGCGGGCCGGGTCGACGCCCTGAGCCGCTCGGTCCTGGAGCTGATGCGCGTCGGCCTCGACGAGCGGGTCCACCGCCGGCTGCTCGAGCTCGCGCTCGGCGCCCCGGCCGAGGACGTCGGCCCGGGCGGAGTGCCGGTCGTCGTCCCGCTCACCCAGGCGCAGCTCGCGGACCTGACCGGCGGCACCCGGCCCTCGGTCAACAGGGCGCTGCGAGTGCTGGTCGCCGAGGGGACGGTGTCCCTGGCCCGCGGCCGCATCACCGTGCACGACCTCGAGGCGCTCCGGCGCCACTGCCAGCTCGACGGGTCCTGAGCGGACCCGTCGAGCGGCCTCAGAAGAGCAGGGCGGTACCCGGGTCCTCCATGACGTCGGCGACGTCACGCAGGAACCGGGAGCCGGCCTCGCCGTCGACGTGACGGTGGTCGAAGCTCAGCGCGAGCGTCGTGACGTAGCGCGGCTCGATCACGTCGACCCCGTCGCGGGTGACGACCCAGGGCTGCTTGCGGACGGCGCCGAAGCAGAGGATCGCCGACTCCCCCGGGTTGATGATCGGGGTGCCCGCGTCGACGCCGAAGACGCCGACGTTGGTGATCGTGAAGGTGCCGCCCGACATCTCGGCCGGCTGGGTGCGACCCTCGCGCGCCGTGGCGGTGAGCGCGGACAGCGCCTCGGCGAGCTCGCGCAGGCCCAGCCGGTCGGCGTCCTTGACGTTCGGCACGACCAGGCCGCGCGGGGTGGCGGCGGCGATGCCGAGGTTGACGTACCGCTTGAAGACGACCTCCTGCGCGGCGTCGTCCCAGGTCGAGTTGATGACCGGCGTCCGACGGATCGCGAGGATCGCGGCCCGGGCGAGCAGCAGCAGCGGCGAGACCTTCACGTCGCGCAGCTCGCGGTGGCCCTTGAGCCGCTCGACGAGCTCCATCGCGCCGGTGACGTCGACGGTGACCCACTCGGTGACGTGCGGGGCGGTGAAGGCCGAGCCGACCATCGCCTCGCCCATCATCTTGCGCACGCCCTTGACGGGCTCGCGCCACTCACGGTCCGGCTTCACCGCGAGCGCCGGGGAAGACTCGGTCCCTGAGGAGCCGAGGGACGAGGCGTCTCGAAGGGCGACGGCCGCTCCTCGCTGGCGCTCGTCGCTGCTCGACCAGCGGAGGACGTCCTCGCGGGTCACCACGCCACCGGGGCCGGTGCCGCGGAGGGTGGCGAGGTCGACGCCGAGGTCCTTGGCGAGCTTGCGCACGGGCGGCTTGGCCAGCACGCGGACGTCGCCGGTGGCGGCGGGCGGGGTCAGGGGGTCGGCGACGCGGCTCTCGACCGGGTCGGGACGCGCGGAGGTCGCCGGGACCGCGGGCTCCTCGGACTCGACCACCGGGTCGGACTGGGCACCACCGGGCGCGAACGCGCCCTGGACCTGCATCTGGGTGGCGGCCGCCGACTCCGTCGAGGGGGACGCCGAGCCCTTGCGCGGGCGGCGCACCGGGCCCCGCTCGGCCTTCTGGCGACCGACCAGCGACTCGCCCTCGCCGCCGCCCGAGGCGGCCGGGTTGGACCAGTCGATCTCGGTGTCGTCGGTCGAGCCCGTCGAGACCGTGGCCTCGACCGGCGACGTCGCCTCCGGCGCCGGCGCGGTGGGGGCCGCCGCGGCGGAGCCCGGCTCCCCGATCGCGATGATCGGCGTGCCGACCTCGACCATCTGCCCCGGCTCGACGAGCAGCGCGGTGACCTCGCCGGCGTACGGGCTGGGCAGCTCGACGAGCGACTTGGCGGTCTCGATCTCGACGACGATGTCGTTGATGGCGACGACGTCGCCGACCTTGACCTTCCACTCGACGATCTCGGCCTCCGTGAGGCCCTCGCCGACGTCGGGGAGCAGGTAGGACTGCGTGGGCATCGCTCAGTACTCCAGGGCTCGGTCGACGGCGTCGAGGACGCGGTCGAGGTCGGGCAGGTACTCCTCCTCGACCCGCGACGGCGGGTACGGCGTGTCCGGCGCACCGACGCGCAGGACGGGCGCCTCGAGCGAGTAGAAGCACTCCTCGGTCACGCGGGCGGCGACCTCGGCGCCCATGCCGAGGTTCACGTGGGCCTCGTGGACGACGACCAGGCGGCCGGTCCGGCGTACCGAGTCGTGGACGGGGCCCAGGTCGAGCGGTGACAGCGTGCGGAGGTCGATGACCTCGAGGGAGGTGGAGTCCTCGGCGGCCTCGGCGGCGCGCAGGCAGGTCTTCACGGTCGGGCCGTAGCCGACCAGGGTCGCGTCGGTGCCGGCGCGCACGGTGCGCGAGGTGAAGAGCGGGGCGGGCGTCGCGGTCTCGTCCAGGTCGGCCTTGTCGGCGTGGTACTGACGCTTCGGCTCGAGGAAGATCACCGGGTCGTCGCAGGCGATGGCCTGCTGGATCATCCAGTAGCCGTCGACCGGGTTCGAGCACGCCACGACCTTGAGGCCCGGGGTGTGCGCGAACTGCGCCTCGGGGCTCTCGGAGTGGTGCTCGACCGCGCCGATGCCACCGCCGAACGGGATGCGGATGACCATCGGCATCGGCGAGCGGCCACGTGAGCGGTAGTGCATCTTCGCGACCTGGCAGACGATCTGGTCGTACGCCGGGTAGACGAAGCCGTCGAACTGGATCTCGACGACCGGACGGTAGCCGCGCAGCGCCATGCCGACCGCGGTGCCGACGATCCCGGACTCCGCGAGCGGGGAGTCGATGACGCGGTCCTCGCCGAAGTCCTTCTGGAGCCCGTCGGTGATCCGGAAGACGCCGCCGAGCTTGCCGACGTCCTCGCCCATGAGGAGGACCTTCGGGTCGTCCTCCATCGCCTTGCGCAGCCCCGCGTTGAGGCCCTTGGCCAGGGTGATCCTGCTCATCGGTGGGCTCCCGTCTCGCCGAGGGTGTGGTCGGTCTCGAAGCTGTCCTGGTAGGCCTGCCAGGCGGCCTTCTGGGCGCGGAGCTCGTCGGTCTGCTCGGCGTACACGAGGTCGAAGCCCTCGACGTAGCGCGGGTCGGGCAGCGCCTTGCAGCCCTCGCGCAGGCGGGCGCCGAGGTCGTCGGCCTCGGCCTGAAGGTCGGTGAACCACCGCTCGTCGGCCAGCCCCATGCGACGCAGGTACGCCGTCACGCGGGCGATGGGGTCCTTGAGCTTCCAGTTCTCGACGTCCTCGCTGAGCCGGTAGCGGGTCGGGTCGTCGGTGGTGGTGTGGGCGCCCATCCGGTACGTGTACGCCTCGACCAACGTCGGGCCCTGGCCGTCGCGGGCGCGCTGCAGGGCGGCCTTGGTGACGGCGTACGTCGCGATGACGTCGTTGCCGTCGACCCGGACGCCGGGGAAGCCGAAGCCGAGCGCGCGCTGGTAGAGCGGGATGCGCGTCTGGCGCTCGATGGGCTCGGAGATCGCCCACTGGTTGTTCTGGCAGAAGAGGACGACCGGCGCGTTGTAGGACGCCGCGAAGATGAAGGCCTCGTTGACGTCGCCCTGGCTGGAGGCGCCGTCGCCGAAGTGCGCGAGGACGGCGGCGTCGCGGTCTGGCTCGCCGGTGCCGACGTCGCCGTCGCGCTGGATGGCCATCGCGTAGCCGGTGGCGTGGAGCGTCTGCGCGCCGATGACGATCGTGTAGAGCCCGAAGCCGAACTCGGCCGGGTCCCAGGCGCCCTGGTCCACACCGCGGAAGAGCCCGAGCAGGTCGAGCGGGTCGATGCCCTTGCACCAGGCGACGCCGTGCTCGCGGTAGGTCGGGAAGACGTGGTCCTGGCGGCGCAGCGCGCGGCCGGCGCCGATCTGCGCGGCCTCCTGACCCAGCAGCTGCGCCCAGATGCCCAGCTCGCCGTGGCGCTGCAGCGCGGTCGCCTCGGTGTCGAGGCGGCGCACGAGCACCATGTCGCGGTAGAGGCCGAGGAGCTCCTCGGCGGACAGGTCGACGTCGAACTCCGGGTGGTGCACGCGCTCGCCCTCCGGGGTGAGCAGCTGCACCAGGTCGGGCCCGCCGTCACGCTGGCTGGGACCGAAGACCTCGGCGAGGTCGGGGCCGAACTCCCTCGGGGAGTCGCCGGCAGAGTGGGTCATCCGTGCTCCTTCGCTCGGCGGCCGGCGGGGTCTCCGCGGCCGTCCTCGTCCGCCCTCCGGCCGCGCCCGGGGGTGGCCGGTGCCGCACGTCGGTCGGTGCTGTGTGGGTGCTGCGTGTGAGCCCGGTCACCACCGGACGCCACGAGGCAGAGGGTATCCACCGGCCCCGTGGCGGGCGAATCGGACGCTGCCCCGGTGGTCGGTTCCGAGGCTCCTCGCCCAGGGGCTCGTCAGACCTCAACCCCCGGCGACGGGCGGGGGCCCCGCGTCCCGTGGACGGGCGCCGAGGGTGGCCGCGGCGACGCCCGCCGCGGCGACGACGAGACCGACCAGCTCGACGGGGCCGAGGCGGTCGCCCAGGAACACGTAGGCGAGGACCGCGGTGACGGGCGGCATGAGGAAGAACGTGCTGGACGCCGCCCCGGCGCCGCCCGCGCGGACCAGCAGGCCGAGCAGCAGCAGGCCGGCCAGCGAGTTGCCGACCACCATGTAGGCCAGAGCGGCGACGCCGACGACCGGGTCGCTGACGACGGGACCGCGCTCGACGAGCAGCGCGAGCACGGCGACGAACGGCGCCGAGGCGGCGCACTGGACGGCGGTCGACCACAGCGGGTCCGGGGCGTCGCCGATCCAGCGCTGGCCGAGGGTGCCGAGGCTGAGGCCGAGCAGGCTGAGGAAGGCCAGGGAGATCGCGACCGGACCGCCGGTGCCCTGCAGGTCGGGCACCAGCACGATCAGCACCCCGAGGACGCCGACCGCGAAGCCGCCCACCTGCGTCCGGGTCAGCCGCTCCCGCAGCAGGACGCCGGCCAGGACGACCGTCAGCACAGGGCTGAGCGAGTGCACGAGGGCGCCGAACGTGGCGTCCAGGCCCAGGCCGAACGCCGAGAACATCGCCGAGAAGACGAGGCCGTTGAGCACGACGCCGACCAGCGCGATCCGGCCGAGGTCGCGGCGGGAGGCGCCGACGCGGCGGCGCAGGGCGAGCGCGAGGAGCGCCGCGAGACCGCCCGCCAGCGCGAACCGCATCGCGAGGATCCACAGCGGTGCGATCGCGTCGACGCCGATCGGGGTGACGATGTACCCGGACGCCCAGACGGCCACGAAGGCCGCCGCGGGCAGCAGCGGCAGCCCGCCGCGTGCGCGTGTCTCGAGCGGCACGCGCCTCAGTCCGCGTCGAGGTCGAAGGGGTCCGGCCCGGCGGCGCCGGTGAGGCGTTCACGCAGATCCGCGAAGCCGGTGCGGATGTGCTCCTCGGCGGCCGCGCGGGCGGCGTCGGGGTCGCCCGCGCGCAGGGCGGCGAGCAGCACGCGGTGCTCGGCGTCCGACGCCCGGGCGCGCTCCTCGCTGCCGAGCGAGACGTCCCACGGGAAGGCCGCCCACAGCGACTCGATGTGCTCGACCAGCCCCGGCAACCCGCAGCGGCGGTAGAGCAGGAAGTGCAGCTCCCGGTTCGTGGCGCGACGCTCGACGGGGTCCGCGCAGGCGGCGGTCGCCTCGACGAGCTGCTCCAGCCGGCGCAGGTCGCGCAGCGTCAGCCGGGTGGTCGCGCGGGCCACCGCGTGACCCTCGGTGAGCCGGCGGACGACGTACGTCGCGGTGACCCGCTCGAGGTCGATCCCGGCGACGCGGACGCCGCGGTGGGGCTCGGAGACGGCCAGCCCCTCCGCCTCCAGGGCGCGCAGCGCCTCGCGGACCGGCGTGATGCTGGCCCGGAACCGGGCGGCCAGGTCGTCCTGGCGCAGCCGCTCCCCGCGCCTCAGCTCGCCCGAGAGGATGAGCCGCCGCAGCTCCTCGACGATGACGTCCCGCTTGGTCGCGGGCGGGGAGGGTTGCGTGCTCACAGCAACCCATCCTCCCGCAGCCGTGCGACCTCCTCGTCGGCGTACCCCAGCTCGGCGAGGATCGACCCGCTGTGCTCCCCCACGTCGGGGATCGGGTCCATCCGCGGCTCGCGACCCTCGACGGTGATCGCGGGCAGGGTCGCGCGGAGGTCGCCGACGGGGCTGCCGACGGTGCGCCAGCGGTCCCGGGCGCCGAGCTGCGGGTGCTCGAGGACCTCGGACAGCTCGCGGCGGCGGGCGTTGGCGATGCGCGCCTCCTCGAGGCGGGCACCGAAGGTCTCCCCGGAGAGACCGGCGAGCCGGGCGCCGATGACCTCGTCGAGGGCCTCGCGGTGCTCGACCCGCTTCGAGCCGGTGTCGAAGCGGGGGTCGGTGGCGACCGCCGCGTCGTCCAGGACGACCGCGCAGAACGCCGCCCACTCCCGCTCGTTCTGGATCGACAGCACGAACTCGGTGCCGTCACCCGCGGCGTAGGTGCCGTACGGCGCGATGGCCGCGTGGCTCGTGCCGCGCCGCGGCGGTGGGGTGCCGCCGTAGTCGGCGTAGTAGAGCGGGTAGCCCATCCACTCGACGAGGGAGTCGAAGAGGCTGACCTCCAGGGCCGTGCCGGCGCCGGTGACCTCGCGCTCGTAGAGCGCGGCGAGGATCCCGGAGAACGCGTACATGCCGGCGCCGATGTCGGCGGCGGGGATGCCGCTCTTGGCCGGGGTGTCCTCGGTTCCGGTGACGCTGACGAGACCGGTCTCGGACTGGATCAGCAGGTCGTAGGCCTTCGCGTCACGGTAGGGCCCGGACGTGCCGTAGCCGCTGATGGAGCAGGTGATCAGACGCGGGTCGCGGGTGCGCAGGCGCTCGGCGTCGAGGCCGAGCCGGGCGGCCGCACCGGGGGCGAAGTTCTGCACGAACACGTCCGCGTCGGCGAGCAGCGCGTCCATGACCGCGCGCGCCTCGGGGTGCTTGAGGTCGAGGGCGAGGCTCTCCTTGGAGCGGTTGAGCCACACGAAGTGGCTCGACATGCCGCGCACCGTCTCGTCGTACGAGCGGGCGAAGTCGCCGACCCCGGGCCGCTCGACCTTGATGACCCGCGCGCCGAGGTCGGCGAGCTGGCGGGTCGCGAACGGCGCCGCGACGGCCTGCTCGCACGACACCACGGTGACCCCGGTCAGCGGCAGGACCTCTCGGTGGTCGTTCTCGGTCTCGGACATCAGATGCTCCGCCCGCCGTCCACCGGCAGCACGACACCGGTGAGGAACGACGCGGAGTCGGAGGCGAGGAAGCAGATCGCCGAGGCGACGTCCTCGGGGGTCGCCAGGCGGCCCAGCGGGATGCTCGACTCGAACCGCTGCCGGGCGGCCGCCGGGTCCTCGGTGCCGAGGAACCTCTCGAGCATCGCGGTGTCGGTGGCGACGGGCGCGACGGCGTTGACGCGGATGCCGTCGCCGGCGTGCTCGACCGCCAGCGTGCGCGCGAGGTGGTTGGCGGCCGCCTTGCTCGGGGCGTACGCCGCGAAGCCCGGCCGCGCCCGCTCGCCCATGACCGAGCCGGTGACCACGATCGAGCCGCCGCCGGCCTCCTTGAGCGCGCCGATGGCGGCGCGGGCGGTCAGCCAGGCGCCCTTGACGTTGACCGCGAAGGTGGCGTCGAAGTCGGCCTCGTCGATGTCGACCGCGGGGGTCGGGTAGGTCGTGAGGCCGGCGTTGCAGGCGACGACGTCGAGCCGGCCGTGGGCGTCCACGGCCGCCGCGACGGCCGCGGCGCAGTCGTCGGCGGAGGTGACGTCGGTGCGGACGGCGGTGCCGTCGACCTCGGCGGCGGCCGCGGTGGCGGCGTCCTCGTCCAGGTCCGCGACCACGACCCGCGCACCGGAGGCGGCCAGCAGACGTACGGTGGCGAGGCCGATGCCGCTGGCGCCCCCCGTGACGAGGGCGACCTTCCCGGCGAGGCCCGGGACGACGACGGGTGCGCTGCTGGCTGACATGGGCGATCCTCTCGTTGATGACGCCGGGTCTGAGACCGGCGTCACGGTCAGTCAGGTACAACAGCACCAGATCATGCATGATCCATTCCCACGTGCCGGAGGAAACGTGAGCCAGCCCGACGTCGCGCCCCCGTACGAGGCGATCCTGCAGCGGGGCGCCGACACCACGTCGTACCGCCGGCTGGACCTGCCGGCCCCCGAGGTGCGCGAGGCGCTGGGGCGGACGTTCCTCGAGGTCCCCGGGTCGACGCTGCGGGCGCTGACCGACACCGCGTTCGCCGACGTCGCGCACTTCCTGCGCACCGCCCACCTCGAGCAGCTGCGCCGGATCGTCGACGACCCGGAGGCCTCCGGGAACGACCGCTACGTCGCGACCGACCTGCTGCGCAACGCAGCCGTCGCGGCGGGCGGCGTGCTCCCGATGTGCCAGGACACCGGCACCGCGATCGTCCAGGGCAAGCGCGGCCGTCACGTGCTGACCGACGGCCAGGACGCCGCCTGGATCAGCGACGGCGTCCGCTCGGCGTACGCCCGGCTCAACCTGCGCTACTCGCAGATGGCGCCGCTCACCATGTACGAGGAGAGGAACACCGGCGACAACCTGCCCGCCCAGATCGAGATCGCGGCGGAGGGCGACGACGCCTACGAGCTGCTGTTCATCGCCAAGGGCGGCGGCAGCGCCAACAAGTCGTTCCTCTTCCAGGAGACCAAGGCGCTGCTCAACGAGAAGAGCCTCCTGGGCTTCCTGCGCGAGCGGATCGGCGCGCTCGGGACGTCGGCGTGCCCGCCGTACCACCTCGTCGTGGTCGTGGGCGGCACCTCGGCGGAGGCGACGATGAAGACGGCGAAGCTCGCCTCGACGAAGTACCTCGACTCGCTCCCCACGAGCGGCTCGGCCGGCGGCCGTGCGTTCCGCGACACCGGGCTGGAGGAGCAGGTCCACCAGCTCACCCGGGAGCTCGGGATCGGCGCGCAGTTCGGCGGCAAGTACTTCTGCCACGACGTCCGCGTCGTGCGCCTGCCCCGCCACGGCGGCTCGTGCCCCGTGGCGATCGCGGTCTCCTGCTCGGCGGACCGCCAAGCGCAGGCGCGGATCACCCGTGAGGGCGTCTTCCTCGAGGACCTCGAGCGCGACCCCGCCCGCTTCCTGCCCGACGTCACCGAGGAGGGCCTCGGCGGGGACGTCGTCGCCGTCGACCTCGACACCGGCATGGACGCCGTCCGATCGACGCTGTCCGGCCTGGAGGTCGGGCAGCGGCTGTCGCTGTCGGGTGACCTCGTCGTCGCCCGCGACGCCGCCCACGCCGAGATCAAGAAGCGGCTGGACGCCGGCGAGGAGATGCCGTCCTACCTGCGCGACATGGCGGTCTACTACGCCGGGCCGGCGAAGACCCCGGACGGCTACGCGTCCGGTTCGTTCGGCCCGACGACGGCCGGCCGGATGGACACCTACGTCGAGCAGTTCCAGGCCGCCGGCGGGTCGCTGGTGATGCTCGCGAAGGGCAACCGCTCGGGCCCGGTGGCGCGCAGCTGCGGGCAGCACGGCGGCTTCTACCTCGGCACGATCGGCGGCCCCGCCGCCCGGCTGGCGCAGGACTGCATCCGCCACGTCGAGGTGCTGGAGTACGAGGAGCTCGGCATGGAGGCCGTCTGGCGCATCACCGTCGAGGACTTCCCCGCCTTCGTCGTCATCGACGACTCCGGACGCGACTTCTACGCGGACGACGACGGGCCCGTGCTGCAGATCGGGCGGCGCGCCTGAGAGTCGCCCGCGGGGAGGTCCATCCGCGGCTCACCACGCTGGGTGGGTGAGCGGGTGGACGGCGGGAGCAGGGCGCGGGTCTGGTCGTCGGGTCACCGACGACGGCCCGCTGGCTACCCTTCGGGCATGTCCTCCGACGAGCGCATCGTGTCCGAGACCGCCTCGATCGCCGCGCCTCCGGCGACGGTGTTCGCGATCCTCGCCGACCCCCACCAGCACGAGCGGATCGACGGGTCGGGCTCGGTAAAGGGCAACGTGAAGGGCCCGCGGGTGCTGAGCAAGGGCGCGAAGTTCGGCGTCGACATGAAGATGTTCGGGCTGCCGTACAAGATCCGGAACGTCGTCGTGGAGTACGAGCAGGACCGCCGCATCGCCTGGCGGCACTTCGGTGCGCACCGCTGGCGCTACGAGATCACCCCCACCGACGGCGGCTGCGAGGTCACCGAGACGTGGGACGCCTCGCGCTACCCCACCCCCATCTGGCTCGGCCTCAAGGCCGCCGGCTTCCCGGCCCGCAACAAGCAGGGCATCGCCGGGACCCTCGTCAAGCTCCGAGAGGCCGCCGAGCGCGACGCCTGACGGCGCACGGAGGTCTGTCGGACGGGCCCCGACGGGTCTAGGTTGCGGTCATGTCGCACGGGTTCGAGCCGCCGTCGTCGATGCGGCCGCCGACGTCCCACCTCGAGGGCCGCAACGCCATGGGGTGGGCGGTCGTCGTCCTGACCGTGCTGGCGCTGGTGTTCCTCGTCCTGACCGTGGCCGGTCTCGTGGGTGCCGTCGAGTTCCGCCTCGTCGACCTCGGCCTGGCCGCGCTGCTCGCCGGGGCGGCCCTCGTCGCCGAGCGGGAGCGCCGCAGGCTCCGCCGCTGACCCCACGCCCGTCCCTGCGTCAGTGCGCCTCGCCGAGGTCCTCGTGGGCGCGGTGGCTCTCGGGCTCCACCTGGAACGTCGCGTGGTGCACCGCGAAGTGGCTGGTGGTGCAGTGCGACAGGTCGTCGAGCACCGCCCCCACCCCGCGGGAGGCGAGCACCTCGTCGGTGACCGTCACGTGCGCGGACATGCTGGGCAGACCGGTGGTGATGGTCCACGCGTGGAGGTCGTGGACGTCGACCACGCCGGGCATCCCGAGCAGGTGCTCGCGGACCTCCTCGAGCGCGAGCCCGGCGGGCGCCACCTCGAGCAGGACGACGAGCGCCTCCTTCGCCAGGCTCGCCGCCCGCGGCAGGATCATGGCCGCGATGACCAGGGAGCCGAGGGGGTCGGCACGCTCGAAGCCCGTGGCCCAGATGACCACGCCGGCGACGACCACCACGACCGAGCCGAGCGTGTCGGCGAGCACCTCCATCGTCGCGCCGCGCAGGTTGATCGACCCGGTCCCCGAGCGGGTGAGGATCGCCAGCGACGCCGCGTTGGCGACCAGGCCGACCACCGCGAAGGCGATCATCGGGACCGGTGCGACCTCGCCGGTCGGCTCGAGCAGGCGGCTGACGCCCGCGACCGCGAGGTAGACGCACAGCGCGACGAGGACCAGGGCGTTGACGAGCGCGGCCAGCACCTCGGCGCGGTGCCAGCCGAAGGTGAAGCGGCGCGTCGAGGGCAGCGCCGCGACGTACGACGCCCCGAGCGCGAGCAGCACCCCGGCGGCGTCGGTCGCCATGTGGCCGGCGTCCGCGAGCAGCGCGAGGGAGCCGCTCACCCAGGCGCCGACGAGCTGCACCACGAGGACGGCGGCGGTGATGAGGAGAACCAGTCTCAGCCGCCGACGGTCACCGGCCCTGCCCGCGGTGTGCCCGTGGCCGTGACCGTGACCCATGCGAAGAATCTTATATGACGGGTGGGTCGGCCGTCACGATCGCGCGCAGCAGGTCGAGGAGCTCCTCGAGCCCGCCGTCGGGCAGGGCGGCGAAGGCGGTCGTCGCGCCCCGCCGTCCCCGGGTCCGGGCCGCGCGCAGCACCGCCGGTGCGAACTCGGTGAGGTGCACCTCCTGCGTGCGACGGTCGCCGACCACGCGGCGGCGCTCGACCAGCTCGCGCTCCTCCAGCTCGTCGACGATCGCCACCACGCTCGCCGCGCTGAGCCCGATGCCGCGGGCGAGGTCGGTCTGCGACACGGGGCCGAGCGTGGTCAGGGCGGTCAGCGCGCCGACGTGCCGCGGCTCGATCCCGAGCGGGGCGAGCAGCTCCTGGAACTGGCGGTAGAGCCAGGCGTGCACCCGCACGAGCAGCAGCGACACGCTCCCGCGGACGGCGTCGGGCAGGTCGTCGGGCAGCACGTCGTCCGCGAGGACCGTCAGCAGCTCCGTCAGCCGCGCCCGGCCCACCTCGTCGAACGGGCGGAGGACGACCTCGTCGAGCGCCGCGACGTCGGCGTCCCATCCCGCCAGCGCGGGCTCCGCCGCGGGGGCACGGCTCAGCAGGTACGACCGTCGGTCGCCGGGGTTGCGCACGCGCTCGATGAGGCCGGCGGACAGGAGGTCCGCCGCGACCTTCGTCATCGTCGTGCGGCTGACGACGACGGCGTCCGCGACCGCCTGCTGCGAGGCGGTCGCACCCGGGGGCAGGGCGTGGAGGACGGCATACGCGGTGAGGTCCAGGTCCGGCGGCAGGACGGCCTCGGCGGCGTGGCCCACCCGCGCGGCCGCGCGCCAGAAGACGTGCCCCGGGATGGCGGCGAGGGAGGGCAGCAGCGTGGTCGACGCGCTCGTGACCTCGCCCACAACGCTCCTCCGGTTGACAGTCAGGTTCTTGACGATACCCCCGTCGAGAGTACCGTGGTCAGCGAATCATTAGGCAGTTGAGCAGTTGGGCCGGGCGGCCCAGGAGGACCGAGATGAGCCACACCGAGACCGGCGCGCACGCCGGCAAGCACGCGGGCAGCCACGGCGGAGCGGGCGCCGGGGTCCACGCGGCCGGCAACAAGTGGTGGACCCTCGCCGCCGTCTGCACCGGCGTGTTCATGCTGCTGCTCGACATCACGATCGTGAACGTCGCGCTCCCGGACATCCAGCGCGAGCTCGACGCGACCCTGTCGGACCTGCAGTGGGTCATCGACGCCTACGCCCTCAGCCTCGCCGCGCTGCTGCTCACGGCGGGGGCGCTCGCCGACCGGTACGGGCGCCGCAAGGTCTTCACGATCGGCGTCGTCCTGTTCACCGTCGGCTCGGTCGCGTGCGGCGCGGCCACCGACATCACGGTGCTGACCGTCTCCCGGGCCTTCCAGGGCATCGGCGGCGCCGCCATGTTCGCGACCGCGCTCGCCCTGCTCGCGGGCGCGTTCCGCGGCAAGGACCGCGGGACGGCCTTCGGTGTGTTCGGCGCGGTCACCGGCGTCGCCGTCGCCATCGGCCCGGTCCTCGGCGGCGTCCTCACCAGCGGGCTGTCGTGGCGCTGGATCTTCTTCGTCAACGTGCCGCTGTGCCTCGTCGCCCTGGGCGTCACGCTCACCAAGGTCGCCGAGTCCCGCGACCCGTACGCGGGCCGCCCCGACTGGTTCGGCTTCGTCACCTTCTCCGCCGCGCTCGGCGCGCTCGTCTACGGCCTCATCGAGGCCGGCCAGAAGTCGTGGGGCGACACCCTCGTCGTGTCGTGCCTCGTCGCCGCCGGCGTCCTCCTCGTCGTGTTCGCCGTCAGCCAGCACCTGCAGCGCCACCCGATGTTCGACCTGTCGCTGCTGCGCAAGCCGACGTTCGTGGGCGGTCTCGTCGCGGCCTTCGGGGTCTCGGCGTCGATCTTCTCGGTGCTGACCTACCTGGTCATCTACGTGCAGAACGTCCTCGACTACTCCGCCGTCGGCACCGGCGTCCGCTTCCTGTTCCTCTCGGGCGCCTCGTTCTTCGCCGCGATCGCGGCGGGCCGCCTCACCGAGCGGGTCCCCGTCCGGTGGCTGATCGCACCCGGGTTCCTGATCCTCGGGGTCGGCCTGGTGCTGCTGCTGGGCATCGAGGACGACTCGACCTGGACCCACCTCATCCCCGGCCTGATCGTCTCCGGCTTCGGCATCGGCATGATCAACCCGCCGCTGGCCTCGACCGCCGTCGGCGTCGTCCCGGTCAACCGCTCCGGCATGGCGAGCGGCGTGAACTCGACCTTCCGCCAGGTCGGCATCGCCACCGGCATCGCCGCGCTCGGCTCGCTGTTCGGGCGCGAGGTCGCGGACGCCGTCCGCCCGGAGCTCACCGGATCCGTCCCGCAGGCGGCGGTCGAGCCGCTCGTGTCGGCACTGTCCGGCGGCCAGGTGACCGTCGCCGCCGAGGCCGCGCAGGCGCAGGCCGCGTCGGCGGGCGGCGCGTCCGCGGGCCAGCAGGCCTACGACCTCGTGCTCGGGGTCGGCACGTCGGGGGTGGTCGACGCCCTGAACCACATCCTGCTCATCGCGGCGGTCATCGCGTTCGCCTGCGCGGTGCTCTGCGTCGGGCTGATCCGTCAGAAGGACTTCGTCAAGCGCGAGGAGCAGGCGCCCGCGGCGATGGAGGGCTGAGGCCTACGAGGTCGCCCGGCAGTGGGGCAGGTCGGCCCGGACGAGCTCGACCTCCGGGCCGTGGTGCTCGACCCAGGCGAGGAAGGCGTCCATGGTGTCGCGTGCCCGCACCGGCACCACGGTCGGGCGGGACACCTCGCCGCGCCCGGCCTGGGAGCGGAAGGCCCTCGTGGTCGCGTTCGTGCCCGAGGCCCCCGCGTCGCGGTGCCGGTAGACGGTCGCCGTGAGATTCGGGCGCCGCGACTCGGTGGCGTCGACGCGGATCTTGACCGACGGACGCTTGTCGATCGTCGTCCGGCACGCCTCGAACACTCCACCCTTCCAGGTGGTGACGGGCGCGTAGTCCGCGGACGCGGTCGTCGGGGCGAGACCCACCAGGGCGCCGGCGAGGACGGCAGCCGAGGCGGAGGTGGCGAGGAGTCGACGGGGGCTCATGGCGAGGACCCCATCACAGTCAGGCCACAGAAGGAAGTGTCGTGTCACCTAGCAGCGCGGCAGCTCGGCGCGGGAGAAGCCGCCACCCGCCCCGGGGCCGTCGACCTCGCCGACGTAGGAGTCGAGGCGGTCGCCCGCCCGCAGCCTCACGGCCTTCACCCCGGACAGTCGCCCGGCGGACGCCCGCACCCGGAACGAGTCCGTCACCTCGCCGCGGTTGCGGAAGACGCCTCCCTCGTGGGCGTGACGGGCGCCCCGGTTGTCGAGCCGGAAGCGGATGGCCCGATCGCCGCCGAGGGTGGCGCGGCAGGCCTGCAGCTTCGCCCCGTGGACGGTCGTGACCGTCTCGTACGCCGCCGAGGCCGACGTCGGCGCGAGGCCGACGAGCCCGCCGGCGAGGAGTCCCGCCGCGGCCAGCCCGAGCCCGACCCTCACGCCAGGTCCTCGCGGCCGTGCTCCGTCGTCCAGCCCGAGAGGTCCGGACCCTTCGGCACGATGCCGGTGGGGTTCACGTCGGTGTGGACGACGTAGTAGTGCGCCTTGATCTGGTCGAAGTCCGTCGTGTCGCCGAACCCCGGGGTCTGGAACAGGTCGCGGGCGTAACCCCACAGTGCCGGCATCTCGGTGAGCTTGTTGCGGTTGCACTTGAAGTGGCCGTGGTAGACGGGGTCGAAGCGCGCCAGCGTGGTGAACAGGCGGACGTCAGCCTCCGTGATGGACGAGCCCATCAGGTAGCGACGGCCCGTGAGGCGCTCCTCGAGCCAGTCCAGCGCGGCGAAGAGCTCGTCGTACGCCTTCTCGTAGGCCGACTGGTTGCCGGCGAAGCCGCACTTGTAGACGCCGTTGTTGACCTCGCGGAAGACGCGCTCCATCACCTCCTCCATCTCGTCGCGGACGTCGTCCGGCCACAGGTCCGGCGCGTCGTCGCGCTGGAACTCGGTCCACTCGGAGGAGAGGTCGCGCGTGATCTGGTCGAAGTCGTTGGTGACGACCTTGCCGGTGGGGACGTCGACCATCGCCGGCACCGTGATGCCGCGCGGGTAGTCGGGGTAGCGCGCGAAGTACGCCTCCTGGAGCCGCTCGATGCCGAGCACCGGGTCCTTGCCGCCGGGGTCGAGGTCGAAGGTCCAGCTGTCCGCGTCGTGGGTCGGCCCGGCGAGGCCCATGGAGATGACGTCCTCCAGGCCGAGCAGCTGGCGCACGATGATGGCGCGGTTCGCCCAGGGGCAGGCGCGCGCCGCGGCCAACCGGTAGCGGCCCGGCTCGACCGGCCACTCGCGCTCGCCCGAGGGCTCGCGGACGATCCGGTCGTCGATGTAGTTCATGTCGCGGTCGAAGCCGTCGGCCTCGACGTAGCTGCCGGACTCCTGGCCCGCGTCGTCGCTCATGCGCACAGCGTAGGGAGCGGCCCCGACACCGGTCGGCCGGACCGCGTCAGTCGCGGAGCCAGCGCATCGCCCGGCGGACCCCGCGATCCATGTCGAAGTCCCCGGGCTCGGTGCTGAACCGCACCCCGAACCGGGCGCAGGCGTCGTGGAGGACGTGGGCCGTCTCGTCCCGCTTCTCCTGGCCGTGGACGGCGATCACGAGCGTCTCGAGCGCGCTGTCGGCGGCGCCGCGGGGCCGCAGCACGAGCGTCATCCCGCGCGACTCGGCGTCCGGGAACCACCCGACCTCCTCCAGCGCCCGCCACTCGTGCGTCCACCGGTCCTTCTGCCGCCCCGGATCGAGCGTGATGCCCTCCTCCGCCACGACCGCGCGACGACGACGCCGGTTCAGGGTGCTGAGCGCGAACAGGAGCAGCACGAGCGGGACCCACACAAACGGGCCACCGATGCCGTCGAGCCGGTCGAGGCCCGTCCGTCCCGTGTCGACCACGTCGCCCAGCCCGACACCGCCCTGCACGAGGAAGAAGAGGGCGCCGACGATCCCGAGGACGCCGGACAGCACGGACCACTGGAGCCCGGCGGCCTTGATCTCGTAGCGCGCCAACGGCTGGGGGCGACCGGCCATGCTCAGCCGGTCGGCCAGGGCCGACAGGTCCGGCTGGGCCGCCGCACCGGGTCGCGCCTGCGGCCCCGGCTCCTCCGCGCGGGGGCGAGAGTTCGTGTCCACGAGCGGGTTCTACCCCGGTCGCTGGCCGTCGAACCCCGAGCGCCGGTGGTCCCCGACGTTGCGACCCGGATCCGCGCCCGTGAACGGTCCGAACGTCGGGGAGTACCGGCCCAGGGGGTGGCGCGCGGCCCCGGCGTCAGCCGGCCGCCAGCTCCGCCAGCAGGTCGGCCATGGCCCCGGGGTCCCAGGTGTGGTTGGCGCCGGCCACCTCGACGGCGCGCGCCCCCGGGACGGCGGCCGCGACGGCCTCGGCGGCGAGCGGCATCTCCGGGAACGTCGACGTGCCGTACGCCGCGACCACCGGCACGGCCATCTGTCCGAGGCGGTCGCCGAGCTGGACGTCGTACGGCGCGGAGTAGGCCCAGCGCAGCGCCTGGGCGTCGACGCGCAGGGCGGGGGCGTTCGCGACCCAGACAGGCCAGACCGGGGAGTCCCGCAGGCCGCCGACCAGCTCCGGCGGGAGGTCGCGCAGGTAGTGGGTCAGCGCCTCCGCGTCCTCGCCCGCGTCGAGGAACCGCTCGACCTCGAGCGTCCAGGGCCCCACGCCCGTGGCGGTCGGGTCCAGCGGCGCCTCGAACAGCGCGAGCCCGGCCACGGGCACCCCACCCTCCGTCGCGGCGTACAGCGCGATCGCCCCGCCCGACGAGTGCCCGCACAGGACGGCGTCACCGCCCGCCGCGGCGACCAGCGCGGCGAGCGCGCCGCCGGGCCCGGCCTCGCGGTCCAGGTCGATCGGACCGTCGGCCGGGCTCTCGGCGCGGCCCACCCGGTCGTGCACCAGTGCGGGCACCCCCCGGGCGGCGAGGGCCTCCGCGCAGGCCGTGGTGGCCGGGTCGATGGCGCGGTACGGACCGGCACCGGCCACGAACACGACCGCGCGCCGCTCGCCGACCGGTCCGTGGGCGTCGTACGTGACGCGGTCGCCGCGGTCGGTCTCCAGGGTCCTCGTCTCCATGCCTGCAGTGGACCATCCCGCACCAGCAGACGGCAAACAGATATTTGCAAAGATGCGTTGGTGGTCTACGGTCGGTCGGGTGGACCTCACCTCGATCACCCCCGACGCCGCCGGCCTGCGCGCCCTCGCGCACCCGGCGCGGCTGCGCATCCTGGGCCACCTGCGCTCCGACGGCCCGGCGACCGCGACGAGCCTCGCCGCACGGATGGGGCTGAACAGCGGCGCGACGTCGTACCACCTGCGCACGCTCGCGAAGCACGGCTTCGTCGTGGACGACGCCGAGCGCGGCAACGCCCGCGAGCGCTGGTGGCGCGCGGCGCACCAGTCGACGCGCTCCGGGCCGGACGACTACCGGACCCCCGACGAGCAGGACGCCCTGGAGGGCTTCCTGCAGGCGGTGGCGATCGTGCAGACCGAGCGCCTGCAGCGCTTCGTCGAGGAGCGCTCCTCGCTGTCGCCCGCGTGGGAGGCGGCCACCACGGTCAGCGACTGGGAGCTGCGGCTCACGCCGCGGCACGCCCGCGACCTCAAGGAGGCCCTGACGGCCGTCCTCGAGGGGTGGGAGGAGGACCCCGAGGACGCCGAGGACGAGTCGGGCCGCGCCGCGCTCTTCCAGGTCGCGGTGCACGCGTTCCCCCGGTCGGTGCCCGAGGACGACGGGTGAGCGGGCGCGCCGCCCTCGCGGGTTACCTGACCGCGGACGTGCTCGCCACCGCCGGGGTGCGCGTCTCGATGATCGCCGTGCCGTGGTTCGTGCTGACCACCACCGGCAGCGCGGCCCTCACCGGCGTGGTCGCGTTCGCCGGCACCGTGCCGCAGGTCCTCGCGCAGGCGCTGTCGGGGCCGCTCGTCGACCGCCTCGGCGCCCGCCGGGTGGCTGTCGGGGCCGAGGCCCTGAGCGTGCCCGTGCTGGCAGCGGTCCCCGTCGCGCACGCCCTCGACGTGCTCTCGATCCCGCTGCTCTGCCTGCTCGTCGCGGTCGCCGGCGCGCTCAACGGTCCCGCCGACGGCGCCCGCGGCGCGCTCACCCCGCAGGTGGCTCGCCACGCCGGGACGACGCTCGAGCGGGTCGCGGGACTGTCCGGCACCGCCGAGCGCACCGCCGGCCTCGTCGGCGCCGCGCTCGGCGGCGTCCTCGTGGCCGCGGTCGGTGCACCGTCCGCGCTCCTCGTCACGGCCGTCGGCTGGGGCGCCGCGGCGCTGCTGACCGTGCTGGCCACCCGTCGCCTGGTGCCGCCGGAGCCGGCGCCGCGCCAGGGCTACCTCGTCGAGCTCCGGGAGGGCGCCGGATTCCTGCGTCGCGACCCGGTCCTGCTCGGCATCGCCGCGATGGTGGCCGTGACGAACCTGCTCGACCAGGCCTACTCGGCCGTGCTCCTGCCGACCTGGGTGGTCACGAGCGGCTTGGGTGCGACGGTCCTGGGCCTGCTCGGCGCCTCGTTCTCCGGGTCCGCGATCGCAGGGAGCCTCCTCGCGGCGGCCTACGGCGACCGGCTCCCCCGCTTCACCGTGTACGTCGTGGCGTTCCTGCTCGCGGGCGCCCCGCGGTTCGTCGTCCTCGCCCTCGACGCTCCGCTCGCCGGCGTCGTCGCGACCGGCGTGGTCGGCGGGTTCGCCGCGGGGTTCATCAACCCCCTCGTCGGCGCACTGATGTTCGGACGCACGCCCGAGCCGATGGTCGGGCGGGTGGGCTCGATGCTGACCGCGTCGGCGTGGTCGCTGATGCCGTTCGGCGGTCTGCTCGCCGGCGGGCTCGTCGCCGGGGTCGGGCTCGCGCCCGCGCTGCTCGTGTGCGGGACGGCGTACCTGGTCGCGACGATGGCCCCGGCCGCGGGCCCGCGGTTCCGCGCGATGGACCGCCCACCGCACCCACGGGGCGCGGTCAGCGACGCGACAGCGGTCCCTCGCCGAGCGGCGTAGACAGCACGCGGCGGGCGTCGTCGTCGTCCAGCAGGCCGCGCTGCGTCAGGTTCTCGACGGCCCGGCGTCGCATGTCGTGCAGCTGCTCCCGCGTCCGCGCCGGCAGCGCGTCGATCATCCGCCGGGCCTTGGCCCGGTCCGGCTCGCCGATCCGGGCGAAGCTGAGGTCGCCCTGGGTCCGCCGGCCGCGGGAGGCGAACACCATCGCGGCCGCGGTGAGAACCCCGGTGACGACCGTGACCCACGCCGGCAGGCTCGCGAGGGCGAAGGACCCGGCCCGCCACTCGTCGGACAGGCCCCGCAGCGCCGCGAGGCCGAGCGTCAGCCCGACCCCGAGCGCGAGCACCTCGTACGGGTCGCGGCGGCGTCCCGTCACCCACCACCGGCGCAGCGCCAGCGCCGGACCGGGGGCGGCGACGAGGAACACGAGGGCGAGCCACAGCTGGGCCCAGCCCCCGTCCATCGCGCCCGCCTCGATGCCGCTGCGCCCGGGGACGGGTCCACCGAAGGCGGCGAGGGTGAAGACCGGTGCGACGCAGGCGACCTGCCGCAGCCGTCGAAGCCGCTGGGGCTCGGCGGCCGCGGCGCCCGCGGCCTCGTCGACCCGCGCACGGCCGAGGGCCGCCAGGACCGGCTGGTGGTCCCGCAGCACGAACAGGTCGAGGTCCGCGGCGTCGAACGTCTCCCTGCGCACCGTGTTCGACCAGGCGCGGACCTTCGGGACCGGTGTCACGCCACCCTCATGCCCCACGGGAGGGACGACTACTCCTGCGGATCAGTCCTTCGAGAACGCCGAGGCGACCTCGATCAGGCGGTCGTTGGCCTCGGGCTCGCCGATGGTGACGCGACAGCCGTCGCCGGCGAAGGGGCGGACGACGAGCCCGGCGGCGTCCGCGGCGGCCGCGAACGCGCCCGCCTTCTCGCCGAGGTCGAACCAGACGAAGTTGCCCTGGGCGTCCGGGACGTCCCAGCCGACCTCGGCCAGCGCCTTCACGACCCGCTCCCGCTCGGCGACGAGCCCCTCGACGCGGTCGAGCAGCTCGGGCTGCGCCTCGAGGGAGGCGATCGCGGCGGCCTGGGCGACCGAGCTGACGCCGAACGGCAACGAGACCGCCCGCAGCGCCGCCGCGACGGGGGCGTGCGCGATCGCGTAGCCGACCCGGAAGCCGGCGAGGCCGTAGGCCTTGGAGAAGGTCCGGAAGACCAGCACGTTCTCGTGGCGGCGGTAGGTGCCGATCGCGTCGAGGGGGTCGTCGATCCGCACGAACTCGTAGTACGCCTCGTCCAGGACGACGAGCACGTCGGAGGGCACCTCGGCCAGGAACGCGTCGACCTCGGTCTGCGTCAGGGCCGGACCGGTCGGGTTGTTCGGGGTGCAGAGCAGGACGACGCGGGTGCGCCCGGTGATCGCGGAGGCCATGGCGTCGAGGTCGTGACGGGCGTCGGCGGTCAGCGGCACCGGCACCCCGACGGCCGCCGCCGTGGTGATCGCGATCGGGTACGCCTCGAAGGAGCGCCAGGCGTGGACGACCTCGTCGCCGGGCTCGCAGTAGGCCGACAGCAGCTGGTAGATCAGCGCGACCGACCCCGTGGCGGCGGCGAGGTCCTCGAGCGGGACGTCGAACCGGGCGGCCAGCTCGGCGTACAGCGCGGCGCTGCCCATGTCGGGGTAGCGGTTCATCGTCTCGACCGCGGCGTGCGCCGCGGAGATCACCCCGGGCAGCGGCGGGTAGGGGTTCTCGTTCGACGAGAGCTTGTAGGTGACGAGGTCGGTCCGCGGCGTCGGCGGCTTGCCCGGCACGTAGGCGGGGATCTGCTGGACGTTGCGGCGCGGCTGCGGGGCGGTCACGCTCCGCACGTTAGGACACGAGCCGGCGGGTCCGCTCCCGCCACGGACGCAGCAGGACAACCAGGCCGAGGCCGAGCGCGAAACCGATCGCCGCGCCGGTCACGTTGTCCACCAGGTCGGTGACGTCGCAGGCGCGGTCGATCCGCGCGAGCACGAGCTGGGCGTACTCGATCCCCAGCGAGTACGCCGCGAGCAGGCCGAGCCCGAGCGGCGCGAGCAGCCATCCCGCCCGCCAGCGTGCCGCGACCACCACCAGCAGCGCCCCGCTCGGCACGAACAGCGCGGTGTTCAGCAGCCGCTGGCCGCCGGAGAAGATCCAGAACCCGTCCGGCGCCGGCCCGCCGTAGTCGAAGGAGCACGCCGTCTGCACCTCGTCGGGCTGCAGGTAGCCGGGCGGGCCGGCCGCGGGCACCAGCGTCACCAGCGCGATGACGACCAGGGACCACACGAGCCCCGCGGCGGCGTACGACGTCACCGGGCCGACGCGCCGGGCGGCGAGGAGGGCGACCCCGAGCAGCAGCAGCCCGGAGACCGCAGCCCCCAGCACCATCACGCCCGCGCCCCCGAACCCGACCATCCGGCGAGGCTAGCGGGGTCCACGGACGCCGCCCCCGGCTCCGGCGCTGACACCGCCCGACGTTCAGCAGGACTTCAGCCGGCCTCACTAGAGTGACGGATGTGAAGTTCCTGGCGTCGGTGGTGGCGGGGATCGCGGGGCTGGCGGCCGCCGCGTTCCTCTTCGACGGCATCTACTTCGACGGCCCCCGCCAGGGCGTGGCGGAGATCGAGCAGAAGTTCCTCCCGCTGGTGCTGACCGGCCTGATCTTCGGTGTCGTGACCAGCGTGGTCGCCCCCGTCGTCCGGCTCGTCGCCCTGCCGCTGGTGATCCTCACCATCGGGTTGTTCCTGCTCGTCATCAACGCCGGCATGCTCGCGCTGACCGCCTGGCTGGCGGGCCAGCTCGGCCTCCCCTTCCACGTCGAGGGCTTCTGGACGGCGGTGGGCGGCGCCATCGTCATCACGCTGGTGACGTGGGCCGTGGAGCCGCTGTTCGAGGGATCGAGGGTGTCCTCGTGAGGCCGGCGCCGCCGCCGCGCGAGCCCGGCACCTACGTCGTCGAGACGGTCTGCCTCGGCAACATCTGCCGCTCCCCCACGGCGGCCGTGGTGCTCCGGGACCGGCTGGCCTCGGCCGGCCTGGACGACCGGGTCGAGGTCGTCAGCTCGGGCACCGGCGGCTGGCACGTCGGGGAGCCGATGGACCACCGGGCCGCCGCGACGCTGCGCGCCGCCGGGTACGACGCCGGCGACGTCGACGCCCACCGCGGACGCCAGCTCGGCACGGGCCCGGAGGCGGAGCGCGGCGCCGACCTCGTGCTCGCGATGGACGCCGTCAACCTCAGCGGCGTCCGCGACGGCCGCGCGGGGACGGAGGGCCACGACGACCGCGTCGCGCTCTTCCGCGACTTCGATCCGGAGGAGCCCGGGGCGGACGTCCCGGACCCGTACTACGGTGGCGAGGACGGATTCCGGGAGGTGCTGGCCATGGTCGAGAGGACGGCGGACGCGCTCGTCGCGTCCATCGACGCAGCCCTGCAGGCCGGCTCCGGGCCCAGCCCCGAGCCGGGCCCCGCAGCGACGGGCACGAGGGCGCCGGAGGACCGCCCCGGGGCCGCCCGGTGACCCGGCGGCCGACCGTGGCCCGCCGCGCCGAGCAGCTGCTCGGCACCTCCGTCGTGGCCACCGCGCCGGTGGCGGGCGGCGACATCTCCACGGCCACCCGGCTGCGCATGTCGGACGGCACGGTCGCCTTCGCCAAGACGCTGCCGACCCCGCCCGCCGGGTTCTACGCCGCCGAGGCGCGGGGGCTGCGCTGGCTCGCCGAGGCTCCCGGCGGCGCCGCCGTGCCCGAGGTGCTCGCCCGCGACGAGGACTGCCTCATCCTGCGCTGGGTCGAGCCCGGCCGCCCCTCCGAGACCACCGCCGACGACCTCGGCCGGGCCCTGGCCGCCACGCACGACGCCGGCGCCGCGGCGTACGGGGCCGAGGCCGACGGCTGGATCGGACGGCTGCCGCTGCCCAACGGCGCGGCGCCGACGTGGGCGGAGTTCTACGCCACCCGTCGGGTCCTGCCCTACCTCAAGGTCGCCCGCGACCGCGGGGCCGTGGACGCCGCCCAGGCGCAGGTCGTCGAGGGCCTGGTCGGCCGCTTCCCCGAGCTGCTGCCGGAGGAGCCGCCGTCCCGCCTGCACGGTGACCTGTGGAGCGGCAACGTGGTGTGGGGCGTGGACGGCGTCGCGCACCTCGTCGACCCGGCGGCGTACGGCGGGCACCGCGAGGCCGACCTCGCGATGCTGTCGCTGTTCGGGCTGCCGCAGCTGCCGCGGGTGCTCGACGCGTACGCCGAGGCGCACCCGCTCGCCGACGACTGGGAGGACCGGGTCGGCCTGCACCAGCTCTTCCCGCTGCTGGTGCACGCGGCGATGTTCGGCGGCGGGTACGGCGCCCGCGCCGCCCAGACCGCCGCCCGCTACGCCTGAGACGGGCCCCGCGCCGTCACCCCCGCGGGGCGAGGACCCCGCGCCGGACGTTGGGGACGCACCGGGTGGCCCCCTCCGCGACCTCGGCGTCCAGGGACACCTCGGCCGTCTCCCCGGGCTCGAGGTCCTCCACGACCGCCACGCCCCGGCCCAGGACGTCGGAGGTGTCGTTGGTCCAGCTGACGACCACCACGACGTCCCGCCGGATCTCGGCGGAGCTGGTCACCTCCCCCGAGACGGACACCTCCCCGGGGCCGGTGCCGCACTCCCCCAGGGTCAGGTCGCCGACGGCGCCGACGGGGTCGCGCACCTCCGGGATCTCGGGGAGGTCGGCCGGTGAGACCCGCGCGGGGTCGACGGCGGCGGAGCTCGACGACTCCTGGTCCGGCTCGGCCTGCGGCTCGTCGCCGCTGCACCCGGCCGTCGCCGCGAGCGCCAGGACCGCCACCAGCGCCCCGCGGTGCCTCCGGGGCCCCACGGACCCCGGGACCACGTCCGCCCGCCTCGTCGTGCGGATCCTCACGTGCGTGCCTCCGTCTCGCGGGCGTGCCGGCCGGCCCGGCCGGCGCCCCGTCGTCGTCGTGACCACAGCAGCGCCCCGATCCCACCACCGAGCAGCAGCAGGCCGATCAGCGCCACCCAGGCGGCGGGTCCGCCGGTGTCGGGCAGCAGCCCGCCGTCGTCCGAGTCACCCGGGTCGGTCGGGGGCGGGTAACCCGGGTAGCCGGGGTCACCGGGCTCGCCGGGCTCGCCGGGGTCACCCGGGTCGCCGGGCGGCACCGGGTCGGCGTCGACGAGGTCCAGCACGACGGCGTCCGGCGTCGAGACCACCGGCTCGCCGTCGGGGTCGGTGCCCTCGGCGCGCGCGACGTTCCTGACGCGGCCCCGCTCGGCGTCGTCCTCGCTCAGCGTGTACGTCCCGGTGCACGTGGTGCTCCGATCCGGGCGCAGCGTCGTGACGGGGCACGTGACGTCGTCGATCAGGGGGTCGACGACCACGAGGTCACGCACGGTCACCTCGCCCGTGTTCGTGACGACGAACTCGTAGTCGACCGTGTCGCCCGCCCCGGCGCGACCGTCGCCGTCGACGTCGACCACCCGCAGCGGGCGCTTGTCGAGCGTCAGCTCGGCCTCGGGGCCGAGGGTCGAGTCGAGGGGCACCCGGACGGTGTCCTCGTCGGACGCCTCGACGACGCCGTCCGGGCCCTGCCCGGTCGCGGTGGCGGTGTTGACGGTGAACCCCCGGCGGACGTCCTCCTCGGTGACGGTGTACGGCGCGTCGGCCTCGCACGTCCGGGAGCGGCCCGGGGCGAGCGGCCCGTCCGGGCAGGTCACCGCGATGCCCGCGGCGTCCAGCAGGTCGTCGGCGACCGTGACGTCGCCCAGGGTGACGTTGCCGGTGTTGGTCACCAGGAACGTGTAGCCCACGGTGTCGCCGGCGTCCTTGCGACCGTTGCCGTTGGCGTCGACGACGTCGCCGGCGCGCTTGTCCAGGTCGATCGCCACGTCCTCGGCGGCGAGCGGGGTCGTCGTCGAGTCCGGCTGGGACTCGAGCTCCGCGCCGTCGGGGTCGGTCGCGGTGGCGGTCGCGGTGTTGACGACCTCTCCGGCGGCCTCGTCGGCCTCGGTGACGACGTACGGCGCGCTGGTGCAGACCGTCGAGGACGGCGTGCCGTCCGCGGCGGCCGGCGGGAGCGTCGTGTCCGCGCAGGTCACCGTGTCGCCCAGGAGCGGGTCGACGACCGCGACGTCGTCCAGCGTCAGGGTCGGGGAGGAGTTGGTGACGGTGAACCGGTAGACGATCTCGTCGCCGGCGTCCGTCAGCCCGTCCTCGTCGACGTCGGTGACCGACTCGACCGCCTTGACCAGCCCGAGCACCGGCGGCACCGGCCCGCCCGTCGGGACGGTCTCGGTCGCGGGTCCCGACCCGGCGGTGTCCCCGTCGGGGTCGGTGGCGGAGGCCGTGGCGCGGTTGACGACCCGCCCTGCCTCCTCGTCGTCCGCGGTGATCACGTACGGCGCGTCCGCGACGCAGGTGGTGGAGGCGCCGACCGCCAGCTCGGTGGCGTCGCAGGTCACGCCCACGGGCGGGTCCTGCGCGGCGAGCAGCGGGTCGTCGACGGTCACGTCCGACAGCGGCACGTCGCCGGTGTTGGTGACGCGGAAGGTAAACGTCACGGCGTCGCCCTCGCCGACCCGGCCGTCGCCGTCGCGGTCCACGACCGGCAGCGAGGACTTGGTCAGCCCCAGGGCGGGAGACGGCGCCTGGACGGGTGTGCGGGTGGACGACTCGTCCGAGACGACGGGCAGCCGGTCGGGGTCGACGCCGTCGGCGGTCGCGGTGTTGACGACCTCACCGGCGGCCTCGTCGGCCTCGGTGATCACGTACGGCTCGACGGGCAGGCAGACCGTGCGGGTCCGCTCGGTCGGCACCCCGTCGCCAGGGGCCAGCAGGCGGGTCCGGTCGCAGGTGACCGTGGTGCCCTCGAGCAGCGGGTCGTCGATCGCCACGGAGGAGACCGGCACCGTGCCCGTGTTGGTCACCACGAAGCGCCACCGGATCTCGTCCCCGGCGTCCGTGAGGCCGTCGCCGTCGACGTCGGTCACGGAGCCCACGCGCTTGTCGAGCGCGAGGGAGGCGCGCGGTTCGACCACCGGCGTGGTGGTGGAGGCCTCGTCCGAGGTCACGTCGTCCCCGTCGGGGTCCGTGCCGACCGCGGTCGCGGTGTTCTCCACCTCGCCCGCGCGCTCGTCTGCCCGCGTCAGGACGTACGGGGCGTCCGCCGCGCAGTCGGTCGACCGGCCGACGTCGAGGCGCGTCGCCTCGCAGGTGACCGTGATCGGCGGGTCCTGGCCCGCGAGCAGCGGGTCGTCGATCCGCACGTCGGTGACGGGCACGTTGCCGGTGTTGGTGACGGTGAACGTGTAGGCGATGGTGTCGCCGGCGTCCGTCAGGCCCGAGTCGTTGGCGTCGACGGGCTCCGCGGCGCGCTTGGTGAGCTCCAGCTCCGGCTCCGGGCTCGTCACCTCGGTCCGGGTGCTGTCGGGTCGGGACACCACGGGCTCGCCGTCCGCGTCGACGGCGGTGGCGCGGGCGGTGTTGACGACCTCGCCGGCCTGCTCGTCGGCCTCGGTGACGACGTACGGCGCGTCCGCAACGCACTGCGAGACCTCTCCCGGCACCAGCCGCACCGGCGAGCAGGTCACGGTGATCGGCGGGTCCTGCGACGCGAGCAGCGGGTCGTCGATGCGCAGCACGGTGACCGGGACGTTGCCGTTGTTGGTCACCTCGAACGTGTACGCGACGGTGTCGCCGGCGTCGACGAGACCGGAGCCGTTGACGTCGACGGGGTCGCCCGCGGTCTTGGTCAGCCCGAGCACGCGGCGCGGGGCCACGACGGGGGTGCGGGTGGTGTCCTCGTTCGACTCCACGGCGTCGCGGTCGGGGTCCAGGGCGGACGCGGTGGCGACGTTGAGGACCTCACCGGCCCGCTCGTCGGCGGCCGTCACCCGGTAGGGCGCGGCGTCGCAGGTCGTCGCCTCCCCCGGGGCGAGGCGACCCACGGTGCAGGTCACGGTCACCCCCTGGGCGGCGAGGACGGAGTCCGCGACCCGGACGCGGGTCACGGGGACGTCGCCGTCGTTGGTGACCGTGAAGGTGTAGTCGATCGTGTCGCCGCGGTCGGTGATGCCCGAGGAGTTCACGTCGACCGGGTCGCCGGCGACCTTGTCCAGGGTCAGGACGGCGACGCCCTCCGCGGTGGGCACCGCGACCGAGTCGGGGTCGGAGCGCACCGGGGTCTCGTCGGGGTCGACGCCGGTGGCGGTGGCGGTGTTGCGCAGCACGCCGGCGTCCTCGTCGGCCGCGGTCACGACGTACGGCGCGTCGGCGGTGCAGTCGGTCGACCCACCCGGGGCCAGCGTCACGTCCGCACAGGTGACGCTGATCGGCGGCTGCTGGGACGACAGGAGGTCGTCGTCGATCGCGACGTCGCGCACCGGCACGTCGCCGGTGTTGGTGACCGTGAAGGTGTAGGCGACCTCGTCGCCGGCGTCGGTGAGTCCGGAGTCGTTGACGTCGGCCACGTCGGCGGACTTCTCGACCGCCAGAGCGGGCGCGGGCAGCGACACGGGGGTGGTCGTCGAGTCGGGCTCGGCGAGCACCTCGTCGCCGTCGGGGTCGGAGCCCGCGGCGCGGGCGACGTTGACGACCTCGCCCTCGAGCTCGTCGGCGGTCGTGACGACGTACGGCGTCGCCGCCCGGCAGCGCGTGCTCGTCCCCGGGTCCAGGGACGTCGCGGCACAGGTCACGTCGATCTCCTCCGACGCGAGCAGGGGGTCGCGGACCTCGACGCCGGTGACCGGGACGGTGCCGGTGTTGGTCACGGTGAACGTGTAGGCGATGGTGTCGCCGGCGTCGGTCAGGCCCGAGTCGTTCACGTCGACCGGATCCGCGGCACGCTTGTCGATCTCCAGGCCCGTGACCGGGGTCTGCACCGGCGTGGAGGTCGAGTCGTCGGGCGAGCGGACCGGCCCACCGTCGGGGTCGGTGCCCGTCGCCGCGGCGGTGTTGTCCACCGACCCGGCCGACTCGTCGGCCTCGGTCACCACGTACGGCGACTCGGCCGCGCACTCGACGCTGCGACCCGGCGCGAGCACCCCGTCACCGGGGGTCTCGCAGGTCACCGCGACCGGCGGGTCGCCCGCACCCAGCAGGGTGTCGTCGACCGCCACCTCGCTCAGCGGCACGTTGCCCGTGTTGGTGACCCGGAAGCTGTAGGCGATCGTGTCACCGGCATCGGTCAGGCCCGAGCCGTTGACGTCGACCGGGTCGCCCGCGGTCTTGTCGATCCGCAGACCCGGGTCGGGCACCACCAGCCCGGTCGTCCGGGTGGAGTCCTCGTTCGACACGCTCCGAGCGCCACCCGGCCTCACGGCCTCGGCGGTCGCGGTGTTCACGACCTCCCCGGCCCGCTCGTCGGCCTCGGTCACCACGTACGGACCGTCGGCCGCGCACTCGGTCGACTCCCCCGGAGCCAAGGCCGTGACCTCGCACGTCACCCCGACGGCCGGGGTCGAGCCGGCGAGCATCGGGTCGGTGACGACCAGCTCGTCCAGGGCGACGTTGCCGTCGTTGGTCAGCGTGAAGGAGTAGGCGATCGTGTCGCCCGCGTCGACCAGGCCGGAGCCGTTCACGTCGACCGGCTCCGCGGCCCGCTTGTCCAGCGTCAGCACGTCCGCCTCGGCCGTCACCGGCACCCGCACCGTGTCCGGGTCGGAGACCAC